>NZ_FCOA02000001.1 GCF_001544875.2 Caballeronia hypogeia
ACTTCACCCGCGCGCGGACCTTCGAGATCGACCTCCTCGATCGTCAACGGCTTGCCTGCTTCCCATGCGATTGCTGCCTTCGTCTTCATCGTTCGGCTCCTTCGGTTTCAATGCTATTTCGGTTTAGCGCACGACGTTCAGCACTTCGTAGCATGCGCCCATCGTGTGATAGTCGGTCTTGCCAGCCGGGCTTTTCTCGTCGCTGTACTGGCGGTTGTCGCGCGTGAGGATGCGATACCACGCGCCCCACTTGTGGTCGACGAAATGCGTCCAGCTATAAGTCCACAAGCGGTCGTAATCGTTCCAGTAACGTGCGGCGAGCGCGGCGTCGCCATCGCGATGCGCGCGTTCCGCCAGCAGCGCCGCCGCCGCGAGCGACTCGGCCTGAACCCAGAAGTATTTGTCCTCGTCGTAGAACTGGCCTTCCGTATCGAAGCCGTAGACCATGCCGCCATGCTCGTGATCCCACGACAATTCGAGCGCGCGATCGAACAACTGTTGCGCACGCGCAAGATGCCACGGCTCGGGCTTGTGGCGGTCGAGGATCAGCAACAGCTTCGCCCATTCCGTCTGATGTCCAGGCTGAAAGCCCCACGGCCTGAAGATATTGCTGCGATCGCCCTTGTTGTATTCCCAGTCGATCGACCAGTCGGGCTTGTAGTGCTCCCACACGAGCCCGCCTGCGAGCGCCGCCTGACGATTCACCATGTTGTCCGCAAGCAAGGACGCGCGTTCGAGATAGCGCGCTTCGCCCGTCGCCTCGAAGGCCGCGAGCAGCGCCTCGCACGCATGCATGTTCGCGTTCTGGCCGCGATAGTCCGAGACTCGCCAGTCCGCGCTCGCTTCGTCTTTGTAGAGGCCATGCTGCGCGTCCCAGAAACGCGTTTCCATCAGGTTCCAGGTTTCGTCGAGCCAGGCGCGCGCTTCGTCGAAACCGGCTTCGACTGCTTTCGCATACGCGAGCACGACGAACGCCAGGCCGTAGCAATGATTGGTCGCATCGGTGACCTCGCGGCCGTTCAGCGTCCACGCATAGCCGCCCGTCTGCGGATTGCGATGCACCTGCCGCAGATAGTCGATGCCATGCGCCACGCCGCCGCGATATTCATCGAGGCCGAAATGCTTGTACGCCGTCGCGTAGTTGAAGACGAAGCGCGTGCTCGACACGAGATGCCGCGAGGCGCGGTCGTAGATCGTGCCGTCGTCCTTGTAGAAGTGGTAGAAGCCGCCCGCCGGATCCAGACAATGCGGATGATAGAAGCTCATCGTGCGCAACGCGTGATCGAGCAGGAACGCGCGCGAACGGAAATCGGGATGCGACGGTTGTGATTCGGTCATGGCGGATTCGATGTTGTCGTGACACGTGAAGCCGATGCGAAGCCTCGCTTCATCGTCTCCGATGCAAATTGCAGCGGAATCAAGGGTACGAAAGTTTAAGCGCTCCCGCGCGCCAGCGTGAACCAGTCTTCCGCGCGCCGGTACAGATCGAGAAAACGCGTGAGCCGTTCATCGAGCGATGCGTTCGGCTGCGGCGTCGCGGCGAGCGTCGCGTGGGGCGCGAGCGCCGTCAGATCGTCCACGCGCCAGTGCCCTGCCGCAATGCCACCGAGAATCGCCGCACCGCGCGTCGCGGCGTTCGGGCAATCGACGGCATGCAGCTCGACGCGCAGCGCATCGGCGAGCAACTGCCGCCAGCGCGGATCGACCGAGCCGCCGCCCGCGAGACGCATGGCATCGAGGTTCGTGCCGCTGGCCCGGATCGCATCCAGTCCCGCGCGCAATGCGAATGCCACGCCTTCGAACGCGGCGCGCATCATCGTGCCGCGCGTGTCGTCGAGGCCGAGCCCGAGCCATCCGCCGCGCGCGTTCGGGTTCATCCACGGAGAACGTTCGCCGCTCAGATACGGCAAAAAGCTCACGGATGCGCTGGCGTTCGCGGCGAACGCGTCGTCGTAGGCTTCGGGCCACGACGCATGGCCGAGCCAGCCGCGCACCGCCTCCAGCGCGACACCGACGTTCTGCATCGCCGCCATGCGATACCACGCGCCGGTGGCCGAGCGATACGTATGCAAGCCATGCGCCGGCGCGGGCGCGGCGTCGCACATCACGACGATCTGGCCGCCGGTGCCGGTGGTGAGCAGCGCGTCGCCCGCGGACGACAAACCGCTGCCGAGCGCGGCGCACGGCGTATCGCCCGCGCCGACTGCCATCGGAATGCCCGCCTTCAGTCCGAGAGCGGACGCCGCTTCCGCCGACAACACGCCGCCTGTTTCATGCGATGCCGCGAGCGGCGCAAACCATGCGCGCGGCAAGCCGAGCCGCTCGATGAGCGCGTCGTCCCATTCGCCGGATGGATGGGCGAGCGCCGTCGCGCATGCATCCGATGCATCGGTGACGAAGCTGCCGGGAGCCGCTCCGGCGAGCCGCGCGCGCAGCCAGTCCTTCGGCTGCAAGGCCCAGCGCGTCGCGGCGGCGATCTCACGCTCGTTCGCCGCGAGCCAGCGCAGCAGCGGACCCGCCATGCCCGGCGCGACCGGATTCGGCTGCGGTTCGGGCCACGCGTCGAGCAAATCGCGGGCGCGCGTATCGGGCCAGAGCATCGCGGCGCGCAACGCGCGACCATCGGCGGCGGCCGGCACGACGCCGTGCATCTGCCCCGAGAAGCCGATCCCGACGACCGCATCGCGTTCGTTCGCGGGCAGGCGCGAGGCCGCGCTGACGAGCGCCGAGTACCACACATCCACCGTGGTTTCGGCCCAGCCGGGACGTGCGCTCGTGACCGCATAGGGCGCGTTCGCGAACGCGGTTTCGCGCCCGTCTTCGTCGACGATGGCGAGTTTCAGGGAGCCCGTACCGAGATCGATGCCGAGAAAACGCATGGGATTTCGAGTCTGAAAAAGACGTTAGGGAAAACGCGCAAAACGGGGGTATACCCCGCCATCGCGCGATGAACACGAAAAATGGACTATACGCGCGACGTGATTCACATCATAACGAGCGCCCGACGACGGCGGCCTTTCCTCACGCGACGATTTTCCTGTGACATCCGTCAAACCCCTTGTGGCAAGGGCTTGCGCACGTTTGCGCCCCCAATGGCGCGCAAAACCCATATCGTCCGGCGAACGCGGCGTATAGAGGCGCGTGGTCTTGTTCGCGCGTTTTGATCCACTTAACGTGGAGTCCATTCAAATGGAAGGCATATAGGAGAGAGACATGGCATCAAGTTCGGTGAACCCGTCCGTGCATCCCTGCGATGAACGGCTGCCCGCCGGTCAATTGCTGACACTCGGCATCCAGCACGTTCTGGTGATGTACGCGGGCGCGGTCGCAGTGCCGCTGATTCTCGGCGCGGCGATGGGCCTGCCGAAGGATCAGGTCGCGTTCCTCATCAGCGCGGATTTGTTCTCGTGCGGCGTCGCCACGCTGATCCAGACGCTCGGATTGTGGATCTTCGGCATTCGCCTCCCCGTCATCATGGGCTGCACGTTCGCGGCAGTCGGCCCGATGGTCGCGATCGGCACCAATCCGTCGCTCGGCATTCTCGATGTGTTCGGCTCGACGATCGCGGCGGGCGTGATCGGCATCTTCCTCGCGCCGATGATCGGCAAGCTGCTGCGCTTCTTCCCGCCAGTCGTGGTCGGCACCGTGATCGCGGTGATCGGGCTGTCGCTGATGGGCGTGGGCATCAACTGGGCGGCGGGCGGCATCGGCAACCCTGACTACGGCAATCCGATTTATCTGATGCTGTCGCTGCTCGTGCTTTCGCTGATCCTGCTCATCAACAAGTTCATGCGCGGCTTCGTCGCGAATATCTCGGTGCTGCTCGGGATCGTCGCGGGCTTCGTGATCGCCGCGATGCTCGGCCGCGTGAACATGGACGGCGTCGCGCACGCACCGTGGGTCGGCATCGTGCTGCCGTTCCACTTCGGCATGCCGCATTTCGACCCGCTCTCCGTCGCGACGATGGTCATCGTCATGTTCGTCACGTTCATCGAATCGACCGGCATGTTCCTCGCGGTCGGCGATCTGGTCGAGCGTCCGGTCGATCAGAAGGCGCTGGTGCGAGGCCTGCGCGTGGATGGTCTCGGCACGCTGATCGGCGGCGTCTTCAACTCGTTCCCGCATACGTCGTTTTCGCAGAACGTCGGCCTGATCGGCGTGACGGGCGTGAAGAGCCGTTTCGTCTGCGCGACCGGCGGCGTGATTCTCGTCGTGCTCGGCCTGTTCCCGAAGATGGCGCAGGTGGTGGCTTCGGTGCCGCCGTTCGTGCTCGGCGGCGCGGGCATCGTGATGTTCGGCATGGTCGCGGCGAACGGCATCAAGACGCTGTCGCGCGTGGATTTCACGAAGAATCACCACAACCTGTTCATCGTCGCGGTAAGCGTGGGCATGGGCATGGTGCCGGTCGTCGCGCCGAAGTTCTTCTCGCAACTGCCGCACGCGCTCGAACCGATTCTTCACAGCGGCATTCTGCTGGCGTCGGTATCGGCGGTGGTGCTGAACATCGTGTTCAACGGCGTGCGCAAGGAAAAGGATGCGCGCCGCGACGCGCGTGAAGCCGCGCATGAGTTCGAAGGCGCGGCTCACGCCGGAGACGCGCACTGAGGAAGTCGTACCCTGAAGTGTTTGCTGGCTGTCTTGCGTTATGCGCCGCGGTGAGAGCCGCGGCGTTTTTTTTGTTTCCGGCGAAGTCCAATGAATGCATCCAGGACGTTGATGATCGAACGCCCTGGATGCAATGCGCTATTACCAGTAAGAGGATGGGCTAGCTCGCATCGACTGCCCGCGCTTCATCCCCCGTCTTCTCGATCCACCCGCCACCCAGCGCCTGATAAAGCGTCACCAGGCTGGCGAGCCGCTGCGTCCTCGCGGCGATCAGCGTCTGCTGCACGGCGTATAGATCCTGCTGTGCGGTCAGTACGCCGAGATAGCTGTCCACGCCCTGCCGATAACGAAGCGACGACAGTTCCAGCCGCCGCTGCTGCGCCGTCGTGTCGCGCTCGAGCGCCGCGATCTGCTGATCGAAAGTGCCGCGCGCCGCGAGCCCGTCGACGACGTCGCGGAATGCCGACTGGATCGTCTTCTCGTACTGCGCGACCTCGATCTTCTTCTGAATGTTCGCGAGGTCCAGATTCGCCAGATTCTGGCCGCCGGTAAAGATTGGCAGTGTGATCGTCGGCGCGAAGCTCCATGCCGCCGAGCCCGGATTGAACAGCCCGCCGAGCGTCGGGCTCAGCGTGCCGAAGCTGCCCGTGAGCGAAATGCTCGGGAAGAACGCCGCGCGCGCCGCGCCGATGTTCGCATTCGCCGCGAGCAGGTTCTGCTCCGCTTCCATGATGTCCGGACGGCGCAGCAGCAACTCGGAGGGCAGGCCCGCCGGAATGTCCGTGAGCAGGTTCTGTCCGTCGAGCGGCATGCCGCCGGGTAGGTCGCCGGGCATCGGCTCGCCGAGCAACAGCACGAGCGCGTTGACGGCCTGCGCGCGCGAGCGCTCCTGCGCCTGAAGATTCGCCGCCGCACCTTCCATGACCGTCTGCGCCTGACTCACATCGAGTTCCGATGCCGTACCGGTGTCGAACTGCAGCTTCACGATGCGGTGCGAATCGCTCGCGCTCGCGAGAGTCTGACGCGTCACGGCCAGCAGATCATCGGCTTGCAGGACCTGCAGATATTGCGTCGCGACCTGCGACACCAGCGCGATCTCAGCCGCCTTGCGCGCATATGCCGTCGCCAGGTACTTCGCGAGCGCCTGATCCTTCAGGCTCTGCACGCGGCCGAACAGGTCGATCTCCCATGACGCGTTCAGCCCGACCGTGTAGCTGTTCTGGATGGTCTGGTTCAGGACTGACAGATCTCGCGGCGTGCGCTGCTTCGACTGCCTGCCTTGCGCCGAAAGCGACGGCAACAGCGCCGCGCGCGCGACCCGGTACTGCGCCTGCGCGGCCTGCACGTTGAGCATCGCCACGCGCAGATCGCGGTTGTTCGCGAGCGCGATGTCGATGAGCCGCTGCAGCCGCGCATCGACGAAAAAGTCACGCCAGCCGATGTCGGCCGCGGCCACGCCGTTCGCGCTGCGCGCGCCGGCGTTCGCCGCGCCGGGCTGCGTCGCATAGACGCCCTCGCCCGGGAAGCTCGCGGACACCGGCGGCGCGGGGCGCTCGTATTTCGGCGCCATCGTGCAGCCGGTCGTGAGCGCCACGACGGCCATTGCAATCAGGGAAAGTCTACGCATCTCAATGTCCTTCGTTGCCCGGTTGCGCGTGGCGTCGCGCTGCGTCGCGCGCGAGCGCCGCCTCCATGTCCTCCTTGTCGCCGCCGAAACGCGCACGCACGACGACGAAGAACATCGGCACCATGAAAATCGCGAGGAAGGTCGCGGTCAGCATCCCGCCGATCACGCCCGTGCCGATCGCGTGCTGGCTCGCCGAACCCGCGCCGTTGCTGATCGCGAGCGGCAAGGTGCCGAGAATGAACGCGAGCGAGGTCATCAGGATCGGTCGCAAGCGCAGGCGCGCCGCCTCCAGCGCCGCCTCGACCGGCCCCATCTTTTGCGAGAGTTGAAGATCGCGCGCGAACTCCACGATCAGGATCGCGTTCTTGGCCGACAAGCCGACCGTGGTGAGCAGACCGACCTGGAAGAACACGTCGTTTTCCAGACCGCGCGCCGACACGGCGAGCAGCGCGCCAATCACGCCGAGCGGCACGACCATGATCACGGAGAACGGGATCGACCAGCTTTCGTACAGCGCCGCGAGGCACAGGAACACGACCAGAATGGAGATGCCGTAGAGAATCGGCGCCTGCGAGCCGGACTGGATCTGCTGATACGACAGCCCCGTCCATTCATAGCCGATGCCCGCCGGCAGTTTCGCGGCGAGCGCTTCCATCGCGGTCATCGCCTGTCCGGTCGACTTGCCGGGCGCGGCGACGCCCTGGATCTCGATCGATGACTGTCCGTTGTAGCGTTCGAGCTTGGGCGAGCCATAGCTCCATTCGCCGTTGGCGAACGAGGAGAACGGCACCATCGAGCCCGACGCGTTACGCACGTACCAGTCGCCGATATTCTCGGGCGACATGCGAAACGGCGCGTCGCCCTGCATGTACACCTTCTTGATGCGGCTGTCCGTATCGAGGAAGTTGTTCACGTACTTCGACGCCCACGCAATCGAGAAGGTCTGGTCGATCACCGCCGGATCGACGCCCTGCGCGAGCGCCTTTTCGCGGTCGATGTTCACCTTGAACTGCGCCGTGTCGTTCAGGCCGTTGGGACGAACCTGCGCAAGCGACGGATCCTTGGCCGCCATGCCGAGCAGCATGCCGCGCGCTTCCATCAGCTTCGCGTGACCGAGGCCGGCGCGGTCCTGCAACTCGAAGTCGAAGCCCGCGGCGGTGCCGAGTTCGGGAATCGACGGCGGGTTCACTGGATACACCAGCGCGTTCTTGTAGCCCGCGAAGCGCCCGAAGGTGCGGCCGACGAGCGCCTGCACCTTTTCCTTCGCGCCGGTTCGATCGGCGAAGTCCTTCAGGCGCACGAAGACGAGGCCGGAATTCTGCCCACGGCCCGCGAAGCTGAAGCCGTTCACCGCGAACACCGATTCGACGCTCGCGCCTTCGTCCTTCAGCAGATAGCCGGCGACGTCGTCGAGCGCGCGCTGCGTCATTTCCTGCGTCGAGCCGGCCGGCGTTGCGACGAGCACGAACATCGTGCCCTGGTCTTCGTCGGGCAGAAATGCCTTGGGCAGGCGCGTGAACATCAGCGCGACCGCAGCGACGATCACCAGATACACGATCAGGAAGCGCCCCGAGCGCCGGATCACGTGCGTGACGCCGCTGTGATACTTCGCCTGGCTTTTCGCGAATACGCGGTTGAACCAGCCGAAGAAGCCGGTCTTGCGCTCCTCGTGCCCCTTGGGCAGCGGCTTCAGAATGGTCGCGCACAGCGCCGGCGTGAGGATCATGGCGGTCAGCACCGACAGCCCCATCGCGGAGACGATCGTCAGCGAGAACTGGCGATAGATCGCGCCGACCGAGCCGCCCGAGAACGCCACAGGCACGAACACCGCGCCCAGCACGAGCGCCACGCCGATCAGCGCGCCGGTGATCTGGCTCATCGCCTTCTTCGTGGCCTCCTTCGGCGGCAGGCCCTCCTCCGTCATCACGCGCTCGACGTTCTCCACCACCACGATCGCATCGTCCACCAGGAGACCGATTGCGAGCACCATGCCGAACATCGACAGCGTGTTGATCGAGAAGCCCGCGGCGCCCATGATCGCGAACGTGCCGAGCAGCACGACCGGCACGGCGAGCGTGGGAATGAGCGTGGCGCGCAGGTTCTGCAGGAACAGGTACATCACGAGGAACACCAGCACGATGGCCTCGATCAGCGTCTTCACCACGTCGGCGATCGACTGCTTGACGAACGGCGTCGTGTCGTACGGATACTTGACGACGAGCCCCTGCGGGAAGTACTTCGACAACTCGTCGATCTTCGCCCGCACCGCAGTGGCCGTGGCGAGCGCGTTCGCGCCCGTCGCGAGCTGGATGCCGAGACCCGCGGCCGGCCGGCCGTTGTACTGCGTCTCGAAGCCGTAGCTCTCCGCGCCCAGACCGACGCGCGCGACATCCTTGATGCGCACCCGCGAGCCGTCCTGATTCACCTTCAGGAGCACGTTGCCGAACTGCTCGGGCGTGCGCAGCAGCGTCGCCTCGGTCACGGTCGCCTGCATCGACTGTCCCGGCACGGCAGGCGTGCCGCCGAGCTGGCCGCCCGCCACCTGCACGTTCTGCGATTGCAGTGCGTTCTGCACGTCGATGGGCGTGAGGCTGTACTTGGCGAGCTTGCCCGGATCGAGCCAGATGCGCATGGCGTACTGCGTGCCGAACAGCGTCACAGTGCCGACGCCATTCAGGCGGCTGATCGAATCCTGCACGTTCGACGCCACGTAGTTCGCGAGGTCGTCGCGGCTCATGCGGCCGTCCTCGGACACGAACGCGAGCACGAGCAGGAAGCTGCTGCTCGATTTCGTCACGCGCGTGCCCAGTTGCTGCACGACTTGCGGCAGGTTCGGCGTGGCGAGCTGCAGCTTGTTCTGCACCTGCACCTGCGCGATGTCGGCGTTGGCGCCAGCGGCGAAGGTCAGCGTGACGGTGGCGGTGCCGCTGTCGTCGGAAGTCGAGGACATGTACAGCAGTTGGTCGAGGCCGCTCATCTGCTGCTCGATCACCTGCGTGACGGTATTTTCGACGGTCTGGGCGGACGCGCCCGGATACGTGGCGGATATCTGGATGGCGGGCGGTGCGATGGTCGGATATTGCGCGACCGGCAACGTCGAGACCGACGCGAGACCCGCCAGCATCAGAATGATTGCGATCACCCAGGCGAAAATCGGGCGATCGATGAAAAACCTTGCCATGAAACGTGCCTCCGTCCTTAGGCGCCGGCGGCGCCGGATGCGGCGCCAGCCGCGGCGACACCCGAAGCGGCTGCCGGCAGATGCGCGGGCACGGCCTTCACTTCCATGCCAGGGCGGATCTTGTCGATGCCTTCGACGACCACGCGATCGCCCGGATTCAGGCCGCTGTCGATCACCCAGCTCTGCCCATAAGTGCCCGAGGTAACGAGCGGACGCAGCGCGACCTTGTTGTCCTTGTCGACGACCAATGCCGTCGCCGTGCCCTTCTGGTCGTGCGACACGCCCTGAACCGGCACGACCAGCGCGTTCGGGTTGACGCCCTGCCGGATGCTCGCGCGCACGAACATGCCGGGCAGGAGCACGCGGTCCTTGTTATCGAACATTGCGCGCACCGTCACCGAACCCGTGGACGGGTCGACGGTCACATCGCTGAATTGCAGCTTGCCCTGCTCGGGGTAGACCCGGCCGTCTTCGAGAATCAGCGTGACCTTCGCGGCGTCCGGGCCGCTCGTCGACAGGCGCCCTTCCTGAATCTGGCGCCGCAGCTTCAGCCCGTCGAGGCTCGATTGCGTGAGATCGACGTACATCGGGTCGAGTTGCTGGACGCTCACCATCAGCGTCGCCTGCGCAGCCTGCACGTAGGCGCCCGGCGTGACCTGCGAAATGCCCGCCTGGCCCGTGACCGGCGAAGTGACGTCGGTATAGCCGAGGTTGATCTGCGCGGTGTCGATTGCGGCCTTCGCCTGCGCGACGTCTGCTGCCGCCTGGCCTTGCGCCGCGACCGCGTTGTCGTAGTCCTGCCTGCTGACCGCGTTCGCGGCGACCAGGATCTTGTAGCGCTCAGCCTGCGCGGTCGTCGAGACGAGGTTCGCCTGCGCCTTCGCATGGGCGGCCTTCGCATTGTTCAGTTGCGCGATGTATGGCGCCGGATCGATCTTGTAGAGCCGCTGACCTGCCTTCACCATTCCGCCCTCGGTGAATTCCCGGCGCAGCACGATGCCGTCGACGCGCGCACGCACCTGTGCATCGAGGAATGCGCTCGTACGACCGGTAAGTTCCGCGGTGACGGGAACCGCTGCCTGCTTGAGCGTGACGACGCCGACTTCCGGCGTTTTCTGCGCCATCGGGGGACGCTTCTCCCCACACGCGGCGGTCAGCATGGCAACCGCGGCGACACCGATGAGGCGATATGGAATCCGTTTGAAACACATGGAATGCAAACCCCTGTGGTTACTGAAGATGAAAGACGCGCGCTCTCGCGCAATGGCGGGCGCGCACGCGACGTGTTTTCGCGTGGCGGATCGATGCCACCGGCTCGTGCGGCGGCTTACGTCCGGCGAAGGAAAAATATTTTTCGGATAGCTAACTTTAGGATTCGTCCGGGTGCAATTCCCGCGAAACGGAGTTAGCAACCTGAAGCTCACTGCCCGGCGCGAACCGGCTATTCCGGCCTTTTGACAAATTCGTTGGCGCGAAGCGCGCCAGAACTTAACCGCGCGATCGAGACTGCGTAAAGAAGCAGCCGATTATAGATATCGCTCCCACTGAGGAACGCTAATCAACGGGCACTTATGTAAAAATTTGACCGTTATTCGACCAAATTTGATGAAGTCGGAGCCACGCTCGCAGCCCCGCGACAGAAGCGCGAGGGCAATGAAAAAGCCCGGCGCGCGGCCGGGCTTCGTTTGTCACGTCGAGGCCGATCAGCCCGCCGCAGGGGCCGGTTTCGGCGCGCTCTGCGAACCGTAGTCGGCCGGCGCGTCGGCGGGACGCGGCACATCGCCCGACCGCTCGATCCATCCGCCGCCCATGAACTGATACAGATCGACGAGGTTGGTCAGGCGATTCAACCGCGCCGTGATCAGCAACTGCTGCGCTTCGTACAGCGCGGTCTGCGCGGTCAGCACCGCGAGATAGCTGTCCACGCCGTTCCGGTAGCGCAGGTCCGACAGCTCCAGACGCCGGCTCTGCGAATTCACGAAACGTTCGAGCGCCTTGATCTGCTCGTCGAAGGTGCCGCGCGCGGCGAGGCCATCCGCGACTTCGCGGAACGCCGTCTGGATCGCCTTCTCGTAGTTGGCGATCTCGATACGCTTCTGCACGTTCGCCAGATCGAGATTGGCCTTGTTCTCCCCGCCCTCGAAAATCGGGATGGAGATCTGCGGCGCGAACGACCACGCCGCCGAGCCCGGCTTGAACAGCCCGCCGAGGGTCGGCGACAGCGTGCCGAAGCTGCCCGTCAGCGACACTTTCGGGAAGAACGCCGCGCGCGCCGCGCCGATGTTCGCGTTGGCCGCGAGCAGCGACTGCTCGGCCGCGGCGATGTCCGGGCGACGCGTGAGCAGATCCGACGGCAATCCCGCGGGAATGTCGGACAGCAGGTTTTGCGTGTCGAGCGGCATTCCCGTCGGCAGATCGGCGGGCAAGGGCTCGCCGACCAGCTGCACTAGCGCGTTCTCCGCCTGCGCCCGCAGACGCGACTGCGTCTGCAGATTCGCCTGCGCCTCCTCGACCACGCCTTCCGACTGGCGCAGATCGAGTTCGGTGCCGGTGCCGTTGTCGTATTGCAGCTTGGTGATGCGATACGACTCCTGCGCCGTCTTCAGCGTGTTCTCCGTGACGACGAGCGCGTCGTCGTAGGCGAGCATCGTCAGATACTGGTCCGCGACAGACGACACCAGCGCGATTTCCGCCGCCTTGCGCGATTCCGCCGTCGACAGATATTGCGCGAGCGCCTGATCCTTCAGGCTGCGGATGCGCCCGAAGAAGTCGATTTCCCACGACGCATTCAGGCCGACCGAATACTCGTTGGAGATCGTGTTGCCGAAGACCGACAGATTCTGCGGCGTGCGCGACTTGCTCTGCGACGCGACGCCATTGAGCGTCGGGAACAGACCCGCGCGCACGATCCGGTACTGCGCCTGCGCCGCCTCGACGTTGAGCACCGAAACGCGCAGATCGCGGTTGTTCTTCAGCGCGAGCTCGACGATCTTCAGCAGGCGCGCATCGGCGAAAAAGTCGCGCCAGCCGATCTCGGGCGCGCTTTGCCCGTTCGCGCTGCGGCCATTGCTCGCGCTCGAGCTCGCATCCGGCTGGTGCGCGTACACGCCGCCTTCCGGGAAGGTCTGCGTGACGGGCGCCGCCGGCTGCTCGTACTTCGGCTGCAGCGTGCAGCCTGCGGCGAACACGGCCACGGCGGCTGCGATCAACGAATGTTTAAGCATCTCAGTGTCCTTCCTTACCGTTCGTGCCTTCGATGTCGCCGGATGAACCCGGAGCCGGCACGTCCTTGCTCTTGCTGAACTTCGAAATCACGACGAAGAACATCGGGATCATGAAGATGGCAAGGAAGGTCGCGGTCAGCATGCCGCCGATCACGCCCGTGCCGATCGCGTGCTGGCTCGCCGAACCCGCGCCGTTACTGATCGCGAGCGGCATCACGCCGAGAATGAACGCGAGCGAGGTCATCAGGATCGGGCGCAACCGCAGGCGCGCCGCTTCCATCGCCGCTTCCACCGTCGACATGCCCTGGATGCGCAGTTCACGCGCGAATTCCACGATCAGAATCGCGTTCTTCGCCGACAGACCCACCGTCGTCAGCAGGCCGACCTGGAAGAACACGTCGTTTTCCAGACCGCGCAAGGTCGCCGCGAGCAGCGCGCCGAGCACGCCCAGCGGCACCACCATGATGACCGAGAACGGAATCGACCAGCTTTCGTACAGCGCGGCCAGACACAGGAACACGACCAGGATCGAGATGCCGTAGAGAATCGGCGCCTGCGAACCCGACTGGCGTTCCTGATACGACAGGCCCGTCCATTCGTAGCCGATACCCGCCGGCAGCTTCGCCGCGATCGCTTCCATGGCCGTCATGGCCTGACCGGTCGATTTGCCCGGAGCTGCCGCGCCCTGGATTTCCATCGCGGAAATACCGTTGTAACGCTCGAGCTTCGGCGAACCGTAGGTCCAGTTGCCGGCCGCGAACGCGCCGAACGGCACCATCGTTCCCGCGCCATTGCGCACGTACCACTTGTTCAGATCGTCCGGATTCATGCGGAACGGACCGTCGCCCTGCACATAGACCTTCTTGATCCGGTTGTCGACGTCGAGGAAGTTGTTCACGTACTGCGACGCCCACGCGATCGAGAACGTCTGGTCGATGTCCGAAATCGCGACACCGAGCGCACTCGCCTTCTCGCGGTCGACGTTCACCTTGAACTGCGGCGTATCGTTCAGGCCGTTCGGGCGCACCTGCGCGAGCGTCGGGTCCTTCGCGGCCATGCCGAGCAGCATGTTGCGCGCTTCCATCAGCTTCGCGTGGCCGAGGCCGCCGCGATCCTGCAGCTCGAAGTCGAAGCCCGCCGCCGTACCGAGTTCAGGAATCGAAGGCGGATTGACCGGGAAGATCATCGCGTCCTTGTACGGCGCGAAGTGCATGAACATCCGCCCGACCAGCGCCTGCACCTTCTGGTCGCTGTGCTGGCGCTCCCCGTAGTCCTTCATTCGCACGAACACGAGACCGGAGTTCTGGCCGCGGCCCGCGAACGAGAAGCCGTTCACCGTGAACACCGATTCGACAATCGACTTTTCGTCGTGCAGCAGATAGTCCTGCACGTCCTTCAGCACGTGCGCCGTGTATTCCTGCGTGGAGCCGGACGGCGCGTTCACCAGCACGAACATCGTGCCCTGATCTTCATCGGGCAGGAACGACTTCGGCAGACGCAGGAACAGCATGCCCACCGCGACGATCACGACGATATAGATGATCAGCCAGCGGCCCGAGCGGCGAATCACGTGCTTCACGCCGCTGTGATACTTCTCCTGGCTCTTGTTGAAGTTCCGGTTGAACCAGCCGAAGAAGCCCTTCTTCTCGGGCTCGTGGCCTTCCGGATGCGGCTTGAGAATGGTCGCGCACAGCGCCGGCGTGAGAATCAACGCGACCAGCACGGACAGCACCATCGCCGCGACGATCGTGAGCGAGAACTGCCGGTAGATCGCGCCGACCGAGCCGCCCGAGAACGCCACCGGCACGAACACCGCCGAGAGCACCAGCGCCACGCCGACCAGCGCGCCGGTGATCTGGCCCATCGCCTTGCGGGTTGCCTCACGTGGCGATAAATGCTCTTCCGACATCACCCGCTCGACGTTCTCCACGACCACGATTGCATCGTCCACCAGCAGACCGATGGCGAGCACGAGGCCGAACATCGACAACACGTTGATCGAGAAGCCCACCGCCGACATGATCGCGAACGTGCCCAGCAGCACCACCGGCACAGCGATCGTCGGGATGATCGTCGCCCGCAGGTTCTGCAGGAACAGATACATCACGAGGAACACGAGCACGATGCCTTCGATCAGCGTCTTGACCACTTCCTCGATCGACAGGCGCACGAACGGCGTCGTGTCATACGGATACTTCACCACGAGCCCGTGCGGGAAGTACTTCGAGAGGTCGTCGATCTTCTGGCGCACCAGTTTCGCGGTCTGCAGCGCGTTGGCGCCCGTCGCGAGCTGGATACCGAAGCCGGCGGTCGGCTGACCGTTGTACTTCGTGTCGAAGTTGTAGTTTTCGCCGCCGAGCTCGATCTTCGCGACGTCCTTCAGACGCACGCGCGAGCCATCCTGATTCGTCTTCAGCAGAATGTTGCCAAACTGCTCGGGCGTGCGCAGCAGCGTCGCTTCCGTGATGGTCGCCTGGAGCATCTGCCCCGGCACCGCTGGCGTGCCGCCGAGCCCACCCGCCGCCACCTGCACGTTCTGATTCGTGATTGCGGTCTTCACGTCAACGGGCGTGAGCGAGTAGTTCGTCAGCTTGGTCGCATCGAGCCAGACGCGCATCGCGTACTGCGAGCCGAACAGCGTCGTCGTGCCCACGCCGTCGATACGCGAGAGCGGGTCCGCCACGTTCGACGCCACGTAGTTCGCGAGGTCGTACTTGCTCATGCTGCCGTCTTCGGACACGAACGCGAGCACCAGCAGGAAGCTCGAACTCGACTTCGTGACCTTCGTGCCGAGCTGCTGCACGACCTGCGGCAGAAGCGGCGTGGCGAGCTGCAGCTTGTTCTGCACCTGCACCTGCGCGATGTCCGGATTCGTGCCCGCAGCGAACGTCAGCGTGACGGTGGCCGTGCCCGAGTCATCGGACGTCGACGACAGATACAGCAGGTGGTCGAGACCGGTCATCTGCTGCTCGATCACCTGCGTCACCGTGTTTTCCACCGTGTTCGCCGATGCGCCAGGGTACGTCGCACTGATCTGGATCGCGGGCGGCGCGATGGTCGGATACTGCGCGACCGGCAGCGTGAAGATCGACGCCATCCCCGCCAGCATCAGGATGATCGCGATCACCCACGCGAAAATAGGTCGATCGATAAAAAACTTTGCCATGTAACAGGCTCCCTTTTATTGCGCGCCTGAAGCAGCGGAGGCGGCCGATGCGGCTTGCGCGCCGCTCGCGTTCGCCGGAGCGGCGGCGGGTGCGCCTCCCGCCTGCGCACCGGATGCCGGGTACGGGAATTTCGCGTCGACCGGCTTCACCTGCATGCCGGGCTTGGCCTTTTCCACGCCGTTCACGATCACGCGGTCGCCCGGATTCAGGCCGCTGTCGACCACCCAGTTGTTGCCGAAAGTGCCGCCGGTGACGAGCTGACGCAGTTCGACCTTGTCGTCCTTGCCCACCACGAGCGCGGTCGGCTGACCCTTCTGGTCGTGCGTGATGCCAATCTGCGGCACGACCAGCGCGTGGTCGTTCGTGCCTTCCTGGATGCGCGCGCGCACGAACATGCCCGGCAAGAGCACGCGGTCCTTGTTCTGGAAGATCGCGCGCACCGTGACCGAACCCGTGCTCTGATCGACGCTCACGTCGGAAAACTGCAGCTTGCCCTGCTCGGTGTAGGTACGGCCGTCCTCGAGCTGGAGCGTGACCTTGGCGGCGTGGATGCCTTCGGTCTGCAGACGCCCTTCCTGGATCTGGCGTCGCAGCTTGAGGCCGTCGACGCTCGATTGCGTCAGGTCGACGTAAATCGGATCGAGCTGCTGAACGGTCGTGAGCAGCGTCGCGGCGCTCGCCTGCACGTACGCGCCCGGCGTCACCTGCGAGAGACCCGTGCGGCCGGTGATCGGCGAAACCACGTCGGTGTAGCCGAGGTTGATCTGCGCGGTATCGACCGCGGCCTTGCCCGCCGCCACGTCCGCGACGGCCTGGCCTTGCGAGGCGACGGCGTTGTCGTAGTCCTGCTTCGAGACCGCGTTGGCCGCGACGAGGATCTTGTAACGCTGCACCAGCGCGTTCTGCGACGCGACGTTCGCCTGCGCCTTCGCGAGCGACGCCTTCGCGTTGTTCAACGCGGCGATATACGGCGCCGGATCGATCTTGTAGAGCCGCTGGCCGGCCTTGACCTCGGAACCCTCGGTGAATTCACGGCGCTGCACGATGCCATCGACCCGTGCGCGCACTTGCGCGACGAGATAGGCGCTGGTGCGGCCCGGCAATTCGTCGACGACCGGCACGCTCGTCGGCTGCACGGTGACGATGCCCACTTCGGGCGTTTGTGGCGGAGGTGCTGATTGTTTTTGCCCGCACGCTGCCAGGAACACGGCAGCCGTCGCGGCGGTGATTAAGCGGAATGGAACCCGTTCGACGCGCATGGAGCGACCTCTGTCTAAGACTGAAGTGAAGTGAGTGCGCGACGGCCTTCCCCGGGCATTGCCGCGCACGAGCGTCATGAGACGCTGTCCGACAAATCGACTGTTCGACGAGTGAGCTACCGCCGGCCGCAGGCTGGCGTTTCATGCCCGTGCGCCAGGCGCCTGAAGCGCCGGCGCTTGACCAAAGGACGGTCAGAACGGGCAACGGATTGAAAGCTTACGTGAAATCTGCTCGCCGCTTCGATTTGTCGAAATTTGTTGACGGGTGGTATTGTATATACATTCACGAATGAATGTAAAAAACCGTACGTGTTGTTCCCGATTGAAGGCGGGAAAAAACCGCTCGGGGGAATCGATTACGTTCGACGAATCTTCGACAAGGCCGTTTTTTAGAGCGGCCATCAACGGCAGCAGCAGGAGCAATCGGCCATTGGCCGCACGATATGGTCAGACGAACCAAGGAAGAAGCGCAGGCAACGCGCAACCGCGTACTCGATGCGGCCGAGCGCGTCTTTTACGAGAAAGGTGTGTCGCGCACGACGCTGGCGGACATCGCGCAGGCGGCGGGCGTGACGCGTGGCGCGATCTACTGGCACTTCGCCAACAAGGGCGACCTCTTCAACGCCATGTTCGACCGCAGCCTGCTGCCGCTCGACGAACTCGTCGAAGCCACGCTCGACGGTCGCGAGGAAGACCCGCTCGCGCGCCTGCGCGAACTGTTCGTCTGGTGCATGCGAAACATCACCAGCGACGCGCAGCGCCGGCGTGTCTTCGACATTCTGTTCATGAAATGCGAGTTCGTCGAGGAAATGGGGCCGGTGCGCGAACGGCACCAGAACAACATGCGCGATGGCATGGAGCGCATCGAGCGCGCGTTACGCAACGCCGTCGAAAAGAAGCAGCTTCCCGCGACGCTCGACACGCGCCGCGCCACGACCATGCTCCACTGCCTCTTCACCGGCATCCTGCACGACTCGCTGATGCTCCCCGACCTCGTCGATCCGGAACGCGACGCTGAAGCGCTCATCGACGCATCTTTCGACGCCCTGCGCTGCAGCCCCGCGCTGCTGTCACCTGCTTCTGTCTGAAGCCGACTTCCGCGCCCGCTGGTTCGACGCGTAAATGTTGTCGCGCGCCGGGGGCTCGCCGCTCTCCAGTGCGCCGATCCATTCGTCGGTGCTGAGCACGGCCGCGAAACGCGACTGCATCACCACCGTGAACACGCGGTGGATTTCCTCCGCGCTGGCTTTGCCCGCCTTGTTTTCGTACGGCACGGCGCCCGTCGCATCGACGAGAAATTCGACTGCGAGACCGGCGTGGACCGCGTGCTTGACGGTGGAATCGTCGCAATTGTGGGTCATGTAACCGGCGATCACGATCGTGTCGATGTCGTGCGCGTTGAGCCAGTCGCCCAGGTCGGTGCCGGCGAACGCGCTCGGCAGGGATTTCTCGACGTAATGCGCGCGCGGACGCGAACTCACCGTTCCATGCAGTTCGGCCAGCGCCGAGCCGCGCGCGAAGACCGGCGCGGTGGCCGGCGCGAAATTCTGCACGACGACGACCGGCACGCCGTGCTTTTCCGCGGCATCCATCGCCCGGCCGATGTTGGCGAGCGACACGTTCACATCGGGATATTCGATCAGCAGATTGCCAGTGACGTACTCGTTCTGCACGTCGATGACGATCAGGGCGCGGCGCGGCATGGATCACCTCTTCTTATTTGACGCGTTGAGATGAATCGGATTGTCACCGAATTCGCCCTGCGCCGCGCTTTTGCGTCATTGCAGACCAATGTGCTGCGCGAAATACGCGAACAGCGCGATGCAGATGAGCATCGCCGCCCACGCCCAGCCCGGCAGTCCGAGCGGATGCGGATCGTGGGAATGATCGCGGTCGTGGTGCGCGAAACCATGCCCGTGCAGACGATGGCGCAACACCCCGCTCGCGTGAGCGTCGGCGTCGAGCCCGCGAGGGCCGCTCGCGCGTCTCGACAACGCCGCGGACATCGAGCCCGGCCGCAGGAACACATGGCGCCGGGCGGCGCTTTCGCCCGCTGCGCGCATCGACGGCAAGCCGTGTTTCGCCCGCACCACTTCGCAGAATTCGGCGAAAAATTCGTCCGCGCCCTCGCGCAGCGCATTTTCGATCTGCCGCGACGGCAGGCTGGCAAGCGGGCCCGAAACGGTCGCCCAGACGGTGTATTCGATCCAGGTCGCGTTGCCGCCGTCGTGCGGATTCAGCGCCACCGCGATCTGCCCGCGCAACGAACCGACGCCCTCGCCGCGGGCCTTGAAGCTCAGCGTGCGCGCGTACGCCGCGTCGGCGGGCTCATCGGCGCTTTCGCCCTCCACGTGCGCGGCCTGCCGCGTGCGCCCGGCCGCGTGCGCGCGGATTTCGTAGCGCGCCCGCAGCGCGCCGAGCGGCACGATCAGAGTGAGGACATATTCGCCGCCTGGCGTGCGGCTGAAGGACTCGCAATTGTCGAGGCTCGCGCGCAGCAGCGCGAGATCGCCCAGCGCCTCCCGGACGTGCTCCGGATCAAGCGGAACGCGCAACGCATCGGTGACTTCCATTCGAGCCTCCGGGGGCCGGGACCGCATTCGTTCGTTATCGCCTTGAAACGTGAGGACGTCTGTTCGACCGCCCGCCTAGGAAGTTTCATCGATGCGATCGACGCGTGACCGGTAGAACGCGAGATAGCCCTTGATCTTTTGCGCGGCGTCGAGCGGCGCTTCGTAGCTCCATGCGGCGTTTTCGACCGGGCCTTCCTCGGTCAGCAGATGGAAGTGCGTGGCCTGCCCCTTGACCGGGCAGTGCGTGGTGTGAATCGAACGCTCCAGCCGCGCCATGTTCACGTCGCCGCGCGGGAAGTAATGGACCTTTTCCGCGCCCGGCTCGACGAGCGTGAGGGCCGCGTGGGTATCGGCGTAGGTGACGCCCTGATGAATCACGCGGCAGCGCCGGCCGTTCGGCGTGATGTCGATACGCTGCGCCGCTTCGTGCCCTTCATTCAGATCCGTGCCCATCGTCAAGCGCCTCCCGCGTCCGAACCGAGATCCCAGAAAAAAGCCACGAGTCGTCGAGCTACTCGTGGCTTAATTATGAGACAAACTTTCGCTGCCGGGTGAGCGCTTTTCCGAGCTTGCGTCGAGCTTACGCCGCACATCCGGCGACAAGCGATTATTGAATGCTCCAGTGGAACGCGGCCTTGGCCTTGCCGGGGCCGGAGACGTTCACGGCCTGCTTTTTCTCCTGATCCTTGTACTTCGCGTAGACGGTATAGCTGCCCGGAGGCAGCTTGACGAGCATGTACGGGCCCATCGCGTCGGTGCTCAGGACCTCGCCACCCTTCCCGCCGACGATGCGCACGTGCACGTCCGCGAGGTAGTCGGCGGTCGGGCCCGTGAAACGCAGCGATAGCGGCCAATGCGCCTGTTCGCGCAACAATGCGCGAGATTCGTCGAGGCCCACGCCGCCCGAAGTCCAGGAGACGTCGCCTTGTTGCTGAATCTGCGGCAGGCCGCCGCCGTTCGTGTTGCCTGCGCTCGAAGAATCCGTGGTCGTGCCGCCGGCGGTCTGCGCCCATGCGCCGCCCGCCATGCCCGCGCCGAGCGCCGCAACGAGAAGTGCGGTCGCCAGCTTGCCCGTGGTTCTGCTCGTCATGTTTTTGCTCCCTTTTTCGATGCCGCCGCGCTGTCAGGCGCCGGCGGCGTCACGCCCGATGCGTCGACTTCACGCGATGGGGCACCAGAAAAACGCTGGAGCAGGGTTCGTGCCCGCGTCGCGTGGCTCGGCTGGACGTATCAGCCGAGATCGACCGGCACGAAGATCTGCGCATCGTCGCGCTGGATCAGGAGCGCGATGCTATCGCCCGCGTGCTGGACCATCGACTTCAACTGCTGCACCGACGTGACCGGCTGGCCGTTGACCGCGAGAATGACGTCGCCCGCCTGAATGCCCGCGTTCGCCGCCGCCCCGTCCGACTGCTGCACGAGCAGCCCGCGCGAAAGCGAATCGTTCTGCTTCTCTTCCGGCGTGAGCGGACGCACCGCGACGCCGAGCCGCGCGTCCTGCGCCGACGATTCGTCGCCGCCGGTTTTCGCGCTGGCGGTTTTCGCGTCCTTCAGCGCGCCGATCGTCACGGACAGATCCTTCGAGCTCTTGTCGCGCCACACGGTCACCTTCGCCGAGGTGCCCGGCGAAAGACCCGCCACCTGCGACGGCAGCGAAGTCGAATCCGTCACGGGCACGCCGTTCAACGCGGTGATCACGTCGCCCGGTTGCAGGCCGGCCTTCGCGGCCGGTCCGCCCGGCTCGACCGAGCTGACGAGCGCGCCTTCCGGCGACTTCATGCCGAACGAGTTGGCGAGCGTCTGGTTCATGCCCTGGACCGTCACGCCGATCCGGCCGCGGTCGACGTGGCCCGTCTTGATGAGCGCGTCCTTGACCTTGATGGCCTCATTGATCGGGATGGCGAACGAAAGACCCTGGAAGCCGCCGGTCTGCGAATAGATCATCGAGTTGATGCCGATTACTTCGCCCTGCAGGTTGAAGAGCGGGCCGCCCGAGTTGCCGGGGTTCACCGGCACGTCGGTCTGGATGAACGGCGTGTAGTTCTCGTTGGGCAGCGCGCGCGACTTCGCGCTGATGATGCCCGAGGTCACGGTGTTGTCGAAGCCGTAGGGCGAACCGATCGCGACGACCCACTGGCCGACCTTGCTGCCGTTCGGATCGCCGATCTTCACGGTCGGCAGGTTCTTCGCGTCGATCTTCAGCACGGCGACATCCGACTGCTTGTCGGCGCCGATCACCTTCGCGCGATATTCGCGCTTATCGGTGAGCTTGACCGTAACAACGTTCGCGTTGTCTACGACGTGCGCGTTGGTCAGGATATAGCCGTCGCTGCTGACGATGAAGCCGGAACCCAGACCTTCGCTCGGGCGATCCGCACCCGGGCCTCCATCGCCGCCGCCGAAGCCGGGCATGCCACCGAAGCGTTTGAAGAACTGATAGAAGGGATCGTCGGGGTCCATCGGCACCTGATTCGGGCCCCGTCGATTCGCCGTCTGCTTGACGACGTGCTTGGCGCTGATGTTCACCACGGCCGGGCCGTAGGTTTCCACGAGGCCGGAGAAGTCGGGAATGCCGGTCTTGGCTGCGGCTTCGGCAGGCATCATCGCGGCTTGCACGGGCGTAATGACCTGCGGCGCAGGAACGTTGTTGTGCCCCGCCACGTAGCCCGCCGACAAGGCAACGGCAACAGCGGCCGCGACGGCGCTGCGGGTGAGAATCTTTGCTTTCATCGTGTGCTCCTGACGAGGGATGCGCTCTTCGGGAGCGCGCTATATCGATGAAAGAAGGTTACGGGGCGTCGCTTAAAGCTTTCTTAAAAGTTGACGATTCTGGGGGAACTTCAAAGAAAAAGGGCGTCCGTTCCTGTGAACGGACGCCCTCGGCGGTACTGCTGAACTGCTGAACTGCTGAACTGCTGAACTGCTGAACTGCTGAACTGCTGAACTGCTGAACTGCTGAACTGCTGAACTGCTGAACTGCTGAACTGCTGAACTGCTACTACGCGGTACTTTCTTACTTACTCAAACCATTGCTGCATTACTTGCAACTACTTCCCTTCAATTTATTTACTGCGGACTACAACTTCACACCATATACAACTTCGAATCACTGAACTACTGCACTGCGACTGCCTTTACAGCGTTTCTGCGACTACTGACACTTTCAACTCAATTACTTCGAACAACCACATCACAACACTTAAAACTTCGAATTACTGAAACGCCACTACTGCCCTACGACTAGCTTCACTACATTTGCTGCGCTTGCTGCTGGCTTCAACTTACTTACTACGATTAACTGCTTCACAAGATCTGCAACTTCGAGTTACTGAACTGCCATTGCTTTACTACGACGACTGCCTTCACTGCCTTACTGTGCTTACTGCGGCCTTCCACTTCTTTGCTACGCGCCACCACTTCACAACTTCAAACTAATGCTTGCTGCTTCCAACGACTCAACCTACGAGACAGATATTAACCATTAGGAATTCTCATTCGAAGCAGACGATTCCTAATCAGCGAGATTTCTTCGTGCCCCTCGTCGTATTAACAAAAAGGGCGGCCACCCTTGCGAATAGCCGCCCTGCCTGCTGCTCAACTACGTTGCGCGATGGGTCTCACTCGCGCGATACCGCTTAGAACTCGTAGCCCACCTGACCACGCACGCCCGTGTCGCCACTCGGCGTAACCGAAGCTGCCGCGTTGACGAGCCAATGGTTGTTCCGCGAACGATACGTGCCGCCGACGCCCACTGCGGTGTAGCCTTTGTAATTCGCAACACCCGCTGCGACCACCGTCTTGCCTGGTTGGCTCGGCGTGAGGTTCGGCATGGCCATCGCCGAAGCGACGCCCGCGAATGCACTGCGGGCAACCGCGTTGACGCTGCTCTGAACCGCGTTCAGCTGGTTCATGTTGACGGCGTCCGTGCCCTTCACACCCGGCGCGACGTTCGTCACGCGGCGCTCGTTGCCGACCGAGCCGATCGAAACCGTGTTGTCTTCGTCAGCAACCGAACCACTGCCGATGGCGACGGAGTTCTTGCCCGTCGCCTTCGAACCGTTGCCGATCGCGGAGGAATTGGCGCCCGAAGCGACAGCCGGCGTGTCGTTGTTCTGCGAGGCGAGCGAGGAAGAACCCATCGACGAGAAGTTCGCCACTTGCTGCGAAAGGCTCTCGACGTTCAGGTTCGTCTGATAAAGCTGCGAACCGTTGACCGCATCCGTGCTATCTGCCGTCAGTGCGCCTGCCGACACGCCCGTCACCGTGCGCGTGCCTTCCGTGCCAGTCATGTCGACGACCTTGCCGTCGTTGTCCTTCGCTACGGTGATATTGCGCGTCGATCCGTCCTGCTTGACGAGACCGATGTTTCCGCTGGCGAGCTGATTATTAATGTTCGTGATATCGGACGTGTTCTGCGCCACGTTTGTGTTCAGCGTTGCGATGTCCGACGTGTTCTTTGCGATGTCCGCGGTATTCTGCGCGACATTGGTGTTCAAGGTCGCGATGTCCGCGGTGTTCTTGCCGATGTCCGCAGTGTTTTTCTCGACTTTCTGATTCGTCTCATAGAGTTGAGAACCGTTGATGGCTTCGGTGCTCGTTGCAGAAATCTCGCCGTTGGTCACGCCGGAGATCTTGTGGCCGGTCATATCGAGATACTGATTCATCGAAATCTTGTCGGCTGCGTAGATTGCGACCTGACCACCACCCACGGCAATGACGTCTTGCCACGTGCTCGTATCGCCGGTGACAAACACGCCACCGCCCGCTTGATTGACCCCCGCCATATCACCGCAGGCCGATTCGTACGTGCCCAATGCTTTGTAGTACGTGCCGGAGTCTGCTGAGCAAGTCTGAACTGCACCATTGCCCGCGAATGCAGAAGCGGCGGAAACCATCGAGACCAGTGCTGCACCACCTAGCACTACTTTCTTCATCGTGGAAGCCGATGCGGAGCTAACTTTGGAAATCTGAGTTGAAACTTGAGAATTGCGCATTGAAATAAATGACCTAAGGACCGAATTTGCGAATTTAGCCCTTTGGCCAAATCCTCGACGACGGGTTAGTACCCAACGACGATTATGGAAGTAGCAAATTCTGTCGCAAATGAGACAACTCTCAACATATTGCTTTTTCGCAGCGATCTGGCGATATTGCTTGAAATGAACAGCGATTCGTTTCGAATTCGGTAACTTCCCGTCCAAGGGTAGACAATCCGGTCGGGACTCAACGCGTGCGCATGGAAATGTGTTCGAACGCGCGTTCTTATCGGAAAGCAACGAAGACGCGCAAACCGCCTGACTGCGATTGATCGAGCAACACCCCCGCCCCATGCTGATCCGCGATCCGCTTCACGATTACCAACCCGAGTCCACTCCCCAACACATCCGTCCTCGCGCGATTCGCCCCTTCGCACGCGCGAAAAACCGATCGAACACCCTTTCTCGTTCTTTTTGAGGAATGCCCGGTCCGGTAAGCAGCGCGCTGAGATCGACTTGCGTTTCGACGCGCTTGCCATCCGGCTTCGATCGCACCAGCAGCACATTCAACG
The DNA here is from genome assembly GCF_001544875.2 of Caballeronia hypogeia. Taxonomy (GTDB): domain Bacteria; phylum Pseudomonadota; class Gammaproteobacteria; order Burkholderiales; family Burkholderiaceae; genus Caballeronia; species Caballeronia hypogeia. The sequence continues at coordinate 25,185 of NZ_FCOA02000001.1, forward strand.
CGCACACCGCCGGCTACATTTCCTGCGGGATCGAGCGCTTCGGGATGACGCGTGTCGAGCGCGCGTCGCCCGTTGACACGCGATTGCGGATCGGCAGCGGCTGCGCGATGTTGTCGCGCTGACGATCACGCTATACACGCGCCATTCGCCGCGTGGCGTCATTTCGGTGGGAAAGCCCAGTTCCGCATGCAGCGCGAGCGGCACGCGCGGATGGGAGTAGTACCTCACGCCGTTGCGATAACAAACAAAAGAAAGGGCGCCTGCCCTTCCGGACAGCGCCCTGCCACTCGCTCGATTGTGTCTGGCGACGGATCGCGCTCGCGCGATGCTGCTTAAAACTCCTAGCCGACCCGACCACGCACGCCCGTCTCGCTGTTCGTTGTTCGTTGTTCGTTGTTCGTTGTTCGTTGTTCGTTGTTCGTTGTTCGTTGTTCTGCGAACGATACATCCCGCCGACGCTCGCTGCGGTGTAGCCCTTATAGTTGGCGACACCCGCTGGGACCATCGGCTTACCTGGCTGGCTCGGCATGACCATCGGCGACGCGACGCCCGCGAATGCGCTGCTCTGAACCGCGTTCAACCGGTTCATGAAGGCGTCGGTGCACTTCACGACCGGCGACGGCGCCGACCGAAACCGTGTTGTCTTCGTCGGCGACCGAGCCACTGCCCAGCGCGACCGAATTCGCGCCGATGGCCTTCGAAACGTTACCCACCGCCGTCGAGTTTTTTCAAGACGCGACCGCCGGCGGGTCGCTGTTTTGGATTGCGGGCACGCCCAGTGCCGGACCGCTGTCAGAAGCCGACTATCACGCTCAACCCACCCGAACGTGCGCTTTCGAGCTCCACCTTCGCCCCATGCTGATCCGCAATCCGCTTCACGATTGCCAGACCCAGCCCGCTGCCGGCGATATCCGTCCTTGCGCGATTCACCCCCTCGCCCACGCGATAAAACCGGTCGAACACCCTTTCTCGTTCTTCTTGAGGAATGCCCGGTCCGGTATCGGAGATTTCGACGACTGGATGCCCGTCGTTCGCTTTCAGACACACATCCACGCGACCGCCTTTCGGCGTGTACTTCGTCGCGTTGTCGATGAGATTGTTGAACATCACGCGCAACGAATCGGGATCGCCTTCGACGCTTGCAGGCTCGCTCGCTTCGATGCCGAGATCGACGCCGCGCTCCTGCGCCACCAGCACATAGCCGCGTACGCACGAATCGAGCAGCGCGCTGAGATCGACTTGCGTCTCCACGCGCTTGCCATCCGGCTCCGATCGCGCGAGCGCAAGCAATTGTTCGGCAAGCCGCGTCGCGCGCGCGATGCCTTCGTGAAGATCGGCCAGCGCCTCGCTTCGCGACTCGTCATCGTGCGCGCGCGCGACGAGTTGCGCCTGAATCTGCACCGCCGCGAGCGGCGTGCGCAACTCGTGCGCGGCATCCGCAACGAACGCCTTCTGCGTATCGAGCGCGGCGGCAAGACGCGCCAGCAGCGCATTCAACGCGCGCACGACGGGCCGCACTTCCTGCGGCAGGCGTTGATCGGAAAGCGGATCGAGCGCTTCGGGATGACGCGTGTCGAGCGCGCGCGTCACACGTTGCAAGGGCGCGAGCCCGCGCCCGACGATCACCCAGATCGCAACCCCGAGCAGCGGCAGCAACAAAACGAGCGGCCACAGCGTGCGCCACGCGACGCCCGCCGCCACGCGATTACGAATCGACAGCGGCTGCGCGAGTTGCACGACGTTATCGCCGACGATCGCGCTATACACGCGCCATTCGCCGCGCGGCGTCATTTCTGTGGAGAAGCCGAGTTCGGCATGAGGAGCCAGCGGCACGCGCGGATGCGAGTAGTACATCAGCACGCCATTGCGATTCCAGATCTGGATCACGACGCCCTCGTCGCTTTCACTGCGCGATGAAAGCACCGATGAAAACGGTTCCGACGGCAACGCGGCCGCAATCTGCTGAAGCTGGTAATCGAAGAGTTCGTTGGCTTCGGCGAGCGCCTGCCGATAAATGAGCCATCCGGCAAAACCCACGCCGACGATCACGAGCGCGAGCAGCCAGATCAGCAATTGCCGGCGAATCGACCGCATCAGGCGTCCTTCGCGACCATGTAGCCGAGTCCGCGCACGTTGCGGATGAGATCGGCGCCGAGCTTCTTTCTAAGCGAATGGATATACACCTCGACGGTGTTGCTGCCGATCTCCTCGCCCCAGCCGTAGATCTTCTCTTCGAGCTGGCTTTTCGAGAGCACCGCGCCGGGCCGCGCCATCAGCGCTTCGAGCAGCGCGAACTCGCGCGCCGAGAGCGACACGGGATTGCCCGCGAGCGTCACCTGATGGCCCACCGGATCGAGCGTCAGTTCGCCGTGCCGCACGAGCGATTCCCCACGGCCCGCGTGACGGCGGATCAACGCACGCATGCGCGCGCCGAGTTCGTCGAGATCGAAGGGCTTGACGAGGTAATCGTCGGCGCCGGCGTCGAGCCCTTTCACGCGATCCGCGATCGCGTCGCGCGCCGTGACGATCAGCACCGGCAGCGCATTGGCGCGCGCGCGCAGCGTGCGCAGCACGTCGAGACCGTCGCGCTTGGGCAGGCCGAGATCGAGCAGCATCAGGTCGTAGGGCTCGCCCGCGACGGCGGTGAGCGCGGCCTCGCCGTCCTGCACCCAGTCGACAGCGAAGCCGTCCGCGCGCAGCGCCTTGCGCACGCCTTCGGCGATCATCCGGTCATCTTCGACAAGCAGGATTCGCATGGCACATGTGTGTTCGTGATTACCGCGGTTGACTGGAACGGCCGTCTGGCCGCGACCCATTGTATCCGCGCGTGTCCGCCACAGGCTTAAACGGGTCTTAACCGGGTCTTAACCGCTGGCATCTGCGGCTTTCGGCGAGCAATGGTGCATCCCATGACCGCGAATTTCCGTTTCGTACGATTTTCGCAAGCCAGCTTGTCTACAATAGCCGCTTCCCGCGCGCGCGATCCTGCCTGGCCGCGTGCCGCCGTCCGGAATCCAGTCCAAGAAAAACGCTCTTCCATGCCGCTCGCCTTTCGCTCCGTGTCCTGCCGCCTCTCGTCATTCGCGCTCGCCGCGGTCTTCGCCTGCGCAACGCTTGGCCACGCGCCCGATGCGCAAGCGCGCGGCGGCGGCAGCAAATCCGAATCGCAGGCGCAATCGCCCGAACGCGCGGCCATCGGCGGGGCGAAATGGAAAGCGAAGCGCGCCGCGAAAGCCGAGTCGAAGCGCGCGAAAGTCAGCGTGCCGGCAGGCCCGCTGCCCGCGTCGGTGATGACCGCGCTCGCGCACGCGCACGTGCCGCTTTCGTCGATGAGCGTCGTCGTGCAACGCGTCGGCGCGCCGCTGCCGCTCGTGGCCGTCAACGCGAACGAGCCGATGCTCCCCGCCTCGACGATGAAGCTCGTCACCACCTGGTCCGGGCTCTCGATGCTCGGCGCCGACTATCGCTGGAAGACGACCGCCTATGCCGACGGCGACGTCGACGCGCAAGGCGTCCTGCACGGCAATCTGTACATTCAGGGCACCGGCGATCCAAAACTCGTGCCGGAAGAACTGATCGATCTCGTCGAGCAGATCCGCAAGAACGGCATCACGGGCATCGACGGCGCGCTGGTGCTCGACAAACGCTACTTCGACGCCTCCACGCGCGACCTGCCCGCCTTCGACAGCGAAGACTCCGCGCCCTACAACGTCGGCCCCGATCCGCTGCTGTACGCGTTCAAGTCGCTGTCGTTCACGCTCACGCCGAGCGCGGACGGGCAAGTGGCGATCGACGTCCTGCCGCAGCTCGCGCAACTGCAGATCGACAATGAACTGCGCGTCACGCGCGGCGCGTGCGTCGGCTCGTTGCAGGCGGCGTCGCCGTCGGTGGCGCAGACGCAGGGCGGCTTCGTGCAGGCGTCGTTCGTCGGCGACTATCCGCTGCGCTGCGGCTCGCGCACCATCAACGTCGCCGCGCTCGATCATTCGACCTTCTTCGCGGGCGGCTTTCTCGCGCTGTGGAAGCAGGCGGGCGGCACCTTCCAGGGCGGCACGCGCGAGGGCGCGACGCCCGCGAGCGCGCGGCTCGTCGGCACGCATCGCAGCCCGGTGCTGTCGGATATCGTTCGCGACATCAACAAGTTCAGCAACAACGTGATGGCGCGCAACCTGTTCCTCACGATCGGCGCGGCGCAATCCAAGCCGCCCGCGACCACGGCGAAATCCGCGCAGGCCATTCAGGCCTTCCTCAAGCGCAGCGCCCTGCCCATGAACGGCCTCGTGCTCGACAACGGCTCGGGCCTTTCCCGCGACGAGCACATCAGCGCGACCTCGCTCGCCGATCTCCTGATCGCGGCGAACGCGAGCCCGGTGGCTCAGGTGTTCGTCGAGTCGCTGCCGATCGCGGGTGTCGACGGCACCATGCGCAACCGCCTGACCAGAGCGGGCGCGCTCGGCAACGCGCACATCAAGACCGGCACGCTGCGCGACGTGCGCGCGATCGCGGGCTATGTCGGCGCGGCGAACGGCGAGAGCTATGTCGTGGTGAGCTTCATCAACGATCCGCGCGCCGAAGCCGCGCGCGCCGCCCACGATGCGCTGCTCGAATGGGTCTACGAAGGCGCGCGCAAGCCCGGCATGGCGGACTGAACGGCATTTTCAGCACGATCGTTCGAGCTGACCGAATATTTCTTCTACGAATCGCATTCGGGAAGTCGCGCACGCCGTGTACGCTGTCGGGCACGGCGTTCGGCCGGATGTGTGCCACGCCGGCATGGCGTGCCGCCTCGCTAAGATGGAAGCCATGCGGCGTGAAGAGCGCGCTCGGTGTTACGCCGCAATCGAACTAGAAAACACGTAAGAACGGAGACGAGGTCCATGAAGAAGCAACGCTCGACGCGCGCCGCACTGGTGCGCTTTGCCCAAGTCGCGACGGCCAGCGCGGCCTTCGCCCTGCTGGCTGCCTGCGGCGGCGGTAGCGATGACAACAACTCGACGCCGCCGGGCGGAGTCAAGCTCCAGGTGGTCTCCTTCGGCGACAGTCTTTCCGATGTCGGCACGTATTCCCCTGTCGCGGCGGCGAACTTCGGCGGCGGTCGCTTCACGACGAATCCGGGCCAGGTCTGGGTGCAGGACGTCGCGCAGTATTACGGCGACACGCTGACGCCCGCGATGACCGGCGGCTTCGGCACGCCGCCGCAGACGCAATCGGGTCTCGGTTACGCGCAGGGCGGCGCGCTCGTGACGAATCCGATCGGCATCAATCACGTCTCGAACGATCCGGCGAATTACGCAGGCCCGCTGACGGTGCCGATCGTCCAGCAGGTGAAGAACTATCTCGCCGCGCACGGCAGCTTCAATTCGGGCCAGCTCGTGCTCGTCGGCGGCGGCGCGAACGACATTCTCTACAACCTGCAGGCGGTGCAGGCCGGAGCGCTCTCGCCGACCAATGCGGGCGTCGCGATCGCGACGGCGGCGGGCCAGCTCGCCGGCATCATCGGCACGATCCTGCAGAACGGCGCGACGCATGTGCTGGTGTCGAACGTGCCGGACATCAGCATGACGCCGCAGGGCATGATGAGCACGCCAGCCGTGCGCGCGCAGATGCAGCAGGTTTCGAAGCTGTTCAACGACACGCTCACCGGCGCGCTGACTCAGAGCGGGCTCATCTCGAAGGTGATCGTGCTGGATATCGCCACGCCGTTCGCCAACATCACGGCGAACTACGCGCAGTTCGGCTTCACGGTGTCGAACACGGGCACGGCGTGCAATCTGCAGGCGATGGCGGCGGCGGCGCAGAAGTTCGGCGAGCCGAATCCGCAGGCTTTCGCGACGTCGCTGTTCTGCTCGCCGGAGACGCTCACGGTCGCGGGTGCGGATCAGACGTACATGTTCGCGGATACGCTGCATCCGACGACGCATTTGCATGCGCTGTGGGCACAGGCGGCGGAGCAGACGATCGCCAAGTCGGGCTTGGGTAAGTAAAAGATTCGTTGGGTGAAAGAAAAACCGCCTGGCAGGAAACTGCCAGGCGGTTTTTTATTCAGGAGCTCAAGCGCGCTCACTCTTCCTGCTCGAACGCCGCCGCCGCCCTTCCCAGCCGATCGTTCACTGCGATCCACTCCAGCGTCTCCGGCAGCTTCTCGATAAGAATCCGCTCGACGTTCGCCCGATCCAGCGCGCGCAGCAGCCCATAGAGATCGCGCGCATAGCTCTGCGGATTCTCGGGCGCGGCGACGAAGTGAACGTGCGCCGCATGCGCCCACTCGCCCGCCGACGAAGCCCGCGCGACCAGCGCGATCTTCCCGCCGCCCGACTGGTCGAACGCCGCGATCAACGGCTCGATCAGCGCAAAAGGCAGCAACGCCAGCGGCGTTCTCGGCGCGTAGTGCGCCTTCAACGTGCCCGACGCGCGCGGCGCCGTCGCATCCGAGCCATCCGGCAAGCGCGGCGCTGCGCCGATCACGTCGGCGATCTGCTGCGGACTCACGTGCCCCGGCCGCAACAACGCCGGAAAGCCGCGCGACAAATCCAGAATCGTGGATTCGATCCCGACATCCGCCGCCCCGCCATCGAGCACATGCACGGCGCTGCCGAACTCGTCGCGGACATGCTGGGCGGTCGTCGGACTCACGTGCCCGAAGCGGTTCGCGGAAGGCCCCGCCACACCGCCCTGCTTGCCCGTCCCGAGTCGACGCGCATGAAACGCCGACAACAACTGCTGCGCCACCGGATGCGACGGCATCCGCACGCCAACCGAATCCTGCCCGCCGCTCACCGCCGCCGGAATGTGATCCGCGCGCTTGAGGATCAGCGTCAGCGGCCCAGGCCAGAACGCGTCGATAAGCTTTCGCGCATCGGCGGGCAGCTCACGGACCCAGTAACCCGGATCGGCTTCGGGCGCGAGATGCACGATCACCGGATGATTTGCCGGCCGCCCCTTCGCCGCGTAGATGCGCGCGATGGCATCGGGATTCTCGGCGTCGCCGCCCAGCCCGTAGACCGTTTCGGTCGGAAACGCGACGAGCTGGCCCGCGTCGAGCAAAGCCGCGGCTTCGTCGATCTGCGCGGCACTCGGATAGATGATGGTCATTGCTACTGCTTCTTTGAAACTCGATCAATCGAGCGAAATATGCAACATGCGCGCACAGTCGCGCGCCGCCGTGCGCGCTTCCTCGAGCGTCGCCGCCGTGAAGTTGATGTGGCCCATCTTGCGCCCGCGACGCGCCTCTTCCTTGCCATACAGATGCAGCCGGGCCGACGGCATCGCCGCGACTTCGGGCCACGCGGGCGGACGCGCCTTGCTGCCATCGAACCAGATATCGCCGAGCAGATTCAGCATCGCGGCCGGCGAATGCTGGCGCGGATCGCCGAGCGGCATGCCGGTCATCGCGCGTACTTGCTGCTCGAATTGACTGGTGGCGCAGGCATCGACCGTGTAGTGGCCGGAATTGTGCGGGCGCGGCGCCATCTCGTTGGCGATCAGCGAGCCGTCTTCCAGCACGAAGAACTCGACGCACAGCACGCCGACATAACCCAGCTTCGCCGCGATGGTCAGCGCCGCGTCCTGCGCCTGAGCGACGAGCACCGCCGACGCATCCGGCGCCGGCACGACCGTCTTCGCCAGAATGCCGTTCACGTGCACGTTCTGCGCGAGCGGGAACACGGCCGACTTGCCGTCGCAGCCGCGCGCGATCAGCACGGAAACTTCGTACTTGAGCGGCATGCGCTTTTCCAGCACGCACGCCACGCCCGACAGCGACGCGTACGCCGTGCGCACCTCCTGCACGTTGCGCACGCTGACCTGCCCCTTGCCGTCGTAGCCCATGCGCGCGGTCTTGAGAATGCCCGGCAGCACGGCGGCGATCTTCTCGTCGGGCAGCGCCGCGAGCGCCTCCGTCGATTCGATCACGACATGCGGCGCGACCGGCACGCCCGATTCCGCGATGAAGCGCTTCTCCGCGACGCGATCCTGCGCGATCGCCACGCATCCGGCGGCGGGACTCACGAACGTGCACGACGCGAGAAACTCGAGGCTCGCGGACGGCACGTTCTCGAATTCCGTCGATACCGCCGCGCACAGGCGGCCGAGCTCGGTCAATGCAGTTTTATCGTCGTAGGCGGCGCGGATGTGCTTGTCGGCGACGGCGCCGGCGGGGCTCGTCTCATCCGGATCGAGCACGGCGACGCGATAGCCCATCGACTGCGCGGCGAAGCAGAACATGCGGCCGAGCTGGCCGCCGCCGACCATGCCGAGCCAGGCGCCCGGCAGAATGGGAGAGATCGGGGATTTTTGTGGGTTCATCGTGGGTCCAGGTAGCGGACTATGGGCAAACGCGTGGGCAACCGACGCGGACCGGGGCAATTCCTGACAATCGCTGTGAGACGAAGTGGGAATACGAAGCGCGCGAGTGGGATCGCGTGCTTCGTATCCAAGGCTTCAAAGCTTCAAAGCGGCGGCAGGGCCATGTCGTGCGCCGCCTGGTTCTGCTTCACGCGGAAAGCCGCGAGCGCATCGGCGTATTTCGCGTCCGTCACGCTCAGGATCGACACCGCGAACAGCGCCGCGTTCGCCGCGCCCGCTTCGCCGATGGCGAACGTCGCGACCGGCACGCCCTTGGGCATCTGCACGATCGAATGCAGCGAATCCACGCCCTTCAGATACTTGCTCGCCACCGGCACGCCGAGCACCGGCACCGTGGTCTTCGCGGCCAGCATGCCCGGCAGATGCGCCGCGCCGCCCGCGCCCGCGATAATCGCCCGCAAGCCGCGCTCGCGCGCGCTTTCGGCGTAGGCGAACATCTCGTCCGGCATGCGATGCGCCGAGACGACCTTCGCCTCGTACGGCACGCCGAATTCCTGCAGCATCGCGACTGCGTTCTTCATCACTTCCCAGTCGGAGCTGGAACCCATCAACACGCCGACGAGCGGCGCTTCATGCGTATGCGCCGCGGTCTGTACTTCGCTCATTCCTGTTCCCTTGAATTGCGCGCGCCGCTTCGTCATGAGCGGCGCGTCTGTCGAACCTTAAGAAAGCGTCTTGCCCGTGAGACGTTGCAGCGCTTCCTGATATTTCTCCGAAGTCTTCGCGATCACGTCGTCCGGCAGCTTCGGCGCGGGCGGCTCCTTCTTCCACGGCTGCGTTTCGAGCCAGTCGCGCACGAACTGCTTGTCGAAGGACGGCGGATTGGTGCCGACCTGATAGCCGTCGGCGGGCCAGAAGCGCGACGAATCGGCGGTCAGCACTTCGTCCATCAGGTACAGGTCGCCCTTGTTGTCCAGACCGAACTCGAACTTCGTATCCGCGATGATGATGCCGCGCGTCGCCGCGAATTCGGCCGCCGCCTTGTACAGCTCGATGGAAATGCGCTTGATCGTCGCGGACAGCTCCGTGCCGATGCGGCGTTCCATCTCATCGTAGGTGATGTTTTCGTCGTGATGGCCCATTTCGGCCTTCGCGGCAGGCGTGAAGATCGGCTCGGGCAGCTTCTGCGCGTTCTGCAGGCCCGGCGGCAGTTCGACGCCGCACACGGAACCGGTCGCCTGATAGTCCTTCCAGCCGCTGCCGGCCAGATAACCACGCACCACGGCTTCCACCAGAATCGGCTCCAGGCGCTTCACCACGACCGCGCGGTCCCTGACCTGCTCGACTTCGTCGGGAGCGACGACCGTCGCCGGATCGATGCCCGTGTTGTGATTCGGCACGATATGGCCGAGCTTCTCGAACCAGAAGTCGGCCATCGTGTTCAGCACGCGGCCCTTGTTCGGAATCGGCTCGCCCATGACGACATCGAATGCGGATAGGCGGTCGGTCGTGACGATCAGGAGCTTGTCCTGACCGACTGCGTAGTTGTCGCGGACCTTGCCGCGGCCGAGCAGCGGCAGCGATTTGATCGTGGATTCGTATAGCGTGGACATCGTCATGTACCGAAGAAGGACTGAAATGATGAGCCCCGCGCCTCGAAACTCGGGCGCGGGGAAAGAAACGCGAAACGGGCTCCGAACCCGGAACCCGTTGATTTTACTTTACAAAACCGGCCAGTTTCAGATCACGCTTATTTCACGATCTGCGACAGCTCCCCGGACTTGTACTTTCCCGCGATCTTGTCGAGCGAAACCGGCTTGATCTTGCCTGCCATGCCCTCGCAGCCGAACTGCATGTAACGCTGACGGCAAATCTCCTTCGCGGCTTCCCGCGCGGGCTTCAGGTAGTCGCGCGGATCGAATTTCGACGGATTTTCGAACAGATAGCGGCGGATCGCGCCGGTGATCGCGAGGCGCAGATCGGTATCGATGTTCACCTTGCGCACGCCGTGCTTGATGCCTTCCTGAATCTCCTCGACCGGCACGCCGTAGGTTTCCTTCATGTCGCCGCCGAACTCGCGGATTTCAGCCAGCAGCTCCTGCGGCACCGACGACGAACCGTGCATCACGAGGTGCGTGTTCGGAATGCGCTGGTGGATTTCCTTGATGCGGTCGATGGCGAGAATGTCGCCCGTCGGCTTCTTGGAGAACTTGTACGCGCCATGCGACGTGCCGATGGCGATCGCCAGCGCATCGCATTGCGTCTGCTTGACGAAGTCGGCCGCCTGCTCGACGTCGGTGAGCAGTTGCTCGCGCGTCATCGTGCCTTCGGCGCCGTGGCCGTCTTCCTTGTCGCCCTTCATGGTTTCGAGCGAGCCGAGCACGCCCAGCTCCGCTTCAACCGTGACGCCGATCGCGTGCGAGAACTCGACCACTTTCTTCGACACTTCGACGTTGTACTCGTAGGACGCGACCGTCTTGCCGTCGGCTTCGAGCGAGCCGTCCATCATCACGCTGGTGAAGCCCGAGCGGATCGCGGCCATGCACACCGCCGGCGACTGGCCATGATCCTGATGCATCACGACGGGAATATGCGGATACGACTCGACCGCCGCTTCGATCAGATGACGCAGGAACGCTTCGCCCGCGTACTTACGGGCGCCCGCCGACGCCTGCATGATGACGGGCGCGTTCACTTCGTGCGCCGCCTGCATGATCGCCTGCACTTGTTCCAGATTGTTGACGTTGAATGCCGGGAGGCCGTAGCCGTGTTCAGCCGCGTGATCCAGCAATTGACGCATTGATACGAGAGGCATTGTGGTGAGACTCCATGATGTGAAACGAATTCTTCAGCGCGCTCGATTCCGCTCTCGGGCGGTTTTCGGCTGTTTCGTCGCCATGACTGACGCGGGCAGGCGCTCGCCTGCCCGCATGTCCAGCGCGCTTTCGCGCTCACCGTGATGAGCGCGTCCTTCTGTTCAATGCCTAGAAGTGATCGCCCACGCGCACGATCTTCAGCGTGTTGGTGCCGCCCGCCTGACCCATCGGCTCGCCGACGGTGAGCACGACCATGTCGCCGCGCGCCGCATAGCCCTTCGACACGACCACTTCGAGCGCCTGATTCAGCGCGGCGTCGCGGTCCATGTTGGTGTCGACGTGCAGCGGCGTGACGTTGCGGTACAGCGACATCGTGCGCTCGCTGGACACACGCGGCGTCAGCGCGAAGATCGGCACGTGGGACCAGTGACGCGACATCCACAGCGCGGTCGAGCCGGATTCCGTCAATGCGACCACAGCCTTCGCGCCGAGGTGATACGCGGTGAACAGCGCGCCCATCGCGATGGACTGGTCGATGCGCGTGAACGTGCGGTCGAGGAAATCGCGATCGAGTTGCGACTCTTCCGACTTCTCCGCCTCGATACAGACCGCGGCCATCGTCTCGATGGTCGTGACCGGATACTTGCCCGCCGCGGTTTCGGCGGACAGCATCACGGCGTCGGTGCCGTCGAGCACGGCGTTCGCCACGTCGGAGACTTCGGCGCGCGTCGGAACCGGCGCGTGGATCATCGATTCCATCATCTGCGTGGCGGTGATCACGAGCTTGTTCGACTCGCGCGCCATGCGGATCATGCGCTTCTGCAGCGCGGGCACCGCCGCGTTGCCGACTTCCACCGCGAGATCGCCGCGCGCGACCATGATGCCGTCGGATGCGTCGAGAATGCCTTGCAGCGCCGGAATGGCTTCGGCGCGCTCGATCTTCGCGATCATCTTCGGCTTGATGCCGTACGGCGCGCCCGCGATATTCGCGAGCTGGCGCGCCATTTCCATGTCGGTCGCGTTCTTCGGGAACGACACCGCGACGAAGTCCGCGCCGAGCGACATTGCCGTCTTGATGTCCTCCATGTCCTTCTCGGTCAGCGCGGGCGCGGTGAGGCCGCCGCCCTGGCGATTGATGCCCTTGTTATTGGACAGCTCGCCGCCGACCTTCACGACCGTATGAATTTCCTCGCCAATCACGCGCGTGACGTCGAGCACGATCAGGCCGTCGTTGAGCAGCAGCACGTCGCCGGCGCGCAGGTCGCGCGGCAGGTCCCTGTAGTCGAGGCCGACGCGATCGTTGTTGCCGAGCGTGCAGTTGGCGTCGAGGATGAAGGTGTTGCCCGCGACGAGCATCGTCTTGTTGTTCTCGAACTTGCCGACGCGGATCTTCGGACCTTGCAGGTCAGCCATGATCGCGACTTCGCGGCCCACCTGACGCGCCGCTTCGCGCACGATTTCGGCGCGCTGACGGTGGTCGTCGGCCGTGCCGTGCGAGAAGTTGAAGCGAACGACGTCGAGTCCCGCCTGGAGCATTTGCAGCAGGATGTCCGGGCTCGTGGAAGCCGGGCCGATGGTGGCAACAATCTTTGTAGCGCGATGCATGGAATTCCTCGTCTCAGTAGGATCGCCCGTAACTACGCTGCGAGCACGTTGCGCTTGCGGTGAGGTATTGCTCACCGGTTGCGCGCGCGCGCCGGTTCGTGCCGGCGTCGCTTTGTCGATTTCTTTCAGGGCATGGGCGGGCACGCCGCCGATGATGACCGGAGGCGTGGACGGCACCGCCGCTTCGCCTTCGGATGATGCTGGTTCCGCTTGTGCCGCTTCCGCGATGACCCGGGCCGCTTCCGCTGCCGCGTCCGACTGGTCACCGTTTTCGATCACATCCGTTTGCGCGCCGCCGGCATCTTGCGCGCCTTTCTTTCCTGCTTTCGCCGGATTTCCGCGGGCCGCCAAGGCCTCAGATCCCGGCGCGGGATTCGAGCACTTCGACCGCCGGCAGCTTCTTGCCTTCCAGGAATTCCAGGAACGCGCCGCCGCCCGTCGAGATGTAGCTCACCTTGTCCGCGATGTCGTACTTCGCGATGGCCGCGAGCGTGTCGCCGCCGCCCGCGATCGAGAACGCCGACGAGTTCGCGATGGCATGCGCCAGCGTCTTCGTGCCGTTGCCGAACTGGTCGAACTCGAACACGCCGACCGGTCCGTTCCAGACGATCGTGCCGGCCGTCTCCAGTTGCGCGGCGAGCGCCTTGGCCGTGTCCGGGCCGATGTCGAGAATCATGTCGTCGTCGGCGACATCGGCGACGGGCTTGGTTTCGGCCTTCGCGGTCGGCGCGAATTCCTTCGCGGTGACGACATCGCTCGGAATCGGCACCGACGCGCCGCGCGTGCGCGCCTGGTCGATGATTTCCTTCGCCTCGCCGACGAGATCGGCTTCGGCCAGCGACTTGCCGATCTTGAGGCCCGACGCGAGCATGAACGTGTTCGCAATGCCGCCCCCGACGATCAGCTGATCGACCTTCTCGGCCAGCGACTTCAGAATGGTCAGCTTGGTCGACACCTTCGAGCCCGCGACGATCGCGACCAGCGGACGCTTCGGGTTGCCGAGCGCCTTGCCGAGCGCGTCGAGTTCGGCGGCGAGCAGCGGGCCGGCGCACGCCACCGGCGCGTATTTCGCGATGCCGTGCGTGGTGGCTTCGGCGCGATGCGCGGTGCCGAACGCGTCGTTCACGTAGACGTCGCAGAGCTTCGCCATTTTCTGCGCGAGGCCGTCGTCGTTCTTCTTCTCGCCCTTGTTGCAGCGGCAGTTTTCCAGCAGCACGACATTGCCCGGCTGAACCTGCACGCCGTCGACCCAGTCGGCGACCAGCGGCACGTCGCGGCCGAGCAGCTCGGACAGGCGCTTGGCGACCGGCGCGAGCGAGTCTTCCGGCTTGAACTGGCCTTCGGTCGGACGGCCGAGGTGCGAGGTGACCATCACGGCGGCGCCCGCGTCGAGCGCGGCCTTGATCGCCGGGACCGAAGCACGCACACGCGTGTCTTCCGTGATGTTGCCGTTATCGTCTTGTGGCACGTTGAGATCCGCGCGGATGAACACACGCTTGCCGGAGACTTTGCCTTCGGCGATCAGATCGGTGAAACGCAGTACTTTCGTCATGGGAGTCAACGTAGATAAAGAAGCGGTTCGGGCGGGAATGACCAGTGGGGACCGGCCGTTCGGGGAGAGGCCGCGCGCGGTTCGCCGGGCAGGGCGAGGCGCACGCGGATCAGGCTGGAGGCGAAGGCCGCGCGTGAAAACCGAACGCGCGTGCCGAAAGCGGGAGAAAGGGATCGGACAGATGAATCCGGCGCGTGCCGCGAGGCGTTGCGCGCAGGCGCGGCGAAGCAGCCGGGAGCGGCGAGTTGGAGAACTTGGACAACCCCAGCGCGGTGACTGCCGGACACACTTTCGACCTCGCTCACTCGGGAAAGACCCTCATTTTAACCGATCAGCGGGGCCGCTTTTAGCGTGGAATCGTTGATGACGCGTATTTGGCACGTCACGTGTGGCATTCACGCCGCGAGCCGCAGCACCGTGAACACCAGCATGCCGACGGCGATCGTGCCCATCATGCCGCGCCGGCGCAGGTAATAGGCGAGCCCGGCCACGGAGGCCCACAGGGCATGATTCGACAGCGCCAGCGAAAGGCCCGCGGGCGTCTCCAGCAGATCGGGAACGACGACGCCCGCGAGCGCCGCCGCCGGCGCGTAGCGCAACACGCGCTGCACGCGCGGCGGCAGAACCATGCGCTCGCCGCCAATCAGAAACAGCGCGCGTGTCAGCGCCGTGACGAGACCCATGCCGATGATCGCGAGCCAGACTTGCAGTGCGCTCATCGGCGAATCCTCGTGGCGTTCGATTCGGGTTTGCCGCCGGCGCGCTCGGCGACCAGATCCGCGAGGGTCCCCGCAACGAGCGCCGCGAACACCGCGAGCGGCAGGCCGAAGCGATACGGCAGGTCGAACGCCAGCAGCGCCACGACGCTGGCGACGGCGACCGCCGCGAGCGTCGAGCGGGTCGCGATCGCAGAGACGATGAGCGGGATCAGCGCGAGCGTGCCGGCGAGTTCGAGCCCCCAGTTATCAGGAATCAGGCTGGCGAGCAGAATGCCGATGATCGACGACGACTGCCACGAGAGCCAGCTCGTCACGGCGAGCCCCCAGAAGAATGCTTCCTTGCCGGGCTGCCAGCCAACCGGCAAATTCTGTTTCGAGAACATCAGATAGATGATGTCGCCGTTGAAGTAGCCGAGCAGCAGGCGGCGCCTGAGCGACAGATAGGCGAAATGCGGCGTGAGCCCCGCGCTGAAGATGACGAAGCGCAGGTTGACCATCGCGGCGGTAAGCAGGATGGTCCAGAGCGGCAGTTTCGCGGCGAACAGCGGCAGGACCGCAAGCTGCGACGAGCCCGCGTACGCCAGCAGCGACATGCCGAGCGCCTGCGGCACCGTGAGCACGGACTTGGTCATCGCGACGCCGGTCACGAGGCCCCACGAGAAGGTGGCCAGGACGGCGGGTGAAAAAGTGCGCACACCCTCGAAAAAAGCGCGGCGATTCGTGTCGGACAGCCGGTGGAGCATGGGCGGGTGCGAGGCCGGGATGACGATTCGGGCGAAGCGCAGGGGCGCGGCCTGAGCCGATCATGCGGCGAACGGTGAGAACGTGAATGAACGTGAACGGCGGGCTTCACCGTTTCGGTGCGGGGCGAAGGGCAAATTATAGCGTCGTGAAAGGGGCTGTAAGATCGGTTTCGTCGCGAAAAGACGCTAAAATGACGGACTTTCGCCGCCTTTGCGCCCTCCCCGCGCGCCTTCCTCACGGAATTTCGCGCAGGAAAGCCCACCGGGCGCCGCCGCCCCTTCAGAACGCGGGCGGCCTGCCGAAACCCATTTGAACGAGACAGCTAGGAGAAGCGTATGTCAATGGCCGACCGCGACGGCAAGATCTGGATGGATGGCAAGCTGATCGATTGGCGTGACGCCAAGATCCACGTGCTGACCCACACGTTGCACTACGGCATGGGCGTATTCGAAGGCGTGCGCGCGTACAAGACCGCGCAGGGCACGGCCATCTTCCGCCTGAAAGAGCACACGAAGCGCCTCCTGAACTCGGCGAAGATCTTCCAGATGGAAGTCCCCTTCGACGCCGCCACGCTCGAAGCCGCACAACTGGAAGTCGTCAAGGCGAACGAGCTCGAATCCTGCTACATCCGCCCGATCATCTGGGTTGGCTCGGAAAAGCTCGGCGTGTCGGCCAAGGGCAACACCATTCACGTGGCCATCGCGGCGTGGCCATGGGGCGCTTATCTCGGTGAAGACGGGCTCGCGAAGGGCATCCGCGTGAAGACGTCGTCGTTTACGCGCCATCACGTGAACGTGTCGATGGTCCGCGCGAAGGCGTCGGGCTGGTACGTGAACTCCATTCTGGCGAATCAGGAAGCGGTCGCGGACGGCTACGACGAAGCCCTGCTGCTCGACGTCGACGGCTACGTCTCCGAAGGCTCGGGCGAAAACTTCTTCCTCGTCAACAACGGCAAGATCTACACGCCGGACCTGGCGTCGTGCCTCGACGGCATCACGCGCGACACGGTCATCACGCTGGCGCGCGACTTCGGCATTCCGGTGATCGAAAAACGCATTACCCGCGACGAGGTCTACACCTGCGACGAAGCGTTCTTCACCGGCACCGCCGCCGAAGTCACGCCGATTCGCGAACTCGACAACCGCACGATCGGCGAAGGCAAGCGCGGCCCGATCACGGAAAAGCTGCAGAGCGCGTTCTTCGACGTGGTCGGCGGCAAGAACGAAAAGTACGCGAGCTGGCTCGCGAAGGTCTGATCTACCGCATGCAACGCGGCGAGCCAAACGCTCGCCGCCCGCTGGACATCTGATAAGAGATAGCAATGAGCGACTTGAAGGAAATGCCGCTGGTGGAACTCTCGGCGAAGGATCTGCCCGCTTTCTGCCCGAACCCGAAAATGCAGCGCTGGAGCACGCATCCGCGCGTGTTCATCGACGTGACCCACGGCGAAGCGCGCTGCCCGTACTGCGGCACGCGCTACAAGCTGAAAGACGGCGAAGTGCTCAAGGGCGGTCACTGAGAGCCGCGCCGGGCGCCCTGCCGGTAATCGGCGGGCGCCCGTCATCGAGTGGGCGAGGCCCCCTGCTCGCAATACGAAACCACAACAATCGACGACTCGTCCCAAGACGGCGGGCCGCGTTCATTTTTGAAATCGGATAACGACAGATGCGCCGCGCGCTGGTAATAGCACCGAACTGGATCGGTGACGCATTGATGGCGCAGCCGCTCTTCACGCTCTTGCGCAAGCTGCATCCGCGCATCGCAATCGATGCCGTCGCGCCCACCTGGGTCGCGCCCGTGCTCGAGCGCATGCCCGAGATCCGCGACGTCTACGCAACCGACCTCGCCCACGGCAAGCTGCAATTGCTGCGCCGCTGGCAACTCGCGAGCGATCTGCGCGATGTGGGCTACGACGCCGCCTACGTGCTGCCCAACTCCGTCAAATCCGCGCTGATTCCGTGGATGGCGGGCATCAACCTGCGCATCGGCTACAAGGGCGAGAGCCGCTACGGCCTGCTCAACGTGCGCCACGCGAATCCGCCCAAGACCGAGCGTCCGCCGATGACCGCGCACTACGCGGCGCTGGCCTACGCGCCGGGCGCGAAGCTGCCGTTCGTCGATAAATTCGCCCAGCCGGAAGCCGCCGCGCAGCCCGACGTGCAGACGCTGCCCGTGCCGCGCCTCGAAGCCGATCCGAACGAAGCCGCGCGCGTATCGACGCGCTTCAATCTCGACACCCGCGCGCCGCTCGTCGTGTTCTGTCCCGGCGCGGAGTACGGTCCGGCCAAGCGCTGGCCGCCGGAGCATTTCGCGTCGCTGGCGCAGTTCATCGCGCAGTCGTTTCCGTATGCGCGGATCATCGCGCTCGGCTCGAAGAAAGATGCGCCGATCGCGCAGGCTATCGCGGACCGCGCGCCGATGGTGCGCAACCTGTGCGGCCAGACCTCGCTCGGCGAGGCGTGCGCGCTGATTTCCCGGGCGAGCGCGGTCGTCACCAACGATTCCGGCCTGATGCACGTCGCGGCGGCATCGCGCCGGCCGCTGGTGGCGGTCTACGGCTCGACCGATCCGCGCCACACGCCGCCCTTGTCCGATCTCGCAAAGGTACAATGGCTGCATCTTGAATGCAGTCCGTGCTTTGCCCGCGAGTGTCCGCTCGGCCATCTGAACTGCCTGCGCGAACTCTCGGCCGAACAGGTCTTCGGCGACTTGCGCGGCATGCTGCTCGCGCATCGCTGATGTGGCGGGCGCGCATCGAAAGCGCGCGCCTTTCACGCGTTTCGCACCGCCGGTTCGGGCGGTTACAAGCCGTGTGTGCGGGCGCGGACACGCGAATGTCTCCGAACGGAGGCATGCTTTGACCAATGACCGATGCAGCGCGCCGATCCGTTGCCCCGCCGCCGAGCAGGGCCGGCGCGGCGCCCGCACCGAATGCCAGAGACCCACGAGCCATGCCACGTTTCGCCCGCCTCTTCGAAGCCGCCGCCGACACTCTCAACGCTTACTATCAGGCCGTGGCGGACAACAGCATCGACAGTGTGATGTCGCTGTGGATCGACGAGGAGTTCGCCACCTGCATCCGTGCGGACGGCACGCATCTGCACGGACTGGAGAGCATCCGCGCCGGTCTCGTCAAGCAGTTCGAAACGCAGCCGGTGACCATCGAACCGCTCGATATCCGCGTGTACGACAGTCTCGGCACCGTCGTGTATGCGATCGCGGAGGCGCATCAGCCGGCTGAGCCTGCGAGCACGCCGCGCATGATCTTCACGACCTACGTGATGGTCCACGAGCGCGGCGAGTGGCGCATCGCGCATATCCACGCGAGCGAAATGCCGCTGGAAACGGCGGGCCAGTTCGCGGCGAAGCTGCGTCATGGTCAGGGACCGTTGCACTGAAGATTCGAAGCGCTGAAGAAGACGTTCGTCGGGGAGGTGCCATGAAGCGCGATCCGTTGTTGAAGCACGATTCGTCATTCGTGGATAAAGCGCCCGCCGTGGCACTGAGCGAAGCCGCGCGCGTGCTCGCGCCGGCCGCCTCCGAATGGCTCTACAACGCGCCGCGCTGGCTGCCGACGAGCCATGCGCAGACCATCGTCCCCGCCTTGTTCGGCCGCAAACCCGCCGTGCAGTATCGCCGCGAGCGCTGGAACACGCCGGACGACGATTTCATCGATCTCGATTTCATCACGCACGACGCCGGCGAGGAACCCGCCGCGAACGCCCCGCTCTTCGTGCTGTTCCACGGCCTCGAAGGCAACTCCGATTCGCACTACGCCCGCACGATGATGGCCGCCGCCCGCGCGCGCGGCTGGCACGGCGTCGTGCCGCATTTCCGCAGTTGCAGCGGGCCGCTCAATCTGCTGCCGCGCTTCTATCACCTGGCCGACAGCGCCGAAGTCGACTGGATCCTGCGGCGGCTCGCGCAGACGCATCCCGGGCCGGTCGTCGCGGCGGGCGTGTCGCTCGGCGGCAATGTGCTGCTGCACTGGCTGTGCGAGCGCGGCACGGATGCTTTGATCATCAGCGCGGCCGCGGCCGTTTCCGCGCCGCTCGACGTGCACGCGGGCGGCATGGCGATCTCGCAGGGCTTCGGCATGGTGTACACGCGCAGCTTTCTGAAATCGCTCAAGAAGAAGGCGCTCGCGAAGCTCGGCCAGTATCCTGGCCTCTACGACCGCGACGCCGTGCTCGCGGCCCGCACGCTGTACGAATTCGATAACGTCGTCACCGCGCCCTTGCACGGTTTCCGCGACACCAACCACTACTGGTCGACGGCGACAACCCGCGCGCATCTGAAACACATCGAAGTGCCCGCGCTGCTGCTGAACGCGCGCAACGATCCGTTTTTGCCGGAGTTCGCGCTGCCGTCTGCGGCGGAAGTGTCGGAGCGCGTCACGCTCGACCAGCCGAACCACGGCGGACACGTCGGCTTCATGACGGGGCCGTTTCCGGGGCGCATCGACTGGCTGTCGCTGCGCGTGTTTGGCTATCTGGAGAACTTTGTTTCCTGAACGATCATGGATGAAATCGTCAAGCAGGCGCTCGCCAAGTGGCCCAACGTTCCGCATTGCACCGGCTGGCTGCTGCTCGACCGGCGCGGCCAGTGGCGCATGCGCGACGACGCCGCGCAGGCCGCGGGCGAGCTCGGCACGCCGATCCGGCATGAAGCGCTGCTGGGCTTCATCAACCGCAATTACGAAAGCGATGCCGACGGCCAGTGGTTCTTCCAGAACGGCCCGCAGCGCGTCTATGTCGAGCTGGTCTACACGCCGTCGATCGTGCGCCTGCAGGCGGTGGACGGCGGCTTGCGCCTGAACGATCAGGCGGGCGCGGCGTTCGAGCCCGCGCAGGCGTGGATCGACGACGAAGGCGGCATCCTCTTCTCCGCTGATGCGTCGCCCGCGCGCGTGGCTGCGTTGCACGACCACGATCTCGAAGTATTCGCCGATCACGCCTCGCTCGACGATGCCGGCCATGGCGGCGTCTTCCACTGGCGTGATGGCGTCGACCTCGCCGTTCAGCCGATCGCGCGCGCGGAGGTCGGGAAACGCTTCGGCTTCGTCGCGAGCCCGGCGGCGCGCGCTGCATCGAAAGGCTGACTCAGCCGTTCTTCTCCAGATCGCGCTCTTCCTTGTAGCGCGTCTCGAAATCGCGCAGACGCGCGGAAATCGCCGACAGATCATAGAAGCCGACGTTTTTCACGTCGCGTGCTTCCTTCAGCTGGCGGATCGCGGACGGCCACGCGCCGTCGAGCGCGAATTTCTCGGCCATCGCCTGATGCTGCTGTAGCGGATCGTTGAGCCCCACGCTCGCCTGGGCGAGGTAGAGCCACCAGTCAGGGCGGGTCGGCTCGGCGCGCGTTTCCTGGCGCGCGAGCGCTTGCGCCTGCGCAAAGCGATGCGCCGACAGCAGCGCCTGCAGATGCACGTCGATGGCCGCGTGCGACTCCGGCCAGCGCTTCTGCGCAATGTCGGCCAGGCGAATCGCGTCGTCGTTGCGGCCGGCGCGGCGCGCGATATCGGCGGCGAGCACGTCGAGGCTCGGCGTGCTGCGCGGCGGCGCTTGAACCGGCTGCGCGGGCGTCGCGGGTGCTTTCTTCGGCTGCGGCATGCGGCTGCCGTAGACATGGACCGGCGGCAGCGCGATATCGCTGCTCGGGCGCGCCGCCGCCTCGGACGCCGGTTGCGCGGTTTGGCCGAGATCGAGCGTGGCGCGCGCATGGTTGAGCGGCGTGACGGTCATCGATGCATCGAGATTGCGCAGAGACGGCTCCGTGTTCTTGCGCGCCGGCGCGGACGGTGCGGTCGGCGGCGCGCTCGCCTTTTCCGTCTCCTTCTCCTTCGCCACCCGCGCGCGTTCCTCCTGCTGAACCTGCGCCGACGCCGCCGCCGCGTTGGCCTCCCCGCCCTCGAAGAGCTTGCGCGCGCGGGCGAGCGCGTCGCTGGCGGCGTCATAGTTGCCCATCAGCGATTGCGCGAGCGCGATCCCATACCAATTCGAGGCGGGATTGAGCGCCGTCTGGTCCTCGATCTCGGATTTCAGCCGGCTCGCGACCTCGCGATAGTCGCTCGCGTAGTTCACCTGCAACACGCGCGCGCGGGCGCGCACGAACGCGTATTCCGTCGACTGATGCGGCTGCCGGTAAGGCACCCGGCGCGCTCGGCCTTCCATGTCGGCGATGCGGTCGGTCGTGAGCGGGTGCGTGCGCACGTAAGGCGGCACGCCGTTATCGGCCATGGTCGAACGGTCGAGGCGCTCGAAAAACGCGGGCATCGCGTACGGATCGTAGCCGGCTGCGGCGAGCATCTGGAAGCCGACACGGTCGGCTTCGTGCTCGGCCGCGCGCGAGAAGCGCAGTTGATTGTCGACGGCGAACGCCTGTCCGCCCATTGCGATGCCCATGCCGAGATCGCCGCTATGCGCGAGCAGCCCCGCGAGCAGGCCGGCGAGCATCCCGGCGAGCGCCGCATAGCTGCTCTTTTCGCGCGTGCCGAGCATGCGCGCGATATGCCGTTGCAGCACGTGCCCCATTTCGTGGCCGATGACCGACGCCAGTTCCGATTCGGTTTGCGTCGCCGCAATGAGCCCGGTATTGACGCCGATGAAGCCGCCCGGCATGGAGAACGCGTTGATCTGAGAATCGCGCACAGCGAAGAGATCGAAATCCGGCCGGTAGCCGCCGAGATATTGAGTCGCCGCCGCGGCGGAGAGCTTCGACGAGATCGAATCGAGGTAATCGCGCAGCAGCCAGTCGTCGAGATAATCGGGATCGGCTCGCACTTCACGCATCATTTTCTCGCCGACGCGGCGCTCGGCCTGTGGCGTGAGCGCGCCGCCGGAGCCGTCGCCGAGATCGGGCAATTGCACCGACGACAACGGCGCGCGCAGGCCGGACATGGTGCCCGGGCGGTTGGCGAAGCGGCTCTCCGCGCCGCCATAGACGCCGAACACGCCCTCCGCGACGTTGGCGGGCAGGTCGCCGCCGCTGGCGTTTTCCTG
Source organism: Caballeronia hypogeia (assembly GCF_001544875.2). GTDB lineage: Bacteria > Pseudomonadota > Gammaproteobacteria > Burkholderiales > Burkholderiaceae > Caballeronia > Caballeronia hypogeia. The sequence goes on from NZ_FCOA02000001.1 coordinate 47,926, forward strand.
CGATGCGCGCAGTTGCGCGGCGGCGAGCGTGCCGGTCGCGCCGGCGCCGGGCGCGCTCGATTGCGCCAGCGCCGCGGGCGGCATGGCGAGGACAGTGCACAACAGGGAAACGAGCACGCGGCTCGGACGTGTCGGAAGCATTGCGCGGAAACCGTCGAGGCGCCGATGATCGGCTCGAAGATTAAAACGAGCTTATCGTATCAAGTGCCGCGCGTGGAACGGTGCGCGCTGGCCGTGCGCTGCGCTGACGGCGACCTTTGGCGAAAAACGCATGAAATCACGCTGGTATGATGGGCGCCCATTCGAAGGAGACGCTATGTCCGGACTCACCCATTTCGATGCCGCCGGCGAGGCGCATATGGTCGATGTCGGCGCCAAGGGCGAGACGCGGCGCATCGCCATCGCGCGCGGCTCGATCGCGATGCTCGAACCCACGCTCGCGCTGATCCGCGAAGGCCGCGCGAAGAAAGGCGATGTGCTGGGCGTCGCGCGCATCGCGGCGATCCAGGGCGCGAAACGCACCGCCGATCTGATCCCGCTGTGCCATCCGCTGGCGCTCACGCGTGTCGCGGTGGATTTCGAGATCGATGACGCGCTGCCCGGCGTGCATTGCGAAGTGCGCGTGGAGACGGTCGGGCGCACGGGCGTGGAGATGGAGGCGCTGACCGCCGTGCAGGTCGGATTGCTGACGATCTACGACATGTGCAAGGCGGTGGATCGGGGAATGACCATCACCAATGTGAAGGTCATGGAAAAGCATGGCGGCAAGTCGGGGGATTGGGTGGCGGAGAAGCGCACATCGCCGGCACCCTGAAACGCCCTCACTCCTCGTCGTCGTCTTCCTCCGTCGACGGCAGATGATTCGTCGCCGGCACGCCATAAAGCCTCACCAGATCCGCCTTGAACGATGCCAGCGGCTTGCCCGCTTCATCGACGAGCTCGAAGACAGCGGCAAGCTGCTTCGGCCAGTCGTGCAACTCGGTGGCGAAGATCTTGAGCCGCGCCATCGTGTCGAGCGCTTCCGCCTTCTGGCCGGCGAGCGCCTGCAGCACCGCGTAGCGCCGCAGCACGGTCTCGCCCGGCAGCAGTGCAATCGCCTTCCGGTGCGCCGCGAGCTTTTCCTCGATGTTCTGCGCGTTGATGGGCAAGAGCGTGGCCGCGCCGTATTCGCCCCACGCCGTGAACAGGAACGACGGATTGTCGCGATACTGCTCCGCCGGTCGCGAACCGTAATACAGCACTTCGGCGCGGTTGTAGTCGCGCAAAGTCGGATAGAGCGCCGCGAGTCCGCCGAGCACGAGCACCACGTACACGCCGTATGACAGCGGCCGCGCGACGAGCCGCAACGCCCGCGGCTCCAGCAGCCCGATGACGAGCATCGCCGGCATCAGGAAGAACATGTACTGCTGCGGATACTCGACGAGCGCATGCATCATCAGTACGCCGAGTAGCGAAAGCGCGAAGATGCGCGCCGGCGTCTGCGGCGCGCGCAGCACGCGAATCAGCCAGAACACCACGCCGACCACCAGAATCGCGACGCCGAGCGCGCCCGTCTTCGCCAGCAGGTCGATGAAAATGTCATGCGCGTTGTTGGCGATCTCCACGCCGCCCAGATCGCGCACGAGATCGAACTGATAACGCGGAAATTCGCCCCAGCCAACGCCCAGCAGCGGATGCGTCTTGAACATGGTCCAGCCGTACTTCCACAGCGCGAGGCGCGGCGCGATCTGATTCGCGTCCTGCATGCGCTCCGCCGCCGATTGCGCGAGCCCGAAGTCGTAGTGCACGTTGGCCCAGCGCACCGCCGCGTTCACCGCGAAAAACACGATGGCGAGCAGAACCGGCACGAGCCACGCGCGCATGTCACGCCGGCCGGGGCCATCGAATCCTTCGGAGGCGGCGGGGCGTCCCATGACGAACGCCATCCAGAATCCGGCGACGACGATCACGGCCGTCTGCAACCACGGCCCGCGTGACACCGTCAGCGCGAGCCCGAGCGAATACACCGCCGACAACACGACCCACAGCACGACCGGCAAGCGGCGCGTCTGCACGAAATACAGCGCGCCCGCCAACGCGAAAGCGATGACCGTTGCCAGGTGATTTGCCTGCGCCATGTTCCCGAACGGACGACGGTCGATCGTCACGTTGTAAGCAACCACGAACGGCGTGAACTTCACCTCAAGATGCAGCAACTGCACGATCTGACAGAAGACCGCAAACAGGCCGCCGACCATCAGGGCCGCCGCGCCGACGCGCAACGCCTTCTCCGCGAGCCCCGCGCGCACGAGTCCGAAACCCGTATGCACCGCGACGAACGATGCGAGCAGATATGCGCCGCCGAGCCAGTTCATCGACGGCTGCGCGACCGGCAGGAGCACCGTCTGCGCGACGAGCAGCAACCCGAACGCGAGCGGCATCAGTGCGACGACCGGCGATGCGAACGGCACTCTCGGCTCGGACACGCGCACGAGCAGCGCGACCGTCGCTCCAAGCGCGAGATAAAGCGCGAGCGCGCTGTATTCGGCATAGAAGGTCGGAATCGGATACGTGTGGTTGACGACGGCAAACGGAAACGTCAACGCAAGGCACAGGACGGCAAGACAGAGATAGCGCGCGTATTGGGAAGGCATGAGGGACTGGGAACGTCGGCAACCGGCGCACTATACAAAACTTTGCCCCCGCTGTCCGGCGAACGGCCGGAATTGCGGCGAATTCGCCGCCTTTCGCGGAAAAACGACGTCCCGAGGCGCGGCGACGGCACAAATGCTGCCGACGTCGCGTCCCCCTCTTCCGATGCATCGGTGCTTTCGCACCGTTTACGCACGGCACTCCGGCGGCGCGAGATTGCCCGACAACGTCGGCGCCTGCGCCGGCATCGGTCCCGCACCCGGCGCGGGCAACGATGAGGCCGTCTTCGCGCCCGCGAAACATTCCCAGGTGACCGAGCCCGCCTGCACCGCGCCACGCGCAAGCGCAATGCGCGCGGTCGGGGTTTCGACGTTATCGGGCGTCGATGGCACGAGCACGAGCGTGTTCGAGCCAGCGGGCGCGACGCGCGTCGAGTACGCGATCGTGATCTGGCCCGTGTCGCTGTCGACCTGAATCGACTCGACGTTGCGCGTTCCCGGCGGCGACGCGTAGCCGCCAGCGAGATCCGACCCGCTCGCCGCGTTTTCCGCGACCGCGAGCCGCGCCGACGCCGCCAGCGCGATGCCCTCGCCCACGCGGCTTCTCGCCAGATAGTCCTGATAGGCGGGAATCGCGTACGCCGCGACCACGCCGACGATCGCCAGCACGATCATGAGTTCGATCAACGTGAAGCCTCGCGCCGCCGCCTCGCCCGCGCGGCCCAGCCAGTCCAGCGCGCGCTGCCCGCGCGACGCGTTCAACCTGAAAACCATCGATGTCATTGCTGCTCCCTGAAGTACGGAAAGAACGAAAAGCGCCCGCCGCGTGATGCGGACAGGACGCTTCGATCGTATTGAGGGAGCAGGAAAAGCGGCAGTCGGCCGAATGGCCTAGGAGAATTTGCCGACGCGCGCGAAATCAGCCCGCCGCGCCATCGGCGTTCGCAAGCGCGCGGCGTTTCATCAGCCAGCCCGCCGCGACCACGCACAGCGCGCCCGCCACACGCGCCGCATATTCGACGAAATCGGTATTGAGCGCCGGCCACCGGTCGATGAACGGATCGTCGATGATGAGCCCGCCCGCGATCCATCCGAGCAGCCCCGCGCCCAGCAGCACGACCGTCGGAAAGCGATCGAGCAGCTTCAGCACCAGCGTGCTGCCCCACACGATCAGCGGAATGCTCACGATCAGCCCGAAGATCACCAGCGTGAGCCGATGGCGCGGATCGGCTGCCTCCGCCGCGCCCGCGATCGCGATCACGTTGTCGAGGCTCATCACGGCGTCGGCGACGATGATGGTCTTGATCGCCGCCAGCAAGCGGTCGGATGCGTCGATGTGGTGATCGTCGTGGTCCGGCTGCATCAGCTTCACGCCGATCCACAGCAGCAACAGGCCGCCCAGGAACTTGATGAACGGAATGTCGAGCAACAGCACGGCGAAGGCGATCAGCACGACGCGCAGGACGATCGCGCCGAGCGTGCCGAACACGATGCCGCGCGTGCGCTGCGCGTCCGGCAGATTGCGGCACGCGAGCGCGATCACCACGGCGTTGTCGCCGCCGAGCAGGATGTCGATCACGATGATCTGGAAGACCGCGCCCCAATGGAGCGTCGAAAAGAATTCGAGCATGAGACAAAAACAAAAAAGCGAGGAAGCAACGCTCCCTCGCTTTTCATCGGCCTATACGAAAGGAATCAGTAAGAGTACCAAACCCTCGCGTAATTTGCCGGCCTGACTTACAGCACCGACTTCAGAAGACGCGCCATTTCCGACGGGTTCTTCGTGACCTTGATGCCGCACGCGTCCATGATTTCCAGCTTCGCGTCCGCCGTGTCCGCACCGCCCGAGATCAGCGCGCCTGCGTGGCCCATGCGCTTGCCCGGAGGCGCCGTCACGCCCGCGATGAAGCCGACGACCGGCTTCTTCATGTTGTCCTTGATCCAGTAAGCGGCGTTCGCTTCGTCCGGACCGCCGATCTCGCCGATCATGATGACGGCGTCCGTTTCCGGATCGTCGTTGAACATCTTCATCACGTCGATGTGCTTGAGACCGTTGATCGGATCGCCGCCGATACCGACCGCCGACGACTGGCCGAGGCCCAGCGCCGACAGCTGGCCCACTGCTTCATACGTCAGCGTGCCCGAACGCGACACCACGCCGATGCGGCCCTTCTTGTGGATATGACCCGGCATGATGCCGATCTTCAGCTCGTCCGGCGTGATCGTGCCGGGGCAGTTCGGTCCGAGCAGCAGCGTCTTGCGATTTTCGCGGCGCATGCGGTCCTTGATTTCCAGCATGTCGCGAACCGGAATGCCTTCCGTGATGCAGATCGCGAGATCCAGATCGGCTTCGACGGCTTCCCAGATCGCGGCGGCTGCGCCCGCGGGCGGCACGTAGATGACCGAAACGGTCGCGCCGGTTTCGGCCTTCGCTTCCTTCACGGACGCGTAGATGGGAATGCCTTCGAAGTCTTCGCCTGCGCGCTTCGGGTTCACACCCGCCACGTACGCTTCGCGGCCGTTCGCGTATTCGCGGCAGGCGCGCGTGTGGAACTGACCGGTCTTGCCGGTGATGCCCTGCGTGATGACCTTCGTGTCTTTGTTGATCAGAATCGACATGTAGTGACCTCTGTTCGTTTGGCGTCGCTAAAGCCGGGGCTTTGCGCCGCCATTCGTATCTGGTGGAACGCTCTTCTAAGGCAAAGAAGCGCGTGCGCTTACTTGCCTTCGGCTGCCGCGACGACCTTCCGCGCGGCTTCTTCCATGCTGTCCGCCGAGATGATCGGCAAGCCGGAGTCGGCCAGCATCTTCTTGCCGAGGTCTTCGTTCGTGCCCTTCATGCGCACGACGAGCGGCACCTTCAGATCGACAGCCTTCGACGCCGCGATCACGCCTTCCGCGATCACGTCGCAGCGCATGATGCCGCCGAAGATGTTCACCAGAATCGCCTTCAGGTTCGGGTTCTTCAGCATCAGCTTGAACGCTTCGGTCACCTTCTCGGTCGTCGCACCGCCGCCGACGTCGAGGAAGTTGGCCGGCTCGCCGCCGAACAGCTTGATGGTGTCCATCGTCGCCATTGCCAGGCCCGCGCCGTTCACCAGACAGCCGATGTTGCCGTCGAGCGAGATGTACGCGAGGTCGAACTTCGACGCTTCGACTTCAGCCGGATCTTCTTCGTCAAGATCGCGATACGCGACGATTTCCGGATGACGGAACAGCGCGTTCGAGTCGAAGTTGAACTTGGCGTCGAGCGCGATGACCTTGCCGTCGCCGGTCACGATCAGCGGGTTGATTTCCGCGAGCGATGCGTCGGTTTCGAAGAACGCCTTGTACAGGCCTTGCAGGATCGCGCGCGCTTGCGGGATCGATGCATCGGGAATGCCGATCTTGCGTGCGAGGTCATCCGCGTCCTTGTCCTGCAGACCGGTCGACGGCTCGACGGCGAACTTGTGCAGCAGCTCCGGCGTCTTTTCCGCGACTTCCTCGATGTCCATGCCGCCTTCGCTCGACGCCATCACGACGATCTTCTGCGAAACGCGGTCGAGCACGAGGCCGACGTACAGTTCCTTCTTGATGTCCGCGCCTTCTTCGATGAGCAGGCGGTTCACCTTCTGGCCTTCCGGGCCGGTCTGGTGCGTGACGAGCTGCATGCCGAGGATCTGGTTCGCGTATTCGCGGACCTGCTCGATCGACTTCGCGACCTTCACGCCGCCGCCCTTGCCGCGTCCGCCAGCGTGGATCTGCGCCTTGACGACCCAAACCGGGCCGCCCAGCTGCTCCGCGGCCTTGACCGCATCATCCACCGAGAACACGGGTGTGCCGCGCGGGACCGCGACGCCGAATTTCCGCAGGATTTCCTTACCCTGGTACTCGTGAATCTTCATGCGTGATTCCTTCAGTCTGAGAGTTGGAGTGAACTTCTGTTTGCTTGAACCGCTGTTTCTTCGATTCTTGTTTGTTGAATTCCGTGCGTACGCGCAAGCGATGCCTGCGCGTTACGAGGCGGACTTTGTCTCCGGCCTGTCTTGCACCGTTGTTCCGGATTGAGGTTTTTCGCCGGGCGCGTGACCGAACCAGCGCGGATAGTACTCCTTGACCGCGGGTCCATCGAAACGCAATGCGTGGCAGCGGCCGAGCTGGAATGGCGGCTCGTCTTTCGGGACACTTGCGTCGTCGCTTCGATTGAACGGGTTGCCGTCTTCGATCTTCCAGACATCGCCCGCGAATGCCTGGACGGCCGCGGTGGGCAGCACGCCGCACACTTCGGTGAGATGGGTGCAACCCGCCGTGCCGCGCAGCAACTGATTGGCTTCGCGGCGAAAATTCTTGAGCAGATTGAGACCGATGAGCTTGCGATACGCGGGATTGGACTCGGCGCACGAACCGCCATAGGGCGACCATTCCGACGACGCTTCGGCGTCGACGATGGTGCAGGAGCGGTCGATGGTGATGCGCAGCCAGAGTTCATGGATCGGCAGGCCATTTGGCCGGACGCCCGTCGCGAGTTGGAAGTCGCGCGGCTTGTCATCGGTTAGACAGGCTTCGATATCCCAGAGACCGTCTTCACGCTCGAAGGCTTCCAGCCGAATCGCGCGACGGTGGCGCAATTGTCGGGAAACGGGAGTCGAGAGAGGCATGCTGGGAGTGAGCCGGTACGGGGAAAACCGTGGAATTTTAGCATATTGGGTATTTCGGGCCGGGCATTGCGCCAGACGAATGGAACGTGCGTGCAGATCGGCCGCGTTGGCCCGGCGTTCAGTCGTCGACGATCTCTTCGCTCCAGTCTTCGTCGCCGCCTTTGAGGATCTTGCCGATCGTGCCGCCCGAGAAGCCGCGCGCGGCGAGAAAGCGCGCCTGCTTCGCGCGTTCGGCGGGCGTCTCGGGCAGCACGCCGTATTTCTTTTCCCACACGGCCCGCGCGCGCGCGGTCTCGGTTTGGGCGAGCTTGTCGGCGGCTTCGCCGATGAGCGTGTCGCCTACGGCGTGGCGCTTAAGCTCGCTGATGATCCGGCCGCCGCCCATGCGCGACGCGCGCCGATGCACCACGCTCTCGACGAAGCGCTCGTTCGAGAGCCAGCCATCGCGTTCGAGGCTGTCGAGCAGCGATTCGAGCGAATCGGCTTCTTCGACATACGGACGCAATTTTCGCGACAACTCCGCGCGGCTGTACTCGCGGCGCGAGAGATACGCGAGCGCGCGACCCTTGAGCGAGCGCTGCGCGCGTTTGGGATTGCTGGCTTCGTTGACGGAGGGTTTGCGCGTGCGCTGGCTGGAGCGGCTGAAGACCGCTTCGTTGGCTTCGCCCGATGGTGCGCGCGGCGCTTCGGATGGCGCGCATTGCTCGAAAGGCTCGAATGGATCGGCGTCTTCGAACGGATCGGAAAAAGGTGTGCGATGCGCTTCGCTGCTTTTGCCTGCAGGCGCGGACGCGGACGCAGCCGCTGCGGGTTCGGCGCGCGGCGGTTTTGGTTGCTCGGTTGCTTGCTTCAGCAACGCGCGCGCTTGTTCGAGACGCGCCGATCGATCGACGGCGCCGGCTCGTGCATGCGGCGCGCCGTCATGCTCGTCGCTCACCGCCTCGGAAACGGCCGCTCCGGAAACGCGACGCGCCGACGCGAATGACTTCGCGCCGACGCGTTCCTTGTTGCTGCGACCGAAGCTTCCGGTCTTCGAACCGAACTTCGCGCCTGGCTTCGACGGCGCACCGCGTCGCTCGCTGCTGCGCTCGTAGCGATCGACGGATTCGGAACCGTCGCCGGCATCCTCATCCGCCGAGCCGGACTGCGATTCGAATCGGCGCTTGTGCATCGTCCTTCAGGCTCGATGAGCGCGATGCTTACTCGCCGTCGGCCGTTGCGGCGGGCGCAGCGACCGCTTCACCCAGCGCAGCCACGCCCAGCGATTCGCGGATCTTGTTCTCGATCTCGCGCGCGATGTCCGGATTTTCGCGCAGAAATTCTCGCGCGTTGTCCTTGCCCTGACCGATGCGATCGCCGTTGTAGCTGTACCAGGCGCCGGCCTTGTCGACCAGCTTCGCCTGCACGCCCAGGTCGATGATTTCGCCCTGACGCGAAATGCCCTCGCCGTACAGAATGTCGAAGATGGCTTCGCGGAACGGCGGCGACACCTTGTTCTTCACGACCTTCACGCGCGTTTCGTTGCCGATGACTTCGTCGTTCTTCTTGATCGAACCGATACGGCGAATGTCCAGACGCACCGACGAGTAGAACTTCAGCGCGTTGCCGCCCGTGGTGGTTTCCGGGTTGCCGAACATCACACCGATCTTCATGCGGATCTGGTTGATGAAGATGACGAGGCAATTCGTGCGCTTGATCGTGCCGGTGAGCTTGCGCAGCGCCTGCGACATCAGACGCGCTTGCAGGCCGGGCAGCGAGTCGCCCATTTCGCCTTCGATTTCCGCCTTCGGCACGAGCGCCGCGACGGAGTCGATCACGATCATGTCGATGGAGCCGGAGCGCACCAGTGCGTCCGCGATTTCGAGCGCCTGCTCGCCCGTGTCCGGCTGCGAGATCAGCAGTTCCGGCACGTTCACGCCGAGCTTGCCCGCGTATTGAACGTCGAGCGCGTGTTCCGCGTCGATGAACGCCGCCGTGCCGCCGAGCTTCTGCATTTCAGCGATGACTTGCAGCGTAAGCGTGGTTTTACCCGACGACTCCGGGCCGTAGATTTCCACGACACGGCCGCGCGGCAAACCGCCGACGCCGAGCGCGATGTCCAGACCGAGCGAACCCGTGGACACCACCTGAATGTCTTCGACCGCCTCACCTGCGCCGAGCCGCATGATCGACCCTTTGCCGAATTGCTTTTCGATCTGCGAGAGCGCGGCGGCCAGAGCCTTGCTTTTCTCGGCAGTCATTCCAGCCGGGCCTTTCTTGCTTTCTTCCATGAATCGTCCTTTGCTATGATGAACGGCGTCTGAGGCAGTGTGCACGGGCATTTCCGCAGCTCTTTGGAGCACACGAAGCTGACCTTCACACGCACGCAGACACTGTATAAAAAAACAGTAGTTTTTGCAAGCACGTCAGCGCGTGGCGCAGCTTTTTTTTCCACGTCGCGCGAACCGCGCAAAAACCACGAACACCTGGAGACCGCCGCGCCGGGCGACAACGGTGCCGGCAATGCCGATGCGCTTCATCGCGCACATCGGGCACACAAAGGCGCACAAAACGATGCGAATCCTCATTGCCGAAGACGACAGCATACTCGCGGACGGGCTCGTCCGATCACTCCGCCAATCGGGATACGCCGTCGACCATGTGAAGCACGGCGTCGAGGCCGATACCGCTCTTTCGCTGCAGACTTTCGACCTGCTGATCCTCGATCTCGGCCTGCCGCTGATGCCCGGTCTGGAAGTGCTCCGGCGCCTGCGCGCACGCAATTCGCAGATGCCCGTCCTGATCCTCACCGCCGCCGATTCCGTCGACGAACGGGTGAAGGGACTCGACCTCGGCGCGGATGACTATATGGCCAAACCCTTCGCGCTCAACGAGCTCGAAGCGCGCGTCAGGGCGTTGACGAGGCGCGGCGCCGGCGGCGGCCCGACAGTCGTGAAGCACGGCTCGCTCTCCTTCGATCAGGTCGGGCGCATCGCGACGATCGGCGATCTGGTCATCGACTTGTCGGCGCGCGAGCTCGGCGTGCTCGAAGTGCTGCTGCAACGGACCGGCCGGCTCGTCTCGAAGGAGCAGCTCGTCAACCATCTGTGCGAATGGGGCGAGGAAGTCAGCAACAACGCGATCGAGGTCTACGTGCATCGACTCAGGAAGAAGATCGAGCCGAGCGGCGCGAAGATCATCACGGTACGCGGTCTTGGTTACACGCTGGAGAAGGCGACGCCAGCCGGGAACGGCGCGGCTGCGCAGCACGCCGGCGAATCCGCCAGCCATCACTGAAGTCGAGCAGCATGGCGTCGCACGCTTCCACTGAAACACATCGGGACGCGAACGCCGACTCCGACGCCCTGCGCGACGCGCGCTACGCCAATCCGTTCGCGCCGCCCGACGAGCTCGAGCCGGATCGCGAGACGCATCCGCGCTCGCTGTTCGGCGAAATTCTCGACTGGATGCTCGCGCCGCTGCTGCTGCTCTGGCCGATGAGCATCGCGGTGACGTATCTCGTCGCGAAGTCGATCGCCAACGGTCCGTTCGATCGCGCGCTCGAAGCCGACGCCTATGTGCTCGCACGCCAGATCCAGCCGGTGAACGGCGTCGCCGAATTGCGCCTGCCCGACGCCACACGCGATTTCCTGCGCGCCGACAATCCCGACAGCGTGTTCTTCCAGGTGCTGGGCACGCGCGGCGAACTCGTCGGCGGCGACCGCGACATGCCCTTGCCTCACGACGACGACCGGCCGCAGGCGGGCATCGTCGAATTTCGCGACGACGTGCTGCGCGGCAACGACATTCGCGTCGCGTATACGACAGTGGATCTGCCCGGACTTGCGCCGGGGCGCGAACCGGAAAGCACGCAGCCGGTGCTCGTGCAGGTCGCCGAGACGCTCGACCGCCGCAGCCAGCTCGCCAACGACATCATCAAGGGTGTGATCCTGCCGCAGTTCGTGATCCTGCCGCTCGCGATCGTGCTCGTGTGGTTCGGGCTCTCGCGCGGGCTCGCGCCGCTGCATGCGCTGCAGTCGAACATTCGCGCGCGCCGGCCCGACGACCTCTCGCCGCTTCAGGCAGGCAGCGCGCCGCCGGAGATCGCGCCGCTGGTCGCATCGTTCAACGATCTGCTCACGCGTCTCGAACAGAACATGGAGTTTCAGAAGCGCTTCATCGCCGATGCCGCGCATCAGATGAAGACGCCGCTCGCCGGCCTGCGCATGCAGGCGGAACTGGCGATGCGCCAGGACGTGTCGATGGAAGTGCAGCGCTCGCTCGAACAGATCGCGACGAGCTCCGAGCACGCGGCGCGCCTCGTCACGCAACTGCTCGCGCTCGCGCGCGCGGAAAATCGCGCGGCGGGGCAAATTTTCACGCGCATCGAACTGACATCGCTCGCGCGGCTTGCGGTGCGCGACTGGGTGCAGGCCGCGCTCGCCAAGCGCATGGACCTCGGTTACGAAGAGCCGCCCTATCCGGTCGAAGTCGAAGGCAATGTCGTGATGCTGCGCGAGATGCTGTCGAACCTGATCGACAACGCGATCCGCTACACGCCCGCGGGCGGCCGCATCACGGTCCGCGTGCGAACCGATGAGCACGATCTCGATCTCGTGCATCTGGAGGTGGAAGACACGGGCCTCGGCATTCCGCCGGCGGAGCGCGCACGCGTGGTCGAGCGCTTCTATCGCATTCTCGGGCGCGAAGGCGACGGCAGCGGACTTGGACTTGCCATCGTCAAGGAGATCGCGGCGATGCACGGCGGCGCGCTCGCGATCGAAGATCACGTGTACCAGGAGAGCCCGCGACTCGCGGGAACGCTCGTCAGGATCAGCCTTCAGCGGGTTTTTCCTGCCCGGGACAAACCCTGAGCGCAAGTTTCGCGCGCGCGGACGAAGCCCGCAAGAAGCGCGACATTAGCCGAACTTAAACGATCGTTCTAATCCATTCCCCGTGAAATCCGCACAAATCGCCATTTTTCCCGGCGGCGCGTCCATTACATCCCGCGTCAGAACGCCGTAAGTTTTCGTTCCAATAATCATTTACACCGGAGCCGCCTAGTCGCGGACCGATGTATTCGAAAATCAAATCAGGAGACGATGCATGGCTACGGTTGAGGGGCGCGTTTCGCACGCGCCGATGACGGCGGAGGAGAAGAAAGTCATCTTCGCCTCGTCGCTCGGCACGGTGTTCGAGTGGTACGACTTCTATCTGGCGGGCTCGCTCGCCGTCTATATCAGCAAGACCTTCTTCTCAGGCGTCAATCCAACGGCCGGCTTCATCTTCACCCTGCTGGGTTTCGCGGCGGGCTTCGCGGTGCGTCCGTTCGGCGCGATCGTTTTCGGGCGGCTCGGAGACATGGTCGGACGCAAGTACACGTTCCTCGTGACCATCGTGATCATGGGTCTGTCGACGTTCCTGATCGGCTTCCTGCCCGGCTACGCGACGATCGGCATCGCGGCGCCGGTCATCTTCATCGCGATGCGGCTCCTGCAAGGTCTCGCGCTCGGCGGCGAGTACGGCGGCGCGGCGACCTATGTCGCGGAGCACGCGCCATCGAACAAGCGCGGCGCGTGGACCGCGTGGATCCAGACCACGGCGACGCTCGGCCTTTTCATCTCGCTGATCGTGATTCTGGCGGTACGCACGGCCGTGGGCGAGGAGCAGTTCGGCGCATGGGCGTGGCGCATTCCGTTCCTCGTGTCGATCCTGCTGCTCGCCGTATCGGTGTGGATTCGCATGAAGCTGCATGAATCGCCGGTGTTCGAGCGCATCAAGGCGGAAGGCAAGACCTCGAAGGCGCCGCTCACCGAAGCGTTCGGCGAGTGGAAGAACCTCAAGATCGTGCTGCTCGCGCTGTTCGGTCTGACGGCGGGCCAGGCGGTCGTGTGGTACACGGGCCAGTTCTATTCGCTGTTCTTCCTCACGCAGACGCTCAAGGTCGATGGCACCAGCGCGAACATCATGGTCGCGGTGGCGCTTTTGATCGGCACGCCGTTCTTCGTGTTCTTCGGTTCGCTCTCGGATCGTATCGGACGCAAGCCGATCATCATGGCGGGCTGCCTGATCGCGGCGCTCTCCTTCTTCCCGCTGTTCAAGGCGCTCGCGCACTATACGAATCCGACGCTCGAAGCCGCGACGCAGAAGTCGCCGATCGTCGTGATCGCGAATCCGGACGAGTGCTCATTCCAGTTCAATCCGGTGGGCACGTCGAAGTTCACGTCGTCGTGCGATATCGCGAAGGGCGCGCTGTCGAAGGCGGGCCTGAACTATGAGAACGTGGCCGCGCCGGCCGGGACGCTCGCGCAGATCAAGGTCGGCGAGACCGTGATCAACACGTATGACGGCAAGGCCGCGGACGCCAAGGCGCAAGGCGCCGCGTTCGACAAGACGCTGGCGGGTACGCTGAAGAGCGCGGGTTATCCGGCGAAGGCCGATCCGGCGCTGATCAACTGGCCGATGGCGATCGTGATCCTGACCATCCTCGTGATCTTCGTGACGATGGTGTACGGCCCGATCGCGGCGATGCTGGTCGAGATGTTCCCGGCGCGGATTCGCTACACGTCGATGTCGCTGCCGTATCACATCGGCAATGGCTGGTTCGGCGGGTTCCTGCCGGCCACCGCGTTCGCGATCGTCGCGGCCAAGGGCGATATCTATTCGGGCTTGTGGTATCCGATCGTCATCGCGCTGGCGACCTTCGTGATCGGCATGCTGTCCGTGAAGGACACGCGCAAGTCGAATGTGTATCACGAGGACTGACCCACGAGCTTCTGCGCGCGGTTTGTTCTTTTGTTGAATAAATCGCGCAGAAGGGGTTGACACCCGCTTCGACGCTCGCCATAATCTCGTCTCCTTTCGGCGAATTAGCTCAGTCGGTTAGAGCGACGGAATCATAATCCGCAGGTCCGGGGTTCGAGTCCCTGATTCGCCACCAGCTTCATCAAAAAGCCGCTGTCTCTCAAGGACAGCGGCTTTTTGCTTTGGGCCCGCGAATTGTCCTCACGAGGCAACGCCTCGCTCATGCTTAAATAGCGCGTCCGCCTTCATCCGCATCGCAACGTGCTCACCTTCGACCAACTCGCCGCGACCATTCGCGATCGCTTCCCCGACCTGAGCCCGCAATTCCAGGCTGGCGCTGCTTTCCTGCTCGACTATCCCGACGAAGTCGCCGTCCTCTCGATGCGCAAGGTCGCCGAACGCGCGAAGGTCCAGCCCGCCGCGATGGTGCGCCTGTCGCAGCAACTCGGCTTTCCCGGCTGGAACGAACTGCGCGAAATCTTCGTGAGCCGCGTACGCACGCGACCCGAACCGCTGACCACGCGCGCGCGATCGCTCATCAAGGGTGGCTCGGACAATCACCTGAGCCGCGACCTCGCGCAAGCCCAGTCGCATAATCTCGACCTCACGCTCTCACAAAACGGCGACGGCATCGTCGAGGCGGCGAAGACGCTGAAGAAGGCGCCGCACGTGCACGTCGCGGGCTTTCGCTCGTGCTATCCCGTCGCGTTCAGCCTGCTCTACGGCTATCGGCTGTTTCGCCCTTCCGTCAGCCTCGTCTCGGGCGAAGCCGGCACGCTCGAAATGCAACTGCGCGGCATCGAGAAGAAGCACGCGACGGTCGTCGTCAGCTTTGCGCCGTATTCGATCGAGGCGGTGCGCGTCGCGCAGGCGGCCGTCGAGCGCGGCGCGAAGCTGATCGCACTCACCGACAGCGCCGTGTCGCCCATCGCGCTCAACGCCGACCACACGCTGATCTTCTCGCACGATTCGCCGTCGTTCTTTCCGTCGCTCGTCGCGGCGTCGGCGCTGGCCGAAATGCTCGTCGCGCATCTGCTCGCGCTCGAAGGCCGCGACGCGATCGCCAACCTCGAGCAGGCCGAAGCCGCACTGCACTCGCAAGGCGCCTACGCCGCGAGCTGAATCCGCTTCGTTGTCATGGATAGCCCAATTGACAACAGATGTTGTCAAAGATGTAGAATGATACATCGCGTGTTGTTCACGCATTCCACAGGCAGCAATCATGTCCACGGTCTTCCATCGCGCGCCGCGCGCCCAGCTCCCCGTCGCCGTGCGTGGCGACGGCATCGAAATCGTCGATTCGACCGGCAAGCGTTATATCGACGCGTGCGGCGGCGCGGCCGTCTCGTGCCTCGGCCACAGCCATCCGCGCGTGATCGAAGCAATTCAGCGGCAGGTTCAGCAATTGCCCTACGCGCACACGTCCTTCTTCACGACCGAGCCCGCCGAGGAACTCGCCGACCTGCTCGTCGAAGCCGCGCCGAAGAACCTCGGTCACGTCTATTTCGTTTCCGGCGGATCGGAGGCGATGGAAGCCGCGCTCAAGCTCGCGCGCCAGTACTTCGTCGAAAAGGGCGAGACCGCGCGGCGGCATTTCATCGCGCGGCGACAGAGCTATCACGGCAACACGCTCGGCGCGCTCGCCATCGGCGGGAACGCGTGGCGTCGCGAGCCGTTCCTGCCGATCCTGATCGAAGCGCATCACGTGACGCCCTGCTTCGCGTATCGCGAACAGCGCGCCGATGAAACCGAGGAAGCCTTTGCGCAACGTCTCGCCGACGAACTCGAAGCGAAGATTCTCGAACTTGGCGCGGAAACGGTCGCGGCGTTCGTCGCGGAAACGGTCGTCGGCGCGACGGCGGGCGCGGTGCCGCCGGTGCGCGAGTACTTCCGCAAGATTCGCGCGGTCTGCGACAAATACGGCGTGTTGCTGATCCTCGACGAAGTCATGTCCGGCATGGGCCGCACCGGCTATCTGTTCGCGTGCGACGAAGACGGCGTCGCGCCGGACATTCTCGCCATCGCGAAGGGACTCGGCGCAGGCTACCAGCCGATCGGCGCGACGCTCGTCAGCAACGAGATTTTCGATACGATCGTCGGCGGCTCCGGCTTTTTTCAGCACGGCCACACGTATATCGGTCATGCGACGGCGTGCGCGGCGGCGCTCGAAGTGCAGAAGGTCATCGCCGAAGACAAGCTGCTCGACAACGTCAAGGCGCGCGGCGAGCAACTGCGCGCGCTGCTACGCGAGCAGCATGCAAATCATCCGTTCATCGGCGACGTGCGCGGGCGCGGCCTCTTCACCGGCGTCGAGCTCGTGCAGGATCGCGCCGGTAAAACGCCCTTCGATCCGAAGCTCAGGCTGCACGCGCTCATCAAGAGCGAGGCGATGAAGCGCGGCCTGATGGTGTATCCGATGGGCGGCACCGTCGATGGCCGCATCGGCGATCACGTGCTCATCGCGCCGCCATTCATTACGACCAGCGCGCAAATCGAAACCATCGTCGAGCGCCTGTCCGATGCGATCGATGCCGCCATCGGCCACCATTGAGGAACGCGAGCGCACCATGAGCAAGAGACTTCCCGAATTCAGCGTCGAGAGCGCGTCCCACGAACAAAAAGCCGTGCTGCAGGACATCCTGAGCGGCCCGCGCGGCAATCTCAACGGTCCGTTCCTCGGCTGGATCTTCAGCCCGGAACTCGCGCAGAACGCACAGAAACTCGGCGCGTTCTGCCGCTACAAGACAGGCCTGCCGCTGCGGCTGTCGGAGCTCGCGATTCTCGTGACGGCGGCGCGCTGGCGCTCGCAGGCGGAATGGCACATTCATCATCCGATCGCGCTCGAAGCAGGTCTGCCCGCCGATCTCGCCGAAGCCCTGCGCACCGGTCAAACCCCGCATTTCGCGGATGCCGACGACAAGCTCATCCACGACTTCGCAACCGAGCTCTACGAAACGAAACGCGTGAGCGATGCAACCTATGACGCCGCCGTCGCGCGCTTCGGCCATACGGTCGTGGTGAATCTCGTCGGCCTGCTGGGTTATTACGCGCTCGTCGCGATGACGCTCAACACCTTCGGCATGCGCGCCGAAGGGCAGACGGCGCTGCCCTTCGAGGAGTGACGCGAGGATGCGGAAGCGCTATTACTCGAACGCCTTGTCGTTCGGCTCGGCGTAGAGCTTCTGCATCGTCTCGCTCATCGGGAAATCGAAGTTGATGTTCTTCGGCGGCACGGGTTTCATGAACCACTTGTCGTACATCGTCTTGATTTCGGGGCTCTTCATCACCTGGCTCATTGCGTCGTCGACGAGCTTTTTGAATTCGGGATCGTCCTTGCGCATCATGAAGCCGTACGCCTCCGACGACTGCGGCGTGCCGACCAGCACCCAGTCCGAAGGCTTCGCCGTCAGCGAGCGCGTGCCCGCGAGCAGCACGTCATCCATCATGTAGGCGACCGCGCGACCGGTCTCCAGCGTCGCGCGTCCTTCGCCGTAATCCTTCGCGCTGATGATGCTCATGTTCATCTTCTTCTCCTCGTTCATCTTGCGGAGAATGCGCTCGGACGTCGTGCCCTGATTCGTCACGACGGTCTTGCCGGCGAGATCCGGAAAGTCCTTGATGCCCGAATCTTTCTTCGTGAGCAGACGCGTGGTCGCGACGAAAAAGGTGTCCGAGAACGCGACCTGATTCTGTCGCGACGTCAGATTCGTCGTCACGCCGCATTCGAGGTCGACCGTGCCGTTCTGCACCAGCGAGATACGGTTCTGCGACGTCACCGGAATGAAGCGCACGCGCAAGTCCGGATGCTTCGTCTTTGCCTTCACGGCGTCGATCACCTTGTTGCACAGGTCCTGCGAAAAGCCGACGACTTCATTGTTCGCATCGACATACGAAAACGGCACTGAGGTCTCGCGATGCCCGATCGCGATCAGGTTGACGCTCTGGATCTTGGCGAGCGTCGTCTGGCCGTTCTGGGCGTAGCTCGCTCCCGAGACGAGCGACAGCGCAGCGAACGCGACAGACGATGCGAACAGCGACGTGGATTTCATGGCGTCCTCTTTTGACTGGAATGATACATATGTTGCCATCGACAAAATACGCGCAACATATGTATTCACCCTAGCCCGATTCATGCGCCACGCGCCTGCGATTTTTGCTTACAAATGTCACAGCAATCGCGTCCACCGCGCGCGCCGGGCGGCGTTATAGCTGGCAGGCACCTACAGGAGTCGCTGCCATGAACGCCGTTCCCGAGATTCAAACGAAGCCGTCCCGCATTCATCCGCTCGTCGCGGCAGCCGCCGTGTCGGTCATTCTCGCGTGCGGCACGGGCGTCGCGGCAATGACGGGTCTCTTGCCGTCGTCGAAGGCGACCGCCACGACGGTCACGGCGTCGCCGCTCGTCGATACGCAAACGGCGAAAGCGCAGCCCGTCGCGCAATCGACACAAGCCGTGACGCAGCCCGCGACGCAACAGCCTGCATCGTTGCCGCGCGCCGTGCGCGGCCATCATCCTATGCCGGCGCACCGGCCCGCGCCCGTGCAGGAAGATGCTTCCTACGCGCCGCCCGCCGCGTCCGCCTACGACCCCTATGCCGGCGAAGTCACCGCCGTGAACACCGTGCAGTCCGCTCAGCCGACGACCGGCATCGGCGCGATCGGCGGCGCGGTGGTGGGCGGGCTGGCCGGCACGCAGATCGGCCAGGGGCGCGGACGCACGGCCGCGACGATCATCGGCGCTATCGGCGGCGGGCTCGCGGGCAATCAGATCGAGCACGTCGTTCACAAGGCGACGACGTATCAGGTACAGGTCCGCATGAACGACGGCAGCGTGCGCAATTTCAACTATGAAGGCGCGCCGGGTGTCGCGATCGGACAGAAGGTGCGCGTGGCGGGCGACACACTGACGCCCGCGTGAGTCACGCGGCGAGCGCTTTAAGACAACGCTAATTTTTCGGTGCGATGATGCCGTTCACGTTACAGGCATCCAGCGCATCACGCGTTGCGCCGCGGGGGAACGCCCCGGCCCACGCGAACCCTCTTTTGGGAGTACTGCCGTGAAGAAGAAATCGACGAACATGAAATCCGCCCGTCCCGCGATGTCGCCGCTGCTGCGCGCGCTCACGTACAGCCGCGCGGCGCGCGAACCGATGATCGACGCGATGCTGCTGCAATGCTATGCCGCGCTCGACGCATTCCGGCGCGGGCACGGCTCGCAGCCGCTATTCATGACGCTGTGCCGTCACATGCTGGTCGCTGAGGAATTGTGTCAGTTCGGCCACGCGACCGATTGCGAGAACGACATCACGCTCGCGCACGAAGCGCTGGTCGAACTCGATACGCGTCACTCGCCTGAAGGCGCGTGGTCGCTCGAGGAAACCGGCTACACGCGTCTTTGCACGGCGCTCGCCGTGTTCGCGGAGCAACTGGAAGAAGCGACGCTCGAGCATATCGCGCAGGCGGAAGCGCGCATGGTCACGCAATCGATCGTCGCCGCGAACATGCGTTCGGGCGTCGGTCAGGCGCAGGCCGCGGTGTCGCAAAACTGATACATCGATCTCGGGCTTTCCCTCAATACGCTTATCAATCTGTGCAAGTGTTTGCGAGCGTACATTCAGAAGAATGTACGCCAGTAATACTTTGTTACAGCGTACGGGGGGATGTAGCCAAGCGCGCTGAGAGAGACCGAAAAACAGGATGGGCGGCACTCCGCCGAGTTGTGGGTAAAAGCCGGGCGCGGAAAAGAAAAACATAAGCGCACGCTTTTGCCAACAACGCGGCGAGTCGCAGGCGAAGGAAAGCCAGCGCTCCAATAACGAAGCTCAAAAGCCGGCATTCGCCGGCTTTTTCTTTTGCGGTATTCAGTCATTGATCTGCACGAAAGCCTGAGGCGCGTGACATCGGCTGTGCGCGCGCTCGGGATGCCCGGGTTCATCGCGTCACGCTTATGCGCGACGCCACCGCCGCCTTCTCCGATGAAGCGCTGCACGCGGCTCACGAGATCAACGCCCGCACCTGCGCGCACGCGCTGCTGACGACGGAGGAACCGGTGGCGCGCTAAGCGGCGCTTAAAGCAATCAGCGGCTCAGCGGTAACCCGCGAACACCGTCCGCGCGCACTCGCCGCACCAGTCCCGCGATGCGGCCGCGGGGCGCGCGTCCCAGGTATGGTCCCAGGCGCACCTCCAGCGCAGCGGCGTGATGGCGTCCACATAGCCGTGCGACAGCAGCGCACCACCGCGTAGCCGAGCGAACTCGCGCAAGCGCCGGGTTTCCAGCTCGCGCCGCTCCACCGCGCAGTTCATGCAGCGCACGTTCTGCGCGACATCGAGCGTCTTGTCCCAGCTGTGGCCGCGGCCGCATTCCCAGCGGGCCATCGGCGCGCCGTCCGCTTCGTTCATGGCCTTGTCGCGATAGCGTGCGGCCTCTTCGATCAGAAGACGGCGCACGTTGCAGATCTCGGAATCGCTCATCACCGTTCCTGAATCAGCGCTGGCCGCCGCGGATCGCCTCGGAGCGTGAAGTGGTCACGACGGTGCCATCCGGTCCGAAATGTGCGTTGAACATCGCTTCCTGATTCACGCCGTCCTCGAGCCAGTGCCAGCTCCAGACGCGCTCCCGCTTCAGCCGGTATTCCGCGACTTCGGTCGGCTTGCCGAGGAGCCGGCGCACTTCGTCCATCGTCATGCCGGGCCGCACCTTCGCGAAGTTCGCGGCGGTCAGCACCTGCGTGACCGAGACGAAGCGGCCGTTCGCGTCGAGATCGACCATGTAGGTATTCGTACCCGCCGGGCCGCGCGGATATTCGAGCCGCTTGCTGCCGTCGGTGAAAGTGCGCTCGGTCTCCGGCTCGCCCATCTGGTCACGAATCTGCGCCTCGGTCGTCACGCCCGGCTGCAGGTTCTTGAGCAGCAGATTGTCCGGCTTCACCGCATTGAAAAACGCCTTGAGCTTGTTCAACGCTTCCTCGCTCTGCTGCTGATCGCAGCCGGACAGCATCGGAGTCAACGACACCGCGATCAGCGCGGCGGACACGATCTTCTTCACCCCAGGCTCCCTTCGCGTGCGCCGGTTCAGCCGCCGGCTGCGCCGAGCAGCGGCATCGGATCGACCGCGGCGCCCGATTTTCTGACTTCGAAATGCAACGACGCCGTGCCGCTCGGCGCCGTGCCCATATCCGCGATGATGGCGCCCTGCTTGACCGTGTCGCCTTCCTTGACGAGCAGTTTCTCGTTGTACGCGTAGGCCGTGAGATAGTCGTGGCCGTGCTTGACGATGATCATGCGCCCATACGAGCGCAGACCGCTGCCGGCGTACACGACCTTGCCGGAAGCCGCCGCCTTGACCGGCTGCCCGACCTTGCCTCCGATGTCGATGCCCTTGTTGCCGCTCGCCCCGAACTTGCGCACGACTTCGCCGTGCGCGGGCCAGACGAAGGTGCCCTTCGGCGCGGTCGCGGCGACGGCGGGCTGATGTTCTTCGCTCGCAGCGGGCTTTTCGGGTGCGGACGCAGCGGGCTTTTCGGCCGCCGGCTTCTGCGCCAGCGATTTCTCCGGCACGCCGATGAGCGGCGGCTGCCCCATTTTCGATGATGCGGTCGCGGTCGCCGGCGCGGACGCACCGGGCGGAACGACGCGCAACACCTGCCCGACATTCACTTGCTTGCTCTCGGGCAGACTGTTCCACTTCGCCAGATCGTCCGGCTTCTGCTTGTAGGTGCGCGATATGGCGTAAAGCGTGTCACCCGGCTTCACGCGATAAAAGCCCGGCTCGACGGGCGGGGCGGCGACGGACATGCCCGGCGTCACCGGCACCACCGGCACGGGCGTCACGATGGGTGACGTGCTCTGCACGACCGGCGGCGCGCTCAGCGCCGAGCTTTCGACGATCGGCGCCGGCGTGCGCGGCGTCGAGGAACATGCTGCCAATCCTGCGGCCATTCCGGCCACGAGCGCCAGGGTCGCGATCGCCGACCGAGGATTCGATTCGAATTTTTCCCTGCCCACCACCAGCTTTTCCATGCTTTTCGTCTTGAACTTTTCTAACGTTTTGGCCGCGCTCGTTTTAAGCGCTTTCAATCCCGCATTTTGAAGGAAACACAACCCGCAAGCATAAAACATTACATAAGCAAATTCGTTCGCGTGACTTAAACGACACACCGCGTGTCGCCGTCGAGCGACGCATCGGCGGGATTTTTTGGGATTCTAAATTTTTGACGCAACCGGGAGAGTCCAGCAGGCGCCTGCTTCTCAGCCGTTTCGCGCCACGCGCCGTCCACAATCCTTGACAGTTGGCGAACCCGCGCCGCCATCGTTTCCGCTACATTGCCCGCGCCCGGACGCAGGCTCCTTCTGCGTCCCGCAATCCTCAATTCGAAAGGAGTTTCAGCGCATGCAAATCCTGCAACATGGAATCATTCTCAGCCTGATCATCGGCGGCGTGGCCGGCTGGCTTGCCGGCCTGATCATGAACGGCAGCGGCTTCGGCGTGATCGTGGACATCATCGTCGGCATAGTAGGCGGCGTGATCGGCAACTGGCTGTTCGGCGCGATCGGCATCTCGTTCGGCGGCGGCATTCTCGGCACCTTGCTGACGGCCGTCATCGGCGCGGTCGTGCTGCTGTTCGTCATCCGCCTGTTCCGCCGGCGCTAACGCGTTTCCGCAGTCGTGAGGCCGTCGCATGGCGGCCTCACGAAACTTCACCGATTCAAGCCTTCGAATTGCGACGGCTCATCTTCCACAGCGCACCGATGGCGACCGGCACGATCGCCGCGCCGATCCCGACCAGCACGATCACGTTCAGATATTGTTTGATGAACGGAATGTTGCCGAAGAAGTATCCCAGCAAAACCAGCAAGAGCACCCAGATCAGCGCGCCCAGCACGTTGAAGAGCTGAAAGCGCGAGTGCGTCATGCCCGACACGCCCGCGACGAACGGCGCGAAGGTCCGCACCACCGGCACGAAGCGCGCGATCACGATGGTCTTGCCGCCGTGCTTTTCATAGAAGTTGTGCGTTTTCTGCAGCGCGGCGCGGTCGAGAAAGCGTTCGAGCACTGGAATCTTGGTGTCGAACACCTTCGGCCCGATCGCACGGCCGATCCAGTAATTCACCGTATTGCCCGTGACCGCCGCGATCAGCAACAGCGCGATCAGCGCGAACAGATCCATTTCGTGGGAAGCCGCGAACGCGCCGCCGATGAACAGCAGCGAATCGCCCGGCAGGAACGGAAACACGACGAGCCCTGTTTCGCAGAACACAATCAGGAACAAGACCGCGTAGACCCAGGCGCCGTAATTCTGGATAAAGACACCGAGCGACTTGTCGATGTGAAGGATGAGTCCCAGGAATTGCAGCAGCGTGTCCAAAAATCTTTCCTCAAAAATAGGCCGGCGGCCGGACAGGGCGGCGCATCGGCAATGAACATCGGAGTCGCGCCATGATACCGAAGTGGCGCGTCGGAACGGTTAAAAAGCAAGCAATCCGGCGCCAATCCTGCCCCGAGTTGGCGGATCGGTCCGACCAGGGCGCGCCGGTGCGAATCGTTATAATTTCACCATGGCCGAACTCAACGAAACTTCCGCCGGCGCCAGAGCAGACGTCTCCGCAGCCGATTTGACCGTCGCTGGCGCACGCCGTTCGCGCGCCATCGCCGCGCTACCCGACCAGCTCATCAGCCAGATCGCAGCGGGCGAGGTCGTGGAGCGGCCGGCGTCGGTCGTCAAGGAATTGCTCGAGAACGCGCTCGACGCGGGCGCGCGCACCCTGCGCATCACGCTCGACGAAGGCGGCGTGAAACGAATCGTGATCGCGGACGACGGCTACGGCATCCCGCCCAACGAACTTCCGCTCGCGCTCATGCGCCACGCGACAAGCAAGATCCGCTCGCTCGCGGACCTCGAAGCCGTCGCCACGCTCGGGTTTCGCGGCGAGGCGATCGCCTCGATCGCCTCGGTGGCCGAGTTGTTCATCACGAGCCGCACCGAGAGCTGTCCGCACGCGACGCGCATCGACGCGCAGACCGGCGCGCTCTCGCCCGCCGCGGGCACCGTCGGCACGACCATGGAAGTGCGCGAGCTGTACTTCAACACGCCCGCGCGGCGCAAGTTCCTCAAAAGCGAGCAGACCGAGCTCGGACATTGCCTCGACGTGATCCGCCGCACGGCGCTGGCGCGCCCGGACGTCGCGATTTCGGTGATGCACAACGGCCGTGCCGTCGAGCACTGGAACGCGACCGATCCGCAAACGCGCGTCGCGAAAATTCTCGGCGAGGTGTTCGAAACTGCCCATCTGCCGCTCGACGAACGCGCGGGGCCGCTCGCCGTGTACGGCTGTGCGGGCCTGCCGACCGCGAGCCGTGGCCGCGCGGACCAGCAGTATTTCTTCGTCAACGGCCGCTTTGTGCGTGACAAACTGCTCACGCACGCCGTGCGCGCCGCGTACGAGGACGTGCTGCATGGCAACCGCTATCCAGCGTACGTGCTGTTTCTCGATCTGCCGCCCGAATCCGTCGATGTGAACGTGCATCCGTCGAAGATCGAGGTGCGCTTTCGCGACTCGCGCTCGATTCACCAGTACGTTTTCCACGCCGTTCAGCGTGCGCTCGCGCGGCACGCGGGCGCGTCGCCTGAAACGACTTCGGGCGGGCACGCCGCGCAGTTGCAGCCGACCGGACCGGCGTCGTTCAGCGCGAAGCCGTTCGTCGGCGCGCCGGACGCGCTCAATCTGAAAAGCGAAAACGGCACGAACTGGATGCGCCAGTCGCGCATGACGCAAGGCAGCTTGCCGGTCGCCCAGCCGCTCGCGCTCTACGACGCGCTGTTCGGCCGCAAGGATGTCAACGCGGGCACGCCCGACGCGACGACCGCCCTCGACACGCCCTATCCGACCTTGCACGAGCGTCCAGCGCCGCCGGTCATGGCGAACGACAGCGCGCTGGATCACGCGGCGGAACACCCGCTCGGCTTCGCCGTCGGGCAGATTCACGGCATCTACGTGCTGGCGCAGAACGCGCGCGGGCTCGTCATCGTCGACATGCATGCCGCGCACGAGCGCATTCTGTACGAGCAGTTCAAGCACGCGCTCGCCGATCGCGCGATCGCCGTGCAGCCGCTTCTGATTCCCGTGTCGATGACGGCGGAACCGGTTGAGATCGGCATCGTCGAGGAAGAGAAAGCAACGCTCGATGCGCTCGGCTTCGACCTCGCCGTGCTTTCGCCGACGTCGATCGCGATCCGCGCCGTGCCCGCGCTTTTGAAGGACGCCGATCTGCAATCGCTCGCGCGCGCCGTGCTCGCGGATCTGCACGCGTACGGCGGCTCGCGCGTGCTGACCGAGCGCACGCACGAGTTGCTCGGCACGCTCGCGTGTCACAACGCGGTGCGCGCGAACCGGCGTCTGACGCTCGACGAGATGAACGCGCTCCTGCGCCAGATGGAAGCGACCGAGCGCGCCGACCAGTGCAATCACGGCCGGCCGACCTGGTATCAGCTCACGCTCGCCGATCTCGACCGCCTTTTCATGCGCGGACAATGACCCGGCCGATGCTTCCAGTGGCGTGCCTGCTCGGGCCGACGGCATCCGGCAAGACGGCGGCGGCGCTTGCGTTCGCGGCGCGTCATCCGGTGGAGATCGTCAGCGTGGATTCGGCGCTGGTGTATCGCGAGATGGATATCGGCACGGCCAAGCCGAGCGCCGAAGAGCGCGCGGCGGCGCCGCATCATCTGATCGACATCATCGATCCGGCCGATACGTATTCCGCCGCGCAGTTTCGCGCGGATGCGCTGCGCGTGGTCGGCGAGATCGTCGCGCGCGGGAATGTACCGCTGCTGGTCGGCGGCACGATGCTGTACTACAAGGCACTGACGCAAGGCCTGAACGATCTCCCCACCGCCGACGCCGACGTGCGCGCCGCGCTCGATGCCGACGCCGCCCGCGACGGCTGGCCCGCGCTGCACGCGCGGCTCGCGGCGGTCGATCCGGAAACGGCCGCGCGCCTCGCGCCGAACGACTCGCAGCGCATCCAGCGCGCGCTCGAAATCTTCATGCTGACCGGGCAGCCGATGTCCGCGCTGCTTGCCGCGCCGCGTCTTCAGGACGCGGATGCGCCGTATCGCTTCGTTCCGGTCGCGCTGGAGCCTTCGGATCGCGCGGTGCTGCATGCACGAATCGCCGCGCGCTTCGATGCGATGCTCGCGCACGGTTTCATCGACGAAGTGAAGCGGCTGCGCGCGCGCGGCGACCTGAATCTGTCGATGCCGTCGATGCGTTGTGTGGGATATCGGCAGGCGTGGGAATACCTGGACGGCGCTTACGGCTACGACGAAATGCGCGACAAGGGCGTGTTCGCGACGCGGCAGTTGTGCAAGCGGCAGTTGACGTGGCTACGGGCGATGCCAGAGCGGATCGTCGTGGATTGCTGCGCGGGAGATGCGACAGAGCGCGTGGTGGGGGCGCTTCAGACCGTGCTCGCCGTCTGATGCCCGGCCACACCAGGATTTCAGATCCTCGCGGGCCGAAAACAGCTTCGCAAACAAAAACCCCCGCACGAAGCGGGGGTTTCTCTTCCATTCAGCAGAACCGCCAGCAAAACCGCCCAGACCTCAAACCACCACCGTCTGCGCCTCGCCTTCCTTGCTTTCCCGCACTACGCCGATCTTCCAGACCTGCTCGCCCGCAGCCGACAGCAGACCGGTCGCCGCATCCGCATCTTCCGCCGCGACGATCACCGCCATGCCGATGCCGCAGTTGAACACGCGATGCATCTCCGCATCCGCCACGCCGCCGTGCTTCTGCAGCCATGCGAACAGCGGCGGCAGCGGCCACGCGCGATGATCCAGCTCCGCCGTCAGCCCTTCGCGCAGCACGCGCGGAATGTTCTCGACCAGACCGCCGCCCGTGATGTGCGCCATGCCCTTCACCGTCACGCTCTGCATCGCGGCGAGCAGCGGCTTCACGTAGATGCGCGTGGGCGCCATCAGGGCATCGGCGAGCGAACGGCCGTCGAAATCGGCGTTCAGATCCGGATTCGCGCGCTCGATGATCTTGCGCACCAGCGAATATCCGTTCGAATGGATGCCGCTCGACGCCAGGCCCAGCACGACATCGCCCGGCTTGATCGTGCTGCCGTCGATGATCTTGCTCTTCTCCACCGCGCCCACCGCGAAACCGGCGAGATCGTATTCGCCGTCCGGATACATGCCCGGCATTTCCGCCGTCTCGCCGCCGATCAGCGCGCAGCCCGACAGCTCGCAGCCCGTCGCGATGCCCTTCACGACGTCCGCGGCGGTGTCCACATCCAGCTTGCCGCACGCGAAATAGTCGAGGAAAAACAACGGCTCGGCGCCCTGCACGAGAATGTCGTTGACGCTCATCGCGACCAGATCCTGACCGACCGTGTCATGCCGGTTCAGCGTGAACGCGAGGCGCAGCTTGGTGCCGACGCCGTCCGTGCCCGACACGAGCACCGGCTCCTTATACTTCTTCGGCACTTCAAACAACGCGCCGAATCCGCCGATGCCGCCCAGCACGCCGTCGCGCAAGGTTTTCTTGGCAAAGGGCTTGATGCGATCGACGAGCGCGTCGCCCGCGTCGATGTCCACGCCCGCGTCGCGATACGACAAACCTTGGGCGTCAGAGGCGGATTTCGGTTGATTCATTGGAGGGGAGTGCAAGAAGGTCGGTAAAATGCGATTTTACCCGATGATGACCCGTCGGCCGGATTTCCCGCGCGCGAGAAATTCCGCGGCGCCGCTCTTTTCGAGATCGAATCCGAACGAACGAGCGCTCCCGCGAAACGCGCGCAAGGCCGCCGGTGGCGGCCGCGCACGCTTTCGCCCGATTCATCGGCCAGAATTCAAGATACGCCCGATTCAATACGCCCGACTCAGGCCCGACGACACCGATCTCCCGTGCAACGCCAACTGACGCTCGATCTCGGCACGCCGCCGCCCGCCACCTTCGACAACTTCTTCGCCGCCGGCAATCATGAACTGATCACGCGGCTGCGCGAACTCGAAGGCGCGCTCGCGGCCGGACCAGTCGCGGACCGCACGTTCTATGTGTGGGGCGAGCCGGGCAGCGGCCGCAGCCACCTGCTGCAGGCGCTTACGCATGAAGCCGACGGCCACGCGCGCTATCTCAGCCCGCAGAGCGCGCTCAACGCGTTCGGCTTCGACCCGCGCGTCTCGCTCTATGCCGTCGACGACTGCGACCGGCTCTCGGCCGCACAGCAGATCGCACTGTTCAATCTTTTCAACGAAGTGCGCGCACACCCTACGAGCGCGCTGGTCGCAACGGGCAACGACGCGCCGCTCGCGCTCACCGTGCGCGAGGACCTGCGCACGCGGCTCGGCTGGGGTTTGGTGTTTCATCTCCAGCCGCTCACCGACGAGGTCAAGGCGTCGGTGCTGAAGCACGCGGCGCGCGAGCGCGGCATCGTGCTCGCGGACGACGTCCCCGCCTACCTGCTCACGCACTACCGCCGCGACATGCCGAGCCTGATGGCGCTGCTCGACGAGCTCGACCGCTTCTCGCTGGAACAGAAACGCGCGGTGACGCGCGCCCTCCTGCTCACCATGCTGCAGCGAACCGGCCGCGCCGCCCCGCTCGCCTTCGTGCCAACGGAAGAATCGTCCGCGGAACCGGCCGGCCCCGCTGTCGCTCCGGCCGCGCCGGACAACGATCCGACCCGCTTCAAGTAAAATGCGCACCCATGAACCTCGCCCTCTTTGATCTCGATCACACGCTCATTCCCACCGACAGCGACCACGAATGGGGCCGCTTCATGGTGAAGCTGGGCATCGTCGACGCGGAAAGCTTCGCGCGTCAGAACGACGCCTTCTACGCCGACTACAAGGCGGGCGTGCTCGACATCAACGCCTATCTGCACGCCATGCTCACGCCGCTCTCGAAATACTCGCGCGAGCAGCTCACCGACTGGCACGCGCAGTTCATGCGCGAGGTGATCAATCCGCGCATCGTGCCGGCCGCCGTCACGCTGGTGCGCGAGCATCAGGACGAAGGCGATCTCTGCTGCATGGTCACCGCGACCAACGCGTTCATCACCGCGCCGATCGCGGAAGCATTCGGCATCGAAACGCTGATCGCGTGCGAAGTCGAGACCGTGGACAACCATCCACAAGGCCCGCTCACCGGCCGGCCAAGCGGCACGCCGAGCTACCGCGAAGGCAAGATCGTGCGCGTGGAGCAATGGCTCGCGACGCTCGGCAAGAAACTCGACGACTTCAAACACAGCTATTTCTACAGCGACTCGCACAACGACATTCCGCTGCTCGAGCGCGTCACCGACCCGGTCGCGACCAATCCCGACGACACCCTGCGCGCGCATGCGCAAGCCCACGGCTGGCGCATTCTGAATCTCTTCGACACACGTGATTAAAAAACTCATCCGCAAGCTGTTCGGGCAAGAAGACGCCGATTCGAACGACGTTCCCGCCGCTGCATCCGAAGCCGACGCCAAACCGGCCCGCAAAAGCACGCGCAAGAAAGCAGCCGCGCCCGCGAAGCGCGATCCGAACGTGCCGGTCATCCTGTCGTCGGAGATTCATGGCATCGATCCGTCGCTGATCTCGAAGAACGCCGTGCGCGTGACGGACGGCCTGCAGCAGGCGGGACATCGCGCGTTCATCGTCGGCGGCGCGGTGCGCGATCTGCTGCTCGGCGTCGCGCCCAAGGATTTCGACGTCGCAACGGACGCCACGCCCGACGAAGTGCAGAAGCTGTTCCGCCGCGCGCGCATCATCGGACGGCGCTTTCAGATCGTCCACGTGCAGTTCGGGCAGGAGATCATCGAGACCTCGACCTTCCGTGCGCTGATGGATGCGCCGCCGGAGCCGGCAGCCGAACCGCCGCGCCGCCTGAAACGCGGCGAGCTCGACGGCCGCACGCATGCCGTCGATGCCAGCGGTCGCGTGCTGCGCGACAACGTCTGGGGCGAGCAGCACGAAGACGCCACGCGGCGCGACTTCACCATCAACGCGATGTACTACGATCCGGCCACGCAAACCGTGCTGGATTATCACGACGGCATGGCCGACATCCGCGCGCGCCTCTTGCGCATGATCGGCGATCCGGCCACGCGTTATCGCGAAGATCCGGTGCGCATGCTGCGCGTCGTGCGTTTCGCGGCGAAGCTCGGCTTCGAGATCGACGAAGCCACGCGCGCGCCGATCAAGGATCTCGCCGACCTCATGAACAACGTGCCGGCCGCGCGTCTGTTCGACGAGATGCTGAAGCTGCTGCTCTCGGGCCATGCGCTCGCGTGTCTCACGCGCCTGCGTCAGGAAGGCCTGCATCACGGCGTGCTGCCCCTGCTCGATGTCGTGCTCGAACAGCCCCACGGCGAGAAGTTCGTCACGCTCGCGCTCACCAGCACCGACGAACGCGTGCGCGCAAGCAAGCCCGTGTCGCCCGGCTTTCTGTTCGCCACGCTGCTATGGCACGACGTGCAGACGCGCTGGCAGCAATACACGGCGAACGGCGACTATCCGGTGCCCGCGCTGCATCGCGCGATGGACGACGTCCTCGACATGCAGACCGAAAAGCTCGCGATCCACAAGCGCTACTCGTCGGACATGCGCGAGATCTGGGGCCTTCAGCATCGGCTGGAAAAGCGCGGCCGCAGCGCGCTCAAGCTGCTGGAACACCAAAGATTCAGAGCGGGGTATGATTTCCTGCTACTGCGTTGCGAATCGGGCGAGCTCGATGCGGCCATCGGTCAATGGTGGACCGAGTTCATCGGCGGCGATCATGCCGGGCGCGAAGAGTTGCTTTCGCAAGGCGGCAAGGAACGCAACGGCCCGAAGAAGCGGCGCCGCCGCAGCAACGCCAAGCGTCGCTCAGGCGAAGGCGAGCAAGGCGCCCAGGCCGCGCAGGACGGCGACGACAACGCGGTATCGAGTCCGGCAAGGAAACGCGAAGGCACGCGCGAACACAAGCGCGAGGACGCGGACAACGAGTAAGGCCGGTTTTGGTTACAGTAGCGAAGAGCGATGTTCGTTTTTCCTGCTTTTCGCTTTTCGCTGCGACCCACGCGTAGGACTTCTGCCATGACGATTGCTTATCTGGGCCTGGGAGCGAATCTCGGCGATGCGCGCCAGACCCTGAAAGACGCAGTCGTGTGTCTCGCCCAGCAGCACACGATCACCGTGCTCGCGAAATCGAGCCTTTATCGCACCGCGCCGATCGATTCGAGCGGCGACGACTACTTCAATTGCGTCGTCAAGCTCGAGACGAGCCTGCCCGCGCGGGCGCTGCTGCGCCTGTGTCATCACATCGAGATTCAGTTCGGGCGCGAGCGGCCCTATCGCAACGCGCCGCGCACGCTCGATCTCGACATCCTGCTGTATGGCGCATCGAGCATCGATGAAGCCGACCTCGTCGTGCCGCATCCCCGCATGACCGAGCGCGCCTTCGTGCTCGTGCCGCTCGTCGAGCTCGAACCGGATCTCATCCTTCCACAACGCGGCCGCGCGGATGCGTTCATCGCGGGCGTCGCCGATCAGCGCATCGAGAAAGTGGCGACGTGCCAGTGCATGACCGGCGCGCAAACGCAGACGCCGCAATCCACCGCCCCTAACAAGACAGACTGCCGATGAGCGTTCCGCCACTCACCGTCACCGCGCCGCAACTGCGGCCGCCGCATCGTTACATCGCGATCGAAGGGCCGATCGGCGTGGGCAAGACCACGCTGGCGACCCTGCTCGCCGAGCGCTGGTCGATGCGCACGCTGCTCGAGCGGCCACAGGACAATCCGTTTCTCGAACGCTTCTATCGCGACACCACGCGTCACGCGCTCGCCACGCAGTTGAGCTTCGCGTTGCAACGCGCCTCGCAGGCGGCGGAGGCAGCCGATATCGTCGCGTCCGGTGCGCCGTTGATAGCGGACTTCGTCACGCAGAAGAGCGAGCTTTTCGCACGCCTTACGCTGCCCGACGACGAGTTCGCGCTGTACAGGGAAATCGCTTCGCGCATTCACGCGAGCGGCCCCGCGCCCGATCTCGTCATCTACTTGCAGGCGAGCCCCGAAGTGCTGTTCTCGCGCATTCAGAAACGTGCACTTCCAATGGAACTGCAAATCTCGGATTCTTATCTGCGCGCGCTCTGCGACGCCTATAACGAGTTCTTCTATCACTATGACGCGACGCCGTTGCTCACGGTGAATGCCGAACACCTGAACCCGCTCACATCGGACGAGGATCTCGCGCTGCTCATCGAGCGCATCGGGACCATGCGCGGGCGCAAGGAATTCTTTGTCAAAGGCGTTTCGGCATAAAGCCCTCGCCTCTTTTCAGCGAAACCATCATGACGTACCTGCAGGAAACGAATCGCTCGACGGTCACCGTCCCCAAACTCCAGGCCATGCGCGAAGCAGGCGAGCGCATCACGATGCTCACCTGCTACGACGCGAGCTTCGCCGCGCTGCTCGAACGCGCGGGCGTCGATGTCATGCTGATCGGCGACTCGCTCGGCAACGTGCTGCAGGGGCACGGCACGACGCTGCCCGTCACGCTCGCGGACATTGCGTATCACACGGCGTCGGTGGCGCGCGGCAACCGCAGCGCGCTGATTGTCGCGGACATGCCGTTCGGCACCATCGGTTCGAAAGAGGACGCCTACGCGAACGCCGTGCAACTGATGCGCGCCGGCGCGCAGATGGTGAAGATCGAAGGCGGCGAATGGCTCGCGGAGACGGTGCGCTTTCTCGTCGAGCGCTCGATTCCGGTGTGCGGGCACGTGGGCCTCACGCCGCAATCGGTGCACGCATTCGGCGGCTTCAAGGTGCAGGGCAAGTCCGAAGCCGCAGCCGAGCAGATGAAGCGCGACGCCATCGCGCTGCAGGACGCGGGCGCGCAACTGCTCGTGATCGAGGCCGTGCCGACGCTGCTCGCGCGCGAAGTCACCGAAACGCTCGCGATTCCGACTATCGGCATTGGCGCGGGTATCGATTGTTCGGGACAGGTGCTCGTGCTGCATGACATGCTCGGCATCTACCACGGCAAGCGACCGCGCTTCGTCAAGGATTTCATGCAGGGGCAGCCGAGCATTTTCGCGGCCGTCGAAGCCTATGTGCGCGCAGTGAAGGACGGCAGTTTCCCCGGGCCCGAGCACACATTCTGAGGGCGCGCGGCCACGATCTGCGTTTTCTCGTACATACTGGCGAGCTTCTTGCGAATACGCTTGGGCCAAGTCACCAATAAGAGCGAGAAAATCATGTGGCACACCCTTCCCGATGAATACGTCCGCGCCCAGTTGGCCGTCGGCTCGCTCGTCGCGCTGGGCGTGGCGCGCGTGGTGGCGGCGGGAATCGGCGCGCAGCACGGCTGGCGGATTTCGGTCGTGACGCGCTGGTTCATCGGCGCGGCGGTGGTTTTCTGCCTGCCGCAACTACTCGAAACAATCTTCGTGGCCGACTCGCATACGGCGTTCATCGAACTGCAAGGCAAGATCATCGGCTGTGCGGTGGCGCTGTTTTGCGCGCCGATCGTCAGTCACAAGCTCGGCTACGAATAAGCGTTTTTTCTTCCGTCAGCCCGCGAGCGCCGCTCCGGGCACGCTGTGCGACAGCACGGCCGCCGCCACGAACACCCCCGCCATCGTCACCGCCTCGATACGCATCACGTTGATGACCGTGTGCGCATCCATCGTCGATGCCGAGCGTTGCAGGCGCGGCAGCCCAAGCCACCGGTTCAGCGCGCCGAACACTAGCGCCACGGCGACCAGCGCCAGCTTCACGATCAGCGCATGCCCCCACACACTCGCCGCCAGCACCGCGGGCGACCCGCCGGCGCCGCGCCACGCATTGAACATGCCCGTCACGATGACGAACGCCACCGCGATCGACGCCGTGCGCGACAGGCGCGCGACCGTGCGGATCAGGAACGCCCGCGCCACCGATGTATCGAGGGCAGGCAGCACGAAAGCGCCCGCGACCACGATCCCGCCCCACACGCCCGTCGCGAGCAGGTGCAGCGTCTGAACCGCTTCGGGTAAGGAGAACGCGCCTGCATCCGCCGCGTGGCCCACCGCCGACTTGCCCGCCGCGACGATCAGCGCGGCAAGCGTCGCCAGCACCGCGCGCGCAGCCGGGAACTCCCCGCTCGCGCCCGCCGCGACCAGCAGCAGCACGCTTCCCGCCAGCGCCACCGACCAGCCGATGCCCGCGTGCGTGCCCGTCGCGACCAGCCACAACGACGCTCCGGCTTGCGCGACCGGCGCGCCGCTCATCGCCGCCGACTGCAGCCACAGGGAAACGAAGTTGCACAGCACAAGAACGAGCGCGGCGGCCAGCCCGCCACGCGACGCGCGCCGCCAGCCGTAGCGCGCGGGCGACACCGGCGCGAACGCCTGTTCGCGCGACAGCCAGCCGTTCAGGAGCAACGCGCCGAGCGCGCACGCGAAGGCCAGATCGGCAAGCGCCGCGAATGCGGTCTGCGCAAACCAGAGAGAATCGTCGTTCATCATGCGGAACCGGCCGCGAAGTGCACGCGGCGCGCTGAAAGGAAGATCATCGAAGGAAGTCTGCGGAGTCTAATCGAACGCGCACGGTGCAGCACAGCATCGAACGCGATCGAAACGCCTTGAATTTTTGCCGCACGCTTCCGAAACTGCTTGAAGCACTTCGGGTGGACGCATCCTGCCGGGTCGACTATTTGTCGAAAGGCAGCGAACTACCCGCGCTTAAGAGGTTCGCGACGAGTGGTCAATAGACGCGCGGCAAATTGTCGCGAATGCGCTGCAGCGGGACTTAGAGCGAGATTGTGTCAAATAGTCATCATCATGCATCGATGATAGAATGCCGCGTCGCATCAGAGGCTCGTCGAGCCGCTGTGGCCGTGGTCCGCCACCCACCGCCCCCTGCGTGGCCGTGGTTCGCCACCTTCGCACCGAGCCGCACGAAGCTCGGCAGGTCCCCGAATTTCATGGAGTGTCGCGTGTTTTCAAGACGCATTTTTCGTCCGCTGCTCGCTGTGGCTTTTGCTTCGGCTCTCGTAGGCAGCGCTGGCGTTTTCAGCTCCGCCGCGCAGGCGCAGAATCAGCCGATCGCACCGGATACGATGGCGGCGCGCGTGCAAGGCTGCACGGCCTGTCACGGCGTTCATGGTGAAGGCACGGATAACGACTACTTCCCGCGTCTGGCCGGCAAACCCGCCGACTATCTGTACAACCAGCTGCAGAATTTCCGTGAAGGTCGGCGCAAGTACCCGCCGATGAACTATCTCGTCACGTATCTCTCGGACGATTACCTTCACCAGATCGCCAAGTACTTCTCGGATCAGCGTCCGCCGTATCCGGCGCCGGCGAAGTCGAACGTTTCGCCTTCCACGCTCGCGCGCGGCCAGCAGATCGTGCTGAACGGCGACGCCTCGAAGAACATTCCCGCGTGCGCGGCCTGCCACGGCAAGGGTCTGACCGGCATGCAGCCGGCCATTCCGGGTCTCGTCGGCCTGCATTCGGACTACATCAGCGCGCAGGTCGGCGCATGGAAGTCGGGCACGCGTCACGCGAAAGCACCCGATTGCATGCAGCAGATCGCCTCGCGCCTGACGGACGACGACGTGACCGCCGTCGCCGCCTGGCTGTCCACGCAAACCGCACCCGCCAACCCGGTGCCCGCGCCTGCTGGCTCGTTGAAGATGCCGCTCAAGTGCGGCAGCGAACTGCAATAAGGCGTCTGGAGCGACAACACAATGAAACGCAAGTCCCTGTTCGCACTTTCCTCGGCTGTCGTGGTGGCAGCCGTCGCAGCTGGCGCAGTCCTCTGGTCCGGCGGCGACAACCTGCATTCGGGCGGCGCCATCGCGGCGACGCCGGCCGACAAAGCGGCGCTCATCAAGCAAGGTGAATACCTCGCGCGCGCCGGCGACTGTATCGCCTGCCACACGGTGCGCGGCGGCAAGGAATTCGCCGGCGGCCTGCCGATGGCAACGCCCTTCGGCACCATGTTCACGCCGAACATCACGCCGGACGATCAGTACGGCATCGGCAAATGGACCTCGGACGACTTCTATCGCGCGATGCACACGGGCCGCTCGAAAGACGGTTCGCTGCTCTATCCGGGCTTCCCGTTCACGAGCTACACGAAGGTCACGCGCGCCGACTCCGACGCGATCTACGCGTACCTGCGCTCGGTCGCGCCGGTGTCCGAACCGAGCCGTCCGCATGAACTGCGCTTCCCGTTCAACAACCGCAACCTGCTGATCGGCTGGCGCACCCTGTTCTTCTCGGAAGGCGAGTACAAGCCGGATCCGACCAAGTCGGTCGAATGGAACCGCGGCGCGTATCTCGTCGAAGGCCTCGGTCACTGCGGCATGTGCCACACGTCCATCAACGCGATGGGCGGTCCGGTCAACTCGGCGGCCTTCGCCGGCGGCCTGATCCCGCTGCAGAACTGGTACGCGCCGTCGCTCACGTCGAATAAGGAAGCGGGCCTCGGCGACTGGGACCTGAAGGACATCAACGACCTGCTGAAGACCGGCGTGTCGCAGCGCGGCGCGGTGTTCGGCCCGATGGCGGAAGTCGTCCACAACAGCCTGCAGTACATGAACGACGGCGACATCAACGCGATCTCGACTTACCTCAAGTCGATTCCGCAGAAGAAGGAAGCGCCGGAAGTCATGCAACTCGAAACCTCCGAGAAGTTCGGCGGCGAATTGCAGACGCTCGGCAAGAAGGTCTACACCGAGAACTGCGCGAAGTGCCACCAGGAAAACGGTCTGGGCAAGCCGCCGGCGTATCCGCCGCTGGCCAACAACCAGTCGATCCAGATGCCTTCGGCCGTCAACCCGATCCGCATGACGCTCAACGGCGGCTATCCGCCGAGCACGGAAGGCAACCCGATGCCGCACGGCATGCCGCCGTTCGCGCAGGCGCTGTCGGATACGGAAGTGGCCGCGGTCGTGACGTACATCCGTATGTCGTGGGGCAACCACGGTACGCCGGTGTCGCCGCAGCAGGTCAGCAACCTGCGTTCGGCGCCGCTCGACTGAGCGCCGGGCGACCATCGGCCAAGACAGCGTACAATACGCACTTGGGGCGCAGCCTTCGTAGTTGGGGCCGCGCCCTTTGTCTTTTTGCGCGTTCGTTTTGCGCGGGTCGTTTTGGTGGATGGGTTTCATGCACGCGGGTGAGCGTTTCAACAGCATCAGTCATCTGATCGGCGCGCTGCTGTCGGTGGCGGGGCTGGCGGCGCTCGTCACAATGGGCGCGCTCGATGGCGATGCGTACAAGGTCGTGAGCTTCGCGGTCTACGGCGCAATGCTCTGCGCGCTCTACATCATCTCGACGCTGTATCACTGGGCGCGCACGCCGCGCCTCAAGTCGATACTGCAGAAGTGCGATCACTCGGCTATCTACTTGTTGATAGCCGGCAGCTACACGCCGTATACACTGGTGACCTTGCGAGGTCCCTGGGGCTGGTCGCTCTTCGGCGTGAGCTGGGGGCTCGCCGCGCTCGGGATCACGCAGGAACTCACGCTCGGGCGTCGCACCCGCAGCGTGTCGATGGTGCTCTACGTGCTGATGGGATGGCTCGCGCTCGTAGCCGTTCATCCGCTCGTGACGGCGCTGCCGCCCGCAGGCACTGCGTGGCTGGTGGCGGGCGGTGTCGTGTACACCGCCGGTATCTGGTTTTTCATCAACGACGAGCGCATCCGGCACGGACATGGAATCTGGCATCTGTTCGTGCTCGCAGGCAGCCTGTGTCAGTTCGTGAGCGTCGCGCGCTATGTCGCGTGAGCCGGACTGAGCGGGTGCGGCAGCGTCGACATGGCGTCGATGCAACTTAGCGCCAGATGACGTGTCTTGATAGCACGTCGAACCTCGCGGCAATGGCCCGTCGCTCGCTGAAACGCGAAACGGCCCGCCGCCCGATTTATTTCCGAGCGTCATGCATGCGCTCTGCCGGCTGAACCCCGTTCGCCGCGGTCTTGTTCGCATGCGCGCCGTTCGACATAACGAATTGAACGTCCATTTATGTCCTTTGATTCACTCGGTCTGTCCGAACCTTTGCTTCGAGCCGTCAACGAACTCGGCTATTCCAGTCCCACCCCGATCCAGCTTCAGGCCATTCCCGCCGTCCTGAAAGGCGGCGACCTGCTCGCGGGCGCGCAAACCGGCACGGGCAAGACCGCCGGCTTCACGCTGCCGATCCTGCAACGCCTGTCGCAGCTCGCGCCCGTCGCCGGCGGCGCGAAGCGTCCGGTGCGCGCGCTGATCCTCACGCCGACGCGCGAACTCGCCGCGCAGGTCGAGGAAAGCGTGCGCGCGTACGGCAAGTACCTGAAGCTGCGCTCCACGGTCATGTTCGGCGGCGTCGGCATCAATCCGCAGATCGACGCGCTGCGGCGCGGCGTGGATATCGTCGTGGCGACGCCGGGCCGTCTGCTCGATCACATGCAACAAAAGACCATCGACGTTTCGCAACTCGAAATTCTCGTGCTGGACGAAGCCGACCGCATGCTCGACATGGGCTTCATCCATGACATCAAGCGCGTGCTCGCGCGTCTGCCCGCGAAGCGTCAGAACCTGCTGTTCTCGGCCACTTTCTCCGATGAAATCAAGGCGCTCGCCGACAGCCTGCTCGATTCGCCCGCGTTGATCGAAGTCGCGCGCCGCAACACGACCGCGGAAACCGTCGATCAGAAGATCCATCCGGTCGATCGCGATCGCAAGCGTGAAATGCTCACGCATCTGATCCGCAGCAACAACTGGTTCCAGGTGCTCGTGTTCACGCGCACCAAGCACGGCGCCAACCGTCTTGCCGAGCAACTCGAAAAGGATGGCATCAGCGCGCTCGCCATTCACGGCAACAAGAGCCAGTCGGCGCGTACGCGCGCGCTCAGCGAGTTCAAGGCCGAGACGCTGCAGGTGCTGGTCGCGACGGATATCGCCGCGCGCGGCATCGATATCGACCAGTTGCCGCACGTCGTCAACTTCGATCTGCCGAACGTGCCGGAAGATTACGTGCACCGCATCGGCCGCACCGGGCGCGCGGGCGCGGACGGCGAAGCTGTGTCGCTGGTTTGCGTGGACGAGCATCAATTGCTGAAGGACATCGAGCGCCTCATCAAGCGGCCGATTCCGCGCGAGGTCATTCCGGGCTTCGAGCCGGATCCGAACGCGAAGCCGGAGCCGATCCAGCGTCGCAGCCAGGGGCGCGGTCAGGGGCAAGGCCAGGGTCAGGGCCAGGGGCGTCAGAGCCCGCGCAATGGCGCGGCGCGCGGGAATGGCGACGCACGTCCG
Organism: Caballeronia hypogeia; assembly: GCF_001544875.2. Classification (GTDB taxonomy): domain Bacteria; phylum Pseudomonadota; class Gammaproteobacteria; order Burkholderiales; family Burkholderiaceae; genus Caballeronia; species Caballeronia hypogeia. The sequence goes on from NZ_FCOA02000001.1 coordinate 87,237, forward strand.
GCCGGCGAAGGTCGACGCAGCGGCGAGCCGCGCCGTGACGGCGGCCGGCCGAATGGCGAGGCGCGTGGTGCGAGGCCGTCGAATGGCGGTAATGCTGGCAACGGCGGCAACGGCGGCAACGGCGGTCAGCCTTCGCGCGACGGGCGCAATCACGGCAAGCCCGCCGCGAAGCCCGCTGCAGGCTCCGCGCCGCGACGCACAGAACCCGCGCAGGCGAGTCATGTCGACAATCGGCGTCAGCCCGCGGCCAACCCCGGCGCGTTGCTCGGCGGCCGGCGCGATGCCCAGCGCTCGGGCGATCGCAGCCGCTGACGTCTCAAGCCTTCGATGTAACCCGGCGCGCCGCGCCGGAGCTTCATGCGGCGGCGCTCGCCGCCCGCATCAGCCATTCGAGTTGCTCGCGCCAGCGCGCGAGCACCGAATGCGCATCAGTCAGTTCGAACGCGATTCCGCTCGTGAGTCGCGCATACGCTACCCGCTGCATCTCCCCCGTTTCGATCGTGCCGACGAAACACGCGAGTGGCACATCGTCCAGCAGCACGCGCCGCGCATCCAGATGTACCTGATAGAACGCCCCGTCGAAAACGAAGGCGAGCGTCGCGCGTCCGCGCGCGGCCACGGCTTGCGCCGTCCGTGACGACGGCCACAGCGCGAAGGCCAGCGTGCGCGCGTCGGACGCGAGCAACTCGCCGGCGCTCAACAACGCCGTACGCACGCGATGCGCATCGTCGGCGGCGCTTAGCGATGCGGTGAAGCCGCCGTCGGCATTCGCGAGCGTGCCGTCGAAGAGCGCGCGCAGTTCGGGCGGCCATTCATCGAAGGCCGAATGCGAAGAGAGGGACGGGTGTGCCGCGTTGAAATCGGTCATGGAAGGACGCCGGCGCGGGCCGGCATCGACGGAAAGGTTCAGCGGAAGAACAACTGCGTCATCTTCGAAAGCGGATAGTGCACTCCGGGCTGAATGCGCGCCGGCAAGTCGAGCGGCTTGAGCAGCATCTTGATCGCCTGATCCGCCGACAGATTGCGCCGCACCAGCGCATTCACGCGCGCGGACAGCTCTCGGTTGTATTCGGAATCCTGCGCACGCTCAGGATAACGAATCGCGAAAACATGCCGCAGCGCGATCTCCGAATCCTCGCTCTTCAGTTCCGCCACCCGCCGCACGAGCGCGCCCAGCACGGCGATGCGACCGTTGCCCTCGATCTGGTTCCACTTCTTGAAGAACGCGAAGAAGTGCTTGTAGTGCCGCACTTCGTCCGTTCGGATGTTGTCGGTGATCTCTTTGAGAACCGGCTCATCCGAGCAATCGTTGATGGCCCGGTAAAGCGTGGCGGTGCCCGTCTCCACGACGCAGCGCGCCACCATCTCGAGCGCTCGCTTCTTTTCGAATTCTTCGTAAGAACAGGTGAGCGAGTATTCGTCGAAGAAGTTCTTGAAGGCCGTGTCCCAGTCGAACTCGGGCCATACGTGATTGATATAGGTCTTGAGCGCCCGGCCATGCTGCATCTCCTCGGGCTCCCATTCATTGTTGAGCCATGCGGAGATCTCAGGGTCGTCGTGAAAATACTTGCTGAGATTGCTGGTGTAGAGGTCGGTGCCGCTCTCGATGAACGAGCACGCGCACAACAGCAAGAGAAGATGCTCGTTAGATTGCGCCTTCTGACGGTCGATCCGGCTGAGATCGATGTCCTCGATGCGCCACGGCATCACGTGGGTACTGTCTGCGTACATGTATCGCGCTCCTGGCTGGGCTGAACGCGCCTTCGGCCTGCAAGAGAGGGCCGAGGTTCAGGCGACGCCGCGAACGAGGCGGTTGCGGCGTCATCGACTTCCGGTGTTGACGGCTTGTTCAGTCATCTTAGCCGCCCTGCAATGAGTTTGCAGACATGGGGGACAGACTCGTACGCGCGGCCACGGTTCCGTCTGCGCCAATTTCTTACGACTCGGGCAAGGGGCATCTGTGCACTGCAGCATGAAGCATGCCGGTTTCTTCTGACGTCGGCACGGCAACGCCGGAACGCAAAAAGGCGACCGAAGCCGCCTCGTCCTGATGCTCTTTGCGAGCGCGCTATGCCGGGCGTCGTGCGAAACGCATGCGATACGCAACGACCGCGAGGGATACTCCGGACAGAACCGCCGCGAGCAGCACGTAATAGCTGGGCGCGAGTTTATCGCCGGTGACATGGATGAAGGCTTCGACGATCGTCGGCGCAAACCCGCCGAACAGCGTGACGCCGAGCGCATAGCCGATCGACAGACCCGTAGAGCGCACGCGCGTGGGGAATATCTCGGACATGAGCGCGGGCATCGGCCCGGAGTACGCAGCCTTGAGAATGCCCGCGACGGCTTGCAGCACGACGAGCGAGGCTACCGTCGGGTGCGTCTGCAGCCACGCAAACATCGGATAAATCGCGACGCCCATGAAAATCGACGTGCCGAGCATGATGCGGATGCGCCCGAGCCGGTCGGACAGCGCCCCCATCACCGGCGAAAGAATGAACTGAAGTCCGCCATTGAGCACGACGACAGCGAACGACGCCGTGGCGGGCAGATGCAATTGCTTGACCGCGTACAGCGGCATGTAGAGCTGCAAGACATACACGCCGACAGTGGACTGCGCCACGATGCCGACGGCGAGCAGCAAATTCAGCCATTGATTTGAGAACGACACAGCGGGCGCGCTTTCTTTTCGCGCGGGCCGCATTGCGAGAAACTCCGGCGTCTCGTCCAGGTGCGAACGAATGTAATAGCCGACCGGACCGACCAGCAGACCGAAGACGAACGGAATGCGCCAGCCCCAGCTCTCCAGTTCCGGCTGCGGCAGCCACGCGTTCAGCACCGAGCCGAACGACGCGGCCAGGATTGCCGCAAGCCCTTGGCTCGCGAACTGCCAGCTCGCGTAATAGCCACGCCGCGCCTCGCTGTGCTCGACCATGAAGGCGGTCGCGCTGCCGAACTCGCCGCCGACAGCGAAGCCCTGAACGAGGCGCGCCAGCAGGATCAGCAACGGCGCCGCGATGCCGATGTGCGCGTACGTCGGCATCACGGCCATCGTGAGCGTGCCGACCATCATCAGCAGAATGGCAAGCGTGAGCGCGGCCTTGCGTCCTTTGCGGTCACCGTAGACGCCCAGCACGATCGCGCCGAGCGGCCGCATCAGGAATGAGATGCCGAACGTGCCGATGGCGAGCATTGTCGAAAGCCACTCGTCGTGCGACGGAAAGAACGCCTTGGCGATGACCGTCGCGAAATAACCGTAGACGAGAAAATCGAACCACTCGAGCGCATTGCCGATCGACGACGAAAACACGATGCGCCGGATCATCGCCTTCGACAGCGGCGCTTTTGATGCGGCGGACTCCGCGTTCGCCGCTGTCGGGTTCTGTGCATCCGTCGCCCGATACGCCTGTTCACTCATGCTGCCTCCCTTCCCTGCCCGCTCGCCGCGTTTCGCCGGCTGCGGACGTGCGCGTCCGCTTCGCATGCCGACGGCAGCGAAGAGACGTTGATTATTTTTGTGATTGGAGACCGGCCTGACGGCACGGCCTCCGATAATTGCGTCAGAACCCGGCGGCGAGCCCGTCGCGCCGGCTGTCGCTTGCCGCGACGTAACCGCGCTCGGGGTCGTTGCGATCCAGCTTCCAGATGTATTGACCCGAGCCGAAGTCCATGTACGGGTCATCGACCGATTTGATCGTATGGCCCAGACCTTCGAGCGCGCGCGCGGTTTCGAGGTCGAGCGTGGCCTCGATATCGATCGTGAAATCGCGATTGACCTTCCAGCGCGGCGCGTCGCAAGCGGCCTGCGGCTGCTGGCCGTAATCGAGCATTCGCACGATGGATTGCAGATGGCCTTGCGGCTGCATGTCGCCGCCCATCACGCCGAAGCTCATCACGGCTTCGCGATTGCCGTCGACTTCCTGTGTGAGGAACGCCGGAATGATGGTATGGAACGGGCGCTTGCCGCCTTCCACGACATTCGCGGACTTCGGATCCATGGAGAAGCCGCAGCCGCGGTTCTGCAGCGCGATGCCGGTATCCGGCACGACGACGCCAGAACCGAAACCCATGTAATTCGACTGGATGAAGCTCACCATCATGCCGCGCTCGTCGGCCACGGACATATAGATGGTGCCGCCCGCCTTCGGCATGCCGAAGTCGAATTGCGTGGCCTTCGACGGGTCGATGAGCTTCGCGCGCTCCGCGAGGTAGGCGTCGTCCAGCATCTGCTCGGGCGTGACTTCCATCGAGCGCGGATCGGCGACGTAGCGATAGACATCGGCGAATGCGAGCTTCATCGCCTCGATCTGCAAATGCTGCGATTCGATGCGATCGACGGTGAGCGCGCTCACGTCGAATTTGTCCAGAATGCCGAGCGCGATCAGCGCGGCGATGCCCTGCCCGTTCGGCGGAATCTCGTGCACCGTGTAGCCGCGATAGTCCTTGCTGATCGGCTCGACCCAATCCGCGCGGTAATTGCGCAGATCGTTCATGGTGAGGGCCGCGCCGCCCTGGCGCGCGAACGCGGCGATCCGCTCGGCGGCTTCGCCTTCGTAGAACGCGCGCGGACCGTGCTGCGCAAGCATGCGCAACGTTTTCGCGTGGCCGGGAAAGCGCACGAGTTCGCTCACTTCGGGCGCGCGGCCGCGTGGCATGAAGACTTCGGCGAAGCCCGGCTGATCCTTGAGTTCCGGCACCGCCGCCGCCCATTTATAGGCGACGATGCTCGCTACCGCATGACCGCGCTCGGCGATCTCGATGGCCGGTTCCATCAGGTCGGCGAATGGCAGCGAGCCGAACTTCGCATGCAACGCTTCCCAGCCAGCTATGACGCCCGGCACCGTGACCGTGTCCCAGCCGCGCTTGGGCTGGCGCGCAAGGCCGCTTTCTTCGCCGTATTTGTTGCGGAAATAATCGACGTTCCACGCCGCCGGCGACACGCCCGACGCATTCAACCCGTGCAGCTTTTTGCCGTCCCAGACAAGCGCGAACGCGTCGCCGCCCAGTCCACACGAAACCGGCTCGACCACCGTGATCGCAGCCGCCGCGGCAATGGCGGCGTCGACGGCGTTGCCGCCTTTCCAGAGCATGCGCAAACCTGCTTGCGCGGCGAGCGGATGCGACGTCGAAACGATATTGCGGGCGAACACCGGCAGGCGCGGCGTGGGATACGGGTTTTGCCAGTTGAAGCGAGTCATTGATTGAAGTCCGAAATACCAGCGGGCAGACGAACCCGGGCGAAGCTCCGGGCCAGTCAGGCAAAAGGGGAATATTGCATTGTCCGCTTAATCCAAAACAAATTCATTTATCTAATAAATTAATGAGAATCGAGCATGAGTCGATTGCCTGCGCGTGACGGGCACAGTCTGACGCGTGCCACGTTTTGTGTGCGCCGCCGCACGAACCTCAAGTGGATTCTGCAAATCCTTATGTGCACCGGACCGCCTTCGCTGGGCAAAAAAGTCAAAGCCAAAATTTTCACTACAAGGTTTGGCACTTGTCAGACGCTTGCCTACAATCCCAATTCCCGGCACGCGCAGTACACAATCATCGCAACTGCCCGGCGGTTTTTCAGTTTCCCCGTACAACGCTTCGAAGCAAAAAGATCCGGCTTACAAAGCCGGCTGCTTATGCCGTTCGGTCGTCATGGAGAACACAATGCTGAGTCCGCACGAATTCGCCACGCTGCTATTGGTTCAGGAAGCACCTAATCAGGTCGACATGCAACGCGAGGAACTCGACGCCTTGCTCGAACGCCAGCTCGTTCAACTCGAAAATCTCGCCTCCGGACGCCAGCAATGGCGCCTCACCGCCACCGGTGACTCCACCGTCAAGGCTTTCAAGCGGTACTCGTAGCAAGCGCGGCAGGACTCCGGGCGCGGTCAGCACGCCGCGCCCATTTCGCACATTCCTTCTCCGATCGACTCACTTCATCCGGCGCGCAGCGTCGGGTCGACTGCGGCACGCCAGCTCAGCGCCCGAGCCCGCTGATCCAGGAAGAAATTCGCCCAGGCGCTTTGCGTTTCCGGGCCCGGATTGGCGCGATATGCGCGATATCGTTCGGCGATCACCACCTGAAAGGCGCAGAAACGCTCCTTCGACAGGCCGCCGCGCCGCTCGGCAACGTAGGCGTCATAAAACGCCGAGTAGACGGATTGCGCATCCGCGCCGTAATCGACCGGCGAGGCGCCGCACATGCCTTGCAGCGCACTGAACGATGGCGCCCTCGCTGTACCATCGAGGCTAGGCGTGCCCACGCAGCCCGCCAGCAACGCCGCGCCCAGCACGCCTGAAACCAGCAGCATTCGCATCGCACTCACCTTTCGTTGGAATTCGTGCCGCCAGTATCGGACGAACACAGGCGGCGCGCCACTCAGCCGAATGGCATAGGCAGATTCCCAGGCCAGAGATGTCACGCGGCTTATCCCATTCGGCCAGGTTGTCCACGCGAGCCCGCTCCGATAGATTGCGCAGACGGACATCGCTCGAAGTACCGCCGGCGCGCGGCGTCCGCTCAAACCGGAGGAGACCATGCAGGATCAGTACGTTCTCGCGCTCGACCAGGGCACCACCAGCTCCCGCGCCATGCTGTTCGACCGCAGCGGCAACGTCGTGTCCGTCGCTCAGAAGGAGTTTCAGCAGATTTATCCGGAAGCGGGCTGGGTCGAACACGATCCGCAGGAAATCTGGTCCACGCAGGCGGGCGTCGCCGCGGAAGCGGTGACCCGTGCGGGCGCGAGCGCTTCGTCGATCGCCGCTCTCGGCGTAACGAACCAGCGGGAAACCACGATCGTGTGGGACCGGGAGACGGGCAAGCCGGTCTACAACGCGATCGTCTGGCAGGACCGGCGCACCGCGGCCTTCTGCGACGAGCTCAAGGCGCGCGGCCTCGAGGCGAGGGTGCGCGCGAAGACCGGCCTGCCCATCGACTCGTATTTCTCCGCGACCAAGATCCGCTGGATCCTGGACAACGTGGAAGGTGCGCGCGACAAGGCGAAGCAGGGACGCCTCGCCTTCGGCACCGTCGATAGCTGGCTCGTGTGGAACTTCACGCGGCGGGGCCTGCATGTCACCGACATCACCAATGCCTCGCGCACCATGCTCTTCAACATCCATGAGCGGCGCTGGGACGACGAACTGCTCGACGCGCTCGATATTCCGCGCAGCATGCTGCCTGAAGTGCGTACCTCCGCCGAGGTGTATGGCACGACGCAAGGCGTGTTCTCCACGGACATCCCGATCGCTTCGCTCGCTGGCGACCAGCACGCCGCGCTCTTCGGCCAGATGTGCACCGACTCCGGCATGGTGAAGAACACCTACGGCACCGGCTGCTTTCTCGTCATGAACACGGGCGAAAAGCCGATCGAATCGCGCAACAATCTCGTCACCACGATCGCCTGGCAGATCGGCGATCAAGTCAATTATGCGCTGGAAGGCAGCATTTTCATTGCGGGCGCCGTCGTGCAATGGCTGCGCGACGGCCTCGGCATCATCCGTCGCGCGAGTGAAGTGGAAACGCTCGCGCGCGGCGTTCGGCACAGCGACGGCGTCTATCTCGTGCCCGCGTTCGCCGGACTCGGGGCGCCGCACTGGAATGCGCGCGCACGCGGCACGCTTTTCGGTGTGACGCGCGGCACCACGTCGGGCCATATCGCGCGCGCGGCGCTCGACTCCATCGCCTATCAATCGCTCGACGTGCTCAAGGCAATGGAAGCTGACTCGGGCATGCGCATCGCGCAGTTGCGCGTCGACGGCGGCGCTTGCGCGAACGACCTTCTGATGCAGTTCCAGGCCGACATCCTCGGCGTCGATGTCGCGCGCCCGCGCATCGCGGAAACGACGGCGCTCGGCGCCGCTTATCTCGCGGGACTGGCCGTCGGCTACTGGAAAGATGTCGACGAACTCAAGGCGCAGTGGCAACTGGAGCGTCGTTTCGCGCCATCGCTGCCCGAGCGGGAAGTCGAATCCTGCATCGCAGGGTGGCGGCGCGCGGTGAATGCCGCGAAGGCGTGGGCAGACAGTTAGCCGGATAGTCGCGCAAACTCGCGGATGTCGCTTCACACAACGTCCACGACGCATGCGGCGGTGCAAAAACCGTACGCGTGCGGTATCCTAAAAAAGCTGACGGGTTTATCGGCCCGTCGGCATCCAGTACGTCTTCAGGGCGGGGTGCAATTCCCCACCGGCGGTGTGTGGCGAGGCTTGATGGCCGGACCATGAGCCCGCGAGCGCCCGCGCGAGCATCATGCGCGGGGTCAGCAGATCTGGTGAGACGCCAGAGCCGACGGTCATAGTCCGGATGAGAGAAGATGTGCAGATGGTCACGTCCGTTCCCCCTGGCGATTCAAGCATCGCGCCGAACCGGACGACGCCGCGCCCCCTGGCGCGCCGCCGCGGGGTGCCGTTCTGTCTGTTTGCAATGCCCTGAAACGTTTTTCGCCCATTTTTCGCGAGAGCGTTTCACATGTCCCAGAGCCGAATCACCAGCAATCTGTCTTTCCCCGCGCCCGCCGTCATCGCAGATGACGCGTTCGCCGATCTCCCGCAACTGTCCGATTTCGAGATTCCGCCGCGCATCGCCGCCGCACTCGACGCCATGCGTGCAGGCCGCCCGGTCGTCCTGCAGGACGACGACGATCGCGAGAACGAAGCCGATCTGATCGTCGCGGCCGAAAAGCTCACCGACGCCACCATGGCGCTCCTGATCCGCGAGTGCAGCGGCATCGTCTGTCTGTGCCTGCCCGACGAGCGAGTCCGCGCGCTCGAACTTCCGCCAATGGCCGCCGCGAACGGCAGCCGCTACGGGACCGCGTTCACCGTGTCGATCGAGGCGCGCGAAGGCGTGACGACGGGTGTTTCGGCGGCCGACCGCGTGACGACGATCCGTGCGGCCATTGCCGATCACGCCACGCCGGACGATATCGTCAGTCCCGGTCACGTGTTCCCGCTGCGGGCGATGCCGGGCGGCGTGCTCGCGCGGCGCGGTCACACGGAAGGCACAGTCGATCTGGCGATTCTTGCCGGCCTCAAGCCCGCGGGCGTGCTGTGCGAGCTGATGAACGCCGACGGCACGATGGCGCGCGGCGAGCAAATCGAACGCTTCGCGAAGGAACACGGCTTGCCGCTTTTGACCATCGAGGAACTGGCCGACTTCCGCGCGACGCTCTCCGCCGCGCGCAAATCGGTGGAAGAAGTCGTGGAAGAAGCGGTCTGATCCACCGCCGCTTCAGGAAAGCACGTCGCCGAAATCTCCGCGCACGCCGGCCGCGACCAGCGCCGGCAGTTCGTCCATGTGCTCCATGATTCGCGTGATGCCGGTTTCGCGCAGCACCTGCGCGTAGCCGGACGGTATATGGCTCGCGCCGACGAACGCGATGGTTTTCATACCCGCCGCGCGCGCCGCTGTCAGGCCGGCGACGCTGTCTTCCACGACGAGGCAGCGCGCCGGATCGATTCCGAGCGTGCGCGCCGCGAGCAGATAGACATCGGGATAAGGCTTCGGCCGTTCGACCTGCTGCGCGCTGAACACGCGCTCGCCGACGATTGCATCCAGCCCCGCGCGCCGCACCGAAGCGCGCACGCGCTCCATGCGGCTATTCGAGACCACCGCCACCGGCAGGCCGCACCCTTCCAGAGCAACACGCACGCCCGCGATCGGTCCGAGCGAGCGTGCTAGTTCCACGGACACGCGCGCCTCGATCGTCTCAACGAAGTTCGGCGGCATCGCGATGCCGAACGTCGTCTCCAGATTGGCCAGAAAGCGCGAGGTTTGTTGTCCGAAGGCCGTCTTGACGACCGGTTTGAAGTCGATGCCGGGAAACGTCTCGGTGAGCACGTCCAGCATCACGCGATCCGCGATGACTTCGCTGTCGACGAGCACGCCGTCGCAATCGCAGATGAGATGATCGATCATGTTGGCTCGAATTACGTTGAGCCGACATGATAAGCGCTCAGCAAGCGTCGGCTGCCTTTACGTCTGTTTTAAGGCTGCGGCGCACGCGCGGCGCATCCAGCCGCGCGGCGAACCACGTCACCGCGAGCGCGGCGAGCGCGACCACGGCGGCGGCCCACGGCAGCATATCGAGCCCGTGGCCGTGCGTGAGCACCGCGCCGCCGAGCCACGCGCCGCCCGCGTTGCCGACATTGAACGCGCCGATATTGAGCGTCGACGCCAGATTCGGCGCGTCTTTCGCCTTCTCGACGACGCGCGTCTGCAGCGGGGGCACCGTCGCGAACGCCGCGATGCCCCAGACGAAGATCGTCACGATCGCGCCGATCTGGCTGTGACTCGTCCCGGCGAACACCGCCATGACGACGGCCAGCGCGAACAGAATGCCCATGAGCGAGCGCATCAGCGCGCGGTCGGCGAGCCTGCCGCCGATCGTATTGCCGATCGTCAGGCCGATGCCGAACAGCACCAGAATCAGCGTGACGGCGCGCGGCGAGAAGCCGCTGACCTGTTCGAGAATCGGCGCGATATAGGTGAACACAACGAACACGCCGCCGAAACCGAGCACGGTCATCGTAAGCGCGAGCCACACTTGCGGGTCGCGCAGCACGCGCACTTCGTGCGACAGGCCGCTGGGCGCGGCGTCATGGCGATTCGGCACGAGCGCCGTCACGCCGAGCGCGGACAGCACGCCGAACCCGGCGACGATCCAGAATGTCGCGCGCCAGCCGAGCTCCTGGCCGATGAAAGTGCCGAACGGCACCCCCAGCACGTTGGCGAGAGTGAGGCCGGTGAACATCAGCGCGATGGCGCTTGCGCGCTTTTCCGCCGGCACGAGCGAAGCCGCGACGACCGCGCCGATGCCGAAGAACGAGCCATGCGCGAACGACGTGACGACGCGCGCCACCATCAGCAGTTCGTAGTTCGGCGCGAGCGCGCAAAACACGTTGCCGACGATGAACACGAGCATTAGCAATTGCAGCGCGAGCTTGCGCGGCATTTTGCTGGTGAGCACGGCGAGCAGCGGCGCGCCGACCGCCACGCCGAGCGCGTAGCCGGTGACGAGCAGGCCTGCTGAAGGAATCGAAACAGAAAGATCGCGCGCGACATTGGGCAACAGGCCCATGATGACGAACTCCGTCGTGCCGATGGCGAAAGCGCTGATCGCCAGCGCGAGAAGCGGAAGAGGCATGATGACTCCAGATCAGGATTGAGCGAGGGGCCGGGCGACCACGAATTCGACGACCACGGCCAGCGCGAGCCGCACGAAGAGCTGAAGCTCTCGGGCGATCGGCACTTCGGCGAGCTGATACGCGTAGCCGTGGCAGTCGAGGCGTTCGAGCAGCGCCCGCCATTCGGTTTCGTCGTCGATGCGCAGCGCCAGATGATCGATGCGCGTCGCGCCGCGCCCTTCCATCGATGCCGACGCCGCGCGCGATGCAATCAGATGCACCACTGGCCGCGCGCCGAGATAGAGCCAGTAGCCGCCTACGCCGAACGGCGGCCGCGGGCCGACGCGCATCCCTCCGATATCGACGAAAAAGCGCATGAGCGCGTCGCAATCCGGCGCGACGATGGTGACGTGATCGAGCTGCATGGTTTCGAACTCCCAGTCGGTTGAACGACATTTTCCGGATGCGGCAATCGTTTGAGAATTGGGCTAGTCTTTGAATCATTCTCAAACGGAATTTGAAAATGACGATGGATCGGCTCGGCGACATGCGCCTGTTCGTGGAAGCGGCGGCGGCCGGCAGCCTGTCGGCGGCGGGGCGCAAGCTCGGTTTGTCGCCGGCGGCGGCGAGTGCGCGCCTCATGAAGCTCGAGAAAGCGCTGCACACGCGGCTGTTCGAGCGCACGACGCGCCAGTTACGCGTCACCGATGAAGGCCGGCTGTATCTGCAGCATTGCCGCATCGCACTGCAGGCGATTGACGACGCCGAAGCCGCGCTGCAGGCCGGTCAGAACGTCGTGCGCGGCAAGGTGCGCGTGTCGGCGACATCGGATTTCGGGCGTCACATGCTGAGCGGCTGGCTCGACGAATTCGGCGCGCGGCATCCGGAGGTGAGCTTCGCGCTGACGCTGTCGGATTCGGTGTCGAACTTCATGCTGGAAGAAATCGATCTGGCGATCCGCTTCGGCGCGCCGCCCGACAGCGGGCTCGCCGCGCGCGTGCTGGCGCCGAACCGGCGCGTGTTGTGCGCATCGCCGGAATATCTCGCGCGTAAGGGCACGCCGAAAACGCCCGCCGATCTGCTCGGGCACGATTTCGTCGTGGTGGTCACGTCGTCCGGGCCGCTCTCCGAACTGAACTTCGTGCGCGGCGAGGAGCGCTACGCTTTTTCGATGCCCGTCGCGGATTCCTGGGAAGCGAACGACGGCGCGCTCGTTCATGCGTGGGCGCGCGCGGGTCACGGCATCGCGCATAAATCGATCTGGGATATCGCCGCCGACGTGCGCGCCGGCACGCTCCAGATGGTGCTGCCCGACTGGTGCACGCACGAAGCCGCCGTGCACGCGCTCTTTCATGCGAACCGCTACATGGCGCCGCGCGTGCGGGCGCTGCTGGATTTTCTCGTCGAACGCTTCGAAAAGACCACGGCGGAACTGCTCGGCGATCTGGCGTATCCGCCCGACCGTAGGCGCGAACGTCAGGAATGGCCGTCGGAGCTATAATATCGGGCTAAATTACAGCAAAAAGCGGTGCAGATCGGCGTAAAACGCGTCTGCGGAAATTTCCGCGAAGGCGCCTGAAAACGCCCTTTCGAGCCCCGCGAACCCCTTTTTCAATCTCTTTTATAGCGCCCCCAGGTTAACCACTGCGACCGGCGACGATTCATGACCAAGAAAGTTTATGTAAAGACCTTCGGCTGCCAGATGAACGAGTACGACTCCGACAAGATGGTCGACGTGCTCGGCGCGGCGGAAGGACTCGTCAAGACGGACACGCCCGAAGACGCGGACGTCATTCTGTTCAACACGTGCTCGGTGCGCGAAAAGGCCCAGGAGAAAGTCTTCTCCGATCTCGGCCGCGTGCGCGAACTCAAGGAAGCGAATCCGAATCTGCTGATCGGCGTCGGCGGTTGCGTCGCGAGTCAGGAAGGCGCGTCGATCGTCGCGCGAGCGCCGTATGTCGATCTCGTGTTCGGCCCGCAGACGCTGCATCGCCTGCCCGCGATGATCGATCAGCGCCGCGCCACCGGCCGCGCGCAGGTCGACATCACGTTCCCGGAAATCGAGAAGTTCGACCACCTGCCGCCCGCGCGCGTGGACGGTCCGAGCGCGTTCGTGTCGATCATGGAAGGCTGCTCGAAGTACTGCAGCTATTGCGTCGTGCCGTACACGCGCGGCGAGGAAGTGTCCCGTCCGCTCGACGACGTGCTCACCGAAATCGCCGGCCTCGCCGATCAGGGCGTGCGCGAAGTCACGCTGCTCGGGCAGAACGTGAACGCCTATCGTGGCGCGCTGACGCTCGGTTCGAGCGAAATCGCGGACTTCGCGACGCTCATCGAATACGTCGCGGAAGTGCCGGGTATCGAGCGCATTCGCTACACCACGTCGCATCCGAAGGAATTCACGCAGCGCCTGATCGACACCTACGCGAAGGTGCCCAAGCTCGTTTCGCATCTGCATTTGCCGGTGCAGCACGGCTCGGATCGCATCCTGATGGCGATGAAGCGCGGCTACACCGTGCTCGAATACAAGTCGGTGATTCGCAAATTGCGCGCGATCCGCCCGGACCTGTCGCTGTCGACGGACTTTATTGTCGGCTTCCCCGGCGAGACCGAAGACGACTTCAACAAGATGATGACGCTCGTCGACGAGATGAGCTACGACACGAGCTTCTCGTTCATCTACAGCCCGCGTCCCGGCACGCCCGCCGCAAATCTGCACGACGACACGCCGCGCGAAGTGAAGCTCAAGCGTCTGCAACATCTGCAGGCGACCATCGAAGAAAACGTGCAGCGCATCAGCGAATCGATGGTCGGAAAGGTCGAGCGGATTCTGGTCGAGCGCCCGGCGCGCAAGGACCCGAACGAGCTCGCGGGCCGCACGGAGAACAACCGCGTCGTCAATTTCCCGGCGCCGGTTTCGTCGCACGCGCGTCTGATCGGCCAGATGATCGACGTGAAGATCGTGCACGCGTATCCGCATTCGCTGCGCGGCGAGCTGGTGCTCGTGCCAGAGACGTCCGCAATCGCTAATTAAAGACGGGACACTTTGAAGAACGCTCCTACGCAGCATCTGGAATTCACCGCACCGCGCGACGACAACGCGCGGCTCGCCAACCTCTGCGGCCCGCTCGACGAAAACCTGCGGCAGATCGAGCAGGCGCTCGACGTGACACTTTCGCGTCGCGGCCACAAGATTTCGATTCGCGGCCGTGGCGCGCGGGTGGCGCTCGCGGCGCTCGAGAACTTCTACAACCGCGCGCGCGATCCGATTTCCGTCGATGACATCCAGCTCGCGCTGGTCGAAGCGCGCCACGCGACGCGTCGCGCGAGAGATGCGCGTGACGCAAACGGCGAAGACGGCGAGGTCGATCCGCGTTTTCGCGGCGACCCCGATCATCCGTTCGACGAACCCAGCGCGACGATCGATCTCGGCGAAGACGAAGATCACGGTCCGAAGCTGTACACGCGCCGCGCCGACCTGCGCGGCCGCACGCCCGCGCAGCGCGAGTATCTGAAGCAGATCCTGCAGCATGACGTGACCTTCGGCATCGGGCCGGCGGGCACGGGCAAGACGTATCTCGCGGTCGCGTGCGCCGTCGATGCGCTGGAGCGCGATCAGGTCAAACGCATCGTGCTGACGCGGCCGGCCGTCGAGGCGGGCGAACGGCTCGGCTTCTTGCCGGGCGATCTCGCCCAGAAAGTCGATCCGTATCTGCGTCCGCTGTATGACGCGCTCTACGATCTGCTCGGCTTCGACAAGACCGCAAAGATGTTCGAGCGCCAGATGATCGAAATCGCGCCGCTCGCGTACATGCGCGGCCGCACGCTGAACCACGCGTTCATCATTCTCGACGAGGCGCAGAACACGACGCCCGAGCAGATGAAGATGTTCCTCACGCGTATCGGCTTCGGTTCGAAGGCGGTCGTTACCGGCGACACGACGCAGGTCGACTTGCCGCGCGGCCACAAGAGCGGCCTGATCGAAGCGCAGCATGTGCTGTCGGAAGTGCGCGGCATCGCGATCACGCACTTCACCTCGGCGGACGTGGTGCGGCATCCGCTGGTCGCGCGCATCGTCGAGGCTTACGACGCGCAGTCGCAGAAGGACGCGGCGCTCGCGGAGGCCGCGCGTCTGTCGCAGCAATCGCAGCAGAAACCCGAATGACCCCGCGCCTCACCCTGACGCTGCAGTTCCCGGCCGCCAAGGCGTATCCGTCGCACAAGGCGATCCTGCCGCGCGCAACCGTCGCGCGCTGGATCAAGGCATCGCTGTTCGCGGATGCCGAGCTGACCGTGCGCTTCGTCGATGAAGACGAAGGACGCATGCTCAACCGCACGTATCGGCAGAAGGACTACGCGACGAACGTGCTGACCTTCGCCTACGCCGAATCGGAGGACGATCCGGTCGCGGGCGATCTGATCCTGTGCTGCCCGGTGGTCGAGCGCGAGGCGACGGAGCAAGGCAAGCCGCTCGCCGCGCACTACGCGCATCTGATCGTGCATGGCACGCTGCATGCGCAGGGTTACGATCACGAGATCGAAAGCGAAGCGCAAGAGATGGAATCGATCGAGACGGATATCATGCAGTCTCTGGGATTTTCCGATCCTTATGTGCCTTTGCCCTGAAGCCGGTCCGATGTCCTGAACGCGCCGTGAACGACAAGACGCCCGAATCCAATCCCTCACTTGAATCTCTGGCGGAGAAAGCGCCCGCGCCGCCGCGTCCGGACTGCCCGGACTGCCCGGACTGCCCGGACTATCCGCCCATGCTCGGCGAATCCGCGTTGCTGACTGAAGAGGAACTCGCGGCGTCGCGCGAGGCGTCGCTCGCGCACTGGGATCGGAAGTCGGATTTGTGGCTGTTCGGTTACGGCTCGCTGATCTGGAATCCCGGGCTGCCGACGCTCGAAGCCGTGCGCGGCAAGGTGCACGGCTATCATCGCGGGCTTTATCTGTGGTCGCGTGTGAATCGCGGCACGCCGGAGCAGCCGGGCCTCGTGCTCGCGCTCGATCGAGGCGGCTCGTGCACCGGCATGGCGTTCCGTCTCGCGGGCGCCGATGCGACCGAACATCTCGAAGTGCTATGGCGCCGCGAAATGGCGATGGGCTCCTACCGTCCGGCGTGGCTGCCCTGCACGCTCGCGGACGGGCGGCGCGTGGACGCGCTCGCGTTCGTCATGCGGCGCGAGGCGTCGTCTTACACGGGAAAGCTCGCGGACCCGATCGTACGCACGGTGTTCGGCTGCGCGAGCGGCCGATACGGCACCACGCTGGATTACGTCAGCCGGACGGTCGAAGCGCTGCGCGAAAGCGGCATGCCGGATCGCGCGCTCGAAGCATTGTTGCAGCGTTGCTGGGCACAGGGCGGCAAGTGAAGCGCGTGCTTTCTGTTTCCGTATGATTTTTTCGCTTTGCCATCGTCCGTTCGGCCAACGCTTCGGGCTCGACATACTTCTCGCATATTTATCGACTAGCATGGCTCATGGACTGCGCGCAGCACCCCACTGCCCGCGTTTTTCCTTGGTGTATGCTTAACTTTCCGCTAACCCGCGCCCGGGAACTCCCGGGCGCTCCGCTATGAACGAACCCTATCCCAGTCGACGCCATGCCGACAAACCGCAGGAAAAGCGCTCACTTCTCGAACGCCTGACCGATTTCATCTCGCACGAGCCCGAATCGCGCGATGAACTTCTCGAAGTCCTACAGGACGCGCACGAGCGCAACCTGCTCGACGCCGACTCGCTCTCAATGATCGAAGGCGTCTTCCAGGTGTCCGATCTCTGCGCGCGCGACATCATGGTGCCGCGCGCCCAGATGGACGCCATCAACATCGCGGAAACCCCCGCCGAATTCATCCCATTCGTGCTGGAAAAGGCACACTCGCGCTATCCGGTCTTCGAAGGCAACCGCGACAACGTCATCGGCGTGCTGCTCGCGAAAGACCTGTTGCGCTACTACGCCGAAGAGGAGTTCGACGTGCGCGGCATGCTGCGCCCCGCCGTCTTCATTCCGGAGTCCAAGCGCCTGAACGTGCTGCTGCACGACTTCCGCGTGAACCGCAATCACATCGCGATCGTCGTCGACGAATACGGCGGCGTGGCAGGTCTCATCACGATCGAGGACGTGCTGGAGCAGATCGTTGGCGACATCGAGGACGAATACGACTTCGACGAGGAAGCCGGCAACATCATCGCGACGCCCGACGGCAAATATCGCGTGCGCGCGCTCACCGGCATCGAACAGTTCAACGAGGAGTTCGGCACCGAATTCTCCGACGACGAAGTCGATACCATCGGCGGCCTCGTCACGCATCGTTTCGGGCGCGTGCCGCATCGCGGCGAGAAGGTGCGCATCGACGATTTCGTGTTCGAGATCCAGCGCGGCGACGCGCGGCAGATTCACGTTCTCCTTGTGCGGCGCGTGCCGAATCTCGCGCAGCAACATCACCACGCGGGCGACGACGAAGACGAACTGCGCGACTAAGCGCTCTCGCGGGCGCCGGCATCGAACGGCGCCCGCGATGTTCCGTCCCGCCCGCATCAGCTTGATCCCCGACCGTCATCAATGGCCGATTCATCGTCTCGCTTTTTTTCCCGTAAGCGCAATGCATCCGTGAGCGCTGCGGCCGCCGAAGCGCCGCGCGCGCTGCCCTTCTGGCATTACCTCGCCGCCGCCGTGCTCGGCGCAATCAATACGCTTTCCTTCGCGCCGACGCCGCATGGCGGCTGGATCGAGCTCGTCGTGTTCGCGCTGTTCTTCGCGTGGCTCTCGCGCACGAGCGGCTGGCGCGGCGCCGCGCTGACCGGCTGGGCGTTCGGCTTCGGCAACTTCGTGACGGGCGTGTGGTGGCTCTATGTCAGCATGCACGTTTACGGCGGCATGGCCGCGCCGCTTGCCGCGGCAGCCGTTGCGCTGTTCTCCCTGTATCTCGCGATCTACCCGGCCTTGTCGAGCGTGGTCTGGTCGTTCGTCGCGGGGCAAGCGCGCTTCGGCGATGAAGACACGGTCACCGCAAGCGACATCGACGCGTCGCCGCGATACGCGCCGACCTGGCACGGCGCGTTCGCCTTCGCGAGCGCGTGGGCGCTCGGCGAGTGGTTGCGCGGTCTCGTGTTCACCGGTTTTCCGTGGCTCGCGAGCGGCTATGCGCAGGTCGACGGGCCGCTGAAGGGCTTCGGCTCGATCGTCGGCGTGTACGGCATCGGCTGGGTGCTCGCGCTGGTCGCGGCGCTGATCGTGCAGACGCTGTTCAACTGGCGTCACGCGCGCACGTCAGTGGCGCGTGTCGCGCCGGGCGTCGTCGCGCTCGGGCTGATCGTCGCGGGCATGCTGCTGTCGCTCGTCGAATGGACGACGCCCGCCAACGCGCCGCTCGACGTGCGTCTCCTGCAAGGCAACGTGAAGCAGGAAATGAAGTTCGAGCAGGCGGGCGTCGATCAGTCGCTCGCGCTGTATCAACGGCTCATCACCGAGAAGCCCGCCGATCTGATCGTCACGCCGGAAACCGCGTTGCCTGTGTTGTCGGTGCAGATTCCGCAGGACTTCGCCGTGGCGATCCGCAATTTCGCCGACACGACGAACTCGTCGATCCTCTTCGGCGCGATCGGCGTCACGATTCTCCCCGACGGCCGCGCGACCGATTTCACCAACAGCCTCTTCGGCGTCACGCCGCACGTGAACGGCGTGTATCGCTACGACAAGCATCATCTCGTGCCCTTCGGCGAATTCGTGCCGCTCGGCTTTCACTGGTTCGTGCGCCTGATGGGCATTCCGCTCGGCGATCTCGCGCGCGGGCCGATCGCGCAGAAGGCGTTCATCGTGCATAACCAGCCGGTCGCGGTCGATATCTGCTACGAGGACATCTTCGGCGAAGAGATCGCGCGCACGATCCGCGAGCAGGAAACGCCCGCGGGCATTCTCGTCAACTCGACGAATCTCGCGTGGTTTGGCAACACGATCGCGCTCGATCAGCATTTGCAGATCGCACGCATGCGTTCCATCGAAACCGGCCGGCCGATGCTGCGCTCGACCAACACCGGCATGACGGCGGTAATCGCGGCGAACGGCGATGTCGTGTCGAAACTGCCGGTGTTCACCACCGGCGTGCTCGAAGCGCGCGTGCAAGGCACGAGCGGCGCCACGCCTTATGTGACAAGCGGGAACATGACGGTGATCGCGGTATCGCTGATCCTGCTGGCGTTTGGGTTTGCGTTCGCGCCCAACCGGAAACGTTCGGGCACGCGTTGAACATCGCGTGAAACAAAGCCGCGTCGCCCTACGCGACGCGGTCCGCGCATCCACTCCTTCAGGGCGCGCGACGCCCAAAAAGCCGCACCCGCCCTCCGTTCGGCTAAAATTCAACGTTTCAGCACTTCGGCCGCGCCTCCGAGCCGCATCGTCGCGACGATGGCCGCGCCACGTTCGCCCCGCACAAGGCAATCATGCTCACTTTCCAGCAAATCATTCTGACGCTGCAGTCCTACTGGAACGAGAAGGGCTGCGCCCTCCTTCAGCCGATCGACATGGAAGTCGGCGCGGGCACCTCGCACGTCCACACGTTCCTGCGCGCGATCGGCCCCGAGCCGTGGCGCGCGGCCTACGTTCAACCGTCGCGCCGCCCGAAGGACGGCCGTTACGGCGAGAACCCCAACCGCCTGCAGCACTACTATCAGTATCAGGTCGTGCTGAAACCCGCGCCTGAAAACATCCTCGATCTGTATCTCGGCTCGCTCGAAGCACTTGGCTTCGACCTGAAGCAGAACGACGTGCGCTTCGTCGAAGACGACTGGGAAAACCCGACGCTCGGCGCGTGGGGCCTCGGCTGGGAAGTGTGGCTCAACGGCATGGAAGTGACGCAGTTCACCTATTTCCAGCAGGCGGGCGGCCTCGACTGCAAGCCGGTGCTCGGCGAAATCACCTACGGTCTCGAACGTCTCGCGATGTATCTGCAGAAGGTCGAGAACGTATACGACCTCATCTGGACCGAGTGGGAAGAAGACGGCCCGAACGGCAAGGAATTGCGTCGCCTGACTTACGGCGATGTGTATCACCAGAACGAAGTCGAGCAGTCCACCTACAACTTCGAGCACGCGAACGTCGATCTGCTCTTCACCTTCTTCAAGAGCTACGAAGAAGAAGCGAAGAAGATGATCGACGCGAAGCTCGCGCTGCCCGCGTACGAACTGGTGCTGAAGGCCGGCCACACCTTCAACCTGCTCGATGCGCGCGGCGCCATCTCCGTGACGGAGCGCGCGGCGTATATCGGCCGCATTCGTGCGTTGTCGCGTCTGGTCGCGCAGGCTTACTACGATTCGCGCGAAGCACTCGGCTTCCCGATGCTCGGCAACCCGGTCAGGGGCGATCGCGATCTCGTCACCGACGAGCAGGAAGCGCAGCGTCCCGCATGGGCGCCGCCGCTCAAGGTGGAGAGCACGCCCCCCGGTGAAACCAGCAACAACGAACAGGCTTGACGAGGCTCGACAGAACAAATGACGCAATCCAAACACGCATCCCTGCTCGTCGAGCTGCTCACCGAAGAACTGCCGCCGAAGGCGCTCGCGCGTCTCGGCACTGCTTTCGCCGACGGTATCGTCGAGCGTCTGGCGGCACGCGATCTGATCGACGGCACGCCTTCGTTCGAAAAATACGCAACACCGCGCCGTCTCGCCGTGCTCATCAGGAACGTGCGCGATGTGGCGCCCGAAAAGCAGGTGCGCGAGAAAGTTCTGCCGGTTGCGGTCGCGCTCGACAAGGAAGGCAATCCCACGCCGCCGCTCGCGAAGAAGCTCGCCGCGCTCGGCTTCCCTGACTTCCCGCTGTCCGAGCTCGAACGCGCCCAGGACGGCAAGGCCGAAGCCTTCTTCCTGCGCTATGCCGCGCCCGGCGCCACGCTCGCCGACGGCCTGCAAGCCGCGCTCGACGAAACCCTCGGCAAGCTGCCGATCCCGAAGGTGATGACCTATCAGCGTCCGGACGGCACCAGCGTGCAGTTCGTGCGTCCGGTGCAGCGCCTGGTCGCAATGCATGGCCGCGACGTGGTGCCGGTGAGCGCGCTCGGCGTCGATTCAGGCGATACGACCATCGGTCATCGTTTCATGTCGGAAGGCTTCGTCGCGATTGCGCACGCGGACGAGTACGCCGAAACGCTGCGTGGCCGTGGCCGCGTCATCGCGAATTTCGACGATCGCCGCGAATCGATTCGTACGCAACTGCAGGCATTCGCGGACGAAGACCGCGTCGTGATGCCCGAAGCGCTGCTGGACGAAGTGAACGCGCTGGTCGAATGGCCGGTCGTGTACGAATGCCGCTTCGACGAGGAATTCCTGCAAGTGCCGCAGGAATGCCTGATCCTCACGATGCAGACCAACCAGAAGTATTTCGCGCTCACCGACCAGAACGGCAAGCTGCGCTCGCGCTTCCTGATCGTGTCGAATATCGACACGAAGACGCCGGGCGAGATCGTCGAAGGCAACGAGCGCGTCGTGCGCCCGCGTCTCGCCGACGCGAAATTCTTCTTCACGCAGGACAAGAAGAAGCGCCTCGAAGACCGCGTGCCGCTGCTCGCGAACGTCGTGTATCACAACAAGCTCGGCTCCGCGCTGCAACGTGTGGAGCGACTCGAAGCGCTCGCGGGCGAAATCGCGCCGATGATCGGCGTCGATGCCGCCCTCACGCGCCGCGCCGCGCGTCTCGCCAAGGCAGATCTGCTGACCGACATGGTCGGCGAATTCCCCGAGTTGCAGGGCACGATGGGCACGTACTACGCACGTCACGACGGCGAGCCGGAAGAAGTCGCGCTCGCGTGCTCGGAGCACTATCAGCCACGCTTCTCGGGCGATGAAACGCCCTCCACCGGCGTCGGCTGCGCGGTCGCGCTGGCGGACAAGCTGGAGACCATCGTCGGCATCTGGGGCATCGGTCTCGCGCCGACCGGCGAGAAAGACCCGTTCGCGCTGCGCCGTCACGCGCTCGGCGTGCTGCGCATCCTGCTGGAAAAGAAACTTGCCATCGACCTGCGCGATCTCGTGAACGCGGCGCAGCGCCAGTTCGCGGGCATGCCGCAAGTCGCCGATTCGACCGAAGCCATCTACGCGTTCTTCCTCGATCGCCTGCGCGGCCTGCTGCGCGAACGCGGCTTCGAGGCGAACGACATCGAAGCGGTACTGAGCCTGAATCCGACGCGCCTCGACGACATCGTCGCGCGCCTCGACGCGGTGCGCGAGTTCGCCGCGCTGCCCGAAGCCGCGGCGCTCGCGGCGGCCAACAAGCGCATCTCGAACATCCTGAAGAAGTCCGAGCAAGGCGCGCCTGCGTCGGTGAACAAGGAACTGCTGATCGAAGACGCGGAGAAGAACCTCTACGCACAGATCGAGCAGGTGACGCCGCGTGTGCAGAGCACGCTTGCCGCGCGCAATTACACGGAAGCGCTGACCGCGCTCGCCGCGTTGCGCGAATCGGTCGATACCTTCTTCAACGACGTCATGGTGAACGCGGAAGACCCGGCGTTGCGCAACAATCGTCTCGCGCTGCTGAATGCGCTGCATCAGCAGATGAACTGCGTCGCGGACATCTCCAAGCTCGCCGCATAAGGCGCCGCCATGGTCATGAACCGAAAACTGGTCATCCTCGATCGCGACGGCGTCGTCAACGTCGATTCCGATGCGTTCATCAAGTCGCCGGACGAATGGGTCGCCATTCCCGGCAGCCTCGAAGCCATCGCGCGGCTGAATCAGGCGGGCTATCGCGTGGCGATCGCATCGAATCAGTCGGGCATCGGGCGCGGCCTGTTCGACATGGCCGCGCTCAACGCGATGCATCAGAAGATGAATCGCGCGGTGGCGGCAGTCGGCGGACGCATCGACGCGGTGTTCTTCTGCCCGCACACGGCAGAAGATCAGTGCGATTGCAGAAAGCCGAAGCCCGGCATGCTGCAGCAGATCATCGACCGCTTCGAGATCGATCCGCGCGACACGCCCGTGGTCGGCGATTCGCTGCGCGATCTGCAGGCGGGCGAGACGCTCGGCTTTCCGACGCATCTCGTGCTCACCGGCAAAGGCGAAAAGACCCTGAAGGAAGGCAATCTGCCCGAAGGCACCGTCGTTCACAAGGACTTGCGCGCGTTCGCGCTCGACTTCCTCGCGCGACATCAAGACTGACCGGCAGTCCGTATCACTGAAACTCCATGCGCTTCATCCGTTCGTTGCTGTTGATGCTCTACTTCATCGTGTACACGGTGCCGTACGCGATCGCGTGCTTCATCGCGTTTCCGTTCATGCGCGCCGACAAGCGCTACTGGATGGCGGCGGGCTGGTGCAAGTCCACCATCGTGGTGCTGCGCTATCTGATCGGCATCCGCTACCGGATCGAAGGCATGGAGAACCTGCCGAATGGTCCGGCCGTGCTGCTCTCGAAACATCAGTCCGCCTGGGAGACGCTCGCGTTTCCGGCTCTGATGCCGCGCCCGCTCTGCTATGTTTTCAAGCGCGAGTTGCTCTATGTGCCGTTCTTCGGCTGGGCGCTCGGACTGCTCAAGATGGTGCACATCGATCGCAAGCAAGGACGCGACGCGTTCGTCTCGGTCACGCGGCAAGGCCGTGCGCGCATGGACGAAGGCGCGTGGGTCATCATGTTTCCCGAAGGCACGCGCACGCGTGTAGGCAGCCAGGGAAAGTACAAGACGGGCGGCGCGCGCTTCGCGGTTGCGACCGGCGCACCGGTCGTGCCGATTGCGCACAACGCCGGTCATGTCTGGCCACGCAATTCCTTCATCAAATATCCGGGTATAGTCACGGTGTCGATCGGCCAGCCGATCGATACTGCCGGTCTCACGCCCGAGGAAGTGAATACGCGCGTCGAAAGCTGGATCGAAACGGAAATGCGCCGCATCGATCCGCACGCCTACACCGCGCCGTACACGCAACCCCGCCAGGCCGGCGCCGCGGGCGCGGGCCGCTGAGCGGCTCACGCTTCATATCGAGCCGCGGCGTGCCTTACTCATTCTTCTCGTCATTCCTGCGCCGTGAGCGCAAAGCCGAGCCGATGCAGAAAGCCCCATCGCGACAGCGCCCCGCCGTCGCGCTCGATACCCTGCAACTCGATCTGCCGTTCGAGCATGCACCGGCTTACTCCGGCGCGCAGCCCGCGAGCGCACCGGCGCCGCTGCGCGGCGACGTGCCCACCGCGGAACCCGTTCCCGTCCGCTCGCCCGCCGCGCCCGGTGCACCCAATGCGCAGCAAGCACCTCCGGCGCCGCTGCCCGACGGCGTGCGCCTGCGCCGCATCGTGCTCAAGGCGGGCGCGCTCGAATACCGGCTAAAGCGCTCGGCGCGGCGCACGATCGGCTTTTGCATCGACGGCACCGGGCTCGCGATCACCGCGCCGCGCTGGGTGACCATCGCCGATATCGAAAGCGCGATCCTCGACAAACAGAACTGGATCGTCAAGAAGATCACCGAATGGCAGACGCGCGTCGAACAGCGCGCGCTGCCGCGCATCGAATGGAAGGACGGCGCGCAGTTTCCGTATCTCGGCAAGACGATCAGCGTGTCGCTCTCGGCGGCGCGCACCCTTTCGTTCGATGACCAGACCAACGTGCTCACGCTCGCCCTGCCCGCCTTCGCGGATGTGCAGCAGATCAAGGACCGCGTGCAAGGCTGGCTGCAGAGCGAAGCGAAGCGCATTTTCGGCGAGCGGCTCGCGGTGTACGCGGCCAAGCTCGGCGTCGAATATCGCGCGTATGCGCTGTCTTCGGCGGCGACGCGCTGGGGCAGTTGTTCGAGCGACGGCAAGATCCGCCTGAACTGGCGGCTCATCCATTTTCCGATGTCGATCATCGATTACGTGGTCGCGCACGAGCTCGCGCATCTGCGCGAGATGAATCACAGCCCGCGCTTCTGGCGGACGGTGGAATCCATCTTCCCCGAGTTCCGCGAGGCGCGGCACACGCTCAAGCATCATCCGCCGGATCTGCTGCCGGCGCTCTGAGGCGTCGCCGGCACGCCCGCAGCGCCGACGGTACAATTTCCTGTCCCCCGCAAACACACAACAGGAACTCCACCATGCGACTCCTCCACACGATGCTGCGCGTCGGCGACCTGCAGCGTTCCATTGATTTCTACACGCGCATTCTCGGCATGCACGTGCTGCGTCAAAGCGAAAACACCGAGTACAAGTACACGCTCGCGTTCGTCGGCTACGGCCCGGAAAGTGAGAACAGCGTGCTCGAACTGACCTACAACTGGGGCACCGAGAAGTACGACCTCGGTACGGCTTATGGCCATATCGCGCTCGAAGTCGAGAACGCCGCCGATGCCTGCGAGCGCATCCGCCAGGCAGGCGGCAAGGTCACGCGCGAAGCAGGCCCGGTGAAAGGCGGCACGACAGTGATCGCATTCGTCGAAGATCCGGACGGCTACAAGGTCGAGCTGATCGAAAAGCATTCCTGATTCGAGCCCGCGCGCGTCGCCTTCATGCCGGCGCGCTTCGAATCTCCACGGTCCCGTCCGGACCATTCGCTCATCCGGCCCGTTCGCTGGCACAATCGACGCTCCAAATCAGTGCATGGCGATGCGCGCCGCGCGTCGTCCATCCGCCGCCACGCCCACGAGCCCGCCGATGAGCACGTCTTCCCTTTCGCTGCGCCGCGCCCCCGACGCTACCGCTGTCATCGTGATGATCGCGTTGTGCGGCGCGT
Organism: Caballeronia hypogeia; assembly: GCF_001544875.2. Lineage (GTDB taxonomy): Bacteria > Pseudomonadota > Gammaproteobacteria > Burkholderiales > Burkholderiaceae > Caballeronia > Caballeronia hypogeia. The sequence goes on from NZ_FCOA02000001.1 coordinate 113,050, forward strand.
GGGGATTCCAGCAAGTCGCCATCAAGGAAGCGAACGCATCCATTCCGCCGATGCTGCAAGCCGGCATCCGCTCGCTGATCGCGACCCTGCTCGTCTGGATCTGGACGCGCACGCGCGGCGTGCCGCTCTTTCAGCGCGACGACACGCTGCCCGCCGGCCTGCTCGCGGGCATTCTCTTCGGCGGCGAGTTCGTCTGCATCTTCTTCGGCCTGAGCCTCACGACCGCGACGCGCATGGCCGTGTTCCTCTACACCGCGCCCTGCTTCACGGCGCTCGGGCTGCACTGGTTCGTCGCCGGCGAGCGGCTTTCGCGCGCGCAATGGTGCGGCATCGCGCTCGCGTTCTGCGGCATAGCGTTCGCGTTCGCGGATGGTTTCCTGCACGGCAATCCGAACAGCGCATCGACGCTTCAGGGCATCGCGGGCGATGCGCTCGGCATCATGGCCGGCATATTCTGGGCAGCGACGACGGTGGTCGTGCGCGCGTCGACGCTTGCGCATGCGAGCGCGAGCAAGACGCTGTTCTATCAACTGGCGGTGTCGGCGGTGTTACTGCTCGCGCTGGCGGTGGGCATCGGGCAGACGCATGTCGAAGCCGTGTCGCCGCTCGCGCTCGCGAGTCTTGCGTATCAGGCGATCGTCGTCGCGTTCATCAGCTATCTGACGTGGTTCTGGCTGCTCACGCGCTATATGGCGTCGCGCCTTTCGGTGTTTTCGTTTCTCACGCCGATCTTCGGCGTCACCTTCGGCGTGATGCTGCTCGGCGAGCACTTCAGCGTGCGCTTCATGGTCGCCGCGGCGATGGTGCTCGCGGGCATCGCGCTGGTCAATCGTCCGGCGCGGCGCACGTAGTTCATTCCGGCGCGGCCGCGCGAATCGTCACCATGTCGTGATCGATGTCGTCGTGGTCCGCCGGCGCGAGCATGTGCTCGGCGGGAATCGGCTCGACCGGATAGCCGTGCTTCTCCCACGCATCGAGCCCGCCCTTGAGCGGCCGCACGTGCGTGAAACCCTTCGCGCGCAACTGCCGCGCGATCGTCTTCGCGGTTGCTTCGTTCGGGCACACGCAATACACCACCACTTCGTGCTCCGCGTACAACTGATCGAAGCGATCGGGCGAATCGAGATCGAGCGATACCGCGCCCGCGATCCGATACGGCTCGCGCCGGCGAATCTCCTGCGGGCGCGCGTCGTAGATCACGGGCGGCGTGTCGGAGCGCATCATCTCGTCGAGCTGATCGGGCGTGATGTGATACTTCTCGAGCCACTGGCGGAACTGCACGCGCCGGATCCATCGATACAGCAGAAAGCCGAGCGCGACCATCACGAGGATGTCGATGACCGTCGTGCCGTTGGCGCGCACCAGCGCGACCAGCTTGCCAATCTGTTCCTGCAGGGCCGCGCCGCCGAGCATCCAGAAGCTCGCCCACGCCGTCGCGCCGATCAGGTCCCACAGCACGAACACGCGCACTTCGATTTGCGTCGTCCCGAGCAGCGGCGCGGATACGAGTCCGAGTCCCGGCACGAACTTCGACAGCGCGAGCAGCGGCACGCCGAAGCGCTCGAACCAGCGGCGCGCGGTGCGCAGGGTCGTATCGATCGACAGCGAAAAGCGCACGAGCGAATTGAGAAAGCGCCGTCCATACAGGCGGCCTGCGGCGAACCACAACGAGTCGGCGATGAGCACCGCGAGCACGGCGGCCGCGAGCATCTGCCAGAACGGTGCGTTGCCGTCGGCGACGAGCGTGCCGGCGAGAATCAGCATCGGCGCGGCGGGAATGGGCACGCCGAGCTGCGTCGCCAGCACGCTGACGAAGACGGCCCACGCGCCCCACGACGACGCGAGCGAAGTCGGGACCAGCGGCATTCGAACCTCTTTGAGCGAGCTTTCGGGGAGGTGACGCCCGCGCGAGAGCGCCGGCGCAAAGGGTTACACTGTATCGCGAAGCCGCCAAAAACGCCCAATCCACCGGCGACAGAGCAGCGGCGAAGAACACGAGGTCACGCATCGCACGGCGTCCGGGGGAACCAGCATGCAACCGACGATTCAGCCTTTCTTCGACATCAACACGGGCACGATGACCTACGTCGTCTTCGGCGCGACCGGCTCGGCGGCGGCCATCGTCGATCCCGTGCTCGACTACGATCCGAAGGCCGCACGCACCTCGACGACATCCGCCGATGCGGTCATCGCGTTCGTGCGCGAGCAGCGGCTTCAGGTCGAATGGATTCTGGAGACGCACGCGCACGCCGACCATCTCTCGGCGGCTCCGTATCTGAAGCGCGAACTGGGCGGGAAGATCGGCATCGGCGAATCGATACGCACGGTGCAGGGCGTGTTCAAGAAAATCTTCGATCTCGAGCGCGAGTTTCAACTCGACGGCTCGCAGTTCGATCACCTGTTCAGCGACGGCGAGCGCTTCATGATCGGCGAACTGGAGGCCTGCGCGCTGTTCGTGCCGGGCCACACGCCCGCCGACATGGCGTATCGGATCGGCGACGCCGTGTTCGTCGGCGACACGCTCTTCATGCCGGACCTGGGCACCGCGCGCTGCGATTTTCCGGGCGGCAGCGCGCGCACGCTGTATCGCTCGATTCAGCGCCTGCTCGCGCTCGACCCACACACGCGGCTGTTCGTCTGTCACGACTATCCGCCGGCCACGCGTGAGCCGCGCTGGCAAAGCACGGTGCTCGAGCAGCGCGAGCACAACATTCACGTGGGCGGCGGCAAGACCGAAGACGAGTTCGTGGTCATGCGCGAGGCGCGCGACGCCACGCTCGGCATGCCGACGCTCATCCTGCCCGCGATTCAGGTGAACATTCGCGCCGGCCAGTTTCCGCAAGCCGCCGAGAATGGCACGACATATCTCAAGATTCCGCTGAACGCGCTCTAAGCTTCGATCCTTCCGCGCGTCACGCCGAGCAGATCGGCCATCGCGCGGCGCGCGGCGCTCGCATCGCGGGCGAGGATCGCGTAGAACACCGCCGTGTGCTCCGCGAGCGACGCGTTGTAGACATCCGCGCGCTTCGCGTTCAAGCGCAACTGGCCTTCGAGCGTGCGCTCGATCAGCGCGCCCAGCGGAATCAGCAATTCGTTGCTGCACGCGGCGAGCACGCCCAGATGAAAGTCGAGATCGGCCCGCACCCATTCGTCGACATTCTGCGCGTCGACCATGGCCTGATGCGCGCGTGTGAGCCGTTCGCGCGAGCTGTCCTCGTGATTGTCGGCGGCGAGCGCCGCCGCGTACGGCTCGATCATCTCGCGCATTTCCTGCAGCTTGAGCGCGAATTGCAGCGGCGGCGCGACGCGCGCGTACCAGTCGAGCATGTCGGCGTCGAGCAGATTCCACGCTTCGCGCGGGCGCACGCGCGTGCCCACTTTCGGACGCGACTCGATCAGCCCTTTCGACGTGAGCGTGCGCAACGCCTCGCGAAGCACCGTGCGGCTCACGCCGAAGCGCTCCATCAGTTCCGCTTCGCGCGGCAAGGGCGAGCCGGGCGCAACGTCGCCGCGCAGGATCGCCTTGCCTAATTCGTGCGTTACATGGCCATGCAAGTCGCGGTGGATGATGGTGTTCTCCCAGGTTTGGGCAGGATTATCGGGCATTCAATTGATATTTTGTAAGCCCAAGCTGCGCCTTAATAATACTATTAATATGCTAAATCAGCAGGATTTTGCTACCATGCCGAAATCCTTCCTGGAGACGCTCAATGAAAATCACGAAACTCGAGACCTTCATCGTTCCGCCGCGCTGGTGCTTCCTCAAGATCGAAACCGACGAAGGCATCACCGGTTGGGGCGAGCCGGTTGTCGAAGGCCGCGCGCATACGGTCGCTGCCGCCGTCGATGAACTCGCCGACTATCTCGTCGGCAAAGACCCGCGTCATATCGAAGACTTGTGGCAGGTGATGTACCGCTCCGGCTTTTATCGCGGCGGGCCGGTCGGCATGAGCGCGATCGCGGGCGTCGATCAGGCGCTGTGGGACGTTCTCGGCAAGTTCCACGGCGTCCCGGTGCATGCGCTGCTTGGCGGCCAGGTGCGCGACAAGATCAAGGTGTATTCGTGGATCGGCGGCGACCGTCCGAGCGATGTCGCGAACAACGCGCGCGCGGTGGTCGAACGCGGCTTCAAGGCGGTGAAGATGAACGGCTCGGAAGAGCTGCAGATCATCGATACGTTCGACAAGGTGCAGGGCGTGATCGACAACGTGCGCGCCGTGCGCGAGGCGGTCGGGCCGAACGTGGGCATCGGCGTCGATTTTCACGGACGCGTGCACAAGCCGATGGCGAAGGTGCTCGCCCGCGAACTCGATCCGTACAAGCTGATGTTCATCGAGGAGCCGGTGCTCTCGGAGAACGTCGAGGCGCTGCGCGATATCGTCAACCAGACGAGCACGCCGATCGCGCTCGGCGAGCGGCTCTATTCACGCTGGGACTTCAAGCACATTCTGGCCGGCGGTTATGTGGACATCATTCAGCCGGACGCGTCGCACGCGGGCGGGCTGACCGAATGCCGCAAGATCGCGACGATGGCCGAAGCGTACGACGTCGCGCTCGCGCTCCACTGCCCGCTCGGGCCGATCGCGCTCGCGACCTGCCTGCAGATCGACGCGATCAGCTACAACGCGTTCATTCAGGAGCAGAGCCTCGGCATTCACTACAACAAGGGCAACGACCTGCTCGATTACATCAAGAATCCGGAAGTCTTCAAGTACGACGACGGCATGGTGTCGATCCCGCAAGGGCCGGGGCTGGGCATCGAAGTGAACGAGGAAAAGGTGCGCGAGATGGCGAAGGTCGGGCACCGGTGGCGTAATCCGGTGTGGCGGCATGCGGATGGCAGCGTCGCCGAATGGTGATCGCCTCGGCTGACCGCGCGTGGGACTGCGCGGTCAGCGTTTCAGATTCGCTTTGAGCGCGCCGCGCAGCGCGTTGCTGATGAGCACGGCTTCGGCTGCCTGCAAGTCGTCGATCGTCAGCACGCGTTCAACGGCGCCGAGTTCTTCCTTGAGCACGGCGCGCATCACGCCCGGCAGAACGCCGGCGTCGATGGGCGGCGTGAACCACTTGCCGTCGAGTTGCACGAAGACGCTCGAGCGGCCGCCCTCGGTGAGTTCGCCGCGCTCGTTGACAAACAGCATGTCGAACGCGCCTTCCACTTCGGCGGCTTTCCACGCGCGATCGTAGTCGGCGCGGCGCGTCGTTTTGTGCCTGAGCAATGGGTCGCCGGACGACTGCGGGGCAAAACCGCGATCCGATGCGAGCAACACATTCACCGTATCCGACGCCAACGGCGCGAGCGGCGCACCGGTGATCGCGATGCGCCCGCTCTTGTCCAGCGCGACGCGCAGACGATACGGCTTCCCCGCGTCGAGTCCCGCGCAATGCTGCGCGACTTGCGCATCGAGCGCGTGTTGATCGAACGCGAAACCGAGATATGCGGCGCTCGACTGCAGGCGCGCCACGTGACGCGCGTAATGCCGCACGCCTTCGTCGCGCGTGGCGTAAGTCGTCTCGAAGAGTTCGAAGCCCGGATCGGCGCCTGTGAGAAAGCGCGCTTTCAACAGACACTCTTGATATTCGTCGGCGGCGACGCTGTCGAGCACGATGCCCGCGCCGATGCCGAGTTCGCCGCGCTTTTGCGCCGCATCGACGACGAGCGTGCGAATCGCGACCGACAGACAGAGGTCGCCGTCCGCGTCGAGCCAGCCGATCGCGCCGGTATACAGGCCGCGCGGCGTGCTCTCGATTTCATCGATCAACTGCATCGTGCGGTACTTCGGCGCGCCGGTGATCGAGCCGCACGGAAAAAGCGCGCGCACGATGCCGGCGAACGACGTGCCGGGAATCACGCGCGCCTCGATGGTGGACGTCATCTGCCACACCGACGCATAAGGCTCGACGGAAAACAGCGCCGGCACGTTCACCGAGTCCGTGACCGCGACGCGCGACATGTCGTTGCGCAACAGGTCGACGATCATCACGTTCTCGGCGCGATTCTTCGGGTCGAGCCGCAGCGTTTCGGGATCGGCGTCGCGCGGCGCGGTGCCTTTCATCGGCCGGGCGCGCAGCAGATCGCCTCGCTTTTCGATGAACAGCTCCGGCGAGCACGACACGACCGAGCGGCCATCCGGCAACGCGATGAACGCGCCGTACTTCACGGCCTGGCGCTCGCGCAGACGGCGGTAGAGCGCGAGGGGCGCGCCGAAGACATCGAAGTCCAGCCGATACGTGTAGTTGATCTGATACGACTCGCCTTCGCGCAAGGCGTCCTGCACGGCGGCGATGGCCTGATCGAATTCATCGCGCGTGACGCTCGAACTCATGCCCGCCACGCCGGCCACATCGCTCAGGGAATCTTTCGACGCAAGCCAGGCATCCACTTCGTCGCACGACAGATGCGCGCAATCGCGGAACATCAGCACTCGCAGCGCGTGATCTTCGCCTCGGCCGATATGCGCGAACTGCAAATTGCGCCCGAACTCGTAATCCGCGACGACGACCGCGTGCAGGCCTTCTTGCAGATCACGTTCGATATCTGCGCAGACTTCGTCGAGCGCACGAGGGTCCACGCACACTCGTTCGTGCGCGAAGTCCGTGTACAAACGACTCGACCGCCTTTCGGCGGTCGCGTCGCAATCGTCGAGCAGCGCGTATACCGCGCCGCGCTCTTGCACTTTCATCGTCATGCTCGCACGACGTAAAACACCATCGACCGCATCAGTCGAAGAAGCTCTTCACGCGGTCGAACCAGCTCTTGCTTTGCGGACTATGCCGCGCGCCGCCCTGCTCCAGCGACTTCTCGAACTGCTTGAGCAGATCGCGCTGCTGCTCGGTGAGCTTGACCGGCGTTTCCACCTGCACATGCACGTAGAGGTCGCCAGCAATGCTCGAACGCAAGCCCTTGATGCCCTTGCCGCGCAGCCGGAACGTCTTGCCCGACTGTGTGCCTTCCGGCACGGTGAAGCTCGCACGGCCCGCGAGCGTAGGCACTTCGATCTCGCCGCCCAGCGCCGCCGTGGTGAACGGAATCGGCATCTGGCAATGCAGGTCGTCGCCGTCGCGCTCGAACACCGAGTGCTGCTTGATGTGGATCTCCACATACAGGTCGCCGCTCGGGCCGCCGTTGATGCCCGGCTCGCCGTTGCCCGCCGAACGGATACGCATGCCGTCGTCGATGCCCGCCGGAATCTTCACTTCCAGCGTCTTGGTTTCCTTCACCTTGCCTGCGCCGTGGCAGGTCGCGCACGGATCGGGAATGTAGGAGCCGCTGCCGTGACACTTCGGGCACGTCTGCTGGATGCTGAAGAAACCCTGCGACATGCGCACCTGGCCCTGACCATGACAGGTCGGGCAGGTTTCGGGCTTCGTGCCGGGTTTCGCGCCCGAGCCGTGGCAGACATTACAGTTGACCCAGCTCGGCACGCGAATCTGCGTGTCATAGCCGTGCGCCGCCTGCTCCAGCGTGATTTCCATGCTGTAGCGCAGGTCCGCGCCGCGATAGACCTGCGGACCCGCACGCCCGCCGCGTCCGCCGCCGCCGGCCGCCTGTCCGAAGATGTCGCCGAAAATATCGCCGAAAGCATCGGCGAATCCACCGAAGCCTTGCGCGCCCGCGCCCGCCATGTTCGGATCGACGCCCGCATGGCCGTACTGATCGTAGGCCGCCCGCTTCTGCTGGTCGGAGAGCATTTCATAGGCCTCCTTCGCCTCCTTGAAATTCTCTTCCGCCTTCTTGTTGTCCGGATTGCGGTCGGGGTGATACTTCATCGCGAGCTTGCGATACGCCTTCTTGATCTCGTCGTCGCTCGCGTTTTTCGCGACGCCCAGAACGTCGTAGTAATCCCGTTTCGCCATGTCGGTTCGATGCCGCCGCGCTTGACCCGCGACGGTTCCTCTCAGATGCTGCGGATTGCGTGCTGCAACCCGCGCGTAAACCTTTCGCGCCCCGCCCGAAGCGACGCGCCTCTAAAAACAACGTGCCCGGAGAGCCAAAAAGCTCGCCAGGCGCGTTCCACGTCAGACGCGTCCCGCGTCCCGGTGATACCACCGAAAAGGCGCGTGAATGTCGCCACTCACGCGCCTCAAACGGCTTAGTCCTTCTTCACTTCCTTGAAGTCGGCGTCGACGACGTCGTCGTGATGCTGGCTCGCGCCCGCATCAGCCGATGCACCCGCGCCTGCCGCACCCGCAGCCGCGCCGGCCGCGCCCTGCTGCGCCTGCATGTCGGCGTACATCTTTTCGCCGAGCTTCTGCGAGGCTTGCGCCAGCGCTTCGACCTTCGCTTCGAGCGTGGCCTTGTCCGACGCGTTGTCCTTCAGCGCGTCTTCGAGGTCCTTCAATGCCGCTTCGATCTTTTCCTTCTCGGCCGCGTCCACCTTGTCGCCATACTCCGCGACCGCCTTCTTCGTGCTGTGGACCAGTGCGTCGCCCTGGTTACGCGTGTCGGCCAGCTCGCGCAGCTTGTGATCTTCCTCGGCGTTGGCTTCGGCGTCCTTCACCATCTTGTCGATTTCCGCGTCGGTCAGACCCGAGTTCGCCTTGATGGTGATCTTGTTTTCCTTGCCCGTCGCCTTGTCCTTCGCGCCCACGTGCAGAATGCCGTTCGCGTCGATGTCGAAAGTCACTTCGATCTGCGGCGTGCCGCGCGGCGCCGGCGGAATGCCTTCGAGGTTGAACTCGCCGAGCAGCTTGTTGCCCGCGGCCATTTCACGCTCGCCCTGGAACACCTTGATCGTCACGGCGCCCTGGTTGTCGTCGGCCGTCGAGTACACCTGCGAGTGCTTCGTCGGGATCGTGGTGTTCTTGTTGATCATCTTCGTCATCACGCCGCCGAGCGTTTCGATGCCGAGCGACAGAGGCGTCACGTCGAGCAGCAGAACGTCCTTGCGGTCGCCCGACAGAACCTGACCCTGAATCGCGGCGCCCACGGCCACGGCTTCGTCCGGGTTCACGTCACGACGCGGATCCTTGCCGAAGAACTCCTTCACCTTTTCCTGCACCTTCGGCATACGCGTCATGCCGCCGACGAGAATCACGTCGTCGATTTCGCCGACCTTCACGCCTGCGTCCTTGATCGCGGTGCGGCACGGTTCGATCGTGCGCTCGATCAGCTCTTCGACCAGCGCTTCCAGCTTCGCACGGGTGAACTTCAAGTTCAGGTGCTTCGGACCGGAGGCATCTGCCGTGATGTACGGCAGGTTGATGTCGGTCTGCTGCGTGGACGACAGTTCGATCTTCGCCTTTTCAGCGGCTTCCTTCAGGCGTTGCAGCGCGAGCACGTCCTTCGACAGGTCGACGCCCTGCTCCTTCTTGAACTCGCCGATGATGTAATCGATGATGCGCTGGTCGAAGTCTTCACCGCCCAGGAACGTGTCGCCGTTCGTGGAGAGCACTTCGAACTGCATCTCGCCGTCCACGTCCGCGATTTCGATGATCGAAATGTCGAACGTGCCGCCGCCCAGGTCGAACACGGCAATCTTGCGGTCGCCCTTTTCGGCCTTGTCGAGACCGAACGCGAGCGCTGCCGCCGTCGGCTCGTTGATGATGCGCTTGACTTCCAGACCGGCGATGCGGCCTGCGTCCTTGGTGGCCTGACGCTGGCTGTCGTTGAAGTACGCCGGAACCGTGATGACGGCTTCCGTCACCGGCTCGCCGAGGTAGTCTTCAGCGGTCTTCTTCATCTTGCGCAGGACTTCCGCGGAAACCTGCGACGGCGCGAGCTTCGAGCCATGCGCCTCGACCCATGCATCGCCGTTGTCGTGCTTGACGATCTTGTACGGCATCAGGCCGATGTCCTTCTGCACTTCCTTCTCGTCGAATCGACGGCCGATCAGGCGCTTGACCGCGTACAGCGTGTTGCGCGGGTTGGTGACCGACTGACGCTTCGCGGGCGCGCCGACGAGGATCTCGTTGTCATCCATGTAAGCGATGATCGACGGCGTGGTGCGCGCGCCTTCCGAGTTCTCGATGACCTTGACCTGATTGCCTTCCATCAGCGCCACGCACGAGTTCGTGGTGCCGAGGTCGATGCCGATAATTTTGCCCATTTTTTATCACTCTCCTAACTTTGATCGCGGTGGCGTTGCGGCTTGCCATACGCCGGCTTTCTGCCGGCTTACCGGGCCGAATGCCCAAAATTCATACCTGTACGCAAGATAAGTGCGCCGATTTCGATTTCAAGACCCTGAACACAATGCGGTCTATAACTTTTTTCACGCCGGTTGGCCAGGCCCGAAGCGCGTCCGGTCGTCCGGCGGCGTCTTGTCGTGGTGCGCTTACTTCGGCGCGGCGACCGTGACGAGCGCCGGGCGCAATACGCGGTCGGAGATGATGTAACCCTTTTGCAGCACGGAGACAACGGTGTTCGGATCCTGCTCGGCGGGCACCATCGAAATGGCCTGATGACGATGCGGATCGAATTTCTCGCCAATCGGATTGACCGCGACCACACGGCCCTTCTCCAGCGCGCCGCTCAACTGGCGCAGCGTCAGTTCGACGCCCTCGCGCACCTTGGCGACATCCGTCGACTGGTCGGCGAGCGCCGCTTCCAGGCTGTCGAGCACCGGCAGCAGGTTTTCCGCGAAGTTTTCGATGGCGAATTTGTGCGCTTTCGCGACGTCTTCCTGGCCGCGGCGACGGACATTCTCCGTCTCAGCCTTGGCGCGCAGGAAATCTTCCTTGAGCGCCGCAATGGTCGCCTGTGCCTCGGCGAGCGCGGCTTCGCTTCCGTTCGATGCGGGCTGAGCCGCCGCGGCGGCTTCCGCCTGTGCGGCCTGAGCCGGCTGAGCCGCCGCGTTGGTCGGGTCGGCGGCCTGGCGCGCGTTTTCGTCGGCGGGCGTCGGGTTCTGGCTCGCTGAATTCTCTTGCGTGTTTTCCATGTCGCTGAATGTGCAATGCTGAAAGTTGAATCGGATGCGAAAGCGACCTTTCGATCGCGTTTTTCGCACTAGCGGCGGAAATTGGGGCGTCGAAGGCATTTTCAAGCCTTCGGGACGAATTTTTCGGACTTTATTCAGTGGCTTGCGCGTACGCGAAACAGCCGGTAACACACACCTCGCGCCGCCCTGCAGATTCAGATTGAGGGAAAGCCCTGACTCGCCTAAACTTCGTTCAAGCATCGCAGGACGCACGTTTACCCTAATCCTACGAATGCTTCAATCCGCTTACAGCGCATGCCCGTTTCCTGACCCGGCCACTTCCCGACCGGGCAAACCCGTTCTCCGGGGGTACCATGAAACTGACCTTTGCTATCGCGGTGGTCGCCCTGGTACTCGTCGCGGGAACGACCACAATCTGCATGTCCGGCGCCGTGACCGACCGTAACACCGAGTACGGGGGCGTACACGCGACCATGGAACAGTTCTTTAATCCGAACCAGCAAATTTGTCGATGACGCGCCGGTCCCGCTTCGTCGGCCTGCCCTGCAAGCCGGCAGCAGGTTCACGGAAGTTCTTGCGGCGCTCGGCTTCGGCCAGGCGCTTCCCGCGCCCTTCCTCGGTTTCGGCATAGAGCGTCTGCGCGACGCTCGCCGGGCCGCGCACGTCGCAAATACCCAGCACTTCCACCTGCCACACGAGCCGCTCGATATCGATCTCGACGATATCGCCCACACGAACGTCCTTCGACGGCTTCACATTTGCGCCGCCGATCTTCACGCGACCCTTTTCCACCGCGTCGCTCGCGAGCGAACGCGTCTTGAAGAAACGCGCTGCCCACAGCCATTTATCGATGCGCAAACGCGCGCCGGGTTCCGTCGAAATCTTGTAGTTCATGGGTCAATGCTGGTTGAAGCCGGGCTCACGCCACCGCCGTGAGCGGCTGGACGGTCTGCACAGGCCAGCCCTGCAGATGCTGCGCCGCAATCTCGCCAAGCGCCTTGATCCACGCCGGCGACGCGTTCAGGCAGGGAATCCGGTGGAAATGCCTGCCGCCCGCCTTCAGAAATTCGTCGCGCACCTCGATGCCGATTTCCTCGATCGTCTCGAGACAATCCGCCGTGAAACCGGGACAAAACACGTCCACGCGCCCGACGCCTCCCGCACCTAGCTCCGCGAGGGTCGGTGCGGTGTACGGCTGAAGCCACTCGGCTTTACCGAAACGCGACTGGAAGGTCACGCGGCACTCCACCGGCGTAAGGCCGAGCGCGGCGGTCAGCAGCGAGCCGGTCAGCTGGCACTGGTCGTGATACGGGTCGCCCAGGTCCATGGTGCGCTTCGGCACGCCGTGAAAACTCAGCACGAGCTTGTCGCCGGCGGCGAAATCCGGTGCACCGTGATGCCGCCAGTAATCGCGCACCTGCTCGGCGAGCGCGCCGATATACGCCGGATGATCAGCGTAGTGACGGATCGTGCGGATTTCCGGCTGGTTACGCACACGCCTGAGCGCCGTGAAAGCGTCGTCGAACGCGGTGGCTGTGGTGGACGACGAATATTGCGGATACATGGGCAGCAGCAGGATGCGATCGGCGCCCTCGAGCTTCAGTTGATTGAGCATCGCGCCAATGCCGGGCGTGCCGTAGCGCATCGCGTAGTCGACGATCACGTGATAGTCGTTTGCCGCGAACAGCCGCCGCAAGCCCTCGACCTGTCGCACCGTGAACACGCGCAGCGGCGAACCTTCGGGCATCCAGACCTGCGCATATTTCTTCGCCGACGCGCGGCCGCGCAACGGCAAAATCAGCCCGCGCAAGATGATTTGCCAGACAAACGAAGGAATCTCGACGACCCGCGGGTCGGACAGAAACTGCGCCAGATACTTGCGCACGGCCCGCGGCGTAGGCGCGTCCGGCGTGCCGAGATTGATCAGCAGCACCGCGACGCGATGCGAAGCGCTGGGCTGCGACGGCAACTCGAGGTCGAAACGCATAGGAACGGGCGGGCTGAGAAAAGGCGTCGAAAAGGTGAGGACCATTATAGCGGCGGCCTCGAAAACGCATCATTGGCCGAATGGCCTAGTGGCGCGGCCGTGTCCGGCGCGCCAAGATAGACCTGAATGCAGCGCTATTGATGGCTGAGCGACATCGAGAGCAGGCGCGCTGTGATATCGACAATCGGGATCACGCGGTTGTAGGCCATGCGCGTCGGACCGATCACACCGAGCGTGCCGACGATCTTCCCATTGACTTCGTACGGCGCCGTCACGACGCTCATTTCCTCGATCGGCACGAGGTTCGACTCGCCGCCGATGAAAATCTGCACGCCTTGCGCGTGACTCGATACATCCAGCAATTGCAGGAGGGAGGTCTTTTGGTCGAACAGGTCGAAAAGCTTGCGCAAGCGCGCCATGTCGGAGGAAAGGTCCGCTACTTCGAGCAGATTGCGCTCGCCGGAAATCAGCACGGTGTCGGTGGGGTCCGTCTCGGCCGTGCTCGCGACCACGGCCGCCTGCATGAGCGCGGTCATGTCGCCGCGCAACTGGTCGATTTCCTCGCGCAGACGGCGGCGCACCTCGTCGAAAGACAGGCCCGCGAAATGCGCGTTGATGTAATTGGAGGCCTCGACGAGCTGGGCGGGCGAATAGTCGCGCTGCGTGGCCATCATGCGGTTCTGCACGTCGCCTTCGGGCGTCACGATGATCAGCAGAATGCGCTTGTCCGAAAGCCGCATGAATTCGATCTGCCGGAACATGTGGCTGCGGCGCGGCGTGAGCACGACGCCCGCGAACGACGACAGGCTGGACAGCACGCTCGCGGCCGCCGCGACGATCTTCTGCGGCTCCTCGCCCTGCAGGCGGGTCTTGACCGCCGTTGTCATCGCTTCGTCTTGCGGGGCTTCCACAGTCAGCATGGTGTCGACGAAGAGCCGATAACCGCGCGGCGTGGGAATGCGGCCCGCAGAGGTATGCGGACTGGCGACGAGCCCGAGCTCCTCGAGATCCGACATGACGTTGCGGATCGTCGCGGGGCTCAGTTCGAGACCGGAATGACGTGATAACGTGCGCGAACCGACCGGCTGACCTTCGGCGATGTAGCGCTCGATCAACGTTTTGAGGAGGGTTTGTGCACGTGGGTCTAGCATGGGGAAATTTTAGCTCAACGAGTCGGATGGCGGCCAGCCGCGCCGCGTGCGCTGCGTTCAACGTCCGCTCCATTCTAGCGAGAAACAACGCGCGCGCTGGTGCGGCGTCGCGAGGCTCCGGCGCGGCGCTCCCGCGCGTCATCGCCCACGGTTCTTTTCGCTCTCTGACTATGGTGTAATGCCGGCATGGAAATTGGCCAATTCAAGACCGTCGCGCTCGTAGGGCGCACCAACACGCCAGGCATCGAGGCGCCGCTGAGAGCGCTCGCCGATCTCCTCGGCAGCCAGGGCTTCGAAGTCGTCTTCGAGGCGGGCACCGCGAAGGATGTCGGCGTGACGGAATTCCCGGCGCTTTCCATCGCCGAAATGGGCGCGCGCGCGGATGTCGCGATCGTGCTCGGCGGCGACGGCACCATGCTCGGCATCGGCCGGCAGCTCGCGCCGTACAAGACGCCGCTGATCGGCGTGAATCACGGGCGGCTCGGCTTCATCACCGACATTCCGCTGAAGGCCATGCGCGAGATCGTGCCGCAAATGCTCGCCGGCCAGTTCGAGCGCGAGGAGCGCAGCCTGCTCGAAGCGCGCATCGTGCGCGACGACAAACCCATCTATCACGCGCTCGCGTTCAACGACGTGGTGGTGAACCGCAGCGGCTTCTCCGGGATGGCGGAACTGCGCGTCTCAGTGGACGGCCACTTCATGTACAACCAGCGCTCGGACGGTCTGATCGTCGCAACGCCGACCGGTTCGACCGCCTACGCGCTGTCCTCCGCGGGGCCGATTCTGCATCCGCAACTGGGCGGCTTCGTGCTCGTGCCGATCGCGCCGCATTCGCTTTCCAACCGTCCGATCGTGCTGCCCGACGATTCCAAGGTCACCATTCAGATCATCGGCGGGCGCGACGTGAACGTGAACTTCGACATGCAGTCGTTCACCGCCGTCGAGCTGAACGACGCCATCGAGGTGCGGCGCTCCAAGCACACGGTGCCGGTGCTGCATCCGGTCGGCTACAGCTCGTACGCCACGCTGCGCAAGAAGCTGCACTGGAACGAGCATCCGTCGCAGGACTCGTCCGCGCTCTGAACCGCACGAATATTCGCCAGAATTCCTTCCCGAAGCGTCCATGCTCCGTCATCTGTCCATTCGAGACTTCGTCATCGTCGCCACGCTGGATATCGATTTCGACCCAGGCTTCACGGTTTTTTCGGGTGAAACCGGCGCAGGCAAATCCATTCTGATCGACGCCCTCGCGCTAACTCTCGGCGCCCGCGGCGACGCCAGCGTCGTGCGCACCGGCCAGCAGCGCGCCGACATCACGGCGGAATTCGACACGCATGCTCAAGTCGCGCGCTGGCTGGAGGAGCACGCGCTGTCGCAGGACAGCGATTCGGTGATGCTGCGCCGGGTGATCGATTCGGGCGGCCGCTCGCGCGCGTTCATCAACGGCACGCCCGCGACGCTCGGGCAACTGCGTGAAGTGGGCGAAATGCTCGTCGATATCCACGGCCAGCACGCTCACCAGTTGCTGATGCGGCCCGACGCGCAGCGCGAGCTCTTCGACACGCACGCGCAATTGCTCGACACGGCAAACGCGGTGAACCGCGCGTGGCGCACGTGGCGCGAAGCGCAGCAGGCAGTCGAAACCGCGCAAAGCCGCGATCGCGAATTGCAGCTGGAACGCGAGCGTCTTGCCTGGCAACTGAGCGAGTTCGACAAGCTCGCACCCCAGCCGGGCGAATGGGAAGAAGTGAGCGCGGAGCATCATCGGCTGTCGCATTCGGCGAGTCTCATCGACGGCGTGCAGGGCGCGCTCGGGGCGCTCTCCGAATCCGACGAAGCGATGATCTCGCAGCTCGGCGCGATCATCTCGAAGGTGCGCAGCCTGGCCGACATCGACCCAGCGCTGACCGACGTGCTCGCGTCGCTCGAACCGGCGGAGATCCAGTTGCAGGAAGCGTCGTATTCGCTGTCGCACTACGCGCAGCGGCTGGAACTCGACCCGGACCGGCTCGCCCAGGTCGAAAAGCGCATGGAGCAATTGCATTCGACCGCGCGCAAGTTCCGCCTTCAGCCGGAAACGCTGCCCGAAGAACACGACGCGCGCCGCAAGCAACTCGCCGAACTCGACGCCGCCGCCGATCTCGACGCGCTCAACGCCGTCGCGGACAAGGCGAAGAACGCGTATCTCGAACAGGCCAAAGTGCTGTCGAAGGCGCGGGCCAAGGCGGCGAAGAATCTGTCGAAGGCCGTCACCGAAGGTATGCAGGAATTGTCGATGGCGGGCGGCAGCTTCGAAGTCGCGCTCGTGCCGCTCGCCGAAGGCGGCGCGAACGGGCTGGAGCAGATCGAATTCCGCGTCGCGGGTCATGCGGGCGTCGCGCTCAGGCCGCTCGCGAAAGTCGCCTCGGGTGGCGAACTGGCGCGTATCAGTCTCGCGCTCGCCGTGATCGCCAGCACCGCAAGCCCCACGCCCACGCTGATCTTCGACGAAGTGGACACGGGCATCGGCGGCGGCGTCGCGGAAGTGGTCGGGCGGCTGTTGCATCAGCTCGGGCGCGATCGTCAGGTATTGTGCGTCACGCACTTGCCGCAAGTGGCCGCGCGCGGCGATCAGCACTTTCAGGTCGCGAAGTCTCCGGACGACACCGGCGGCACCGTCAGCACCGTCACGCCGCTCGACAAGTCGAAGCGCATAGAGGAAGTCGCGCGCATGCTCGGCGGCCTGGAAATCACCGCGACCACGCGCAAGCACGCGAAGGAAATGCTGGCGGCCTGAGCGTCAGGCGTCGGCCGCCACCGCGAACACCCGCTCCCACAACGCCGTCACCGCGTCGCGCTCGGTCTGAACCGCCGAAGGATCGACGCGCGCCTTCTCCATGCCGTCGAGCCGCAGCGTGTGCTGCAGCTTGCGATAGTGCCGGTACGCCGCGCCGATCGCATCGGCCTCTTCTTCCGCGATCAGACCGCTCTGCGCCGCGATCTTGAGCAGCGTGATATTGCCCGCGTTGCGCAAAAACTCCCGATGTTCGCGCGCGTGCAGCAGCACCCAGTACTGCACGATGAATTCGATATCGACCATGCCGCCGCGATCGTGCTTCAGATCGAACAACTCGCTGTGATTCGGATGGCCGTCGGCGACGCGCTGGCGCATCGACACGATCTCGCGCCCGAGCGTGGCCGCGTCGCGTTCCATCACGAGCACGTCGGCGCGGATCGCCTCGAACTGCGCGCCGATTTCGGCATCGCCCGCGCTGTATCGCGCGCGAGAGAGCGCCTGATGTTCCCAGACCCACGCCGTGTTCGCCGCGTCGCCTTCGCGAATCTGATAGCGGCGGAAGGATGCGAGATCGGTCACGAGCAGGCCCGATTCGCCGTTGGGCCTCAGCCGCAGATCGACATCGAACAGCGTGCCCGCGCCCGTGGCCGCCGTGAGCCAGGTGATGAGACGGCGCGTGAACATCGCGTAGATGTCGGAGGCGGAATCGTCGGGGTCGTCGTAGAGGAAGATCAGATCGAGGTCCGAGGCATAGCCCAGTTCCTTCCCGCCCAGCTTCCCATACGCGATGACCGAAAAGCGCGGCGTCTCGCGATGCCGCTTCGGAAACTGCTTCCAGACGGTCCGCACGGTCACGTCGAGCACGGCGTCGGCGAGTTCGGACAGCCGGTCGCTCACGTGCTCGACGGAAAGACGTCCGGCCAGATCGATCAGCAGAATGCGGAACACTTCGGCCTGATGCGCGTGCCGCAGTAAATCCATCTGATGTTCCGCGTCCTCGTCGGCGTCGAGCCGCGCGAGCAGCGAGCGTTTGAACACCGCCCAGTCGAACGGGCTTGCGATGGCTTCATCGTCGAGCAATTCGTCGAGCAGTTGCGGATGGCGGATCAGGTAGCCCGCCGCCCAGCGCGACCCCGACAGCACGGAAAGGACGCGCTCCAGCGCCGCCGGATATTCGGTCAGCAGCGCGAGATACGCGCCGCGCTTGCTGACGGCTTCGAGCAGATCGAACAGACGCGTGATGGTGTCGCCGCGACGCGCGGCATCGACGGACCGCGCGGCTTCGAGCGCGCGCTGCGCGACGATGTCGAAGCGCTCGCGGCTCCGCGACGGCAAGCCCGCATAACGCGCCGAATTCCACACGCCCGTCAGGCGCGCAAGCACCGGCGCCGGGTCCGCGAAGCCGAGTTCCATGAGTCGCGCGGCGAGCTCTTCCTGCGCGGATTCATCCGCGAGCGCGCTGCTCCAGATCCACGACGCCGCCGAATCGTCCGCGACGCCGCAGCCACCCTCCCCGCTCACCTTGTCGGCGAAGATCGCGTCGAACTGCTGCTCGACCAGCTCGCGATGCGCGTCGAGCTTTTGCATCAGCGCCGCGTAGTCCGCGAAGCCGAGCGACTGCGCGAGCAGCGCGCGTTCGTCGTCGGCGACGGGCATCGCGTGCGTCTGCGCGTCGTTGCGATATTGCAGGCGATGCTCGACCGTGCGCAGGAACAGATACGCGTCGGATAACGCCGCGCACACGTTCGGCGCGAGCAGGCCGTGCGCGGCCGCGCGATCGAGCACCGCGAGCGTCGGCCGAATGCGGAAATCCGCTGCCTGTCCGCCGCGAATCAACTGGAAGACTTGCGCGCTGAATTCGATCTCGCGAATGCCGCCACGCCCGAGCTTGATGTCGTCGGCTTTATCGGGACGCATGGACGCGCGCCGCCGCGCTTCCTGGCGAATCTGCTGATGCAGCGAACGGATCGCGGCGATCACGCCGTAGTCGAGATAGCGCCGGTAGATGAACGGCGTCGCGATCGATTCGAGCTGCTTGACGAGGCGCTTCGCCGAATCGCTGTGCGTCTCCGACACGAGCCGCCCCTTGATCCAGGCGTAGCGTTCCCATTCGCGGCCCTGCACGTAGAAATATTCCTCGAGCATGCCGAGGCTGCACACGAGCGGACCGGAATCGCCGTTGGGCCGCAGCCGCATGTCGACGCGAAACACGTAGCCGTCCTGCGTGATCTCCGCGAGCGCGCCGATCAGGCGGCGGCCGAGCCGTGTGAAGAATTCCTGCGTCGTGAGCGGCGAGCGCGTGCCGCCCGAGGTTTCGCCATCGTCTTCATAGACGAAGATCAGATCGATGTCCGACGACGCGTTCAGCTCGCGCCCGCCGAGCTTGCCCATGCCGACGACGCCGAGCGTGAGGCGCTCGCCGTTCGGCCCACGCGGTTCGCCGAACAGCACTTCGAGATCCGCAGAAAGCACCGCGAGCGCGCGCTGCACGGTGACTTCGGCGAGATCCGTCATCGCGCCGGTGACTTCGGCGACGTCGGCCGCGCCGGCCAGATCGCGCTCCATCACCGTGCAGAACACGTCGGTGCGCAAGCGGCGCAGCGCGGTCTTGAGCGCGGCTTCATCGAGCACGCCGTTTTTGGCGCAGGGCGCGCAGTGCTCGTCGAGCCGCGCTTCGATCCATTCGCGCGTCACACGCGATTGCGCCCACTGCGCGACATCCGACGCCAGTTCGGGACGCGCCGCATACGCGCGCGCCGCATAGTTGGAATAGTTGGAACTGAGAAGAGTCGCGTCGGTCATTTAATGTTTGGCTCGCTCGTTGCTTGGTTCTTCGCTTCCGGTGACGCGCCCCGCGCACGCGCGCAGCAGCGCCGTCGTCCATAAGACGCCGTGTTACATTTCACCGTCTAACACACAAAACTACCATATCGCCCAACAGCCGCAGCATGTCCGACAGCAGACGATCCGTCGACCCGACCGAAGTTGGACAAGCCAAGCCCAGCGGCAACGCCGAGCGCGTGCTGTCGCGCGTCTTCAAAATCGTTCTGGTGATCGCGGCCATCGCGTACTTCGTGGTGGCGGGCGTGTATGTCGGTCTGCGCTATCTCGTGATGCCGCAGGTCGATTCGTTCAGGCCGCGCATCGAGCAGATGGTCTCGTCGCAGATTCACGCGCAACTGCACATCGGACGGATTTCGGCGCGCTGGTCGGGGCTTACGCCGACGCTCGATATCGACAACCTGCGCATCGACGCCGCCGATGGCTCGCCCGGACTCGCGGTGCCGCACGCGAGCGCGAGCATCGCATGGGGCTCGCTGATTCATCTGCGGCCCAAGCTCGCGGAACTCACCGTCGACGGTCCCGACGTGATCATCGCGCGCGGTCCAGACGGCGCGTTGAGCGTCGCGGGCGTGCCGATTCCGACGCATCGCACCGGCTCCAACGCGTTCACGACCTGGCTGCTCGGGCAGGACCACATTCTTCTGCGCGACGGCACGCTGCGCTGGCGTGACGCCGAACGCACGGCGCCCGAGATCGCGTTCAAGCGGCTGCATCTGGCGATCGTCAACGACGGCACGCGCCATCGCGCCGCGCTCAAGGCGCCCGCCGACGGCGAAGTGCTGCACGGCCCGCTCGATCTGCGCGCCGACTTCCGCCACGAACCCTTCAGCGCGATGGGCGCGCCCGCGAACTGGACCGGCCAGGTCTATGTATCGACGGGACCGGTCGATCTGCCGACGCTCGCGCGCTATGTGAAGCTGCCGTTCACCATGTACGGCGGGCGCATCGACAACCGCATCTGGGTGAATTTCGCGCGCGGACATCTGCAAAGCGCGGCCGGCGAACTGAGCGGCGGCGAGATCGCGCTGCGCGTGGGCGCGGCGCAACCGCGTCTGGATCTGCCGATCGCGCGCCTGAACTGGAACGTGGAAAACAAGGACGGCACCTGGACGCTCGTCCTGCGCGATCTCCAGGCGGAGCTCGGCCAGCCGCCGCTCGACAATACGCCTGTCTCGCGCCTGCTCGCCTCGCATACGCTCACGGGCGTCTACCGGCCCGCGTCGGTCGGCCACGGCCAGATGTTCAACGTGAAAGGCGATCGCGTGGATCTGGGCGTGCTCGCGGAATTCCTGCGCGCGCTGCCCGTGCCCGCGCGCGTGCTCAACGAACTGGTGCGCTTCAATCCGCGCGGGCAGATCGCCGACTACACCATCTACACCGAGCGCGCGCCGCCGAAGACCGAGGAAGAAGCGAAGCGCCAGCGCGAGAAAGGCGATGCGCCGCTTCTGCACTACGCATTCAAGGGCGAGCTTCAGGGCATCAGCGTGCAGGCGCAGGAGCCGCCGCCCGGACTCACCATCAACAACCATCCGCGCGCGGGCATTCCGGGCGTCGAGAATCTGTGGGGCAATATCGACGCGAACGAGAAGGAAGGCCGGATCACCATCGACACGAAGAATGTGGCGGTGACCATTCCCGGCGCGTTCGACGATCCGCGCCTCACCTTCGATACGCTGCGCGGCAACGCGCGCTGGAACGTGGCGGATGCAATCGCGCCGGGCGAACTGCGCCGCGCGTTCACGATCCATCTCGAGACGCTGCACGTACAGAACGCCGACGCCGAAGGCGAAGTCACCGCCGATTACTGGAATCAGGGCCACGGGCGCGGCAATCTCGATCTGAAGGCGAAGGTCGCGCACCTGAAGGTGACGAGCCTCGTGCGCTATCTGCCGACGAGCCTCAACGAGCGCGTGCGCGTCTATCTCGGTCACGCGCTGCAGGCGGGCACCGCGAAGAACGGGACCATCGAAGTGCATGGCGACCTCACGCGCTTCCCTTACGCGAAGTTTCCCGATGCGGGCATCTTCCGCATCAATGCGCCCTTCACGGGCGGCAAGTTCGATCCGACGCCCTTCCCGCCGCGCAAGATGGCCAACGGCGTGCCGAATTTCTGGCCTGCGTTCGAAGGCATCGACGGCACCTTCACGCTCGCGCAGAACAAGCTCGGCTTCGACATCGACCGGGGGCACTATCGCGGCGTGAAGGTCTCGAAGGTCGTCGGACGGATCGACGATACGGGCAATCGCGAGACGAAGCTGTGGATCGACGGCAAGGCGCGTGGCCCGCTCGCCGACATGCTCCAGTACGTCGACGACAGCTCGCTCGGCGTGATGGCCAAGCACGCGACACGCAAGCTCGACGCGAAAGGCGACGCCGCGCTCGCGCTCACGCTCGGGATTCCCCGCTATCGCCCGCCCGCGCCGCAGCCGCCCATCAAGACCGAATACAAGGGTTCGCTCACGTTCGCCGACAACGAGATCGCGTACGGCAATCTGCCGCCGCTCACGCATCTGCGCGGCCGCGCCGATTTTGCCGCGAAGACCGTCACGCTCGACGGCCTGAGCGCGCAACTGCTCGGCGGCGATGTGCGCGCGAAAGGCGGCGTGCAGCCGGACGGCAGCTATGCGATCGACGTGAACGGCCGCATCGGCGCCGACGCGGCCGGGCGGCTCAACAAGCGCATCCCGCCGCAGGCCGCCGAATTCATGAAGCGCATCAACGGCGCCGCGCCTTATGATCTGCACGTGCGCGGCGCGAGGAACGCGCTGCCGACCGTGCAGGCGAACTCCGATCTGACGGGACTCGGCATCGATCTGCCTGCGCCGTTCGGCAAGGCGCAAGGAGCGCCGATGCCGCTCTCGTTCACCTTCGGACCCGCGCCGGGCGAGGCGTCGGATCTGCACGACGCGAAACTGGTGTTCGGGCCCGTGCAGGCGCATTACCTGTTTCAGCAGATCGGCCGCGCGCAGGTGAAGATCGATCCGGAGAACGCCGCCGAGCCGATGAACATGCGCGCGCAACTGAAGGTCGCGCGTGGCGCGATCGCCGTGAACAAGCCGGCCGATCTGCCGGCCGAAGGCGTGAGCGCGGTCGCCGACCTGAACGAATTCGATGCCGACGCATGGCGCAAGGTCTTCGCCGAAATCAGCGCGTCCGCGCCCCCTGCCGATGCCGCCGCCGTGAACGCGCCGCGCCCGCCGCTGAGCGAGAACGTCAAACAGTTCATCCCGACGCGCGCCGCCGTCCATGTCACGACGCTGCGGCTGCTCGACCGGCGCTGGGAGAATGTCGTGATCGGGGCGAGCGAGGCCGATCGCAAGTGGCAGGCGAATGTCGCGTCGAATCAGGTGTCGGGTTACGTCTCGTGGATGCCCGGCGCGACGAAGGACAGCCCCGGCGCGTTGCAGGCGCGTTTCGCGAAGGTCGTGATTCCGGAGAAGACGGAAAACGATCTGGTCGGCAAGGTGGTCCGCCGGCCGCCGCGCAACATGCCGACCATCGATCTGATCGTCAACGAGCTGGTGTTTCGCGGACACAGCCTCGGGCGTCTCGAAGTCGACGCACGCAACGAAGTCATCGCCGACGAACCGATCTGGACACTCGACAAGTTCGAGCTCGCCAACCCTGACGCGACGCTCACCGCGAACGCGACGTGGCGCACGCTGCCGGGCGGTGTGGTGAAGGCCGCCCAACCCGACAACAACGCGATGCCCTACGACACCGACGATGGCATCGCGCGCCGCACCTCGCTCGATTTCAAGCTCGACGTGAAGAACGGCGGCCAGTTGGTCGACCGCTTCGGCGCGCCACACGTGGTCAATTCGGGCAGCGGCACGATCGCGGGGCACGCCGCGTGGAACGGCGGGCCGACCACCGTCGATGTGAACACGCTCGACGGCAACGTCGCGGTCGATCTGCGCCACGGCCAGATTCTGCGCGCGCCGGGCGCGGCGAAGTGGCTCGGCATCTTCAGCCTGCGCAGCCTCACGAACCTGCTCACGTTGCACTTCGAGGATGTCGTCGGGCAGGGTCTGCCGTTCGAGAAGATCACCGGCAACGCCAAAATCACCGATGGCATCAGCCGTACGGACGACTTCCTGATGGTCACCTCGCCCGCGCGGGTGCAGATGCAGGGCATCGTCGACATGCCGAAGGAAACGCAAGACCTGCACGTCAAGGTGATCCCCACAGTGGGCGCAGGCGCGGTCGCGCTGGGCGCGGCCGTCATCAATCCGCTGCTGGGCCTGGGCGCGCTCGCCGCCGATCTCGCATTGTCCGCATCGATTCAGAAAGCCTTCGCACTCGACTATTCGATCACCGGCTCGTGGAGCAAACCCGTCGTCCAGCGGCTGGGTGGCGATCAGGGTAAGATCGAAACACCCGCCGCCGCCGTGGCTCCGTCCGCTGCCCGCTGAAAAACGGGCGTTACCGAGCGCGTCGGCGACGCCGTTTTCGTCCCCATTTTTATCAGCGCACTTCACACATGAGCGAAAGATCGAGCGAAAACACGGGCAAGCCGTTTCAGGTCGCCGCGCTGCAAATGGTCAGCACGCCGGATCGTGACCGCAATCTGTCCGACGCCGGACAACTCATCGCGCAGGCTGCGCGCGACGGAGCGCAACTGATGCTCCTGCCCGAATATTTCTGCTACATGGGCATGAAGGACACCGACAAACTCGCGATCCGCGAGACGCCGGGCAAAGGTCCCATCCAGCAATTTCTTGCGGACGCGGCGCGCGAGCATCGCGTATGGATCATCGGCGGGACGCTGCCGCTGCAATCCGAGGAAGCGGATCGCGTGCTGAACACGACGCTCGTGTTCGATCCGTCCGGCAAGCAGGTCGCGCGCTACGACAAGATTCATCTGTTCAATTTCGAGAAAGGCGAAGACAAGTTCGACGAAGCGCGCACCATCCGCCCGGGCAGCGAAGTGCGAACCTTCGATGCGCCGTTCGGGCGCGTCGGCTTGTCGGTGTGCTACGACCTGCGCTTTCCGGAGCTGTATCGAAAGCTAGGCGATTGCGCGCTGATGGTCGTGCCGTCCGCGTTCACCTACACGACCGGACGCGCGCACTGGGAGACGCTGCTCAAGGCGCGCGCCGTCGAGAACCAGTGCTATGTGCTCGCCGCGGCGCAAGGCGGCAATCATGAGAACGGGCGACGCACCTGGGGTCACAGCATGCTGATCGATCCGTGGGGCGAAATCGTCGATGTAAAGGACGAGGGACCGGGCGTCGTGATCGGCGGCATCGACCTCGAACGCATCGCCGCCGTGCGGCAGAGCCTGCCGGCGTACCGGCATCGCGTGATCGGCTGAAGCGCAACTTGAAGACGCGGGTTTCCCCCCGCACATCACCCTGACAGAATCAGCCCTTAGAATAGGCTGCAATTCGTCTGAAATATCATCGAACGTCACAGAACTCGCAATAGGCACCGCATGAACATCATCGAACCCGGCATTCGCAACCTGGTCACGGCGAAGGACGTTTTGCTCACGCCCTATGGCCTCGACGAAGGGCTGATCACGCGCACGCTCGCGGAGATCTTCGAACATCGCGTCGATTACGCCGACCTCTATTTCCAGTCCACGCGCAGCGAAGCGTGGAGCCTCGAGGAAGGCATCGTCAAATCGGGCAGCTTCAGCATCGATCAGGGCGTGGGCGTGCGCGCCGTGTCCGGCGAGCGCACCGCGTTCGCTTACTCCGATGACCTCTCGCCCGAGTCGATCCGCCAGGCGGCGATCGCCACGCGCGCGATCGCCAAGGCCGGCGGCGGCAAGCATCGCGTGAAACCGGCGAGTTCGCTCACCGGCGTGTCGGGCCGCGATCTTTATCTGGCCGCCGATCCGCTGCATTCGCTCGAGGCCACCGCGAAGGTGAAGCTCCTGGAGCGCGTCGAGCAGATGGCGCGCGCGAAAGATCCGCGCATCACGCAGGTGATGGCCGGCATGGCCGGCGAATACGACGTCGTGCTCGTCGCGCGCAGTGATGGCGCGCTCGCGGCGGATGTGCGCCCGCTCGTGCGCGTGTCGGTGACGGTGATCGCCGAGCAGAACGGACGACGCGAAATCGGCACGGGAGGTGGCGGCGGACGTTTCGACTACGGCTATTTCACCGATGCGATCCTGCAGAAGTACGTCGATGACGCCGTGCATGCCGCTCTCGTGAACCTCGAAGCGCGCCCCGCTCCGGCTGGCGCGATGACCGTCGTGCTCGGGCCGGGCTGGCCGGGCGTGCTGTTGCACGAAGCGGTCGGACATGGTCTGGAAGGCGATTTCAACCGCAAGGGATCGTCGGCGTTCGCGGGACGCATCGGCGAGCAGGTGGCGGCGAAGGGCGTCACGGTCGTGGATGACGGCACGCTGCCGAATCGTCGCGGCTCGCTCAATATCGACGATGAAGGCAACCCCACGCAATGCACGACGCTGATCGAGGACGGCATTCTCAAGGGCTACATTCAGGATTCTCTGAACGCGCGCCTGATGAAGATGCCCGTAACGGGCAATGCGCGCCGCGAGTCGTATGCCGCGCTGCCGATGCCGCGCATGACCAACACGTACATGCTCAACGGCGACAAGGACCCGCAGGAGATTCTGGCGTCGGTGAAGAACGGCTTGTACGCGGTGAATTTCGGCGGCGGTCAGGTCGATATCACCAACGGCAAGTTCGTGTTCTCGGCGTCCGAGGCGTACATGATCGAGAACGGCAAGATCACGTATCCGGTGAAGGGCGCGACGCTGATCGGCAGCGGTCCGGAATCGCTCAAGTACGTGACGATGATCGGCAACGACATGTCGCTGGATAGCGGCGTGGGCGTCTGCGGCAAGGAAGGTCAGAGCGTGCCGGTGGGCGTCGGTCAGCCGACCTTGCGCATCGAGAAGATGACGGTGGGTGGTACTGTTTGAGGTTTTGCAGGTTGCGCGGGAATTCCGCATTGTCGGGGCGCATTTCTGGCGTGTTTGCTCGCTCCGATGCGGAATATCCGCGTTTTCACCACTGCAGGGTTGTCAGCGCCGCAGGTTTGCGGTTATAAAAGCAGTCACAACTTTTTCGACCGACGTTCGATTCCTTTCCGATCCATCATGTCCGCCAAGTTTTATTTTTATTTCTTTTGGCATCTCAAGCCGCTGGCGGATCGAGAGGGGTAAGTCTTACACAGGTCGAACAGACCGAATTCCCGAAAAACCGCCAGCGAGTCTGGCGGTTTTTTTTCGCCCTTTCGCCCTTTTTAGTTCGAATCACACGCGCTGTAGGAGAACAGAAATGCCCCCGCACAATACCGATGACGTACGCATCCGTGAGCTCAAAGAGCTGACCCCGCCCGCGCACCTGATCCGCGAGTTCCCTTGCGCCGAGCCTGTTTCCGAGCTGATCTACAACGCGCGACAGTCGATGCATCGCATTCTTCATGGGATGGATGACCGGTTGATCGTGATCGTCGGGCCGTGCTCGATTCATGATCCGAAGGCGGCGATGGAGTACGCGGGACGGTTGATCGAGCAGCGCAAGCGCTTTGCCGGTGAGCTGGAAATCGTGATGCGGGTGTACTTCGAGAAGCCGCGAACGACGGTCGGCTGGAAGGGGCTGATCAATGATCCGTATATGGATAACAGCTTCAAGATCAACGATGGTTTGCGGAAGGCTCGCGAGCTTCTGATGAATATCAATGAGATGGGGCTTCCGGCTGGAACGGAATACCTCGATATGATCAGTCCGCAGTACATCGCTGACCTCATTTCGTGGGGGGCGATTGGGGCGCGGACGACCGAATCTCAAGTTCACCGCGAGTTGGCTTCTGGTTTGTCCTGCCCGGTCGGGTTCAAGAATGGCACGGATGGGAATGTGAAGATTGCCGTCGATGCAATCAAGGCGGCGTCGCAGCCTCACCATTTCCTGTCGGTGACGAAGGGCGGGCATTCGGCGATTGTTTCGACAGCGGGGAATGAGGATTGCCACATTATTCTGCGTGGCGGTAAAGCGCCGAACTACGATGCGGCGAGTGTCGATGCTGCTTGTAGCGATATCGGGAAGGCTGGATTAGCGGCGCGGTTGATGATCGATGCGAGTCACGCTAATAGCTCGAAGAAGCATGAGAATCAGATTCCCGTGTGCGAAGACATCGGCCGTCAACTCGCCGCAGGCGATGAACGGATTGTCGGAGTGATGGTGGAATCGCATCTTGTTGCTGGGCGGCAGGATTTGAAGGAAGGATGCGAATTGATCTACGGGCAGAGCATTACGGATGCCTGTATTGGGTGGGATGAGAGCGTGAGGGTGTTGGAGGGATTGGCGGAAGCCGTTAAGCAGCGGCGGGTGGTGCGAGGCGGCGGTAATTAACCGGCGCATGCGGTCGCGGAAGTCTCGCGACCGCCAGCTATTCCCCGGCAAACTATCAGAAAGCGGCGGCGAACATTCAGGCATCGGTTCCTTGTCGGGTTTTCCACTGAACATCCTTGCCGCCATCCGCGCGATTCAACACCCGCGCGAAGACGAATAGCAAATCCGACAACCGATTCACATATCTCCGCGGCGCTTCATTCACTCCCGCCGCCTCGACGCGCCCCAGCGCCACGATTACCCTCTCCGCCCGCCGACAAACCGTCCGCGCAACGTGAGCAAGGGCCGCCGCTCTCGACCCGCCCGGCAAAATAAACTCCTTTAACGGCGGAAGCGTCGCGTTGTACTCCGCGAGCCACGTATCGAGGCGTGCGAGATGCGATTCCTGAATCATCGAATGTCCGGGAATTGACAACTCACCACCGAGATCGAAGAGATCGTTCTGAATCCGCGTCAATGCATCACGGACATCGGAAGGCATCGGTTCACAAAGCAGAACGCCAATACAAGAATTCAACTCATCCACATCTCCGATCGCGGCGATGCGCGCATCGTCTTTCGGCACGCGGCTACCATCGCCCAAACCAGTCGTACCGTCATCTCCGGTGCGCGTGGCGATCTTGCTCAAGCGGTGACCCATCACAGACTCCCCGAATCAAAGAAAAGCAGACAAAAAGGTCGACCCATTATAGGCACGCCCCAGCGCCCTAAAACCGCGTCCGGAAAATCGCCCCAAACCGCCGCGCCTCCGCCGGCAAAACCCCGCCCCGCCGACCCACGCCTCAAACGCGTAAAATGAGATAAAGCTTTCGCGCGAATCGAGAACGGCGAGTTGGAAAGACGACGGGAGAAAGGGCGAAAAAGCGGCAATCCGGCAAGAGTCGACAACCCGCCAAACGCAGCACACCCCGTATTCAACCCAGCGAACCCGACCACATCACGCGAAACCCGCAACACCCATACCAAGCGCGACCGTCAAGCAAGCACGCAAGACCAGCGCAACCGCAGAACCAAGCCGCACAACCAACAACACAAAGCGCAAAAGCCGCCTCGCCCGGAGACACGCACGTGAACCACCCGACCGAACACCAGTCGCTCCAGAAGCGCCCCTTCCCCGCCGCGCTCCTCGAAGCCCTGAAGCAAAAATTCGCCGACCGCGTATCCACCGCGCAGGCCGTTCGCGAACACCACGGCCGCGACGAATCTCCGTTCGACCCCGAGCTCCCCGACGCTGTCGTCTTCGCGCGCAGCACGGAAGAAGTGCAATCGATCGTCAGGCTCTGCGCCGAGCACAACGTGCCGATCATCCCCTACGGCAACGGCTCATCGCTCGAAGGACACCTGCTCGCGGTTCAAGGCGGCGTCTCCATCGACCTGTCCGAGATGAATCAGGTCGTCTCGATCAACGCCGAAGACCTCACGGTGACGGTCCAGCCCGGCATCTCTCGCAAGCAACTCAACGAAGCGCTCAAGGACACCGGCCTCTTCTTCCCGATCGATCCCGGCGCGGACGCCAGCATCGGCGGCATGTCCGCGACGCGCGCCTCCGGCACCAACGCCGTGCGCTACGGCTCGATGCGCGAAAACGTCCTCGCGCTCACCGTCGTCCTTGCCGATGGCCGCATCATCAAGACCGGCACGCGCGCGCGCAAATCGTCGGCGGGCTACGACCTGACGCGCCTGTTCGTCGGCTCGGAAGGCACGCTCGGCGTCATCACCGAAATCACCGTGCGTCTCTATCCGCAACCCGAGGCGATCTCGGCGGCCGTTTGTGCGTTCCCGTCGATGGGCGACGCCGTGCGCGCCGTCATCGAAACGATCCAGATGGGCGTGCCGATCGCGCGAGTCGAATTCGTCGACAAGCTCGCGGTGCGCGCGATCAACCGTCACTCGAACCTGACGCTGCGCGAATCGCCGATGCTGTTCTTCGAATTCCACGGCACCGAATCGGGCGTCAAGGAACAGGCGCAGACGGTGCAGGACATCGTCGCGGACAACAAGGGCGAAGACTTCGAATGGGCCACGCGCCCCGAAGACCGCAGCCGTCTCTGGAACGCGCGCCACTCCGCCTACTTCGCGATGCTGCAACTGAAGCCCGGCTGCCGCGCCGTCACCACCGACGTCTGCGTGCCGATCTCGCGCCTCGCCGAATGCGTCGAGGAAACGGAAAGGGATCTGATTGCATCGCCGCTGCCGTGTCCGATCGTCGGCCACGTCGGCGACGGCAATTTCCACGTCGCGATGCTGCTCGATCCGAACAAGCCCGAGGAACTGGAAGAAGCGGAGCGCCTGAACCAGCGCGTCGTCGCGCGCGCGCTCAAAATGGGTGGCACCTGCACCGGCGAACACGGCGTGGGACTGCACAAGATGGGCTTTCTGATCGACGAGCACGGCGCCGACGCCATCGACACGATGCGCGCCATCAAACAGGCGCTCGATCCGAAGAACCTGATGAACCCGGGGAAAATCTTCACTTTCGAAGGCTGACGAAGTCGCGCAAGATGCACGCATGAGATAAGCGCACTGAAAGCACGGACAGCGCAGGCACGAAAAGGAGGAGACATGAACGCACCCGACGAGCTCAAACCCGGGCAGATGTCGCCCAACCTGCCACACGAGGAAGCGCCCGCGCTCTCCGAGGATCAACTCGCCGCGCGTCAACGCGAGGTCGTCCAGGCGTTGATGGCGGTGTTGCCCACGCATTGCCTGCTGTTCCGCGAGGAAGATACCGCCGCGTACGAATGCGATGGCCTCGCCGCTTACCGGCGTCTGCCGCTCGCGGTAGCGCTGCCCGAAACCGAGGCGCAGGTGCAGCGCGTCGTGCAGATTTGCGCGCGTCTTTCCATTCCGATTGTGCCGCGCGGCGCGGGCACCGGCCTGTCCGGCGGCGCGATGCCGATCCGTCACGGCATCGTGTTGTCGCTGGCGCGCTTCCGCAAGATCGTCGAAGTCGATCCGTATGCGCGCACGGCAACCGTGCAGCCCGGCGTGCGCAATCTCGCCATTTCGGAAGCGGCCGCGCCGTACGGGTTGTACTACGCGCCCGATCCATCGTCGCAGATCGCATGCACGATCGGCGGCAATGTGTCCGAGAACTCAGGCGGCGTGCACTGCCTGAAATACGGTCTCACCGTCCACAACGTGATGCGCGTGCGCGCGGTGACGATGGACGGCGATGTCGTCGAGTTCGGCTCGCTCGGGCCGGATGCGCCCGGTCTCGATCTGCTCGCCGTGCTGATCGGCAGCGAAGGCATGTTCGCGATCGTCACCGAGATCACCGTCAAGCTGATCCCGAAGCCGCAGACGGCGCAAGTCATCATGGCGAGCTTCGACGATGTCGTGAAAGGCGGCAACGCGGTCGCGGCGATCATCGCGGCAGGCATCATCCCTGCGGGCCTCGAAATGATGGACAAACCCGCGACACGTGCGGTCGAGGAGTTCGTCAACGCCGGCTACGACCTCGACGCCGCCGCGATCCTGCTGTGCGAATCCGACGGCACGCACGACGAAGTGGCCGAGGAAATCGTCCGCATGACGGCGGTGCTGCGCGAGCACGGCGCGGCGCGCATCCAGATTTCGCGCTCGGAGACCGAGCGCCTCAAATTCTGGTCGGGCCGCAAGAACGCGTTCCCGGCGGCGGGCCGCATCTCGCCGGACTATTACTGCATGGACGGCACCGTGCCGCGCCGCGCGATCGGGCCGCTGCTCAAGCGCATCGAGGAGATGGAGAAGAAATACGCGCTGCGCTGCATCAACGTGTTCCATGCCGGCGACGGCAACATGCACCCGCTGATCCTCTTCAACGGCAACGATCTCGACGAATGGCATCGCGCGGAAGCTTTCGGCTGCGACATTCTCGAATGCTGCGTCGAGCTGGGCGGCACGGTGACGGGCGAACACGGCGTGGGCATCGAAAAGATCAATTCGATGTGCGTGCAATTCTCGCCGGAAGAGCGCGACACGTTCTTCGCGGTCAAGCGCGCCTTCGATCCACCGGGCCTGCTGAACCCCGACAAAGGCATTCCGACGCGCGCTCGCTGCGCAGAATACGGCAAGATGCATATCCGGGGCGGGCTATTGCCGCATCCCGAATTGCCGCGCTTCTGAGCCTTCGAAAAAAGGCGCGCGAAGCCCGGCGCGCGTTCCGCTATCCACGTTTGTCCGAGTGCGACGGCGTTAAGCGGTCGGTACAATCGACCGGACAGCCGTAAGTCAGCCGAAACCGAAGTCGAATACAGAAATCGACGAACAAGCGGAACATCCATGGAACAGGACGACATCGTCGCCGGCTGGTCGGAGAGGATCGCCCGGGCCACCGAAACCGGCACGCTGCTGCGCATTCGCGGCGGCGGCACGAAGGACTGGTACGGCCAGACGCTCCAGGGAGAGATCCTCGACACGCGAGCCTGGCGCGGCATCATCGCCTACGATCCGGCGGAGCTGGTCATCACCGCGAAGAGCGGCACGCCGCTGGCCGAAATCGAAGCCGCGCTGCGCGAGCACAACCAGTGTCTGCCATTCGAGCCGCCCCACTTCGGGCGCAACGCGACGCTGGGCGGCTGCATCGCCGCCGGGCTCGCCGGGCCGCGCCGCGCCTGGACCGGCGCGCCGCGCGACTTCGTGCTCGGCGCCGTCGTCATGAACGGCAACGGTCAGGTGCTGCACTTCGGCGGTCAGGTGGTGAAGAACGTCGCGGGCTATGACGTCTCGCGCCTGCTCGCCGGATCGCTCGGCACGCTCGGGCTGATCCTCGAATTGTCGATCAAGGTGCTGCCGCGCCCGGTCGCCGAAGCCACCCTCAAATTCGACATGCACGCGACCGACGGCGTGCGCAAGCTCAACGAATGGGGTGGCCATCCGTTGCCGATCACCGGCAGCGCGTGGCGCGACGGTACGCTGGCGCTGCGTCTCGCGGGCGCCGAAGCCGCCGTGAAAACCGCGCGCAATACGCTCGGCGGCGAAGTGGTCGATGCTGTGGAGGCCGACCGTTTCTGGATCGGCATGCGCGAGCAGACCGACCCGTTTTTCGCCGTGATCGAGCCGCGTTCGGCGCTGTGGCGCCTCGCGCTGCCGTCGATCGCGGAGCCGCTGCATCTGCCCGGCGCGCAGTTGATGGAATGGGGCGGCGCGCAGCGCTGGTGGATCACCGACACCGACCCGCAAACCGTACGCATCAGCGCGAAGCAGGCGGGCGGCCACGCGACGATTTTCCGCGCCGGCTCCGCCTACGACCGCAACGCGGGCGTGTTCACGCCGCTGCCCGCGCCGCTGATGAAGATTCATCGTGGATTGAAAGCCGCATTCGATCCGGCGCGCATCTTCAATCGCGCGCGTTTGTATCCCGACTTTTAGCTTCCCGACTTCCAGGCGCTTCGATGCAAACCAATCTCGCCGATTTCATCCGCGGCACGGCCGATGGCGACGAGGCCGACGCCATCCTGCGCAAGTGCGTGCACTGCGGTTTCTGCACGGCGACCTGCCCGACGTATCAGTTGCTCGGCGACGAGCTCGACGGGCCGCGCGGGCGCATCTATCTGATGAAGCAGATGCTCGAAGGCGCGCCAGTGTCGCGGAGCACGCAACTGCATCTGGACCGCTGCCTCACCTGCCGCAATTGCGAGAGCACCTGCCCGTCGGGCGTGCAATACGGACGGCTCGTCGAGATCGGGCGCAAGGTCGTCGAGGAGAAGGTCGAGCGGCCGATGCGGCATAGGCTGCAACGGCGCCTGCTCGCGAGCTTCCTGCCCAATAGCACGCTCTTCACGCCAGCGATGAAGCTCGGCCAGCAGTTTCGCGGCATCCTCCCGCGCAAGCTGCGCGCGAAGATTCCGGTGCCCGAGCGGCCGCTCGTCGCGCCGACGGCCAAGCACGAGCGCAAGATGCTGATGCTCGCGGGCTGCGTGCAACCGGCGATGATGCCCAACGTCAACACGGCGACGGCGCGCGTGTTCGACGCGCTCGGCATCGAGATCGTCACGGCGCCGGGCGCGGGCTGCTGCGGCGCGATCCGCCTGCATCTCGGCTACAACGACGACGCGCTCGACGACGTGCGCAACAACATCGATGCATGGTGGCCGTATGTGGAAGACGGCGTCGAGGCGATCGTGATGAACGCGTCAGGCTGCGGCGCGACGGTGAAGGAGTACGCGCATCTGTTGCGCAACGATCCGAAGTACGCGGAAAAGGCGCAGAAGATCGTCGATCTGACGCGCGATCTGGCCGAAATCCTGCCGATGTACGAAGAAGAACTCGTCTCGCTCGCGCGCCGTCGCGGCGTCCACACGGTCGCGTTCCATCCGCCGTGCACGCTGCAGCACGGGCAGCAGATTCGCGGACGCGTCGAGCAATTGCTGACCGCGCTCGGGCTCGAAGTACGCCTGCCAGCGGACAGCCACCTCTGCTGCGGATCGGCGGGCACCTATTCCGTGCTGCAGCCGAAGCTCTCGTACACGCTGCGCAATCAGAAGCTCGACAGGCTGGAGAAGCTGGAGCCGCAAGTGATCGTGTCGGCGAACGTCGGCTGCATCGCGCATCTGCAAAGCGGCACGTCGACGCCCGTGACGCACTGGATCCAGTTGCTGGAGCATCTGCTATACGGCTGAAGCCGCTTCGTATAATGAGTGGCTCGATCGCCCTGAACGCCCAAGCATGTCCATCGCTCAACAACTCGAAGAAGTCCGGCAACGCATCGCGAAAGCGGCGCACGACGCGTCGCGCGATGCGTCTTCCGTGCACCTGCTCGCCGTCTCCAAGACGTTTCCCGCCAGCGACGTGCGCGCCGCCTTCGAAGCCGGCCAGCGTGCGTTCGGCGAAAACTACGTGCAGGAAGGCATCGCCAAGATCGCCGAACTCGCCGATGTGCGCGGCGAGATCGAATGGCATTACATCGGGCCGCTGCAATCGAACAAGACGAAGGTCGTCGCGGAGCAGTTCGACTGGGTGCATTCCATCGACCGCCTGAAGATCGCCGAGCGGCTTTCCGCACAGCGTCCCGAAGGCGCGCCCGCGCTCGAAGTGTGCATTCAGGTGAACCTCAGCGGCGAGGCGTCGAAGAGCGGCGTCGAGCCAGACGAAGCCGCGGCGCTCGCGCATGCGGTCGCCGCGCTGCCGAATCTGCGCCTGCGCGGCCTGATGTCGATTCCCGAGCCCGCCGAGACGCTCGATGCGCAACGCGCGCCGCACGCACGTCTGCGCGAACTGATGGACACATTGCGCGCGGACGGACTTCAACTCGACACGCTCTCGATGGGCATGTCCGCCGACCTCGAAGCCGCCGTGCTCGAAGGCGCGACGCTGGTGCGCATCGGCACCGCGATTTTCGGCAAGCGTACTTACACCAACTGACCACTCCACTCATCATGAAGATTGCATTCATCGGCGGCGGCAACATGGCCGCGGCGCTCATCGGCGGTCTCATCAAGCGCGGCGTCGCGCCCGCCGGCATCTACGCCATCGACATCAACGACGAAGCGCGCGAGCGCACCGGCAAGCAGTTCGGCATCGCGACCGGCGCCGCCATCGACGAGAAACTCGCCGGCTACGACGCCATCGTGATCGCGGTGAAGCCGCAAGTGCTCAAGGGCGTGGCGGAGGCGCTCGCGCCGCATCTGTCGAAGCAGACGATCATCAGCATCGCGGCGGGCATCCGCGCGACGGATCTCTCGCGCTGGCTCGGCGGCTACGCGCAAATCGTGCGCACGATGCCGAACACGCCCGCGCTCATCGGCATGGGCGTGACGGGTCTGGCCGCCCTCCCCGGCGTCTCGGATGCGGCGAAGGCGCTTGCATCGCAGGTGCTGGAAGCGGTCGGCACGGCGGTCTGGTTCCACGACGAATCCAGGCTCGACGCCGTCACCGCGATTTCCGGCAGCGGCCCGGCGTACGTGTTCTATTTCATCGAGGCGATGCAGGAAGCGGCGCGCCAGCTCGGCATGGACGAGGAGCAAGGTCGCGCGCTCGCCGTCGCGACCTTCACCGGCGCGGCGCAACTCGCGGCGCAATCGGGTGAACCCGCGAGCGTGCTGCGCGAGCGCGTGACGTCGAAGGGCGGCACGACGGCGGCGGCACTCTCATCGTTCGATGCGCAGGGCGTGAAGGACGCGATCGTGCGCGGCGCGCTGGCGGCAGAGGCGCGCGCGAAAGAGATGGGGGATGAACTGGGCGCGGCTTGAGAAATCGCTGCGCTTCGGACTGACGGGCGGCTGAGGAATCAGCCGCCGATATAAACCACGCCGTCACGCTCGGAGACGTGCTGACGGACCGGATCGCGCTCGCTGATGACGAGCGCATTGGGATGAACGCGGTAAAAGTCCGCGTAACCCGCCGCGGACAGGAATTCGCGGATGCTTGTTTCGTCGCCCTTGATTGTTTCCACGAGCAGAATCGGCGCACATCGTTTCAGCGTTCCCACGGCGCCTCTCAGCACGTCCATTTCCATTCCTTCGACATCGATTTTTAGAAAATCGAGGCGCTCGAGTTTCAGGGAATCGATATTGATCATCGGCACCGCGACGCCTTTTTCGGGATCGTACGATACGTTCTGACCAATGCCGAGCACATTGTTCGTTTCGCGCAATTCGAGACTGCCAAAGCTGCCCGCCGAATAATAGTCCGGCTGCGGAATGACGATTTCGCCAAGTGTGTCGCCGAGCGCCGCCAGTCTGGCGCGCGCATTCAGGCAATTATTCAGCGCGAGATTTCCCGCCAGCGCGTAATACACGATTTCCTGCGCTTCGAAACTCAGCACCTTGCCCCAGCCGTGCATGTGACGCGCCCATTCGATCGAGTGCACGCCGATGTTCGCTCCGCCGTCGATTGCGAATACCTCATCGCCGAAATGACGGCGACGCAGCTCGAGCAACTTCAGCACGAACGCGACTTCGCCGGGATCGAAGCAGGACGTGTTGAGCAATTGATGGCCGACACCATAGGCGAAGCCATCTTGAACGGCAACATCATTTCGGTTGACGATCATGGTTCCGTGGTTCGACGCAGCGAGAACGAACGCGACAGGGCGATTGGGAAGGGACATTGCATAGGCCATTGATAAGCAATACCAATGATTCTATTGCTCGCCCGGCACTATGCAATGCGAAAGCGACCCGATGAATGTCAAAAAATAGCAAGCACGCGCCGCGCTGAAACCGGGCGCGGTCACTGTCACCCCGAGAATGCGTAATGCAGGGCGATACCCGCGAACAACATGCCACCCAGCCAGTTGTTGTGCCGGAACGCAGCGAAGCACGCCATGCGCTCGCGATTGCGGATCAGCCCGTAGTGATACACCGCGCAGCCTGCCGCCGCGAGCCAGCCGAGCCAGTAGAGCCAGCCGAACCCGAGCGCCACGCCAATGCCGACATAGATCGCCAGCGTCACCGCGTAGCACAACATGACGGCGGCCACGTCGTACCGCCCGAAGGTGAGCGCCGACGTGCGGATGCCGATCTTGATGTCGTCGTCGCGATCGACCATTGCGTATTCGGTGTCGTAGGCGACCGACCAGAACACATTGGCGGCGAGCATGAGCCACGCGAGCATCGGCACGTGGTTCAGCACGGCGGCGAAGGCCATCGGAATGCCGAAGCCGAACGCGATGCCGAGATACGCCTGCGGAATCGCGAAAAAGCGCTTGGTGAACGGATAGCTGCCCGCGACGAACAGCGCGAACACCGACAGTTCCTTGGTGAGCGCATTGAGCGGCAGAATCAGCAGGAATGCGACGAGCGCCAGCGCAGCGGCAAGCGCGACCGCCTCCCAGGCCTTGATCTTGCCCGAGGTGATCGGACGCTCGGCGGTGCGCTTCACATGACGATCGAAATCGCGATCGGCGTAATCGTTGATCGCGCAACCCGCCGAGCGCATCAGGATCGTGCCGACGATGAAGATGACGAGCAGCATCGGCGATGGCCGGCCTTCGGAGGCGATCCACAGCGCGTTGAGCGTTGGCCACAAGAGCAGCAGACTGCCGATGGGCTTGTCGAGGCGCACGAGGCGCATGTAGAGCGGAAGGCGGGCGAGCATGGCGGAAGGAGCGGAGAAACGCGATCCGGCTATTTTAGAACAGCGCGTTCAAGACGCCTGAAAAGCAAAAACCCCGCGTAGTAGCGGGGTTTCATCGCACCGAAAACTGCAGGCGCTTCAGGCAAGCATCGCGCGCAGCATCCACGCGGTTTTTTCATGCGTCTGCATGCGCTGCGTGAGCAGGTCGGCGGTCGGCTCGTCGTTCGCGGCTTCCGTTGCCGGGAAGATTTCGCGCGCCGTGCGCACCACCGCTTCCTGGCCTTGCACCAATTGGCGGATCATCTCTTCCGCCGCCGGCACGCCGTCGGCTTCCGGAATCGACGACAGTTTCGCGAATTCCTTGTAGCTGCCCGGCGCGTGAACGCCCAGCGCGCGGATGCGCTCCGCGATCGAATCAACGGCGAGCGCGAGTTCCGTGTACTGCGTCTCGAACATCAGATGCAGCGTGTTGAACATCGGGCCCGTCACGTTCCAGTGAAAGTTGTGGGTCTTCAGGTACAGCGTGTAGGTGTCGGCCAACAGCCGGGACAGCCCGTCGGCGATCTTCTTGCGGTCCTTGTCGCTGATGCCGATATTGACGGCGGGTGCCGTGCCTTTCTTCGCCATGATGACTCCGTGAGAGAGTGATTCGAACGGTGCGAACGCCGCGCTTCGCCTTGCCGCGCGGCGTTTCGAGCGTTCGACAGTTTATCGTAGAAACGGGGAACGATTCATTGCGCGTATTGCCGCTCAAGCGCCGACGACACCGCCTGCCACGACGATCCCATAAGCCGCCGCGACGATGCCGAACGCGCACGCCGCGCGAGGCGCCGCGGCTGGTCGCTTCGATCTGATCGACGACCGTCGCGATGTGGTTCAACGCTTGAGACATGATGTTTTCTCCCGTGTTTTGCGTATGCCGACGTCAGACGGCGGCGGTGTCCTGCTCTTCGACTCGCTGGCCGAGCTTCGCGAGCGCGTCGATGACGCCCTGCGCGTAAGCCGGATCGATACGGCGGAAATGCCCGATCTGCCGCGCGACGATCTCGTTCGGCACGCCGTGAATATGCCGGGCGATGTTGCCGAAGAAGCGCTCGCGCTGCGCTTCATCGAACAGCGCGAACAACGCGGCCGGCTGGCTGTAGTAGTCCTCGTCCTCGCGATGATCGTAGCGATACACCGTGCCGCCCGCGAGCGGCGGCTCGTCCGCGTTGCGATCCTGCGCGAATTCGCCGTAGCGGTTCGGCTCGTAGTTCACGCGGCCGCCGAGGTTGCCGTCGGTGCGCATTGCGCCATCGCGATGGAACGAGTTCGCGATCGGCGCGCGCGGCGCATTCACCGGAATCTGGTGATGGTTGATGCCCAGTCGATAACGTTGCGTGTCGCCATACGAGAACAGACGCCCCTGCAACATACGATCCGGCGAGAAGCCGATGCCCGGCACCACGTTCGCCGGCGTGAATGCAGCCTGCTCGACTTCCGCGAAATAGTTCTCCGCGTTGCGGTTCAGCTCGATCGTGCCGACGTCGATCAGCGGATAGTCCTTGTGCGGCCAGACCTTGGTGACGTCGAACGGGTTCACTTGCGACTTCGCGGCTTGCTCTTCGGTCATTACCTGGATGCGGAAATTCCAGCGCGGGAAATTGCCTTTGTCGATGTTTGCGACGAGATCGCGCTGCGCACTTTCACGATCGTTCGCAACGACGGCGGCGGCTTCGGCATCTGTGTAGTTCTCGAGCGGCTGCTGCGACTTGAAGTGGAACTTCACGTAGAAACGCTCGTTGTTTTTGTTGATGAACGAGAACGCGTGCGAGCCGAAGCCGTGCATCTGCCGATAATTCTTCGGAATGCCGCGATCGCTCATCAGGATGGTCACCTGATGCAGCGACTCCGGATGACGCGACCAGAAATCCCATGCCGCGATATTGCTGCGAAGGTTGGTGTACGGATCGCGCTTTTGCGTGTGGATGAAGTCGGGAAACTTCAGCGGATCGCGGATGAAGAAGATCGGCGTGTTGTTGCCGACCATGTCCCAGTTGCCTTCGTCGGTGTAGAACTTGATCGAAAAGCCGCGCACGTCGCGCTCGGCATCCGCCGCGCCGCGTTCGCCCGCGACCGTGGAAAAACGGATGAAGATCGGTGTTTCCTTGCCGATTTCCGCGAACAGTTTGGCCTTCGTGTACTTCGAGATGTCATGCGTCACGCGGAACGTGCCGAATGCGCCGGAGCCCTTAGCGTGTACGCGACGCTCGGGAATCACTTCGCGGTCGAAGTGCGCGAGCTTCTCGATGAGCCAAAGTCCTGAAGCGTGACCGGACCGCGCGGACCAGCGGTTTGCGAGTTCTGGTTGTCACCGACGGGTGCGCCCGCGGCGGTCGTGAGTCGTTGAGTCGTCATCGTAAAGCTCCTGTTTATGCGTTTGCGTTGGATCATGTCAGGCGCGCTCAGGCGGCGGCGCGGGCGAAATCGGCGGGCACGTTTCCGCGACATGTCGAAGCGCGTCGCAGCGGACGGCAAAGCGCGTGGTGGTTCCGTCGTGTCCGTCGTGCTCGCGGACCGATGGGAGGAGCTTAACTAAAACTATCCATCTCTATAAGTTAATAAATCTTATTTATTCGATAAAGAATGTCATGACCGCAATCGCGCACTGCAAATGACAGCGCGCCGCGTCCGGAAGCCGGACGCGGCGCGCGATGGGCACCGGGATGACGCGGTCAGTTGACCGCGACAGGCATATCGAGTTTTTTGACGCCTGGCAGATCGCAATTGGCGATCGCCTCGCAAATCGCGTCGATGGCGGCCATGCGGGTGAAGCTCTTGCGCCACGCGAGCACGACGCGCCGGTCGGGCACCGGATCGTCGAACGGCACGTAGCTGAGCAGGCCGGAATCGATGCCCGGCGCGTGCGGCTTCACCTCGCTCACCGACATGCGCGGCAGCACCGTGATGCCGACACCGCTCGCCACCATATGACGAATCGTTTCCAGAGACGAGCCTTCGAAGGTCTTCTGGATGCCGTCCGCGTTCTGCGAAAAGCGCATCAGTTCCGGGCACACGCCGAGCACGTGGTCGCGGAAGCAATGACCGCTGCCGAGCAGCAGCATGGTTTCCTGTTTGAGATCGTCGGGATCGATTTTCGGGCGGTTCTCCCACGCGTGACCGGAAGGCATCGCGACGACGAACGGTTCATCGTAGAGCGCGCGCACCATCAGACCGGTTTCGGGGAACGGCAGCGCCATGATGGCGACGTCGATTTCGCCCTGCTTCAGCAGCTCGATCAGCTTCAGCGTGTAATTCTCCTGGAGCATCAGCGGCATCTGCGGAACCGACTTGATCATCTGCTTGACCAGAGTCGGCAGCAAATACGGCCCGATCGTGTAGATGACGCCCAGGCGCAGCGGCCCGACGAGCGGATCCTTGCCCTGCTTGGCGATTTCCTTGATGGCGAGCGTCTGTTCGAGCACGCGCTGCGCTTGCGTGACGATCTGCTCGCCGATGGGCGTCACGCTGACTTCGCTCGTGCCGCGCTCGAAGATCTGCACGTTCAGTTCGTCTTCGAGCTTCTTGATAGCCACCGACAGGGTCGGCTGGCTGACGAAGCACGCCTCG
Organism: Caballeronia hypogeia; assembly: GCF_001544875.2. Lineage (GTDB taxonomy): Bacteria > Pseudomonadota > Gammaproteobacteria > Burkholderiales > Burkholderiaceae > Caballeronia > Caballeronia hypogeia. Next base: position 154,632 of record NZ_FCOA02000001.1, read on the forward strand.
GCGGCGCGGCCAAAATGCCGTTCGCGCGCAACCGCGACGATGTACTTCAGTTCAGTGAGCGTCATTGGAGGCCAATGAAAGACATTGATTCAATAGGTTTGAGTTATACACCTGCGGACCGCCGTTCGACAACTTTTACCGGATTGCGGGCGCGCGTCGGCTAAATAGGGACCGACAAGCCCCGCCTGAGTTCAAAAGTCAGGCCTTCAAGTAATGCTCGCGCGCACCGAGCCAGCGCGCGAGATGACGGGTGACGGCATCGGGAAAGGACTTGAGCATCTGAGCGGCGGCTTCGCGCGCCGGCTCGATCAGCCAGCCATCGTTTTCGAGGCTCGCGAAGCGCAGCATCGCCTCGCCCGACTGCCGCGCGCCGAGAAATTCGCCGGGACCGCGTATTTCGAGGTCGCGCCGTGCGATCTCGAAGCCGTCGGTGGTTTCGCGCATGGTCTGCAGACGCGCGCGCGCCGTCTGCGACAACGGGTTCGAATACATCAGCACGCACACGGACGCGGCGCTGCCCCGCCCCACGCGTCCGCGCAACTGATGCAACTGCGCGAGGCCGAAGCGCTCCGCGTGCTCGATCACCATCAGCGATGCGTTCGGCACATCGACGCCGACTTCGATCACCGTCGTCGCGACGAGCAGTTGCACTTCGTTACGCGAAAACGCGTCCATGACGGCGGCTTTCTCGGCCGGCGCGAGCCGTCCGTGAACCAGACCGACGCGCAGTTCAGGCAGCGTAGCGACGAGCGTCTCGTAAGTCTCGACCGCGGTCTGAAGCTGCAGGGTCTCGCTTTCCTCGATCAGCGGACACACCCAGTACACCTGACGCCCGGTCAGCGCCGCCTCGCGCACGCGGCCGATAATCTCGTCGCGGCGGCCGTCGGAGACGACCTTCGTCAGAATCGGCGTGCGGCCGGGCGGCAATTCGTCGATGGTGGAAACGTCGAGGTCCGCGTAGTAGGTCATGGCGAGCGTGCGCGGGATCGGCGTGGCGGACATCATCAGCTGATGCGGCTGGAAGTCCTGTTTGCCGTCCGCCGCGTTCAGCGCCTTCGCGCGCAACGCAAGCCGCTGTGCGACGCCGAAGCGATGTTGCTCGTCGACGATCACGAGCCCCAGGCGCGCGAATTCCACCGCATCCTGAATGATCGCGTGCGTGCCGATGACGAGCTTCGCCGTGCCGAGCGCCGCTGCTTCGATCGCAGCGCGCTTTTCCTTCGCCTTCAAACTGCCCGCGAGCCACGCGACCTGGACGCCCAGCGGCTCCAGCCAGCCGCGCAGCTTGCGCGCGTGCTGTTCCGCGAGGATTTCGGTCGGCGCCATGAGCGCGGCCTGGTAACCCGCGTCGATGGCTTGCGCCGCCGCCAGCGCCGCGACGATGGTCTTGCCGCTGCCGACATCGCCTTGCAGGAGCCGCTGCATCGGATGCGCGAGTGTCAGTTCGCCGGCGATTTCGGCGACCACGCGCTGCTGCGCGCCCGTCAGCGCGAACGGCAGCGCGCGCAAGAGACGCACGACGAGCGATGCTTCGTCGTCCGGCAAGCGGCGCGGCATTGCGGGCGCGGCGCGCGTGCGGCGTTCTTCGTGCGCACGCTTGAGCGACAACTGCTGCGCGAGCAATTCCTCGAACTTGATGCGCGTCCACGCCGGATGCGTGCCGTCGATGAGCGCGGTTTCGTCCGAATCCGCGCGCGGATGATGCAGCGTCTTGACGGCATCGAGCAGGCCGGGCACGTTGAGCGGCTGCAAATGCGCGCGTGCGATCGGTTCCGGCAGCAATTCCGGCAAATCGACGCGCGTGATCGCGTTGTCGATCGCCTTGCGCAAGTAGCCCTGCGAAATCCCCGCCGTCGATGGATAAACCGGCGTGAGCGCCTGCGGCAGCGGCGTGTCGTCATCGACCGGGCGCACGCTCGGGTGCACCATCTCGAGCCCGAAAAAGCCGCCGCGCACGTCGCCGCGTACACGCAGCCGCACGCCGATGGCCATCTGCTTGACCTGCGAGCCGTAGAAGTTGAGAAAGCGCAGCGTGAGCTCGTCGCCGGCGTCGTCGCGGATTTTCACGAGCAACTGGCGACGCGGCCGATAGGCGATCTCGTTGTCGAACACGACGCCTTCGGTTTGCGCGATATCGCCGGGAATCAGTTCGCCGATGGGCGTGAGCTGCGTTTCGTCCTCGTAGCGCATCGGCAGATGCAGGACGAGATCGATGTCGGACTTCAGGCCGAGCTTGGCGAGCTTGTCGGCGGTCTTGACGACCGGCTTCGCTTTTTCCTTCGGCTTCTCCTCCGCTTTCGCCTTCTTTCGCGCCGGCGCGACGGCGCGCGGCGCCGGGCTTTCCTCTTCGGTCAGCGGATCGTGTGAGGCCACGCGGCGGTCGGACAAGGGCATCTAATCTCTTCGCAAGTACAATGTGAGGTTTGTTCGGCGCGCTTTTTGCAAAATTATCGCCTCGTTCGTGCTTTGTTCACGCCATGTTCACGCTTTCCGATTTCGATTTTAATCTGCCGCCCGAGCTGATCGCGCAGAGCGCGCTCGCCGAGCGCAGCGCGAGCCGTCTGCTCGATGTGTCCGGCACCACGTTCATCGACCGGCGTTTTTCCGAGCTTCCCGGTCTGCTCGATGCGGGCGACCTGCTCGTCTTCAACGATACCAAAGTCCTGAAGGCGCGCTTCTTCGGCCAGAAGGCCAGCGGCGGGCGCGTCGAGGTGCTGGTCGAACGCCTGACCGGCGCGACCACGGCGCTCGCGCAGATCCGCGCGAGCAAGAGTCCCGTCGGCGGGACCACCATCCGTCTGGCCGATGCTTTCGACGTGACCGTCGGCGAGCGCGTCGAGCCGTTCTACACGCTGCACTTTCCGGCGGAATGCCTGACGCTGATCGAGCAGTACGGACGCCTGCCCCTGCCGCCGTATATCGAGCACGACGCCGACGCCTACGACGAAACGCGCTATCAGACGGTGTACGCGGCGAATCCCGGCGCGGTGGCCGCGCCCACCGCCGGCCTGCATTTCGACGACGCGCTGTTCGCCGCACTGGACGCGAAAGGCGTCGAGCGCGCGACGCTCACACTGCACGTCGGCGCGGGCACGTTCCAGCCGGTGCGCGTGGAGAACATCGCCGAGCACAAGATGCACAGCGAGTGGTACGACCTGCCGCAGTCGCTCGTCGACCGCATCGCGGCCGTGAAAGCGCGCGGCAACAAGGTGATCGCGGTCGGCACGACCTCGATGCGCGCGCTCGAAGCCGCCGCGCGCGACGCCGCTGAAGCCGGACGCCCGTTATCCGCGACGCAGGCCGAAACCGATATCTTCATCACGCCGGGCTATGAATTCCGCGTGGTCGACCGGCTGGTGACGAATTTCCATCTGCCGAAGTCGACGCTGATGATGCTCGTGTCGGCGTTCGCCGGCATGGACACGATCCGCGACGCGTATCGTCATGCGATCAAGCAGCGTTATCGCTTTTTCAGCTACGGCGACGCGATGCTGCTGACGCGCAAGTCCTAAGTTTTTCTCAACCCTTTGCGCCGGACTGTTCTCCGGTTGCAGGAGCATAAAAAGATGACCGCTGGTCACCATACCCCGCCCGAGAACGGGCTCAAGTTCGAACTGCTGACCACCGACGGCCAGGCGCGCCGCGGCCGTCTCACGCTCAACCACGGCGTCATAGAAACGCCGATTTTCATGCCGGTCGGCACCTACGGCACCGTCAAGGCGATCCAGCCGCGCGAACTCGAAGAAATCCGCGCGCAGATCATTCTCGGCAACACGTTTCACCTGTGGCTGCGTCCGGGGCTGGAAGTCATCGGCGCGCACGGCGGCCTGCACAAGTTCATGGGCTGGAATCGGCCGATTCTGACCGACTCCGGCGGCTTTCAGGTCTTTTCGCTGGGCGATCTTCGCAAGATTACCGAAGATGGCGTCACGTTCGCGTCGCCTATCAATGGCGACAAGCTCTTCCTGTCGCCCGAAGTGTCGATGCAGATCCAGAAGGTGCTGAACTCCGACATCGTCATGCAGTTCGACGAATGCACGCCCTACGCCACCAACGGGGTGCCCACATCGCACAAGGACGCGGCCGATTCCATGCGCATGTCGATGCGCTGGGCGCAGCGCTCGATCGATGAATTCAGCCGGCTCGGCAATCCGAACGCGCTGTTCGGCATCGTGCAGGGCGGCATGTTCGAAGACTTGCGCGACGAGTCGCTCGCGGGTCTCTCCGACATCGGTTTCCATGGCTTCGCGATCGGCGGCTTGTCGGTCGGCGAGCCGAAGGAAGACATGATGCGCGTGCTGAATCACATCGGCCCGAAGCTGCCCGCCGACAAGCCGCATTACCTGATGGGCGTCGGCACCCCGGAAGATCTGGTCGCGGGCGTTGCGGCCGGCGTCGACATGTTCGACTGCGTGATGCCCACTCGCAACGCGCGCAACGGCTGGCTGTTCACGCGTTTCGGCGACCTCAAGATCAAGAACGCGACGCACAAGAATTCGCTCAAGCCGCTCGACGAGTCCTGCACCTGCTACACGTGCCAGAACTTCACGCGCGGATATCTGCATCACCTGCATCGCGTGGGCGAAATTCTCGGCGCGCAGCTGAACACGATCCACAACCTGCATTACTACCTGCAACTCATCGGCGAAGTGCGCGAATCGATCGAAAATCACACGTTCGACGCGTTCCGCAAGACATTTGCCGAAAACCGCGCGCGCGGCGTCGATTGAGCCTGGTCTCGAAACGGCGCCACAAGCATTACAATCGCCTTTCCATTACTTGCGCGTGACGCCGCGCGAGCCCCGTAACGGCTTGATGACAAAGCGCATTCCCGGGGTGTCGCGGCGTGGGCGAGTGGTAGAATGTCGGGCTAATTTCCATTCAAGTTTTTCGAACGTATTTTGACGTTTTAACGGAGAGACCAACGTGTCGTTCATTTCCAATGCCTTCGCACAAGGCGCAACCTCGGGTGGCGCTGAAAGCCAGCTGATGAGCTTCCTGCCGCTGATCCTGATGTTCGCGGTGCTGTACTTCATCATGATCCGTCCGCAGATGAAGCGTCAGAAGGAGCATCGCAACATGCTCTCCGCCATGGCGAAGGGCGACGAAGTCGTGACCAACGGCGGCATCGTGGGCAAGGTCACGAAGGTGTCGGATGCGTATGTCGGCGTGGAAATCGCGGAAGGCACGGAAATCACCGTGCAGAAGGCTTCCGTGACGACCATTCTCCCGAAGGGCACGATCAAGTCGCTGTAAGGCCACTCGTTTCTTTCGCGTCCGGCGCGGCCTCGCTCACCGAGCCACCCGAGTCTTCCGAACGGCTCATCGCGCACATCGCCGGACGCTCTCTCCCCCGAAGCCAACTTTCCGGTCGGCCATCCCCATGAATCGTTATCCCCTCTGGAAGTATGTCGTGATGCTGGTGGCGCTCGTCATCGGCCTCGTGTACACGCTGCCCAATTTCTTCGGTGAGGCGCCGGCCGTTCAGGTGTCGAGCGGCAAGGCGACCGTCAAGCTCGATTCGACGACGCTTTCGAACGTCGAAGGCGCGCTCGCCGCGAACAACATCAAAGCCGACGAAGTCAGCTTCGATAATTCGCAGCTGAACGCGAACATCCGCGTGCGCCTTAAAGACACCGACACGCAATTGCGCGTGAAGGACCTGCTCAGCAAGACGCTCAACAGCGACCCGACCGACCCGCAGTACATCGTCGCGCTGAACCTGCAGAGCGCCTCGCCGGCCTGGCTGACGGCCATGCACGCGCTGCCGATGTACCTCGGTCTCGACCTGCGCGGCGGCGTGCACTTCCTGCTGCAAGTGGACATGGCCGGCGCGCTCAACAAGAAGCTCGACTCGGACGCATCGGACGCGCGCACCTATCTGCGCGACCGCAACGTCCGCGACGGCGGCGTGAACCGCGTTGGGCAATCGGTCGTCGTGAATTTCTCGGATCAGGCGGCCGCGGACAATGCGCGCACGCTGTTGCAGACCGGCGTCGCCGAACTGCAATGGACGACGCGTCAGGGCGGCGACGGCTTCCAGGTGGTCGGCACGTTCGCACCGGGCTCGCAGAAGGCGGTCGAGGACAGCGCGCTCAAGCAGAACATCACGACGCTGCATAACCGCGTCAACGAACTGGGCGTCGCGGAGCCGGTGATCCAGCAACAGGGCGCGGACCGCATCGTGGTCGAGCTGCCGGGCGTGCAGGACACGGCGAAGGCGAAGGACATCATCGGCCGCACGGCGACGCTCGAAGCGCGTCTCGCCGATCCGGTCAATACCTACATCGGTCCGAACGATCCCGTTCCGCCGGGCGACGAAGCGTTCAAGCAGGGCGACCGTCGCGTGCTGGTGCGCAAGCAGGTGATCTTCACCGGCGACCGCATCATCGACGCATCGACGGGCTTCGACGATCATCAGCGTCCGTCGGTGAACATCCGCCTCGACTCGGCCGGCGGCCGTGCGGTCGCGAGCGTGTCGCGCGACAACATCGGCAAGCCGATGGCGATGGTGCTGTTCGAGAAGGGCAAGGGTGAAGTGCTGACGGTGGCGAACATCCAGTCCGAACTGGGCGACCGCTTCCAGATCACCGGCCAGGGCAGCGCGCAGGCCGCAACCGACCTCGCGCTGCTGTTGCGCGCGGGCTCGCTCGCCGCGCCGATGGACATCATCGAGGAACGTACGGTCGGCCCGAGCCTCGGCGCGGACAACATCAAGAAGGGCTTCGATTCGGTGCAGTACGGTTTCGCCGCGATCGCCGTCTTCATGATCGCCTACTACCTGCTGTTCGGCCTGTTCTCGATGATCTCGCTGTCGGTGAACCTGCTGCTGCTGGTCGCGGTGCTTTCGCTGCTGCAGGCAACGCTCACTTTGCCTGGCATTGCGGCTATCGCGCTCGCGCTCGGTATGGCGATCGACGCGAACGTGCTGATCAACGAGCGTATCCGCGAGGAACTGCGTAACGGCGCGCCGCCGCAGACCGCGATCCAGGAAGGCTTCAAGCACGCGTGGGCCACCATTCTGGACTCGAACGTGACCACGCTGATCGCCGGTCTCGCACTGCTCGCGTTCGGTTCCGGTCCGGTGCGCGGCTTCGCGGTCGTGCACTGTATCGGCATTCTTACGTCGATGTTCTCGGCGGTGTTCTTCTCGCGCGGCCTCGTGAACCTGTGGTACGGCGGCAAGAAGAAGCTCAAGACGCTGGCGATCGGCCAGGTGTGGCGCCCGGAAGGCACCAACGCCGAAGCTGCCGCGGCCGCCTATCTCGCGGCGCAGCGCGGCGACGAATCGCCCGTCGACGAAATCGTGAAGACCGCGAAGGGCAAGACGAAGACCGCCGCGCCCGCACCGCGCGCTCAGGCGGCCCAGCAGGCGCCCGCGCGCACCGGCAAGCCGACCGTGCGCCGTCGCTCGGGCCCGGGCATCGATCAACAAAAGCCGGGCCAGTCCCGCTGAAACCGCTGCGTCCGGAGATTTAGAAAATGGAATTCTTCCGTATTCGCCGCGACTTGCCGTTCATGGAGCGCGCGTTGATTTTCAACGTGATTTCGCTCGTGACGTTCCTCGTGGCCGTGTTTTTCCTCGTGCATCGGGGCCTGCATCTGTCGGTGGAGTTCACCGGCGGCACGGTCGTCGAGGTGCAGTATCCGCAAGCCATTTCGCCCGAGCCGATTCGCGCGAGCATGGCCAAGCTCGGCTATGCCGACGCGCAGGTGCAGAATTTCGGCACCTCGCGCGACGTGCTGATCCGTCTGCCGCTCAAGCAAGGCCTGACCTCGGCGCAGCAGAGCGATCAGGTGATGACCGCACTCAAGGCCGAAGATGCGCAGGTGAACCTGCAACGCGTCGAGTTCGTGGGACCGCAAGTAGGCAAGGAGCTGGTGACGAATGGCCTGCTCGCGCTCGCGTGCGTGGTGATCGGCATCGTGATTTATCTGTCGTTCCGCTTCGAATGGAAGTACGCGGTGGCGGGCATCATCGCGAACTTGCACGACGTGGTGATCATTCTCGGCTTCTTCGCGTTCTTCCAGTGGGAGTTCTCGCTCTCGGTGCTGGCGGCGATTCTCGCGGTGCTCGGTTATTCGGTGAACGAGTCGGTGGTTATCTTCGACCGGATTCGTGAAACCTTCCGCAAGCAGCGCAAGATGACCGTCAAGGAAGTCATCGACCACGCGATTACCTCGACGATGTCGCGTACCATCATCACCCACGGCTGTACGGAAATGATGGTGCTCTCGATGTTCTTCTTCGGCGGCCCGACGCTGCATTACTTCGCGCTGGCGCTGACGGTGGGTATTTTGTTCGGCATTTATTCGTCGGTGTTCGTTGCCGCGGCACTGGCGATGTGGTTCGGCGTGAAGCGCGAGGACCTCGTGAAGGACAAGAAGGACAAGTACGACCCGAACGATCCGAACGCGGGCGCGCAGGTTTGAGCGCTGCGCTACGGTTCAAGAGGACGTGAAAAGACGGCCGGTCTGGGAAGACCGGCCGTTTTGCTTTGGAGCCGCTCAGAACGTGATCGCTTTCGCGATTGAATTCACGGCTGCGCTGTTCAAGTAGATAACGGAGTTGTTGGATACTGTGCTGCCCGGCTGCGTTGCACTCGGCGAAGCGCCATCGCGCATCAGGAGCGCACTGAAGATTCGCCCTTCACTTTCGAAATACACGCGGCTTGACACGGCGGCCTGATCGTCTTGAGCGCCGGCCACCCATGCACGCTTGCCAGCAAGCGTCATGATCCGGCCGTCGTCAAGCGTATATCTCTTGCCGTCGAGAAGACTCAAGTGGGGAAAGAAATCTTCCAGCCTCGACGCCCTGCTCTCGCACGGAAGCACGTCACTGCTTGTTGGCTGGGCGAACGTGCAATTGTCGAGCCGCACGGTATCGCCGACGAACCGCACCGTTTCCTTCAAATACGCGGCGCCAGACTGCCATTGCGCATTCGCGTCGTATAGCCGCGCTCCATTGATCGTGTTCGTGAGCGCGCCCACGTCGGTGCGCCTGAACAACTCGTCTGGGAAACCGGAAATAGCTCCGGTCAGCTTGACGGCCATGTAGCTCGTGCTACGCACGGTTGCTACGGGCGTACTGCCGTCTGCGGCGAAGCGGGTCATCTCGACGTCATCGCCGTTCTAGGTGACTGCTATTTTTGCAGGGGAACCGCTCTTGACGATCGCACCATTGATCAGATAGTGCGCCGCCGCGTTCGACGGGACGCCGAACCGCGAATCCATGGTCGAAGATTGGATGCTCACCGTTTGCGGGCCAGCCGCGGTGCGATCGGCGGATCTCGCGCGGCCGGCCCGCCGCATAAAAAAACCGCCTCGCGCACGACGCGCGAGGCGGTTTCATACCGCTCGATGCGTTTTGAAGCGCTTACTGCTTCACGCCTTCCGACTGAATATGCAGCACCGTCTTCGTGCTGAAGCCATACGACTTGCCCCAGTCCATGCCGAAGTCGGCGCGATCGAAGGTCGTCGTCGCTTCGACGCCGCACACTTCCTTCTTCATCATCGGGTTCACGAAGCACTTGAAGTGCTCGATCTTCAGATTCAGCGGCTTGGTCACGCCGTGCATGGTCAGCGAACCGACCACTTCAGTCGGCGTGTCGCCGTCGAACTTGATCGACGTGCCCTTGTACTCCGCCGTCGGGTACTTCGAGACATCGAAGAACTCGGCCTTTTGCAGATGTTCGTTGAGCTTCTCGTTGCCCGTATTCACCGAAGCGATGTCCACCGTCACGTTCACCGTGCCGGTCTTGGCCGCGCGGTCGAGCACGACTTCGCCGCTGCTTTTGTTGAACTTGCCGCGCCACGTCGAGATGCCGCCGAAGTGGTCGGCCTCGAAGCTCGGATAGGTGTGGTTCGGGTCGAGCTTGTACGTGTCGGCCGCAAATGCGCTGACGGACAGACCCAGCGCGAGCGCGCCCGCAGCGATGATCGAAAGCTTTTTCAAGTTCTTCTCCTGACTAGATACGCAAACCATGCGTGAGATGGGTTTGAACGCGCCACTCACTTCTTCGCGGCGACGATATGAAACTTGATGGCGACATCGTCGGCGACGATCGACGTGTCTTTCCACTCGCCCGTTCCGACATCGAACTGGGAGCGCTTGACGGGCAGCACGCCGTCGAAGGTCTCGGTCGCGCCCTGCTGCGTGACGGTGACCGGCACCGTGACGGTCTGCGACTTGCCCTTGATCGTGATCTTGCCGGTCACGTTGTACTTGTTGGCGCCGGCCGGCGCGATCGTGCTGGACACGAAGGTCGCGGTCGGATACTTGGCCGCGTCGAACCATTCGGCGCCACGCACCTGCTTGTTGTAGTCGTCGTCGCCGAGGTCGTAGCTACCCGTATCGATCGTGATGTTCGCCGTGCCCGCCGTGGGCTTTGCCGGATCGAACGCGATCTGCGCGGTGAACTTGTTGAACTTGCCGTCGGTGGGCACGTTCATCTGCTTCGACGTGGCAATGACCGTGCTCTTGCTCATGTCCACTTGCGCGTGCGCCGCCGCGACCATGGCGAGCGACGCCGCCGTAACCATCATCCAGCGATTCAGTTTCACTTTCATGTGTGCCCTATTCAAACGGTTCGAACGGTCATAAACCGGCATCGGAAATAAACCGCTATTGGAAATCAAAAGAACGCGAGAACAATCAGCCGCCGGGAAACGCCCTGCCAACGACCAGGAAACAATCGGGACGCTTATCTGAGAAACGGCAACATGCGTCCGAGCAAACCGTCGCGATCGACGAAATGGTGCTTGAGCGCGGCGAGCACGTGCATCACGACGAAGAACAGCAGCGTATAGTTCAGCACGATATGCACGATGCGCAGCGTCGCCTTGAGCGCCTTGTCCGGACCGATGATCGTCGGCAACGGCAGCACGCCGAGATAGACCACCTGCAAGCCCGCGGCCGAACTGTACAGATAGCCCGAAGCCGGAATGACGAGCATCAGCACATAAAGCAGAAAGTGCGTCAGATGCGCCGCGCCCTGCTGCCAGCGCGGCATGCCCTCGGGCATCGCCGGGCCCGGATGCGAGACGCGCCAGAGGAGCCGAAGCACGGCGAGCGCGAATACCGTCACGCCAATCCACTTGTGATACGAGAAGTAGCGGAGCTTCGTCGGCGTGATGCCCGGAATGTCGGTCATGATCCAGCCGAGATAGAACCCGCATACGATCAACAATGCGATCAGCCAGTGAAGGCCGATCGCCGTGGCGCTGTATCGTTGCGCCGGCGCTGTCGTCGCGATGCGTGCGCTGCTTTCCATAGTGCTTTCATCCCAAGGTTCGATGCCGTCCGGACCGCCTTCGACGGGCGACACATATTCACGGCCGCCATGCTACAGCAACGCGGTGCATTTGCCAGCGCCGCTCGAAAGGGCTGCGCAAGGTCGAAAAAGCCTTATGAGACGGGGCTTTGCGGGTACTCGATGCCGCTCGCGCCGAGCTCGTGTGCCACGTGTGCAACGAACTATTCCACGCGTGCAACGGTCGATGAAGGCACGACTATGCGACTCGAACCCTGATCGATTACGGCCTTGACGTATTAACGAGCGAAACGGCGATTTCATTCCGCATGCGAGGAAGCCTGCCGCACGAACCGCCGTAAACGCGTCATTTGATACCATGCTGCTACCAAACGCGCTGGCCCGCTGCTTGCTAAGCTCCGTCGGAGCCGGTTCTGGCGGCGCCCGAATTCTATGCTCGACAAGCCTCGGGCCTCGTTCATGAACGCAAACGAACCGGATGATCTGATCGCGTGTCACGAATGCGACGCGCTTTTCCAAAAACGCGAGCTGCCTCAGCGCACGTCGGCGAAATGCCCACGCTGCGGGTCGCTGCTTTACCGAAGCATTTCGTCGAATCTCGACAAGATCTGCGCCATGACGCTCGCCGCGCTCGTCACGTTCGTGATCGCGCAAGGCTTTCCCATCGTCGAGCTGGACGCCAATGGCCTTACCTCGGAGACGACGCTCATCGGCGCGATCGTCGCGTTGTGGAACGAGCAGATGGAGATCATGGCCGTGCTGGTCTTCTGCTCGACCATTCTCTTTCCGCTGTGCGAACTGCTTGCGCTGCTCTATGTGCTGATTCCGCTGCGCGCGGGCTATGTGCCGCCAGGCTTCAACGGGCTTCTGCGCGGCATCCAGTTCGTGCGCCCGTGGGGAATGATCGAAGTCTTCATGCTCGGCGTGCTGGTCACGCTCGTGAAGATGGTCAGTATCGCGCGCGTGATTCCCGAAGCGGCGCTTTTCGCGTTCGGCGCGCTGACGCTGATGTTCGCCGTCGTCGTGAGTTTCGATCCGCGCGCGCTGTGGGACATCGCGAGCCGGCTCGGCCCACGCGAAGCCAGACGCGCGACGCGCATCCACTCCGACGCGAGGCAGAAATCGTGAGCGATTCCATCGATCCGAAAACCGGCGAGCCATACGCAAGCGCGGCCTACACTACGGCGTCGCGCGCGCATTGCGTGTCCTGTCACGCGTGCGGGCTCGTGCAGCCGCTCGCTCATACCGTCGAGAAGCAACGCTGCACGCGTTGCGACGCGGTCGTGCATCGGCGCCATCCGGACAGCATCGTGCGCACGTGGGCGCTGCTCATCAGCGCAGCGATTCTCTATATTCCGGCGAATCTCTTTCCGATCATGCACACGTCGTCGATTCTCGGCTCCGAGGACGACACCATCATGAGCGGCGTCGCGCTGTTCTGGAACGACGGCGACTATCCGCTCGCCGCGGTCATCTTCATCGCCAGCATTCTGGTGCCGATGCTGAAGCTCGTCACGCTCGCCTTTCTCACCATCACCGTGCAGCGACGCTCCACATGGCGGCCGCGTCAGCGCACCACGCTGTTTCGCATCGTCGAAGGCATCGGCCGCTGGTCGATGCTCGACGTCTTCGTGATCACCCTCACCATCGCGCTCGTGCGCTTCAAGTCGCTCGCCGTCATCACGCCGGGGCCGGGCGCGCTCGCGTTCGCGTCGGTCGTCGTGCTCACGATGATCGCCTCTATGCAATTCGACCCGCGCCTCATCTGGGACAACATCGAACCGTCAGGAAAGAAATATGACTAGCGCCCAAGGTCCGAACGACCCGAAGCAGCCCGCGCCGCCCGCCCCGCCCGCAAACAGCGGCAACGGCAACAGCGGCCAGGGCGGAGGCGGCCTGCCGCCGAACCTGCCCGAGCCCGTGATCGAGCCGCGCAGCCGCTGGCTCCCTTCGCTCGTGTGGGTCATTCCGCTGGTCGCGGCGCTGATCGGCGTGATTCTGGTCGTGAAAACGGTGTCGAGCCGCGGGCCGACCGTCACCATCAGCTTCGTCAGCGCGGAAGGTCTCGAGCCCGGCAAGACCAAGGTGAAGTTCAAGGACGTCGATATCGGCACGGTCAAGACCATCACGTTGTCGAAGGATCATTCGCGCGTGCTGGTCGACGTGCAGCTCACCAAGGAAGCCACCGATTTCGCCGTGAAGGACACGCGCTTCTGGGTCGTGCGTCCGCGCGTGGCGGCGAGCGGCGTGACCGGGCTTTCGACGCTGTTGTCCGGCGCATTCATCGGCGTCGATGCCGGGAAGTCGACCGAGGACCAGACCTACTTCGTCGGCCTGGAGACGCCGCCCGCCGTCACCGGCGATCAGAAGGGCCACACTTTCACGCTGCACGGCGAGTCGCTCGGCTCGCTGGATATCGGCTCGCCGGTCTATTACCGGCGCGTTCAGGTGGGCCAGGTGGTCGCGTTCTCGCTCGACAAGGACGGCACCGGCGTCACCCTGCAAGTGTTCGTCACCTCGCCCTACGATCAGTACGTCGGCACCAACTCGCGCTGGTGGCACGCGAGCGGCGTCGACCTGCGCCTCGATTCGAGCGGGTTCACGCTCAACACGCAGTCGCTCGCGACGGTCGTGCTCGGCGGCATCGCGTTCCAGACGCCGCCGAATCAGCAGTCCGGCCCGCAGGCGCAAAACAACGCGACCTTCCGTCTGGCCGGCGATCAGGCCGACGCGATGCGCGATCCGGACGGCCAGGCGGTGCATGTCGTGATGAACTTCAATCAGTCGCTGCGCGGGCTTTCGGTGGGCGCGCCGGTCGATTTCCGCGGCATCGTGCTCGGGCAGGTCACGGGCATCGGCGTGCAATACGATCCGAAGTCGCATTCGTTCCTGATGCCGGTCACGATCGATCTCTATCCGGATCGCCTCGGCAGGCGCGCCAAGAACGCGTTGCCGGTGCAAGGTTCGGTGGCGAGCCAGGACATGCTGGAACTGCTCGTGAAGCGCGGCCTGCGTGGCCAGTTGCGTACCGGCAATCTGCTGACGAGCCAGCTGTACATCGCGCTCGACTTCTTCCCGAAAGCGGCGCCCGTCAAGGTGAACGTGAGCGCCGATCCGTTCGAATTGCCGACCGTGCCGAACACGCTCGACGAGCTGCAGCTGCAGATCGCCGACATCGCGCGCAAGATCGACAAGATTCCTTTCGACGAGATCGGCACGAACCTGAACGGCTCGCTGAAGAACGCCAACGCGCTGTTCGACAAGCTCGACCGCGAAGTGTTGCCGGAAATGCGCGACACCCTCACGCAGGCGAAAAAGACTTTCGGCGACGCGCAATCCACGTTGCAGCAGGATTCGCCGCTCCAGTCCGACGTGCATCAGGCGCTGCAGGAACTGACGCGCACCCTGCAATCGCTCAATGCGCTGGCGGATTATCTGGAACGCCATCCGGAATCGTTGCTGCGCGGTAAATCGGGAGACAAACCATGAAGTTCGGCGCGTTGATCACTTTGGGCGCGGCCGCGATGCTCGCAGCCTGCGCTTCGCCGACGAGCCGTTTCTACACGCTCGGCGGCGACGATGCGCGCCCGACGCCGTCCACGGCGCCATCGTTTTATTTCGAGCTCGCGCCCGTCGACATGCCGCAGCAGGTCGCGAAGAATCAGTTGGTGGTGCAGACGAGTCCCGCGCAGGTGCAGGTGCTGGAAGAAGAACGCTGGGCGTCGCTGCCGGGCGACGAAGTGCGGCGCGCGCTGTCCGCCGATCTCACGCAGCAGCTCGGCGCGATCGATGTGTACAACACGCCGCGTCCCGCTTCGGTGCCGGTGTATCGCGTGAAGGTGAACGTGCAGCGCTTCGAGTCCTGGCCGGGCTCGCAGGCCTTGCTCGATGCCGTGTGGAGCGTGCGCGCCGCCGGATCGGATTCGGTGCTGACCTGCAGGACGGTCGCGCGGGAACGCGTCGGTTCGGGCTACGACGCGCTCGTCGCGGGCCATCGCAAGGCGGTCGACGAACTCGCCTCGGCGATCTCCGCCGGCGTGCGCAGCGTGAGCGCACTACATGCGACACCTCCGGCGCCCGGCGCGCCGGTCGCATCCGCGAAGAACAGGGGCGGCGCGAGCACGCGCAGCCCGGTCGCGCCCGTCTTGCCGTGCCCGGTCACGAGCACATCGGCGACTGCCAGCGCGCAGTGACGGCTCCGGCGCCCGGCTTCGCGCCGGGCGCACATCGAATTCTCACAAGCGTGAGGTTGCGCTCGCGAGCGTGATGTTGTCCGCTCGCGACATTGTCGCGCGCCGCTGTCTCGAATTTGCCGATGCGTCGGGTGCGCCCGGTTAAGATCGTCGTCGCCCGCATTCCGAATCAACCGCAAAGAATAGATGATGAAACTGATTGGTTCGCGCCCCAGCCCATTCGTCCGCAAGGTACGAATCGTCATGGCGGAAAAGAAAATCGACTGCGAACTGGTGCTCGAGGACGTCTGGGCATCGGATTCGAAGATCCACGACTACAATCCGCTCGGCAAGGTGCCCTGCCTCATTCTCGACGACGGGGAAGCCGTGTTCGATTCGCGCGTCATCTGCGAGTTCGTGGACACGCTGACGCCGGTCGGCAAGCTGCTGCCGCAGGAGCGTCGCGAACGCACCGAAGTGCGCTGCTGGGAAGCGCTCGCCGACGGCATGCTCGACGCGGCCGTGCTGATCCGCCTCGAAGGCGTGCTGCGCGACGAAGCGCATCGCAGCGAGGCATGGATCGAGCGTCAGCGCCACAAGGTGGAAGACGGCCTGCGGGCAATGGCGCGCGGCCTGGGTGCGAAACAATGGTGCTCCGCGAACCGCTTCACGCTGGCGGACATCGCGTGTGGTTGCGCCCTCGGCTATCTCGATTTCCGCATGCCGGAGCTGAACTGGCGCGAGGCGCAACCGAGTCTCGACAAATATTTCGCCAGACTCTCGCAGCGGCAGTCGTTCGTCGATACCGCGCCCGTTTGATCTGCTGCTCGAGTGCTCCCGCGCGCGGCGGGAGCGTATCGATCTGTCATCGAGAGATCGGCTGAAAAATATGAGATTTCAGAAAAATCAGCCGCCAAATTGCATCTATCACTAGATAGAGGAATCCGTACGGTCGAACCATATGATGAGCCCAACACTGCGTTCGACTGCGACAATGCTGCGAGAACGGGACATATCAAAGGACGAAACCATCCGGGCCCGCTTAGAAGTTCAATTGCCGGTCAAAATCTATCTACTCATCAGTAGATAATCAACCGCCAATTCAGCGCTTTTTCACATGGTTATCCACAGGCTTATCTACCGCCGAACCGTGTCCGCGACTTCATCCAGTCGCGCGCGGGTCTGAAACAGCCGGCTCGACAGCAAGCTGCCCTGAAATGCCGCGTAAAGCGCGCGCGCCGTGGACTCGGGCTTGCCGCCGGCGTAGAGCGTATCCTGCGCCTCGCCCTCCGCGAGCACTTTGGCCAGCCAGTTCTCGTTCGCCTTGTAGAACGATTGAACCGCGTGCCGCACCTTCTCAGGCAGTGAATCGATGTCCGAAGCCAGCATCCCGCACAGGCAAATCTGATTGCCATCGCCGATGATCCGGCCGAACAGCTTCGCATAGCGGTCGAGCTTCTTGTCGGCGGGAGCGGAGCTGTCGATGGCGTAGATGGTCGACATCACGTCCGCGCTGTAAGCGTTCACGGTTTCCAGCGCCAGATCTTCCTTGGCCGGGAAGTAATAGTGGATGCTCGACGTTTTCACGCCGACCCGCTCCGACAAGTCGCGATAGCTGAAACCGTTGTAGCCGCGCGTCATCAGCAGCGTCTGGGCATGCTCAAGCAGCGCCTCGCGTACCGTGTTCCTGTCCATTTCCATGTCCCCATCCACGTGCGACTTGCGTAATTTATCTATCGCTAGATAGACAGTCAAACGCTTGTATCAAAAAAGCTTTTATCGGATCGATAGGTTTTTGAAGGACGGCGCCGGAAAGAAAAAGCCCCGGCCGAAGCCAGGGCTTTTTCTTTCCGAACCGACGCCGTATCGGACTAGCGCCCCGCCGAAAGGGCCGCCGCCTGCGCCGCATTCTGCCCAACCGATGCCTGCTCGATGACGCCTCCGCCGAGACAGACATCGCCCTGATACAGCACGGCGGACTGCCCCGGCGTCACGGCCCATTGCGCGTCGTCGAAATGCAGCGCGAAGCGGCCTTCGTCCGCACGCGCGAAGCGGCACGCCGCGTCCTGCTGCCGATAGCGCGTCTTCGCCCCGCACGCTGCGCCTTCTTCTGGCGCGAAGCCCGCGACCCAGCTCGTATTGCCCGCGACGAGTTCCGGCGACAGCAACCACGGATGATCGTGGCCCTGCACGACATAGAGCGTATTGCTCGCCATGTCCTTGCCCGCGACGAACCACGGCTCGCCGCTGCCGTCCTTCGCTCCGCCGATGCCGATGCCCTTGCGCTGCCCGAACGTATAGAACGCGAGACCGATATGCTCGCCGACGACCTTCCCTTCTGCTGTCTTCATCGGGCCGGGCTTGGTCGGCAGATAACGGTTGAGGAATTCGCGGAACGGCCGTTCGCCGATGAAGCAGATACCGGTCGAATCCTTCTTCTTCGCGTTCGGCAGGCCGATCTGCGCGGCGATCTCGCGCACTTTGGTCTTGGGAATTTCGCCGAGCGGGAACAGCGTCTTCGACAATTGCGCCTGATTCAGCCGATGCAGGAAGTACGACTGATCCTTGGTCGAATCGGTCGCCTTGAGCAACTGGAAAAGCCCCTCATGCTCGCGCACGCGCGCGTAGTGGCCCGTCGCGATGGTTTCCGCACCGAGCGACATCGCATGATCGAGGAACGCCTTGAACTTGATCTCGGCGTTGCAGAGCACATCGGGATTGGGCGTGCGGCCCGCCGAATACTCGCGCAGGAATTCGGCGAACACGCGATCCTTGTATTCGGCCGCGAAGTTCACCGCTTCCACATCGATGCCGATCAGGTCCGCCACGGACACCACGTCGATCCAGTCCTGCCGGGTCGAGCAGTATTCGCCGTCGTCGTCGTCTTCCCAGTTCTTCATGAAGAGGCCGACGACGTCGTAGCCCTGTTCCTTCAGAAGCCATGCCGTGACCGACGAATCCACGCCGCCCGACATGCCCACCACTACCTTTCGCTTGCTCATATGAATACCGCGCGTTGATCCCGAATCCGCCAGATGCGGCTCGTCGCGCAAAAGAAAAGGCGTTTAAGCCCGCACTACCGGCGCGACCGAATGCGTATGAATGAAATCGAGCGGCACGCGCCGCCCGGATAAATAGTCGTCGACACACTTCATGACGAGCGGCGTCCTGTGCCGCCCCGCCGATGCGCGCAACTCGTCGGCGGTGAGCCACATTGCGCGCACGATGCCTTCGTCGAGCGCACGGTCGGTCTCTTCTCCAGCGGACTTGCCGCAAAACGTGAAGCGCAGGTACGTGACATCGCCGCCCGGCCGCGCGAAGTGCGTCATGT
The DNA here is from genome assembly GCF_001544875.2 of Caballeronia hypogeia. Classification (GTDB taxonomy): domain Bacteria; phylum Pseudomonadota; class Gammaproteobacteria; order Burkholderiales; family Burkholderiaceae; genus Caballeronia; species Caballeronia hypogeia. Next base: position 173,408 of record NZ_FCOA02000001.1, read on the forward strand.
ACGCGCCGACCAGCGCCTCGGGCTCGAAGCGATGCGCCGTTTCCTCGAGCGTCTCGCGGATCACCGCCTCGACGAGGGTTTCGCCCGCTTCGAGATGACCGGCCGGTTGGTTGATTCGCAGCCCTGCCGACGTGTGCTCCTCGATGACGAGAAAGCGTCCGTCCCGCTCGACGATTGCCGCCACCGTTACATGGGGGGCCCAAGTATCTGATTTCATGGTCAGATATTTTACCGTCCTGGCGACGATCACGCGCGCTCGGCCTAAGGGCCAGGCGTCGATCGTCGTAAACGCGGAACGAGTGCCGGATCGGACTCTTGCGTGCGCATTCTTCGGTTACAGTTGCGATAGCCGTCAGTTCCAGCATTAGAAATAAAACTCAGCCTTAAGCCTTCCTAATCCTTGCCCGGGTGACGAAGGCAACAAAGACAGGAGGATTACAAGATGCACATTGGAGTGCCTGCCGAAACGCGGGCGAACGAGGCGCGCGTCGCCGCCACGCCCGAAACGGTCAAGAAGCTCGTCACGCAAGGACATCGCGTTTCTGTCCAGAGCGGCGCGGGCTTGCCGGCAAGCTATATCGACGATGCGTTCGCTCAGGCGGGCGCGGATATCGTCGATGCCGCCACGGCCTTTTCCGCCGAGATCGTCCTCAAGGTCCAGTCGCCGAGCGAAAGCGAACTGGTCATGTTCAAACCGGGCGCCGTGCTCGTCGGCATGCTCGATCCTTTCAACACCGAGAACACCGCGCGGCTAGCCAGCGCCAACGTGACCGCGTTCGCGCTCGAAGCCGCGCCGCGCACGACGCGCGCGCAAAGTCTCGACGTGCTTTCGTCGCAGGCGAACATCGCCGGGTACAAGGCCGTGCTGATGGCCTGTCAGTACTACCAGCGCTTCATGCCGATGCTGATGACCGCCGCCGGCACCGTGAAAGCGGCGCGCGTGCTGGTGCTCGGCGCGGGCGTCGCGGGCTTGCAGGCGATCGCGACGGCCAAGCGTCTGGGCGCGGTCGTCGAAGCATCCGACGTGCGTCCGGCCGTAAAGGAGCAGATCGAGTCGCTCGGCGCGAAGTTCGTCGACGTGCCCTTCGAAACCGATGAGGAACGCGAAGCCGCGGTAGGCGTCGGCGGCTACGCGCGCCCGATGCCGCCCTCCTGGCTCGCGCGGCAGGCGGCGCAGGTGCACGAGCGTGCGAAGGCGGCCGACATCGTCATCTCGACCGCGCTGATTCCAGGCCGTCCCGCGCCCACGCTGATCTCGGTCGAAACGGTCAAGCACATGAAGCCGGGCTCGGTGATCGTCGATCTGGCAGCCGGACGCGGTCCCGAGTTCGAAGGCAAGAAAGGCGGCAACTGCCCGCTCACCGAAGTCGATACGGTGGTGATGAAGCATGGCGTACATATCGTCGGCCATACGAATCTCGCTTCGATGGTCGGCGCCGACGCCTCAGCGCTCTACGCCCGCAATCTTCTGGACTTCCTGAAGCTGATTCTGACGAAGGAAGGCACGCTCAACATCGACCTCGCTGACGATATCGTCGCGGCCACGCTCCAGTGCCGCGACGGGCAAGTCACGCGCCCGGCCGCTTAAGGCCGACACGGAGACGCACATGGATGTCATCAATCACACGGTGATCAACCTCATCATCTTCGTGCTGGCCATTTACGTCGGCTACCACGTGGTGTGGAACGTCACACCTGCCTTGCATACGCCTTTGATGGCCGTGACCAACGCGATTTCGGCGATCGTGATCGTCGGCGCGATGCTCGCGGTCGGGCTGACCGTCGGCGCGGCGGGCAAGTTCTTCGGCACGCTCGCCGTGCTGCTCGCGGCAGTGAACGTGTTCGGCGGCTTTCTCGTCACACGGCGAATGCTCGAGATGTTCAAGAAGAAAGAGCCCAGGAAGATCACGAGCAAGGAGGGCGCGTAAATGAGCCTGAACGTCGTTACTCTCCTGTATCTCATCGCCTCGGTGTGCTTCATCCAGGCGCTGAAGGGCTTATCCAACCCGAAGACCGCGCGTATCGGCAATACGTTCGGCATGGCGGGCATGGCGATCGCCATTCTCACCACGCTCGCGCTGATCGTTAAACAGGCGGCGTATCTCGAGGCGAATCTCGCGCTCGGGCTGTCGCTGCTGTTCGTCGCGCTGATCATCGGGGGCGGCGCGGGCGCGTACATCGCGGCGAAAGTCGAGATGACGAAGATGCCCGAGCTCGTCGCGGCGATGCACTCGCTGATCGGTCTCGCGGCGGTGTGTATCGCGTACGGCGTGGTCGCGGAGCCGGCCGCGTTCGGTCTCGCGCCGCTCGGCGAGCCGATTCCGTACGGCAATCGCGTCGAGTTGTTCATCGGCACGTTCGTCGGCGCGATCACGTTCTCGGGTTCGGTCATCGCGTTCGGCAAGCTGTCGGGCAAATACAAGTTCCGGCTGTTTCAGGGCGCGCCGGTCACCTATTCGGGACAGCATCTGATCAACCTGCTGCTGGCCGTCGCGATGGTCGGCTTCGGCGTGATCTTCATGCTCACCGAATCGTGGCTGCCGTTCATCATCATGACGATCATCGCGTTCGCGCTGGGCGTGCTGATCATCATTCCGATCGGCGGCGCGGACATGCCGGTGGTCGTCTCGATGCTGAACTCGTACTCGGGCTGGGCGGCGGCGGGCATCGGCTTCTCGCTGAACAACCCGATGCTGATCATCGCGGGTTCGCTGGTGGGTTCGTCGGGCGCGATCCTGTCGTACATCATGTGCAAGGCGATGAACCGGTCGTTCTTCAACGTGATTCTCGGCGGCTTCGGCGGCGAAGCGGGCGGCGCGGTCGCGGGCGGCTCGACGGAGCAGCGTCCGGTCAAATCCGGTTCCGCCGATGACGCCGCGTTCATGCTCGGCAATGCCGAAAGCGTGGTGATCGTGCCGGGTTACGGTCTGGCCGTGGCGCGCGCGCAGCATGCGCTGAAGGAGCTGACGGACAAGCTCGTGGAGAAAGGCATCGATGTGCGCTACGCGATTCACCCGGTCGCGGGGCGCATGCCGGGCCACATGAACGTGCTGCTGGCCGAAGCCGAAGTGCCGTACGAGATGGTGCAGGAAATGGAGGACATCAACAGCGAGTTCGGCCAGACGGACGTGGTGCTGGTGCTCGGCGCGAACGACGTGGTGAACCCCGCCGCGAAGACCGATCCGAAATCGCCGATTGCCGGCATGCCGATTCTGGAAGCGTACAAGGCAAGGACCATCATCGTGAACAAGCGCTCGATGGCGGCAGGTTACGCCGGCCTCGACAACGAACTGTTCTATATGGACAAGACGATGATGGTGTTCGGAGATGCGAAGAAGGTCGTGGAGGACATGATGAAGGCGGTGGAGTAGCTACAACGGCTCTGCACTCAACAAAAAGCCGCTATCCGTCCGGGACGGATAGCGGCTTTTTTGTGGCATGCGCAAACCAGCCGCATGCGCGCAAACAAAATTGACACGAGCACAGTTATCGGACACCGCTTTGCTTGGGCAAGATAGCGGGAAAATCTGCAATCGTTCGCGGCGCGCTGGAAGCACCGTGCCACGACGTTGCAATTCCCGACGGCGTCGAATCTCGAACGCCGCGTTTCTCAGGCGATCGATCCTACATGTCCACGTTCAACCTCGTCTCCACCGCTCGAATCAAGACGGTCAAACGTCTGCGGCGCGCATCGTGCGTCGGCGTTTTGCTACTCGCAGCGACCGCGTCGTTCAATGCCAGCGCGTCTAAAATCGAATTTCCCTATCAGGACCGCTCTCTAAAGCCAATTTCGTTTCCGGCCAACATCGTCGTGCCAAAGGACGTCGTGATCGGCACGCTGCTCGCGGAAACGAACTATGAACCGGACATCAGCACGGACGGAGGGATTTGCGACATCACGAAGATCGTATCGGTCAATGGCACGCCCGCACCCAGCGTGCGCAATGCCTACCAGACCAATCTTCCGGGCGTCGGCATACGCTTCCTCGTCACGGACGGTTGGAACGGCGATGAGAAACCAGCCCCGTCCGTCAGCAGCTTCCCTTTGAACAGCACGCCTCAAGCGTACGAGCACCACATCATCGCGCAACTGGTCGTGACCGGCCCCTTTTCCCCGGGACAGCTCAAGACGCTGCCGAGCCTGAACGTCATATTCAACGGCACCTGCATTTCGTCTGTGGTTGTAACGCAATTCATTGCGCCAGGTACAGTCATTCGGTAACCGAACGCCACGCCACCCGGCGCGCGTAACCGCAGTCGATGGATCGAGCATGGCCATGCGCGGATATCGCCGGCAAGCGGTGCTGGCGCACTGATTGCGTAGAATGATGCCTTTACACGCTCCGCATACGCCTAATGTCCTCCCCCCTCTTCGACTGGTTTGTCCCCTGCCCGCGCGGTCTCGAAGCACCGCTTGCCGCCGAGTTGGCGGAGATCGGGGAACGGCACGTGGCCGACGCGCCGCTTTCGGGCGGCGGCAGCCTGATCGTCGGCGCGCAGGTACCCGGCGGCGTGCACTTTCGGGGCGGCTGGGTCGCGGGCATGGCGGCGAATCTGCATTCGCGCATTGCCAGCCGCGTGCTTCTGAAAGTCGCGCAAGGCCCGTATCGCAACGAACACGACATCTACGAACTGACGCATCGCCAGCGCTGGGAGCAATGGTTCACGCCCAGCCAGACCATGCGCGTCGACCTTACCGCGATCAAATCGCCGGTAAAAAGCCTCGAATTCACCACGCTGCGCGTGAAGGACGCCGTCTGCGACCGTCTGCGCGACGTGGCAGGCGCGCGCCCGAGCATCGACACGGCGCAGCCCGACGTGCGCGTGTTCGCGTTCCTCACGATGAACGAGTGCACGCTCTATCTCGACACCTCGGGCGAACCGCTGTTCAAGCGCGGCTGGCGCCTGGACAAGGGCGCGGCGCCGCTGCGCGAAAATCTCGCGGCCGGCATTCTGCGCCTGACCGGCTGGACGCCCGGCACCCCGCTCTTCGATCCGATGTGCGGCAGCGGCACCTTCCTCGCGGAAGCGGCGCAAACCGCGCTGCGCATCGCGCCGGGCAGCGAACGGCGCTTCGGCTTCGAAAAGCTCAAGCCGTTCCATCCGGGCATGTGGCAAAAGCTCAGACAGGCCGCGACGGAGCAGCGCCGCGCAGCGCGCGCATCGCAGGCCGAACTGAACATTTTCGGCAGCGACATTTCCGGAGACATGCTCGAAAAGGCCCGCGCGAACCTGAGCCGCGCCGGCGTCACCGATCTGTCGCTCAAGCAGGTCGACGCCCGCAACATGGTGCCGCCGACCGAAGCGGGCGGGATTCTGATCGCCAATCCGCCGTACGGCGAGCGTATCGAAGTGCGCGGCCGCGGCCCGCGCGGCGAAATCCGCGAAACGCCGCGCTCCCGCCGCGAGGACGACGACGCCTTCGCCCGCGCGCAACCCGATCCGGCCGACAACGAATTCTTCGTTTCCTTCGGCAACGCGCTCAAGCAGCGCTTTCCGGGCTGGCGGGCCTACGTGCTCACCTCCGACCGCAAGCTGCCGGGCCTCCTGCGCCTGCGCGAATCGACCAAGACGCCGCTGTTCAACGGTGCGCTCGAATGCCGGCTGTTCCGCTTCGACCTGATCGCAGGCAGCGTGCGCAATCGTCCCGCCGGCGAGTAAGCATGCTTCACGTGCACGCGCCGGCGCAATAGGCCGAACGGCCGAATGCCGTGGTCGTGAAGCCGGCGCTACAATCGGCCCATGAACTCACCGACCGAACTCGCCAGTCCCATTGCCGTCGATATTTACCGCACGCGTCGCGAGCGCGTGCTCGCCGCGCTGCGTGCGCGGGGCGGCGGCGTCGCCATCGTGCAGACCGCGCCGGAAGTCATGCGCAATCGCGACACGGACTACCCTTTCCGTCACGACAGCTACTTCTATTACCTGACGGGCTTCAACGAACCCGAGGCGACGCTCGTTTTGAACGCGAGCGCGAAGCCGGGCGAGGCCGCGTCGATCCTCTTTTGCCGCGAGAAGAACGCGGAGCGCGAAACGTGGGAAGGGTTCCGCTTCGGTCCGGAAGCCGCCCGCGACGCTTTCGGCCTCGATGCCGCGTTGCCCATCGGCGCGCTCGGCGAGGAAATGCCGCGCCTGATCGCCGACAAACCCGCGCTGCACTACGCGCTCGGCACGTCGGCGGAACTGGATGCGCAGGTGCGCGAATGGCTCGCCGCCGTGCGCGCGCAGGGCCGCACCGGCGTGCGCGCACCCGCGAAGGCCGAGCATCTGCTGCCGATACTCGACGAAATGCGCCTCGTGAAAGACGAGCACGAGATCGCGATCATGCGCCGCGCGGCATCGATTTCCGCCGAGGCGCACCGCCGCGCCATGCGCGCAACGCGTCCCGGCATGCGCGAATACGAAATCGAAGCCGAGCTGCTGTACACGTTCCGCCGTCAAGGCGCGCAGGCGCCGGCATATGGCTCGATCGTCGCGGCGGGCGCGAACGCGTGCGTGCTGCACTATCCGGCGGGCAACGCGATTGCGCGCGAAGGCGACCTGGTCCTCATCGACGCCGCGTGCGAGCTCGACGGCTACGCGTCGGACATCACGCGCACGTATCCCGCGAGCGGGCGCTTCACGCCGGCGCAGCGCGAGCTGTATGACGTCGTGCTCGCCGCGCAGGCCGCCGCAGTCGATGCAACGCGCCCCGGCGTCACCTTCGACGCGCCACATCAGGCCGCGCTCAAGGTGCTGTCGCAGGGCCTGCTCGACACGGGCGTGCTCGACAAATCGAAGAGCGGCGGCGTCGACGACGTCCTCGCGCAGCGCGCCTATGCGCCGTTCTACATGCATCGCACGGGACACTGGATCGGCATGGACGTGCACGACGCAGGCGAGTACCGCGAGGCGGACGGCCCGCTCGACGAGCAAGGCGCGCTTCCCTGGCGCATGCTCGTGCCCGGCATGGCGCTCACGGTCGAGCCGGGTCTTTACGTGCGCCCTGCCGAGAATGTGCCGGAAAAGTACTGGAACATCGGCATCCGCATCGAGGACGACGCGGTCGTCACGCAAAACGGCTGCGAGCTCCTCACGCGCGAAGTGCCGGTTTTGGCCGACGAGATCGAGGCGCTGATGCGCGAATCGAATGACTGAAGCAATGAACGCCACGACCGACGCGCAGGAAACGCATTTCGACTACGACATCGCCATTGTTGGCGCGGGGCCGGTCGGGCTGGCGCTGGCGGGCTGGCTCGCGCGGCGCAGCGCGACTTCGCGGCTTTCCATCGCCCTGATCGACGCGCGCACGCCCGAAGCCGCCGTGAACGATCCGCGCGCGCTCGCCCTGTCGCACGGCAGCCGCGTCATGCTCCAGCCACTCGGCTTTCCGGGCGACGTCACGCCGATCCGGCGTATTCACGTATCGCAGCGGGGTCATTTCGGCCGCACGCTGATCGAGCACGACGAGCACGAGTTGCCCGAACTGGGCTACGTGGTGCGTTACGGCTCGCTCGTCGGTGCGCTCGCGGCGGCGGTGCGATCGGCCAACGTGGACTGGCTCACCGACACCGCCGCCCTCGCGCCGCTGCAAGACCACGACGGCGTCACGCTGCCGCTGCAATCCGCCAGTGGCGAGCGCGCGATCCGCGTGAAGGTGCTCGTCAACGCGGAAGGCGGGCTCTATCAGAAGACGGAGGTGAGCACGCCCGGCGAGCGTCGCGCGCGCGACTACGGCCAGACGGCCATCGTCGGCACGGTGAGCGTGTCAGACCCGCGCGCGAACGTCGCGTGGGAGCGCTTCACGAACGAAGGTCCGATCGCGCTCTTGCCGTGCGGCGGCCAGCGTCATGCCGACTATTCGCTGGTCTGGTGCTGCTCGCCGGATGAAGCGGCACGCCGCATGGAACTCGACGACGACACGTTCCTCGCCGAACTCGGCGCCGCTTTCGGCACTCGCATGGGCCGTTTCACCCGCATCGCGGGGCGCGCTGCGTTTCCGCTCGGCTTGACCGCGCTCGACGTGCTCGTCGACCGCCGCACGGTGGCCATCGGCAATGCCGCCCAAACCCTGCATCCGGTGGCGGGTCAGGGCCTGAATCTCGGCCTGCGCGACGCGTTCGCGCTCACCGACGCGCTCTCCGCCGACGGCCCGCGCCCCCTTGCGCTCGCCCGCTTCGCACAGCGCCGCGCGCTCGACCGGCGTCTGACCATCGGCGCGACGGACACGCTCGCGCGTATTTTCACGGTCGACTTCCCGCCGCTCGCGGCCATGCGCGGCCTGGCGCTGACCGCGCTCGAGTTCCTTCCGCCGCTGAAAACGGCGCTCGCCCGCCAGATGATGTTCGGCCAGCGACGCTGATCCGAGACGGCAAAAGGGCAATCGTCTGCGTTAAGTCAAGGGACTTATCCTCTATGAACGCACGTGCTTTCATTGAAGATTTAAAGACTTGCACGCGATTGCTCTTAATTTCAGCACGCGCTTCGCGTTAAAATAAGTGTTTCCCCTTCAGAAATGTTGCATCCGCCTTCACGCGGCTTCGGCCGGCTTTCGGGAACGCGGATCCTTTAGCCTTCATGCCCACCATCGGTTCACACGTTCTACGCAATAACCTGTTCGTCGCTCCGATGGCAGGCGTCACCGACCGCCCGTTCCGCCAGCTTTGCAAACGCATGGGCGCGGGCTACGCGGTATCGGAGATGGTCGCGTCGAACGCGCAACTGTGGAAAAGCGAGAAGACCATGCGCCGCGCCAACCACGCGGGCGAGGTCGAGCCGATCTCGGTGCAGATCGCCGGCGCCGACCCGCAGATGCTCGCCGAAGCCGCGCGTCACAACGTCGCCAACGGCGCGCAGATCATCGACATCAATATGGGATGCCCGGCCAAGAAGGTGTGCAACGTCGCGGCGGGGTCGGCGCTGCTGCAGAACGAACCGCTCGTCGCGCGCATCGTGGAAGCGGTGGTGCAGGCGGTCGGTGTCGGGCCGGACGCCGTGCCCGTCACGCTCAAGATTCGCACGGGGTGGAATCGCGAGAACAAGAACGCGATTACCATCGCGCGCATCGCGCAGGAAGCGGGCATTTCCATGCTCACCGTGCACGGCCGCACGCGCGCCGATCTGTACAAGGGCGACGCGGAGTACGAAACCATCGCGGCGGTGAAGGCGTCGATCGGCATTCCGGTGGTCGCGAACGGCGACATCACCACGCCCGAAAAAGCGCGCGACGTGCTCGCCGCGACTAACGCCGACGCCATCATGATCGGCCGCGCCGCGCAAGGCCGCCCGTGGCTGTTCCGCGAGATCGAACATTTCCTGAAGACCGGCGAGCGCCTGCTGCCGCCGCGCATCGACGAGATCCAGCAGGTGATGAACGAGCACCTCGAAGATCACTACGCCTTTTATGGGGAATTCACCGGCGTTCGGACTGCGCGCAAGCATATCGGCTGGTACACTCGCGGCCTTTCCGGCGCCAACACCTTCCGGCACCGGATGAATACGCTGGACACGACCAAAGAACAATTGCTCGCTGTCAACGAATTCTTCGACGCACAAAAGGCGTTGTCCGACCGTCTCGTCTATGTGGACGAGTCCGGCGACGCCGACGACGCAGCCGAAGAAGAATCGTGTGGCGGCGGGCTCAACAACACGACAGACCGACTGATTGCCGCATGAGCAGACATAACATCGAACAATGCGTCCGCCAGAGCCTCGACAACTATTTTCAGGACCTGGACGGCTCCAACCCGCACGACGTCTACGACATGGTGATTTCATGCGTGGAAAAACCTCTGCTCGAAGTGGTGCTCGAGCAGGCGGGCGGTAACCAATCTCTCGCGGCCGAGTATCTCGGCATCAACCGCAACACGTTGCGCAAGAAGCTTCAGCAGCACGGATTGATTTGATTCATCGGACTGAGGCGCGCGCCTTGGTCCGGCCTGGTTTCCCTTTTCGGTTTCAGTGTTCATCATGATCAAGCAAGCGCTCCTCTCCGTCTCCGATAAATCCGGCATCGTCGATTTCGCGAAATCGCTGTCGGAACTCGGCGTCAAGCTCCTCTCCACAGGCGGCACGGCGAAACTGCTCGCCGACGCGGGCCTGCCCGTGACGGAAGTCGCCGACTACACCGGCTTCCCGGAAATGCTCGACGGGCGCGTGAAGACGCTGCATCCGAAGGTTCACGGCGGCATTCTCGCGCGCCGCGACCTGCCCGAGCATATGGACGCGCTGGAGAAGCACGACATTCCGACCATCGATCTGCTGGTGGTGAACCTGTACCCGTTCGTGCAGACGGTGTCGAAGGAAGAGTGCTCGCTGGAAGACGCGATCGAGAACATCGATATCGGCGGGCCGACCATGCTGCGCTCGGCGGCGAAGAATCATCGCGATGTGACGGTCGTGGTCGATCCGGCGGATTACTCGGCCGTGCTCGATGAAATGCGCGCAAACGGCAATTCCGTCGGCTACAAGACGAACTTCCGTCTCGCGACCAAGGTCTTCGCGCATACCGCTCAGTACGACGGCGCGATCACGAACTATCTGACGAGCCTGACCGATGCGCTCCAGCATTCGGATCGCAACACGTATCCGGCCACGTTCAATCTCGCGTTCGACAAGGTTCAGGACCTGCGCTACGGCGAGAATCCGCATCAGAGCGCGGCGTTCTATCGCGACCTGTCCGTGCCGGCCGGCGCGCTCGCCAACTACGAGCAGTTGCAGGGCAAGGAGCTGTCGTACAACAACATCGCCGATTCGGACGCCGCGTGGGAATGCGTGAAGACGTTCGACGCGCCCGCCTGCGTCATCATCAAGCACGCGAACCCGTGCGGCGTCGCGGTTGGCGCGAACGCGGCGGAAGCGTACGCGAAGGCGTTCCAGACCGACCCGACTTCCGCGTTCGGCGGCATCATCGCCTTCAATCGCGAAGTCGATGAAGCGGCGGCGCAGGCAGTCGCGAAGCAGTTTGTCGAAGTGCTGATCGCGCCTTCGTTCAGCGAAGCCGCGCGCGCCGTGTTCGCGGCGAAGCAGAACGTGCGCCTGCTGCAGATCGCGCTCGGCGACGGTCACAACAAGTTCGACCTGAAGCGCGTCGGCGGCGGCCTGCTGGTGCAATCGCTCGATGCGAAGAACGTGCAGCCGCACGAACTGCGCGTCGTGACCAGGCGCCATCCGACGCCGAAGGAAATGGACGATCTGATGTTCGCGTGGCGCGTGGCGAAGTACGTGAAGTCGAACGCGATCGTGTTCTGCAGCGGCGGCATGACGCTCGGCGTCGGCGCGGGCCAGATGAGCCGCGTGGATTCGGCGCGCATCGCGGGCATCAAGGCGCAGAACGCCGGTCTGACGCTGAACGGCTCGGCGGTGGCGTCGGATGCGTTCTTCCCGTTCCGCGACGGTCTCGATGTGGTCGTGAACGCGGGCGCGACCTGCGTGATCCAGCCGGGCGGCTCCATGCGCGACGACGAAGTGATCGCGGCCGCAGACGAACACAGTGTCGCGATGATCTTCACCGGCACGCGCCATTTCCGTCATTAATTTCGGGCGATTCAATTAAGATTGGCCTGTTTGCGCTTCCAATGGCGCAAACAGGCCATTTTGATTTGGACCTCGCACAACGCGAACGAATGAGAATCCTAGGCATCGACCCCGGCTTGCGCGTGACCGGCTTCGGCATCATCGAGAAGCACGGGCACACGCTCAATTACGTGACGAGCGGCGTCATCAAGACGGCCGAGGCCGATCTGCCTTCGCGGCTTAACACGATTTTCAGCGGCATCTCGACACTCATCGCGCAGCACAATCCGGATCAGGCGGCGATCGAAAAGGTCTTCGTCAACGTCAATCCACAGTCCACGCTGCTGCTCGGACAGGCGCGCGGCGCGGCGATTTGCGGGCTCGTCGCGAGCGGCGTGCCGGTGGCCGAATACACCGCGCTGCAACTGAAGCAGGCCGTCGTCGGCTATGGACGCGCGACCAAGGAACAGATGCAGCAGATGGTCGTGCGTCTGTTGAGTCTCTCCGGCGTGCCGAGCACCGACGCCGCCGACGCGCTCGGCATGGCCATCTGTCACGCGCACGGCGGCACAGGGCTGGCGACGCTGGGCGGCATCGCGCCGGGGCTGGCGAAGAAAGGCTTGCGTGTGCGGCGTGGTCGGCTTATCGGCTAATTTCTAGAGCATTCAAAACACATGATCGGTCGCATCGCCGGCGTTCTGCTGGAAAAAAATCCGCCGCATTTGCTCGTTGACTGCAACGGCGTAGGTTACGAAATCGACGTGCCGATGAGCACGTTCTACAACCTGCCGAACACCGGTGATAAGGTCGTGCTGCTCACGCAGTTGATCGTGCGCGAGGACGCGCATCTGCTCTACGGCTTTCTCACCACGCAGGAGCGTTCGACGTTCCGCGAGCTGCTGAAGATCAGCGGCATCGGCGCGCGCATGGCGCTGGCCGTGCTGTCGGGCATGAGCGTGCATGAGCTCTCGCAGACCGTCACGACGCAGGACGCCGCGCGTCTCACGCGCGTGCCGGGCATCGGCAAGAAGACGGCGGAACGGCTGCTGCTCGAATTGAAGGGCAAGCTCGGTGCGGATCTCGGCGCAATGGCGAGCGCGGCCTCGCAGTCCGATCACGCGTCGGACATTCTCAACGCGCTGCTCGCGCTCGGCTATTCGGAGAAGGAAGCGCTCGCCGCGATCAAGAACGTGCCGGCCGGAACGGGCGTCTCGGAAGGCATCAAGCTGGCATTGAAAGCGCTGTCGAAAGCGTGACGCACTAGGCCATTCGGCCAGCTTCGCCGCTGAAAAGCTCGCTGTACAATCGAAAAATGATCGAAACCGACAAACTCGCCGCCGAACGCGTCATCTCGGCCAAACCCGTCTCGTCGAACGAAGAAGCGTTCGAGCGCGCGCTGCGTCCGCACAAGCTCGATGAATACATCGGGCAGGAAAAGGCGCGCGGCCAACTCGAAATCTTCATCGAAGCGGCCAAGCGCCGTTCGGAAGCGCTCGATCACGTGCTGCTGTTCGGACCGCCGGGTCTCGGCAAGACGACGCTCGCGCATATCATCGCGCGGGAGATGGGCGTGAATCTGCGGCAGACGTCGGGGCCGGTGCTGGAGCGCGCGGGCGACCTCGCCGCGCTGCTCACCAACCTCGAAGCGAACGACGTACTGTTCATCGACGAGATTCACCGGCTTTCTCCGGTCGTCGAGGAAATCCTGTATCCGGCGCTCGAGGATTATCAGATCGACATCATGATCGGCGAAGGTCCGGCCGCGCGCAGCGTGAAGCTGGATCTGCAGCCGTTCACGCTGGTCGGCGCGACCACGCGCGCGGGTATGCTGACCAATCCGCTGCGCGACCGTTTCGGCATCGTGTCGCGGCTGGAGTTTTACAACGCGAGCGAACTGGCGCGCATCGTGGCGCGCTCGGCGTCGCTATTGAAGGCGGATATCGTGAACGAGGGCGCGCTGGAAATCGCGAAGCGCTCGCGTGGCACGCCGCGTATCGCGAATCGCTTGCTGCGGCGGGTGCGCGATTATGCCGAAGTGAAGGCGGACGGCATGATCACCGCCGATGTCGCCGACAAAGCGCTGAAAATGCTCGACGTCGATCCCGTCGGTTTCGACCTGATGGACCGCAAGCTGCTCGAAGCGATTCTCCACAAGTTCGACGGCGGGCCGGTCGGTGTGGACAATCTCGCGGCGGCGATCGGCGAGGAGCGCGACACCATAGAGGACGTGCTGGAGCCGTATCTGATCCAGCAAGGCTTTCTGCAACGCACGCCGCGCGGTCGCGTCGCGACGATGCTCACCTATCGCCACTTCGGCATCACGGCGCCGGACGGTGGTCCGATCCGCGATCTCTGGGACGCGAACAAAGGTTAACGGTCATGCGCGCTTGCGGAAGTCGTCGTCGGCGGTGTCCGTCGACAAATGGGCGATATCGCCCCACGCAATCACCTTTGCGCCGCCGTTCTCGTAGTCCACCACGTTGACGCTGCAATTGAGCAGCGGCCAGTTGCGCGGCTCGTGCAGCGAAAGTTTCGTCGCGAATCGATAGATGCAATCGAGCACGCCGCCGTGCGCCACGACCGCGATGCGCCCACCCGCATGCGCGGCCACGAGCGGCTCCATCGCATGCACGACGCGGTGATAGAACACGCGCTGCGATTCACCGTCGCCGGGCGGCGCGAACCCTGGGTCGCGCGTCTGCCATTCGATGTATTCGGCGGGAAACTTGTCGTTGATCTCGTCGCTGTCGTGCCCCTGGAACGCGCCGTAAAAGCGCTCGCGCAGGCCTTCCGAAAGACGCACTTCGAGCCCGAGCGCGTCGGCGAAAGGTTGCGCCGTTTGCTGTGCGCGTTGCAGGTCGCTCGAATACGCCGCATCGATGCGCCCTTCGCGCGCAAGCCGCGCACCAAGTTGCTGGGCCTGCAGAAAACCGTGCGCGGACAAGGGAATGTCGATATGCCCCTGGATGCGCTTGATGGCGTTCCACTCGGTTTCGCCGTGTCGGATGAACAGAACTTGCGTCGTCATAGGCATTCTGGAATCGAGGATCAGGGCCGCACTTGCAGCCAGAACGTGACCGGGCCGTCGTTGACGAGCGACACCTGCATCTCCGCGCCGAACTCGCCCGTTTCGACGACCGGATGCTTCGCGCGCGCCTGGCCGACGAAGTAATCGAAGAGCCGCTTGCCTTCGTCCGGCGGCGCGGCGGGCGTGAAGCTCGGGCGCAGTCCGCTCGAGGTATCCGCCGCGAGCGTGAATTGCGAGACCAGCAGCACGCCGCCCGCGCGCCCCGCGCCGTCCATGTTCGAGACGGAGAGGTTCATCTTGCCCGCGGCGTCGCCGAACACGCGGTAGGCGAGCATTTTCGCGAGCAATTTGTCCGCGGCGGCCTCGTTGTCGCCGCGCTCGGCGCAGACCAGCGCGAGCAGGCCTGCGTCGATCGCGCCGGTCACGCGTTCGCCCACGCGCACGTCGGCGCGTTTCACACGCTGGATCAGCGCGATCATGCCGTCAGCGTCACGCGCGCAAAGCGGCGCTTGCCGACTTGAATGACGAACTCACCCGCGTCGACCTTCAGGCCCTTGTCCGAGACCGTCACGCCGTCGATCTTCACGCCGCCCTGCTCGATGTTGCGCAGTGCCTCGCTCGTCGACGGCACGAGCCCCGCCTGCTTGAGCAACTGCCCGATCGCAAGCGGCGCGCCCGCGAGCGTCACCGACGGAATGTCGTCCGGCACGCCGCCCTTCGCGCGATGGTTGAAATCGTCGAGCGCGCGCTCGGCGTCCGCCTGCGAGTGGAAGCGCGCGACGATCTCCTGCGCGAGCATCACCTTGAAGTCGCGCGGATTGCGGCCGCCTTCGGCCTCGCGCCTGTAGTGTTCGACCTCGCTCATCGGACGGAACGACAGCAGCTCGAAGTAACGCCACATCAGCACGTCGGAAATGCTCATCAGCTTGCCGAACATGTCGGTCGGCTTCTCGCTGATGCCGACGTAGTTGTTCTTCGACTTCGACATCTTGTCGACGCCATCCAGCCCTTCGAGCAGCGGCATCGTCAGAATGCACTGCTGCTCCTGGCCGTACTGCTTCTGCAATTCACGGCCGACGAGCAGATTGAACTTCTGATCCGTGCCGCCCAGTTCCAGGTCCGAATTCAGCGCGACCGAGTCGTAGCCCTGCATCAGCGGATACAGGAATTCGTGGATCGAAATCGGCACGCCGCCCTGGAAGCGCTTGGTGAAGTCCTCGCGCTCCAGAATGCGCGCGACCGTGTAGCGCGACGCGAGCTTGATCATGCCGTCGGCGCCGAGCGGCATCGACCATTCGCTGTTGTAGCGGATTTCGGTCTTTTCGCGATCGAGCACGAGCGACGCCTGTTCGAAATAGGTCTTCGCGTTCATCTCGATCTGCTCGCGCGTGAGCGGCGGGCGCGTCGCATTGCGGCCGGACGGGTCGCCGATCAGCGAGGTGAAATCGCCGATCAGGAAGATCACGTGATGGCCGAGATCCTGCAACTGGCGCATCTTGTTCAGCACGACCGTATGGCCGATGTGAATGTCCGGCGCGGTGGGATCGAGACCGAGCTTGATGCGCAGCGGCTTGCCCGTGGCGGCGCTCCTGGCGAGCTTCTGCGCGAATTCGTCTTCGATCAGCAGTTCGTCGCAGCCGCGCTTCGCGATGGCGAGCGCGCTCTTCACGTCTTCGGTGATCGGAAAGCTTTGCGCGGCGGGCGCGGAAGAATCGTTGGAGTCAGTGGTCATGCTCGCGGCTTGTGAAGTCAAAGGGTTCGATGGGGGCGACCTGCAGTCGTGCCGACGCTGTGCGCCGGCGTGGCTGGCGGGAATGCCGCGCCAGATCGGCGGCGTGCGCGAAAAATCACGAAATCGCGCGCAATTGCTTGTTCAGGCTCAGGATTTTACGCGATGACGCGCGCGTTTTGTCGCGCCTGCACACGCCGCGCAATCCCGACGCGTTCGGAGGGAGCTTAACGATTCAATCCTTTGCGCGGATAATCGCCGCTGAACGAGCAAACCCGGCCAGAGCGCATCGAAGAGGAGAGCAGCGTGCCCAGGAAAACCGAAGCAATCGAAACGGGAAAAGCGGACGGCGTCTACTTCGGTTTGATGTCCGGCACCAGCATGGACGGCGTGGACGGCGTCGCGGTGCAATTCACCACCGGCCAAGCGCCGGTCGTGCTCGGCGAGGCGCACGTATCGTTTTCGAAAGGTTTGCGCGACGCGCTCTTCGCCCTCCAAGCGCCCGGCGAGAACGAGATCGAACGCGAGTGCCTCGCCGCCAATGCGCTCGCCACGCGCTACGCCGTGTGCTGCCACGAATTGCAGAGCATGAGCGGCTATTCGGCGTCGAAGGTGCGCGCCATCGGCGTGCATGGGCAGACGGTGCGGCATCGGCCGGAAAAGGGCTTCACGCGGCAGATCAACAATCCCGCGATGCTCGCGGAAATGACCAGCATCGACGTGGTCGCCGATTTCCGCAGCCGCGACGTCGCCGCCGGAGGCCAGGGCGCGCCGCTCGTGCCCGCCTTCCATGCCACAGTGTTCGGCGCGAAGAACGAGACGCGCGTCGTGTGCAATCTGGGCGGCATCAGCAACATCACGATTCTCGCGGCGAGCGGCGAGGTGCGCGGCTTCGATTGCGGCCCGGCGAACGCGCTGATCGACGAATGGGCATTGCGTCACACGCAGCGCGCGTATGACGACGGCGGACAGTTCGCCGCGCAAGGCCGGATCGACCAGCCGCTATTGAACGCCCTGCTCGATGAGCCGTTCTTCGACCTCGCGCCGCCGAAAAGCACGGGACGCGACCTGTTCAACCCTGCGTGGATGGATGCGAAGCTCTCGGCTCTCGCAAATCTCGCCCCCGCCGACGTGCAGGCGACTTTGACAGCATTGACCGCCACGACCGTCGCCCGCGAGATCGCACGCCACGCATCGGACGCGCGCTCGGTGTACGTCTGCGGCGGCGGCGCGCGCAACCCGGTGCTGATGGAGATGATGCAGCGTGCGCTCGAGGACAACGGCGTCGCGGGCGCGCCCGTCATGACGACCGAAGCGCTCGGGGTGCCCCCGCAGCAGGTCGAGGCGCTGGCGTTTGCGTGGCTCGCGATGCGCTGCGTCGCGCGCGAGCCGGGCAATCTGCCCGCGGTGACGGGCGCGGCGGGCGAGCGCGTGCTGGGCGCGATTTACCCGCACTGAACGAAAAACGGAGCCCCGAAGGCTCCGTTTTCTCACGACGCCAGAAGCGCGCGCTTAAACCGAGAAAGACGAACCGCAGCCACAGGTGGTCGTGGCGTTCGGATTCTTGATGACGAACTGGGCGCCGTTGATGTCGTCCTTGTAGTCGATCTCCGCGCCGACGAGGTACTGATAGCTCATGGAGTCGACGAGCAGTTGCACGCCCGCCTTGTCCAACACGGTGTCGTCTTCGTTGATCTCTTCATCGAACGTGAAACCGTACTGGAAGCCCGAGCATCCGCCGCCCTGCACGAACACGCGCAGCTTCAGATCCGGATTGCCTTCTTCGTCGATCAATTGCTTGACCTTGTCCGCAGCCGCGTCGGTGAAGACGAACGGCATCGGCATTTCGGTCGTGGGGGTGTCGCTGACAGCGCTCATTCGAAATCTCCAATTAAGCTTCTTACCGCTATTGTAGGGCTGATCTCAATATCGTGCCGAATGTCCATGGAATCAATGGGCTATATGCAAATTCGACATCTTTCAGTCTGCCTGCGCCAAAACTAAAAAGCCGCCGGCACCTGAGTGCGGGCGGCTTTCGCAGCGGATTCGCCAGAACACGTCTGTCGAACCTCCGAAACGCTTAACGCTTCGAGAACTGCTTCCGGCGGCGTGCCTTGTGGAAACCGACCTTCTTACGTTCCACTTCACGCGCGTCGCGGGTGACGAAGCCTGCGTTCGACAGTTGCGACTTGAGCGTTGCGTCGTAGTCCATCAGCGCACGGGTGATGCCGTGACGAACCGCGCCTGCCTGACCCGTTTCACCGCCGCCCGACACGTTGACCTTGATGTCGAACGTGGTGCCGTGGTTCGTGAGTTCCAGCGGCTGACGCACGATCATCAGCGACGTTTCGCGCGAGAAGTAGTCGGCGATGGGCTTGCCGTTGACGACGATCTCGCCCTTGCCCGACTTGATGAAGACACGAGCGACCGCGCTTTTGCGGCGACCCGTACCGTAGTTCCAGTTACCGATCATGTGGGCTCCCCTTAGATCTCGAGCGACTTCGGCTGTTGTGCCGAGTGCGGATGCGTAGCTTCGGCGTAGACCTTCAGCTTCTTGATCATCGCGTAGCCGAGCGGACCCTTCGGAAGCATGCCCTTGACAGCCTTCTCGAGCGCGCGGCCCGGGAAGCGCTCTTGCATCTTGCCGAACGTCGTTTCGTAGATGCCGCCCGGGTAACCCGAGTGACGATAGTACTTCTTGTCCGTGGTCTTGTTGCCGGTGACCTTCAGCTTGCCGGCATTGACGACGATGATGAAATCACCGGTGTCGACGTGCGGAGTGAACTCAGGCTTGTGCTTGCCGCGAAGACGGCGTGCCACTTCGCTGGCGACACGGCCGAGGACTTTATCCGTCGCGTCAATCACGTACCATTCGCGCGAAACCTCTTCGGCTTTTGCGGAAAACGTCTTCATGATCGATCCAAAAAATTGATTTGCCCTTGGAACTGCCTTGCTCGGCCCTGCTTATATAAGTGCGCTCGCGTCACTTCCACGGCGCGTGCAGGCTCTCACAAGCTTCTCTCCGCGGGCGTAGGGCGAAGAGAACTTTGAATTATAAAGGGAATTCCGTCGCCGCGTCAAAGGTTTGGTTTGTCTTGGGTTTCCTCGGCGCAGGGACGAAAAAAAACCCGAGCGATTTGGGCTCGGGCTTAATCCACCAAGGAGGAGGTGGAGGAGACAGAGACGAGTATAGGCACGACCATGCTGCAAGGCAAGAAGATTTGCATGGTGAAAGTGAATTTCATAATTTGAAATTTCCAAACGACGAGAGAACTAAAATTTAATTCATTAAATTCAATAGCTTGCATGAATTTCAAGCTCGTCACGTATCGGCCCAGTCTGCTAGAGGGTGTCTTCAGTTGCAAATTTCCTCATCACCGTCAAATTCGGCTCATCGAATTTCGCTTCGTCAACTGGTAGATGTTCGTAAGCAGCGTCCGAGCGAAACTCCGTGAACCGCTACAATGAAGAATCTGTAACGAAGCTTGAGCAGCTGGAGCCACGGCATGGAATGCAAAGTTAGCTGGATGGGACAAGACGGCATGGCCTTCGCCGCCGAAACGGGAAGCGGCCACCTCGTCAACATGGACGGCGCGCCAGAAGGCGGCGGCCGCAATCTCGCACCGCGCCCCATGGAAATGGTGCTGCTCGGAACCGGCGGCTGCACCGCGTATGACGTCGTGATGATCCTGAAGAAGAGCCGTCAGGAAATCCGGGATTGCTCGGTCACACTGAAGGCGGATCGCGCGAGCGAAGACCCGAAGGTCTTCACGAAGATCCACTTTCACTTCACGGTGACGGGCAAGAACCTGAATCCGGCGACGGTCGAGCGCGCGATCAACCTGTCGCATGACAAATACTGCTCGGCGTCGATCATGCTCGCGAAGTCGGCGGAGCTGACGCATTCGTTCGATATCGTCGAAGCCTGATTCGCGATCCGCGCGGAGAAAACGAAAAGAGCCGACGTCACAAGACGCCGGCTCTTCTCTTTTGAACGACGACAAAGCGGGCCGATAAGCCGGATTCTGTGCGCGCGCGCGGCCGAAGCCGAACGCGCGTGGCAATCATTCCTCTAGACGCGCCATTGCTGACGCGCTCAAGCTTCCTACCCGCAGACGAACGGGGGCCCCGTCCTGCATCGCGAGGATGCGCGCCTGCCTATTTGGAATTGCTCCGGGTGGAGGTTACCGTGCCGGAACGTCTCGCGACGTCCGCGGTGCGCTCTTACCGCACCGTTTCACCCTTACCTGATCTTCGGACTCGCGCCCGAAGCCATCGGCGGTTTGCTTTCTGTTGCCCTGTTCCGCGTGTCGCCACGGATGGCCGTTAGCCATCACCCTGCCCTGTGGAGTCCGGACTTTCCTCGCCCTCTGCGCCGAAACGCCGAAGCCGCGATTGCCTGGCCCGCTTTGCAACTGGCGATTTTAACATCAGCGGGATCGGCGCCCCGGCCGGAATACGGAAACATCGTCGTAGAAATCCGCCGATGCGTTCGCGTCCCACCAGCCCGGCACACCCAGCACGGGCAGCGGCGCGAAGGCGCGGCTGTCGAGCGGCCCGGCGATGATTCGCGCCGACACCGCTTCGTCGATCATCGCGCGGCGGGCCGCGTCGTCGGAGGTGAAATACGCTGCGGGAACGTCGACGATCCATGCGTGCCCCGTACACGCCTTGTACGGCGCGACCAGCTTTTCCAGCAACGCGTGCCCGAACATGCGCGCCTCGCAGCGAGCGCCCCACGCCGCGCGTTCGTCGACGAACAGCGCGCGCCAGCCGAAGCCGCGCAGCGCATCGGCGAGCGTCGCGTCGGCGCAGGCGAACAGCACCGCGTTTTCATCGAAGAGCGTGAGCGCGTCGCGCACGCCGCCGCGCGTCGGACCGATGCCGAGCGCGTCGATCTGCGCCGCGTGGCGCGCGTTGAGCGCGGCCTTGATGCGCGGATACGCGAACCACATCAGGCCGTTAAAAAAATCGTGGAGATTGTGGCGCGTCGGCACGCGCCCGGTCAGCGCGATGTGACCTTCGTAGGAAGCGCCCGCCGGCAGTCCTTCCTGTGCGATGAACGCGAGCGCCTCGCCGCGTCCCGTCGTGAGCGCGGCTCGCGCTGCATCTTCGTTGAGCGCTTCGAGATAATCTGCGTAGCCGGCCAGCGCGGCCGCCTGCCAGCGCCGGCCGCGCGGCTCGACCGGCGCGAGCCAGGGACGCGTCCAATCGATATCGGCGAAACCCGCGCTCACGTCTGCGGATTTATTGAGCGTCCGTGAAACGCCAGTTGATCGACTCGCCACCGCGCAACGGCACGATGGTCGAGTCGCCGGCGGTGAATTCGGCCGGAAGCGTCCACGATCCGCGTTCGAGCGTGACTTTTTCCGCGCTGCGGGGCAAGCCGTAGAAGTCCGCGCCGTGGAAGCTCGCGAAACCTTCGAGCTTGTCGAGCGCGCCGGCCTTGTCGAACGCTTCGGCGTACAACTCCAGCGCATGCAACGCCGTGTAGCAGCCCGCGCAGCCGCACGCGTGTTCCTTCAGACCCTTCGGATGCGGCGCGCTGTCCGTGCCGAGGAAGAAGCGCGAATTGCCCGAGGTCGCCGCTTCGACCAGCGCCACGCGATGCGTCTCGCGCTTCAGCACCGGCAGGCAGTAATAATGCGGGCGCATGCCGCCGACCAGCATGATGTTGCGGTTGTAAAGCAGATGATGCGCGGTGATCGTTGCACCGATCGCGCCTTCCGCCTCGCGCACGTAATCGGCCGCGTCCTTCGTCGTGATGTGCTCGAACACGACCTTCAGCGCCGGAAAATCGCGGCGCAGCGGCGTCATCACCCGGTCGATGAACACCTTCTCGCGATCGAACACGTCGATGTCTCCATCCGTCACTTCGCCGTGAGTCAGCAAAGGCATGCCGACTTCCTGCATCGCTTCGAGCGTTTTGGCGCATTTGCCGAGCAGATCCGTCACGCCCGCGTCCGAATTCGTCGTCGCGCCCGCCGGATACAGCTTCACGCCGTGCACGAAGCCGCTCTCCTTCGCGCGGCGGATTTCGTCGGGCGGCGTGTTGTCGGTCAGATAGAGCGTCATCAGCGGCTCGAAGCGTGAACCTGCGGGCAGCGCCGCGAGAATTCGGTCGCGGTACGCCGACGCCATCTCCGTCGTCGTAACCGGCGGCTTCAGGTTCGGCATGATGATCGCGCGGGCGAACTGGCGCGCCGTGTGCGGCAGGACGGCGGCGAGCGTCGCGCCGTCGCGCACGTGCAGGTGCCAGTCGTCGGGACGCGCGATCGTGAGCGAGTTGAGCGAGGAGGAATTAGCGGACATGGCGAATGTGGAAACGAAAACGTTGGAATGACGCAGGCGTTCTGCGGCGCGATGCGCAGGACCACGGCATCGCGCAAACCCCTATCAAGAACAGGCAAAAATCGCCGTTGAAAATTGACAACGCCTGCTCGCGCGCGACGCCGTTCGATTTTTTCGAATTTGCCTCGGTGATATGCTAGTCGGACGTATTGTAACAACCTGGCCAAACGCCATAAGCCGCCCGCATCATGTGCCAACTCCTCGGAATGAACTGCGCTGAACCGACCGACGTGACTTTCTCGTTCACCGGGTTTGCGGCGCGCGGCGGAGTCACGGATCACCATGCCGACGGCTGGGGCATCGCCTTTTTCGAAGACAAGGCGTGCCGGCTCTTCATCGACCATCAATCGTCCGCCAGTTCGCCGCTCGCGGACATGGTGAAGCGCTATCCGATCAAGTCGAAGAACACCATCGCGCATATCCGCAAGGCGACGCAGGGACATATCCTGCTGGAGAACTGCCATCCGTTCATGCGCGAGCTGTGGGGCCGGCACTGGATCTTCGCGCACAACGGCGATCTGAAAGGTCACGCGCCCGAACTGACCGGCGTGTATCAGCCGGTCGGCACGACCGACAGCGAGCTCGCGTTCTGCACGCTGCTGCAAGGCCTGCGCCGTGCGTTTCCGTGCTCGCAGCCGCCGCTCGACGAGCTCTTCGATGCGCTCGCCGTGCTCACGCGCGACATCACGCAATACGGCGTCTTCAATTTCCTGATGTCGAACGGGCAGGCGTTGTTCTCGCACTGCTCGACACATTTGTACTATCTGGTGCGCAGCTGGCCGTTCTCGACGGCACATCTTATCGACGCGGACATGTCGATCGATTTCGCCAAGTACACGACGCCCGAAGACCGCGTCGCGGTGATCGCCACGTCTCCTCTCACCGACAACGAAACCTGGACGCGCTTCGCTCCCGGCGACCTCGCCATGTTCCAGTGCGGCGATCTCGCGCGCACGGTGAACATTCCGGTGCCGGAGGCAGTGGCGAAGAAAGCGGCGGAACCGCTGGCGAAGGCGTGCGTCGGCTCGGCGCTCAAAGTCGACGAAATTCGATCAACGGCGGCGGTGGAATCGGAACTCGGAATCGAATAAAAAAACGGCGCTTCCTTTCAGAAGCGCCGTTTCTGCTTTGCTGAGCCGAAAACTCAGTGCAGGATCTTCGCCAGAAAATCCTTCGCGCGATCCGACTTCGGATTCGCAAAGAACGCTTCCTTCTGATCGTCCTCCACGATCAAGCCGCGATCCATGAAGATCACGCGGTTCGCCACTTTCTTCGCAAAGCCCATTTCGTGCGTCACGCACATCATGGTCATGCCTTCCTGCGCGAGTTCGACCATCACGTCGAGCACTTCGTTGATCATCTCCGGGTCGAGCGCGGAAGTCGGCTCGTCGAAGAGCATCGCGATCGGGTCCATCGACAGCGCGCGCGCAATCGCCACGCGCTGCTGCTGACCGCCCGACAACTGCCCCGGATATTTATCCGCATGCGCGCGCAGGCCGACGCGATCCAGCAGCTTCAGGCCCTTCTGCGTCGCTTCGTCGTTCGAGCGGCCGAGCACCTTGACCTGCGCGAGCGTCAGGTTCTGCGTGATCGTCAGATGCGGAAACAGCTCGAAGTGCTGAAACACCATGCCGACCTTCGAGCGCAGCTTCGACAGATTGGTCTTCTTGTCGGTGAGCGACTGGCCGTTGATCGAGATCTCGCCCTTCTGGAACGGCTCCAGGCCGTTCACGGTCTTGATGAGCGTCGACTTGCCCGAGCCCGACGGGCCGCACACCACGACGACCTCGCCCTTCTTCACTTCGGTCGTGCAGTCCGTCAGCACCTGGAACTGCCCGTACCACTTGGAAACATTCTTGATAGAGATCATCTTGCGACCTTTTTCTGAAGACTTTTGACGAGGGCCGACGCCACCACGCAAATCACGAAATAGCATGCGCCCGCGAACAGGACCATTTCGACGGACGTGCCGTCGCGGTCGCCGATGTTCGTCGCCGTGCGGAAGAAGTCCGCGAGGCTGATCACGTAGACGAGCGACGTATCCTGAAACAGGACGATGGCCTGCGTGAGCAGCAGCGGCACCATCGCGCGGAACGCCTGCGGGAGCACGACGAGCTTCATCGCCTGCGGGTAGGTCATGCCGAGCGCGAACGCCGCATTCACCTGGCCGCGCGGCACCGCCTGAATGCCCGCGCGTATGATTTCCGAATAGTACGCGGCTTCGAACAGCGAGAACGCGACCATCGCGGAAGCGAGGCGAATGTCGATGTCGGCCGAGAGCCCGAGCACGTTCTGCAGCAGTTGCGGCACGATCAGGAAGAACCACAGCAGCACCATCACGAGCGGGATCGAGCGGAACAGCGTCACGTACAGGCTCGCGAACCACTGCAGCGGCTTGATGCCCGAGAGGCGGAACAGCGCAAGCACCGTGCCCCAGATGATGCCGACCACGATGGCGAGCACCGTGATCTGCAGCGTGATGATGGCGCCCGTCCACAACGTAGGCAGCGAGCCGATCACGCCACTCCAGTTGAAATGATGCATTACTTGCCTCCGATGTAGCCGGGCAGCCGCGTCCTCGCCTCGACCCAGCGCATCAGCTGCATCACGATGAGGTTGATGAGCATGTAGGCGACCGTCACCGCGATGAACGACTCATACGTCTGCGCCGTGTAGTCGACGAGCTGGCGCGCCTGCGCGGACAGATCGAGCAGACCGATGGTCGACGCCACCGCCGAGTTCTTGAACACGTTGAGGAATTCCGACGTGAGCGGCGGCACGATGATGCGGTACGCCACCGGCATCAGCACGTAGCGATACGTCTGCCATTGCGTGAAGCCCATCGCGAGACCCGCGTTGCGCTGGCCGCGCGGCAGCGCGTTGATGCCCGAGCGCACCTGCTCGCACACGCGCGCGCCGGTGAAAAGCCCGAGACAGATGATCGATGACGAATAGAACTGCGCCATGGGCGGCAGTTGTTTGAACCAGTTGCCCATCGATTCGGGCAGCAGTTCAGGAATCACGAGATACCAGATGAAGAACTGCACGATCAGCGGAATATTGCGGAAGATCGCGACATAGACGGTGCCGATGCCCGCCAGCGTGCGATTCGGGACCGTGCGCAAGATGCCGAACAACGAGCCGACCACGAGTGCGATCACCCAGGCCGCGAGCGACACGGTGATCGTCACCCAGAAGCCGGAGATCAGCCAGCCGAGATAGGTGGTGGGCTCGCCGGTGGACACCGGACTCAGCAGGACGCCCCAGTTCCAGTGATAAGACATGGACTCACTCCAAAAAGAAACGGAAGAAGCAAGCTCCTTCCGTTTCGTTCGTTCGATTACGCGAACCGGTTAGTCGATTGCCTTGTCATTCGGGCTCTTGAAGAGAGCCTTCATGTCATCACTTTCAGGGAAGTTGAGGTTGAGACCCTTCGGCGGGATCGGGCTTTCGAACCACTTTTTGTAGATCTTGTCGGCTTCACCCGAGGTTTCCACCTTGGCGATCGCGTCGTCGACGACCTTCTTGAACTCCGGATCGTTCTTGCGAATCATGCAGCCGTACGCTTCATGCGATTGCGGCGTGCCGACGATCACGAAATCGCCCGGATTGTTCGACTTGGCGCGTTCGCCCGCGAGCAGCGCGTCGTCCATCATGAACGCCACGGCACGGCCGGTCGACAGCGTCAGGAACGAATCGCCGTGATCCTTCGCGCTGATGATGTTCATGCCCATGTTCTTGTCCTGATTCATCTTGCGAAGCAGGCGCTCGGACGTGGTACCGGCGGTCGTCACCACGGTCTTGCCCTTCAGGTCGGCCCAGTCCTTGACGCCCGAATCCTTCTTGGTCATCAGGCGCGTGCCGATCACGAAGATCGTGTTCGAGAAGGCGACTTGCTGCTGACGCTCGGCGTTGTTCGTGGTCGAGCCGCACTCGATATCCACAGTGCCGTTCTGCACGAGCGGAATGCGGTTCTGCGAGGTGATCGGCGTGAGTTTCACCTTCAGGTCAGGCATGTTCAGCTTCTGCTTGACCGCGTCCACGACCTTCAGCGCGAACTCATGCGAATAGCCGACGACCTGTTGCTTGTCGTCGTAGTACGAGAACGGAATGGACGATTCGCGATGCCCCAGCGAGATCACACCCGTGTCCTTGATTTTCTTGAGTGTGCCTGCGTCCTGGGCGTAGGCGCTGGTGGCGAGAAACCCGAGCGCGGCGACGAGCAGCGCAGCCTTTTTAACCATCATGTGTTCGATCTCCTGTGGCGAAAAACCGGGGCAAGTTTAGCAGGGTAATTATTCTGAAAGAATGATTGTTAACCCACGTCGTCTTATTTGTGAGACGGCGTCGCGCCCCGGTGTGCAACCCGGTTGCGACCGCGCATATTACTGGCGTTTCGAAGCAGATGCTTGACCGAATTCAACTAGTTCGACCACTTGTAGTTTTCATACAAATGCGGGCGGCATTCCCGAGGAAATGCCGCCCGCATTCTTACCAGGCGCAATTGCGGCGCGCATGCTGCGCGCCGCTTGCCTGATGCTGGTTGCGCCGAACGCGCCGCATCGGATCAGGGATAGAGGCCACGCATTTCGCGCGCCTGCAGAATCCGCGTACACGCGACGATAAACGCCGCCGTACGCACCGACACCTGATGCTCGCTCGCCACCTGCCAGACGCCTGCGAACGCTTCGCGCATCACGCGCTCCAGACGCTGGTTGATCTCGTCTTCGGTCCAGAAGAAGCTGGAGAAGTCCTGCACCCATTCGAAGTACGACACGGTCACGCCGCCCGCGTTGGCGATCACGTCGGGAATCACGAGGATGCCCTTGTCGTTCAGGATGTCGTCGGCCGCTGTCGTGGTCGGGCCGTTCGCGCCTTCCACGACGATCTTCGTGCGGATCTTCGGCGCGTTCTTCTCGGTGATCTGGTTTTCCAGCGCGGCCGGAATCAGGATGTCGCTTTCGATCATCCAGAACTCGTCCGCCTGCACCGGGTCCGCGCCCGCGAAGCCGCCCACGCCGCCGTTCTTCGCGACGTGATCGAGCAAGGCGATGGTATCGATGCCCTTCGAGTTATGAATGGTGCCGGTGTGATCCTGCACGGCGATGACCTTCGCGCCCGCTTCCTGGAACAGCTTGGCCGCGATGCCGCCGACGTTGCCGAAGCCCTGCACCGCGATGCGCGCGCCTTCGATTTCCATGCCGATGCGTCGCGCCGCTTCCGTGCCGGCCACGAACACGCCGCGTCCGGTCGCTTCCTTGCGGCCGAGCGAGCCGCCGAGCGAGATCGGCTTGCCGGTGACCACACCCGTCGCCGTCTGGCCCTGGTTCATGGAGTACGTGTCCATCATCCACGCCATGATCTGCTCGTTCGTGTTCACGTCCGGCGCGGGAATGTCCGTGTTCGGCCCGATGATGATGCCGATCTCGCTGGTGTAACGGCGCGTCACGCGCTCCAGTTCGCCGCGCGACAGCGTGCGCGGATCGACGCGGATACCGCCCTTCGCGCCGCCGTACGGCACGTTCACGGCCGCGTTCTTCACCGACATCCACGCGGACAGCGCCATCACTTCGGAGAGCGTGACGTCCTGGTGATAACGCACGCCGCCCTTGCCGGGACCGCGCGACGTGTTGTGCTGCACGCGATAGCCTTCGAAGTGCGCGACGGTGCCGTTATCCAGTTCGATCGGGCAATCGACGATGAGAATGCGCTTCGGGCGCTTGAGGGTTTCGAGCCAGCGGGAGAGGGAACCGAGATAGGGAGCGACGCGATCGACCTGCTTCAGGTAGTTGCCCCAGGGGCCGAGATCGTCGGCGTGGAGATACGAGGGGATGGCATGGTCGTACTTCGGAGAGGACATTGAAGCTCCAGCGGTGTGTGGAATGCGTTCATTGTCGAAAAACGGCGTTTCCAAATCCAATGCCGTATTCGTATCCGATCATGCAAATCATGCATAACGCCGCAAAGCCTTATGTGGCGGTCGTTTGCGAGGATGCTTTCAACAATTCTTCACCTACTGCATCCCAGAGCGCGCGCATCAGCGCCTGACGCGGCTCCTCGCCTTGCGCCGCGAGCTTGTCGCGATACAGGCGGATGTCCATGGTCAGCGTGAACTGACCGGCGGGCGTGCCACGCGTTCCGCGGTCGAGGCGAATGAGCTTGCCCTCGTCCACCGCATCCTCCACGGCGCTGTGCGGCAGGAACGCGACGCCATGGCCGGCGAGCGCCATCGCCTTGAGGCCTTCTGCCATGTCGGTTTCGTAGACCTTGTCGAGATAAAGGCGCGCGGGCGCCGTCGCGATGATCACTTCGGTCATGCGTCCGAGGTACGCATTGGGCGTGTACGACAGATACGGCACCGGCGATTCGGCGCTCGCGGGCAAGGTGAAGCGTGCGCGTCCGCCCTTGGTCACCGCGGAGAACGGGCTGATCGGCTCGATGCCGAGCGTGAGCATGTCGTAGCGCGCAGGATCGAGCGCGACCGGATGGCTCGGATGGTGATAGCCCATCACCAGATCGCAGCCGCCTTCGACGAGCGAGAGCACCGCGTCGTGCACGTTGAGCGCGCGCAGCCGCGTGCGGATGCGTCCGAGCCGCGCTTCGATATGTTCGAGCCAGCGTGGAAAGTACGTGAGCGACAGCGTATGCGGCACGGCGAACTCGATGGTCGCGGCCGGCACGCCGCCCTGTCCGCGCAGCAGCGTGCGCGCCTCGTGGAATTGCGAAAGCATCGCGAGCGCCTGCTCGTAGAACACATTGCCGGCCTGCGTGAGACGCGTCGGGTAGACGGAGCGGTCGATCAGTTCCGTGCCGAGCCACGCCTCGAGCGCCTGGATGCGCCGCGAGAACGCCGGCTGCGTGATGTGTCTCAGTTCAGCGGAGCGACTGAAGCTGCGCGTCTCCGCGAGCGAGACGAAGTCTTCCAGCCATTTCAGTTCCATTTCGACGAGCGCATGAGGACGAGAACCGCATTCTAGCGGGCGCGTGAACCGCGCGAAGGCGCGGCGCACCATCCGCAAGCGAGCGCGCACGGTGCCGGTGCCACCGGCATGCGGGGCGCATGCGCGCCGGTCAGGTCCGCGCATGCGCCGCAAACCCGCGCCCACGCTCGCTCTGCCGATGCATCGATTGAACATGCATTCCATTGGCATGGTGCTTGCAGTTTAAGGAGCCGTCGCGTGTTCATCCGGCAGCACGCGCCTATTCGGAACTCCGCAATGTCCAACCTGATCGCATCGCTCAAGAGCGGCAACTGGCGCTCCCTGCTCGCCTGCTTCCTTTATTTCGATACGGGCTTCACCGTGTGGGTGCTTTACGGGCCGCTGGCGCCGTTCATCGGCCGCGACGTGACCATGTCGGCCGCGCAGCAGGGCTTTCTCGTCGCGGTGCCGGTGCTGGCCGCGGCGATTCTGCGCGTGACGCTCGGCAACCTCTATCAATCGACCGATGGCCGGCGCGTCGCGCTGATGGGCGTGGTGCTCTCGTCGATTCCCGCGATCGTGCTGCCGCTGCTTCCAGGCGTGCCGTCATATGCGTTGCTGCTCGTGCTGGGCGTGTTCCTCGGCATGGGCGGCGCGAGCTTCGCAGTCGCATTGCCGATGGCCGGCAGCAACTATCCGCCGAAGGTGCAGGGGCTCGTGCTGGGTCTCGCTGCAGCGGGCAATATCGGCGCGGTGCTCGACGGCTTCCTGTTTCCGCATCTCGCCGAGGCCTTCGGCTGGCAGATGTCGACCGCGGCCGCGTTGCCGCTGCTCGCGATCACGGCGGTCGCTCTGTTCGCGTGGGCGTCAGATGCCGGCGAGAAAACCGGCAGCACGATGCGCGCGCTGTTCAGCTTCGCGGTGACGCTGGTCAGCCTCGTCGTGCTGGTGCTCGCAGTGAACGCCGGCGTTTTCGGCGGCGGCCGTGCAGGCGTGCTGCTGTTGCCGGTGATCGGCGCCCTCATTGCGATCGCGGTGTTGCCGAAGCGTTATCGCTCGGTGCTCGGCGAGCGCGATACGTGGGTCGTCATGCTGATCTACAGCATTACCTTTGGCGGTTTCGTCGGGATGTCTTCGTATGTGACGCTGCTGCTCACGTCGCTTTATCAGATGCCGAAACTCGAAGCGGGCCTCTTCATGTCGCTGCTCGCGTTTCTCGGCGCGATCGTGCGGCCGTTCGGCGGCTATGTCGCCGATCGCGTGACCGGCGTGCGCGCGCTGCTGGTGCTGCTTGCCGCGATCGCCATCGGCGACTTCGCGTTCGCGATCTGGATGCCACCGGTGACGGGCGGCCTCGCGATTCTCATCTGCCTGTACATCGCCTTCGGTCTCGGCAACGGCTCGACCTTCCAGCTCGTGCCGCATCGCTGGAAGGGCAAGACGGGCTTGCTTTCGGGGATCGTCGGCGCGGCGGGCGGTATCGGCGGGTTCTATCTGCCGGTGATCATGGGCATCGCGAAGGAAAGCACCGGCAGCTATCAGATGGGCTTCGCGACCTTCGGCGTGCTCGCGACCTGCGCGTTCGGCGCGTTGTTCCTGCTGCGCGGTCAGTGGCTGCGCTGGTCCTCCACGGCATCGCAGGCGCACGATGGCGTGGCGATCGGCGGCGCGCACGCGATGGAGTGATGCATCGACCGACGGCGGCGCGCTCGTTACGCCGCCGTATGCGCCTGATCGGTCGCGTCGCGCTCTTGCGCAGTGCTCGCTCGCTGCTGCTGCAACGCCCACATCTGCGCAAACAGCCCACCGGCGCGCAACAGCTCCGCGTGCGTGCCCCGCTCCACGATGCGCCCGTGATCCATCACGATGATCTGCTGCGCATGCACGACCGTCGACAGCCGGTGCGCGATGATGAGCGTCGTCCGCTCGCGCGCGATCGAGTCGAGTTCGCCCTGGATCGCGCGTTCCGATTTCGAATCGAGCGCGGAGGTGGCTTCATCGAAGATCAGGATCGGCGGGTTCTTGAGCAAGGTGCGCGCGATCGCGACGCGCTGCTTCTCCCCGCCCGACAGCTTCAGCCCGCGCTCGCCGACGGCCGTGTCATAACCCGCCGGCAGCGCTTCGATGAAGTCGTGAATGTGCGCGGCCCGCGCCGCCGCGATCACTTCCTCGCGGCTCGCCGACGGCCTGCCATACGCGATGTTGTAGTAGATCGAATCGTTGAAGAGCACGGTGTCCTGCGGCACGATGCCGATCGCCGCGCGCAATGAATCCTGCGTCACGTCGCGAATGTCCTGCCCGTCGATGCGGATGCCACCGCCCTGCGCGCGGTCGAGATCATAGAATCGGAACAGCAGGCGCCCGAGCGTCGACTTGCCCGAGCCGCTATGCCCGACGACAGCCGTGGTCGTGCCCGCCGGAATCGTGAAATCGACGCCGTGCAGAATCTGCCGCGCCTTTTCATACGCGAAGCTCACGTTCTCGAAACGCACTTCTCCGCCGCGCACGTCGAGCGGCGGCGCGTTCGGCGCATCGGGCACTTCGCGACCCGCGCCGAGCAGCGTGAACATGCGGTCCATGTCGGTCAGCGCCTGCTTCAGCTCGCGATACACCACGCCGAGGAAATTCAGCGGAATGTAGAGCTGCAGCATGAAGGTGTTGATGAGCACGAGATCGCCGAGCGTGAGACGCCCCGCCATCACGCCCTGCGTCGCGCGCCACAGAATGAACACGAGCCCGACGCCGATGATCGTCTGCTGGCCGAAGTTCAGCATCGAGAGCGAGCGCTGCGACTTGATCGCGGCCGCGCGATAGCGCTGCAGGTTTTCATCGTAACGGCGCGTTTCCCATTCTTCGTTGCCGAAGTACTTCACCGTCTCGTAGTTGAGCAGCGAATCGATGGCGCGCGAGTTCGCCTTCGAATCGAGATCGTTCATGGTGCGGCGAAAATGCGTGCGCCATTCGGTCACCTTCACCGTGAACACGATGTACGAGACGAGCGCCATGCCCGTGACGATCGCGTAATAGGCCTCGTACTTCGTGACGAAGAAGGCCATCACGAGACCGACTTCGACGAGCGTCGGCAGAATGCTGTACAGCGAATAGGAAACGAGTTGCTGAATGCCGCGCGTGCCGCGTTCGATATCGCGCGACATGCCGCCCGTCTGGCGCTCCAGATGAAAGCGCAGCGACAGCGCATGCAGATGCCGGAACACTTGCAGCGCGAGCTTGCGCACTGCGCTTTCGGTCACCTTCGCGAACAGCAGCTCGCGCAATTCGGTGAACAGCGACGTGCAGAGTCGCACGGCCGCATAAGCGATCACCAGCAAACCGATGCCGCCGATCAGCACGACGCCCGGCGCATCGTTCGCGCGTCCGAGCGCGGTGAGATGCTGCACGGAGGCGAGACCATCGACGATATGCTTCATGACGATCGGCACGCCGAGGTTCGCGACCTTCGCGCCGATCAGGCATGTCAGCGCGAACGCGACGCGCCATTTGTATGTGGTGAGATAAGGCAGCAGCGAGCGGATCGTCTGCCAGTCGTTGCGCGGGCCCTGGGACACCGGCCCGGGCTCTGCGTTCGGGAAGCGGCGCATGAGTTCGTATCGTTCAGGCGCGCCGCGCGGCCGGATTCGGGCGCGGCACGGCCTTGCAGGGGACGAGTTTTATCGTCGATCCGGGCGCGTGTCTCGTGCACGCTTTCCCGTACAATTTACTTCAGGCCCTGTGGCCGTCGAGGTCATTGCCTCGCACGCACAAGGGCTCATTCATAAATAGGCATTGTCGCAGAAGGTTCAAGGGGCCGCTTGGCGCCGGAGCCTCTCGGCCGCCTTGCAAACCGGAACGCCTGCCATGACCGACCATCCCAGTCTTCCCGAAAAGCACGTCGCGCTGCGCGTCGTGCCTCAGCCCGCCGACGCCAATGTCCACGGCGACGTCTTCGGCGGATGGATCATGGCGCAGGTCGATATCGCCGGCTCCATTCCGGCGAGCCGCCGCGCGAACGGCCGCGTCGCGACCGTCGCGGTGAACTCGTTCCTGTTCAAGCAGCCCGTGTTCGTCGGCGATCTGTTGAGCTTCTACGCCGATATCGTCAAGACGGGCAACACGTCCGTCACGGTGGCCGTCGAGGTCTGGGCGCAGCGCATGAATCTCGCCGAGCAAGTCGTCAAGGTGACGGAAGCGACGCTCACCTACGTCGCGACCGACCGCGACCGGCGTCCGCGCGTGCTGCCGTCGCTCGACTGAATGCGCGATCAGTGGGGCAGCACGCCCTGCTGGAGCAGGCCGGGAATCGCCTCGTGCGGCATCGGGCGCGAGAACAAATAGCCCTGCATCTCGTCGCAATCGCGCTCGCGCAGGAAGTCGTGCTGCGCGTGCGTTTCGACGCCCTCCGCGATCACCTGCAATTCGAGCGAATGCGCGAGCGCGATGATCGCCGACGTGATGGTTTCATCGTCGCCCGACGAGCCGATATCCGCGACGAACGAGCGGTCGATCTTCAGCCGATGCACCGGAAAGCGCTTCAGATACGAGAGGCTCGAATAGCCGGTGCCGAAGTCGTCGATCGCAATGCCGATACCCAGCGCCGATAGCTCGGAGAGCATCGTGATCGCTTCCTCGGCGTTGCGCATGATCGCGCTTTCGGTGAGTTCGAGTTCGAGATAGCGCGGCTCCAGTCCCGTTTCCTCCAGCACGGAGGTGACGAGCCGCGCGATGTCGCGCTGCTGGAAATGCCGCGCCGACAGATTCACCGACACGCGCGCCGGCGGCAGCCCGGCGTCCTGCCATGCCTTGTTCTGGCGGCACGCCTCGCGCAGCACCCACTCCGACAGCGGCCCGATCAGCCCGCTCTCCTCCGCCACCGGAATGAACGACGCCGGCGACACCAGCCCCTGCTCCGGATCGTGCCAGCGCACCAGCGCCTCGATGCCGACGATCGCGCGCGTCGTCATATCCACTTGCGGCTGATAGTGCAGCAGGAACTCGCCGTCGCGCAGCGCGCGCCGCAGACGGCGTTCGAGATTCATGCGCGCGCCGACGCTCGCGTTCATCTCCGGCTGATAGAACTGGTACGTGTTGCGGCCCATGTCCTTCGCGCGATACATCGCGAGGTCGGCCTTCTTCATGACGGTTTCGGCGTCGTCGCCGTCTTGCGGGAAGAGACTCGCGCCCATGCTGCAGCCGACGTAAAGCTCGGTGTCGTCGAGCATGACCGGCTCGGAGATCGCTGCACGCGTACGCTCCATCCACGCGATCAGTCCGGCTTCGTCGGTGAGATCGGGCAGCACGACCACGAACTCGTCGCCGCCGTGACGCGCGACCGTGTCGCTCGAACGCGCCGAGCGCGCGAGGCGCTCCGCGATCACCGCGAGCAACCGGTCGCCGACGCTGTGGCCCAGACTGTCGTTGACGTTCTTGAAGCCGTCGAGGTCCATGAACACGACGGCGATCTTGGTCTCGCGCCGCCGCGCCTGCACGATCGCGTGTTGCAGACGATCGCGCAGCAGGTTGCGGTTAGGCAGGCGCGTGAGCGTGTCGTAATTCGCCTGATATTCGAGCTCTTCCTGATACCGCATCAGGTCCGTGACGTCGTTGATGATGCCGATGTGATGCGTCGTCATGCCCTGCGCATTCGGCACAGGCGCGACGAAAAGCTGATTCCAGAACAGCGCGCCGTCCTTGCGATAGTTGCGCACCACGACGCTCGCCTCCATGTTGGCGGCAAGCGCGCGGCGGATCGACGTGAGTCCGTCCTGGTCGCCGTCCGGGCCGTGCAGAAAGCGGCAATCCTGGCCGATGACTTCGCTCGGGTCATAACCGGTGATGCGCTTGAACGCCGGATTCGCGTATTCGATTACATTGGCGCCGTCGACCACGCCGGTGATCAGGATCGCGTTGACGCTGGCGTCGAGCGCGCGGCTTTGCAGGCGCAGCGCGAGTTCGGCGCGCTTGTGGTCGGTGACGTCGTGATACGAGCCGAGCACGCCGATGGTCTGTCCTTCGCCGTCGAGCAGCGGCAGCTTGCTGGTGACGATGGTGCGCAACTGGTCGCCCATCACGATGTCGCGCTCGTGATGCATCTTCGGCACGGTGGTGAAGATGACCTCTTCGTCGTCCGCGCGAACCATGTCCGCGAGCGCGCTCCACGGCAATTCATAGTCCGACTTGCCGATCACCTGCTCGTTGTACGCGAGGCCGGCATCGCGCGCGAAGGCGTTGTTGCAGCCGAGATAGCGCAGTTCGCGATCCTTCCAGAACACGCGCTGCGGAATGTTGTCGATGACCGCTTCGAGCATCTCGTTCGAGCGGCGCGCTTCGGCCTCCGCGTTGATGCGGTCGGTCACGTCGTTCGCCAGCATGAAGATGCCCGGCCGGTTCGAATACGCGAGCGCGTGATGCGAAACATCCGCACTGACGATCGCACCGTCCTTGCAGCGATAGCGCCAGACGCCCGCCGAACCTTGCACCGACTGCGCACGCTCGCCGCCTTCTCCGCCGTTGCGCGCGAGCCGCGCGGCGAAGCTGTCGAAGTCGTCGGCGTAATGCAGGTCGCGCAGCGTCATGTTCATGAACTCCGGCTCGTTGAAGCCGAAATGTTCGATGGCGGCCGGATTCACCGCAATGAAGCGCATGGTCTCGCGATCGACGATCCACATCGGCACCGGATGCGCCTCGAACATGCCGCGAAAGCGCTCGTTGCTGCGCTGGCGCGCACGCACGACGCCGAGCTTCTCGCGCGACTGCCGCTCGTTGCTCGCGAACAGATAGATGAGCAAGGCGCTGCCGGCGAGCATCGTGAAGACGAGCAGCAGCATCGCGCCGCTCGACGCCTGCGCGGAGACATCGAGCGCGGCGATGGTCGCCGTGTCGATACGGGAACGCACGGCGGCAAGTTCTTCATCGACGGCCTGCTGGTCTTCGCCTAGCGTAACGAACGCGGCGTCGGCCCAGGCGCGGGGCTCCTCGGGATTGGCGTGCTTCGCGCGCTCGAACGCCTGATTGGCGTCGCGGCGCATTTCGGCGGCGCGCGTGGCGAGCGCGTCGAAGGCGCCGCTCATGCCTTGCTCCATCGCGATCTGCGCGCGCAGGCCGCTTTCGAGCGCGTCGAGATGAGCTTCGCGCGCCTGATGCTGCGCGTCCGTTTCCGCGACGCCGGTCGCCTCGAAGCGGCTCAGTTGCGTGAGCGTTTCGCCGAGCGTGCCGCGCCAGGCGCCGAGATCGCGCAACAGGCTCATGGAGCGTAGCGTGCGGGCGTCGCTTTCGCGCAGTCCGCCAATGCGTTCGCAGGCGACGAACGCGTTCGCGCCGAGCGCGGCCAACACCACGGCGATGTTGACGAGCAAACCTCTGGAGAGGAATCGAGTCATGAGCTGCGGGCGTATCCCTTTGATGCGCGCGCAACGCGCATCCTCGAAATGCGCGTCCACGCGAATGCGCGGCGTGGAACTCGTCCACGTCGCGATTAATGGATAACGCCCAATAACGGCAGCAATGAACCCGGGTTTAGGGTTCATCCGCAAATAATCTGATTAAAGCGCGCGCTTAACGTTTGCGCCTATCCCGCCTCGTGCTGATTCACTCCGCGAGGCCGAACTCTTTCATCGCGGGCAGGAAATCGTGATTGACGCGATCGGTGTTGCGCGAGAGTTTTGCGAGCGCGTAACGCTGGAAACGGTCGAGCTGGCCCCATCGGTCCAGGCTCGGCGCGCTCACGCCGCACAGACTGCTTTGCCGGATCACGGCTTCGGGCACGGCGTCGGCATGCGCCCACACCGGGTCGGGGTCGCGCTCGATCTTCTCGGGCGCGGCATTCGTGTGTGTCTTCATCATCTCTTCGAGCGCGAGATCGAAGTTCTTTTCGAGCCCGGCCTCGTCCTCGATCGGAAAGCGCGCGAGCAGCACGCGATCGTCGTAGGGAAGCTGCTGCCATTGATCGAGCGAGATGCGCATGCCGAAGCGGTCCATGTTGAAACGCACGGCGAGCGGAATGAAGCGCAGATTGTCAGAGGATTCGACTTCGAATCCGAACAGACGGGCGGCGTCGTAAAGTCCCATGGCGAAGCCTCGTTGGATTGCGCGGGAGGTGCGCGACAGGCACAGCCCGCTTCAGTTATTGTAGGGCCTTGGATCTGGCTGGAACCATTGCAATCAAGCCGCTGTTCGCGCGCGAGCGCACGCACAGCAAGGACAAGCAGCAAGTCGTATTCCCGACTTTACTTGAAGAAGTCGGTTCAGGAGCAGCAAAAGTGAATCAACTCGAAACCGACGATCAACCTGGCTTCGTCGAGCGTGCGGTGCGCCGGCATCGCGTGGGCGAGAGCGCGGTCGTGGCGGACAACGTCGGCCAGGAGTGGCCCGTCGCGCTGGTCTTCAACGGCATTTCGCACGCGGTGATGATGTGCACGCCGCGCGATCTCGAAGCGTTCGCGGTGGGCTTCTCGCTTACCGAAGGCATCGTCGAGCGCGGCAGCGATATCCACGACATAGAAGTCTACTTTCGCGATGACGGTGTCGTATTGCCGCATGCCGAAGTGCATCTTCAGGTCGTGCAACAGGCTTTCGTCTCGCTGAAGGACAAGCGCCGCGCGCTCGCCGGGCGCACCGGTTGCGGCGTGTGCGGAATCGAAAGTATCGAGTTGCTCGATCTTCAGCCCGAGCGCGTGCCGGACACCGGCTTTCTCACGCGTCTCGCGCCCGACGCCATCGAGCGGGCCGCGCGCGAATTGCCCGCGCATCAGCAGTTGACGAAGTTGACGGGCGGTCTGCACGCCGCCGCATGGTGCGATGAGACCGGCGTCGTGCGCTACGCGTTCGAGGACGTCGGCAGGCATAACGCGCTCGACAAGCTGATCGGCCAGTTGATCCTGCGCCGCGAAGACACGACGCAGGGTTTCGTGTTCCTGTCGAGCCGAGCGAGTTACGAGCTGGTGCGCAAGTCGGCGCGCGTCGGCGTGCCGATGATCGCCACCATCTCCGCGCCCACCTCGCTCGCCATCGCGATCGCGAAGCAGGCGGGCTTGCGGCTCGTCAGCTTCGCGCGCGAAAACAGCTTCGTCGAATACGACGTCGACTGAAGCCGAAGCGATTCACTCGAACTTGCCGAAGTCCGGCTTGCGCTTCTCGAAGAACGCCTGAAACGCCTCGCGCGCTTCCGGCGCGACCAGCATCCGCGCGAAGTGCGTGGCTTCGTCTTCCATGCGCGCGGTGACTTCGTGCGACTGCGCGCCCTTCATCAACGACTTGGTCACGCGCAACGAAGACGCCGGCAGCAGCGCCAGCCGCTTCGCTTTCTCGAACGCGTAGGCGTCGAGCTCGGCGGCATCGATCGCGCCGTTCACGAAGCCCATGCCGATCGCCTCGTTCACGTCGAACGCTTCGCCCAGCAGCAGCTTTTCCGCTGCGCGCTGATAGCCCGCCGTGCGCGGCAGCAAGAGGCTCGATGCCGCTTCCGGACACAACCCGAGCTGCGCGAACGGCAGCGAGAATTTCGCGCCGGGGCTCGCGTACACCATGTCGCAATGCAGAAGCATCGTCGTGCCGATGCCCACCGCCGTGCCTCCGACTGCCGCCACGATCGGCTTTGGAAAGCCGGCGATGCGCCGCAGAAACTGGAACACCGGCGCATCCAGCCCCTTGGGCGGGTCGTTGAGGAAGTCGTCGAGATCGTTGCCGGCGCTGAAGGTCGTGCCGGTCGCGCGAATCAGCACCGCGCGCACGGTCGGGTCCATCTCGGCTTCATAGAGGCCGTCGGCCATTTCCTGATACATCGACGCGGTGATCGCGTTTTTCTTCTCCGGACGATTGAGCACGATGCTCAGCACGCCGTCCGCGCGTTCGATCTGAATCTCCATCCGCTGTCTCCTTGTCTTCGCGTCCACGCGCCGTCACGACGCGTGGATGCGCCTGGATCAAAGCCGCTCGATGATGCCCGCCGCGCCCATGCCGGTGCCGACGCACATCGTCACCATGCCGTACTTGAGGTTGCGCCGGCGCAGGCCGTGCACGACCGTCGCTGCGCGGATCGCCCCCGTGGCGCCCAGCGGATGCCCCAACGCGATCGCGCCGCCGAGCGGATTGACCTTCGATGCATCGAGCCCGAGATCGCCGATCACGGCCAGCGCCTGCGCGGCGAACGCTTCGTTCAGCTCGATCCAGTCGAGGTCGTCCTGTTTGAGACCCGCGGCCTTCAGCGCGGCGGGGATCGCTTCCTTGGGCCCGATGCCCATGATCTCCGGCGGCACGCCGCGCACCGCGAAGCTGACGAAGCGCGCGAGCGGCGTGAGATTGAATTGCTTCAACACCTTTTCCGACACGACGATCAGCGCGCCCGCGCCGTCCGAGGTCTGCGAGCTGTTGCCGGCCGTGACCGAGCCCTTGTTCGTGAACACGGGGCGCAGCTTCGCCAGACCTTCGAGCGACGTTTCCGCGCGCGGACCTTCGTCGAGCCCGATTTCGCGATTGTTCACGCGCACTTCGCCCGACGCGAGATCGGGGAAGCGTTCGTTCAGCGTGTAGGCGGCGATTTCATCGGCGAACTCGCCCGCCTGTTGCGCGGCCAGCGCCTTGCGATGCGACTCCACCGCGAACGCGTCCTGCGCCTCGCGGCTCACCTTCCAGCGCTCCGCGACTTTCTCGGCCGTCAAACCCATGCCATACGCGATGCCCACGTCCTCGTTGCGGTCGAAGATATGCGGCGACAGCGAGGGCTTGTTGCCCATCATCGGCACCATGCTCATCGATTCGCAGCCGCCGGCGATCATCGCATCGGCTTCACCGACGCGGATGCGGTCCGCCGCCATCGCGAGCGCCGTCAGGCCGGACGCGCAGAAGCGGTTCACCGTCACGCCGCCGACGGTATTCGGCAAGCCCGACAGCAACGCGCCCATGCGCGCGACGTTCAGCCCTTGCTCGGCTTCGGGAATCGCGCAGCCGACGATGGCGTCCTCGATCACGCTCGTATCGAGCCCCGGCACCTGCGCGACCGCCGATCTGATTGCGTGGACGAGCAGCTCGTCCGGGCGCGTGTTCTTGAACACGCCGCGCGGCGCCTTGCCGATCGGCGTACGGCTCGCGGCGACGATGTATGCGTCTTGAAGTTGTTTGCTCATGTTGACTCCGTTTTCGCGTGCCTTAGTTGCGAACCGGCTTGCCGGTCTGCAACATGCCCATGATTCGCTCCTGCGTCTTCTGCGTGCCGAGCAGTTCGACGAACGCGCGGCGCTCGAGCGCCAGCAGCCATTCCTCGTCGACGAGACTGCCCGCTTCGACATCGCCGCCGCACACCGCTTCCGCGATGCGGCTCGCGATCAGGAAATCGTGCTCGCTGATGAAGCGCCCGTCGCGCATGTTGACGAGCGACGCCTTGATCGTCGAAATCGCCGAGCGTCCCGCGACCGGAATCTGCTTGGCGCGCAGCGGCGGACGATAACCGGCGTCGGCCAGCGCGCGCGCTTCCCTCTTCGCGATGTCGAGCAACTCATGCACGTTGAACACGATGGTGTCCGTCGGCTTCAGATAGCCCATCGCGCGGGCATCGAATGCGGAAGACGAGACTTTCGCCATCGCCGCATTCTCGAAGGACTTCTGCAGGAACTTGAGCAGGTCGTTCGTCGCGTTGACGGCGCTTGCGGCTTCGGCCGCGCGCAACGCGGCTTCCTTGAGTCCGCCGCCCGCCGGCACGAGGCCCACGCCAACTTCCACCAGACCGATGTAGCTCTCGACGTGCGCGACCCGCTTCGCCGAGTGCAGCAGCAGCTCGCAGCCGCCGCCGAGCGCGAGACCCGACACGGCCGCGACCACCGGCACGTTCGCGTATTTCACGCGCATCATGCCTTGCTGGAACTTCCTCACGAACGGCTCGATCCCTTTCGCGCCGCCCATCATGAACGCGGGCATGGCTTCTTCGAGATTTGCGCCCGCCGAGAACGGACCGCCCGGCGCACCAAGTTGCAGCGACGTCGGTTGCCAGACGACCACGCCGCGATATTCCTTCTCAGCAAGTTCAATCGCTTGCGTGAGGCCGTCGATCACGCCCGGACCGATGGTGTTCATCTTCGTCTTGAAGCTGACGATGACGACATCGCCCTGATCGCTGTCGAGCCACGCGCGCACGTTCTCGGTTTCGAACAGCGTCTTGCCGTAGGTCTTCGGATCGGCGCCCGTAACGCCTTCGAGCGGCGCGCGGAACACCTGCTTCTCGTAGACAGGCAACGTAGAGCGCGGCACGAAGCGTTTGGCCGCCGGCGACCACGAGCCTTCGTTCGTGTGCACGCCCTTTTCCGCGACGGGACCGTCGAGCACCCACGCGGGCAGCGGCGCTTTCGAGAGCGCCTTGCCTGCTTCGATATCTTCCTGCACCCACTTCGCGATCTGCTGCCAGCCCGCGGCCTGCCAGCTTTCGAACGGCCCCTGATTCCAGCCGAAGCCCCAGCGAATGGCGAGATCGACGTCGCGCGCGTTGTCGGCGATCGATTCGAGATGCACCGCGATGTAATGGAACACGTCGCGGAAGATCGCCCACAGGAATTGCGCCTGCTTGTTGTCGGTCTCGCGCAGGAGCTTGAAGCGCTCAGCGGGCGGGCGCTTCAGAATGCGACCGATGAGCTCGTCGGCCTTCGCGCCGCCGTCGACGTATTGCGCGGTCTTCGGGTCGAGCACCTTGATCGCACGGCCTTCCTTGCGATAGAAACCCGCGCCGCTCTTCTGGCCGAGCGCTCCGTTCCTGACGAGCGCTTCCAGTACCGGCGGCGTCTTGTAGACGGAGAAGAACGGATCGTCGGGCAGGTTGTCCTGCATCGTTTTGATGACGTGCGCCATCGTGTCGAGACCGACGACATCCGCCGTGCGGAAAGTCGCGGACTTCGCGCGGCCGAGACGGGAGCCGGTGAGATCGTCGACTTCGTCGAAGCGCAGGCCGAATTTCTCCGCTTCGGCGATCACCGCGAGAATCGAAAACACGCCGACGCGATTCGCGATGAAGTTCGGCGTGTCCTTCGCGCGCACGACGCCCTTGCCGATCACGCTCGTCAGAAACGTTTCGAGCTGGTCGAGGATTTGCGGCTGCGTCGATGCGGTCGGAATCAGCTCGACCAGATGCATGTAGCGCGGCGGATTGAAGAAGTGCACGCCGCAGAAGCGCGCCTTGAGCGCATCGGAGAAGCCGTTCGACAGTTCCGTGATCGACAGGCCCGACGTGTTGCTCGCGAAGATAGCGTGCGGCGCGATGTGCGGCGAGACCTTCTTGTAGAGATCATGCTTCCAGTCCATGCGCTCGGCGATGGCTTCGATGACAAGATCGCACTCTTTGAGTTTTTCGATGTCGTCGTCGTAGTTCGCGGGCTCGATGTATTGCGCGTCGTCCTTCACGCCGAAAGGCGCGGGCGACAGCTTCTTCAGATTCTCGATGGCCTTCAGCGCGATGCCGTTCTTCGGACCTTCCTTCGCGGGAAGATCGAACAGCAGGACGGGCACGCGGGCGTTGATCAAATGCGCGGCGATCTGCGCGCCCATCACGCCCGCGCCGAGCACGGCGACTTTGCGAATGTTGAGGGTGCTCACGGGTAAGCCTCCGGGATTACGGGTTTGCTTCGAGGAATGAGAGTGGATGCGCGCCTCGTTCTGCCGAAAACGCGGCGCGCGATAAGGCTCGCTCAGAACAGAGCTTCGTCGTAGTCCATCATCGGCTTCGCGCCGGCGCGCGCGGCGCGGATGGTCGACGCCGTTTCCGGCAGCAGCTTGGCGAAGTAGAAACGCGCGGTGGCGAGCTTGGCCTTGTAAAAGGCGTCGCCAGAAGCGGCGTTGTCCAGCGCGACGCGCGCCATGCGGGCCCAGAAGTACGAGAACACCAGATGACCGACCGTACGCAGATAAGGCACGGCCGCGGCGCCCACCTCGTCGGGATTCTGCATGGCCTTCATGCCGATCTCCATCGTGAGCTTCTGCACCTTGTCGCCGATATCCGCGAGCGGATTGACGAACTCCTGCATCTCCGGCTTCACGCCCTCGGCTTCGACGAACTCCGCAACCATCTTGCCGAAGCGCTTCAGCTTCGCACCCATGTCGCCAAGAATCTTGCGCCCGAGCAGATCCAGCGCCTGAATCGAATTCGTGCCCTCGTAGATCATGTTGATGCGCGCATCGCGGACGTATTGCTCCATGCCCCATTCGGAGATGAAGCCGTGACCGCCATAGATCTGCATCGCCATGTTGGTGCCTTCGAACGCGTTGTCCGTAAGGAACGCCTTGATGACCGGCGTGAGCAGCGCGACAAAATCGGCGGCTTCGGCGCGCACTGCCTCATCCGCGTGGGACAACTCCTTGTCGATATTCAACGCCGCCCAGTACGCGAACGCGCGGCCCGCTTCGGCGTAGGCCTTCTGCGTAAGCAACATGCGACGCACATCCGGATGCACGATGATCGGATCGGCTGCCTTCTCCGGCGCTTTCGGACCGGTGAGGGAGCGCATCTGCAGGCGCTCCTTCGCGTAGACGAGCGAGTTCTGATAGGCGACTTCGGTGAGACCGAGACCCTGCATGCCCACGCCCAGGCGCGCCGCGTTCATCATGACGAACATCGCGTTCAAGCCCTTGTTCGCCTCGCCGACGAGCCAGCCCTTCGCGCCATCCAGGTTCATTACGCAGGTCGCGTTGCCGTGAATGCCCATCTTGTGTTCGATCGAACCGCACTTGATGCCGTTGCGCTCGCCCGGCGCACCGTTCGCGTCCGGCACGAACTTCGGCACGATGAAGAGGGAGATGCCCTTGGTGCCCATCGGCGCGCCCGGCAGACGCGCGAGCACCAGATGGACGATGTTCTCCGCCATGTCGTGCTCGCCGCTCGAGATGAAGATCTTCGTGCCGGTGAGCGCGTAGGACCCGTCGGAATTCGGCTCGGCCTTCGTGCGCAGAATGCCCAGGTCCGTACCGCAATGCGGTTCGGTCAGACACAT
Source organism: Caballeronia hypogeia (assembly GCF_001544875.2). GTDB lineage: Bacteria > Pseudomonadota > Gammaproteobacteria > Burkholderiales > Burkholderiaceae > Caballeronia > Caballeronia hypogeia. Next base: position 217,883 of record NZ_FCOA02000001.1, read on the forward strand.
CGTGCCGGTCCACTCGCCCGAGACGAGCTTGGACAGATACGTCGACTTCTGCTCCGGCGTGCCGTGCGCGTGCAGGCATTCGTAGGCGCCGTGCGAGAGGCCCGGATACATCGTCCAGGCCTGACTCGCGGAGTTGAGCATTTCGTAGAGGGCGTTGTTCACGAACGCGGGCAAACCCTGGCCGCCGTACTCGGGATCGCAGCCGAGCGCGGGCCAGCCCGCATCGATGTACTGGCGATATGCATCCTTGAAGCCGGCGGGCGTCTTCACGACGCCGCCGCCCTCGTAAGTGCAGCCTTCGCGATCGCCGCTCTGATTGAGCGGGAACACGACTTCGGAGCAGAACTTGCCGGCTTCCTCGAGCACCTGATTGATGGTGTTGGCGTCGAGGTCGGCATGCTTCGGCATGCTCTTCAATTCAGCTTCCACGTTCAGCAGTTCGTGCAGCACGAACTGCATGTCGCGAAGGGGGGCGGCGTACTGTCCCATGAGTCTCTCCAGTTTCCTCAGGCTTCTTGTCTGCGCCGCCGAACCACCCTCTCGATTCGAACGGCGCTACCGACTGTCGGTTTGGTGCGATGTCAAATTCGCCGCCGTCGCGCTCGCGCCCGGTTCGATCACCGGAGACCCGTTCGCGTGCGGCGTCTGATAAGACACGATCGTCTTTTCCAGCGCGTCCCGCATCAGTTGCACGGCCTCCGGCAGATGCAGGAAGCGCGCGTCGTGATGCAGGCCGAGCGTGAAGCTGTACAACTCGAAAAGCATCAGATGCGGATCGGTTTCCGGCTTCAGATGCCCTTCGTCCTTCGACTGGCGAATGGCGCGCAACAGCGCCTCGCGCCACATGCTCACGCTGTGCACGAGCTGCTCGCGCACGGCGCTGGCGGCGCGGTCGTCGTACTCGACCGCGCCGCTGATATAGATGCAACCCGTGGTCACTTCCTGGATGCGCTTCTCCATCCAGCGATTCATCATCCCGCGCAATCGCGGCAGGCCGCGTGCTTCGCGCAGGCTCGGGAAGAACACTTCATCCTCGAAGCGTCGGTGGTACTCGCGCACCACTTCCACCTGCAAATCCTCGCGCGACCCGAAATGCGCAAACACACCGCTTTTGCTCATCTGCATTCGTTCGGCCAGCAGGCCGATCGTCAGCCCTTCCAGCCCGTCCCGACTTGCCAACTCCAGCGCTGCGTCGAGAATCGCGGCCCGCGTCTGTTCGCCTTTTCGCATGATGTCCCTACCGTTCTTATGTGACCCGTAAAATCGAACGGCCGTTCTATTATTGTGGCCGAACGCTGGTGTTACAAGCAAATTTTTAGACACGCATTTCTAAAAACGCCAGGACTTGTCAATAGGATAAATCTCAACATTGTCCGAGCTCATTGTCGCGTTTTATGTACAGACTGCCTGTAAGTGACTGCCCGAGTTCCCAGTTGATGGGAAGTTTTGTCTTCGGCCAGTCATCACTCAGTATTTTTGCGCAATCAATGCCAAATAGCAGGCTAATCGTACTGGCCGATTGTGATTACCTTCATCATCACGCGATATGTGTTATATGCGAGCCAATTAAGCGCCCGCTCCGTAATAGGTCGTGATGCGAAATGTTTTTCGTCAATGGGACGGCCTTCGTCAAAGGCCTGAAGAATGGCGTCGTGCAGAGCGGCGATCTCGCGATGATTGACGAGCACCATGTTTGCCTCGTTGTTCAGCACGAGCGAAAGCGCGTCGAGGTTCGACGACCCGATCGTGGCCCAGTCCGCATCCACGACCGCGACCTTGCCGTGGAGCATCGTCTTCTCGTATTCCGCGATCCGCACGCCGTGCTTGAGCAGGTTGCCGTACAGGAACGGCGTCGCGTAGTCCAAAGCTACGAATTCCTTACGACCGATCACGAGCGACACGCGTACGCCGCGCTCGGCCGCCTTGACGAGCGCGCGCCGCAGCTTGCGGCCCGGCATGAAGTAAGGATTGGCCAGCAGCACTTCGCTCTCGGCGTGGGCAATTGCCCGCAAATACGCCTTTTCGATGGCGCGGCGATTCAGCAGATTGTCGCGCGCGACAAACGCGACGCACGGCCGGTCGACCGCGTGAATCTCGCCGAGGCGCGCCCGGCGTCGCGCCAGCATCGCGCGGCGGGTATTCCAGCGGCCCGGTGTGCGATCGCTTTCCCGCGGCTCGCAATTTGCCTGCGACTGCGAAGCTTTGCGCGGCTTCATGCCGAGCCGGATGCGCTGCCATTGCAGGTCGAAGGCCTCACGCACGTCGCGCACGACGGGACCTTGCGCCTCCATCGCGAAATCCCAGCGCGGCCGTTCGAGACGCGTGCCGTTCTGATCGTAGTCGTCGACGATATTGATGCCGCCGCAAAACGCGTAGGTGCCGTCGATCAGCGCGAGCTTGCGATGCGTGCGCGACCAGCCGAACGGCCCGAACAGCAGATGCGGGTTGTAGATGCGATGCTCGACGCCGCGCTCCTGCCAGAGCTTGAACATGGGCAGATTGCTTTCGGTGCCGATGCCGTCCGTGATCACGCGCACCTCGACGCCGCGTTCGGCGGCGCGCACGAGCGCATCGGAGACGGCGCGGCCGATGTCATCGTTGGCGAAGATGTAGGTTTCGAGCGATACCGACTCGCGCGCATTGTCGATCCGTTCGATCAGCGCCGGGAAGAACTGCACGCCGCCCTTGAACAGCCGCACCTCGTTGCCGGCCGTGAAGCACAGGCGCGGCGGGCGACGGCCGGAGAACATCGCCTGGCGCAGGCGCTTGAAACTGCGTCGCGGGCGCACACCGATCATCGGTTATGCGCCGCGAGGCGCTCGGGCAATTGCAGGATCGCTTCCCGGTTCGACCATGAGAAGCACCGGTCGGCGGCCTCGCGAAACGGCAGCCACAGGTGCGCAGTGTGTTCGCGCGGCGCGAGTGTCACTTCCAGACAATGCGGCACCAGCAGGCTGAACTGGTGTTCGGTGTTGTGCACGACACCTTCCGCATAGCGATGCCGCCACTGCGGATAGATCTCGTACTGGATGCTGTGATGCCAGTCGAGCAGCGCACGCTGCGGAACGAGCGCGCTGCCGATCACGATACCGGTTTCTTCCTGCACCTCGCGCGCGGCGGTCTCGGCAAACGGCTCGTCGGTGCGGTCTTTCGAGCCCGTCACCGATTGCCAGAAGCCCTTGTGATCCGCCCGTTCGATGATGAGCACATCCAGCTCCGGCGTATGAATGACGACGAGCACGGATTCGGGGATCTTGGGCGGCTTCTGCATGACGTTTTGAACGTGCGTTTCTTTATATGTCCTCTTCGCAAAGACTGTACCGTAAAAAACGAAAAAGGCGCACTCGGCGCCTTTTTCATCACTACGACCACTGATGATGCTTAATGCGTCTTCTGTTCCGGCTGACGCAGACGGATGTGCAGCTCACGCAGTTGGCGCTCGTCGACTTCGCTCGGCGCCTGCGTGAGCAGGTCCTGCGCGCGCTGCGTCTTCGGGAACGCGATGGTGTCGCGAATCGAATCCGCGCCGGACATCAGCGTGACGACGCGGTCCAGACCGAACGCGATACCGCCGTGCGGCGGCGCGCCGTACTGAAGCGCGTCGAGCAGGAAGCCGAACTTGAGACGTGCTTCCTCGGCGCCGATCTTCAGCGCGCGGAACACCTTGCTCTGCACGTCTTCCTGGAAGATACGCACCGAACCGCCACCGATTTCCCAGCCGTTCAGCACCATGTCGTATGCCTTCGCGAGGCAGCGGCCCGGATCGGTTTCGAGATATTCGAGGTGCTCGTCCTTCGGGCTCGTGAACGGGTGATGCGCGGCGACGTAGCGGTTCTCTTCCTCGTCGTATTCGAACATCGGGAAGTCGATAACCCACAACGGCTTCCAGCCGGTTTCGAGCAGGCCGTTCGCCTTGCCGAATTCTGAATGACCGATCTTCAGACGCAACGCGCCCAGACTGTCGTTCACGACCTTCGCGCGATCCGCCGCGAAGAAGATGATGTCGCCGTCTTCCGCCGCCGTGCGCTCCATGATGGCTGCGAGCGCCGCGTCATGCAGGTTCTTGACGATCGGACTTTGCAGGCCGTCGCGGCCGCGGGTCTTGTCGTTGACCTTGATCCACGCCAGGCCCTTCGCGCCGTAGATACGCACGAATTCCGTGTACCCGTCGATATCGCCGCGCGAAAGCTCGCCGCCCTTCGGCACGCGCAGCGCCGCAACACGGCCGTCCTTCGAGTTGGCCGGCATGCTGAACACCTTGAAGTCGACGTCTTTCATGGCATCGGTCAGGTCGGCGAATTCGAGCTTCACGCGCAGGTCCGGCTTGTCCGAACCGAAACGGCGCATCGCTTCCGAGTACAGCATGACCGGGAATTTCGCCGGCAGCGTGACGTCCATCGTCTCCTTGAAGACGTGCTGGATCATCGCTTCGAACAGATCGCGGATTTCCTGCTCGGTGAGGAACGAGGTTTCGCAGTCGATCTGCGTGAATTCCGGCTGACGGTCGGCGCGCAGGTCTTCGTCGCGGAAGCACTTGGTGATCTGGTAGTAACGGTCGAAGTTCGCGACCATCAGCAATTGCTTGAACAACTGCGGCGACTGCGGCAGCGCGAAGAATTGGCCCGCGTTCACGCGCGACGGCACGAGGTAGTCGCGCGCGCCTTCCGGCGTGCTCTTGGTCAACATCGGCGTTTCGATGTCGATGAAGCCTTGCGCGTCGAGATACTTGCGCACTTCCATCGCCACGCGATAGCGCAGGCGCAGATTCTTCTGCATCTGCGGGCGGCGCAGGTCGAGCACGCGATGCGTGAGGCGCGTGGTTTCGGAGAGGTTGTCGTCGTCGAGCTGGAACGGCGGCGTCACCGACGCATTCAGCACCACGAGTTCATGGCACAGCACTTCGATCTTGCCGCTCGTGAGGTTCGCGTTGACCGTGCCTTCCGGCCGGTTGCGCACGACGCCCTTCACCTGCACGCAGAACTCGTTGCGCACGCCTTCGGCCACCTTGAACATCTCGGCGCGGTCCGGATCGCAGACGACCTGAACGAGCCCTTCGCGATCGCGCAGGTCGATGAAGATAACGCCACCGTGATCGCGGCGGCGATGCACCCAGCCGCACAGCGAGACGGTTTCGCCCAGTCGGGCCTCGGTCACCAGACCGCAGTATTCAGATCGCATCGACATGATGTTGTGTCTTTCGTTGTTCGTTAATCAACGGCTCGCGCGTTCGGGTCAAGCTCTGCATTCGGCTGACTCTCGGCTCGCGCGCGCCGGCATTACATCGGCGGCTCGGTGGGGCGGCGGGCGGGCGCAACCGGCGCCGGCGCGCTAGGCGCGGGGGCTACCACGCCCATCGAGACGATGTACTTCAGTGCGGCGTCGACGGTCATGTCCAGTTCGACGACTTCGCTTTTCGGCATCATCAGAAAGAAGCCGGACGTTGGGTTCGGCGTCGTCGGCACGTAGACGCTCACGTGCTCCTCGTCGAGGTGATTCAGCACGTCGCCGCCCGGAATGCCCGTCAGAAAGCCGATGGTGTACGAACCCTTGCGCGGATATTCGATCAGCAGCGCCTTGCGGAACGCGTTGCCGCTCGACGACAGCAGCGTGTCCGACACCTGCTTCACGCTCGTGTAAAGCGGACCGACTACCGGAATATGACGCAGGATCGCGTCCCACCACGTGACGAGCTTCTGGCCGACGAAGTTCTGCGTCAGCAGCCCGACGATGAAAATGAACGCCAGCGTCAGCAACGCGCCCACGCCCGGCAGATGGAACCCGACGATGCGCTCCGGCTGCCACGACTGCGGCAACAGGAGCAGGGTCTGATCCATGGTGCCAATCACGAGCCCGAGCACCCACAGGGTGATCGCGAGCGGCACCAGCACGAGCAGGCCGGTAAGAAACACGGATTTCAGCGTAGTCTTTTTCGTCGTCATTTACACGGAGCGAAGGCTGCGCCGGTTCTCTGAAGGCATGGGAGATTCGGCTCGGCAGGCGGGCCGCGCTCGCTCGAGCGCGGTCGACGTGGTCAATTGCGTGGCATACGGCCCGGCCGGCGCCGCAATGGCGTCGACCGCGTACATCTCGCGCGTTTAAGCAGCGCTCGACGGTGCGGACGAGCTCGCAGCAGGCTTGGCGGCCTCCGACGATGATGCGGCAGCGGAGTTCGCGCCTTCGCTCACGTTCGAACTGGCGGCGCTACCCGAATTCGCCGATGCGTCATCCGACTTCGCCGCCGGCGCGCTCGGATTGGAGCCGCCGTTCGAATTGCTGTTTCCGCCGCGAAAATCGGTGACATACCAGCCCGATCCCTTCAACTGGAAACCGGCGGCGGTCACCTGCTTCGAAAAAGCGTCCTGCCCGCAGGCAGGACATTGCGTGAGCGGCGCATCGCTCAGTTTCTGAAGCACGTCTTTTTCGTGGCCGCAGTTTGCGCAGCGGTACGCGTAAATCGGCATGGCACTCTTCCTACAATGATCTTTCGACGCTTGGTAGGGTAGCCCCCTCCCCTTGCGGAGAAAGGGCCCCCTAAGAACTGTACGTGCGAGTTTCCCCGCATACAGCTCAAGCCTACATGAGCAAAACTCTGCTACCGCAGAGCCGGTTTAGTCACAGTCAAACCACAGGCATGCACCTGCCGGTGGCAGTGAGGATGAAGCAGTACCCGGTTCGACAGCGAGTCGGTCCCACCGTGCATCCGATACACCAGATGATGGTTGTGCGAACCGGTCTCGTCGGTCAGAACCCCGTCGCAGAGCGCACACCGCCCGTCCTGCGACATATACAAAATGACCCATTGCTTGAGATGGCGCTTGGAGTACTGCATGCGCGTCTGTCGCAATTGCTCACCGTACTGTTCCCACGCAGGGTCAAAGGGATTGAACTCCCCTTGAATCTTCGTGGGATAGCGGATAGCCGTACCACTAAGCGAATACAGCTCCTCTATCACCCTACTACCGTCCTTTGCGATCCGTGGGACGCCAAACACCCAATGCCGACTTTCGATAGTGTGAAAGTACTTCCTCTTCACCCACTCGACCGTCTTTCGTGGATGACGTCGTTTGGACCACCGCCAGAGTTGCTTGAAAATTAGAAACTCCGTGCGGCTGAACGCCCGCTTGGCAGAGACGTGGTGGTGATACTGCGCCCAACCACGCAACATAGGGTTCAGCAGGTCAATAAGCTCCGCCTGCTTAACCGTTTTGTTGCCACTGATCGTATCCGCCACCTTGCGATAGAACGCTTGCACGTTCTTCTTGCTTGGGGTGGGAAGGAATTTTCCGTTGTACTTCCGAAAATTCCACCCAAGGAAATCAAAGCCGTCTTCAATGTGAACGATCCGCGTCTTCGCCTCGGATAGTCGCAAACCTCGTGTGGCTAGGAATGCTTCGACCCAGGGGCGGACTTCGAGTTCGAGAGCTTCGCGAGAAGCTCCGCTGATAACGAAGTCGTCTGCATATCGCACAACATTGACCTTCAGCTTCTTGGCCTTCCCGATGCCCAATTTCGCACTGAGGTGCGCGATTAGGTCCCGTTCTAACCCGTTCAGCGTCATATTCGCCAGCGTGGGAGAGATCACCCCTCCCTGGGGCGTTCCGGCCCGCGTCGCCTGAAACTGACCCTTATAAATCAAGCCAGCCTTTAACCATTTCCGCAGGATGCTCTTGTCCATGGGGACATTTGCGATCAGCCAGTCATGGTTGATGTGATCGAAGAAGCCTTCGATGTCAGCGTCTAGGACCCATTGGGACGAATCCCGGCGGGACAGACAACCGCGCAGTTGGCCCATAGCATCAGCTGTCGAGCGGTTGATTCGAAATCCATAGGAGTTCGGGTCGCTCGTAGATTCTGCTACCGGCTCCAATGCCAGCAGATACAGGGCTTGCATCGCCCTGTCCCGCATGGTCGGGATACCCAGAGGGCGTTCCTTCCCATTGGCTTTGGGGATAAAGACTCTCCGTAATGGCAAAGCCCTATATCCGTGCCGCTTCAATCTGCCGACAGCTTCCCATCGGCTCTCAGGCGAGTCCCACAGTTCGCGATCGACTCCAGCCGTACGCGCACCTTGATTTTGCGTAACACGTCGTACCGCGTACAGCTTCGCGGACAACGTGCGAGTCAGCATCCGTTGCAGGGCTTTCACCCGGCGCCAGTCGCCTTCTCGCGTCGCCTTCGCAATTCGTATCTGCATCCCTCTCACATTCCGTTCAACCAGCCGCCAATCTACGGCGTGCCACTTGTCAGGGACATGGGAAAGCGCAGACCCAGTCTTCCGACTCGATACTCTCATGCTGCTCTCCTACCTTAGGTTAGACCCCGGCAGAAGGCGCATCTCCCCCAGCGGGGCAGATACACCCGCTGGGGAACAACAGAACTCAACATAGGTGCATGCACCCATGTCTCGAACAAACACTGCAACACGGGTGCGTGCACCCGCATCTAACCAAGTACCAGAGGGTTAGTCAGCCGTCTTGCGACGGTAGACCAGACGGAAGTCTGCCCGCTTTCGCGTGGAGTGATGTTGCAACTCCTATCCGAACCATTACAGCCCGACTTTCGCTTTCTCCGTCCTCCCATACCCGCACCATCCACAGCGTTCCTCACGGTTCGCCTGCCGAGCAACCTCCCCGGCAACAATACGGGCTTACCACGTTCCCGATGCATCACACGACTGACTTAGGCTCTACCTCTCCCCCGGCGGTGGGATGACGACGTGACCCGAGCTTCGAGCGGATCAGCCAACCGCGTACCATTTTGGTCGGTGCCACACAGCAGCTTAGGCACCACAATTCTTACGAGGTTTATCAGTAGTTCACTTGCGTTAGCCATATCAGCCAGCCTAAGGACTCAACCCCCGCGCTGCTGGGAGTATCTATGTGCAGACCTCACGGTCCACACATACTGGCAAGCCAAGACCTATTGTCAGAGAAGCTTCACACCCCACCGTTACCAGTGACGCATGTCCTCCTAGGCTACTGCTGGTCGTACAACAGGTTCACTACCCAACGAATGCGAGGTTGGGTTGAACAATGACGCATCGAGTTGTCCACTCGTACCGCTAGCGAATCCCTTAGCTTGTGGCGTAGGACTTGCAAACAACAATCCGCGTGTCAGCGGAGTTGAAGCCGCTGACAGGGCGGAACTCGGTGGTAACCGAGTTGATGCAATGCGATCCCGGCGGATGCAGTACCAGGAAATCGCCTATGGCGATACCCGGTACTACCCTTCCAGGTATCGCTTCACTACAAATTGCCGGCCTCAAGGTGCCAGCACTATGGTCAGCAGAGCAGTCAGGACCGCGACCCCAACTGATTTCCGACGGTCGATGCCCCTTGTCGTGGGGCCGCCGGACACGAGTGTGCGTGTCGCACCAAAGCCTTGAATTATAGCCGCAAACCAGTTTTGACCCGCGATTTTCAGGATAAGGCACGCAGGCCGGGTACAACGCCGGGTACAACTTCAACCGCGCAATATTTCAGGGCGCGGCTAGCGGATTTCAAGCCGCCGCTCACTTGCGCCGCCAGGTCATCCAGCGCTCGCGGTCCGCGAACACCGGAATCGAGTGGCTCACCTCGCGATCTTCGATCAGCTCGAAGTGCGGCGTCAGAAGCGCGTCCAGTTCATCGCGACCGATGCCGAACGGCGGCCCCTTCGGCGTCGCGCCGATGAAGAAGAAACCCGCAAGCACCGCTCCGGGCGCGAGGAGCGCCGCCATTTGCCGGGCGTAATCCTGCCAGCGGTCCCTCGGCAGCGCGCACAGAAAGGCGCGTTCGTAGATCCAGTCCGGCGAAAAAGGCGGCTGGTACGTGAAGAAATCCGCCTCCTCGACTATGCCCGCATGTGCGCCCAGTTGCGCGCGTGCCGCAACGACTGCGGCCGGCGCGAAATCGATCGCGCGCACCGGCCAGCCGCGCTCAGCCAGATGGCGCGCTTCGTAGGCGCTGCCGCAGCCGGGAATCAGCACGTTCTGTTTCGTGCGCGTCGCGACGAACGCCTCGAACGTTTCCGGCACGCCAGCCTGATCCCACGGCATGAAGTGCTGGTCGAAGCGTTCGTTCCAGAAACCGGGCGAATTCGGGTCGCGGTTGTCGAAGGAAGGTGCGTCGGGTTGGGTCGGATCGCTCATGACGGTGATGACCTCAAGGATGGCCGAGCCAGAACTGCGCAATGACGACGCCCGCGCCCGCCATCCCGATCAGCCCGAGCGCGAGCAGCGTGATCAGCAGCCGGTTCGTGCGCTTCTGCTCGGCGAGAAGCTGACGCATGGTTTCGTCGCTGCTGGCGCGCGGCGCGTCGTGATGCTGCGCCAGAATGTGATGGATCAGGCGCGGCAACTGCGGAATGGTCTTGCTCCATTGTGGCGCTTCCATCTGCAGGCGCTCGTACCAGCCACGCCAGCCGATCTGCTCGTTCATCCAGCGCTCCAGATACGGCTTGGCCGTCTTCCAGAGGTCGAGTTCGGGGTCGAGCGAGCGCCCGAGCCCTTCGACGTTGAGCATGGTCTTTTGCAGCAACACGAGCTGCGGCTGGATTTCGACATTGAAACGGCGCGAGGTCGAAAACAGGCGCATCAGCACCTGCCCGAGAGAGATATCCTTCAGTGCGCGGTCGAAGTACGGCTCACACACCGCGCGGATCGCGCTTTCCAGTTCTTCGACGCGCGTGGTCGGCGGCACCCAGCCGGATTCGAGGTGGAGGGTTGCGACGCGGTGATAGTCGCGCTTGAAGAACGCGAGAAAGTTCTGCGCGAGGTAGTTCTTGTCGAAGTCCGACAATGCCCCGACGATCCCGAAGTCCAGCGCGATATAACGCCCGAAGGTAGCGGGATCGAGGCTCACCTGAATGTTGCCGGGATGCATGTCGGCGTGAAAAAAGCCGTCGCGAAACACCTGCGTGAAGAAGATTTCGACACCCTCGCGCGCGAGCTTCGGAATGTCGACGCCCGCCGCGCGCAGGGTTTCGACCTGACTGATCGGCACGCCCACCATGCGTTCCATGACGAGGACGGTCGGAGCCGAAAGATCCCAGTACATTTCCGGCACGAGCAAGAGATCGAGCCCCTGGAAGTTGCGGCGCAACTGGCTGCCGTTGGCGGCCTCGCGCATCAGGTCGAGCTCGTCGTGGAGATATTTGTCGAATTCCGCGACCACTTCGCGCGGCTTCAGGCGCCGGCCGTCGGCCCACAGGCGTTCTGCCCAGATCGCGATGTCGCGCAGGAGCGCGAGGTCGGAGTCGATCACCGGCAGCATGCCCGGGCGCAGCACCTTCACCGCCACGGCCTTGCCCGCGTGCTCGCCGTTTTTTATCTTCGCGAAATGCACCTGCGCGATCGAGGCGCTCGCCACCGGCACGCGCTCGAAATCGTCGAACAATTCGTCGATCGCCGCGCCGAGCGACTTCTCGATGATGGACACGGCCACCGCCGAATCGAACGGCGGAACGCGATCCTGCAGCTTGGCGAGCTCGTCGGCGATATCGACGGGCAGCAGATCGCGCCGCGTCGACAGCACCTGGCCGAACTTCACGAAGATCGGGCCGAGACTCTCCAGCGCGAGCCGCAGACGAATGCCGCGCTCGACATTGAACCGGCGACCGAAGGTCGTGATGCGCATGAGAAAGCGCACGCGACCATCGTCGATGCCGCTCATGACGAGTTCATCGAGCCCGAAGCGGACGATCGTGAAAAAAATCTTGAGGAAACGCAGAAAACGCATGGTTCGGATTCGCTTCAGCTCGTTATTCGCGCGAGTCGCGCACGGACTCGCCGCCGGTTCGCGCTGAGGCGCCGCTGGCCGGACGTGATTGGGAGGTGGATTGCTCGCTTTGCCGCTCGATTCTTTCGATACGTTTCTCGACCCGCGCAAGTGCATCGCGGGTCTTCGAAAGCTCGGCATTGAACGCGTCGAGCGCGCTCTTGCGCACTAGTTGCGGGCGCTCGTCAAGGAAATATTCGGTGAACGTGTCGAGCAGATTACGGCCGGTGCGCTGTGCCTGCTCCTGCACCGCCCGCGCGATGCGGCTGACACGATGCGCGGGCGCATCGCCTATCACGCGCGCGAGATCCTCTTCCGGGTCCCACCGCAGATGCTCCGCGAGCTTGGCGAGCGTCGTCGCGAATTCGGCATCGCCTTCGATGCGCACGTGCTTCATCACGGCCGCCTGGCCCCCTTGCAGAAACGCGGGCAGCGCGTCCAGCGGCACGGCGATCGTAACGTCGAATTCGCCTGCTTCGGCTTCCGTGGTTGCGGCGAAGAGGCCATCCGGTTGCACCACGAGCGCGATCGAAACGGGCGTGCAGGACAGCTTCACGCGCTTGCCGGCGTACGGTTTCACGCGCTCGCGCGCCCACGGCTCGCGCACGAGCAGGTGATTCACGGCGGCCGCGAACGCGCCGGATGCGGTCTTCAAGGCGGGATTTGCTGCGGGACGGGCGGATTCGTCTGCGTTCGTCATCGGCTATGAGATGAAAAAACCCGCGCGAGACGCTTCTCGCGCGGGTTTCTATTCTACCGCCGCCACCGTCAGTCACACTGATGCTTGCCGGCTATTGGCCATTCGGCCGAGGACGCGGCACCGGACTGCCTGCCGGCGCCGCGTCAGGCTCACGAGGCTTAACTGACCTGCTGAATGCCAGCCAGCAGCCAGCCTTCGTTGCCAACCTTCTGTTTCGACAGGTTCCAGACCTCGACGAACGGTTCCGCCGCCGCACCTTCCGACTCGCGGATCAAGCCATGGAAGCGCACGCTCGCCAGATACTCGGCCGCGCGGTCCTCTACGCCGAGCACGTCGGCGTTGAGCTGCACCACGTCCGTGCGGTTCGGCGCGCTGCCGCGGGCATCGACGTCGAGTTTGACTTCGGCGAACATTTCGGGCGTCGTGAATTCGCGGATGTCATTGACGTTGCCGCGATCCCACGCGTCCTGCAGACGCACGAAGTAGACCTTCGCGTTACGCACGAACGCTTCGGTGTCGAAGCCCGCCGGCACGTTCGGATTCACGGCCGGTTGGCCCTGGGGCGTCTCGATGTAGTTCGCGCCGAAGCCCGCAGGCTGCTGCGGCACCTGCGGCGGGTCCTGGTTCAGGCTCGTGCGCGTGGTCGCGCCGTAAGGCGATGCCGAACCGGGACCCGCACCGGCGCCGGCGTACGCGGGCGTGTTATTGCCCTGACGACGGCGCATGATGAAGCGGAACAGCATGACGGCCGCCAGCACGATCAGCGCGATCATGATCATGTTGGCCATTGCGCCGGCGAAGGCTTCGCCGAGACCGAAGTGCGACAGCAGCGCCGCGATGCCCAGACCCGCCGCGAGACCGGCGATCGGCCCGAGCCAGCGGTTACGCGCGGGCTGCGCGGCCGGCGGCGCGGCGGGCGCGGGTTGCGCGCGCTGCGCCTGGCCAGCCTGGCCCTGCTGCATCGACTGGGATTGCGACGGCGGCGTCGCCTGATGTTGCTGCGTCGCCGTGGCCGACTGACGGCCCATGCTGCGGCCGCCGCCCATGCGCTTGGCTTCCGCCGTTTCTGCGAAGATTGCGCCAGCCGCAATAACGCCAGCCAGCGCCAAGATTCCGGCCTTCCTGAAGAAGATGTTCAGGAAACCCCGGGATTGGGGTTTGCGCGAATCGAACATATCGAATCCTTTTGAGAGTGGAACACTAAAATTTGGTCCCGACGTGTAACGCTACCACGCCACCTGACAAATTGTAATATTCGACTCGATCCAGGCCCGCTTGTTCCATCATTGTTTTCAGAGTTTCCTGGTCCGGGTGCATGCGGATGGACTCGGCCAAATACCGATAACTATCCGGATCTTTCGCTACTTTCTCGCCAAGCCACGGCAAGATCTTGAAACTATAGACATCGTACGGCTTTTTGAGCGGTTCCCACACCTTCGAGAATTCCAGCACCAGCAGACGGCCGCCCGGCTTCAAGACACGTGTCATCTCGGCCAGCGCACCATCTTTGTGCGTCATATTACGAAGACCGAAAGCAACCGTAACAACATTGAAATAATTGTTCGGGAACGGGATCTTCTCCGCGTCGCATAGCAGGGTGGGCGTGATTACGCCCTTGTCGATCAGACGGTCGCGCCCGACGCGCAGCATTGATTCGTTGATGTCCGTATGCCAGACCTCGCCGCTTTCCCCGGCCTGCTTGGCGAACGCCATGGCAAGGTCGCCCGTGCCGCCCGCGATGTCCAGCACCTTGTAGCCCGGCCGCACCTTGGCCAGTCCGATCGTGAAGTGCTTCCAGATCCGATGCAGTCCGCCGGACATCAGGTCGTTCATCAAGTCGTAGTTGCTCGCGACGGAGTGAAACACGCCCGCTACTTTCTTCGCCTTGTCCTGCTCATCGACCGTTTCATATCCGAAATGGGTCTTGCTCATCGCGCTCGTTCCTCGCCTTTGTTCGTTCTGTATCTGCGCAATCATTGCGCCGGCTGTGCGGCGTTATGCCGCATCCGTTATGTTTGATCGCCTCAGTGGCAGTGCCCGCCGCCGGACGGTTTCGTGGCCATCGGCGTGTCGCGCTCGACGCCCGCCGCTTCCAGCCGCGCCAGATAGTCGCGCCAGCGTTCATCCTGATGCGTCGCCAGGTCGTACAGGATGTCCCAAGAATAGATGCCGGTATTGTGGCCGTCCGAAAAATTCAGTTGCAGCGCGTAATGTCCGACCGGATCGATGCCGATGATCGTCACGTCGCGCTTGCCGGTCTGCAGCGTTTCCTGCCCGGGACCGTGGCCCTGCACTTCCGCCGACGGCGAACAGACGCGCAGTAATTCGAACGGCACGCGATACGATCCGTCGGCGTATTGCAGTTCGAGCACGCGCGATTTTGAATGCACGACGACGCCGGTGGGAATCGGCGTCGTGGGGGTGAGTCCGCTCATGATCTTGTCTTGTTAGTGACCAAACTGCGCGCCGAAGGCCGCGTTCAGCTCGTTGCGAATCTGCTCGTACATGAGCGTGGCCTGCGCGCGGCGCTTGGAGAGCTGCGCTTCCGACACGGTCCGCTGGCGCGGCGCCCAGATCGGCAGTGGAAAGCGGGAATCGTTGGAAAAACGCGGAATGACGTGCCAGTGGACATGCGGCACCTGATTGCCGAGGCTCGCCAGATTGATCTTGTCGGGCACGAGCACGCGGCGCATTGCGCGCTCGACGATGTTCACGGCGGTCATCACGCGCGCGCGCTCGTCGTCCGACAGATCGGACATTTCGGCGACGTGCGCATTCCAGACGACACGGCACAGGCCCGGCCAGTCGGGCTCGTTGGCAAGGACGACGCGCAAGACGTCGTCCTTCCACAGTACTTCGCCGCCGTCTTCACGGCAAAACACACAGTCCATTTGGTCCTCTAGCGAATCAAACCTCGATTTCGCTATTACACCAGCACGCGCTCGATACCGCCATTGTTCGCGCGTTCGACGTACTGCTCCATCCAGTTTTCGCCGAGCACCTTGCGCGCGATTTCAACGACGATGTAATCCGCCTCGACGTTCGCGTCCTCGTTGTAGCGCGACAGGCCTTGCAGGCAGGACGGGCAGCTCGTGAGGATTTTCACGTCGGCGCCATTGGTCTGAGGACCGTCGCCGGCCTTGAGCACCGAGCCCGGCTGCGCGCCCGCCGCACCTGCCGACGCGTTCGCGGTATTGATCGCGTTCGCGCCCGCTTCCGCGACCAGCGGAATGCCGCGCAGCTTGGCCGCGCCCTTGCGGATCTCCTCTTCCTTGCGGAAGCGCACCTGCGTGGAGATATCCGGACGCGTGACCGCGAGCGTGCCCGATTCGCCGCAGCATCGATCGTTCTTTTCGATCTTGTAACCGTCGCGCTCAGAACCCATCAGGTCGTTGACGAGCTTGACCGGGTCCATCGTCTTGATCGGCGAGTGACACGGGTCGTGATACATGTAGCGCGTGCCCTGCACGCCATCGAGCTTGATGTTCTTCTCGAGCAGGAACTCGTGAATGTCGATGATCCGGCAGCCCGGGAAGATCTTCTCGAATTCATAGCCCGCGAGCTGGTCGTAGCAGGTTCCGCACGACACGACCACGGTCTTGATATCGAGATAGTTCAGCGTATTCGCGACGCGGTGGAACAGCACGCGATTGTCCGTGACGATCTTCTCGGCCTTGTCGTACTGGCCGGCGCCGCGTTGCGGATAGCCGCAGCATAGATAGCCCGGCGGCAGCACGGTCTGAACGCCCGCTTCCCAGAGCATGGCCTGCGTCGCGAGGCCGACTTGCGAGAACAGCCGTTCGGAGCCGCAGCCGGGGAAATAGAACACCGCTTCCGAATCGACGGTGGTCGTCGCCGGATTGCGGATGATCGGAACAATCTTGTTGTCCTCGATATCCAGCAGCGCGCGCGCCGTTTTCTTCGGCAGATTGCCCGGCATCTTCTTATTGACGAAGTGGATCACCTGCTGCACGACCGGCGGCTTGCCGACCGTCGCGGGCGGCTGGGCCGTCTGCTTCCTGACGATCTTCTTCAGCACGTCGTTACCGAAGCGCTGCGCCTTGTAGCCGAAGTCCATCATCACGTTGCGCGCGAGATTGATGGTCTGCGGATTCGTCGCGTTGAGGAAGAACATGCCCGCCGCGTTGCCCGCGTTGAACTTCTTCTTGCCCATCTTGCGCAGCAGATTGCGCATGTTCATGGTGACATCGCCGAAATCGATCTTCACCGGACACGGCGTCACGCACTTGTGGCAGACCGTGCAGTGATCGGCGACGTCGTTGAACTCATCCCAGTGCTTGATCGATACGCCGCGGCGCGTCTGCTCTTCGTACAGGAACGCTTCGACCAGCAGCGAAGTCGCGAGAATCTTGTTGCGCGGGCTGTAGAGCAGGTTCGCGCGCGGCACGTGCGTCGCGCAGACCGGCTTGCACTTGCCGCAGCGCAGGCAGTCCTTGATCGAATCGGAAATCGCGCCGATATCCGACTGCTGCATGATGATCGACTCGTAGCCCATCAGTCCGAACGACGGCGTGTACGCGTTGCGCAGGTCCGCGCCGTCGAACAGCTTGCCCTTGTTGAAGCGGCCGTGCGGATCGACGCGCTGCTTGTACGCGCGGAAATCGCCGATTTCCTCCTCGGTCAGGAACTCCAGCTTCGTGATGCCGATGCCATGCTCGCCGGAAATCACGCCATCGAGCGAACGCGCGAGCTTCATGATGCGCGCGACCGCGTGATGCGCGTCCTGCAGCATCTCGTAGTTGTCGGAGTTGACGGGAATGTTCGTGTGCACGTTGCCATCGCCCGCGTGCATGTGGAGCGCGACGAACACACGCCCGCGCAGCACCTGCTTGTGGATGGCCTGCGCTTCGTCGAGGATCGGCTTGAATTCGCCGCCGTTGAAGATCTGGCGCAGTTCCGCGCGAATCTCCTGCTTCCAAGAGATGCGAACCGTGCGGTCCTGCGCGATGTGGAACACATTGGCGTCCGGCTGCACGTCGACGCGATCCGCGAATTTCTCCGCGAGCGCCTCGTAGCCGAGATTGACGAGATAATGCTGCGCCTCGCGCAAGGGCGTATCGAGCTTGTCGCCGATGAACGTCCAGCGCTCGCGCACGCGCTTGAGCAGATCGAGCGCCTGGGTCACGCGGTCTTCGAGCAGTTCGGCGCTGGGGATTTCGTTGGCGTCGTCGGTTTTGCCGAGCGGCAGCTTGCCGGTGCGGAAAAACGCTTCGAGCGCATCGACGAGTTGCAGCTTGTTCTTCAGAGACAGTTCGATGTTGATGCGCTCGATGCCGTCCGTGTACTCGCCCATGCGATTCAACGGAATCACGACGTCTTCGTTGATCTTGAACGCGTTCGTGTGCTTCGCGATCGCAGCCGTGCGCGAGCGGTCGAGCCAGAAACGCTTGCGCGCCTCGGCGTTCACCGCGACGAAGCCTTCGCCGCTCTTGCCGTTGGCCATGCGCACGACTTCGGACGTGGCCGCGGCGACGGCATCGGCGTCATTGCCGACGATATCGCCGATCAGCACCATCTTCGGAAACGCGTTGCGTTTGCTCTTGGTCGCGTAGCCGACCGCACGCAGATAGCGCTCGTCGAGATGCTCGAGGCCGGCGAGGATCGCCCCGCCCTGCTTGGACGTTTCGAACAGATAGTCCTTGATCTCGACGATGCTCGGAATCGCGTCGCGCGCCTGGCCGAAGAATTCGAGGCAGACGGTGCGCGTGTGCGCGGGCATCTTGTGCAAAATCCAGCGCGCGGACGTGATGAGGCCGTCGCAGCCTTCCTTCTGCACGCCGGGGAGACCGGCCAGGAATTTGTCGGTGACGTCCTTCCCCAGCCCTTCCTTGCGGAACGTGCGCCCGGCGATGTCGAGGTTCTCCGTACGGATGAGCTTCTCGCCTGGCGCGCGGTTGCCGTCGAACCAGTCGAGGCGGAAACGCGCCACTTCGACGTCGTGAATCTTGCCGCAGTTGTGATCCAGACGCGTGACTTCGAGCCAGTTGCCTTCCGGATCGACCATGCGCCACCACGCGAGGTTGTCGAGCGCCGTGCCCCACAACACCGCCTTCTTGCCGCCCGCGTTCATCGCCACATTTCCGCCGACGCACGACGCATCCAGCGAAGTCGGATCGACGGCGAACACGAAGCCCGCCTGCTCCGCCGCTTCGGTGACGCGCCGCGTGACCACGCCCGCGCCGGAGAAAATCGTCGCGACCTTGTGATCGACGCCCGGCAGGTCCGTCATTTCGACGGGTCCGAGCTGCTCCAGCTTTTCCGTGTTGATGACGGCGGAGAAGGGCGTGAGCGGAATCGCGCCGCCGGTGTAGCCGGTGCCGCCGCCGCGCGGAATCACGGTGAGACCGAGCTCGAAGCACGCCTTGATGAGACCGGCGATCTCGGCTTCGGTGTCCGGCGTCAAGACGACGAACGGATATTCGACGCGCCAGTCGGTCGCGTCGGTGACATGCGCGACGCGCGAGAGGCCGTCGAACTTGATGTTGTCCTTCTGCGTCTCTTTCCCGAGCACGCGCGATGCACGGCGGCGCAAGTCGGCCATGCGGCCGAACTCGGCGGCGAAATCGTCGACGGCGCGGCGCGCGGCGGTAACCAGCAACTGCACGCGCTCGGCGCGTTCGCGGCTGCCCGCCTCGCTGCTGTGGGCCGAGAGATCGGCGCTGCGGCGCTTCTCGATTTCGGTCAGACGGTGATTCAGCGCTTCGACCAAAAGCGCGCGGCGCTTCGGGTTGTCAAGCAGATCGTCCTGCAGATACGGATTGCGGCGCACGACCCAGATGTCGCCGAGCACTTCGTACAGCATGCGCGCCGAGCGGCCGGTGCGGCGCTCGTTGCGGAGCTCGTCGAGCACGGCCCAGGCTTCGTCGCCCAGGAGCCGCATCACGATTTCACGATCGGAGAACGACGTGTAGTTGTAGGGAATTTCGCGCAGACGGGGCTCGACATCGAGCGCCAAGGCGGCATGGGCGCCGTTCGGATCGAAGGCTTGAGGTGCGTTCATGTTCGACGGTTCGGTGTGCCGGCGAGCGCGCTATGAAAAGCGGAAACGCCGGCGATGCGCGTGGGGGCGCAAATTTTCGAATGAGACTTCTCTTGGCGAAGGCGGCGGGGTCGCCCGATTGCGGCGATAGGGCGAAACTCGTTCACGGCGCCTTCGATGTGCCCTGGATCAACGCCACGATCGTGCGTGGCGCGCATGTCTTTCCGCCGCGGCGTGCGACTCGCGGGAGACGTGCGCAAGAAAATCGATCCGAAGCTGCCGGTGCATCTGCCGATCCTGATTGCTGATCCGTAAAAGGAAATTCTAACCCATCGCAGGGGCGCGCGTTTGCGGGCGCTAGCAGCGAGAAGGGGCTTTTGCGTGCGAAATCGCGACACGTTTTCGGCATTTTCGACGCTTTTTTGCACGACCGTCCGGCCGGTCGAGACGCGCGGCGTGCCCGGAAAAGGCACGGTTGGCGCTATGATTGATGCTTTCGCCCTCGAAACCCGCGCGCATCGCGGCTGCCTGACGATTCCTCGCATGACACATCCCGACTACCTGAAGAAAGTGCTGACCGCGCGTGTGTACGACGTCGCGCGGGAAAGCGAGCTCGAACCCGCGCGCAACCTGTCCGCGCGGCTGCACAACTCCGTGTTCCTCAAGCGCGAGGACAATCAGCCGGTTTTCTCGTTCAAGATTCGGGGCGCCTACAACAAGATGGCGAACCTCACCGCCGAGGAACTGGCGCGCGGCGTGATCACGGCGTCGGCGGGCAATCACGCGCAGGGCGTCGCACTTTCGGCGGCGCGGCTCGGCTGCCGCGCGGTCATCGCCGTGCCGACGACCACGCCGCAGGTCAAGATCGACGCGATCCGCGCGCACGGCGGCCCGACCGTCGAAGTGGTGCTCGCGGGCGAGTCGTACAGCGACGCCTACGCGCGCGCCGTGCAGCTTCAGGAAGAACGCAGCCTGACCTTCGTGCATCCGTTTGACGATCCGGATGTGATCGCCGGACAAGGCACCGTCGCGATGGAAATCCTGCGCCAGCATCAGGGCCCGATTCACGCGATCTTCTGCCCGATCGGCGGCGGCGGGCTCGCAGCGGGCGTCGCGGCGTACATCAAGGCGGTGCGGCCGGAGATCAAGGTGATCGGCGTGCAGACCGAGGATTCCTGCGCCATGGCGCAGTCGATCAAGGCGGGCGAGCGCGTCACGCTTGCGGAAGTCGGTTTGTTCTCGGATGGCACCGCGGTGAAGCTGGTCGGCGAGGAAACTTTCCGGCTGTGCAACGAGCTGCTCGACGAAGTCATCACCGTCGATACCGATGCGCTCTGCGCCGCGATCAAGGACGTCTTCCAGGACACGCGTTCGGTGCTCGAACCCGCCGGCTCGCTCGCCGTCGCGGGCGCGAAGCTGTATGCGGAACGCGAGGGCATCGAAGGCAAGACGCTGATCGCGGTCACGTCGGGCGCGAACATGAACTTCGACCGCATGCGCTTCGTCGCGGAGCGCGCGGAAGTCGGCGAGGCGCGCGAGGCCGTGTTCGCCGTGACGATTCCCGAAGAGCGCGGCAGCTTCCGGCGCTTCTGCGAACTCGTCGGCACACGCAGCGTGACGGAGTTCAACTACCGCATCGCGGACGAAAAGGCGGCGCATATCTTCGTCGGCGTGCAGATCAAGTCGCGCAAGGAAACGGCGCAGATGATGTCGGCGTTCGTCGAACACGGTTTCGCGACCGTCGATCTGTCGCACGACGAGCTCTCGAAGCAGCACATCCGTTATATGGTCGGCGGCCATTCGCCGCTCGCGCGCGATGAGCGTCTTCTGCGCTTCGAGTTTCCGGAGCGTCCGGGCGCGTTGATGAAATTCCTCTCGTCGATGGCGCCGGACTGGAACATCAGCCTGTTCCATTATCGGAATCAGGGCGCGGATTACAGCTCGATTCTCGTCGGCATTCAGGTGCCGCAGTCGGACAACGCGGAGTTCGAACGCTTCCTCGCGACGCTCGGCTATCCGTGGTGGGACGAAGGCGCGAATCCGGTCTACAAGCTGTTCCTCGCGTAAAGGCGCGAAGCAATGCCGAAGTTCACGCTCGAAGACAAGCTCGTCGTCGCGATTTCGTCGCGCGCGCTGTTCGACTTCGAGGAAGAAAATCGCGTCTTCGAAACCGGCGATCTCGCGCAATACGAAGCGCTTCAACGCTCGCGGCTGGAAACGCCCGCGAAGCCGGGCGTCGCGTTCGGCCTGATTCGCAAGCTGCTGGCGCTGAATGCCGGTGAGCAGCGCGTCGAGGTGGTGATTCTCTCGCGCAGCGATCCGATCAGCGGACTGCGCGCGTTTCATTCGTGCCGCGAGCATGGTTTGTCGATCGAGCGCGGCGTGTTCACGCGCGGGCGTTCGCCGTTCGCGTATCTGAAGCCGCTGCGCGCCTCGCTGTTTTTGTCGGCGAATCAGGACGACGTGCGCGATGCGCTCGCCGCCGGTTTTCCCGCCGCGCGCGTGCTGCCCGAAACGCCGCGCGCCGCGAGCCGTTATGCGGACGAGATTCGCATCGCGTTCGACGGCGACGCCGTGCTGTTTTCCGACGAAGCCGAGCGCGTGTTTCAAAGCGATGGCTTGAGCGCGTTCGTCGGCCACGAGACGGACAAACGCGGGTCGCCGCTTCCGGATGGCCCGCTCAAGCCGCTGCTCGCCGCGCTGAACAAACTGCAACGTATCGCCGACGACACCGAAAGCAAGTCGCCGATGCATATCCGCACGGCGCTCGTCACCGCGCGTTCCGCGCCCGCGCACGAGCGCGCGATCCGCACGCTGATGGCCTGGGACATCGATATCGACGAAGCGATGTTTCTCGGCGGACTGGACAAGGGCGAATTCCTGCGCGAATTCGAACCCGACTTTTTCTTCGACGATCAAATTCGCCATTGCGAATCGGCTCGCGTCGTGACTGCGACGGGGCACGTTCTCAGCGGCATAGCGAACGCATCATGACACCCGATCAATCTCCGCTCGGCAAGCCCGTCCACTACACCGAACAGTACGATGCGTCGCTGCTGTTTCCGATCGACCGCAAGCGCGCCCGCGATGCGATCGCCGTGCCCGCGCGGCTGCCGTTCTTCGGCACGGATATCTGGAACGCCTACGAGCTTTCGTGGCTGAACAGGCGCGGCAAGCCGCAGATCGCGGTCGCGACGTTCTTCGTGCCGGCGGATTCGCCGAACATCGTGGAATCGAAGTCGTTCAAGCTGTATCTCGGCTCGTTTGCGCAGACGCAGTTCGATTCCATCGATAACGTTCGCGCGGCGATCAAGCGCGATGTATCGGCGGTGTGCGGCGCGACGGTTTCGGTGCAACTGGCCGCGCCGGCGGATTTCGCGAAGCTGCAGATGGAAGAGTTCGAAGGCTTGTCGCTGGACCGGCTCGATCTCGATTGCGACGTGTTTTCCCCCGATCCTTCGCTGTTGAAGGCCGCGCATGATGAAGCGCCCACCGAAGAGACGCTGTTTTCGAATCTGCTGAAATCGAATTGTCCGGTCACCGGGCAGCCGGACTGGGGCAGCGTGCAGATTCGCTACTACGGCGGACAGATCGATCACGCGGGTTTGCTGCGATATATCGTGTCGTTCCGCGAGCACACGGGATTTCATGAGCAATGCGTCGAGCGCATTTTCATGGACATCATGCGGGAATGTAAGCCGGAACGGCTTGCGGTGTACGCGCGTTATACGCGGCGTGGCGGGCTGGATATCAACCCGTTCAGAACCAACTTCAATCTGCCGATGCCGGATAACGCGAGATTGGCAAGGCAGTAAGCGAAAACGCGGCTCTGCTTCTTTTGAATCAGAGCCGCGATCGCGATTACGCTTTCTTATAAGCCACGCAATCCACCTCGACCTTGCAGTCGATCACCATCGACGACACCACGCACGCGCGCGCCGGCGGATTCGCACCGAAGTACTCCTTGAACACCTTGTTGAACGAAGCGAAGTCGCGCGGATCGTCCAGCCACACGCCGCAGCGCACGACGTGCTCCGTGCCGTAACCCGCTTCCTTGAGAATCGCGATCACGTTCTGAATCGCCTTGTGCGATTGCTCGACGATGCCGCCGTTGATCACCTCGCCGTTTTCCATCGGCGTCTGGCCCGACACGAACAGCCAGCCATCGGCCTCGACCGCGCGTGCGAACGGCATATGCGCGCCGCCTTGTCCCTTGCCACCTTCCACGCCATAACGCTTCATCTTTCCGACTCCTTTTCCAAAACGAATTTGATTTAAAACGCGCCCTGCGCATCGAGTTTCGACGCCGTCCCGCGCGCCACGAAACGTCCCGCGCGCGCGCCGGTCACGGCCTGCTCGCGATACGTCAGAACGCCATTCACCCACACCGCGTCGATGCCATCGGCGGCCTGCTGCGGCTGCGCGAAGGTCGCGGCATCGCGCACGCGCTCGGGATCGAACACGACCAGATCCGCGTGATAGCCCACCTTCACCTCGCCCCGCTCGGTCAGGCTGAAGCGTCGCGCTGTGAGGCTCGTCATCTTGCGCACGGCTTCTTCGAGCGTCAGCACGCCCTCATCGCGCGCATAGTGGCCGAGCACGCGCGGAAACGCGCCCCACAAACGCGGATGCGGCAGCGGATCGTTCGGCAGGCCATCCGAGCCGACCATCGTCGCGGGATGCGAGAGGATGCGCCGCACGTCGTCCTCCGACATGTTGTGATACACCGCGCCCGCCGGTTGCAGACGCTTCGCCGCTTCCTGCTGCGTCACGCTCCATTCGTCGGCGATTTCGCGGACCAGCTTGCCCGCCATCTCAGGATGCGGCGTCGACCACGTGATCGTGATGTCGATATCGCCCGTGACCTGCTTCAGATCGAGCGTCGACGAACTGCGGTTGTACGGATAGCAGTCGCATCCGACGGGCTGCCCTGCGCGCGTCGTCTCGATCGACTTCAGCACTTCGACGCTGCGCCCCCAGTTCGACGGCCCCGCGCACTTCAGATGCGAAATCACCACCGGCACGCGCGCATGACGGCCGACGCGATACGCCTCGTCCATGGCGTCGAGAATCGCATCGAACTCTGTGCGCATGTGTGTCGTGTAAAGCGCGCCCGCTTTCGCCAGCGGTTCGGCCAGTCCCTGCACTTCTTCCGGTGGCGCGTTGAACGCCGATCCGTACGCGAGCCCGCTCGACAGACCGAGCGCGCCGTGGTCCAGCGCTTCTTCGAGTTGCGCGCGCATCGCGGCGATCTCGTCGCCCGAAGCCGCGCGATCCAGCCGGTCCATCTGGTTGTTGCGCAGCGCCGTATGGCCGATCAGCGCGCCGACGTTCACACTCGGACGCGCCGCGTTCACCGCATCGACGTAAGCGGCGAAGGTCGGATACTTGAACGCATCGGCGTTCCCGAGCAGGTTCATCGGATCGGGCGGATCGCCCTTCAGCGTCACCGGCGACGCGCTGATCCCGCAATTGCCGACGATCACCGTCGTCACGCCCTGCGTGATCTTCGGCATCATCTGCGGCGAGCGGATCACGTGCGTGTCGTCGTGCGTGTGGACGTCGATGAAACCGGGCGCGAGCACCTTGCCCTGCGCGTCGAAGGTCTCGTCCGCGGTCCAAGCCGACAGACCGCCCCGCGCCTCGACCGCGACGATGCGCCCGTCGCGCACCGCGACATCGCGTTCCACGGCGGGCGCGCCCGTGCCGTCGATCACGCGCGCGCCGACGATCAGCGTGTCGGCTTTCAACGAATCCATGATCAGTCTCCCAAGGGTTGTCGCTCGCCGCCGCCGCGATGCGCGTCGAGCGCGTGCTTCATGCGGCGCAGCAGTTCGCGGCTCGTATCGGCCTGCTTGACGGCCAGTTCGGTGACGAGCAGGTCGAGCGCCATCAGCATCGCGTAGCGCGACGACGACGGCTTGTAGATGAAGTCCGTTTCGATCGCGATGATCGGAATCAGCCAGTCGGCCAACGCGCCGAGCGGCGACGCCGGCGCGGTCAGCGCGATCACGCGCGCGCCGTACTGCTTCGCGAGCCGGCAGCTTTCGACCATCTCGGGCGTTTGCCCCGTCACCGACAGCGCGACGACGACCTGCTCCTTCGACAAGGTCGCCGCCACCATGCGCTGCAGCAGACCGTCCTGATAAGACGCGACCGGCCGCCCCAGCCGCACCAGGCGAAACCGCATTTCGTCGGCGAGCGCGGTCGAGCCGCCGCCCATGCCGAACACGTAGATCATCGACGCGGCAGCGAGCGCATCGGCGGCACTGGCGATCGGCGCGGCGCGCAACGCGCCCTGATTCTGCGCGAGCGTCTGCTGCACGTCGGCGAAGATGCGCGCGGAGAGCGAATCGGGCGCGGCGTCGTCATCGTCCGGTTCGCGCCTCAAAAAGCGCTGGCCGACCGCCGCCGCCTGCGCAAGCCGCAACTTCAACTCGCGCACGTCCTCGCAGCCGACCGCCTTCGCGAAACGCGTGACCGTGGCCACGCTCACATCCGCCTTGTCCGCGAGCGCGCCGATGCTCGCGCGCGACGCGCCCGCCAGGTCGTCGAGGATCAGCGCGGCGACCTTGCGCTCGGCGCTGCGCAACGCAGGCGCCAGCTCGGCGATGCGTGCGACGATGTCGAAACTGAGCGAGTCGGCGTGGCCGTTCATGTCTGTTTGCGGGTTTACGAGAAGATCGTGTTACTAAATAACATTTCCATGCCGGATGCTACTTTGGTTAACATAGCACCGTCAACTCTGGAACGCATCGCATCGCGCGCAGGGTTTATTTAAACGGACGATGGAGTAGCAGCACATGAAAGTTACAAACTATCAGAACGCGACGATCGACCCGTTCGGCAAGGGTCTCGGCATGGTGCCGGGCACGGGCATCCAGTTGAACGACGCGTCGCGTCTGCAATGGAATCTGCTCGAAGAGGACGTGAGTCTGCCCGCCGCTGTGCTCTATTCCGATCGCATCGAGCACAACCTGAAGTGGATGCAGGCGTTCGTCGGCGAGTACGGCGTGAAGCTCGCGCCGCACGGCAAGACCACCATGGCGCCGCAACTCTTTCGCCGTCAGCTCGACAACGGTGCGTGGGGCATTACGCTCGCGACCGCGCATCAGGTGCGCGCGGCGTATCGTGGCGGCGTGCAGCGCATCCTGATGGCGAACCAGCTCGTCGGCAAACGCAACATGGGCATGATCGCCGAACTGCTGACCGACGCGAATTTCGAGTTCTTCTGTCTGGTCGATTCGGCCGATGGCGTCGATCAGCTCGGCGAATTCTTCAGTTCGGTGCGCAAGAAGCTGAATGTGCTGATCGAGCTCGGCGTGCCGGGCGGCCGCACCGGCGTGCGCGACGACGCGCAGCGCGACGCCGTGCTCGCCGCGATCGCGCGCTGGCAGGGCACGATCGAGCTTGCGGGCATCGAGCTGTACGAAGGTGTTCTGCAGGATGAAACGAAGGTGCGCGAGTTTCTGAAAAGCGCGGTGGACATCACGCGCAAGCTGATCGCGGAAGGCAAGATCGCGCGCAAGCCGGCGATTCTGTCGGGCGCGGGATCGGCGTGGTACGACGTCGTCGCCGACGAATTCGCCAAGGCCAACAGCGACGCGATCGAAGTCGTGCTGCGTCCGGGCTGCTATCTGACGCACGACGTCGGCATCTACAAGAAGGCGCAGAACGAAATCTTCGCGCGCAATCCGATCGCAAAGAAAATGGGGCAGGGTCTCAAGCCCGCGCTGCAATTGTGGGCGTACGTGCAGTCGATTCCGGAACCGGATCGCGCGATCATCGGTCTCGGCAAGCGCGATTCCGCGTTCGACGCAGGCATGCCGGAGCCGGCGAAGCATTTTCGTCCGGGCAACGAGGCGCCGCGCGACGTGTCACCCGACGAAGGCTGGGAGATTTTCGGCCTGATGGATCAGCACGCGTATCTGCGCATCAAGCCTGGCGACGACGTGAAAGTCGGCGACATGATCGCGTTCGACATCTCGCACCCTTGCCTCACGTTCGACAAGTGGCGCCAGATTCTCGTCCTCGATCCGAAGTATCGCGTCACCGAAGTGATCGAGACGTTTTTCTAAGCTTTCTCTTCCAGCGAAGCGAGCGCGGCCGCCTGCGATGCATTCGCGGCCGCCACTTCCTGAATGCGCCCCTCGAACAGATGAAGCGCGCTCGACAGGGCCTCGATGGCCTCGTCGGGCAGTGACGCCATCGTGTCGTGCAGGAACGCGTTGCGCCGTGGCAGGCTTTCTTCCGCGATGGCGCGCCCTTGCGCCGTCAGCGCGACGTTCGACACGCGGTTGTCGCGCGCATCGACGCTGCGCACGATCCAGCCGAGACCTTCCAGCGTTTTCAGTTGACGGGTCAGCGCGCCCGGATCGACCTTCAGACGCTCGACCAGCTTCTTCTGCGACAGCAAGCCCGCATGCTCCTGCAGCGCGAGCAGGATGCGCCAGCGGGGCATCGGCTGGCCAACGGCAGCCTCGAACGCCGACATGAACGCGCGATACGTGCGCCCGAACTGCTGCATGACGGCGATACGGTCCTGTTCATTCATACGCGTGATTTCCGTGGTCATTCGGCCATGATGACCGGCTCTTGCGGTCCTTTCAGGCGCACCGGCGGCACGCGGCGCGACTGCCATACCGACACCACCGCGACCAGCGCCGCCAGCGCCAGACCGATGTGAATCGCCGCCACGAGCGCCTCGCGCGCGGCTTCGAGCAGCATCGCGCCGTTGTGGCCCGCCGCGCTCAATTGCGAAAGCAGCGTCTCCTGCCCTTCGCGGTTGATGAGAATCTGCGGATCCGAGAGATCGGCGGCCCAGTGCATCGCCCGATCCTTTTCCAGCGCGAGAGTCACGCCGCTCGCATAGAGATGGCTCACGAGCGTGCCGGTCAGCGCCGTGCCGATCATTCCGCCGATCATGCGCAGCGATTGCAGCAGCGCGGTCGCGATGCCGAGATGCGCGCGCCCCGCGGTCTGCTGCGCGAACACGGTGAGATTCGGCATCACGAAGCCCAGGCCCAGACCGCCGAGCAGCATGACGACGAGCAGCGCCGAGCGCGGCATGTTGTGCGTGGCGACGACCACGCCCAGACACGATACCGCGAGCAGCGCGAAACCGATGTAAAGCATCAGATTCGCGTTCTTGAGCCGCGTCACGATGCGCCCGTTCACGATACTGCCGATCGTGATGAACACCACGAGCGGCGTGATCATCATGCCCGCGTCCTTGGGCGACATGCCGAAGCCGCCCTGGAACAGCAGCGGTGCATAGAACAGCAGCGAGAACATCGTGAAGCCGCCGAGAATCGCGAGCGTGAAGAGCGCGGCGAGCGCCTTGTTGCGGAACATGTCGACGGGCAGGATCGCGTACTCGCAGCGCGTTTCCCACTTCCACAGCCCGAAACCGGCCGCGACGGCGGCCGCGAGCAACGCGGCGGTTTCAGCGCTGATGCCGTGTTTCGGCAACATTTCGACGAACAGTTGCAGCGCACCGAGCGCGATGGCGATCAGCGCCGCGCCAGGCCAGTCGAGCCGCATCTTGCCTTCGTGCGCGACGTGGCGCAGATGCGGCAGGAAGCGCCAGACGAAAAAGAGCGAGATCACGCCCACCGGCAGATTGACGTAGAAAACCGAGCGCCAGCCGTAGTATTGCGTGAGAAACCCGCCGAGCGAGGGCCCGATCGCATTGGCGATGCCGAACGCCGAACTCATCAGCACCTGCCAGCGCAGGCGCACGACGTTGTCCGGAAACAGATCCGCAATGCATGCGAACGCGGTGCCGACCAGCATCCCGCCGCCGATGCCCTGCAAGCCGCGCGCGAGCACGAGGAACATCATGCTGTTGGCGAGCCCGCACAATACCGACGCGACTGTGAACACGACAATCGAGGCGATCACGAACGGCTTGCGGCCGTAGTAATCGCCGAGCCGTCCGAAAATCGGCACGGTGATGACGGACGTCAAAAGGTACGAGGTGGCGACCCAGGCGTAGAGATCGAAGCCCTTCAGTTCGGCGACGATCGTGGGCAACGCGGTGCCGACTACGGTCTGATCGAGCGCGACGAGCATCGTGACGAACGAGATGCCCAGCATCGCCATGAGTGATTCGCGGAACGGTAAAACCTGCCCGCTCGAATGGTGCGCGGCTGTGTGAACGGCCATCTTTTGTAAGCGCAATAATTGACCAGTCAATGGAAATGGAATCATAGCACGGTGTTGCGCTCTAAAGCTGCGTGGCAACTCACCTCTTCCGGACACAGACAAACGCATGGAACCGACGCCAATCATCACCTCGCCGCTCACGCCCGAAGATTTCGCGGCTCTGGCCCGCGCGAAGGAATCGCTGGAAAGCCCATCGCTGACGATGAAACTCGCGAGCGTCGTCGGCGCGCCCATCGAAAAGCTGATGGGGCGGCTGCCTTCCGCCGCGCAGGAAAAAGTCGACGACGCGACGCAGCTCGCGCTGAAGAAATGTCTGCAGGTCGCGCTGCGCACGCTCGGCAAGAGCGCGCCGTCCGATTCGCTGCTCGCGCCGCCGCCCGACAAGCCGCACAATCTGATGCACAAGCTCGCCGTCGCGACCACGGGCGCGGCGGGCGGCGCGTTCGGACTGTTCGCGTTGCCGGTCGAATTGCCCGTCACGACGACGCTGATGTTCCGCTCGATCTGCGATATCGCCCGCAGCGAGGGCGAAGACGTGCATCGCGTGGAGGCGCAGTTGCAATGCATGATGGTGCTCGGCATGGGCGGCACCAAGGCCAGCGACGACAACGCCGATCTCGGCTATTTCATCGTGCGCGGGGCGCTCGCGCAGTCGGTATCGAAGGCGACGAACGAAATCGCCGCCAAGGGACTGGGCAGTCACGGCTCCACCGCCCTGCTCAAGTTCCTGCAGACGATTGCGTCGCGGTTTTCGGTGCAGGTCAGCGAACAGGTCGCGGCGAAATCCATTCCGGCGATCGGCGCGGTGCTCGGCGCGATGGTCAACACGGTGTTCATCGACCACTTTCAGCAGATGGCGCACGGACACTTCACCGTGCGCCGGCTCGAGCGGCGCTATGGGGCGTCGGCGGTCGAACGCGCGTATCAGACGATCGAGGTGATGGGCGGACGCTGATTTTCACGCGACGACGTCATCGCGACGATAAACGCCGCCGCCTGGGCCAACGCGCGATTCGCCTCGGGCATGAACGGCGCCCAGATCTGGAAGATGTGGGGCACGCCGGGCCAGATTTCCAGTTCGGCGCGCACGCCCGCCGCACGCGCCTTTTTTGCGACGCGGGTGCAATCGTCGAGCAATAGTTCTGTGTCGCCGGCTTGGATCAGAAGCGGGGGCAGGCCCTCGAAGCGGCCGAATAGCGGGGATGCGTAGGGATGGTGCGCATCGGCTTGTCCGAGATACTGCGCGGCGACGCGCGGAAACACCGATGCGTGGTACATCGGATCGCGGCCCTCGTTGGTTCGCATCGATTCGCCGCTGCAGGTGAGGTCCGTCCACGGCGAGAAGAGAACCGCCGCCGCAGGAAGCGGGTCACCGGCGTCTCGAAGCGCGAGCAATGTCGCCAGCGCGAGGCCTCCGCCCGCCGAGTCGCCAGCCAGCGCGATCGATTGCGCATCGACACCATCGGCCAGCAGGCGACGGTAGGCCGCCACGCTGTCGTCGAGCGCGGCGGGAAAGCGATGCTCGGGAGCCAGGCGATAGTCGAGCGAAAATACCGCGGCGTTCGCACGCGAAGCCAGCGCGAACGTGATCGCGCGATGACTGCGCGGCGAGCAGAAGTAGTAACCGCCGCCGTGCAGATAGAGAATGGTCGCGCGGCGCGGCGCGTCCGGAATCAGCCACTCGCCGCTTTCGTCGCGCGTATCGAGCCGCCAGCCTCGCGGCACGCCAGGCGACCAGATTCGACGCGACGCATAGGCGCGCGCCAGTTCGACATCGATTTCCGGCTTTGCCGTGTGGGGACGCACGCGCTTGCGCAGCAGCCAGCACGCGAGAGCGCTTTGCCAGCTCATCGCCGGACCATCCGTTGCGCCTGCATCAATTCGCCGGCAGCACCTGACCGCGTATCTCGCCGGTCGGATTTTCCTGCGTGTGGATGTTGAAATACCACTGGCCCTGCATGAGATCGGTCACCTGTTGATCGGTCAACGTGGTCTGCCCTTTCATCGGGCTCGAGAGCGCGTTCTTTTCTATCGGCACCTGCACTTTCGCGTTCTGTCCCACCGGCGCGGGACCGTGGAAATGAGCCATGGTCACCGGGCCGGACAGTTCTGCGTAGGTCGCGGTCCAGGAGAGGACTTTGGTGTCGGTGTCGAACGTCGCATCGAGTTCGCCGTGGCCCTTGCTCACGCGCGGCGGAACTTCGCTCGACGGCTGGAGGCTGGCTTTGAGCTTGACCATATCGGCGAACGATGCCGTCGGTGCCAGCAACGCCAGCCATGCGAGCAGCGCGCCTGCCGCCCGGCGGACGTGGGATGTGCGTGCCGAAACCATGCTTGACTCTCCAGTGTTTGTGCGACGCCAGACCGATGAGGCAGCCGATACGCCGGCTGCTTCCGGCATGGTAGTGCATTCGCATGATTGGCGTTTTTGGTGGCGCATGAACGCCAAAAGGGCGCCTTGCGGCGCCCTTTTGGGTTACTACCTTGTTACTGGCTGCGTCAGACGCAGACCGCTTTAGAAGCGGTGACGGATACCCGTCGTGACCAGAACTTGACGGCCGCTGGACGAAGCCGTGCTGAATCCGCCGATGCGGGCGGTCGGGTACTCACCCTTGTCGAGGCCGCTGGCGAGCTGCACCACGCCTTCAGCATAGATGTCGGTGCGCTTCGACAGCGCGTAGTCGGTTTGCAAACCGAACTGGTGGTAGCGCACGATATTCGAGCCGTCACCGCCGCCGTACGTTACCTTCGAAAGCGTGAACGTGTACGCAGCACCGATCGCGAGGGCCGGCGTCAGAGCGTAGCGACCGTTCACTTCGATATTGTTGTCGACGACCTTGCCGTCGACCGAATTCGCGTCTTGGCGAACTTGCGACCAGAGACCACCGAACGTCACTGCACCGATCGAATAGCTAGCGCCGGCGCCAAACGTGCGGAGACGAAGATCGTTCACATTGGCTAAAGAAGTATATCCATTGGCAAAGCTGATCGTCGGGCTGCCGCCAGTGATCGCGCCTGCGCCGTTGCTATTGGCGCCGTTCGATTGCGTGTAAGCAGCGCCGGCTTTCAACGGACCATTGGCATACCCAACGCCTGCGCTGTACGCACGGTTCGCTGCAAAGCTGCCTGCTGTGTTCGAGAACGCATACGAACCGCCGAACGTCAGGCCGCTGTAGTTCGCGCTCTGGAACTTGACCGAATTGTTGAGACGGAATGCATCGCCGTTCAGGTTGTCGAGGTTACCCGGGTGAGCGAAGTACGTACCGCCCCACGTGCCGGTCGCGCTGACCGGGCCGAGGTAATCCGTCACAGAATCGGTTTGCTTACCGAGCGTGACCGTACCGAAGCCGCTCGACAGACCAACGAACGCCTGACGACCGAACATGCTGTTGCTGCCGCCGAGGCTCGAACCGTTCGCCACGTCAAAACCGCTCTCCAACGTGAAGATTGCCTTCATGCCGCCGCCGAGGTCTTCAGCACCACGCAGGCCCCAACGGCTCATCTGCACGTTGCCGCCGTTCATGCCGAACTGGCTGGACTTCATCGTTCCGCTACCGGCCGGCGACTGAACGTTGTTCACGTACGTCAGACCTGCGTCGACCAGACCGTACAACGTCACGCTGCTTTGCGCGCTTGCAGCCGTCGCGAACGATGCGACCAGCGTTGCCACTGCCACGCCGATTAGATTCTTTTTCATAGGTGTTCCTTTGAGTGAGTCTTGCGACCCGGGGGTTGCTTCAGGCTGAGCGCTCATCAGCGGAGCTACTTCATTACTCGCTTGGCGCAGCACCGATATTCGGCAGGACCAAGTTTATTGCCCGGTCTTTTTGAGAAACTGACACGGCAAGCACAAAAGGCTTTTCGACTTATTCGAAAAGTGCAATTTCAAGACGGGAAAACGCCTAAGCCGCGTGGACTTACCTGCGGCAGAGCAGATGACGAAGGATGGTGTCGCGATGGTTCAGTTGCAAACATGCGACAGTGGTCCCAGCGATACAGATGCGCGGGTTAAGAGCACTCCGATTCAGATATGCCCAAATTCACTTTAAAGTCGCGCACGCGAGTCAAAACAAGGTCACTCGCATCGAAATACAGGGCGTTCTTAAATCGCCAGTCGAGTCGCAATCCTAATGAATCAACTTCAAGCGATGCGCGTCTTCATGAAGGTGGCGGAAACCGAGTCGTTCGGCCGCGCCGCTGCCGCGCTCGATCTGTCCAACGCCGTGGTGACGCGCTACGTCTCCCTGCTGGAAACGCATCTCAACGCGCGCCTTCTCAACCGGACCACGCGCAGCGTCTCGCTGACGGAAGCCGGGCGCGCCTACGCCGATGGCTGTCGAGCCGTCATCGAGCAGATCGAAGCGATGGAAGCATCGGTGGCGAACAGTTCGATAGACCCGTCCGGAACGCTCAAACTCGTGGCATCGGCGTCCTTCTCGCTGCTCGGGCTCACGCCTATGTTGCGTGCGTTTCGTGAACGCTATCCGGACGTCAAGTTGCGCCTGACTCTGCTGCATCGTCCGGTCGATCTCGTCGCTGAAGGTTTTGACGTCGGCATCGTCGTGCCTCAACTGGTCACCAGCGGCATGCTGATCAACCGGCCGCTTCTCAAGGTTTCGGCCGTCCTGGTGGCCTCACCGGATTACTTGTCGCAACGCGGCACGCCCGCTCACCCCGCCTCGCTGGCGGCGCACGATTTCCTTGCGCCCGCAGCGGACGTGCACGGGTCCACTTGGTCGTTCGTCGGGAGTTCGGGTACGTCGGAAAGCGTCGTGCTCGATCCGGCATATATGGTGAACAGTTCACACATGCTTCGGCAGGCCGCCTTGTCCGGAATGGGTGTGGCTGCGTTGCCCGAGAGCTACGTGACCCGGGACATCGAAACGGGCGCGCTCGTGCGGCTACTGCCCGGTTACGCTCTAGAGGACGCCGACAAGGAAGTGTCCATCGTCTATCCGGGACGCAGGCACGTGTCGGCCAAGACGCGATGTTTCGTCGACTTCGCCCTGACCTATTTCCGCGGCAGCGAAGCGGCGGCTGTAAGCATCGACCCTTCTTCGGACTGACAAGGCCACGAACGGCGACGCCGCGGAAGAGCGCGGCGTCGCCGTTCGTCCCGCTAAAGAATCGTGGCTCCCTGCGCGTCGATGCGCTCGACGAGCTGCTCGCATCGCGCGATCAGTTCGAGACCCTCACGCTGGCGCGCCTCGCGCGTCTTCAAATGCAGGTCGCGCCTGAATTCTTCCAGTGCCTCCAGCAGCGGCCGATACTGCAAAACGCTGGCCGCGCCGAACACGCGATGATGCCAGTCGCGCAGATCGTCGACCGTACCGCGATCCAGCAGCCGGCGCAGCGCCACGAGATCGTCGCGGAACGACGACACGAACGCGTCCAGCAAGGCTCTGACGGTCGCCTCGCTGCCCCAGAGTTGCGCCATGGCGCCGAGATCGAGTTCGTCATCGTCTCTCTGCGGATCGAGCGTCGTGGCATGCGGCTGCGTCTGGGCCTCGGGCAACGCACTGTCCGCCACCCACCAGCGATTCAGATGCTCGCGCAAGGTGGCGAGCCGCGTCGGCTTCACGAGGCAATCGTCCATGCCGGCCTCGCGGCACCTGCGCAACTCGTCAGGCGCGGTGCTCGCCGTGATACCGAGTATCGGCAGCCGGCGCGGGGAATCGGCTTCATCCGCCCGCAGGCGACGCGCGAGTTCGTAGCCGGTCATGTTGGGCATATGGCAATCGGTGATCAGAAAGCCGTAGCGCGTGTCGCCGAGCGCCGCGAGCGCTTCGACGCCATCGTGCACGACATCGCAGGCGAAGCCGAGCAGCGAGAGCTGGTGACGGATCAGCTCCTGATTCACCGGATGATCTTCGGCTACGAGCACGAGCTTGCCGCTGCGTAACGCGTCTTCCCGGTCCGGCGCCGCCATCTTCGTTTCGTGGCCGAGCACGGCGCGCGCAGCGATCTGGGGCATGCCG
Source organism: Caballeronia hypogeia (assembly GCF_001544875.2). GTDB lineage: Bacteria > Pseudomonadota > Gammaproteobacteria > Burkholderiales > Burkholderiaceae > Caballeronia > Caballeronia hypogeia. Next base: position 253,484 of record NZ_FCOA02000001.1, read on the forward strand.
GTCATCGCCGCGACGCAAGCCGCGCCGAGTCCGTGCCATGAGATCGGATTGACGCTGACGCGGATGTCGTCTTCGAGAATGCGGTAGCCGGTCGGCTTCGGCTTCTCGGTCAGGTGGATCACGCGCGAACCCAACGGCCTGTCGCTCTTGTGTGCGTCGCTCAGAAAAACGATATCGACGTCCGCAAACGACCGAGGCGCGAGCAACGCGATTTCCTTCGGCCGACGGCGCTGCAGCTCGAGGCCGAGCGCCGCGCCGTAATGCATGAGTGCTTCCGCTACACGGTCATCGTCGATCGCGACGATGCCGCGCTTGCCGCGCAGACCTTCGATCTGGTATTGCAAGGTCTCGAGAGGCATGCTGAGCCGGACGGTCATTGCCGTGCCCACGCCGATCGCGCTTGCCAGACTCATTTCGCCACCCATCAGTTCGACGAGACGATTGCAGATCGTGAGTCCGAGACCGGTGCCGCCGAAGCGCCGTGTGGTAGATGTCTCCGCCTGCACGAACGGCTCGAAAAGACTCTGCTGAGCCTCGGCGGCAATGCCGATGCCGGTGTCCTTCACGCAGAGTTCGATGACCGGCTCCGCCCCGGAGTCCTCCACCGCCCGCACCTCGAGCGCCACCTCACCCTTGATCGTGAACTTGATGGCGTTGCTCATCAGGTTGAAGAGAACCTGCCTGAGGCGCACGCTGTCGCCTCGAACGCTCGCGGGCACTTCCGGCGCGACGTCGACGCGCAGGCGCAAGCCCTTCTCGTGCGCGCGTCCGGCGAGCAGGCCGACCGCGTTGTCGACCAGTTCGCGCAGGTCGATCGGCGTCGATTCGATTGTCAGCCGGCCGGCCTCGATCTTCGAATAGTCGAGGAGGTCATCGAGGATTTGCAGTAACGCGCTCGCGGAATCCTGGATCATGCCGAGCATCTGCGACTGGTCCGGATTCAACGGCGTGTTCTCGAGCACCTCGACGAGCCCCAGCACACCGTTCATTGGCGTGCGGATTTCGTGGCTCATCATGGCGAGGAAGTCGTCCTTGGCGCGCGATGCGGCTTCGGCCGCGTCCCGCGCACGAGCGAGCTCTTCCGAACGCGCGTGGTCGAAGCTGGCATCCGCCCAATAGCCGCTCCACACCACCGCGCCGTCGTCCTCGCGGTGCGCGACGAGATCGGCGCGAATCCACCGCGTGACGCCTTCGATCGTGGAGCGAAATTCCGTGTGCAGCGGCTCGAGCGTGCGCGCCGAAGTTTCAATCTCGCGCAGCAGACGTGCATTGTCTTCAGCATGGACATGCGTCAACGCGTGAATCGGATCGTCCGCGAGCGCGACGACGCCCAGGCCGAGCAACTGGCGCGTGTCGCCATCGATATACGGAAGGCTGTAATTGCCGTCGCTCGCGCGGCGCAGCTGGAACACGACCGCGGGCAGCGAACGTGTGACGTCGTGGAGCCGGCGCTCGGTCTGCCGCGCCCGGGTCTCCGCATCGCGAATATCGGTGATGTCGATCATCGTGCCGACGACGCCCGCACGCTCGCCGTTCGACGCCGCGAACGCTCCGGTCCAGAAAAGGCCGCTGCGCGGGCGGTTCTCGTTGTCGCTGAATTCCGTTTCGATTTCCTGTCGCTCGCCGGTTGCAAGCGTCGCGCTGGTCAGGTCGTGGAGCACGCGACTCTGTTCCGCGCCCCACGCCGCGACTTCCAGGCTCGTGCGCCCGATGATGTCCTCGCGCCGCACGTTGAGCGCCTCTTCGAAGGCCCGGTTCACAGCGATATAGCGGTTATCCATGTCTTTCGCGACAAGCGGATACGGCACCACCTCCATCATGGTTTGCTGGAAACTGAGTTGAGTGCCGAGGCGCTGTTCGGTATCCATGCGCCGTCCCATCTCCTGTTGCAACCTGATGAACGCGCGAAGCGTCACGAAGAGCACGGCGGCAATGCAGATCAGTGCGGGCAGCAATCGTTGCAGCGGGATATTCCAACCAGTCGCGTCCGGCGGCGCAGCCCCGGCAACGCTCGACGCTGGTTCTGCGGACTGCGCGACTGCCCGCTTGAGCAGCAGGTCCAGCGGGTGCAATTCGGAACGTAACGCATAGTTGAGGCGTCCGGAGCGGCTCTCGGCGACGATCATGTCGACTTCGCCGAGCTGGAAGGCCGTGGCAGCGCGCGCCCAGTCGTCGAAGGGTTTCTGATCGAAGGTCACGCCCAGCAAGCGCTCGATCTGTCCGAGTGCGATTCGCGGGGACTCGGGCGAAGCATCGGCCGAATGGACGGGCGTCCCGATCACGCCCACCACGATCGGCCTCAGCGCCCGCAAGTAGTTGCGTGCCGGTTCATCGAGTTCGAAAGCCGGAGCCGTGTCGTTAGATTTGGCGCTCACGGTCGCGGCGGGTTGCGACGTGTCGATGAGCGTATCAGGCGGGGCCGCGCGGCAGCAAAGCGGCGCGGCGAGGCTGAGAAGCAGCAAGCCGCGGACGAACAATGATCTCAAAATGAACCTCTCGAAAGCGGGCGACGTGTGCAACGACAGTTGCTTCGCCAAGCAGGGCACGCCCGCGGACGCCGGTTTCGCCACGATTCGAGTCAAGTCGAATCTTCACGAAGCATCGTGCTTGCCTCTCGGGTGCAGAGGCTTCGAGTCTGATCCGCATTCCGTTGAGACCGAATCAGAATGGTCCCAAATCACTCCGAGATAGAAGCGCCCCTAAAAGAACGCGAGTCGCTTCAGACCAATCCGACTTGCTGAAAAAAAGCGACGAGTTCGGCCTCGGAATCGAGTCCGAGCTTGCGCATGCCACTTCGCTTCTGCGTGGCGATTGTCTTGCGGCTCCGTCCGAAGTGTTTCGCAATTTCATGCACCAGGAGACCACTGGCATACAGTTGAAACACTTCCCATTCGCGCCGGCTCAGTACGCCTGCGCGCGCGGGCGACGTGCTCGGCAGCTGACTCACCTCTGTTTCGACGCGCGGCGAGAGAAAGCAGCCACCCGCCTCTGCCACGCGGATCGCCTCGCTCAGGCACAGGAGTCCGTCACGCTTGTCGATCACGCCGTCGAGTCCGAGCCGGACAAGCCCGGCCAGCAAGCGCGTCTGTGAAATCATCGTGAGTACGATGACCTTCGGTCGCGTCACCTGCCATGTGAGTCGCCTAAGGAATGCGATCGAATTGCTTTCGCCGTCGATGCCTCGCATGCCTATATCGGAGAAGATGTAATCGCACGGCGTGGCGCTTACCGCCTCAGCAAGCTCTGCCGTGTCGCCTGCAGTGGCGACGACTTTCACTGAGCCATCCCTTTCCAGAAAGCTCTTAACTCCCTTGATGACAACCGGATGGTCGTCCGCCACGATCGCTAGCTTGGGCGCCTTTTTTTTCATTATTTGTTGGGCGTGTTATTGAGAAAGTCGGCACACTTCTGTCTTTCAATTGACTGAACGTTGTCTCATGGTCCGGCCTCGAATGAATAAGCGTTAGCAGCGCGGCGCACTCCGCTCAGATCAAACCGCTGTCGGAAATGAACCGATACAGGTCCGCGTCAGTCGACAGATCCAGCTTGCGCATGGCCGCGCACTTCTGGGCGCTGATCGTCTTCACGCTACGATCCAGATCCTTCGCGATTTCGGTGACGTTCGCGCCTCTCGCATAGCGCTCGATCACTTCGAGCTCGCGAGTCGTGAGCCTTTGGCGAATGAACCGTGCATGGCTTTCGCCGTCTGCGAGAGCGACCGCACGCCGTATAGCCGGTCCCAAGTAGGTTTCGTTCGCGATCACGGACACGATAGCCACGTAAATCAGATCCAGCCGGTCTTCCTTGCTCAAGAACGCATGCGCCCCGGCTTCTAGTGCCTGCTTCACCAGTGAGGCGTCGCCGTTGCATGACACGACGACCACCCGGACTTCCGGGAAGTGACTCGCCACGTACTTGATCAACTCGACGCCGTCGCCGTAGCGTCCACCCGGCATGAAGAAGTCCATGATGACGACATCGCATTCGCCACGTTCGAGTGCCTCGATGAGGTGTGTCGAGTTCGCGCTGCGGCTGACGACCTCCACGTTGGGAAAATTCCCCGAGAATCGCTCGATCGCGAGGATGACGAGCGGATGATCATCTGCTATCGCCAGTCTTGTGCGTTTAGTGTGCGAGAACACCCGGCTCCCGTTCTCGAAATCCATTGACTCAAACCCCTTCGCGTCACGCGAAACTGAATTCACATTCACGATTGAACTGTAAGCATCGGATACCGAAACATTTAAATACATAAGATGCATCCGAAACAAAAAAATAGTACAAAATACTCAACCTAGTCCGCGAGCGCGGACGAAGGCAAACAGACCCGGGTCGTTCCTCACGCCGAGCTTATTCATGGCATCGCGCTTCTGACGGCTGATCGTGCGGACATCGCGATCGAGCTCTCTCGCGATTTCCGTAATCGAACGGCCCTTGGCGAACAAGCGGACGACCTCAATCTCCCTCGGAGAAAGGCGCGGCTCCTCCGGTGAAAAATCCGTCTCCGTTCCGGCCTCCGCGAGCGCCGTGACGAACGACGCGCTGACGAACTGGCGTCCGACACTCGCGTGACGCACCGCAGTCGCCACCAGCTCGATCGGCTCCGCCTTGTTGACGAGGCTGATCGCGCCCGCGTTTAGGATGGAACGCAGAATCGCCACGTTGCTCACGCTGGTAAGCACGACAATGCTGGTATTCGGGTAATCCTGCCGCACCTTGCGAATCAGACGCAGCCCATCATGGGCGTCGACTCCCGGCTCCGGCATGGCGAAATCCGTGACCAGCACATCGCACGGCTTGACGGCAAGCTCGCTCAGCAAAGAGCTTGCATTGTTCGCCTCACCGACAACTTCCACGCCGTGGTCGGCGTCGAAGAGCGCTTTCATTCCTAGGAGAACGAAAGGATGATCGTCAGCCAGAACTATTCGAAGTTTCAAGAGCCCCCCGGTTATTGTGTGGTTATTTGCGATTTCTGCTCATTGAGACACGCGCCGGCTGAAAGACTAAATCTCAAGCCGAAGCGCCTGACCAAGCCATTGACCAACCGAATTTCGTTTACCAGAATCCGCTAAACGGACGCCCGAATAAATTCCGAATCAATGACGACGAGCAGATAAATGTTTCTCTTTATATTCTCTTTGAATAGCTACTTTAAAAATAGGATGCGAATAATTCGCATACCATAGGAAATATCCGATTACCCTTCGATGATCCAGCTCGGCGACACTTATTCATCCCGTGTCCGTCACAACGCTTGAGAGGTTAATATGCCCGAGCAGGAAAAGGGGGAAGCGCGCGGCACAATTCGGAAAGCGCCTTGCCAGGACAAAAAAAATAGGCCTCGGGCTAATAGCCCGAGGCCTATTTATCTAAATCGTCGCAGTTTGATCAAAAAGGAATATCGTCGTCCATGTCGTCGAAGCCACCGCCAGCGGGTGCGCTCGGACGGCTCGAACCGCCGCCTGCGCCGCCGCCACTCGGACGACCGCCTGCCGGGGCGCGCCCACCACCGCCACCGGAGCGATCCATCGGGGCGCTACGGCTGTAACCGCCGTCATCGCCACCGCCCATACTCGCGCCGCCTCGCCCGCCGAGCATTTGCATCTGGTCGGCGACGATCTCCGTCGAATAACGCTCCTGCCCCTGCTGATCGGTCCATTTGCGGGTGCGGATGCGGCCTTCGATATACACCGACGAGCCCTTCTTCAAATACTCGTTGACGATTTCCGCGAGCCGCCCGAAGAACGCCACGCGGTGCCACTCCGTGAGTTCCTTGAATTCGCCGGATGCCTTGTCCTTGTAACGGTCCGTCGTCGCCAGACGGATGTTGGCCACGGCGTCGCCGCTCGGGAGGTAGCGCGTTTCCGGGTCAGCGCCCAGATTGCCCACGAGAATGACCTTGTTGACTGATGCCATGATTTCTCCGGTAGATTCGTTGCTTGCGTTCAGCCGCGCGACGTCATGAGCCCGCTCCTGCTTGACCCGCAGGAGTCGAGCCGGCCGCGTCGCGCCTGCTTGTTTCGTTGGTTCAAAAAATTACTCAGGCCGCACGCCCAGCCCGGCCCGGCGGCGGCTTCATCCATGCCGCGACGAGGAGCCACGCGAGCACCAGTGCCGAGCAGGCGAAGAACACCGCGCTCGGCCCGTCGAGCTTCAGCAGCCAGCCGCCGATCACTCCGCCGAGCGCGAGGCCGATCGACTGCGTCGTGTTGTACACGCCCGCTGCCGCGCCCTTTCTGGTGCCCGGAGCGAGCTTCGACACCAGCGAGGGCTGCGAAGCCTCCAGCACGTTGAAGCCGAGAAAGTACACGAACAGAATGGCGGCCACGGACCACAGCGTATGGGGAGCGGCGCCCAATAACAACTGTCCGATCAGGATAAGCCCGATCGCACTCAGCATGACGCTCTTCATTTTTCCACGTTTCTCCGCGACGATGATCGCCGGCACCATCATCACGAAAGCGAGCGCCATTACGGGCAGGTAAACCTTCCAGTGCGACGCCACCGGCAGTCCGCCCGCCTCGAGAATGCGCGGCACGACGAGGAACAGCGCGGTCTGGGTCGCGTGCAGCACGAGCACGCCGAAGTTCAGGCGCAGCAACTCGACGTTATGCAGCACTTCGGCGAACGGCGCCTTGACGTGGACCGGATGCGCAGGCGGGTCGGGCACGATCCAGAACACCACGCCGATCGCGAGAATCGACAGCGCGCCGATCACCGCGAACAGTCCGCTCATGCCGACCCAGTGGAACACGATCGGCGCGCCGACGATCGCCACCGCGAACGACACGCCGATGCTGCCGCCGACCATCGCCATCGCTTTGGTGCGGTTTTCCTCGTGCGTCAGGTCCGCGATAAACGCGATCACCGCCGACGACACCGCGCCCATACCCTGAATCACGCGCCCTGCGATGATCCACGCCATCGAATGTCCGATCGCCGCGACGAAGCTGCCGATCGCGAATACCAGCAGACCGAACGCGATGACCGGCTTGCGCCCGAGCTTGTCGGAGACCCAGCCGTAGAAGATGTAGAGCATCGACTGCGTGACGCCGTAGGCGCCGAGCGCGATGCCGACGAGCAGCACGTTATCGCCGCCGGGGATCGTTTTCGCGTAGATGGAAAACACGGGCATGATCATGAACAGCCCGAGCATGCGCAGCGCGAAGATGGCGGCGAGCGACACGGTCGCGCGCAACTCCGGCGCGGAGAGACGTGTTGACGTGGCAGACGGATTGGACATCAGAAACGGGAAAAGGATGAGGGACGCGTCAGGCCTGGCCCGCGGATAGCCAGGCGCGGCCGCCTTGTTCTTGCTCGAATCGGCACTATATGGAACGCAGGGGCTGGCGTGCCGCAACTCTGGCCGCGCATGCCGCGCCGCGCATCTGCATCGGGGTTGCAAGGGCCCGCGCCGGCCGCGCGATGCGCCTGCGGCCCGCCTGCAACCTCATGGGCCCGGGCGCTGCGACCTTCAAAAATCGTTATAGTAGCAGGTTTGGCCCCCTCTCTTTCCGCCCGGCGACGCCCATATGACGTGCCGGAGCAGAAGAAAGCAGCGCCGAAAACACCCGAAGAACCCCGGAATAAACTCGTGGAAGAAATTCGCATTCGTGGGGCTCGCACCCACAATCTGAAGAACGTCAGTCTCGACTTGCCGCGCCACAAGCTGATCGTGATCACGGGGCTGTCCGGGTCGGGCAAGTCGTCGCTCGCGTTCGACACGCTGTACGCGGAAGGCCAGCGGCGCTACGTCGAAAGTCTTTCGGCCTACGCGCGCCAATTCCTGCAATTGATGGAAAAGCCGGACGTCGATCTGATCGAAGGTTTGTCGCCGGCCATTTCCATCGAACAAAAAGCGACTTCCCATAATCCGCGCTCGACCGTCGGCACGGTCACGGAAATCCACGACTATCTGCGCCTGCTTTACGCACGCGTCGGTACGCCATATTGCCCGGATCACCTGATTCCGCTGGAGGCGCAAAGCGTCTCGCAAATGGTCGACGCGGCGCTCGCGCTGCCCGAAGAAACCAAGCTGATGATCCTCGCGCCCGTCGTCGCGGACCGCAAGGGCGAACACGTCGAATTGTTCGAGGAAATGCAGGCGCAGGGTTTCATCCGCTTTCGCATCCGGTCGGGCGGCGGCACGGCGAACGAAGGCGTCGCGAAAATCTACGAAGTCGACTCGCTGCCAAAGCTGAAGAAAACCGACAAGCACACCATCGACGTCGTGATCGACCGCCTGAAAGTGCGGCCGGACATGAAGCAGCGACTCGCGGAGTCGTTCGAAACCGCACTGCGCCTGGCCGACGGCCGCGCGATCGCGCTCGAAATGGACACAGAGAAGGAAAAGCTCTTCAGCTCGAAGTTCGCCTGCCCGATCTGTTCGTATTCGCTGCAGGAACTGGAGCCGCGCCTGTTCTCCTTCAATAATCCGATGGGCGCGTGTCCCGAATGCGACGGCCTAGGTCAGATTACCTTCTTCGATCCGAAGCGCGTGGTCGCGCATCCGTCGCTGTCGCTCGCGGCGGGCGCGGTGAAGGGCTGGGACCGGCGCAACCAGTTCTATTTCCAGATGCTGCAGAGTCTCGCGGCGTTCTACGAATTCGACATCGATGTGCCGTTCGAGGAACTCCCCGAAAAGGTGCGCAAGATCCTCCTGTACGGCTCGGGCAAGCAGTCCATTCCCTTCTCGTACATCAACGAGCGCGGGCGCGCATCGGTGCGCGAACATGCGTTCGAAGGGATCATCCCGAATCTGGAGCGGCGCTACCGCGAGACGGATTCGTCCGCTGTGCGCGAGGAACTGGCGAAATACCAGAATAATCAGCCCTGCCCGGCGTGCGAAGGCACACGTCTGCGGCGCGAGGCGCGTTTCGTGAAAGTCGGCGCGGAGGATCAGGCGCGCGGCATTTACGAAATCAGCGGCTGGCCGCTGCGCGACGCGCTCGGCTATTTTCAGACGCTTCGTCTGGAAGGCGCGAAGGGTGAAATCGCCGACAAGGTCATCAAGGAAATTGTCGCGCGGCTGTCGTTTCTGAATAACGTCGGGCTGGACTATCTGTCGCTGGAACGCAGCGCCGAGACGCTTTCCGGCGGCGAGGCGCAGCGCATCCGCCTCGCATCGCAGATCGGCTCGGGGCTGACCGGCGTCATGTACGTGCTGGACGAACCGTCCATCGGACTGCATCAGCGCGACAACGACCGGCTCATCGACACGCTCAAGCATCTGCGCGATATCGGCAATTCCGTGATCGTCGTCGAGCACGACGAGGACATGATCCGCATGGCCGATTACGTCGTCGACATGGGACCGGGCGCGGGCGAGCACGGCGGCGTGGTCGTCGCGCAGGGCACGCCGGCCCAGGTGCAGAAGGACAAGAACTCGATCACCGGCCAGTATCTGTCCGGCAAGCGGATCATCAGCTACCCGGCCGAGCGCGCCGCGCCGGACGAGCGCCGGCTCCGTATCGTCGAAGCGCACGGCAACAATCTCAAGCGTGTCACGCTCGATCTGCCGGTCGGACTTCTCACCTGCGTGACGGGGGTATCGGGCTCGGGCAAGTCGACGCTCATCAACGACACGCTGCAGCATGCCGTGGCGCAGCATCTGTACGGTTCGGCGGCTGAGCCCGCGCCGTACGAGTCGATCGAAGGGCTGGAGCACTTCGACAAGGTGATCGCCGTCGATCAGTCGCCGATCGGCCGCACGCCGCGCTCGAATCCGGCCACCTACACCGGACTGTTCACGCCCATCCGCGAACTGTTCGCGGGCGTGCCGGCGGCGAAGGAGCGCGGTTACGATCCTGGCCGCTTCTCGTTCAACGTGAAGGGCGGACGCTGCGAAGCCTGTCAGGGCGACGGCGTGCTGAAGGTGGAAATGCACTTCCTGCCGGACGTCTACGTGCCCTGTGACGTCTGTCACGGCAAGCGCTACAACCGCGAAACCCTCGAAGTGCAGTACAAGGGCAAGAACATCAGCGAGGTTCTGGACCTTACAGTCGAATCCGCGCACGAGTTCTTCAAGGCCGTGCCGGTGGTCGCGCGCAAGCTGAAAACGCTGCTGGATGTCGGCCTCGGCTATATCCGGCTGGGCCAGTCGGCCACCACGCTGTCGGGCGGCGAGGCCCAGCGCGTCAAGCTTTCACTGGAACTGAGCAAGCGCGATACGGGTCGGACGCTGTATATCCTCGACGAGCCGACCACCGGTCTGCACTTCCACGACATCGCACTTTTGCTGGAAGTTATTCATCGGCTGCGAGATCAGGGTAATACTGTCGTAATCATCGAGCATAATCTCGACGTGATCAAAACCGCCGACTGGGTCATCGACCTCGGTCCGGAAGGCGGCGCGGGCGGCGGGCAGATAATCGCCCAGGGGACGCCCGAGCAGGTCGCGAAATCGAAGGCGAGCTTTACCGGCAGATACCTGGCACCTTTGCTGCAACGAGCGAAATCGGCGGCCTGAACGGCAGTCCAGAACCCGGCGGCAAGACCGGGCATCAGGCACCGCAGCCGGACTGTCAAAACACGCCGCGCGCGTCGCGGCACGAATAACGTCGCAAGCAGTTGGGGAAAGGAACGCAGTCATGGCGAAGCGCAACGAAGCGGCCAATGAGGAAGGGCGAGTACGGGATCTGCCCACCCGTCACGTCCGGCTGACGAGCGACATGAGCTTGCCGAAGCTGTCCGCGGTGGAGATCGGCAGCTATCTCCTCGCACTCCTGGCGCTGTACCTCACGCTCAGGCTGCAACTGCTCGGCGGGCTTCTGGCCGGCATGCTGGTGTTTCAGCTCACCCACATGATCGCGCCGGTGATCGAGCGTCACGTCATGAGCCGCGGCGCGCGGCTCATTGCGGTCGGGCTGATTTCGGCGATCATCGTCGGCGGGCTGACGGGCGCGACCATCGCCACCATCGAACATTTCGAGCACGACTTCCCGAGCCTGCAAAAACTGCTCGACCAGTTGATGAGCATCACGTCCAGCGCGCGTCTGTCCGTGCCCGACTGGATCGCGAATTACCTGCCGGTCGATACCGTGCAGATGAAGGACAAAGCCACCGAACTGATGCACAAGCACGCCGAAATGCTGCAGCAGGGCGGCAAGGAAATGGCCCGCGGCTTCGGGCATATCGTGATCGGCATGATCGTCGGCGCGATCATCGCGGTCAGCGCGCCGCGTGCGACGCATCACCGTCTTCCGCTCTCCACCGCGCTCGTCGCGCGCGTGTCGCGGTTCTCCGACGCCTTCCGTCGCATCGTCTTCGCGCAGATCAAGATTTCCGCGATCAATGCCACATTCACCGCGCTTTACCTGCTCGTCGCGCTGCCGCTGTTCCACGAAAAGCTGCCGCTCTCGAAAACGCTGGTGCTGATCACGTTCATCGTCGGGCTGATGCCGGTGATCGGCAATCTGATCTCGAACACGATCATCGTCGGGATTTCGCTGTCGGTGTCGTTCGGCACGGCGGTCGCGTCGCTCGCGTTCCTGATCCTGATCCACAAGCTCGAATATTTCCTGAACGCGCGCATTATCGGCGGACAGATCGAGGCGCGCGCGTGGGAATTGCTGCTGGCGATGCTCGCGATGGAAGCCGCGTTCGGCGTTCCCGGCGTGATCGCCGCGCCGATTTTCTACGGCTATATCAAGCGCGAGCTGGTTTATTTGCGGCTGGTCTGATTCAGCCGCACTTCAGAAACGAAAACGCCCGCTTGCGCGGGCGTTCGTGCGTCTGGAGAACGCTTTAACGGAACACGACCGTCTTGTGCCCGTTCAGCAAAATGCGATGCTCCGCGTGCCATTTCACCGCGCGCGCGAGCGTCACGCATTCGACGTCGCGGCCGATCGCGGTGAGCTGCTCCGGCGTCATGTTGTGATCCACGCGCTCCACTTCCTGCTCGATGATCGGACCTTCGTCCAGATCCGACGTCACATAGTGCGCGGTCGCGCCGATCAGCTTCACGCCGCGGTCGAAGGCCTGATAGTACGGCTTCGCGCCCTTGAAGCTCGGCAGAAACGAATGATGGATGTTGATCGCGCGGCCGGCGAGCTTCTCGCACATGTCCGCCGAAAGAATCTGCATGTAACGCGCGAGCACGACGAGATCGGCGTTGCTCTGATCGACGATTTCCATCACGCGCGCTTCCTGCGCCGCCTTCGCTTCGGGCGTCGCCTTCAGAAGCGGCAGGTGATGAAACGGAATGTCATAGCTCGCGGCGAGCTGATAAAAATCCTTGTGGTTCGAGACGATCGCCGGAATCTCGATCTGCAACTGACCCGTGCGATAGCGGAACAGCAGATCGTTCAGGCAGTGCCCGATCTTCGACACCATGATGACCACACGCGGCTTCACCGATGCATCGTGCAGTTCCCAGCGCATGCCGAATTCGTCCGCGAGTTCGGTGAAGGACTGGCTCAGCGCGGCAACGCCCGGATCGCCGCCGACCTGTTGAAAATGCACCCGCATGAAGAACTCGCCGGTGCGGCTGTCGCCGAACTGCGCGGAGTCGAGAATATTGGCGCCGAGATTGAACAGGAAACCGGACACGGCATGGACGATTCCCGGACGATCCGGGCACGACAACTTCAGATAAAAGCTATGTTCGGTCGACATGACCAATCCTCGTTCGTTCTTTGATATTCAGATTTGCGGCGCTTCGTAGAGCGCGCCGATGCCCTCGCACGCGTCCTCGTCGATCCACTGGCGGCGCAGCATGCAGTCGAGCGTCGCGAGACTGGCATCGACGGTGAGCTTGCCCTCCTCGATCCAGCGCGCCACCTCTTCGATGCGCGCGAGCCGGTGCTCGCCGACTTCGCCGTCCTGATTGCGCGGCGCGAAATCGGGCGGCAGCGAGACGTCGTAGACGAAGATCTGCTCGGCCTGCGTGCCTTCGGGCAGCGATTGCAGCACATGAAAGGTGCGGCCGCGCTCGGCGGTTCGGGCGAGATCGGCGCTCATGCCGGCTTCTTCCCAGCATTCCTTCACGAGCGTCGGCATGAGTTCCAGCCCCCAGCCGATGCCGCCCGCCACGATGTTGTCGAGCATGCCGGGATCGGTCGCCTTGGTGTCGCTGCGGCGCGCGATCCACAACTCCGGCGCTTTATCCCGATATTTTACGATGCCGTTCAGGTGCACCGCGTAGGTCATCGTGCCGAAGAAGCGCGAGGCCGCGCGCTCGATGAACGCGAGCGGCGCGGCGTCGAAGTCGTTTCGGATCGCGTAGGTTTCATCGCGCCAGCCGGGGATTTTGCCCTCGGCGTACAGCGCGCCGATGACCGCGCCGAGCGCGGCGCTGCGCGAGTTCACGTCGCCGAGCGATGCGTGCAGGCGCACCGATGCGTCGTCGATCACGAACACGTCGGGCCAGCGGCGCAACGCGTTCAAGTCGGCGAACCGAATCCAGCCGACGCGCTCGTCGCCGATGAAAAACGGTGCATGCGCGGCGGCGTCGAACCTGCGCGCGGCGGAGATAGCGGGCAATGTCATGCGCCAGACCTCAGTCGCGCAGCGCGACGCGAATGCCGAGCGCGATGAAGGTCATGCCCGCGAGCCGGTCCATCCACACGCCCAGACGCGGGCGGCGCTTCAGCCACGCGCCGATCATGCCCGCGCCGAAGCCGAACATCGAAAAGACGACGATCGTCTGGAGCATGAACACGCCGCCCAGCTCGAACATCTGCAGCATGACGCTCTGCGCGCCGTGCGGATCGACGAACTGCGGCAGGAACACGATGAAGAACAGCGTGACCTTCGGATTCAGCATGTTGCCGATCACGCTTTGCCGGAACACGGTGGTAAGCGGCTGGCTCGGGCGCGCGTGCGCGGTCGCGAGACCGTGACTGCGCAGCGCCTTGATGCCGATCCACACGAGATACGCCGCGCCCGCGAGCTTCACGGCCTGAAACGCCACCGGCGACGAGCGCAGCAGCGCAGCAATGCCGAGCGCGGCGAGCGTCGTATGAAAGATCACACCGAACGCGAAGCCGAACGCGGCGACCACGCCCGCGAGCCGTCCTTGCGAGATGCCGCGCGCGAGCACTTGCAAGTTGTCCGGGCCGGGAGCGACGGTGATCGCGATGGACGCAGCGAGAAAGAGCAGGAAGTTGGGCATGTCAATGTCCACCGAATTCGCACACGGTATAAAGCGGCACGCCGTTTTCGCGCAAGAGCTTCGAGCCGCCGAGATCCGGCAGATCGATGATCGCCGCCGCTTCGACCACTTCGGCGCCGAGCCGCTCCAGCAGGATCTTGCCGGCCATCATCGTGCCGCCGGTCGCGACCAGATCGTCGACGATCACGACGCGATCGCCCGGCTTGCACGCATCCTCGTGAATCTCGACGGTCGCGCGGCCGTACTCCAGCTCATACGACTGTTCGAGCGTCTTGTACGGCAGCTTGCCCTTCTTGCGGATCGGCACGAAACCGAGACTCAGCTCGTACGCGAGAATCGGCCCGATGATGAAACCGCGCGCGTCCATTCCGGCGATCACGTTGATGTTTTCATCGATATAGCGCTGCACGAACAGGTCGATCAGCATGCGCAGCGCGCGGCGATCCTGCAGGATCGTCGTGATGTCGCGGAACTGCACGCCGGCCTGCGGCCAGTTCTCGACGGTGCGCACGCGCTCCTTGATGAAACGCGCGGCGTCGAGCTGAGCGTTCGAAGGGGAAATGGACATGACTTCTCCGGAGTCCGCGCCGTGAGGCCGCGCGTTCGCCTTGGTGACAAAAGAGGAAACTACGCCGCCCGGCGATTGCGCGAGAGCCGTTCCTCGGCTTGCGCCAATATTTCGGGCAGGCCGCGCAGCACGACGATATCGTTCGCGCGCAGCTTGGTTTCGGGATCGGGTGCAACGCCTCGGATGCCGTGGCGCCGGATCGCTGTCACCTCGACACCATTGCCGACGAGCCCGAGATCGTCGAGCGAATGCCCGACCGCCTCGGAATTCGCGTCGATCGGTACGGATTGTAGCCGGACCTGCTCGTGACCATCGTCGTCGTCGGCATCATCGGCGCCGTGGAAATAGCCGCGCAAGAGGCTGTAGCGCGCGTCGCGCATCTCTTCGACGCGCCGCACGACGCGGCGCATCGGCACGCCCATCAGGACCAGCGTGTGCGAGGCCAGCATCAGACTCCCCTCGACGATCTCCGGAATCACTTCCGTGGCACCGGCGGCGGTGAGCTTTTCGAGATCGGCGTCATCGACCGTGCGCACGATCACCGGCAAGGTCGGCGCGAGCTCGTGAATGTTGTGCAGCACGCGCATCGCGGACGGGGTGTTGGCATAGGTGATCGCGACCGTCGCCGCGCGATGCAAACCCGCCGCGAGCAGCGATTCGCGCCGCCCGGCGTCACCGAACACGACCGATTCGCCGGCCGCCGCAGCCGCCTGAACGCGGTCCGGGTCCAGGTCGAGCGCCACGTAGGAAATGCCCTCCTGCTCAAGCATGCGCGCGAGGTTCTGCCCGGCGCGCCCGTAGCCGCAGATGATCACGTGGCCGCTCTGCTTCAGGCTCTGCGTGGCGATCTTGGTCATCTGCAGCGATTGCAGCATCCATTCCGTCGACGAAAGCCGCAGCACGATCCGGTCCGCGTTCTGGATGATGAACGGTGCGGCGAGCATGGAAAGCAGCATCGCGGAGAGAATCGCCTGCAGCACGACCGAGTTGACGAGATGCGAATCCAGAATCAGGTTCAGCAGCACGAAGCCGAATTCGCCCGCCTGCGCGAGCCCGAGACCCGTGCGCATCGCGACGCCCTGAGGCGCGCCGAACGCACGGGCGAGCGCGGTGATCATCACGGCCTTGAGCAGGATCGGCACGATGAAGAAACCGAGCACCAGAAACGGATGTTCCCAGATCACGCGCGGATTGAGCAGCATGCCGGTGGTCACGAAGAACAACCCCAGCAGCACGTCGCGGAACGGCTTGATGTCCTCTTCCACCTGATGCCGGTAAGGCGTCTCCGCGATCAGCATGCCCGCGATGAACGCACCGAGCGCAAGCGAAAGTCCGAATTTGTCGGTGATGAACGCGGCGCCCAGGGTCACGAGCAGCAGGTTCAGCATGAACAGCTCTTGCGAGCGCCGCCGCGCGACCAGATCGAACCAGCGCGTCATGAACTTCTGGCCGATGAACAGCAGCACGGTCAACGCGACGACGATCTTCACCGCGGCGATGCCGAGCCACATTGCCAGCTGCGACGAATTGCCGTTGCCGAACGCCGCGATGATGATCAGCAGCGGCACCACGGCCAGATCCTGGAACAACAGCACGCCGAAGATATTGCGCCCGTGCTCCGACTCGAGTTCGAGCCGCTCGGCGAGCAGCTTGCTGACGATGGCCGTCGACGACATGGAAAGCGCGCCGCCCAACGCGAAGCTCGCCTGCCACGACATGCTGGTCCAGAAGTTCGCGATCCAGCCGAAGATCATCGCCAGCGCGATGGTCGCGCCGACCTGGCTCGCGCCCAGCCCGAACACGATGCGCCGCATCGAGCGCAGTTTCGACAGCGAGAATTCGAGCCCGATGGAGAACATCAGGAAAACGACGCCGAATTCGGCGAGATGCTGCGCGCGCTCGGGATCCGGCGCGATGCCCGCGGCATTCGGCCCCACGATGATGCCGACCGCCAGATAGCCGAGCATCGGCGGCAGATTCAAAAAACGGAAAATGACGACGCCCGCCACCGAACAGAGCAGCAACAACAGCGTCATTTCAAGCGGAGAGGTCATCCGTCTAGCGTCCTCGTTCGTCAGCGTTCCGGCGCGCGTCAGGAGCGCGGCGGCATCTTGAAAAAGCCCTTGACGACAGGGCCCGCGGGGGCGGATAGGCGGCGGCGCGCCAGCCTCCGTGCGGGGCGGCTCAGAATCGCCTTTGCTATACTCCGCGAATGATAGCGAAAATCAATGGCGACCGGGCACTGGCGCTGGCTCGCGGTGTAATCCAGATCGAAGCCGACGCGGTTCGCGGGCTCTCCGAACTTCTCGACGAAAACTTCACGAATGCGGTCGAAACGCTGCTTGGCTGTCGCGGCCGGGTGGTCGTTTCGGGCATCGGCAAGTCGGGACACGTCGCGCGCAAATTCGCCGCGACGCTCGCGAGCACGGGCACGCCCGCGTTCTTCGTACATCCGGCCGAAGCGAGCCACGGCGACCTCGGCATGGTCACTTCCGACGACATTTTCATCGCGCTGTCGAATTCAGGCGAAACGGAAGAGCTCGTCGCCATTCTGCCGCTCATCAAGCGTCTCGGCGCCAAGCTTATCGCGATTACCGGGCGTCCCGAATCCAGTCTCGCGCAGCTCGCGGACATGCACCTGAACGCGCGCGTCGAAAAGGAAGCGTGCCCGATGAACCTCGCGCCGACGGCCAGCACGACCGCCGCGATGGCGCTCGGAGACGCGCTCGCCGTCGCCGTGCTCGACGCGCGCGGCTTCGGCCCGGACGACTTCGCGCGCTCGCATCCGGGCGGCGCGCTGGGCCGCCGCCTGCTCACTTATGTACGCGACGTGATGCGCGTCGGCGACGAAATTCCCGTGGTGCCGCTCTCGGCGACGGTTTCGGACGCGCTCTTCCAGATCACCGACAAGCGCATGGGCATGACCGCCGTGATCGACGACAATCGCCACGTGCTGGGCATCTTCACGGACGGCGACCTGCGCCGCGTGCTGCAGGGCGACGGCGATTTCCGCGCGCTGAAACTCGCCGATGTAATGACGCGTAACCCGCGCACGATCGCGCCGGACCATCTCGCGGTCGAAGCGGTGGAACTGATGGAGCGTTATCGCATCAATCAGATGCTGGTCGTCGACGCCGACTCGACGCTGATCGGCGCACTCAACATGCACGACCTCTTCTCCAAGAAGGTGATCTGATGGCGCAAAAGCCTCCCTCCGGCACGCCGGCGCTGCCCGCCACGGCCACGGCCGCTGAGCGCGCGAGCCGCGTCCGGCTGATGATTTTCGACATCGACGGCGTCTTCACCGACGGCAGCCTTTACTTCACGGCCGAAGGCGACACGATGAAGTCGTTCAATTCGCTCGACGGCCACGGCGTCAAGATGCTGCAGTCCGTCGGCATCCAGACGGCGATCATCACCGGGCGGCAGTCCGGCATCGTCGCGGCGCGCGCGCGCGAGCTGGGCATCACGCATCTATATCAGGGCGTCGAAAACAAGAACGACGCCTTTCTGACATTGCTCGAGAAGATCGGTATTTCGTCCGCCGAATGCGGTTACATGGGCGACGACTGGCCCGATCTCTGCGTAATGCGTCAATGTGGCTTCGCCACCGCGCCGGCGAACTCGCATCCGGAAGTGATCCAGCGCGCGCACTGGGTCGCCGAAGCACGTGGCGGCCACGGCGCCGTGCGCGAAGTCTGCGACGCGATCCTGCGCGCGCAACATCGCTACGACGAGCTGCTCGCCGCGGCGCTCGGAAGCTGACTCCATGCAGCGCCCCCGCCGCCTCGCCTCGCTGTTGCCGCTCTTCGCGGTGGCCGCGCTCGCCGGCATCACGTACTGGCTATTGCAGGCCACGCTGCCGCCAGCCGCGCAAGCGCCGGCGCCGGCCAAACGGCACACGCCCGACTATTTCGCCAACAACTTTTCCGTGTCCGAGCTCGACGCCACCGGCACGACGCAATACCGGCTGACGGCCAAGTCCATGGTGCATTACGAGGACGACGAAATCAGCGACCTCACGCTGCCCGCCATGCGCATGTTTCAGCCGATGAAGCCGACTGTCACGGCGACGGCCGAGCGCGGCACGGTCAACGGCGACGTCTCGGTCGTCGATCTCTACGACCATGCGCGCATACTTCGCGCTGCCGGCTACGGCGATCCGCAGATGCAGGCGGATTCACAGCATTTTCGCGTGCTGGTGAACGACGATGTCATCGAAACGGAAAAACCGGTTAGACTTCAGCGCGGTCCGTCGGTGATGACGGCCGACGGCATGAACTACAACAACGTGACCCGGGTAATGAAGCTATTCGGTAACGTGCGCGGCGCGATCGCCGCCACGGATATCAACGGCGGCTCGTCCAAGTAAAGCCCGGCACTCCCATCCGAACTGTGACTGCATGAACGAAAGGTTCCCTCGTCCCGATGGCGGCCATGCGCGCGCAATGCTCGCGCGCCGCGTCACGCGCGCCCAGCGAGCCTCCCGGGCCGGGCTGGTCGCCGCTCTGGCGTCCCTCATCGCGCTGGTGACGCTCCCCGCGCACGCCGAAAAGGCCGACCGCGACAAGCCGCTCAACATCGAAGCGGACAACATGTCCTACGACGACCTCAACCAGAAGAACGTCTTCACCGGTCACGTGGTCGCGACCAAGGGCACGATCGTCATCAAGGCCGACCGTGTCGAAGTCACGCAGGATCCACAAGGTTACCAGTACGCAACCGGCACCTCGACCGGTAACAATCTCTCGTATTTCCGCCAGAAGCGCGACGGCGTGAACGAATACATCGACGGCAATGCCGTGCGTATCGACTACGACGGCAAGAACGACTTCACCAAGCTCACGACGCGCGCCACCGTGCGCCGCCTGCAAGGGCTCAACACCGTGCAGGACGAGGTGCATGGCAGCGTCATCACGTATGACGGGCAGAAGGACTTCTATACGGCGAGCGCCGGCAAGGACGTCGCCGGTCCGGGCAATCCGAGCGGACGCGTACGCGCAATGCTTGCACCGCGTTCGGGCGGCGCCGCGCCGCTTAACGGCCAGCCCGCCACACTCGCCCCGTCGAACACCATCCAAGGAACGCCGCAGCAGTGAATGCGCCCGCCATGCCCCACCGCAAGCCGGAAGGCGAGTCGAGTTCGCTCGTCGTCCGCAACCTGAAGAAGCGCTACGGCTCGCGCACGGTCGTGAAAGATGTCTCGCTCGACGTCAAGAGCGGCGAGGTGGTCGGGCTGCTCGGCCCGAACGGCGCGGGCAAGACGACCTCGTTCTATATGATCGTCGGCCTCGTGCCGCTCGATGCCGGCGAAATCGATCTCGACGGCAATTCGATCAGCCTCCTGCCCATTCACCAGCGCGCGCACCTCGGGCTTTCGTATCTGCCGCAGGAAGCGTCGGTGTTCCGCAAGCTCACCGTCGAGCAGAACATCCGCGCGGTCCTCGAGTTGCAGACCGATGAAGCGGGCAAACGCCTGTCCAAAGACGCCATAAGTCAGCGCGCGGAAGCCTTGCTCGACGAGTTGCAGATCGCCCACCTGCGCGAGAATCCCGCGCTGTCGCTTTCGGGCGGAGAGCGCCGTCGCGTGGAGATCGCGCGCGCGCTCGCGACCAATCCGAGCTTCATCCTGCTTGATGAGCCGTTCGCTGGCGTCGACCCGATCGCGGTCCTGGAAATCCAGAAGATCGTGAAGTTTCTGAAGCAGCGCAACATCGGCGTCTTGATCACCGACCACAACGTGCGCGAGACGCTCGGCATCTGCGATCACGCGTACATCATCAGCGATGGAAGCGTGCTCGCGGCGGGCGCGCCGAGCGAAATCATCGAAAACGAAAGCGTGCGGCGCGTCTATCTGGGCGAGCATTTCCGCATGTGAACGAGCGGGCGCTTGACGCGTTCGCATCGTGCACCGCACCACGCCGAAGCAGCAAAACTTACGTGCCGCCCGCCGGGCGGCACGCGCTTTTTTGGATTCGCCGCGAGGTTTCGCGCGCGTGGCAAACTCTCTACAATGATTAAAACCTTGCCATGAAAGCCAGCCTCCAACTCCGCCTCTCGCAGCATCTTGCGCTGACCCCGCAACTGCAGCAGTCCATCCGGCTGCTTCAGTTGTCGACGCTCGAACTGCAGCAGGAAGTCGCGATGGCGGTCGCCCAGAATCCGCTGCTCGAAAACGACGACTGGATCTCGAGCCCGCTGCGCGTCGCTGCGGACGGTTCACTGATCGCGCAGCCCGCAGCACCGAGCGCGCCCGCAGAACCGATGATGAGCAACGGCTCGTCATCGGGCACCTCCAGTTCCGACCGTTCGGAAAACAGCGAGCCGCAAGGCGTCGACGAGTACAACGGCCTGGGTTCGGACAGCAGCTCGGACACCAGTTCCTGGAATCTCGAAGACTACGGCCGCTCGAACAACGCGTCCGACGACGACGACCTGCCGCCGCTGCAGATCCACGAATCGACCACCACGCTGCGCGACCATCTGACCGCGCAGTTGCGAATGACGTCGGCGAATCAACGCGATCGCGCGCTCGTCACGTTTCTCATCGAATCCCTGGATGAAGACGGCTATCTGACCTCGCAGCTCGAAGAAGTTCAGACCGATCTTCCGGAAGAACTGGAAGTCGAGATCGACGAACTGAGCGCGGCGCTCGCGTTGCTGCAGAGTTTCGATCCGCCGGGTGTCGGTGGGCGTTCGGCGTCGGAATGCCTGAAGCTGCAATTGCTGCGGCTCGACGCATCACCCACGCGCACGCTGGCGCTCGATATCGTCACGAATCATCTGGAGTTGCTCGCCGCCCGTGACTTCACGCGCCTGCGCAAGCAACTGAAGGCAAGCGACGACTCCTTGCGGGACGCGCATTTGCTGATCAAGTCGCTGGAGCCGTTCCCGGGCGCCGCGTACGGCAAGAGCGAAGCCGACTATGTGGTGCCGGACATTCTCGTGAAGAAAAGCGCGAGCGGATGGCTCGCCGAGCTGAACCCGGAAATCGTGCCGCGCCTGCGCATTAACCACCTGTACGCGAATATCCTGCGCAACAACCGCGGCGATCCGGGGAGCGGCTCGCTGCGTCAGCAGCTCCAGGAAGCGCGCTGGCTGATCAAAAATATTCAGCAGAGGTTTGAGACGATCCTGCGTGTCGCGCAGGCGATTGTCGAGCGTCAGAAGAACTTTTTTGCACATGGCGAAATCGCCATGCGCCCCTTGGTTTTGCGGGAGATTGCTGATACGCTGGGCTTACACGAGTCGACGGTTTCTCGTGTGACTACAGGGAAGTACATGCTCACCCCATTCGGGACGCTTGAATTTAAGTACTTCTTTGGATCGCACGTTTCGACCGACACAGGAGGCGCGGCATCGTCCACGGCGATCCGGGCCCTCATCAAGCAACTGATAGGAGCGGAAGACCCCAAGACTCCTCTTTCAGACAGCCGCATCGCCGAACTGCTGGCGGAACAAGGATTCGTGGTCGCGCGGCGTACCGTTGCCAAGTACCGCGAAGCCCTCAAGATTCCCGCAGTGAATCTGCGCAAGTCTCTATGACCCGTCTCTGTAGTCCATCGCATTTTGCAATGGGCGTTTACCGGCCGCACCGCGAAAGCGAGTTCGAGCCGGCGGATGCGACCCGCTTCAGGAGCGCGTAAGACATGACGCGCTGACGGTTCGCACAGCCGACCGGTACCGGACGAGCCGACGTGGCCTGGCGGCCATTAGCTTGGAGAGCAACTATGAATCTGAAGATCAGTGGACACCACCTCGAATTGACGCCTGCGTTGCGCGAGTACGTGATCACGAAGCTGGACAGGGTGCTGCGTCACTTCGATCAAGTGATCGACGGCAACGTTGTCCTCTCGGTCGACAATCATAGGGAAAAGGAAAAGCGGCAGAAGGCAGAAATCAACCTGCACCTCAAGGGCAAGGACATTTTTATCGAGAGTTGTGACGCTGATATGTACGCCGCCATCGACCTGATGGTCGACAAGCTGGATCGGCAAGTCATCAAGCACAAGGACAAGATCCAGGGCCACGCACACGAGTCAGTGAAGTATCACGGCGAGCCGCAAAGCATGGAAGCGCCGTCGCCTTGAGTTACATCGCGCGTATTCGCGGCCTGGTCCGCGGAGCATAGCGAAACCCGCCGCCGGAGGGCGGCGGAATAGATTCGAAGAGTTCCTCGGAATTTCTGAAACGCCCGATTCGGGCATGTACCGAACCGAAGCCGCCCAGCTTGGCGGCTTTTTTGTTGGATTTTCGCAGTAGCGCGCGACAAGCCATTGATTTTCAGGGCTTTGTCCTGCACATTTGATTCGCTGACGGAGCCATGGCGCGGCGCACCATCCGCGCGGGGCCTGTTCTATAATGATCCGGTTATTCGAAGTCGTACGACACAAACGCTGCAGGGAGCGCCGCCAGCGCACTTTCCGTTTCATCATCGCCGTGAGCGCTTTCAGACAGCAGCCACGATGAGGAGCTATCAGGCCACGCATCTGCCTGCCAACATGAATCGTTTAGCCAAATTTCTTCCCATCGAGAACGTTGTTCTCGGACTGTCCGTTACCAGCAAGAAACGCGTCTTCGAGCAAGCGGGCCTGATCTTCGAGAATCAGAACGGCGTGGCCCGCAGCACCGTCACCGACAATCTCTTCGCTCGTGAGCGCCTCGGCTCGACCGGGCTGGGCGAAGGCGTCGCGATCCCGCACGGCCGCATCAAGGGACTGAAGCAACCGCTCGCCGCGTTCGTGCGTCTGGCCGAGCCGGTCGCGTTCGAATCTCCCGACGGCCAGCCTGTCTCCCTCCTGATCTTCCTGCTCGTGCCGGAGCAGGCTACCCAGCAGCATCTGGAGATCCTGTCCGAGATCGCACAACTGCTGTCCGACAGCGAGGCGCGCGAGCGTCTGCACAAGGAAGAAAATCGTGAAGCGCTTTATCAAGTGCTCACGCAATGGCAACCGTAATAGCTCCACGAACACGGCGAAGCGCGTCTTCAGCCCGTCCCGCCTCGCTATCGGGCCTTCGGGGCGCCTCGCTTACGCGAAGCTTCTAGGGCACAATCGGTAACACGCAGCGCCATGCGGCGAACCGGAGCGGCCCGCTTCGGCGCGCGTCGTGCTGCTCCCGGCTTCCTTCGGAGTTCCGGCCTCATGGATACGTCCAGCATCAACGCCCAAAGTATTTTCGACGACAACGCCGCCGCCTTGAAGCTCAGCTGGCTCACGGGGCACGAGGGCTGGGAACGAGGCTTTTCGAGCGAAACGGTCGCGAACGCGACATCGAGCGCCGACCTCGTCGGCCACCTGAACCTGATTCACCCGAACCGTATCCAGGTGCTCGGCGACGCCGAGATCAATTATTACCAGCGCCAGTCCGACGAAGACCGCTCGCGCCATATGGCCGAACTGATCGCTCTCGAGCCGCCGTTTCTGGTGGTCGCGGGCGAAGTCGGCGCGCCGCCGGAACTCGTTTTGCGCTGCACGCG
Source organism: Caballeronia hypogeia (assembly GCF_001544875.2). Taxonomy (GTDB): domain Bacteria; phylum Pseudomonadota; class Gammaproteobacteria; order Burkholderiales; family Burkholderiaceae; genus Caballeronia; species Caballeronia hypogeia. The sequence continues at coordinate 277,643 of NZ_FCOA02000001.1, forward strand.
CTCGTCCACGCCGCTCTTCACCACGCGTATGTCGGCGGCGGCGGTCATCGACAGTCTGCGCGCCTACATGTCGCGCATTCTCGCGCCGCGCGCCACGCTGCACGGCGTGTTCATCGATATTCTCGGGATGGGCGTGCTGCTCACCGGCGACTCCGGTCTCGGCAAAAGCGAGCTCGGGCTGGAACTCATCAGCCGCGGCCATGGTCTCGTAGCGGATGACGCAGTCGATTTCGTGCGTCTCGGCCCGGATTTCGTCGAAGGCCGCTGCCCGCCTCTCTTGCAAAATCTGCTGGAAGTGCGCGGCCTGGGCCTGCTCGACATCAAGACGATCTTCGGCGAAACCGCCGTGCGGCGGAAGATGAAACTGAAGCTGATCGTGCAACTCGTGCGCCGGCCGGACGGTGAATTCCAGCGGCTGCCGCTGGAAAGCCAGACCGTCGACGTGCTCGGCCTGCCGATCAGCAAGGTGACGATTCAGGTGGCGGCGGGCCGCAACCTCGCAGTGCTGGTCGAGGCGGCGGTACGCAATACGATCCTGCAACTGCGTGGCATCGACACGTTGCGCGACTTCATGGATCGTCAGCGGCTGGCCATGCAGGACCCGGACAGCCAGTTTCCCGGCAAGCTGATCTGAGCGCGCATTCCGGAACGTCGAGCGCGTCGGATCGGATCGGGCTCAGGTGCTAAGCTTAGATAAAGCGAAACTCCCAAGACCCATGCGTATCATCCTGATCACCGGCATTTCCGGTTCCGGCAAGTCCGTCGCACTGAACGCCCTCGAAGACGGCGGCTACTACTGCGTCGACAATCTTCCGCCGCGCTTTCTGCCCGAGCTCGCCGCCTATCTCGCGAAGGAAGGCCAAACGCGCGCGGCGGTCGCGATCGACGCTCGTTCGAGCCTCTCGCTCGACGAAGTGCCGGCCATCATCAACAAGCTCTCGGCCGAATTCGACCTGCGCGTGCTGTTCCTCAACGCGAGCACGCAGTCGCTGATCCAGCGCTTCTCCGAAACACGTCGTCGTCACCCGCTGTCCGGTTCGTCGATGCACGAGGCCGATGTTGGCGTGCTGAACTCGCTCGCGGAAGCGATCGAGCGCGAGCGTGAGCTGGTCGCGGGTCTCGCCGAGTACGGCCATCAGATCGACACCAGCAATCTGCGCGCGAACGTGCTGCGCGCGTGGGTGAAACGCTTCGTCGAGACCGACGCCGCCGACCTCACGCTGATGTTCGAATCGTTCGGCTTCAAGCGCGGCGTGCCGCTCGACGCCGATCTCGTGTTCGACGTGCGCACCCTGCCCAATCCGTATTACGACCGCGAACTGCGCCCATTCACCGGCCTCGACAAGCCGATCATCGATTTCCTCTCGGCGCAGCCGCTGGTGGGCGAGATGATCGCCGACATCGGTACGTTCGTCGGCAAATGGCTGCCGCGTTTTCGCGACGACAACCGCAGCTATCTCACCGTCGCGATCGGCTGCACAGGCGGCCAGCATCGCTCGGTATTCATCGCAGAGGCGCTTGCCGCGCGCTTTCGCGAGAAGGCGAATGTGATCGTGCGGCATCGTGACGCGCCCATCCCGATGGATGAAAGCGCGGCTCACACGCGAACCTGATCGCCGCGCCGGCGGTCCACCCTGGAGGGGCGCGATGTCCTCGAATCCCGCGAATCCTGTTCTGGCCGACTTGCCGCTGTTCCCGCTTCACACTGTGCTGTTCCCCGGCGGCCTGCTGCCGCTGAAGATTTTCGAGGCGCGCTATCTGGACATGGCGCGCGAATGCCTGCGCGAGCAAACGCCCTTCGGCGTGTGTCTTCTGAAAAGCGGGCACGAGGTGGCGTCGCCGGGCGATCCGTCGGTGCCGGAAAGCGTCGGCTGCCTGGCGGAAATCTCCGAATGCGATGTCGATACTTTCGGCCTTCTGCTAGTCCAGGCGCGCGGCACCGCGCGTTTCAAGCTGACCGATCATCGCGTGGAGCCGAGCAACCTGCTCGTCGGCTCGGCGGAGTTGCTGGGCGAGGATCGGCCGCTGCAGGGCGTCGAGGCGCTCGCCAAGTTCGGCGCGTGCGCGGAGGTGCTGGAGCGCATCGTCGACACGATCAAGGAGCGCGAGCCGCAGAACCTTCCGTTCGTCGAGCCGTTTCTTTACGACGATCCCAGCTGGGTCTCAAACCGCCTGTCCGAAATCCTGCCGATTCCAATGCGCGCTCGCCAGAAGCTCATGGAGTTGATGGACGCGGGCGCGCGCATCGACGTGGTGCATCACTACATGCAGCATCATCAACTGCTTTAAATCAGCGATCCGGCGAGTGCGTCGAGCAGCTTGCGCACTGGAGCCGGCACACCATACGCGTCGATACGTGCGAGCGGCGCCCAGACGGTTTCGGTATCCGTCGCCTCGCGGGCCGGGCCACGCGCCTCGCCCAGGCGCGGCTCGATGTCCAGCTTGAAGTGCGTGAACGTATGTGAAAGCGGTGCGAGACGTTGCAATGGCTCCGCACCCCCGAGATTCAACGCGACTTCGGCCAGCGCGCCTTCGTCCGCCGCTTCAGGCAGGCTCCACAAACCACCCCAGATGCCCGTCGGCGGGCGCTTCTGCAAAAGGATCGAGTCGCCGTCGGTCAGCACGAGCATCCACGTCTTGCGCGTCGGCACCGCTTTCTTCGGGCGCGCGGCGGGCAATTCGCGCTGACGTCCTTCGATATTCGCCACGCAATCCGGCGCGAACGGGCAGCGCGCGCAATCCGGCCTGCCGCGCACGCACAAGGTTGCGCCGAGGTCCATCAAACCTTGCGTGTACGCGGTCACTTCGTCCTTGTTCGCGGCGTCGGGCAACAACGATTCCGCGAGCTTCCACATCGCGCTTTCGACTTTCTTTTCCCCCGGAAATCCCGCGACGCCGAACACGCGCGCGAGCACGCGCTTCACATTGCCGTCGAGGATCGTCGCGCGCGCGGCGAACGCGAACGACGCGATCGCCGCCGCAGTCGATCGACCGATGCCCGGAAGCTCCGCGAGTTCATCGACAGTTTGCGGGAACGCTCCGCCGTGCTCGTGCGCGACCACCTGCGCGCAGCGATGCAGATTGCGCGCGCGCGAGTAGTAGCCGAGACCGGCCCACAGCGCCATTACGTCGTCGATAGGTGCGTCCGCGAGCGCGGTCACCGTCGGAAAACGATCGAGAAAGCGCGCGTAGTACGGAATGACCGTGGAGACCTGCGTCTGCTGCAGCATGATCTCCGAGAGCCAGATGCGGTATGCGTCGCGCGTGTTTTGCCACGGCAGGTCGTGGCGGCCGTGAATACGTTGCCACGCGATGAGGCGCGACGAGAAATCGGTGAGTGCGAGCATCGGAAGTAATTAGCGCTGGCAGCGCGGACAGAAATAGGTCGAGCGTTGCCCCTGAACAATCTGTTTGATCGCGGTGCCGCAGACGTGGCACGGCAGGCCCGCGCGATCATAGACGAAATAGTCGAGCTGGAAATAGCCCGACTCGCCATTGCTGCCGACGAAATCGCGCAGCGTGCTGCCGCCCTTGTCGATGGCCGCCGCGAGCGTCACGCGCACCGCATCAGCGAGCAGGTCATAGCGCACGAGCGAGATGCGCCCGGCGGCTGTCGTCGGCCGGATGCCCGCGCGAAACAGACTCTCCGATGCATAGATATTGCCCACGCCCACGACGATCCCGCCCGCGAGCAGCGCCTGTTTGACGGACACTTTGCGCCCGCGTGTCTCGCGAAACAGAAGCGCGCCGGAGAATTCCGGCGAAAACGGCTCGACGCCGAGACTCGCAAGCAGTGGATGATCGAGCACGTCGCCATCCGAACGCGGATGCCAGAGGATCGCCCCGAAACGACGAGGATCGCGAAAGCGCAGGATGAAGTCGTCGAACACGATATCGACGTGATCGTGCTTCGCCGCTTCCGGCGGTTTCGGCACATGGCGCAGCACTCGCAGCGTGCCCGTCATGCCGAGATGGACGATCAGCCATCCTTCGACGGTCTCGAACAACAGATACTTGCCGCGCCGCTCGACCTTCTCGATTTTCAGATGCCCGAGCGTCTTCGGCAGATGCTTCGGGATGGGCCAGCGCAAGGCCGGCGTGCGCACGTCGACATGCTCGACGCGCCTTCCGGCGACATAGGGTTCGATTCCCCGTCGGGTGACTTCTACTTCCGGCAGTTCGGGCATTTTTCTGGAGAGAGACTTGCAGGGGCGAGTGTGCCGGTATTTTAGCGACCGCGTTACAATCGACCGAAACATCGTCTGGATTTCCATGAACCCGTTCGTCATGAAGCTTTTTGCGAAGCGTCAAGCCGGTCTGGCGCATTCGTTCACCATGCCCATGTCGCGGATCGCAGGCGCCGTCGCGATCGCGATGGCCGCGCTTTCGTTCGCCCCCGCCTACGCTCAGGACCCCGGTTCGTCATCCGCTCCAAGCGCTGACGATCAGGCCGACGCGCAAAACGCAGCCGACTTGCTGACCGCGCCCGTGAGCGGCGCGGAGGCTCAGGATCTGCCGAACATCGCAATGTCCAGCCAGATCGTGTTCCAGGTTCTGGCAGCCGAAGTCGCGTTGCAGCGCGGCCAGCCGGCGCCCGCATTCCAGACATATCTCGCCCTCGCCCGCGACACGCACGATCCGCGTTTCGCGCAGCGCGCAACCGAAATCGCCATCGCGGCGCAGAGCCCGAACGACGCGCTAACATCGGCGCAACTCTGGCAACAGTTCGCGCCTCATTCGGAGCGCGCGGCGCAGTTGAGCGCATCGCTGCTGATCGTCGCCGGCAAGCCGGACGACGCGAAACCCACGCTCGAGCGGGAACTCGCGAAGGTCGCGCCGGAACAGCGCGGCGACGCTATTCTGTCACTGCAAACATTGCTCGCGCGCGGCCCGAACCGCGTCGGCGGTTTGAACGTGCTTAAAGATCTGACGAAAAACGATCTGGACCGGCCGGAGACGCAGCTTGCGCTCGCGCGCCAGCAACTGGTCGCAGACGATCCGCCGGGCGCGAAAGCATCGCTGGAAAAAGCGCTGCAACTCAAGCCGGACTATTTGCCCGCCGCGCTGACGCTCGCGCGCATGGGTCCGGAAGAACGCAACGAGGGCATTTCCTCGTTCGAGAAGTATCTCCAGAAGAACCCGAAATCGCATGACGCACGGCTCGCGCTCGCGCAGTTGTACCTGTCGGCCGACCGGCTCGACGACGCGCAGAAGCAGTTCGAGATCATGCGCAAGAACGACCCGAAGGACCTGACGCCGTTGATGGCGCTCGCGCTCATCAACATCCAGAAGAAGCAGTTCGATAAGGCTCAGGACTTTCTGAATCTCTACGCGAAAACGGCGGAGAGCACGCCGGGCGCGGACCCGGGACAGGCGTATATCTATCTCGCGCAACTCGCGCTGGAGCAGAAGAACGACGCCGCCGCGAGCCAGTGGCTCGACAAGATTCCGCGCACGAGCCAGCAATACTTGCCCGCGCAGGTCACGCGCGCGCAGTTGCTCGCGAAGCAGGGCAAGGTCGACGACGCACGCGCGCTGCTCGGCAGCCTGCAAAGCTCCGATCCGCGCGATCTCGCGATGCTCGCGCGCACCGACTCGGCGATCCTGTTCGAGGCGCATCGCTACAAGGAAGCGGAAGCGAACCTCGCAAAGGCCGTCGCCGCGTTCCCCGACGATCCCGATCTCGTCTACGACTACGCGATGGCCGCGGAAAAGAACGGCCACTACGACGTCATGGAGACCCAGTTGCGCACGCTGATGCGCACGCAGCCGAACAATCCGCAGGCGTACAACGCGCTGGGCTACTCGCTCGTCGATCGCAATCAGCGGCTCGACGAAGCGGTGAAGCTGATCGAAAAGGCGGTTTCGCTCGCGCCGAACGATGCGTTCATCATGGACAGTCTGGGCTGGGCGCGTTTCCGTCAGGGCAATTCGGCCGAGGCGGAGAAGATTCTCAAGAACGCCTATAACCTTCAGCCGAACGCCGAAATCGGCGCGCACCTGGGCGAGGTCCAGTGGAAGTCGGGTCAGCAGGATCAGGCGCGCGCCACGTGGCGGCAAGCGCAAAAGCTCGAACCCGACAACGACACGCTCCTCAAAACGCTGAAACGACTCCAGGTAAACGATCTTTGATGGCAATCGATTCCCTTACCGGCGCATCGCTTCGACGCGGTGCGCTCGGCATCGCCGCGGCGGCCGTGCTGGTCCTTTCCGGTTGCGCGCTGCAACCGCGCGTGCCGACCACGACGAGCGCGAGCACCTCGCTCGCCACGCAGACCGCTCGTGAATATCACGGGCGTTTCGCCGTGCAGTACAACGACCAGAACGGCACGCAGCGCAACGCCTACGGCAACTTCGACTGGCAGGAAACGGGCGATACCGTCACGCTGCAACTGCGCAATCCGCTCGGCCAGACGATGGCGATCGTCACCTCGTCGCCGGCGCTCGCCACGCTCGAATTGCCGAACCGGCAGCCAGTGAGCGCAGATAACGTGTCGCAACTGATGCAGAACACGCTCGGCTTCGCGCTTCCGGTGGAAGGGCTGCGCTACTGGCTCCAGCCGTCCGCGGCGCCGTCGTCACGCGCGCAGACGACACTCGATCCGGAAGCCGGCAACGGCCGTCCGAAGGAAATCAAGCAGGACGGGTGGACGATCGACTATCTGGCCTATGCCGATGCGCCCGCCACCGGCGTGAAGCGCGTCAATCTCACGCGCAACGAACCGCCGCTCGACATCAAGCTGGTGCTCGATCAATAACCTCGCTTGGCTCATCGCATGTCTTCATCGAACGAATCGCTCCGCGACTGTCTCGCGCCGGCGAAGCTGAATCTGTTCCTGCACATCACGGGCCGTCGTCCGGATGGCTATCACTCGCTGCAGACCGTCTTCCAGTTGCTCGACTGGGGCGATCGCCTGCACTTCACGCGCCGCGACGACGGCGTCATCACGCGTAAAACGGACGTTCCCGGCGTTGCCGAAGCCGACGATCTCGTCGTGCGGGCCGCGCGATTGCTGCAGCAGCATACGGGCGCGAAGTACGGCGTGGAGATCGAGATCGACAAGCGACTGCCCATGGGGGCGGGCCTGGGTGGAGGCAGTTCCGACGCGGCCACGACACTTCTGGCGTTAAATCGTCTCTGGGGTGTTGATCTTTCGCGTGAGATTCTGCAGAATCTCGGCCTGCAACTCGGCGCGGACGTGCCGTTTTTTGTCTTCGGGCAAAATGCTTTCGCAGAAGGAGTGGGCGAAGCGCTGCAGGCGGTGAATCTGCCTCGACGTTTCTTCCTGGTGGTGAATCCTGCTGTGCACGTTCCGACCGCAGCGATTTTCTCCGAAAAAAGCTTGACACGGGATACGAAAGTCGTAACAATAGCGGACTTCCTAGTGCAGAAAACGTCAGACGCTAATTGGCCTGACGGCTTCGGTCGAAACGACATGCAAGCAGTTGTAGCTGGGAAGTACGCGGAAGTTGCAAAGGTGCTCGAGTGGTTTTCCAATCTCGCACCGGCGCGAATGACCGGATCTGGAGCAAGCGTGTTCGCCGCTTTCGCCAGCCGAGCCGAAGCAGAAATGGCGCAAGCCAAGCTGCCGGCAAGCTGGAAGAGCGTGGTGACAGCAAGTCTGGATTCTCATCCTCTCTTCGCTTTCGCGTCATAAGGTTTTGTTTTGTCGGTATGTCCTACACTTCCGGCAAGACTCAGAGTTAGTGTAGGGGAGTCGCCAAGTTGGTCAAGGCACCGGATTTTGATTCCGGCATGCGAGGGTTCGAGTCCTTCCTCCCCTGCCATTCTTTCTAGCAGTTATCTTCTCGCCCCCAGCCGCAGACAGGTGCACGATGAGCAGTGACGGCCTGATGGTTTTTACTGGCAACGCAAATCCCGCGCTTGCCCAGGAAGTCGTCAAGATCCTTGGAATTCCTCTCGGCAAAGCGATGGTCAGCCGCTTCTCAGACGGCGAGATCATGGTCGAGATTCAGGAAAACGTTCGAGGCAAAGACGTATTCGTTCTGCAGTCCACCTGCGCCCCCACGAACGACAACCTGATGGAACTGATGATCATGGTCGATGCGCTCAAGCGCGCATCCGCAGGCCGGATCACCGCAGCTATCCCCTACTTCGGCTATGCGCGCCAGGATCGCCGTCCGCGTTCTGCGCGAGTGGCCATCTCGGCGAAGGTCGTCGCGAACATGCTGGAAATTGCCGGCGTCGATCGCGTGATCACCATGGACCTTCACGCCGACCAGATTCAAGGCTTCTTCGACATTCCTGTCGACAACATCTACGCAACGCCCGTTCTGCTCGGCGATCTGCGCAAGCAGAATCATGACCATCTGCTGGTCGTGTCGCCGGACGTCGGTGGCGTGGTGCGCGCGCGTGCGCTCGCCAAGCAGCTGAACACGGACCTCGCGATCATCGACAAGCGTCGTCCGAAGGCGAACGTCGCCGAAGTAATGAACATCATCGGTGAAGTCGAAGGCCGCACCTGCGTGATCATGGACGACATGGTCGATACCGCAGGCACGCTGTGCAAGGCCGCCCAAGTGCTGAAGGAACGTGGCGCCAAGCAGGTGTTCGCCTACGCGACACACCCGGTGCTCTCGGGTGGCGCGGCGGCGCGCATCACGGCGTCGGAGCTGGACGAACTGGTCGTCACGGACACGATTCCCCTCTCGGCTGAGTCGCTTGCGTGCGCGAAGATCCGTCCGCTGTCGAGCGCGGGTCTGCTCGCGGAGACGTTCTCCCGAATCCGGCGCGGCGACTCGGTGATGTCGCTCTTCGCCGAAGGTTAAACAGAATTGAGCAAGGAACGCGAAGCACACGCTTCGCGTTTTTGCATGATCGATGCGAACGGACGAAGGTTCGCGTCGCTTGTTTTGGGATCACACCTTTTCGATGATCCCGGTTTCCCTGCCTGGTCGCGGGCAGATATAGGAGTCAAACATGAAAGTCGTCGCTTTCGAGCGTAGCAAGCAAGGTACGGGTGCGAGCCGCCGCCTGCGTAATTCGGGCAAGACCCCGGGTATCGTGTACGGCGTGGGTGCGGCCCCTCAACTGATCGAACTCGATCACAACGCCCTGTGGCACGCCCTGAAGAAAGAAGTTTTCCACTCGTCGATTCTCGACCTGGAAGTGGGCGGCAAGTCGCAACAGGTTCTGCTGCGCGACGTGCAATATCACCCGTTCAAGCAGTTCGTGCTGCACGTGGACTTCCAGCGCGTCGACGCGAAGAAGAAGCTGCACACCAAGGTGCCGCTGCACTTCATGAACCAGGAAACCAACCCGGCCGTGAAGCTGTCGGGCGCGGTGATCTCGCACGTCGTGACGGAACTGGAAGTGGAATGCCTGCCGGCAGACCTGCCTGAGTTCCTGGAAATCGATCTGGCGAAGATCGAAGCCGGCCAGACGATGCACGCGAAGGACATTCCGCTGCCGAAGGGCGTGAGCCTGACGATTTCCGTCGAAGCGGAAAACCCGGTGGTGGCATCGGCGACCGTTCCGGCTGCTGTCGTGTCGGAAGCTGGCGAAGCTGCTGAAGGCGAAACGCCCGCAGCCGAGTAAGCACGCGGAGCATCGCGATACTCTCGATCCGTTCGCACGAACGGTCGACGTGACCCGCCGGCGCGCAAGCCCCGGCGGGTTTTTTTCGTTTTACGTGAATCGACATGATCAAGCTGATCGTCGGCCTGGGAAATCCGGGCGCCGAATACACCGCGACGCGGCATAACGCGGGCTTCTGGTTCGTCGACCAGTTCGCACGCGACGCCAGCGCCACGCTGCGCGAGGAAAAACGCTTCCACGGCTTCTACGGCAAGGGGCGTCTGCACGGCCACGAAGTGCATCTGCTGGAACCGCAGACGTTCATGAACCGTTCGGGGCAATCGGTGGTCGCGCTCGCGCAATTCTTCAAGATTCTGCCCGACGAGATTCTCGTCGCGCACGACGAGCTCGACCTGCCGCCCGGCACCGTCAAGATGAAGCTCGGCGGCGGCAGCGGCGGGCACAACGGGCTCAAGGACATTTCCGCGCATCTTTCGTCGCAGCAGTATTGGCGGCTGCGCATCGGCATCGGGCATCCGCGCGATCTGATTCCCGAAGGCGCACGCGCGGGCGCGAAGCCCGACGTCGCGAACTTCGTGCTGAAGCCGCCGCGCCGCGAAGAGCAGGATGTGATCGATCAATCGATCGAGCGCGCGCTTGCCGTGATGCCTTTCGTCGTCGCGGGCGAGACCGAACGCGCCGTGATGAACCTGCATCGCAACTCTTGATCTGGAGTCGAAAAAAGTGAGCCGTTTCTGGAGCGATATCGTCCACACCCTGACGCCTTACGTGCCGGGCGAACAGCCCGCTCTGGCGCATCCGATCAAGCTCAACACGAACGAGAACCCGTATCCGCCATCGCCGCGTGTCGTCGAGGCGGTCCGTCGCGAACTCGGCGAGGATGGCGCGACGCTCCGTAAATATCCCGACCCGACCGCGCGCGCGTTGCGCGAAGCCGTCGCGAAACATCATGGGCTGCGCGTCGAACAGGTGTTCGCGGGCAACGGTTCCGATGAAGTGCTCGCGCACGCGTTCGCCGCGCTGCTGAAGCACGAAGCGCCGATCCTGTTCCCCGACATCACCTACAGCTTTTATCCGGTATATGCCCAGCTCTACGGCGTCGAATACCGCGCGATTGCGCTGAACGCGGATTTCGCGATCGATGTCGACGATTACCGCGCCCCGAACGGCGGCGTACTGCTGCCGAATCCGAACGCGCCGACGGGCCGTGCGCTGCCGCTGTCCGAGATCGAAGTCTTGCTGAAACAGAATCCCGACGTGCCGGTGATCATCGACGAGGCGTATGTCGATTTCGGCGCGGAGTCAGCGGTCAATCTGATCGATACGTATCCGAACCTGCTCGTCGTGCAGACGACGTCGAAGGCGCGTTCGCTCGCGGGCATGCGCGTGGGCTTCGCGTTCGGCGATGCCGCGTTGATCGAAGGCCTCACGCGGGTGAAGGACAGCTTCAACTCCTATCCGCTTGATCGGCTCGCGCAAGCGGCGGCGCTCGCGTCGTACGAGGATCAGGCGTGGTTCGAGGAAAGCTGCGCGAAAGTGGTGGAAAGCCGCGACCGTATGACGGCGCAGTTACGAGCGCTCGGTTTCGACGTCGTGCCGTCCGCGGCCAATTTCGTATTCGCGAAGCATCCGGCGCACGACGCCGCGACGCTCGCCGCCGCGCTCAAGGCAAAGGAAATCTTCGTGCGTCACTTCAAATTGCCGCGCATCGATCAGCATTTGCGCATTTCGATCGGCACGCCGGCCGAATGCGATGCGCTCGTTGCAGCGTTGAAGGAACTGATCGGCTGATCGAAGCGGGAAATCGAAGGGCTTACTTGCCCTTCGCCGCCATCAGCGCGTGATATTTGGCCAGCAATTGCTCAGGCGTCTCGACATGCGCCGGGTCGCGCGGAATGCATTCCACGGGGCACACCTGCTGGCACTGCGGTTCGTCGAAATGTCCGACGCATTCGGTGCACTTGTTCGGGTCGATCACGTAGATCTCGGGACCCATCGAAATGGCGTCGTTCGGGCACTCGGGCTCGCAAACGTCGCAGTTGATGCACTCGTCGGTAATGATCAGGGACATGCTTCACTCTCTTGCGCCGGAACGTGGTCCGGCTTGAAACCCGCGCAACCTACAAGGTAGGTGCGCGGGCCCGGCGTATCAAGGCGCCGCCGGATCTTTCTGGGTCTGATCGGTGACTTTATCGATCAGCCGCTTTTCCACCGACGGAAACACGAACTTGCTCACATCGCCGCCGAGTTGCGCGATCTCGCGCACGATGGTGCCGGAAATGAACTGGTACTGGTCGGACGGCGTCATGAACATCGTCTCGACGTCGGGAAGCAGATAGCGGTTCATCCCCGCCATCTGGAACTCGTATTCGAAATCGGACACGGCGCGCAGGCCGCGCACGATCACGCGCGCGTTGTTCTTGCGCACGAAATCCTTCAATAGCCCGGTGAAACTGCTCACCTGAACGTTCGGATAATGCCCGAGCACATCGTGCGCGATATCCAGCCGCTCCTGCAGCGAAAAGAACGGCTTCTTCGCGCGGCTGTCGGCCACGCCCACGACGAGCTGATCGAAAATGCTCGATGCGCGCCGGACGATGTCCTCATGCCCGCGAGTGAGCGGGTCGAACGTTCCCGGATACACGGCGACAACCATGAGCTTCTCCTCTTTCTATTTACGTTTGGGCCGCGTGGCTGCGACGGCCAGCTCTGCCTCATTCCCCGCGTGACTGGGCTCGCCAAAATGGGCAACGCGCATTATTCCTCATTTTCGCGACGCAGCAAATGATAGCGGACCGCGCCCGCCTTGCCTTCACGCACGACCGACCAGCCCGCGAGCGCATCGATGGACGAGGCGTCTAGCGGATCGCCGCATTCAACGTAGATCGCGCCATCGGCGGCGGCGAGCGGCGTCGCGAGTTCCAGCGCGCGCAAAAGCAGCGCCTGATCGCCGAACGGCGGGTCGAGGAAGATCACGTCGAACGAGCCGGGCGCGAGACTGGCGGCGAGCCGCAGAGCGTCGGCTTCCGCGACTTCGATATTGCGCGCGCCGAGCTTCGCCTGATTCGCGCGGATCTGCGCGGCGGCCTTGCCGCTTCGTTCGACCATCAGCACGCGCGCAGCGCCGCGCGACGCCGCCTCGAAACCGAGCGCGCCGCTTCCGGCGAACATGTCGAGGCAATTCTGGCCGCTGAGATCCTGGCCGAGCCAGTTGAAGAGCGTCTCGCGCACGCGATCCGGCGTGGGCCTGAGCCCGTCGAGATCGAGCACGGGCAGCGGCGTGCGCTTCCAGTCTCCGCCGATGATACGGATCGTGTGCGGCTTGCCTCCGCGCGACGGCGTGTGGCTGGGCAAAGTGGAGCGAGTGGCGGACGAGCGAGGCATAAATGATCGTGTTCGAGCCGGACGCACGGCCGCGCCCGACGAGCGCGCCTGACCTGTTTTCAATTGGAATGCGGCTGCGCGCGCAATGAAAGGCAACGTTACCACACGCGCGCGCCATGCCGGGAGCCGCACGGGCGCGACTGGCCGCGCCTGATAAAATATGCGGCTTCCAATCCATTGCGCGGGCCACGCGCGAAGCGCCGCACACGCGCGCACGCGGCCATCGGATGACGCGCGCCTCATCTCACAGACCCATGTTCAGCTTCTTCAAACGATTCAAAAAGCCGGCGGACGAGCAGCTCGACGCACCTCAGGAAGAATCCCCCGAGGCGGCCGAGGAGGAAGAAGTCTCCGACGCGGAACTGGAGCGACAGGCGCTCGCGGCCGAGGCGCCTGCGCAAAACGAACTGCCCGAGGAAAAGCCCCCGGTGCTGCGTCACGAGCCCGTCGCGTCGCCTAAGCCGACTGTGCCGGCTGTGCCCGCTGCTCCGGCGCCGACTACTCCCGCGGCTCCCCAGGCGGCCGAGTCGAAGGAGTACTGGCAAGGCCGCACCCAGTCGCAATGGTCGCGCGGTCCCGAAACGGATCAGGCGAGCGAAGAGATCGTGCCGCCGCCGATGCTCGATCCCGCCTCGAAAAAGTCCTGGCTCTCGCGTCTGCGTCACGGGCTCTCGAAGACCAGTTCCAATCTCACCGGCATTTTCGTCAGCGCGAAGATCGACGAAGACCTGTACGAAGAGCTCGAAACCGCGCTGCTCATGTCCGACGCCGGCGTCGACGCCACCGAATTCCTGCTCGAATCGCTGCGTGAGAAAGTTCGCGCGGACCGTCTGACCGAAGCGTCGCAGGTCAAGGCCGCGCTGCGCGAACTGCTCGTCGACCTCCTGCGTCCGCTCGAAAAATCGCTGATGCTCGGTCGCGCGCAGCCGCTCGTGATGATGATCGCGGGCGTCAACGGCGTCGGCAAGACGACGAGCATCGGCAAGCTGGCCAAGCATCTGCAGCGCTTCAATCAGTCCGTGCTGCTCGCCGCCGGCGACACGTTCCGCGCCGCCGCGCGCGAGCAACTGACGGTCTGGGGCGAGCGCAACAACGTGATGGTGATCGCGCAGGAAAGCGGCGACGCCGCCGCGGTCATCTACGACGCGGTCGGCGCCGCGCGTGCGCGCAAGATCGACGTCATGATGGCCGACACCGCCGGCCGCCTGCCGACACAGCTTCATCTGATGGAAGAACTGCGCAAGGTGCGCCGCGTGATTGCGAAGGCGATGCCCGACGCACCGCACGAAGTCCTGCTCGTGATCGACGCGAACACGGGTCAGAACGCGCTCGCGCAGGTGAAGGCGTTCGACGACGCGCTCGGCCTGACCGGCCTCATCGTGACGAAGCTCGACGGCACCGCGAAGGGCGGCATCATCGCGGCGATCGCGCGGCAGCGTCCGGTGCCGGTGTATTTCATCGGCGTGGGCGAAAAGGTCGAGGATTTGCAGCCGTTCAGCGCGGAAGAATTCGCCGACGCGCTGCTCGGCTGAAGCTGGCAAGTCAAAAAGGGGCGTTCAGAGACGAACGCCCCTTTTTCATTTCATCGAGAGAACGCGAGCGCCGCCGCGATCCACCACATCACGCAGCCGACGATCACGTCGAGCACGCGCCACGATACGTCCTTCTCGAACCACGGCTCCAGCAGTCGCGCGCCGTAGCCCAGCGCGGTGAACCAGATGATGGAAGAACACATCGCGCCCGCCGCGAACCACGCGTTGCCCGGCCAGCCGCGTTGCGCGCCGATGCCGCCGAGCAGCACCACCGTGTCGAGATAAACGTGCGGATTGAGCAGCGACAGCGCGAGCACAGTGGATGCCGCGCCGATCGCCGTCTGCGATTCGCTGTCCGACGCGTTCAGATGTCCCGGCCCGCGCCACGCGGCGATGAACGCGCGCAGGCCGTAGAGAAACACGAAGGCCGCGCCGGCCCAGCGAATCACGTCGAGCAGAACCGGCGCCCGTGAAATGAGCGCGCCCATGCCTCCGACGCCCAGCCCGATCAGCAAGACATCGATGAGCGCGCAGATCGCCACGACGATGCCCACGTGCCTGCGCTTCAGTCCTTGCCGCAGCACGAAGGCGTTCTGCGCGCCGATCGCGACGATCAGGCTCGCGCCCAGTCCCGCGCCAGCCAGATAACTCGCCGCATCAACCGTCATTCGGCGTCAGGCTGCTGAGCCGGCGCGGCCTTGGCGAATGCCTCGATGCTGCACGCGTGATCGGCGATGCGCTCGATCGTCGGGTATTGGCTCGTGTCGATCTTGAAGCGCCGCGCGTTGAACACCTGCGGCACGAGGCACAGATCGGCGACGGTCGGCGTGTCGCCGAAGGTCAGCTTGCCGACGCGCTTGTCGCTAGCCAGACGCTTTTCGAGCGTCTCGAAGCCCGTTTCCACCCAATGCCGATACCACGCGTTCTTCGCGTCCTCGTCGATTTTCACCTCATGCTTCAGGTATTTGAGCACGCGGAGATTGTCGAGCGGATGGATTTCGCACGCGATCTGCATCGCCACCGCGCGCACGAACGCGCGATCGGAAGGATCTTTCGGCAGCAGCGGCGGCTCCGGATGCGTCTCCTCCAGATATTCGATGATCGCGAGCGACTGGGTGAGCACGTCGTCGCCATCGACGAGCGCGGGCACGATGCCGTCCGGATTCACCGCGCGATAGTCGGGCTTGAGCTGCTCGCCGCCGTCGCGCAACAGGTGAACCGGCACGTACTCGTAGTCGAGCCCCTTCAGGTTCAGCGCGATACGCACGCGATACGCCGCCGAGCTGCGGAAATAGCTGTAGAGCTTCATACGACACGCACCGAGAACTCGCCGATGCCATCGACGCCGCCTTTCAGCAGATCGCCCTTCACGACCGCGCCGACGCCTTCCGGCGTGCCGGTGAAGATGAGATCGCCGGGGAAGAGTTCGAAGAGCGTCGACAAATACGCGACCGTCTCGCCCACCGACCAGATCAGTTGCGAGATGTCCGAACGCTGCTTTTCCTCGCCGTTGACGGTCAGCCAGATCGCGCTCTTCTCCAGATGCCCGACCTTCGACACCGGATGGATCGGACCGATGGGCGCGGAGCGGTCGAAGCCCTTCGCGGTGTCCCACGGACGGCCGAGTTTCTTCGCTTCGGCCTGCAGGTCGCGGCGCGTCATGTCGAGGCCGAGCGCGTAGCCGTAGACGTAATCGAGACCTTTATCGGCGGGAATGTCCTTGCCCTGCTTGCCGATGGCGGCGACCAGTTCCATCTCGAAGTGCAGATTTTTAGTCTGCGACGGATACGGGAATTCGCCAGTCGCACCCGGCGCGACGTACAGCACGGCGTCGGCGGGCTTGCTGAAGAAGAACGGCGGCTCGCGATCCGGATCGTGGCCCATTTCGCGCGCGTGAGCTTCGTAATTGCGGCCGACGCAGTAGATGCGGCGCACGGGAAACTGCTCGTTCGAACTGTCGACGGGCACGGCCGCCGCCGGCGCCGGAGAAAACACGTAACTCATCCCGCTCTCCTGTTGCTGTTTTGATTTGCAGATTGATGGACGAATGCGCTGGCGCGGACCGCCTGCGAGAACAGCGAGTTTAACGCGCGCCCGCACATCGTGGCGAAGCCCGCGAGGCTTGGCAGGCGCGGCTTTGCGAGCTTTCGAAGCGCCTTCGGCCGGGAAAATCGCCGGACGCATTGCCTCGTCGGACCTTGCCAGCGCACGTCAAATGCGGTACTGAATGACATTCCTGCACATCAGATCGCGCGACGGCATCGCTCAAGGTACGGCTCACAGTACGGAATTGAGCGCCCGATCCGCGCACTTTTCCATGACCGAATCCGCTGCCCCCACTTTCGCCTGCGCACGCTACATCAAGGAAATCGGCCGCGGGCCGAACGGCGCGCGCGCCTTGTCCCACGACGACACCTTCGCGCTCTACGAAGCGATGCTCGAAAACCGCGTGCCCGAGCTCGAGCTGGGCGCGGTCCTGCTCGCCTATCGCGTGAAAGGCGAGTCTTCCGCCGAGCTCGCCGCGATGCTCTCCGCCGCGCATCGCTCGTTCGAGCCGCTGCACGTCCAGGATGGTCGCGAACACGCGCGCCCCGTGTCGATTCCGAGCTACAACGGCGCGCGCAAGACACCCAATCTCGTGCCGCTCCTGTCGCTGCTGCTCGCGCGCGAAGGCGTGCCGGTGCTCGTGCACGGCGTCACCGACGATCCAGGCCGCGTGACCAGCGCCGAAATCTTCGCCGAACTCGGGATCGCGCACGCGGCCTCGCACGATGAAATCGAAGACAGCCTCGCATCGCGCCGTCTCGCCTTCGCGCCGATCACCGTGCTCGCGCCGAAGCTCGCGCGGTTGCTGGCGCTACGGCGCCGCATGGGTGTCCGCAACTCGACCCACACACTCGTGAAAATCCTGCAACCCTTCGCGGAGCCGGGTCTGCGGCTCGTCAACTACACGCATCCGGAGTATCGCGAGAGTCTGACCGGGCTGTTCACCGAACATCCCGACGCGGCCACGGGCGGCGCGCTGCTCGCGCGCGGCACCGAAGGCGAAGCGGTCGCGGACACGCGGCGTCAGGTCCAGGTCGACTGGTTTCACGACGGTCGGGTCGAAACGCTCATGTCGCCGGAGCATTCGCAACCGCACGCGCCGCACGTCGATCTGCCCGAAGCGCTCGACGCGGCGACCACCGCGCGCTGGGTCGAATGCGTGCTGCGCGGCGACGTGCCAGTGCCGCCGGCGGTCGCGCGTCAGGTCGAAGTGATCGCCGAGATCGCACGCAAACCGCTCGCTGACCAGGCAAATCCGATTTGACACGGTATTCAACGCTGGTTTAAAGTCGAGCGCATGAGCTTCACCCAGCCCTCCTCCCTCCGAATTATTTCGGGCCGCCTAGCGCGGCCCCTATCGCTACGTCTAGCGTAAGTCGCCAGACGTAGCGCCGCGCGTTATCGGGTTTTCCGAGCAAGCGCGGTCCTGCCAGAAGTCCCCGCAGTTCCTTTTCTTACCACCTGTAGTCGTCAGCTTTTCGTTCGCGCATCCCGCGAGACGGAAACGCGAGGGTCAAATGCACGCTGCTTCGCGCACGTTCACGTTGGTCGCAGGCGTCACCATCGCTGGTGATCCGTGTGATCGTGCGCGCGGCCCGGTCTTAGGTGCATCGAACCGCAATCGGCCAGCCGCCGGATTCGGTT
Source organism: Caballeronia hypogeia (assembly GCF_001544875.2). Taxonomy (GTDB): domain Bacteria; phylum Pseudomonadota; class Gammaproteobacteria; order Burkholderiales; family Burkholderiaceae; genus Caballeronia; species Caballeronia hypogeia. The sequence continues at coordinate 295,808 of NZ_FCOA02000001.1, forward strand.
TCTCTCGCAGGCGCTACGCAAACCGTCCGAAGAGAGATCGACGATCATGATGCCGAACCCCGCCGAGAAATACCGCCCGTTTCCGCAAGTCCGTCTGAATGGCCGCCGCTGGCCGAATCGCACGATCGAAAAGGCGCCCATCTGGATGAGCACCGATCTGCGCGACGGCAACCAGTCGCTGATCGAGCCGATGAGCATCGCAGCCAAGCTCGAATTCTTCGAGATGCTGGTGGCAACGGGTTTCAAGGAAATCGAGGTGGGGTTCCCGTCGGCATCGCAGACCGATTTCGACTTCGTCCGCAAGCTGATCGACGAAAAACGCATTCCCGACGACGTGACCATCGAAGTGCTCGTGCAATCCCGCCGCGAGCTGATCGAACGCACGTTCGAGGCCGTCGAAGGCGCGGGTCGCGTGATCGTGCACCTCTATAACGCGATCGCGCCGTCGTTCCGGAAGATCGTGTTCAACCAGTCGAAGGACGAAGTGAAGGCGCTCGCGGTGGAAGGCACGCGCATCATCAAGGAATGCGCGGCCGCGCGGCCGGATACGCACTGGGTCTACCAATACTCGCCCGAGACGTTCAGCATGACCGAGCTCTCTTTCGCGCGCGAAGTCTGCGACGCGGTGGCGCAAGTGTGGCGTCCGACGCCCGATCACAAGATGATCGTGAACCTGCCCGCGACCGTCGAATCCGCCACGCCGAACGTGTTCGCCGACCAGATCGAGTGGATGGACCGCAACATGGGTTTTCGCGACAGCATCGTCTTGTCCGTGCATCCGCATAACGATCGCGGCACGGCGGTCGCTGCCGCCGAACTGGCGCTGCTCGCGGGCGCGGACCGCATCGAAGGATGTCTCTTCGGCAATGGCGAGCGCACCGGCAACGTCGATCTCGTGACGCTCGCGATGAATCTCTACACGCAGGGCATCGATCCTGGCCTCGATTTTTCCGATATCGACGCCGTGCGCCGTGTCGTCGAGCGCTGCAACCAGATTCCGGTGCATCCGCGTCATCCGTATGCCGGCGATCTCGTGTTCACCGCGTTTTCGGGTTCGCATCAGGACGCGATCCGCAAGGGCTTCGCGCAGCGGGTGCCGGGAACCGTCTGGGAAGTGCCCTACTTGCCGATCGATCCTGCGGATCTCGGCCGCAGCTACGACGCCGTGATTCGCGTGAACAGCCAGTCGGGCAAGGGCGGTGCGACCTATCTGCTCGAACGCGGTCTGGGCTTCACGCCGCCGCGCCGCGTGCAGATCGAATTCAGCCACGCGGTCCAGAAAGTCACCGATACGTCCGGCGCGGAAATCAGCGGCGAGGCGATCTGCGAACTCTTCCGGCGCGAATATTTCGACGCGGGCGGCGCGCTCACGCGTGTCGATGCGTCGACGTTGTCGGTATTCGGACGGCACGTCGCGATAGCGCCGGCCGCGCACGCCGCGAGCAGCGAGGCTTACGCGCAGACGATCGCGGCGGCGCTGGGCGTCGATGCCAACGTGAACTGGTTCGAGACGGCGGTGACGACGGGCGGCGACACGGCGGCGTTCGTCGGCTGCCGTGTCGGCGACGGCCAGACGCGCTTCGGCGTGGCGGTGCATGCGAACCCGGCGCTGGCGGTCGCCGATGCGGTCGTGAGCGCGGTGAATCGCTCGGAACGGCTCGACGAGATGCGGCAGGACGAAACCGTCGAAGCGTGATGCGGCGGCGCGCGTGGCCTCACTCGAGTGCGACGCGCGTCGCCTGCAGCGCCAGCAGTTGCCACTGGCCTTCGGTCTGGATGTGCACCGCCGTGTAGGCAATCGGAAAGAGCAGCGCGCCGTTCTTCGATTCCATTTCGATCAGCACGCGTCCCGACACGAGGCAGGTGTCGCGGCCGGCGGGCATCACGTCCTGCGACTGGATCTCGATCTGCCGATAGCGGCGACGCCCGGCGGTGATGGCGTCGATGAACTGGCGCTTCGTCTCCCGCTTGCCGTTGGTGTGGACGTAGCTGACGTTTTCGGCCAGCAGCGCGTCCAGCGTCGGGCCGTCGCCCTCGACCATCGCACGGAAGCGGTCGCGCTCGAGGCCGCGTATGGCCTCAATGGTTTTTGCCGGCATCTGTCGATCCCCTTGTGTCGGGGAACCGATGCGCAGGCGCCCCGTCAGAAGTTGTATTGCAGATATAGCTGGCTGAAATTTATACCAGGATTCGGCTCTTTGATACCACCGTTCGACATATGCTGGAAGCGAAAGCCTACCTGGTAGTTCTGCCTGGCGCCGAAGATCATGCCGACGCCCACCATGTCCGCGAACTGAAACGCCGACCCCACGCTGAAATCCTCCGTGATGCGTGTGTGCGAGAGCAGCCGCACGCCGACGCCGGCCTCGATGAACGGCCGGAAATAACCAGCGCTCTTCACGAAGCGGACCACCGGCGTGATGCCGAACTCCCAGATGCTCGGGTGTACCGCGTTATCCTCGGTCGTATGCCAGTAGGAAACATGCCCTTCGCCGATGAACGTGAAGTGGAACCCGCCGGTTTCCCACCAGATCAGGTCCGGATCCCATGACAGACCGAGATCGATTTTCTTGATATCGCGGTTGGCGACGCCGCCTGCGATTTGCACGCCGAACCGGTCAGCGTGCGCCGCCGCCGAAACGAAGCCAAGCGCGACGCACACAACCAGACGGGACAACGGACGATGCCACGGAGTCTTGTTTTTATACATGAGCACCCCAAATACTCTCGGATAACGGGTGTGTTTCACTAATCGATGCTGTCTGGCGAATTTCAGTGAGATTAGACAGCAGTTGCAGATATAGCGTCTGGTTGCGATGTTTTGTTAAATTATCTTTCGTTACAACCCGAAACCACGGTAACTCATTCGAACACCAATCCAGAGTCGCTTGAATTTTCCGCTCCCAGCGCAACAGTCTGTCCTATTGATCCCGCAAATTCGATAGTTTTTGTGGGAACTCCCACATTCCCCGTCGCTCTAACACTTAGCACTCACTGAACCGGAGTGCTAATATCGTGTCTGACTTGTCGCCGTGTTAAGCGGCGAATGAATTGTTGATAAGGAGCTTATGAGCGTGACCAATGCGATGACCCTTCCGAATGTTGTGAACTCGGCACCTGCCAAGGCATCTTCGGCAGGCGCGCTGACGTACGCACAGTCGTCGATGCTGACCGGCCAGATCGGCAACATCGATTCATACATACAAGCAGTGAACCGTATTCCGATGCTGTCGCCGGCAGAGGAACGTCAGTACGCCACCGAATTCCGTGAGCAGGGCAACCTGAACGCGGCGCGCCAGCTCGTGCTTTCGCACCTGCGCCTCGTCGTGTCGATCGCCCGCAACTATCTGGGCTATGGCCTGCCGCACGCGGACCTGATCCAGGAAGGCAACATCGGTCTGATGAAGGCTGTGAAGCGCTTCGACCCTGAGCAAAACGTGCGCCTGGTGTCGTACGCAATGCACTGGATCAAGGCCGAGATTCACGAGTACATCCTGCGCAACTGGCGCATGGTGAAAGTTGCGACGACCAAGGCGCAGCGCAAGCTGTTCTTCAACCTGCGTAGCCACAAGACCAGCCATTCGGCGTTCACGCCGGACGAGATCGAAGGTCTCGCAAGCGAACTGAATGTGAAGCGCGAGGAAGTCGCGGAGATGGAAACGCGTCTGTCGGGCGGCGATATCGCGCTCGAAGGTCAGGTCGAGGACGGCGAGGAAGCGTTCGCGCCCATCGCCTATCTGGCTGACTCGCACAATGAGCCGACCAACGTGATCGCCGCACGCCAGTTCGACAAGCTGCAAAGCGATGGCCTCGCCGAAGCGCTCGAGTCGCTGGACGAGCGCAGCCGCCGCATCATCAAGGCGCGCTGGCTCGACGTGCAGGACGACGGCTCGGGCGGCATGACGCTGCATGAACTGGCCGACGAATTCGGCGTGTCGGCGGAGCGGATTCGCCAGATCGAGGCAAGCGCCATGAAGAAGATGCGCTCGGCCCTGCACGACTTCGCGTAACACCTGACTGTGCCTTAGAGCAAGTTGCGAAGCCCGCTGTCGAAAGACGGCGGGCTTTTTCTTTGGCCGCACCCCAAATACAAACGGCGCCCGAAGGCGCCGTCTGCTTTCAACCATCGACTATTGCATCAAGTCGGCATCAGGCCGGCATCGGCGCTGCGCCGCTGCCGCCCGCCGACAGGCGCGTGCTCAATTGCGCCGCATATCGCTGAGCCGCAGCGCCCACGATGATATGGAACGTATCGGTAGACATCCACGCGACATCCAGCGACGACAAACGCTGACGATCCACCGAAGACGGATCGCGCACGACCACGCGCAGGCGCGTCTGCGCTACCGCGTCGAGCGAAGCGACGTTGGTCGCGCCGCCGAACACCGCGAGCCAGCGGAACGGGTCCGGATCGAGCGGGCCGGGCGTCTGGTCGGCGCTCACTGCTGATCCTGCCGCTGCCGGTTGCGCCGGTGCGGACGAGGCGGGCGTCGCGCCACGCGTCGACGAATGCTCCAGTTCACCACGGATTTCATCGGCGATCAGGTCCGCTTCCGGCCCGATGATCACCTGCACGTTGGTCGCGCCGCGCTTCAGCACCCCACGCGCGCCGGCTCTCTTCAACTGCGCTTCCGACACCTTCTCCGTATCCGCCACCGACAGACGCAGACGCGTCGTGCAGGCATCGACGAGCGTCAGGTTGGACGCGCCGCCCAGCGCCGCGATGTACTTCGACGCACGCGTGTTCGACGCGGACACGGCAGCCGCGCCCGGAACCGGCGGGATCAGGCCGCCATCGACGGTTTGCGTGAGGTCGGTTTCGGCGTCGGTCGTGGCGGGCTCGCGGCCCGGCGTCGCCATGTTGAACTTGCGGATGAAGAAGCGGAACAGGCCGTAGTAGACGACGAAGTACACCGCACCCACCACGAGCGCCAGCCACCCGCGCTGCGACAGCCCGTAGTTCAGCACGTAGTCTATCGCGCCCGCCGAGAACGTGAAGCCCAGATGGATGCCGAGCGCGGAACAGATCGCGAGCGACAAGCCCGTCAGCACCGCGTGGATGCCGTACAGCACCGGCGCCAGGAACATGAAGCTGTATTCGATCGGCTCGGTCACGCCCGTGAGGAACGCGGTCAGCGCCATCGAGAACAGCAGGCCGCCGACGACCGCGCGGCGATCCTTCGGCGCTTCGTGGAACATCGCGAGGCATGCGGCCGGAAGACCGAACATCATGATCGGGAAGAAGCCGGTCATGAAGCCGCCCGCGGTCGGATCGCCCGCGAAGAAGCGATGCAGGTCGCCGTGCACGACCGCGCCGCCGCCCGGCGGCGTGAACGAGCCGAACACGAACCACGCGAGCGAGTTGATGATGTGATGCAGACCCGTCACCAGCAGGATGCGGTTCAGCACGCCGAAGACGAAGGTGCCGAGCGCGCCGGCCGTCGTCAGCCAGTTGCCCGCGGCGTCGATGGCCGCCTGCACCGGCTGCCAGATGTAGCCGAAGACGATGCCGAGTATCAGACACGCGACGCCGGTCACGATCGGCACGAAGCGCTTGCCGCCGAAGAACGCCAGATACTCGGGCAGCTTGATGTCCTTGTAGCGGTTATACAGATAGCCGGCCACCATACCGGCGATGATCCCCGACAGCACGCCCATGTTGAGCTTGTCGTTGATGTCCTTCATCACGGCCACTTCGATCAGATAGCCGATCGCGCCGGCGAGACCCGCCGTGCCGTTGTTGTCCTTCGCGAAGCCCACCGCCACGCCGATGGCGAAGAGGAGCGGCAGGTTGGTGAAGATCGCATCGCCGGCGTCGGCGATCATCTTGATGTTGAAGACGTCGGGCTGGCCGAGACGCAGAAGCAGGCCGGCCACCGGTAGTACGGCGATCGGCAGCATCAGCGCGCGGCCTAGTCGCTGCATTTTTGCAAACGGGTTGGCGTCCATCGGGTTCTCCAAAAATATAGGTCTTGTCGTTGCTGCTTGAGGATTGCTGGAAAAAGGCTCCGTGAAACCGGCGGAAAAGTTATTCCTGTGGCCAGATTTCGCGGCTTGCCGCTCTTACTGCCTGCGCCGATTCGAGCGCGAGGCAGTCCTCGGCGCGCTGGCGGCACAGTTGGTAATCGAGATTGCGCACGCGCGCCTTGATGCCCGGCACCGAACCCGGATCGACCGACAACTCGGTTACGCCCAGGCCGACGAGCAAGGGCGCCGCGACCGGATCGCCGCCGAGCGCGCCGCACACGCCGACCCACTTGCCGTGCTTCTCCGCGCCCTGCACCGCCGCCTTGATGAGGCGCAGCACGGCCGGATGCAGGCCGTCGGACTGCGCGGCGAGGTCGGGCTGGCAGCGGTCCATCGCGAGCGTGTACTGCGTGAGATCGTTGGTGCCGATCGAAAGGAAATCCGCGTGTTTCGCGAGCTGGTCGGCCAGCAGCGCCGCCGACGGCACTTCGATCATCACGCCCACTTCGATAGGCCCCGTGCGGCCCGCTTCGCGAGCCAGTTCGTCGATGCGCGCACGCAGGCGTTTCAACTCGGCGACATCGGTGACCATCGGCAGAAGAATGCGCACCGCGCCGATCGGCTGCACGGCGAGCAGGCCGCGCAACTGGTCGTCGAGCAGGTCGGGGCGCACCTGCGCGAGACGAATGCCGCGCAGGCCGAGTGCGGGGTTTTCTTCGGGTGGCAACGTCAGATAATCGACTTCCTTGTCCGCGCCGACATCGAGCGTGCGGATGATCGCGGTGCGGCCGGCGAGCGCATCGACGATGCCCTGATAGCTTTCGGCGTGCTCGGCCACCGTCGGCGCAGACTGGCGATGGATGAACAGCAACTCGGTGCGCAACAGGCCGACGGAATCGGCGCCGTTTTCGACCGCGGCTTTCGCATCGTCGAGCGTCGCGATGTTCGCGGCGACTTCGATCGCGCGGCCGTCCTTCGTCGATGCCGCCTGCTGCGACATCTTGCGATTCGCCTCGCGCACGCCGGCGAGACGCTCGCGCTCGGCGCGGGCGCGTTCGACGTCGAGTTGCGTCGGCGCATGCTCGATGCGGCCCGCGGAGGCATCGACCACGACTTGCGTGCCTTCGGGGATCGCGTGCAGCGCATCGCCGATCGCGACGAGCGCCGGAATGCCCATCTGGCGCGCGATGATCGCCGCGTGCGAAGTCGCGCCGCCGCGCGCCATGACGAGCGCGGTGACGCGCGTGCGGTCGATCGACGACAGATCGGACGGCGTGAATTCGGTGGCCGCGAGCACCGCTTCCTGCGGCAACTCCAGAGCCGCGGTGTTGGTCAGGCCGAGCGCGCGCAGCACGCGCTTTTCGATATCGCGCAGATCGGCGGCGCGCTCGGCGAGCAGCTCGTCCTGCACGTTGTTCAGCAGCGCGATCTGCGCGCGGATCGCCTCGCGCCACGCGAAGCCCGCGCTCTTGCCGAGGCTGATCAGATCGCGCGCGGCATCGACGAGCGTGGGATCTTCCAGCAGCACGCGATGCACCGCGAAAATGCCCGCTTCGCCCACCGCGCCACGCTGCGACGCCGTGCGCACGGTTTCGCCGAGTTCGGCGTCGACCTGGGCGATGGCTTTGTCGAGCGCACGGCTTTCCGCCGCCGACGAACCGGCCGCCTGCTCCGGCGGCACGATGTCCTGATCGTCCCAGCGCACGAGCTTGCCCACCGCGATGCCCGGCGCCGCGCACACGCCCGCGAGCGTGTTCGGCGGCAACGGCTCGCCTGATGCGCGCGCCGCGACGACGGGCGCCGGCGACCGGTCGCGCGCAGGCGACTCTTCAACTTCGCCGGCAGCCGCGCGCAGCAACTCGGCCGCCACCGCTTCGACCGCCTGATGCGCCTGCGCCCCGATACCGACCAGTTCGATGGTCGCGCCCTCGCCCGCACCCAGACCGAGCAGGCCGACGACGCTTTCCACCGGCGCCTTCTTGCCCTCGTAACGCACTTCGACCTTGGCGTCGAAGCCGCGCGCCGCTTCGCGCGCCCGCGCCGCCGGACGGGCGTGCAGGCCGCCCGCGTGAGCAAGCGTCAGGCTGCGGCGCGCCTCTTCCATCACCACGGCGCCCGAGCGCGCGGTCTCCGCTTTCTCGCCGCTCTTCGCGCGCAGCACCAGCAGGCGCGAGCCCGCTTTCGACACGCCGCGCCCGGCGCGATCGACGACATCGAAGGCATCGCCGTTCGCGACCGCGATCACCGAGACCAGGCTCGGCGCGTTCCGCGCGACGTAATCCGCGTTGAATTCGATCAGCGGATCACCTGCGCGCACCGCCGCGCCCTGCTCGACGATCGGCGCGAAACCTTCGCCGCCGAGCTCGACCGTATCGATGCCGATATGCACCAGGATCTCTGCGCCCTCTTTCGTGCGCAGCGTCACTGCGTGATGCGTGCGCGCGAGATGCGTGATGGTGCCGTCGCAAGGCGACACGAGCACATTGTCGAGCGGATCGATGCCGATGCCGTCACCGAACATGCCTTCGGCGAACACGGGATCGGGCACGTCGGCGAGCGGCACGACGGGGCCGGTGAACGGCGCGAGCAGCACGACGTCGTTCGGGTTATCGATGGAATGGTTCAACAGGGACTCCTCGGCACGGCGCATCGGCTTGTCTCACTCAATGGGTTTCGGTGACCTTGTTCAGGTGGCGCGGCGCGTCGGGATTGCGCCCGCGCGCGGCGGCCAGACCCGCGGCCATCACATAGAACGAAAGAATCGCGGCGATCGGATCGAGCGCCGGGTGATCGGTGGCGACCAGCGGCAGCTCCGCTTCGGGCACGTCGCCGGGCGCGGCGAGCAGCACACGCGCGCCGCGTGCGCGCATGTCGGCGGCGAGCTGGATGAGACCCGCCTGTTCCGGACCGCGCGGCGCGAACACGAGCAGCGGATAGTCGCGGTCGATGATTTCCATCGGTCCATGACGCACTTCCGCGCTGGAGAACGCCTCGGCCTGAATGCCCGAGGTTTCCTTGAGCTTGAGGGCCGCTTCCTGGGCAATTGCCAGACCTAGCCCGCGGCCGATCACGATCATGCGATCCACGTTCGTGAGTTCGCTCACGGCGCGCGTCCAGTCGAGCTTGCCCGCCGCGCGCAGCGCGTCCGGCAGCGTCTTCAGCGCGTTGAGCAGTTCGTGGTCGCGCTGCACGTGCGCGATCACGATGGCCGACAGCGACAGCATCGCGATATAGCTCTTGGTCGCGGCCACCGAAAGCTCGGGACCGGCGAGCAGCGGCAGGAAGTATTCGCACGCGTCTTCGAGCGGCGAGCCGACAACATTGACGGCGGCGACGGTGAACGCGCCCGCATCGCGCAACGCCTGCATGGTGCCGACAAGGTCCGGGCTCTTGCCCGATTGCGAGAACGCGACGGCCAACTGGCCCGACACGCGCAGCGGCGCCTGCTGGAGCGTGGCGACGGACATCGGCAGCGAGGCGACCGGCACGCCGATGCGGCTCATCGTCAGGCTGGCGAAGTAACTGGCGGCGTGGTCGGAACTGCCGCGCGCGACCGTCAGCGCGACATTGCGCGGCTGCTCCCTGAGCTTTTCCGCGAGCGCTTCGATGCGGGACGTGTCGGCGAGCTGAGCCGCGACGACATCCGCGGACTCCAGCGCCTCATTAAGCATATTCGACAATTGACTCTCCTTCGACGTACGTGGCGGTCAGCGCGTGTTCCCGGTCGAGCACGACGAGATCGGCCCAGGCACCGCGCGCGATGCGGCCGCGGTCTTCGAGTCCGAGGTAGTCGGCGGGATAACGCGACAGGCGATTCGAGACATCCGCGAGCGGGATGCCCAGCGAGACGAGATTGCGCAGCGCCTGATCCATCGTCAGGGTGCTGCCGGCGAGCGTGCCGTCCGCGAGACGCACGCCGCCCATGCATTTGGTGACGTGCTGGCTACCCAGGCGATATTCGCCGTCGGGCATGCCGGCGGCCGAAGTGCTGTCGGTGACCACGTACAGACGCGGGATCGCGCGCATCGCGGCGCGGATCGCGCCCGGATGCACGTGCAGCAGATCGGGAATGAGCTCGGCGTATTCGGCGTGCGCGAGCGCCGCGCCGACCATGCCCGGGTCGCGGTGATGCAGCGGCGACATGGCGTTGAACAGATGCGTGAAGCCGCGCGCGCCGTGCTTGAGCGCGTTCACGGCGTCGTCGTAGGTGCCGAGCGAATGGCCGAGCTGCACGCGCACGCCGCGCGACGCCATTTCCGAGATGATGTCCAGATGGCCCGAGATTTCCGGCGCGATCGTGACGACGCGGATCGGCGCGAGCTCGAGGTACTTCAGCACTTCGTCGCGCACCGCGACTGCGGCCGCGTCCGGTTGCGCGCCGAGCTTGCCGGGATTGATGTAAGGACCTTCCAGATGCACGCCGAGCATGCGCGCACCACCCGCGGCGCGATGCTTCGCCTGTACGCCCAGGCCGGCGACGACTTCCATGAGTTCGTCGCGCGGCGCGGTCATGGTGGTGGCGAGCAGGCTCGTCGTGCCGTGCTGGGCGTGCTGGCGCGCGACGGTGTCGGCGGCGTCGCCGCCTTCCATGATGTCGCGCCCGCCGCCGCCGTGCACGTGCAGGTCCATGAAGCCCGGCAGGATGTACGGCGCGTCGTTCGCGAGCGGATCGGCGATATGGCCTTCGAGCGCCGTCACGCGGCCGTTCTCGAAACGAATCGTGCCGTGGATCCAGCCATCGGTCGTGAGTATGTTTCCTTTCAGCATGAAGTTCTCTGGAAGTGCGCGATGCTTGATTGAGGTTCAGCGCCGTCCGCGCCGTGCTGCGAGCAGGCTTCCGTAACGGAAGAAGCGAACGGCCTCCCTGGTCCCTCTCGTTTTCGTGTCAACTCTCGTGTTGCCTGTGACGTCATGCGTCTGTGCCGACGCTTATCGATGCAGCTCGGCGACGAAGTCGTAGTAGTCGTCGCGGCAGTAGGTATCCGTCAATTCGATCGCGCGCTGATCCGCCGAATAGCCGACGCGCGTGATGACCAGCAGCGCGGCGCGCGGCGCCACACCCATCAGCCGGGCGATTTCGGCGCCCGCGTTCACCGCGCGAAAATGCTGCAACGCGCGCACCACCGACGACCCGCGCTCCTCCAGATACCGATAGAGCGACGCGCCGATCGCGAGCGGCTCCGGAACGACCGCGACAGGCAAGGCCGAATGCTCGACCGCCATCACGATGCCGTCGGCGCGACGCAGTCGCCTCAGGCTCGCAACGGCCGCGCCCGGAGGCAAGCCAAGACGCACGCTTTCGTCTCGATTCGCTGCTCGCACTCCGCGATCCAGCCAGATCGAATCTGGCCGAAAGCCACGCTGCTCCATTTTTCTGGTGAAACCGGTGAGCCTGGAAAGCGGATCTTCGACGCGCGGCGTAATGAAGCTGCCCGCTCCACGCACGCGCCGGATCAAACCTTGTTCGACGAGCAACGCGATGGCTTTTCTCGCCGTGATTCGTGACACCCCGACGCGCTCCGACAGCGTGCGTTCGGACGGAAGCGCCTCGCCCGCCGCCCAGGAGCCCGCATGAATTGCCTTGGCGAGACGCGAGGTCAATTGAAGATAAAGCGGCGTGTCGCTGCGAGGGTCGGGCATCAGGTCCTGCCAGCGGTACTCCATCAGCGGCGCCCGGTCGTCGAATTGGAGCCCATTATATAACCAACATAATACCAGTCAATTCTAAGATGACACTTCAACGAACACATTAAAATCTCAGCCAAATCAATAAGTTAAAAACTGTTTAGCGGATCGTCCGGAAACAAGCTGGGCATACGGACTTTCCCTTACATGCAGTCCAGTTGATGAATTGGTTCCTTACTTGCCGGAATACCCATTTTTTGGGTTGCTGAGCGCTTTTTCGGGCATTTGCGTATTCGCACGCTCGTTCTTCTTTGGCACAATAGTCCCATTAGTTCGGATTCACTATTAATTTCAACAAAAGACGAGAGACTGACGTGATGGGCTGTCCTGATCCGAGCCGGGCCGTCGAAGCGGTACGCCGCTTCAACCGTTTCTACGCGCGCCACACCGGTGCGCTCCATGAGCGGCTGCACAAAAGCTGCTTCTCACTGACCGAGATGCGAATTCTTCACGAGTTGGCACAGCAGCGGGCCAGCACGGCCGCGGACCTATCGCGCAACCTCGGGTTGGATACCGGCTATCTCAGCAGGTTGATCAACAATTTCCAGAAGCTCGGTCTCGTCGTGCGACGAAGAAACGAGTCCGACGGACGCGCACACCTGCTGACGATCACGCCAGAAGCGAAAGCCCAGGTCGATGAGATCGACCTGCATATCTCCGCGGAAACGGGCCTGCTGCTCAAGCGCCTGACCGCCGGCGAGATCGAGCAGCTTTGCACCGCAATGGCGGACGTCGAACGGTTACTGTCGTCGACATGCGGCGAAGGAGAAATCCGCTTGCGCGCGCCGCGCAGCGGTGACTTCGGCTGGATGATCGAGCGCCACGCGCATCTCTATCCCGGTCCGCGGCCGAGGCTCTCCAGCGAGGCGCTCGCGGCGAAACGAGTGGCGAACTTCCTCGTCGCCATGCAGGCGAACAAGCCGCGCATTGCCTGCTGGATCGCGGAGCAGGACTCGGCAACACGCGTTGGCGCTGCCTTGCTTACTGCGGAGTCCGAAACGCGGGCGCGGATCGAGTTGCTGTTCGTCGAACCGGGCGTGCGCAGACGCGGGCTCGGTGAACGACTCGTGGCCGCGTGCGCGAACTTCGCCCACGGCGCTCGTTACGAACAGGTGATCTGTCGCCTGGACGAGCCTCAGCAAGACCTCTGTGCACTGCTCGAGCGAACCGGCTTCACGCCGGAGTCCGACGAAACCACGGGTATCGTGTGGCAGCGGGAACTGCAACAGTTGTATGTCGACTGAGGTTTCTCGGGCCGCAATGCAAAACGGCGTCCCGCAGGACGCCGTTCCTAAGTACAAGCTCTTTGGCGTTCAGAAAGAAGGCACGACCGAGCCCTTGAATTCGCTCTTCAGGAATTGGCGCACGTCATCGGACTGGTATGCAGCGACCAGCTTCTTCACCCACGGCTGATCCTTGTCTTTGGCGCGCACTGCAATCAGGTTCGCGTACGGGCTGTGCACGTCCTCGAGGGCGATGGCGTCCTTGGTCGGCTGAAGGCCGCCAGCCAGCGCGAAGTTTGTATTGATCGCGGCGGCGTCGACATCGGCGAGCGTGCGCGGGAGCTGCGCTGCGTCGAGTTCGACGAGCTTGACCTTCTTCGGATTCTCGGCCACGTCGAGCGCCGTCGCGTTGTTTCCGTTCGTGCCCGCTCCCGCTTTCAGCTTGATCACGCCTTGCGACTGCAACAGCAGAAGCGCGCGGTTCTCGTTCGACGGATCGTTCGGCACCGCGACCTTCGCGCCCTGCGGCAGATCCTTCAGCGACTTGAGCTTCTTCGAGTACACGCCGAGCGGCGAGATGTAAGTCAGTCCGGCGTTCACGATCTTGTAGCCGCGCTGCTTGACCTGACTGTCCAGATACGGCTGATGCTGAAAGCTGTTCGCGTCGAGATCGCCGGCATCGAGCGCCGCGTTCGGCTGCACGTAGTCGTTGAATTCGATCACTTTCACATTGAGCCCTTCGCGCTTGGCGACCTTCTGCACGACTTGCCAGATCTGCGCGTCGGGACCGCTGATCGTGCCGACCTTGATCACCTTGTCATCGGCGTGAGCGGCGAGGCTGGTGAAGAGCGCGGCGGACGTCGCGATGGCGGTAATGGCTTTGAGCAAATTTCTGCGCTGCATTGTGTTCCTGTTTCGGTGATGCGTTCTTGCCGCGGGATTGCCTGATTCTTCATCGACCTGCGAATTTCACGCACAATCTGTCGAGGTGACGGATGTTCGCACAACCATGGTGCGAGCGGAAATACAGAATGCTCATGTGGATATCACGGGCCGCGTGGTAAGCGTGTCGTGCGGATAGAATCGCAACAAAACATCGCAAATCTTTGCGCTCGAGGGCGACTCATCATGTACGTGATCAATTTGCGCTATACCGGCGCGCTGGCCGAAATCGACGATGCGCTCGAAGCCCATCGCCTCTATCTCGAACGTTATTTCGCCGCGGGCGTGTTCGTCGTCGCGGGGCCGAAGGTGCCGCGCGAAGGCGGCATCATTCTGGCGTCGGGCATCGAGCGCGAGCGGCTCGATGCGATCATCGCGGAAGACCCGTTCGCCCGGCAGAAGCTCGCCCACTACGACATCATCGAGTTCAAGGCGATGCGGCTTGCGCCCGGACTGAATTTGCCGGAGCCGTCATCGGAAGTCTGAAATGAAAAGTGGCCCGCGTGGGCCACTTTCTCCATCAGTCGATCAGCAGCTTCAGGTCGTGAACCCAAGGCTCCACGCCCTGCCCGTCACGCGCGAAGAGACGGAGCTTGCCGTCCTTGTCGAAGACGTAACTCGCGGCGGTGTGATCCATCGTGTAATCGTCGGGCGTCTTGCCTTGCGCCTTCGCGTAGTAGACACGAAAGTCCTTCGCGACCTGCGCGAGCTGCGCATCGTTCGCCGGACGTAAGCCGATATACGAAGGATTGAACGCTGCCACATATTGACCGAGCAGATCGGGCGTATCGCGCGCCGGGTCGACGGTGACCATCAGCACCTGCACGTCCTTCGACTTGTCGCCGAGCTGCTGCATGGCTTGCGAGAGTTCGGCGAGCGTCGTCGGGCACACGTCCGGGCAATGCGTATAGCCGAAGAACAGGACGACCGCCTTCCCCTTGAAGTCGGCCAGCGTGCGCGTCTTGCCGTGCGTATCGGGGAGCGAGAAATCGCTGCCGAACTGCTTGTTGCCGGTGATGTCGAGATTCTTGAAATCGGGCGCTTTCTCGCACGCGGAAAGCAGCGCCACGAACATGAGCAGCGCGAAGATACGACGAAAAATGACCGTCATGCGCCAATCACCGTGCGCACATAGTGATCCACGAGCAGCGCGCCGAACAGCAGCGAAAGATAGACGATCGAATAACGGAAAGTCCTGCGCGCGAGCTCATCGGAATAATTGCGATACATCTTCCACGCATAACCGATGAATCCTGCGCCGAGCGCGATCGCGCTCGCCAGATACACGACGCCGCTCATGCCCGAGATGTACGGCATCAGCGTGACCGCGAACAGCACCAGCGTGTACAGGAAAATGTTGAGCAGCGTGTACTTTTCACCGTGCGTGACAGGGAGCATCGGCAGGCCGGCGTTCTCGTAGTCCTTGCGGCGATACAGCGCGAGCGCCCAGAAATGCGGCGGTGTCCACACGAAGATGATGAGCACGAGAATCCACGCGTCGCCGGGCACATGCCCCGTGACTGCGGCCCAGCCGAGCGCGGGCGGCATCGCGCCCGAGGCGCCGCCGATCACGATGTTCTGCGGCGTATAAGGCTTGAGCAGCAGCGTGTAGATGACCGCATAGCCGACGAACGTGGCGATGGTCAGCCACATCGTGAGCGGATTCGTGAACGTGTAGAGCGTCCACATGCCGATACCGCCGAGCACCGCCGAGAAGGTCAGAATCTGCGTCGTGGTGATCTGGCCGCGCGCGGACGGACGCCACGCGGTGCGGCGCATTTTCGCATCGACTTTCTGTTCGACGAGACAGTTGATCGCGAACGCAGCGCCGGCGAGCAGCCAGATGCCGACGGCGCCGCCGATGAGTTTGTCCCACGGCACCATGCCCGGCGTGGACAGGAACATGCCGATGACGGCGCAGAACACGGCCAGCTGCGTGACGCGCGGTTTGGTCAGCGCGAGATATTGCGATGCGCGGCTACCGAAGGGGGAATTGAGTGTCGTGCTATCCATGATGTGGAGTCACGCTGAAACGACGTCGCGCGCGGGAACCGCGGCGCGGCCGGGACGGCTGGAAGAGATTCGAAAGTTTAGCATAACGAGCAGCAGCAACAGGATGGCGGCCCCGCCGTTGTGCGCCACGGCGACCGGCAACGGCCACTGCAACACGATGTTCGACATGCCGGTCAGGAACTGAATCACGATCAGCAACAATACGCCATTCGCGGGCTTTCGCAGCGATTCGAATCGTCGCAGCCGGAGCGCAAGCCACAGCAGGTAAAGCACGACCACGACCGCGAACGTGCGATGGGTCCAGTGAATGGCGACGAGCGCGTCCTGCGAGATCACTTCGCCGTCGCCGGTCATGCCGAGCGCGCGCCACAGGTGAAAGCCGTGCTCGAAGTTCATCGGCGGAATCCACTGGCCGTTGCACAGCGGAAAGTCCGTGCAGGCCAGTACCGCGTAGTTCGTGCTGACCCAGCCGCCGAGCGCGATCTGCACCACCAGCAGCAGCAATCCGAATGCCGCGGCGGGCATCCAGCGCGCGGTGGCGGAATCGAGCGATGGAATCGGCGTCATGCGCGCTGCGAGCCAGCCGAGCACGCCCAGCAGCGCGAGCCCGAGCAGCAGATGCGTCGTGACGATCACGGGTTGCAGCTTGAGCGTGACCGTCCATGCGCCGAACGCGCCTTGCAGGAGAATGAGCGCCAGAATGCCGGTCGGCCACCACGGCGACACATGCAGCGGACGCTTCTTCACACGCGCAGTCCACGCGATGATCACCTGCGCGATGATCAGCACGCCGATCGCCATCGCGAAATAGCGATGCAGCATCTCGATCCACGCCTTGACCATGCTGACCGGGCCGGTGGGCATCGCGTGATACGCGGCGCTGATCTGCGCATGCGCGATGAACGGCGACGACGTGCCGTAGCAGCCCGGCCAGTCCGGACAGCCGAGGCCCGAATCGGTCAGTCGCGTGAAACCGCCGAACATGATCAGATCGAGCGTCAGGAACGTGGTGAGCCAGACCAGCTTGCGGAACTTGTTGTCATCGGCCTTGACCCAGACGTACGAAAGCGGCAGCAGCGCGATGCATATGCCGATCAGACCGAGTTGCAGTAAAAACATGCTCTTCTACCTTCGTCCTGCGTTTTAGCCGATGCGCGACCACTTCAAGAGCTTCGCCAGATCCGCGTTGATCTTCTTCGGATCGGGATTCTTCGGGAAGCGCATCATCAAGTTGCCGTTCGGATCGACGAGAAAGATGTGATCCGTGAGCTTCGCGCCGTCGTTCACAGGCAGCCACGCCGCGACGTCCTTCGCGCTGGCGATGAGCATGCGTGTGTCCGGCTGCGGATACGCGGTCTTGATGACGTCCGAGACCGGCTTGTCATCGGTGCGCAGCCAGACATTGACGACGCGCTCGCGCTCGCCCGATTGCAGCACGCGCACCTGGCGCATGAAATACAGGCGCGTGGCGCATTGCTCGTCGCACTCGCTGCCGTTCACGGTGATCATCAGCCATTTGCCTTCGAGCGACTTGAACGGCAGGCTCTGGCCTTTCTCGTCGGTGACCATCAGTTGCGACGGAATCGGCCGTTGCGGCTCGATCAGCGCGCCGTAACTCGACGTTCCGCCCGCTGGCTTGAACACGTAATACATCAGATAGGACGCGATCACCGGCGCCGCGCAAACGAGCGCGAGCAGCACGAGCATCCAGCGGCCGCTATGCCAGGAGCCCTTCTTCGTGGTTCGTTGCTGCGCGGTGGCAGTGGAGCGTTGTGATTGCATCGGTATATACGTATCTGTTCGGTCGGTGCTTCAGGCGTGGTGTTCGGCTTCGTCGTCGCTTTCTTCGCGATCGTCGCCTTTCTTGGCGGCGCGGCGCGCGGCGTACAGGCCGAAGCCGATGGCCGCCGCCGCCATGCCCCACCACTGGAACATGTAGCCGTAGTTTCGTTCGACGCCGAGCGTCGGCGCGGGCCAGTCGCGCACGAGCTTGTCGCCGGTATCGTTCGTCTGCTGGATCACGAAGGGCTGGAACGCGAGCCCGGTCTCGGCGGCATACGCCTTTACATCCAGATTCTGACGAATCTCCTTGTGCGCAGCCGATCCGCCCTGCCCCAGCTCGAACGCCTGCGACGCATTCGCGCGCGCGATGCCTGTTACGTCGACCACGCCCTTCGGCGTCTCGTACGGCTCGATGCCCGTGCGGTCCGCCAGGTTGCGCGGCAGCCAGCCGCGATTCACCAGCACGTAGCCGCCGCCCTCGAGTTTAAGCGGCATCACGACATAAAAGCCTGGCTGGTCGTTATACGGACGATTGTCCAGATACACGACCCGCTCCGGCATGAACTCGCCGCGCGCCTGTACACGATGAAACTCGATGGACTTGAGCGGGATCGGCGCGACGCCGACCTGCTGCGCCGGCGCATTCTCGAACGCGACGATTCGCGCGTTGAGCGCTTCCTTCTGATGCGCGCGATCGCGTTGCCAGAAGCCCAGGCGCACCGTCACGGCGACGACGATCAGAATCACGAGCGTGGGCCAGAAGCGGATCTTCATGCTGCACACCTTAGCGCGAGCATGCGAGCCGGTGCTGCACGGCGCAATCCATCGAGTGAGATAATGAGATGGTTCAATTCAATACTGCTCAACGTGGTTTCTGAGCAAAATCGCTGGCTGGTTTCATGCACATCATCGTTGCTATCGCATTCATCCTCATCATTGGCAGCCTGGGTTCGGCGCTCTACTTCATGATGAACGACCGGGGCCGGACAAAGCGGATGGTGTGGTCCCTCGCCGCGCGCGTCGGGCTGTCCATTTCCCTCTTCCTCTTCATCCTGTTCGCGCACTGGATGGGCTGGATTCAATCTTCGGGCATCCCCATCGGACGTTGAGGACGATAACCCGCGGCGCGGACTGCGCCCTACGAGACGAATTGTCGCGCCACGGCTCTTTCGCACGCGCATTCATCCGCCCCCTGGAAACGCAACGCCGCCCCTTGAGACTTCGAGGGCGGCGTGTTGATCACTGCTTCTATGCTCTCGGACCGGCGTCGCCGCCGGTCTTGCATCGCGGACGGCTAAACGCGCCCGCTCCGGTATTCGCTTACAGCCAGTAGACGACGACGTACAGCCCCAGCCACACGACGTCGACGAAGTGCCAGTACCACGCGGCGCCTTCGAACGCGAAGTGGTGATCGGCTGTGAAGTGCCCGCGAATCAGCCGGACCATCACGACGGCGAGCATCGTACCGCCCAGGAACACGTGGAAACCGTGGAAGCCGGTCAGCAGGAAGAACGTCGAGCCGTACACGCCGGAGGCGAGCGTCAGGTTCAGTTCGTTGTACGCGTGAAAGTACTCGTAGCCCTGGCAGAACAGGAAGGTGATGCCGAGCAGCACCGTCGCGCCCAGCCAGATGATCGCCTTCTTCCGATGATCTTCACGCAGCGCGTGGTGAGCCACCGTCAGCGTGGCGCCGGAGGACAGCAGCAGCGCCGTGTTGATGGTCGGCAGCGGCCACGGCACCATCGCGCGGAAATGACCGACCAGCGCGGCGGGACCGTTGTTCGGCCACACGGCGGTGAAGTCCGGCCAGATCAGCTTGTAGTCGAGGCTGCCGAGCTGATGCATCGCGATCTGGCGGGCATAGAACAGCGCGCCGAAGAATGCGCCGAAGAACATCACTTCGGAGAAGATGAACCAGCTCATGCTCCAGCGATACGACACATCGACGCGCTTGCCGTACATGCCGCCTTCGGATTCGGAGATCGCGTCGCCGAACCAGTGCCACAGCACGAACAGCACGAACAGCAGGCCGATGAACGTGCCGACAGGCCCGAAGCTATGGCCGTTCACCCAGGACGCCAGCGAGGCCAGCATGATCAGCAAGCCGGTTGCAGCCATCACCGGATGCCGCGACGGATGCGGCACGAAATAGTACGGGCTCTCGTTTTGACCGCTCATTATTGATTCTCCACTTCGATCCAGTTGCTTGAATTTTCTTTCGACGCCGCGCGCTCAACCGATACGCCCGGCGTTCCGTCTATCCCACTACCGCACGCACGACCAGCAGCAACACGACGATGAACAGCACCGCGCCGATGACGCCCGCCGCGATCAGATGCAGCGGATTCAGTTGCGCTGCGTCGCTTTCCAGGTCGGCCCGGCGTCGCACGCCGAAAAACGACCAGAACACCGCCTTCATGAGCTTCAAGAACCCGCCCTTCTTGCGCGGCTCCGTGTTCATGGCGATCACGACCCGTTCGCCGCGCTCTTCGGCGCGTCGAGCTCGAAGAACGTGTAGGACAGCGTGATCGTCTTCACGTCCTTCGGCAGCTTCGGATCCACGACGAAGACCACCGGCATGCGCTTCGATTCCTTCGGCGCCAGGGTCTGCTGCGTGAAGCAGAAGCATTCGATCTTGTTGAAGTACTCGGTGGCCTGCTTCGGCGCATAGCTCGGGATGGCCTGCGCCTTCACCGTGCGATTCTGCTCGTTGGTCACGTCGTACATCACCGTCATCACTTCGCCGGGATGGATGTCCATCGAGTTCTGCTCCGGCTTGAACTGCAGCGGGCCGCGCGCGTTCGCATCGAATTCGATCGAAATCGTGCGGCTCATGTCCACCTGCGTGTTCTTCGCCTCGCGCGCGCTGACGTCGCGCTGCACGAGGTTGTTGATGCCGGTGATCTGGCAGATCGCGCGATACATCGGTACCAGCGCGAAGCCGAAGCCGAACATCAGCGCCGCCACGATGAAGAGCTTCACCAGCATCGACCGGTTGAATGACCGGTCGATATGCGAATTTTCCTGCTGAGTGGACACGTTGCTTTCCTACCCTCGCGACAACAGGTATTGCCGGACGACGATACCCAGAAAGAAGACGGCGGCAATCAACATCATGATGATTCCGAGCCGCTTGTTGCCCGCGCGGATTTCTTCGGGCGTGCGTCTTTTTTGTGGATTCGGGGCCATGCGTTCTCTTGCTTGCGGTCTGCGAGGCTTCCCTGAGGAAGGCCTCGCAGGCCTTCGATGCTATTTATTCAACCGTCGGCGGATGCTCGAACGTATGGAACGGCGCCGGGCTCGGCACGGTCCATTCGAGGCCTTCCGCGCCATCCCACGGCTTGTCGCCGGCTTTTTCCAGCTCGCCGCCGCCGCGATACGCCGGTAGCGCGACCGCGAACAGGAAGTACACCTGCGAGAGGCCGAAGCCGAACGCGCCAATGGTCGCGATCTGGTTGAAGTCGGTGAACTGCGCCGGGTAGTCCGCATAGCGGCGCGGCATGCCCGCGAGACCCAGGAAGTGCATCGGGAAGAACGTGACGTTGAAGGTGATCATCGACGCCCAGAAGTGGATCTTCCCGCGCATTTCGTTGTACATCCAGCCGGTCCACTTGGGCGACCAGTAGTACCAGCCCGAGAACAGCGCGAACAGCGAGCCCGCCACCAGCACGTAGTGGAAGTGCGCCACCACGTAATAGGTACCGTGCATCTGGATGTCGAGCGGCGCCATCGACAGGATCAGACCCGTGAAGCCGCCCATCGTGAACACGAACAGGAAGCCGATCGCGAACAGCATCGGGGTTTCGAACGACAGCGCGCCGCGCCACATCGTGGCGACCCAGTTGAACACTTTCACGCCCGTCGGCACCGCGATCAGCATCGTCGCGTACATGAAGAACAGCTGGCCCGTCACCGGCATGCCGGTCGCGAACATGTGGTGCGCCCACACCATGAACGACAGGATCGCGATCGACGCGGTTGCGTACACCATCGAGCTATAGCCGAACAGCGGCTTGCGCGAGAACGCCGGGATCACCTGCGACACGATCCCGAACGCCGGCAAGATCATGATGTACACCTCGGGGTGGCCGAAGAACCAGAAGATGTGCTGGTACATGACCGGGTCGCCGCCGCCCGCCGCATTGAAGAACGACGTGCCGAAGTGACGGTCGAACAGCACCATGGTGATCGCGCCCGCCAGAACCGGCATCACGGCGATCAGCAGGTACGCGGTGATGAGCCAGGTCCACGCGAACATCGGCATCTTCATGAGCGTCATGCCCGGCGCGCGCATGTTCAGGATGGTCACGACGATGTTGATGCCGCCCATGATCGACGACGCACCCATGATGTGGACCGCGAAAATCGCGAAGTCCATGCCCGGGCCCATCTGCGTGGAAAGCGGTGCGTACAGCGTCCAGCCCGCGGCCGTTGCGCCACCCGGCACGAAGAACGAGCCGACCAGCAGAACCGCAGCGGCCGGCAGCAGCCAGAAGCTGAAGTTGTTCATGCGCGCGAACGCCATGTCCGATGCGCCGATCTGCAGCGGCACCATCCAGTTCGCGAAACCAACGAACGCCGGCATGATCGCGCCGAACACCATGATCAGGCCGTGCATGGTGGTCAGCTGATTGAAGAACTCGGGGCGCATGATCTGCAGGCCCGGCTCGAACAGCTCGGCACGGATGCCGAGCGCCATCACGCCTCCGGAGAGGAACATGATGAAGGAGAACAGCAGGTACAGCGTACCGATGTCCTTGTGGTTGGTGGCGAGCAGCCACCGGCGCCAGCCATGCGGCACCTCGTGCGCATGGTCGTGCGCGTGGTCGTGACCTGCGCCTACATCGTGTCCGATGCTAGACATGACAATCATCTCCTAAAGCGAATACTCGGGGCACTTGGCAATGACGCGTGGTTTTCCGTTGCGTTTGGCGCGAAGGAAAACACACGCTCGGCACGTCAAGCAGCCGGACTGATTTCAACGCGGCGGGCTTCCTTGTTATCGGCGCCGCCCGTGATGGTTTCCGGTTTCTTCAACACAATGCGGTCTTCCGACACGCCCGCGGCCTTCAACGCGTCGCGCACGGCTTGCGCGCGGCGCTTGGCGAGATCGGCGTTCTGGTCGGCGTTGCCGGTCGCGTCGGTGAATCCCGACAGCGCGATCTTCGCGTCCGGATGCGCCTTCGCGTAGGCCGCGGCGGCGTCCACCGCGCTCTTCGCGTCGGCGGGCAGTGCGTCCTTGCCCGTCTCGAAATAGATGCTGGCGGGCAGGCCGGCGGCTTGCGACGCCTCCGCGCCCGATGCAGCCGGCGCGCTCGCTTCAGCTGCAGCCGGCGCGGCGCTGGCCGCTTCCGGCGCAGATGCCGCCGCCGCCGTGCCGCCACCTTCGGGCATCTTGCCCGCCTTGGCGTCGATCACTTGCTTCGGCTGCAGCAGGTCGCCGGTGTGGTTGCTCCAGCTATTACGCTCGAACGTGACGACCGACGCGATCTCGACATCGTTCAGCACGCCCTGCCACGGCGGCATCGCGCCCTTGCCGTGCAGCACGATATTCAGATGCCCGGCGATCGAGCCGTTCGCGATCTTCGAGCCGTCGAGCGCCGGGAACTGGCCCGCACCCTTGCCGGTCGGCTGGTGGCAAACCGCGCAGTTCGACGAATAGACCTGCTGGCCACGCGCCATCAGTTCGTCCTTGGTGTAGGTCTTGAGCGGATCGTCCTGACCTGCTGCCATCTTCTTCTTTTGCGCATCGACCCACTTCGCGTAGTCGTCAGCCGACAGCACTTCGACCACAACGGGCATGTACGCGTGCTCCTTGCCGCACAGTTCCGTACAGAAGCCTCGATACGTGCCCACCTTCTCGGCCTTGAACCAGGTGTCGCGCACGAAGCCCGGAATCGCATCCTGCTTCACGCCGAACGCCGGCACATACCACGAGTGCACGACGTCGTTCGCCGTGGTGATGATGCGGATCTTCTTGTCGACCGGAACGACGAGCGGGTTGTCCACTTCCTGCAGATACAGCGTGGAAATCGGCTTCTGGCCGTTCACTTCGCTGCGCGGCGTGGCGAGCGTGGAGAGGAAGCTGATGCCCTCGCCCGGACCCTTCACGTAGTCGTAGCCCCACTTCCACTGGTAGCCGGTGACCTTGACGGTGAGGTCGGCGTTCGACGTGTCCTTCATCGCGACGACGGCCTTGGTTGCCGGCAGCGCCATCAGAATGACGATGATGAACGGCGCGATCGTCCAGATGATTTCGACAGTGGTGCTTTCGTGAAAGTTGGCCGGCTTGAAGCCCTTCGACTTGCGATGCATGAACATCGAATAGAACATCACCCCGAACACGCCGATGAAAATGACGGTACAGATGATGAGCATGAAGATATGGAGGCCGTAGAGCTCCTCGGCGATCTTCGTCACAGGCGGCTGGAAGTTGATCTCGTTGACAGCGGGACCGCCTGGACTGTTTTCGACCGCCAGGGCCGCGCCGGCGGAAAGCAGTGCGCCTGCCGCCAGCACGCCCGAGAGGGCTCGCTTGATTGTTTTCATAGCATCCTTACCCAAATTTTCCATTCAAACCCTCGACCCCCGTGGCATCGCGCGGCCGCCGGCTCCTCTCAGAGGCGTCTCAGCGACGCCTGTAGCTCGGCAGCAAACTGTTTGCGACGATGCTGTGCAAGGTGTTGCCCGATTTTCACCGATTGACCGCGCGATACGATCGTGAGCGGCTCTCTCGGCGTCGCGCCCGCTTCGACCCGCACCCAGCGCGGGTTGAACTCGAACTGCGTCAGCACTTCGGCGTTCATCTGTTCGATCAACAACCGGTTTTGATACAACCGGATTCGTTCGTAGTCGACCGCATGGCGCGCGTAAATCACGAACGCGACACCCACGACCGCCAGTTCGACTCCGGTGAACGGCAGCACCAGCCAGGCGCCGTTCAGAAAAAGCGACATTGCGATTGCCAGCGAAACCAGCGCAAGCGACATATAGAAGCCCACGAACTGACGCGGCGAAACCGAGCAGTTGCGCTTCATCAGCCAGTCCTTGATGACCGGCTCGGACTCCGTCAGCGTCTGGCTGGCTTGCATCGCTGCCTCCATCAATCCGCACGCAATCACACATATTTGCTCGGATTTCGCCCAAATTTGTGTCGGTCCGGGTGACAAACTGACGCATTATAGGCGTCTTGGGTGGCATCCACAAGCAAGGGTCGTAACGTCGCAAACCCAAGCGCCACAAGCTTCTGCGCCTTTTTGACGCACCTTTTTGCGCCGTTTTCGAGCGCAAATCTCAGACATAACTCCCGCCCTCTTTACCGCCTCGACGATTCTGCTTACAGCTTCCTTTTCGGACCGCGCCCGATATCTTCGAGCCGCACGATGCCGTGTCCTTCGGCCGTCGTGCGCGGCACTGCCTTCCATGCGTGGCCGTAGATCACCTCGAATGTCAGCGGGATCGTGCCGTCGTCGCGGCGCAAGGCTTCCAGCGCCTGATGAACCGCGCCGCGCAAGGCGTTCGGGTCCGCGCGGCCTGCCTCGAACGCGCGCGCGAACGGATAGGCGCCCCAGCGCGTCACGTCGGCGAACAGCGACTCGGGCGATTTATATGTGATGGTCAGGGCTTCCTGATCCATCACCGGAATTTCGAAGCCGCTTTCCACCAGCATGTCGCCGAGATCGTGCATATCGACGAAATCGATCGTGTGCGGCGCGGGCGCCAGGCCAAGCGTGCGCTCCGCTTCGCGATATGCGGCGCGGAGTTCGCGCAGGGTGTCGGGGCCGAACGTGCTGAACATCAGCAGGCCGTTCACTTTCAGCACACGCTGCCATTCGGGAAAGACGAGATCGGGACGCGCATGCCAGTGCAGCGCGAGATTCGACCACAGCAATTCGAACGCTTCCGAGGCGAACGGCAGCGCGGAAAAATCGGCCTGCGCGAGTTGCGGGCCGCGCGCGCCGAACGCCTTCGCGAGCGTCGTCGGCAGAAAGCGGCGCCAGCCGGCGTCGCGGTCGGTGTCCGCGGCTTCGGCGGCGCGGGC
The DNA here is from genome assembly GCF_001544875.2 of Caballeronia hypogeia. Classification (GTDB taxonomy): domain Bacteria; phylum Pseudomonadota; class Gammaproteobacteria; order Burkholderiales; family Burkholderiaceae; genus Caballeronia; species Caballeronia hypogeia. Next base: position 321,461 of record NZ_FCOA02000001.1, read on the forward strand.
GCGCGCGAGCATCGCGGAAGAAATATCGACGCCGGTCACCGACGCCTCGGCAAAACGTTCTCTCAATCCGCCCAGATCCGCTCCGACGCCGCACGCCGCATCAAGGACGCGCACCGGCGCGACCTTGATGTATTCGAGCCGCTCGCGCATGCGCTGCGCGATTTCGCGCGGCAGAAACGCGACCTCGTCGAAGGCGGCGGCGCGACCGTCGAAGATCTCGCGCAAACGGCGCGGATCATAGGCCGGACGGCTAGTTTTGGAGGACGTGGGGGACATGTCGATCTTTTCGCAGAGAGTGCGAAGTATACTCGGTCGTCTCGAAAACGACCCACCCGAAGTGCTGATACGAGGCATAAACGCGTCGTGAAGCGCAACGAATGCGCGTGTTTAGCGCTTCGAGCCGTGATTTTCCCGAACCCCGCCGTCATGAATACCGACAACATGCGTCTTCCGTTACGAACGCCCTTCGCCGTGCGCGTCGGCGCGCGCGTGCGTGGACTCGTCGCGGCGGCCAGACGCATCGGCGGATTCGCGCTTCCGAGCCAGTGCGCGCTATGTGGCAATTTGTCGCAAGGGCTGTTGTGCAGCGGCTGCGACGCGCAGTACTGGAACGAGGCGCGCGTGCGCTGCGCGACCTGCGCGCTGCCGCTCGATGCGTCGCATCGGCGGCGCGTGTGCGAAGACGTGCGCGCGCACTGCGCCGCCTGTCTCGAAGCGCCGCCTGCGTTCAACGACACGCTCGCGCTCGCCGACTATCGCGCGCCGCTCGACACGCTCGCCGTCGAGCTGAAATTTCGCGCGCGGCTCGCGGTGGGTGCGGAATTCGCGCGGCAATTGCATGCGCTTTTCGAGAGCAGTAATCTGCCCGCTCCGGACGTGATCGTGCCGGTGCCCTTGTCGCGAGTACGGCTTGCGGCGCGCGGTTACAACCAGGCATGGGCCATCGCGCGACCGCTCGCGCGCCGCATCGGCGTGAATGGCGATGCGACACTGATCGCGCGCGTGCGGCATACATCGGCGCAATCGCGACTCGATCAGGACACGCGACGCCGCAATGTCGCGAGCGCGTTCGCGATCCGGGGCGATGTGCGCGGCAAACACATAGGCGTCGTCGACGACGTGATGACCTCGGGCGCGACGCTCGACGCACTCGCGCGCACGCTCAAGCTTGCCGGCGCGCGCCGCGTCACGAACTTCGTGGCGCTGCGCACGCCGAAAGATTAATCACCTTCACAGTCAGCAATCCATGTTCAACGTCGTACTCGTCGAACCCGAAATTCCGCCGAACACCGGCAACGTAATCCGCCTGTGCGCGAACACGGGCGCGCGTCTGCATCTGATCGAGCCGCTCGGCTTTCCACTCGACGACGCAAGAATGCGCCGCGCCGGTCTCGACTATCACGAGTACGCCGAAATGAACGTACATGCGAACTGGGACGCTTTCATCGCGAAGGAAGCGCCCGACGCGACGCGCATGTTCGCTTTCACTACGCGAGGGTCGACGCCGTTCTTCGATCACGCGTTCCGCCCCGGCGACTGGTTCGTGTTCGGCGCGGAAACGCGTGGCCTCGCGCCCGAGTTGCTGGAGCGTTTTCCCGGCGAGCAACGCGTGCGTCTGCCGATGCGTCCCGGCAACCGCAGCCTGAATCTGTCGAACACGGTGGCGATCGTGACGTTCGAAGCGTGGCGTCAGGCCGGCTTCGAAGGCGGCGCCTAAGCCTGAGTCGCGTCGAGCTCGGCTTTGTATAGGGCGAACTGTCGGCCTGAAAGCAGGCGAATATGACGCGCTTCAGCGCAGGCGTGGAAGGTAAGGTCTCGATGACCGTGCGAACCGCGATCTGCACGGCCTGCTCCGGCGGAAAGTGATAGATGCCGCAACTGATGGCGGGAAACGCGATCGACTCGCAGCCCGCTTCTTCAGCCAGTTCGAGCGCCCGCCGGTAGCAACTCGCGAGCAGTTCCGGCTCGTTCTTCTTGCCGCCGCTCCAGCGCGGACCGACCGCATGAATCACGTGCTTCGCGCGCAGATCGTGGCCGGCGGTGATCTTCGCGTCGCCGGTTTCACAGCCGCCGAGCGTCGCGCACTCGCGCAGCAGGCCTTTGCCCGCCTTGCGATGAATCGCGCCATCGACGCCGCCCCCGCCGAGCAGCGACTTGTTCGCCGCGTTGACGATGGCATCGACATCGAGCGTGGTGATATCGGCGACCTGCGCTTCGAGCTGGACCATCGCACACCTCCTTGCGGACGAACGCGGCGGGCGCTGCTATTCCGCCTTCGCGTCCCGGCTGAGCAGCGCCTGCACGGCGTCACGCGGCGTCACGTGGTCGAAGAGCACGCGGCATACCGCCTGCGTGATCGGCATTTCGATACCGCGCGATTGCGCCAGCGCCAGCACGGCGCGTGCGCAACGCACGCCCTCCGCGACATGGCCGAGCGCCGCGAGAATCTCGTCGAGCGTGCGTCCGCTCGCGAGCTGCATGCCGACCGTGCGATTGCGCGACAGATCGCCCGTCGCGGTGAGGATGAGATCGCCGAGCCCGGTCAAGCCTGTGAAGGTTTCGGCGCGACCGCCGAGCGCGACGCCCAGCCGCGACATTTCCGCGAGTCCGCGCGTGATCAGCGCGGCGCGCGCGTTCAGGCCGAGGCCGAGGCCATCGGAAATCCCGGTCGCGATCGCGAGCACGTTTTTCACCGCGCCGCCCACTTCGACGCCGATGACATCGTCGCCGGTATAGATGCGCATCGCGCCATGATGAAACGCCGCGACCGTGCGCGCGCTCAAATCCGCCGAGGCGCTCGCGACCGTCAGCGCGACCGGCAGGCCCTGCCCGACTTCACGCGCGAAGCTCGGGCCGGACAGCGTGCCGTTGCTGCGGTGCTCGGGAAGCTCGGCCGCGACGACCTCATTGGGCAGACACTGCGTATCGGCCTCGAAGCCTTTGCAAAGCCAGACGATATGCGCCGGCACGACGCCGGCCTGCTTCATCGCACGGCACAGATCACGCAGGCCGGCGACGGGCGTCGCGACGACGCACAAGGCGTCGTCCGCCGCGGCGTGCGCCAGCGCGGAGGCGAAATCCGTCTCGAAGACGAGCGCGTTCGGCAACGCCACGCCTGGCAGATAGCGCGTGTTTTCGTGCGTGCGGGAAAGAGATTCGATGAGCGCGGCATCGCGCGCCCAGAGCTTCGTGTCGTGCCGGGTCGCGAGGTGGCCCGCAAGTGCGGTGCCCCACGCGCCGGCGCCGAGAACGGCTACTTTCATGCTCGGCTCCGGTCGGCAGAGTCAGGGGAAACTACTTAGTGCTTCGAGCCGTTCGCCGCGCCGTCCTGAGCGCCCGCGAGCTGAGCAATGCGCTGCTCGTACAGCGCCTGGAAGTTGATTTCCGCGAGGTGGATCGGCGGGAAGCCGGCGCGCGTGATCGCGTCGGCGATATTCGAGCGCAGATACGGGAACAGGATGGTCGGGCACGCAATGCCGACGAGCGGATCGATCTGTTCGGCCGGAATGTTGCGGATATCGAAGATGCCTGCCTGCTTCGCTTCGATCAGGAATGCGACCTTGTCGCTGACCTTCGCCGTGACCGTGCCGGTGACCAGCACTTCGAAGACGCTTTCCGCGAGGCGGTCGGCCTTCACGTCGACTTCGACTTCGACCGACGGCATTTCCTGCTCGAGGAAAATAGCCGGCGAATTCGGCTGCTCGAGCGACATGTCCTTCAGGTAGATGCGCTGGATGTTGAAAAACGGCTGATTGTTCTCGTCGGACATAGTGATTTCCCAGGTATTTCAGTAAGCGGCGCGCGAATCTGCATGAAACGCGCGACGCGTGTGTGCCGTCAGGCCGATTCGAGCAGCGGCACGAGGCCGCCCTTGCGGTCGAGCGCGGAAAGATCGTCGTAGCCGCCGACGTGCGTTTCGCCGATATACACCTGCGGCACCGTGCGCCGCCCGGTGCGCGTCATCATTTCCTCGCGCCGGCCCGGCTCACGGTCGATCAGGATCTTCTCGATGCTTTCGACCCCGCGGGACTTTAAAAGACGTTCGGCCATCTGGCAATACGGGCACACGACCGTGCTGTACATGACAACCTTTTTCACTTGACTGCTCCTTGTTTCACCACCGGCATGCCTGCTTTTTGCCAGGCGTCCACTCCGCCTTGCAAAACGTGGACCTCGGCGTAACCCGCCTCGGACACGGTGCGGCTCGCACGCTGCGACTCCTGACCGGTTTGGCAAACGAGCACGACCGGATTGCTCTTATTCTTCGCGATCTGGCCGATTTTTGCTTGGAGCTCCGAAACCTCGATATTGCGCGCGGCCGGCAGATGGCCTTTGGCGAACTCGGCGGCGGGCCGCACGTCCACGACGACCGCGTTGCGCCGGTTGATGAGCGTGGTCGCCTCGGCCGCCGAGACGCCGCCGCGTCCGCGCCGCGTGATGGCGGGCCAGAGGAGCAGCGCGCCGGAGACGAGCGCGATGACGATGAGTGCGATGTTCTGGTATTCAGTGAAAAACTTCACGTCGAGGGCCGCCGAAATTTAGTAGGAAAGGAAGAAAGGGAAATGAGGGCAATCGGAGCATTATAAAATAACCGTTTCCCGCGATGGCCTCCGCCGTCCGGCCGATGGCCGCGCCCCGCGCGCAAGGGCAGAATGACGGGGCGCGACCGGCACACCGCTTTTTCAACTGACCGACCGAAATCATGTACAAGCTAGTGCTCATCCGCCACGGCGAATCAACGTGGAACAAGGAAAATCGCTTCACCGGCTGGGTCGACGTCGATCTCACCGAGCAGGGCAACCGCGAGGCGCGCCAGGCCGGCGTGCTGCTGAAGGAAGCCGGCTATCAGTTCGACATTGCCTACACGTCGGTGTTGAAGCGCGCGATCCGCACGCTCTGGCACGTGCAGGACGAAATGGACCAGATGTATATCCCGGTCGTGCATTCGTGGCGCCTGAACGAGCGCCACTACGGCGCGCTCGCGGGCCTGAACAAGGCCGAGACCGCCAAGAAGTACGGAGACGATCAGGTCCTCGTCTGGCGCCGCAGCTACGACACGCCGCCGCCCGCGCTCGAACCGGGCGACGAACGCGCCTCCTACAACGACCCGCGCTACGCGAAGGTGCCGCGCGAGCAGTTACCGCTGACCGAGTGCCTGAAAGACACGGTCGCGCGCGTGCTGCCCATCTGGAACGAGTCGATCGCGCCGGCCATCAAGTCGGGCAAGCAGATCGTGATTTCGGCGCACGGCAACTCCATCCGCGCGCTGGTCAAGTACCTGGACAATATTTCCGACGCCGACATCGTCGGGCTGAACATCCCGAACGGCGTGCCGCTCGTCTATGAACTCGACGAGAACCTGAAGCCGATCCAGCACTACTATCTGGGCGACCCGGAAGCCATCGCGGCAGCGCAGGCAGCCGTCGCCAAGCAGGGCAAGGCTGGCTGACGCGACATCACGGGCCGGCGTGAGCCGGTTCCCGAAGAAATCCTGCCGACGAGGGCGCCGTGAGAGGCGCCCTCGACGCATGTGGCGCGCGGCTGACGGCTCGCCAGCGGCATCGACAGAATCTCGAAATACGTGCGCAACCCTACGCTGACGGCCGCCAAAGCTTCAGGCATTTAAGTTGCGTTTAAGTCGTCAAACAAGGTGAACGGGTATACTGGCCCGTCACCTACGATGCAGCTCATCCGATTCCGACCGCACTCCTCTATGCGAAAGAACCTGAAAAACTTCGGCCTGGTCGCCGTTGGCGTTGCTGCCGGCGCACTTGCAACCCTGCAGATTTCCGCGTCCGCCCAGCAATCCGCCTCATCGCCGCTCCCTCTCGACCAATTGAGGCTCTTCGCCGAAGTTTTCGGGCAAATCAAGCACGAGTACGTCGAACCGGTCGACGATAAAAAGCTCCTCACCGCCGCCATCAAGGGCATGGTGTCGAGCCTCGACCCGCACTCGTCCTACCTCGACAAGACCGATTACGAAGAACTGCAGGAGCAGACCAAGGGTCGCTTCGCAGGGTTGGGCATCGAAATCTCGTCGGAAGACGGGCTCATCAAGGTCATCTCGCCGATCGAAGACACGCCGGCGTTCCGCGCCGGCATCCGTCCGGGCGACCTGATCACGCGCATCAACGACAAGCCGGTGCGCGGCATGACGCTCGATAAAGCCGTGAAGCAGATGCGCGGCGAGCCGGGCACCAAGGTCACACTGACCATCTTCCGCAAGAGCGACGACCGCACCTTCCCGCTCACCGTCACGCGCGCCGTGATCCGCGTGCAGTCGGTGAAGATGAAGGTGCCGGAGCCGGGCTACGGCTATATCCGCATCACGAGCTTCCAGGAACGCACGGTGCCGGACCTGGCCGCCAAGCTTCAGGATCTCGCGCGCCAGCAGCCGAACCTGAAGGGCCTCGTGCTCGACCTGCGCAACAACGGCGGCGGCCTGCTGCAAAGCGCGGTCGGCGTCGCGGGCGCGTTCCTGCCGGATAACGCCGTCGTCGTATCGACCAATGGCCAGATCGCTGACGCGAAGCAGACTTTCCGCGACACCTACGACAACTACCGCCTGCCGTCCTTCGATTCCGATCCGTTGAAGAACGTGCCGGAAATCTTCAAGAAAGTGCCGATGGTCGTGCTGACCAACGCCTATTCGGCGTCGGCATCAGAGATCGTCGCGGGTGCGCTGCAGGATCATCACCGCGCGCTGATCGTCGGCAAGACGACCTTCGGCAAGGGCTCGGTGCAGACCGTCCGTCCGATGACCGCGGACAGCGCGCTGCGCCTGACCACGGCTTATTACTACACGCCGAGCGGCAAGTCGATCCAGAACCAGGGCGTGCGCCCGGACGTTCCGGTCGATCAATACGCGGACGGCGATCCGGACGACGCGCTCGTCACGCGCGAAGTCGATTACTCGAATCACCTCGCGAACACGCAGGACCCGAACGAGAAGAAGGAGCAGGAGCAGCGCGAGGCGGATCGCCTGGAGCAGTTGCGCATTCTCGAAGAGCAGAACGACAAGAAGACGCCGGAGCAGCGTCGCAAGGACCGCGAACGCAAGCCGGTCGAGTTCGGCAGCGCGGACGACTTCATGCTCCAGCAGGGTCTGAACAAGCTCGAAGGCAAGCCGGTCATCGAGTCGAAGTCGTACAGCGAACGCAAGCTCGCGCAGAACAAGCCGCCGCGCTCGGCATCCGCGCCGGTGGTCGCGCCGCCCGCGCTGCCGGCCACGCCGGGTTCCGCGCCGGCGCCGGGTTCCTCGCCGGCTTCGGGCTCCCAACCGGCTTCGGCGCCGACCGCGCAGCAGCAGTCGAAGTAAGCGCGTCCTGGTTGCACAAAAGGGCTTCGCGGCATGTGCCGCGAAGCCCTTTCTCTTTGGCGCAGCCTCTCTCTCTTCGGCGCGCTTAGAATGTCACGTTCCGGCGCGCCGATCTTACGGCGTTCCTTTCGCAGCCGACTCCGCGATGAACGACGATCAACTCCTTCGCTATTCCCGCCATATCCTCGTCGATGAAATCGGCATCGAGGCGCAGCAGCGCTTTCTCGATGCGCATGCGCTCATCGTCGGCGCGGGCGGTCTCGGCGCACCTGCCGCGATGTATCTCGCGGCTGCGGGCGTCGGCAAGATCACGCTGGCCGACGCCGATACCGTCGATCTCACGAACCTGCAGCGGCAGATCGTGCACATGACGCGCTCGGTCGGCGCACCGAAGGTGGAATCCGCGCGCGAAACCCTGAACGCGCTCAATCCCGATATCGAAGTGATCGCCGTGAACGCACGCGCCGACGCCGCCTGGCTCGACGCGAACGTGCGCGGCAAGCACGTCGTGCTCGATTGCAGCGACAACTTCGCGACCCGTCACGCGATCAATGCGGCCTGCGTCGCCCACGGCGTGCCGCTGGTCTCGGGCGCGGCCTTGCGCTTCGACGGCCAGATCAGCACGTTCGACTTCCGCGCGCCCGATTCGCCGTGCTACGCGTGCGTGTTCCCGCCGGATCAGCCGTTCGAGGAAGTCGCCTGTTCGACGATGGGTGTGTTCGCGCCGACCGTCGGCATCATCGGAGCGATGCAGGCGGCGGAGGCGCTGCGCGTGATCGGCGGCTTCGGCGAGACGCTCGCGGGACGGCTGATGATGCTCGACTCGCTGCGCATGGAGTGGAACACGATGAGAATCGCGCGGCAGCCGGATTGCCCGGTCTGCGGCGCGCGTCGCTGATTCAGCGGTTCAGATCTTCTGCAAGGCCGCGAGCGCGGCCAGCAGTTCGTTGGGCTCGTAAGCCGCGAGCACATCGGCGACCGGCTTCTCGAATGCCTTCAGATTCGAGCGCAGAATCTCCTGCTTCACGACGAGCAGCTGGCTCGGGTGCATCGAGAACTCGGTGAGCCCGAGACCGAGCAAGAGACGCGTGACAGCGGGATCGCCGGCCATTTCCCCGCAAACGGACACCGGCACGCCCGCGCGCTTCGCCTCGCGCAACGTGAATGCGATCAGGTTCAGCACCGCCGGATGCAGCGGATCGTAGAGATGCGCGACGGCGTTGTCCGCGCGGTCGATCGCGAGCGTGTACTGGATCAGATCGTTCGTGCCGATGGAAAGGAAATCGAGCCGGCTCAGGAACAGCCGCACGGCAATCGCCGCGGCCGGAATCTCGATCATCGCGCCGACCTGAATCTGACGGTCGAACGCGACGCCCTCTTCGTCGAGCTGGCGCTTCGCCTCGCGGATCAGATCGAGCGTCTGGTCGATCTCCTGCGCGTGCGCGAGCATCGGAATCAGGATCTTGGTCGGGCCGAACGTCGACGCACGCAAAATGGCGCGCAACTGCGTGATGAACATCTGCGGCTCGGACAGGCTCCAGCGGATCGCGCGCAGCCCGAGCGCGGGGTTCGGCGCGGTCTCGTAGCCGTCGCCGCCGCCCATGGAATCGAGCGGCTTGTCGGCGCCCACGTCGATGGTGCGGATCGTCACGGGCTTGCCGTTCATCAGCTCGATCGCGCGCTTGTACGCTTCGAACTGCTCCTCTTCCTCCGGCAACTGGTTCTTGTGATTCATGAAGAGGAATTCGGTGCGGAACAGGCCGACGCCCATCGCGCCCGCTTCCACTGCAACCTGCGCATCCTCCGGCAGTTCGATGTTCGCGCACAGTTGAATCTTCGTGCCGCACAGCGTTTGCGTCGGCGAGAACTTCAGGCGCTGGAGCTTGCGCTGCTCCAGAACCTTCTCGCTTTGCCGATACGAATATTCTTCGAGGACGATCGGCGCCGGATCGACGATCACGATGCCATGGTCGCCGTCGACGATGATGAGATCGTTCTGCCGGATCAGCACGCTCGCCTGCTGCACCCCGACGGATGCCGGAATGCCCAGACTGCGCGCGACGATCGCCGTATGCGACGTGCGCCCGCCCAGGTCCGTGACGAAGCCCTTGAACGCCTGCGTCTTGAACTGCAGCATGTCGGCTGGCGCGATGTCGTGCGCGACCACGATCATTTCGTTGTGGCCGTTGCTCACGGCCGTATGCACGACGAGCGACGCCGCCGTGGGCGAACCGGCGAGCGCTTTTAGCAGGCGCTCGACGACCTGCTCGACGTCGGCCTTGCGTTCGCGCAGGTATTCGTCCTCGATTTCATCGAAATAGCCGCCGAGGATTTCCAGTTGCTCGGTGAGCGCCCACTCGACGTTGTAGCGGCGCGTGCGAATCAGATCGATGGTTTCCTGCACGAGCATGGCGTCGTTCAGAATCATCGCGTGGACATTGATGAACGCGCCCATTTCGCTCGGCGCGTCGGCGGCGAGATCTTCACGCAGCGCGTCGAGCTCCGCGAGCACGGCCGCCTGCGCCTCGTACAGGCGGGCGATTTCTGCGTCGATCTGATCGGGTTCGATCAGGTAATGGTCTACGTCGAGCGCCGCCGGCGCGATCAGATACGCGCGCCCGATGGCGATGCCGCGTGAGACGGGAATTCCATGCAGCGTGAACGACACGCGCACCTCCTCTAGTTTTGACTGTCCGCGGCCTCTCAAGCCCCCTCGGCGGGCGCCAGCCGCGCGCCCATTATAGATTCGAATGCTTCGTTAAGTCCCTGAACACACGGTCGCGGCAGGGCCGGAACGGTTTACGCTAAATAACGCGAACCCGTCTCGCGAATATGAAAAAAGCCGCGTCGATGCGCGGCTTTCTTCAGAATTCGATACGGCGACGGAACGCTTACTGCCCTTCCCCGAATTTGTCGGCGATCAGGGCGAGGATGGCTTGCATGGCTTCGGCTTCATCGGACCCTTCGGTTTCGATCGTCACTGTGCTGCCGATGCCCGCCGCCAGCATCATCACGCCCATGATGCTCTTCGCATTGATCCGGCGACCGTTGCGGCTCATCCAGATTTCGCATTGAAAATTGCCCGCCAGTTGTGTGAGCTTCGCCGATGCGCGTGCGTGAAGCCCCAGCTTGTTCACGATTGTTGTTTCTTGTTGCAGCATGATGCTCCGAAGCGCAGGTTGGATGAAATAGCGGCGTCAGTGGCTCGCGGCCTTCGCGCTGACCAGATCGGCGCTGGCCGAGCATGCCGGATCGGGCGATCCGGCGGCTTTCGTCGCGAGCGCGCACGGATTGAGCGGCGTGGAGGAATCGAGTTCCTGAATGCCCTTCGAGCCGCCCTGGAGAATCTTTTCGGTGAGCGTGTCGAGCGGCGTCGCGCGGTAACAGACGGCGCGCACCAGCATGGGCAGATTGCAGCCGGCGAGCACGCGCACGTCGGTATCGTGCAAGCTCGCCGCGATGTTCGCGGGCGTCGCGCCGAACACGTCGGTCAGGACGATCGCGCCGTTCTCTTCCTTCAGACGGTCGATTTCCGAGCGCGCAAACGCGCGGACCTCGACAGGATCGCAGTCGGGCATCACATCAATGACACCGATGCGCGCGGGCAAGCCGCCATAAATATGTGCGACGCACTCGCGCAGCGCGGTGGCGAACGGGGCGTGCGCGATGATCAGAATGCCAGCCATGTCAGATGAAAAGCCTCAAGCGACAATTTAGCGACAAAAATCAGACGAAATCGTCGGAGATCGCTCGAAAATGCGCGAGCGTCGCATAACTCGAAGTTGGGCGCGCGGCGCGGGAAAATCAACCGCCTTCCACTGTGCCTGCCATCAGCTTCGATTTCTCCAACCTAGCTTGCGCCTTCGTGCTTAACCGTGCTTCAAGACGCAATCGCGCCCCAAAATCGCGGGCGCGAGACGTCAATTCTAACAGTGTCTTGGACGCGAGTTTGGCCCGACGCCACGCGCGGAATCAGCTGACCGCGCGCTCGAGTGCGTCGATGAACATGCCCGCGACGTCGAAGCCCGTCTGGTCCATGATCTCGCGGAAGCACGTCGGGCTCGTGACGTTGACCTCGGTGAGATAGTCGCCGATTGCGTCCAGCCCCGCGAGCAGCAGGCCGCGCGCCTGCAGCACCGGCCCGAGCGTCTCCGCAATCTCGCGATCGCGCGCCGAAAGCGGCTGCGCACGGCCCAGGCCACCCGCAGCGAGATTGCCGCGCACTTCGCTGCCCTGCGGAATGCGCGCGAGCGAATACGGCACGGGCTGTCCGCCGATCACGAGAATGCGCTTGTCGCCGTCCTTGATCTCGGGGATGAATTTTTGCGCCATGACGGTACGCGCGCCGTCCTCCGACAGCATCTCGACAATCGAGCCTAGATTCATGCCGTCCGCCTTGACGCGGAACACGCCCATGCCGCCCATGCCGTCGAGCGGCTTGAGGATCACATCGCCATGTTCGGCGTGGAAGGCGCGCAGACGCGCCACGTCGCGCGTGACGAGCGTCGGCGTGACGAACTGCGGCCATTCCGCGATGGCCAGCTTCTCGGAGTGATCGCGGATCGCCTGCGGCTTGTTGAAGATGCGCGCGCCGTTGCGCTCGGCGATTTCCAGCAGCCAGGTGGCGTTCACGTATTCCAGATCGAACGGCGGGTCCTTGCGCATCAGCACCGCGTCGAAATGCGTAAGCGGCAGATGCTCGGCCTGCTCGGCCGCGTACCACGGCCAGCGGTCGCTGTTCGCCTCGTCGCCGACGATCGCGATGCGCCGCACGCCCGCTTCGACCTTCGTGCCCGTCCACGCGAGATGCTGCGGCTCGCACGCGTAGAGCACATGACCGCGCCGCGCGGCTTCGGCCATCATCGCGTAGGTCGTGTCCTTGTAGATCTTGAAGCGATCGAGCGGGTCGGCGATAAAGAGGATGTTCATGAGCGTTTGCTAATTCGGTGCGCGGCCTGCGAGCTTACCGCAAGCCGCCATTTCACACCCGATCACACCTGGATGGCTTCCGGATCGGTCTTTTCGAGCTCGACCGATGCCGCCAGCAGCCCGAGCCGCGCCACCACGCCGTACATGTAGAAACGGTTCGGCGGCGCCGCGCCCGGCTTGGCGTGCGTGTCCGGCAGCGCCGTGTGCTCGAAGCCGAGCGGCACGAAATGCATGCCCGGCGCGTTGAGATTCTGGTCGCGCTCGCGCGACTCGTGCACGCGATAAAAACCGCCGACCACGTAGCGGTCGATCATGTACACGACCGGCTCCGCGACCGCGTTTTCCACGCGCTCGAAGGTATGCACGCCTTCCTGCACGATCACGTCGTGGACCTGCAGGCCTTCCTTCGCGTCGTTCATCCGGGTGCGCTCGCGCTTGGTCAGCGCGGCGACCTCGCTCGCGTCGTGCACGGTCATCACGCCCTTGCCGTAAGTGCCGGCGTCGGCCTTGATGACCACGTACGGACGTTCACTGATGCCGTACTCGCGATATTTCTTCGCGATCTTCTTGAGCACACCGTCGATGGCTTCCGCGAGCGCCTGCTCGCCGGTGCGCGCCTCGTAGTCCACGCCTTCCACGTGCGCGAAATACGGGTTCACCATCCACGGGTCGATTTCGACCATCTTCGCGAACTTCTTCGCGACGTCGTCATAGCAGGAAAAGTGCGTCGACTTGCGACGCACCGCCCAGCCCGCGTGCAGCGGCGGCAGCAGGTATTGCTCGTGCAGATTCTCCAGCACGGGCGGAATGCCGGCGGAAAGATCGTTGTTGAGCAGGATCGAACACGGATCGAAATTCTTCAGGCCCAGACGCCGCGGCGTGCGCTCGAGCGGTTCGAGCACGATCTTTTGCCCGTCCGCGAGCGCGATGGTCACCGGTCCGTGAATGGTTTCGTCGAGCGTGCCGAAGCGGATGTTGAGCCCGGCCTGACGCATGATCAGCGCGAGCCGCGCGACGTTCTCCAGATAGAACGCGTTGCGCGTGTGGCGCTCCGGAATGACGAGCAGATTCTTCGCGTCCGGGCAGATTTTCTCGATGGACGCCATCGCCGCCTGCACCGCGAGCGGCAGCACTTCCTGCGGCAGATTGTTGAAGCCGCCGGGGAAGAGATTGGTGTCGACGGGCGCGAGCTTGAACCCCGCGTTGCGCAGATCGACGGAACAGTAGAACGGCGGCGTGTGCTCCTGCCATTCGAGCCGGAACCAGCGCTCGATGGCAGGCATGGCCTCGAGAATTTTCCGCTCGAGATCGAGCAGCGGGCCATTCAACGCCGTGACGAGGTGCGGAACCATGTGTTACTCGCGAACAGGGGAGGAAAGATTGTAGAGCAATTGCTTTGCCTAATTGGGGATGAACCGCCAATCGACAAGGTTTCCCCCTTGCGGCGCGGCCCTTTCGCGGATTTCCGTGCGATCGGTCCGACAGATCGCGCGCGCGACGCTGGACGAAACCTTGACCAGATCCGATCAGCCAAAAAAATGCCCGCCTTCGAAGGCGGGCAAAGTCGCTGCGCTCGTTCTTGCGCACCGCATCCGGGCGCCCTCTCGCGGCGCGCCGGATGCGGCATCGATGTCATTCGACGTGTTCGCCGTGCAGCGTGACGTCGAGACCTTCGCGTTCCTGCTCTTCCGTGACGCGCAGACCCATGGTCATGTCGATGATCTTCAGCAGCACAAAACTGACGACACCGCTGTAGACGAGCGTCACGAGCACGCCCTTCGCCTGCACGAGAACGCTGCCGTCGAAGCCGCCGATGTCCTTCACCGCGAACACGCCCGTCAGCAGCGCGCCGAGGATACCGCCCACGCCGTGCACGCCGAACGCGTCGAGCGAGTCGTCGTAGTTGAACTTGTGCTTGAGCCAGGTCGCCGACCAGAAGCAGACCACGCCCGCGACGATGCCGATCACGATCGCGCCCGTCACGCCGACGAAGCCCGACGCCGGCGTCACCGCCACCAGACCCGCGACCGCGCCCGAGATGATGCCGAGCACCGAGGGCTTGCCCTTCGTGATCCACTCCGCGAACATCCAGCCGAACGCGGCGAAGGCGGTGGCGATCTGCGTCGTGAGCATCGCGAAACCGGCGCGGCCGTCGGCGGCGACCGCCGAGCCCGCGTTGAAGCCGAACCAGCCCACCCACAGCATCGACGCGCCGATCAGCGAGAGCACGAGATTGTGCGGCGCCATCACTTCACGGCCGTAGCCGACGCGCTTGCCGAGCACCAGACAGCACATCAGGCCCGCAATACCGGCGTTGATGTGAACCACCGTGCCGCCCGCGAAGTCGAGCACGCCAGCCGATGCGAGCCAGCCGGTCGGTTCCCAGACCATGTGCGCGACCGGCGAGTAGACGATCAGCGACCACAGCGTCATGAACACGAGCATCGCCGAGAACTTCATGCGGTCCGCGAACGCGCCCGTGATCAGCGCCGGCGTGATGATCGCGAAGGTCAGCTGGAACGCGAAGTAGACGGATTCGGGAATCGTCGTGGCCAGGTGGCTGACGGTGAGCGTCGTCGCCTTGTCGCCCTTGATGTAGGCCATGCCGTGCAGGAACACGCGCGAGAAGCCGCCCATGAACGCATTGCCCGGCGTAAACGCGATGCTGTAGCCGACGACCGTCCAGAGAATCGTCACGAGACAGCAGATCGCGAAGCTCTGCATGACCGTGGCGAGCACGTTCTTCTTGCGGACCATGCCCGCGTAGAAGAGCGCGAGGCCGGGAATCGTCATGAACAGCACCAGCGCGACGGATGTCAGCATCCACGCGGTGTCGCCCGAGGCGATCTTCGACGAGTCGACCATGAACGGCTCGGTCGGCGCGGCGGGCGCGGCTTCCGAAGCGCCCGAGGCCGCTTCCGCCGCCGATGCGCCTTCAGCCGACGAAGCCATTGCCGTGTTGGCGCTGACGGGTGCACTTGCGGCGGTGTCGGACGACGCGGGTGCCGAGGCAGCGGCCGGAGCGGACGCATCCTGGGCGAGAGCGGTGCCGACATTGGCGCCGATCAGCGCGCCCGCCACCAACAGTGACATCAGAAAGTTACGCATTCTTCTGGTTCCTCTTATCGCCTGTTTCTTGTTAGAGCGCGTCGGCGCCGGTCTCGCCGGTGCGGATGCGGATAACCTGTTCGATTGCGGTGACGAAGATCTTTCCGTCGCCGATTTTTCCTGTGCGCGCGGCGCGCTCGACGGCCTCGATCGCCTGATCGACGATGTCGTCCGACACGGCCGCCTCGACCTTCACTTTCGGCAGGAAGTCGACGACGTATTCGGCCCCGCGGTAGAGCTCGGTGTGCCCCTTCTGTCGGCCGAAGCCTTTCACCTCGGTCACGGTAATGCCCGAGACGCCGATGGCCGACAGCGCTTCACGCGCCTCGTCCAGCTTGAACGGCTTGATGATTGCGGTAATGAGCTTCATGTATCCCTCGCTGTGGTTTCTGATCCTTCGATGCCGTCCATTGAAGCGTGCAGAAAAGGTCGCGCCAGTTATGCAACTCGTATGCCAAGCTAGCATTCACGCGGGTTCGCGCGATTTTGCGAAACCTTCGCTGGAAGGGTCTGCCGAACGGCCAACGTGCGCCGCGCGTGCTGGCGCAGGGGTGGGTTCGTTGCTAGAGTGGTCTCAAGGTCCCGCAAAAAGGGGCATGGGCGGGAAACGCGAGGGCGCGGCGGCGCTAAAATCGCGACGCCTCAGCGGTGCTTCGAGGTATGCGGGCCGGATTGCCGGCACGCACCAAGATCGAACATTCGATGAATCGGGGCACTGACCTAACAACGCGTGCACTTTTTTTGTGCAGGAAGGGAGAAAAACATGAAACAGCCGAACGACGTTTTCAACGATCTTCAGCAAAAGATGAGCGAGTTCTTCCAGAACTCACCGGCAAAAGACGTCGAGAAGAACATGAAGGCCATGCTCTCTCAAGGCTTCTCGAAGCTCGATCTCGTCACCCGCGAGGAATTCGACACTCAGACGCAAGTGCTGGTGCGCACCCGCGCGCGGCTCGAGGAACTCGAAAAGCGCGTCGCGCAACTGGAGCAGCGTCTCGCGGGCGGCGGCGGCAGCAGCAGCGCCGCGCAGGACTAAGCACCCGGAGCGTTCCATCTCGTACCTCGGCTAGCGAGCCGTGAGTTTCTAGTTTGTTTACCGGCGCGTCCTACGCGCCGTTTCAGGTGAAATCATGTCGCTTGCCGTGGTACGCAGCCGCGCGCCCGCTCCTGGGCGCGCGCCCGAAGTCGTCGTCGAAGTCCATCTCGCCAACGGGTTGCCGTCGTTTTCGATCGTCGGTCTGCCCGATCTCGAAGTCCGCGAAAGCCGCGAGCGCGTGCGCGCCGCGCTGCAGAACTGCGGTTTCGATTTTCCCGTCCGACGCATCACCGTCAATCTCGCGCCCGCCGATCTGCCGAAGGAATCCGGCCGTTTCGACCTGCCCGTCGCGCTCGGCATTCTCGCCGCGAGCGGGCAAATTCCGCCGGAATCGCTCGAACACCGCGAATTCGCAGGCGAGCTTTCCCTTACCGGCGCCCTCCGGCCGATGCGCGGCGCGTTCGCGATGGTCTGCGGCGCGGCCCGGCATTACGCGTCGATACGCGATACCGGCGCGCGCACCCCCGAAATCTATGTGCCACTCGCGAGCGCGGCCGAGGCAGCGCTCGTGCCTGGCGTCGAAGTGTTCGGCGCGGCGGACTTGCCCACGCTTTGCGCGCATCTGAACAACGTGCCCGATGCACGCCTGCGGCCGGTGCAAGCGACGCGGCCGCCGCTCGCCGCAGGGGCCGCGCCCGCGCCCGATCTCGGCGACGTCATCGGCCAGCCCGCCGCCCGGCGCGCGCTCGAAGTCGCCGCGGCGGGCGGGCATCACCTGCTGATGGTCGGCCCGCCCGGCGCCGGCAAGTCGATGCTCGCTGCGCGCCTGCCGGGCCTTCTGCCGCCCATGAGCGACGACGAAGCGCTCACCTCGGCGGCGATCCTCTCCGCAAGCGCAATCGGCTTCGAGCCCGGGCAGTGGCGTCGCCGGCCGTTTCGCGCGCCGCATCACTCGTCGAGTTCAGCGGCGCTCGTCGGCGGACGCAATCCGCCGCAGCCCGGCGAGATCACGCTGGCGCATCTCGGCGTGCTGTTCCTCGATGAACTCCCCGAATTCGACCGCAAGGTGCTCGAAACGCTGCGCGAACCGCTCGAGGTCGGACAAATCACGATTTCGCGCGCCGCGCATCAGGCGGAGTTCCCTGCTTCGTGCCAACTGGTCGCCGCGATGAACCCCTGTCCGTGCGGCTGGCATGGCGATCCGGGCGGGCGCTGCCGCTGTTCGCCCGACGTCGCCGCGCGTTACTTGCGCAAGCTTTCCGGGCCGCTCGTGGACCGCATCGACATTCAGATCGAGCTGCCCGCGCTGTCGCAGGCGGAACTGTCGGTGCGCGGAGTCGAGCGCGGCGAATCGTCGGCCGTGGTCGCCACGCGCGTCGCGGCCGCCCGCGACATTCAGACGCGGCGTCAGGGCAAGATCAATCGCGCACTGGACGGCCGCGAAGCCGATGACGTCTGCCGCCCCGACGCCGCCGGCGAGGCATTGCTGCGCGCGGCGGGCGAACGCTTCGGCTGGTCGGCGCGCGCCTACTACCGTGTGCTCAAGGTCGTTCGGACCATCGCCGACCTCGCCGGAGTCGACACGCCCGATGCGTCTCATGTCGCCGAAGCGGTGCAGTATCGGCGGACGTTGTCGGTAGCCTGAGCGCATCGATCAACGTGTGGCCCGCGCCGTGCTTGGCGAAACGTGCTTGTCAAGACTTGACTTATTCACACTGAGCCGATCCTGCACCCTTTTTCTTCGGATCAAAGTGCAATTGCTGCCCAATTTCGCAGACCATTGATTTTATTGAATTATTTAACTTGCCAGAATCGAAGGCAAAGTAAGGTAAACGCGGCGGGCCGGGCTTTTGAGCGTCACCGCACATTCTTTTCCACACAGTTATCCACAGACATTGTGGATAGCGAAAAAAGTCCATATGAATCCAGTAATTAGCGCGTAAACTTGCGAAGGAACTTTGGCTTGTCTACGCGGACTAAGACACCTCCTAAGTCAGTGCTCACTGAATTCGAGGCCTTCCTCTAAAAAAGTTTGAAGGACGTGAAGAACTGGTCGGCCTGTTCCTGTGGCGGCGATTTGTCAGACACGATCGCCAGTTGATAGACATGCGTGCCGCGCGCAACGAAGCGCGCGTGAATCGTCCGCGACTCGCGCTTGTCGCCGCCTTCCCCTTTCACCTGAATCTCGCTGCCGGACACGCGCCCGCCCGCGGCCAGATCGATCTGCGTTTCGCGCGCCTCGGGTTTGGCGTTCACGTTGCGCGCGAGCCCCTGCTGGAGAAAATCGAGCGTTGCGCGTTGCAGCGCCGGATCGGCGCTCGGCAGCACCACGGTGCCGACGGCGAACACGGCGTCGCCGGCTTCGGCGGTTTGCATTTTCATCATCATCGGCTGGCCGGCGATCTCGATCTTGCGCTCGTCCGTGCGCGGCTTCGCCGGCAGCGTGACTTCGTAGCCGTCGTCGTTGTTCATGACGGTGCGCCAGTCGTACGCGGGCGTGCACGCGAGCAGTGCGCCGGATGCGACACATGCGCACACCATGCCCTTCAGGAAGAATTTGATCGGAAGAAAGCGACGCTTCGCGCGCGCCGGACGGGAAGGATTCAAAGGGAAAACTCGCTTCATGACGAATCGCTGCGGGAAAAGCATCATTATCGCGCTGCGATGGCGGGGTTATCGGCGCGTCACGGATTCATCCCGAAATTGGCGCTAAAATAGGCACCGGTCTCCACTGCGGCTGCCGCCGCTTTCAGGAGCGCACTTCGAGGTTCCCATGTCCCAAACCACGCAAGAAACACCCGCGCGCGCCAAAAGTCCGCTGCGCTACATCGTGATGGCGCTCGTTGCGGGCGTGATCGCCTGCACCGGGTACTTCGCCTTCGGCGGTCAGCAGAAGGCGCCTGACGCGACTTTCACGCTCCTGTCGGGACAGAAGATTTCGACTTCGGGCGATCTGAAAGGCAAGGTCTACCTCGTCAATTTCTGGGCGACGAGCTGCGAGACCTGCATGAAGGAAATGCCGCAGATGATCGACACGTACAACAAGTTCAAGGGCCGCGGCCTGGAGTTCGTAGCGGTCGCGATGAACTACGACGCGCCGATGTACGTCAGCAATTACGCGCAAACGCGTAACCTGCCGTTCAAGGTAGCGATGGACGACGGCAGCGCCGCCAAGCAATTCGGCAACGTGCAACTGACGCCGACGACCTTCGTCATCGACAAGAACGGCAAGATTCTCAAGCGCTATGTCGGCGAGCCGACGTTCGCGGAACTGGATCAACTGCTCGACAAGGCGCTCGGCTCCGCAGCCTGAGCCCGGACATTGCCCGAAACGTAACGCCCGCTGAATGCGGGCGTTTTTTCGTTCAGCGCTCGGAATCGCCCTTCACGACGATTCCGTATCGCTTGATCTTCTCGTAAAGCGTCGCCTTGCCGAGTTGCAGCCGGTCGGCCGCCACCGCGACCGCGCCGCCGCACTGCTCCAGCGCTTCCGCGATCACCGCGCGCTCGAACTGCTCGGTGCGCTCCTTGAGCGAATGCGTCGAGGTATCGAGCGCGGCCGCCGCGCCGCCGTCATCGAGAATGCCGAGCACCATGCGGTCCGCCGCGTTGCGCAGCTCGCGCACGTTGCCGGGCCAGTCGCGCTGCATCAGTTCCGCGCGCTGACGGTCCGTGAGCAGCGGCGCAGGCCGCTCGTAGCGCACTGCGGCATCGAGCAGAAAGTGCTCGAAGAGCGGCACGATATCTTCGCGACGCTCGTTGAGCGGCGGCAGCGTGATCGTTACGACGTTCAGCCGGTACAGCAAGTCGCGCCGGAACGTGCCCTCCGCGACCAGCTCGTTCATATCGCCCTTCGCCGCCGCGACGACGCGCAAATTCGCGCGCACCGGCTGATTCGAGCCGAGCCGCTCCAGCACACCGTCCTGCAGCACGCGCAACAGCTTCACCTGCAACGACAGCGGCATGCTCTCGATTTCATCGAGAAACAGCGTGCCGCCGGACGCGTGCTCCAGCTTGCCGATGCGCCGTTTCTGCGCACCGGTGAACGCGCCCGCCTCGTAGCCGAACATTTCGGATTCGAACATCTGCTCCGGCAACGCGCCGCAATTCACCGCAATGAACGGCTTGTCGCGACGCGGCGAGATCTCGTGCAGGCTGCGCGCTATCAGTTCCTTGCCCGCGCCGGTGTCGCCGTTGATGAGCACGGAGGCGTCGGTCGGCGCGACGTTGGCGATCAGCCGGCGCACCTGTTCGATCGCCGGACTGCGCCCGATGATGCGGCTCTGTCCCGCGCCCGCCAGCTCACGGCGCAACGCCTGATTTTCCAGCACGAGCTTGCGGCGCTCCAGCGCGCGCCGCACCGCTTCGATCAGACGCTCGGAGGCAAACGGCTTTTCGATGAAGTCATACGCGCCGTCGCGCATCGCCTGCACGGCCATCGAAATGTCGCCGTGGCCGGTGACGAGAATCACCGGCACTTCGGGCGCGCGCTCGCGGCATTGCGCGAGCAGGTCGAGGCCGCTCGCGCCGGGCAGGCGGATGTCGCTCACGATCACGCCGGGGAAATTCGCGTCGATCGCGCGCGCGGCGGCTTCGACGCTGCCGTGTCCGGTCACGTCGAAGCCCGCGAGCTGAAGGCTCTGCACGCTCGCGCGGCGCACGAGCTCGTCGTCTTCGATGAAGATCACCTGCAAACCGGTGGTCATGTCTTGCCTCTGCAAAGTTACGCGCGGCGCAGCGTCAATACGAATTCTGCGCCCCAGGAGCTGTCGGCGTCGTCCTGCGTACCGCCTTCGGGGCCGTCCGCGACGATCGGCGCCATGCGATTGCGCGCGACGAGCGTGCCGCCGTAGTCGCGCGCGATCGCCGATGAAATCGCGAGCCCGAGGCCGAGTCCCTGGCCCATTTCCTTGGTCGTGAAGAACGGCTCGAACAGCTTCGGCAACGCGTCGGCGGGAATGCCGGGGCCGTTGTCGCGCACGACGATCTCGATCACGTCCGTGCGCGCATCCAGTTCGACGACGATGCGCGGCCGGTCGCACGACGCGACCGCATCGAGCGCATTGCCGATCAGGTTGATGAACACCTGCTCCAGACGCAAGTCCTCGCAGCGCACGAACACGGGCGCGGCTCCTTCGACGAGTTCCGGCGCGATGTCGATGACGACGTTCTTCATGCGCGGACGCAGCATCGAAAACACATTGCGCAGCGCCCGCGCGACGTCCGCCCGCGCGTTTTTCGGCCGCGCCTTGGTGACGAACAGCTTGAGCTGATTCGTGATGTTGCCCATGCGCTCGGTCAGCGACGCGATGGCTTCGAGATTCTCGCGCGCCGCCGCCTGATCGCCGCGTTCGATCAGCACGCGCGTGTTGTCGGAGAAACTGCGCAGCGCGGCAAGCGGCTGATTCAGTTCGTGCGTGATGCCCGCCGCCATCTGGCCGAGCGCGGCGAGCTTGCTCGCCTGGATGAGTTCGTCGTGCGCGGCGCGCAGATCCTGCTCCGCGCGCGTGCGCTCCGCGACTTCCTTCGTCAGTTGCGCGTTCGCTTCCGACAGATCCGCCGTGCGCTCCGCGACGCGCTGATTCAATTCGGCATAGGCCGTTTGCAATAGCTCGCGGCTGCGGATCATTTCGCGCACGCGGGCGCGCCGCATGCGCCAGTAGAACGCCAGCAGACACAGCGACACGAACACGAGCGCCGTGACGATCACCGCGTTCTGCGCGGCGCTTTCCACCGGATCGAGCGGCGCCATCGTGATCAACTGCCAGTCCGGCTCGCCGATCGAGCGATGCGTCGCGAGATACGCCGGCGCATTGCGCCCGCCGCCGACGCGCACGATCTGCGCACCGCCTTCGAGCGTGCTCACGATGGTCATCGGCAGCGGCGTGATGGCTTGCTGCGCATACTGGCGCGTCGCGTAGACGGACGCCTCGATGTTCTGCGGCAGCGGCCGCACCGTGTGGTATTTCCACGCCGGCACCGAGGAAAGAAAGATCACGCCGTGGTCGTCGGTGACGATGAGCGGCTCGGACGCATCCGCGCCCTGCAGCCATTCGAGATTGAGCTTCACGACCGCGACGCCGATGATCTCCTTCGTGCCCTCGCGATAGACCGGCTGCGAGATGTAATAGCCCGGCTCGGTCGAGATCGTGCCGATGCCGAAGAACCGGCCGACGCCGCCCTTCATGGCATCGATGAAATACGGCCGGAAGTTGTAGTCCACGCCGACGAAACTGTCCGCGGCTTTCCAGTTGCTCGCGGCGACACTGATGCCGTTGGCGCGGATCAGATACGTGACGGTCGCGTGCGCGCGCGCGTTGAGATCTTCGAGATATCGATTCGCGCGATCGACGCCCGCCGCGTCGGGATGATCGAGCGCGTTCTGCACGACCGGATGCTTCGAGAGGAGATACGGCAGATATTCGTAGCGGTCGAGCGTGCTCTTGAGCGTGTTGGTCGTGCGATCGACGCGGCTCGCGGCGTTGAGCCGCAATTCGTCGATGCCGCTTCGCCACGCGATATGCCACGTCAGCGCGCAACACGCGACTAGCGCGGCGAGCAGCGTGAGGAACACGAGGATGCGGCGCGTCACGTCGGCAGATTCCCGCGAATGAGGATCTGTCATTGTGGCATAGGCGCCTTCTGCGAAAGGCTTCGAGGACGCGCCGACGAGCGAACGCGGCGAAGCGCTCGTGGAGGGAGGCTTCGCCGCGTTCATGTTGTGCTCGCGGCTTACGCCGTTTCGGTTTCGTTGCGGTCGGTCACGTCCACCTCACGCGACAACGCCGCTTTCAGCTTGTTGCGATCCAGTTCCTTCTCCCACGCCGAGACAACCACGGTCGCCACACCGTTGCCGACGATGTTCGTGAGCGCGCGGCATTCCGACATGAAGCGGTCGATGCCGAGGATCAGCACCATGCCGGCGAGCGGAATCGTCGGCACCACGGCGAGCGTCGCTGCCAGCGTGATGAAGCCCGCGCCGGTCACGCCGCTCGCGCCCTTCGACGTGAGCATGGTCACCGCGAGCAGCGTCAACTGCTGGCCCCACGTGAGGTCGGTGTTCGTGGCTTGCGCGATGAACAGCACGGCCATCGTCATGTAGATGTTGGTGCCGTCGAGGTTGAACGAGTAGCCGGTCGGCACCACGAGTCCCACGACCGAGCGCGAGCAGCCGAGCTTTTCGAGCTTGAGCATCAGTTGCGGAAGCGCCGCTTCCGACGACGACGTGCCGAGCACGATCAGCATCTCTTCCTTGATGTACGCGACGAACTTCAGGATGTTGAAGCCCACCATGCGCGCGATCGCGCCGAGCACGACGACCACGAACACGATCGAGGTCAGATAGAAGGTGCCGACGAGCTTGAGCATCGGCAGCAGCGAGCCGATGCCGTACTTGCCGATGGTGAACGCCATCGCGCCGAACGCACCGATCGGTGCGAGCTTCGTGATGATGCCGACCATGCCGAACAGGATGCTCGACAGACCTTCGATGAAGTTCGTCACCACCTTGCCACGCTCGCCGACATGCGCAAGCACCGAGCCGAACAGCAGTGCGATCAGAAGGATCTGGAGGATTTCACCCTGCGCGAACGCCGAAACCAGCGTGTCCGGGATGATGTGCATGAAGAAGTCGACCGTGCTCTGGCCGTGCGCCTTCGTCGCGAAGGAATCGACGGCCTTGTGGTCGAGCGTGGCCGGATCGACGTTGAAGCCGACGCCGGGCTTCAGGATGTGCGTCGCCGCGAGGCCGAGGATCAGCGCGAAGGTCGAGACGATTTCGAAGTACAGGAGCGCCTTGCCGCCGACGCGCCCGACCTTCTTCATGTCTTCCATGCCGGCGATGCCGGTCACGACGGTACAGAAGATGATCGGCCCGATCACCATCTTGATGAGTTTGATGAATCCGTCGCCGAGCGGCTTCATGTCGGTGGCGAGGGTCGGATAGAAGTGCCCGAGCGCGATGCCGATGATGATGGCGACGATCACCTGCACGTACAGGACTTTATGGATAGGTTTTTTCACGATGATTCCAGGCAATAACAAGCAGTTGGCGGAAGGTAGCCAGCGGCGAGCGTGACGCGCGGAAGCGTTGATGTCGTGCGCGGGTGAATCTGTGGGATGCGCACGCCGAATCGCGCCGCGTAAGCGATAGCCGCTTCGTCGACGGATTCAGGGACGTTTG
This sequence comes from Caballeronia hypogeia, assembly GCF_001544875.2. Classification (GTDB taxonomy): domain Bacteria; phylum Pseudomonadota; class Gammaproteobacteria; order Burkholderiales; family Burkholderiaceae; genus Caballeronia; species Caballeronia hypogeia. The sequence goes on from NZ_FCOA02000001.1 coordinate 346,034, forward strand.
GATGCGAGAGGGGTCATCGGCTTGTCTCCTTGACTATTATGGGCGGCCCGCGGGCCGTGCCGCTTATATTGCAAGGGGAATGCCAGCTTGATACGCGCTTTAAGCCGATGATTTTATGGGAGTTTTCTGAAGCGCGCGCGGCGGGGAATCCGGGTTTCCGGAAATCCGGAATGGAGGCGTCCGGGGTTCTGGAAGTCGCGCAAACAAAAAACCCACGGTCTCCCGTGGGTTTTTCACAAAGCGCGGAAAAAACTCAAACTACTCCAGCCCCATGCGCCTGAACATCCGCGTGATAGCTCGAGCGCACCATGGCGCCGACCGCCGCGTGCGTGAAGCCCATCTTGTACGCCTCTTCCTCGTACATCTTGAAGGTATCCGGGTGTACGTATGCCCGCACCGGCAGATGATGCTCCGACGGCTGCAGATACTGGCCGATAGTCAGCATGTCCACATCGTGCGCGCGCAGATCGCGCATCACCTGCAGGATTTCCTCTTCCGTCTCGCCCAGGCCCACCATCAAGCCCGACTTCGTCGCGACTTCCGGATGCAGCGCCTTGAAGTCTTTCAGCAGCTTGAGCGAATGGTGATAGTCCGAACCCGGACGCGCTTCCTTGTACAGACGCGGCACCGTTTCGAGGTTGTGGTTCATCACATCGGGAGGCGCGGCGGTCAGGATGTTGATCGCGCGATCCAGACGGCCGCGGAAGTCCGGCGTCAGAATCTCGATGCGCGTTTCCGGCGAATGCTCGCGCACATTCTTGATGCACTCGACGAAGTGCGCCGCGCCGCCGTCGCGCAGATCGTCGCGATCCACGGACGTGATCACCACGTACTTCAGCTTCAGCGCGCCGATGGTGCGCGCGAGATTCATCGGCTCGTCCGGATCGAGCGGATCGGGGCGGCCGTGGCCGACGTCGCAGAACGGGCAACGGCGCGTGCACTTGTCGCCCATGATCATGAACGTCGCCGTGCCCTTGCCGAAACATTCGCCGATGTTCGGGCAGCTCGCTTCCTCGCATACCGTATGCAGGCTGTGCTCGCGCAGAATCTTCTTGATCTCGTTGAAGCGCGAGTTGCCTGTCGCCGTCCGTACGCGAATCCATTCCGGCTTCTTGAGCTTCTCGATCGGGATCACCTTGATCGGAATGCGCGAGGTCTTCGCCTGCGCCTTCTGCTTTGCAGTGGCGTCGTAGGCGGAAGCGGAGGGAGCAGCGGAGTCGCCAGCCAGGTTTGCGGTTGCGTCAGTCATTCGGTCGATCCGGTTGATGCAGCGGCAATTGCGGGAAGGCCGCCGATTTGATGCGCCAGCCGTTCGGCCAGCGTGAAGGCTACGTCGCGCCAGTCGGCCGCGACGCTCAGCGTCGCCATGTCGACCGTTTCGAGTCCCGCGTAGCCGCACGGGTTGATTGCGAGGAACGGCTGCAAGTCCATGGCCACATTCAGGCTCACGCCGTGATAGCTGCAGCCGTTGCGAATCTTGAGTCCGAGCGCGGCGATCTTCGCGCCTCGATGCTGCTCGTGAGAACGAACGTTCGCGCCCCGTTCCGCCTGTTGCGCGGAGGGTTGCGCCACGTAAATGCCGGGTGCGCCCGACTTGCGATCGGTCGCGAGATTATACGTCGCGAGCGTTTCGATCACGGCCTCCTCGATGCGCCGCACGAACTCGCGCACCATCAGCTTGCGGCGCTTCAGGTCGATCAGCAGATAAGCGACGACCTGCCCCGGTCCGTGATACGTGATCTGTCCGCCGCGATCCACCTTGACGAGCGGTATGCCGCTGTCGGCGAGCAGCAGATGCGCGGGATCGCCCGCGAGGCCGAGCGTGAACACGCGTGGATGCTCGACAAGCCAGATTTCGTCAGGTGTATCGGGCGTGCGCGCGTCGGTGAACGCGCGCATCGCATCGAAGCTCTGCTGATAGGGTTCGAGGCCGCGCCAGCGCAACGTGACCGGATGTTCACCGGAGATCAGCACGGTGTCGGACGCGTCGGGGACTTCTGGCGGGAGTGCGAGCGGTGTGGCGGACATGGTGCCGGTAGTTTACCGAAGAAGCTCCATGCCCGCCGATGGTGAATTCGCATGCCTTCGATGGCAAATTCGAATAGTTGGTGTCAGACGGTTCGCCAACCGGAGCGCAGACGCTGCGCAAGACGTTCGATACCCGTGGAAACCCAGTGCATCGCACGTTCGTCGCAACGCGGCAGGATGGTGAAGACGACATAGGCCGGACGGTCACCCTCGACCGAAAGCCATAGCCGCTCGCGCTCGCGCAGTTTGAGCTTGTCGCCGGGCGCGAGCCAGTAATCCTCGATGTCGTTGCTGCGCGTCGCCCACACAGCCGCTCCCTGCACGCTCAGGCGCGTGCCGCGCGCGATGCGCATCGGGACGGTTTCGCCGGGCTTGATTTCGAAGGTTACGCTTGTTGATATTTCTCGCATGATCCGCTCCGCCAAAGGTACGTTTCGATGACTACAATCCTAGGCGGGGCAAGGCCTCAGGCAAAACGATCAATTTTCACCGCTATGTGAGCTGCATTGACAACGACCTCTGGGACCATCCATATGGACCTCCGCCAGCTTCCCGCACTGAACGCGCTGCGCGCCTTCGAAGCCGCCGCCCGACACGAGAGTTTTTCCCGCGCCGCCGACGAGCTTTTCGTCACCCACGGCGCCGTCAGTCATCAGATTCGCGCGCTGGAGGCGGAGCTCGGCGTGTCGCTGTTCGCGCGCGACGGCAAGCGTGTGCGCCTCACCGACCGCGGCAAACACTACGCCGCCGACGTGCGCGCGGCGCTCATCGCGCTGGCGGAATCCACGCGCCGCATCCGTTCCGGCGACCGTGACCGGCGGCTGATCGTCTCGATGCTGTCGTCGTTTTCGGCGCGTTGGCTCACATCGCGCGTGGGGCGCTTTATCGAAAAGCATCCGGAAATCGACCTCGAACTGCTGTCGACGAACGCGCTCACCGATTTCAACCGCGACGACGTGGACGTCGCGATCCGCTTCGGCTATGGCAAGTACGCCGGCCTGCATGCTGAGGAATTGCTGGACGAAGTGTTCTTCCCGGCGTGCTCGCCGAATTTCCGCGGCGGCGACCTGCCGCGCGTGCCGCGCGATCTCGCGAACGTGCCGCTATTGCGCTCGGACGAGGAGCTGTGGCGCCCGTGGTTCGACGCGGCCGGACTCACCGACTTCGCGGAACCGAAGCGCGGCGTCTTGTATGAGGATTCGTCGAATCTGCTGCAGGCGGCCATGGACGGCCAGGGAATCGCCCTCGTGCGGCGCACGCTTGCGATGCAGGAAATCGTCGCGGGGCGCCTCGTGCGGCTGTTCAACATCGACGGCCCGAGTCCGTGGACGTACTACTTCGTGTGTCCGCACGCGCTGCTTCAGACGCAGCGCGTACAGGCCTTCAGGGAATGGATTTTTGCGGAAGCCGAGCAGTTCAGGCTGCTCTACGAACGCACGCCGGCCGTGTGCGATGCGCCCGCAAGCAAGCTCAAAGCACTACCTTGACCATCGGATGGCCGGTGAGCGCGCGATAGATATCGTCGAGATGTGCGCGATTCTGCGCGCGCACCGTGCAGGTGAGACCCGTGTAATTGCCGCCGGACGAAGGCCGCGATTCGACGCGCGATGCATCGAAATCGCGGTCGAATTCCTTCAGCACGCCAACGATCGTGTCGTGGAATTCCGGATGCGTCTTGCCCATCACCTTGATCGGGAAATCGCAGGGGAAGTCGAACAGTTCGTCGGCGCTGTGCGCGGCGGAATCGGTCGGATCGGTTGGTTGAGACTTGTCGGACATGGCTTTCTCCTTCAGATGACGCGCTTCGACGCCTGCTCGAATTCGCGCGTCTTCGCCCGCTGGTAGGCTTCGAACAGTGCAGCATAGACCGCGCCGGGTCTGCCTTCGCCGACCTGCACGCCGTCGAGCGTGGTGATCGGCATGACTTCCTTGGTCGCGGAGCTGATCATGATTTCATCGGCCGAGCGCAGTTCGGCTTCGGTGATGTCGCGCTCCTCGAACGGAATGCCCGCCTCGCGCGACAGTTCCTCGATCAGCCCGTAGCGGATACCTTCCAGAATGCGCGGTCCGCGCGGCGCGCCCAGCAGCGTGCCGCCCTTCACGATCCACACATTTGAGGACGAACCTTCGGTAAGCAAGCCGTCTCGCAACTGGATGGTCTCCAGCGCGTCGTTTTCCACCGCGTGTTGCGACATCAGCACGTTGCCCAGCAACGAAGTCGACTTGATGTCGCAATGCAGCCAGCGCTTGTCCTCGGCGGTGACGGCGACCGCGCCGCGAGCGCGATCCGCCGCGCTCGGGAACACGAGATGGCCGAGCATGACAAACACGGTCGGCGTAATGCCCGCCGGGAACGCGTGCCCGCGCCGCTTCGCGACGCCGCGCGTGACCTGGATGTAGACGAGCGCATCGCCCGCGCCCGCGTTTTCCGCGATCACGCGATGAATCAGCGCGCGCCAGCCGGCGTCATCGAAAGGATTGTCGATGCGAATCTTGCCGAGGCTGCGGGCAAGGCGCGCGAGATGCTGCGCGAGCCGGAACGGCAGGCGCGTGCCGTCGGGTTGCGCGTAGAGCGGCACGACTTCGTACACGCCGTCGCCGAAGATGAAGCCGCGGTCGAGTACGGGAATGCGCGCTTCGGAAAGCGGCCCCCACTCGCCGTTCAGATAGACCGTGGGATCGAATGCTTCAGCCTGACTCATCGACACTGCTCCTTTCGACTTTCGCTTACTTGCGCTTCTGCCACCACAGCAGCGCCGAATCCCACATGCGGCCGAAGATGCCGGCTTCCGGCACGTCATTCAGCGCGACGAGCGGGAACTGCGCGACTTCCTTGCCGTCGGCCACCATCTTGACGGTGCCGATCTGCTGGCCCTTCTTGATCGGCGCGACGATCAGATCGTTGTGCGTGACCATGGGCTTGACCTTGTCACCCAGGCCCTTCGGCACGGTGATGTACTGATCCGTCGTGACGCCGGCCTGCACGTTGTCCGTCGCGCCCTTGTACACGCGCGGCGATTCGATCACCTGATTGGCCTTGTACAGGCGCAGCGCGTCGTACGCGGTGTAGCCGTAGTTGAGCATCTTCAGGCTGTCCTGCACGCGGTTGTGCTCTTTCGGCTCGCCCATCATCACGGCGACCAGACGGCGGCTCGCGTCGGGCACGCCGACGAGCGAACGCTTGGCGGTCGCGATCAGGCAGTAGCCCGCGGCCTTCGTATGGCCGGTCTTGAGGCCGTCGACGGTCGGGTCGAGCCACAGCAGGCGGTTGCGGTTCGGCTGCTTGATCTTGTTGTACGTGAACTCCTTCACCGAGAAGATGCTGTAGTACTCGGGGAAGTCGCGGATCAGGCGCGTGGACAGCACGGCGAGGTCGCCGGCGGTGGTGTAGTGATTCGGATCGGGCATGCCGTTCACATCGGCGAAATTCGTGTGCGTCATGCCGATGCGCTTCGCCGCCGCGTTCATCAGCGTGACGAAGTTGCCCTCGCTGCCGCCGACGAGTTCCGCCAGCGCGATGGCCGCGTCGTTGCCCGACTGCACGATCATGCCGTACACGAGGTCATGCACCGTGACCGGCTTGTTCGCCTCGATGAACATGCGCGACTCGTCGGTGCGCACGCGGCGCACGGCCTCGCTCGGCATGACGGTCTGATCCATGTTGATCTTCTTCGACTTCAGCGCGTCGAAGACGAGATACGCGGTCATCAGCTTCGTCAGCGAAGCGGGCTCGACGCGCTCGTCAGGATTGCCCGACGCGAGCACCTGATTGCTGGTGGCGTCGACGAGCACCCACGAGCGCGCCGTCACGTCGGGCGGCGGCACCTGTGCGAACGCGCTCGCGGCGGCCAGCACGGCCGGCAGCACGAGAGCGGCTTTGACGCGAACGGAAACGGAAGAGGAAACGGAAACAGCAGGAACAGACAGGCCGGAAGGGAGAAAGCGCATAGGATCGATCGGCAGAAAAAGCATCGGCGCTTCGTCGATGATCGGTGATCGGGGTCGGCGAAACGCGGGTTGAACAGGCGGACCGTCTATGCCGGCCGCGCACTTCGCCAGGACTGCGGCACGCTCGGTGCCGCGGCGAAGAAGCGCTCATTCGACAGACGGCCGCGCTATCGGTTCTCAAACGGGGTTCTACAAACGTTTGGCTTGGGCGTTCGTCGCTGGATGCCGGCGCTCGAAGCCGGCGCAAGGCGCCGAACGACGCGTCGCGCGACGCCGCTCAGCGAGACATAAGGCTGCGGCGAAAAAATTCTGCGCCATTATACGCGTCGCGCGTGCCCGTATTCCTGCGAATCCGCCTACAAGTCGCGCGAATTCATGCTTTCCGGCGGAAAAAACGACGCGCGGCGCAGGCCTTCGAAAGCCTTGCGCCGCGCGGTTTCATTCAGGATTCAGGCGATTGCGCTTATTGCATCGATCAGCTTCGATCAGCGCCACGCGTCGACAATCACGCGCTTCAGGATATGCAGCTTGCGATGAAAGAAGTGCTCGCCGCCGGGAATCACGACCACTGGCAATTCCTGCGGCCGCGCCCAGTCGTACACGGATTGAATGGGCACGGTGTCGTCCACTTCGCCGTGGATCACGAGCGTGGTGTCGGGCACGGGCGCGACTTCCCAGCGGCTCGCCGCCGTGCCGACGAACACCAGGCGCTCGATCTGCTTGCCCGCGTCCAGCATGCGTTTCGCGACGTGCGACAGCACGAAAGTGCCGAAGGAGAAGCCGGCGAGCACGATGGGCACGTCGGCCTGCCCCGGAACTGCGCGCATGTGGTCGATGACCGCGAGCAGGTCGTCCTGTTCGCCGATGCCGTTGTCGTGCTCGCCGCCCGTCTGCCCGACGCCGCGAAAGTTCGAGCGATACGTGGTGTAGCCGAGCTGCACGAAGGTGCGCGCGAGCGTCTGTGCGACCTTGTTGTCCATCGTGCCGCCGAAGAGCGGATGCGGATGCGCGATGAGCGCGATGCCGCGCGGCGCGGCATCGGTTTTATCGAGCGCGCATTCGATCTTGCCTACCGGCCCGTCGATCAGGAATTTTTCGGTTTGCGCGTTCATGCCGGTTGATCGATCAGAAGACGTTCGACGATTTTGCCCTGGGCCAGATGCGAATCCACGATCTCGTCGATGTCGGTTTCATCGACATACGTGTACCAGGTGCCTTCCGGATACACGACCACGACCGGCCCCAGCTCGCAGCGGTCCAGACATCCCGCCTTGTTGATACGCACCTGGCCTTCGCCCGCGAGGCCCAGTTGCTTGACGCGTTTCTTCGCATGTTCCTGCATGGCCTGCGCGTTGCAGTTCGCGCAGCTCGGACGCGCCGCGTCCGCGTCGCGCTGATTCAGGCAGAAGAACACGTGGTACTTGTAGAAGGAATCCATGAGCGCGTTGCGAAAAGAGTGTCGGTCGATTATAGCGAGCGATGTTCGTGCCCGCTGCCGGCTTCAGCGCTCGCCACCATCCGATGCCGCCCGCCGACGCGCGAGCCACGCGCGCTCCGCCGCCGACGCAAGCCACCCGAGCGCCGCATACGGCCACACCCACGCGAGCCAGTGCGCGAGCCCGTTGAAGTGCAGATAGCGCCCCTGCCGCCAGTCGGCGAGCACGATGTCGAAGTACGGATTCACCGGCAGCAAGTTGACGAGCGTGAGCGAGAAAACCAGCGCCGCGCCCGCGAGCGCGGCGCGCAGTCCGCGCGGCAGCGACACCGTAAGCACGCCCGCCAGCGTCGCGATGCCGACGCCTTCGAGCGCGCCGTCCGTCGCCCAGTCGAACGTCAGGCCCGCGCGCGATTGCAGAAAGGAGGCTCCCGCCTTCGCGATGAGCGTCGCCGCGACGAGGAACAGCATCAAACGGATGCGTGGCGCGCGGCGGCGCGTGAGCAGCGTCGCGAGCACCAGCGCCGCGAACAGGCCGCTCGACGTGATGAGCGCCTCCCATGCGTCGTCGGGCAAAAGCGCGCCGAGCCGGTCCGGCCAGCTTTCGAGGTCCCACGCGGCGGGCGTCCACGCGAGGATCGCGTCCTGCATCGACGGATCGAGCTGATCCCACAGCACGCGCGGCAGGTCGCCGCCGCCGAACAGATACGGCGCGGGAAACAGCGCCGCAAACGGCCACAGCGCCGTCAGGCCGATCACATACGCGGCATCGCGCTCGAACCACGTGAAGCGGATGCGCCGCAGCAGGCCGCGATCGAGCAGCGCGCTCGTCGCAGGCGCGATCAGCACGCCGCCGATCAGCGCGCCGAGCGCATTGGCGGCGAGATCGAGGTTCGACGCGACACGCGTCGGCAGATACGTCTGAATCGCTTCCATCGTGCCCGACAGCAGCGCGCCGCCGACGAGCGCCGCGCCCACCGCGAGCGTGCCGCGCATGCGCGGATAGAGCGCGAGCACGATCAGCGCGCCGAGCGGCATATAGCCGAGCACGTTGGTGACGACATCGAAGACGGTGAGATATTGCGGCAGCGGATCGGTGAGATACGCGAACGGACTCAGGCCGAGCGAACGCCAGCCGGAAAACGGATAGAGCGAGCCATAGACCACCAGCGCCGCGTACGCTGCGAGCGCCTGCCGGGAAAACGCCGACGGGCGGCGCTGCCATTGCTTGATCGTCATGGGCCGCCCGGACGGCGGCGCACGCAGCCGAACGTCATCGCGACGCCGCGAGCGGTTGCGCGGCGAGCCACGCGGCGAGTTGCCCGATTACGTCATCCGATGCGGATGCCAGCGCCCGCGCGCCGCCCGATGCATCGGCGCTCGGCGCGGGCGCGCTCGCCGCGAAGCTGCGCTGGCCGACCACGCGGCCTTGCTGCGTGAGCGTCGCGCGCACGGCGACCGCGCCGTGGCTTTGCTCGGGCGCGTCGAAAACCTGTTCGAAGTTCGTCAGCTCGATTTCGAGCAGCGGCACCGCGCGCACCGGATCGGCGCCCGACAGAATCGGGCCGCGCGCCGCGAGCGCCTCGCGGAGGCGCTGCGTCAGGAGTTGCGCGGGCGGCATCGTCCAGTGGCTGTTCGAATAGCTACCGGTGCGCTGGGCATCGACGTAACTCAGGCGATACGCGAACGCATCGGTTTCGAGATTGCGCGGCGCGCTCACGGCGAGCACTTTCACCGGCGGCATTGGCAGGCCGTTGGCTGAAGCGTTCGCCGTCGGCGTCGTGCCAAGGTCGTAGCGCGCGTTCGGCATCGCGTTCGGGGCCGATCCGCAACCCGCGAGCAGCGTGAGGCCGGCGAGCACGAGCGCCGCGATTGCCCGTTTCGCTCCGTTCATGTCGATGTCTGCCATGTCGTTCTTCTCTCGATCAGTGCGACGGCTGCGCCGGCCACGTGAAGCCCGGCTCGCCCGGACCGGGATCTTTCTGCGGCGCGCCGAAGAGCACGCTGCGCGGATTGGTGCTGAAGGCGTCGGCGGCGCGATCGACCGAACGGGCGGCCGCGCTCACGTCGTCGCTGAACGAGTAGAAGCGCGGCAGCGCCTCGAAGCCCACGCGCGCCGTGATGAAGCGCAGCGACTCGTTCATGTCCGTCAGCGCCGCGCCCGCTTCCTCGGCGGCCTTGCCCGCCTTGTTCAGATTGCTGACGAGCGGGCCGTCCGGACGATTCAGGTTCTGCATGAGCTGATTGGTCGATGCAAGCGTGGTGTCGATCTGTTTCAGGGTTTGCGGCAAGTGCGCCGTCGCGGGCTGAACCTGGCTCGCGAGCGTCGCGATGCCGTCGGCGGCGCCCTGAAGACTCTTCGTCGTCGCCATGAGCTGGTTGCGCACGTCGTCGGAGAGGAACTTGTCGGCGTCTTCGGACAGGCGCTCGAACTTCTTCAGGATCACGTCGCCGCGCTGCTGCAACTGCTCGAAGAGACCGGGGCGCATCGGCACTTCGGCCACGTGCTGCGGCGACGAGGCGAGCGCGGTCGGATCGGTGCCGGTGTCGTCGAGCTGCACGAAGGCGATCCCCGTCACGCCCTGAAAGCCGAGCGTCGCGAAGGTGGAATGCGTCATCGGCGCGTTTTTGTCGACGAGAATGCGGATGCGGATCTGCCCCGGATGCGACTTGTCGAAGCTGATCGACTGCACCTTGCCGACGCCGAGACCCCGATAACGCACGGACGCGTCCGTGAACAGGCCGGTGACGTTGGTGCGCGCGATCAGGTCGTACGGCACGCGCACGGTGCGGTCCACGTTGAAGAAGAACACGGCGAACGCGATGGCCAGCACGAGCACGATCGTGAAAAGCCCGGTCCAGAACGCATGTGATTTGTTTTCCATCGGCAGGTTCCTTGCTCGCGCGCGACGCTTAGGGGCGCGGCTATTTGTTGATGGCGATCGGCGCGTCCTCGAGCGCGGCCGGCGGCAGCTTCGCGCGGCGCTCGGGCGGCAGCGCCTGCAGCGCGCGACGTCCGCGCCGTCCGAGAAAATACTCGCGAATGAACGGGTGATCCACCGCGCACGCCTCTTCCACCGGCGCCGCGACCAGCACGCGCCGGTCCGCGAGCACGGCGACGCGCGTGGACAGCGCGACCATCGTATCGAGATCGTGCGTGACCATCACCACGGTCAGGCCGAGCGCGCGATGCAAGGTGGCGATCAGATCGACGAACTCGTCGGAGGCTTTCGGATCGAGGCCGGCGGTGGGTTCGTCGAGGAACAGCAGTTCCGGTTCGAGCGCGATCGCCCGCGCGATGCCCACGCGCTTGACCATGCCGCCCGACAACGCGGAAGGCATCTTGCTCGCGTGCTTGCACGACAGCCCGACCATTTCGAGCTTGAGCATGACGAACTCACGGATCAGGTCCTCGGGAATCTTGCCGAGTTCGCGGAACGGCTGCGCGATGTTGTCATACACCGTCAGCGACGAAAACAGCGCGCCCTGCTGAAACATCATGCCGGAGCGCGTGCGCAGCATCTTCGCGGTTTCCTCGTCCATGCGCGCCCACTCTTCGCCGAGCACACGAATGGTGCCCGACGTCGGATATTCGAGGCCGAGAATCTGCCGCACGAGCGTGGTCTTGCCGGAACCCGAGCCGCCCAGCAGCGCGACGATCTCGCCGCGCCGCACATCCAGATTCAGGTGCTCGTGAATCACGGTGCGGCCGTAGCGCTTGGTGAGGTCGCGCACCTCGATCACCGGCTCCGCGATGACTGGCGGCGGCTGATGGCGGACGGCGGTGGCGAGCGTGGTCGACATGGCGTTCTACAGTCCGACGTTCTGGAACAGGATCGCGAACACCGCGTCCGCGAGAATCACGATGGTGATCGACGTGACGACCGAAGTCGTCGTGCCTTCGCCGAGACTCTGCGAATTCGCCTTGATGCGAAAGCCGAAGTGACACGCGGCCAGCGCAATCAGCATGCCGAACACGACGCCCTTGCCCAGGCCGATCCACAGATTGGCGATCGGCACGACCGACGGCAACGAGCGGATGAAGAACGACACGTCGATGGACAGCACGAGCTTCGCCGCGAGCGCGCCGCCCGTCAGCGCGATGATGTTGGTCCACATGACGAGCAGCGGCATGGCGATGCCGAGCGCGATCACGCGCGGCAAAACGAGGCGCAGGCCGTGCGGAATGCCCATGACCTGCATCGCGTCGAGTTCCTCGGTCACGCGCATCACGCCGATCTGCGCGGTGATCGCGGAGCCCGAACGGCCGGCGACGAGAATCGCGGAGAGCACCGGACCCAGCTCGCGAATCACCGAAAGCCCGAGGATATTGACGATGAACTGGTTCGCGCCGAACGCCTGCAATTGCTGCGCGGACAGGTAACTCAGCACGATGCCGATGAGGAACGCGACGAGCGCGGTGATCGCGAGCGCCTGGGCGCCGGCGCTGTAGATGTTCGCGGAGATTTCCGTCCACGGGATTCGCTGCGGACGCCGAACGAGCCCGAAAAGATCGAGCACGAAGCCGCCGAACATCGAGAGGCCGCCGTAGAGGTGATCGAAGAAATCGAAGATGAGCTGGCCGAGCCGCGTGACGGGATTGACGCGGTCGACGGGTTCGGGCTCCTCGCGCTCGGCGTCGAGCAGCGCGACGCGCTCGAAGATTTCGCGCTGCGTATCCGACAGCGCGATGGTCGCCGGCATCTTGCGGCCCCATATGCGCCAGAGCGCCTGGCCGCCGACGTGATCGAGCCGCTCGACCGACAGCAGATCCCACTGACCGATCGCCTCGCGCCCGATGGCGCGCAGCCTGCGCGTGACGCCGCTTTTCGCGCGGTCGCGAGCGAGCGCGAGCGCGGTCCACTGACCCGAGAGCCGGACCACCTTGCCCTGCTGGCCGGCTTCCACTCTTAGGCGCGGCGGCGTGTCGAAGTCCAAGGATCGATGGCGCGGTGAGACGCGGTTAAAGGGGAGAGGACATTGTAGCGAAGGTTGGTTTGGGGGCGCGGGGATGGCGACAGGCGTATGTCGAATGGCTGAATTTCCTTGAATCACTGGCGCGGGAAGACTGGATGGCAACCCTCGTCTTCAGAAATTAGCAAATACGCTAACATTCGACGACGTTGGTCAGTGGACGATCGAGTACTACAGCACGCGCGTTCAACGTGAAATCCTGGAAATACCGCCATCTATTCGCGCCGACTATTGGCGCTTGAAAGACACCATGAAAAACCACGGGCCGAATTTGTACATACCGTATTCGCGTGCGCTCGGCGAAGGTCTTTTCGAACTCCGTCCGCATGGCAAAGAAGGTATCGGGCGGGTGTCCTATTGCACGCAGGCAGGTCGACGGATCGTTATCCTGCACACGTTGGTTAAAAAGACGCAACGCACCCCGAAAAGCGAATTGCGCGTCGCGTTCAGCAGCATGAAAGAGGTAAAGCGCAATGGTTAAGACACGTCTGCAACGCCTGTTGGAAGACCGCTACGATCCGGCCCCCCACACAGATGAAGACACCCAGCGCATGCTGGCGGACCCGGAGTTCAAGGCGGCATGCGACGCCCTCGGCCCCAAATACGAAGCGCTCGATTCCGTGCTTCGTGCGCGCAAGGAAGCGGGGCTCACACAGGCGCAGATCGCAGAGCGCATGGGTACGACTGCCTCGGCCATTGCGCGACTCGAAGGGTCGCTCGCCAGCGCGAAGCATTCGCCGAGACTCGAGACCTTGCACAAGTACGCCGCCGCGTGCGGCAAACGCCTGCGCATCGCGTTCGTGTGACTTTTTCGAGGGCGTTGCACGGCCATCGCGCGGCTACAATACCCGCCATGAACTCGCCCTCCTCCTTCGCCCCCGACGCTCCCTGGCGCATCGACCGCTCCCGTCTCGCGACGCTCGCCGAACGGCCCGCCCGCGACTGGACCATCGACATCGTCGACGAAACCGGCTCCACGAACGCGGACCTGATGGAGCAACTGCGCGCGTTGCGGCGTGACAGCACACCCGCCCCCACGGCGCGCGTCGCGTATTCGCAGACCGCCGGACGCGGGCGGCGCGGCCGCGCGTGGCTCGCCGAGCCGGGCAACGCGCTCCTTATGTCGGTGGGCTGCGTGCTCAAGCGGCCCATCGAAGGTCTCTCGGGACTGAGTCTCGCCATCGGCACTGCCGTGCTCGACGCGCTCGCTCGCCTGCCGCTCACGCCGTCCGCGCGTCCCGCGCTGAAATGGCCCAACGACGTCCTGCTCGACGACGGCAAGCTCGCCGGCATTCTCATCGAAACCGCATGGAATGCGCCGGGCGCGACGGCCGTGGTGATCGGCATTGGCATGAACCTGCACGGCGCCGAGCAACTCGCCGCCCAGGTCGACGACGCGAACCGGCAGTCCGCATCGACCGTGCCGGGCGCCACACCCGCCGCGCTCGCGCGCGCATGGCCCGACGCCAATCTCACCGAGACGCTCGCCGCGCTCCTCAACGCGCTCGACGCTGCGTTGCCGCGCTTCGAGGCCGAAGGCTTCCGCCCGTTCCGCCAGCGCTGGCTCGACGCTCACGCGTGGGCCGGACGCGAAGTCGCGCTGATCGATCAGGGCATGGAAGTGACGCGCGGCATCGCCTCTGGCGTCGACGACACCGGCCAGTTGCAGATCGACGCGCCCGAAGGCCCGCGCACCGTCGCGACCGGCGAAGTCACCTTGCGCCTCGCGAAGGAGCGTCCGTGAGCGCCACGCGCTTTCTGCTGATCGACGCGGGCAACAGCCGCATCAAATGGTCGCTCGTCGAGGAAGACGGCACGCCGCTGGCTACGGGCGCCTTCGAGCACGCGCATCACTCGACCGCCGCCGACGACGCCGCTCTCGACGCGTGGACCGATCTGCCCGCTCCGGCGAACGCGTGGATTTCGAACGTCGCGGGCACGCCGGTGCAGAACCGCATCCAGCGTCTGCTCGACGCCCGCTGGCCGAGCTTGCCGCGCACGGTCGTGCACGCGAAGGCCACGCAGTGCGGCGTGATCAACGCTTATTCCGACCCGACGCGCCTGGGCAGCGACCGCTGGGCCGGCATGATTGCCGCGCGCGCCGCGTATCCCGGCGAAAACCTGCTGGTCGCGACCTTCGGCACCGCCACCACGCTCGAAGCGTTGCGCGCCGACGGCGTGTTCATCGGTGGACTGATTGCGCCGGGCTGGTCGCTGATGATGGAATCGCTGGGCAGCCACACCGCGCAACTGCCGACGCTCGACGCCGCCTCCGCGCGCGAAGCGCTCGGCGAAACGCGCAGCTTCTTCGCCATCGACACCGCCGCCGCGCTGTCTTCCGGATGCCTGCTCGCTCAGGCGAGCCTGATCGAGCGCGCATGGCGCGACCTCAAGACACAATGGCAAGCCGAAGTGCGTCTCGTGCTCGGCGGCGGCGCGGCGAATGAAATCGCGGGCGCGCTCGGCGTACCGCATACCCGACACGACTCTCTCGTGCTGTCCGGCCTCGCGCTCATCGCGCGTGACGCGACGGCGCCCCACTCACCCTGATTCGCCGATTTATAGATCGAGGGACGGAGCCCAAGAATGCTGCGCTGGTTGATCGCCTTGCTGATTCTCGCCAACCTGCTGATGTTCGCGGTCATGCGCGGCACGTTCGGTCCGCTTCCCGCGGCCAGCGCGCGCGAGCCGCATCATCTGACGCAGCAGGTGCGTCCCGAAGCGCTGACGACGCGCTCCATTCCGCCCGAGGAAGCATTCGACCAGCCGCGCGTCGGCGGTCCGGCTCCAGCCGCAAATGTGCGGACCGCGCCGCTCGGGCAATGAGCGCGAACGAAGCGTGATGCGGATCAGGACTGCGCGCGGACCTTTTTGAGCAGTGCGGTCGTAGAGCGGTCGTGCTCGAACGCGATGGCGAGCGCCTTGCCGCCCCAACCGCGCACGAGCGCCGACTCGGCCAGCTTGTCCATATCGTAATCGCCGCCTTTCACCAGCACGTCGGGGTGGACGGCCTCGATCAGTTGCAGCGGCGTCGTTTCTTCGAACTTCACGACCCAGTCGACACTTTCAAGCGCCGCAAGCAGCGCCATGCGATCGTCCTCGCGATTGATCGGGCGATCGTCGCCCTTGCCCAGCGTGCGCACGGACGCGTCGCTGTTCACGCCGACGATGAGCGTAGCGCCGAGCGCCTTGGCATCGGCGAGATAGGTCACGTGACCCCGATGAAGAATGTCGAAGACGCCGTTGGTGAAAACGACAGGACCGGCGAGCGTCTGGCGCAGCGCTGCGAGCGCATCGCGCGTGGTGATCTTGCGTTCGAAAATGGCGGGCATGGCGGCGCTCGTTGCGGTGTTCTGAAAGCGCGCATTGTGCCACGGCGCTTCCCCCGTGAAGCGGCACCGAGGCGGTTTGCGAAAGCAAAACGGCCCGCCGGTTACACCCGGCGGGCCGTTTTTTCTCCTGAATCCCGAACCTTACGCGGGCTGCTCAGCCGCGCCGCCCGGCGTGGCTTGCAGACGCTGCGTCACTTCCTTTCGGTAGCGGTTCAGTTCCTGCGCGGTCACGAACGAGCGCTCGAAAAGGATCGAGAGATTGTGAAGAATGCGCTCGACGACCTTCTTCTCCCAGCTGTCGTCGAAGCGGATCTGGTCGTCCAGCCAGCGCTCGAGCCATTCCGGATCGGGCAGGCGCGACTGTACGGTGTCACGCGGGAACAGCGCCTGATTCACGTGCAGGTTGGTCGGATGCAGTGGCTTTTCCGTGCGGCGCGCCGACGCCATCAGCACGCCGATCTTCGCGAACGCCGCGCGCGCCGTGTCGCCCGCGGTTGCGAGCGCCTTCTTCATGTAGCGCAGATACGCGCCGCCGTGACGGGCTTCGTCGCGCGAAATGGTTTCGTAGATGTGTTTGATGACCGGCTCCGTGTGCCACTCGGCCGCACGGCGATACCAGTGATTCAGGCGGATTTCGCCGCAGAAGTGCAGCATGAGCGTCTCGAGCGGCGGCGCCGGATCGAACTCGAATCGCACCGCGTGCAGCTCCTCCTCGCTCGGCACGAACTCCGGCTTGAAGCGCCGCAGATACTCCATCAGTACGAGCGAATGCTTCTGCTCCTCGAAGAACCACACGCTCATGAAAGCGGAGAAGTCACTGTCGTTGTGGTTGTCGCGCAAAAACATTTCAGTTGCAGGGAGAGCGGACCATTCGGTGATCGCGTTCATCTTGATGGTCTTGGCCTGCTCGTCGGTGAGCAGGGAAGCATCGAATTTGTCCCAGGGAATGTCCTTCTCCATATCCCAGCGGACGGATTCCAGCGATTTATAAAGTTCCGGATAAAGCATGGTGTTCATAGTCCACCCCTGATGCCACTTATGCGACGTTATATCTGTATTGACGTTCGGCTCTTGGGTGCAAGGAAACCTTGCACGCGAGCAGACAAGCTTTCAATTTTACGCGGGATTCAGTCGGCCAAAGACCAAAAGCGACGACGAGTACGCAAATAAGGCGCCGCGGCAATGCGTCGCGCCCCGCTGAAACACTGCACTTCCCCGTGCAAATGTTGCGTGTTGTGCGTCTTGTTCTACCGTGGGTGAGGAGCGAAACCTGTGCCTGAGGTATGTTCAAGTGGCGCCGGACCGGCCGCGCAGTATGCCCTGTCTGCGTGACAGCAGTGCGATGCACTCGACGCGCACGATGTGGGTCATGCCCGCCTGCGCGCGGCCTGCCACACGTCCGCGGCCGCCGTCTGGTTTTCGCGCCAGTGCCCGCCGCAGCGAGCGTCGTCGATCATAGCACGGCGGATTGACGCCAATCCGCGACAGTTTCGTCGATCGGTGTCAACCCTGCCACGTAATGCACCCCGTCCTGGAACTTGCGGCGCAGCGCCGGACTGCTGCCGCCGACGAAGACTCGCACATGCGGCGGCAGGAGCTTGCGCAGGTCGAGCAGGCCGTTGGCGATCGACTGCGCCGGCAGCACTGCCGTGAAGGACAGCGCGACGATGTCCACCTTGTGCGCGGTCACCGCTTCGACGATGTCGTGCAGCGGCGTCTGCAGCCCGAGCTGGATGCATTCGCATTCGGAGAGCGTAAACATCGCTTCGGCCATCAGAATGCCCAGGCCGTGCCCTTCGCCGGAAATCGTCGTGAGCAGCACGCGCGGACGGCTGCCGCGCCCGCGCAGCGCGTCGGAGAGCGGACGCATCAGCGTACGCAGCGTCACCTGGATCGCCTCGCTGAACAGATGCTCGTGATACACCTGCAGGGTGCCCGCGGCCCACGCGTTGCCGACGCGCGCCGCCAGCGGTGCCGCGACATCCAGCACGAAGCGTTCGAGCCCGTCGCGGGTCGCGCGCTTCAAAAGTCCGAAGCGAAACTCTTCATAGGCGCTCGCGCGCAGCAGCGCGATCAGGTGATCGAGTTCGGCGTCCGGCGCGTCCTGGCCGATGCCGGAGCTTTCCGCCAGTTGCTGCAACACGTCGACCGGCTGTGCCAGCACCTTGCTCGGACGATGGCCGGCATCGAGCAGACGCTTCACGAGCCGCAGCTTCGACACCTGTTCTTGTGGATAGAGGCGTTCGCCGCCGGCCGAGCGCATCGGCTGGGGAAATCCGTAACGGCGCTCCCAGACACGCAGCGTGTCCTTCGTCAGACCAATTTCCTGAGCTATCGCGCCGATGCCTATGCCCGTCACGCCCAGGGCCGACGCAGGCGGGGAGTCGGGATCCGTGAGCGCCTCGTGGTCCGCGGGCGGTTCCGAATCGAAGTCTTGTTCTGATGGGTTTGTCATGGACATAACGATGAAAGACTTACGCGCACCAGACAGTGCATGTTGCATGCCCGACTCGAACGGTGGACAAAATTCTCCGAACCGTCGATGTTTCATCATAGACAAAATTAAAACGAAGCGTGGTGACGAGAAGCGTTTCTACATGCGAAATGACAGCGGGACGTGTTTGATCAAGCAAAACATCGAAATCAATGAGACGTCCGGCGGAACCTGCGTTCCGCCGGACGTTGCATGGAAGATCGGAGAATGAATCCGGAAACTTACGCAGGCTTCTTGCGCGGTGCAGCCTTGCGCGCCGGCGCTTTCTTTGCTGCGGCCTCGGATTTTTCCTCGCCGCCGTTTGCCGGCGCCTCAGCGTGATTGCCCGCCGCGGCGGCCGGCTGATCCGACGCGCTCGCCGCGCCCGCCGCGTTGAGCGGGCCGCCCATGCCAGGCTGGATCATCGCGAGATGCGCAAGCTGGTTGAACTGCGATTGCAGCACGTTCCACCAGCCGGTTGGATCGAAACCCGGCGGCGGCGCGGACGGCTGCGCCTCCCCCTCGTCGCTTTCAGCGGCTTCCCCGGCGCCGGCCTGAGCGGCCGCGCCTTCCTTCGGCGCATCCGGTTTCGCTGCGGCGCCGCCCATCGGCCAGCCTGCGGTCGCCGATTTGGCGTTTTCAGTCGCCGCGTTGTGCGCGCTTTCGACCGACGTCTGCGCGAACGCGCCGAACGCCCGCAATGTGGCGAGCGTCGCGCGCTGTACTTCGAGCGCCTGAATCGCCGATTGCAGCATGTTCAGGTTGAGCTTCAGCCAGTGCTCGACGGCGCGCATGTCGGTCACGCGCTTGTCGAGCTCTTCGATGTTCGTGAGTGGAGCAAGCATGTCGGACATCATCGAGAGGGAGGGACCCATGCCCTGCCCGCCGCCGGGCATCGCGGCGGCGAACGGGTTCAGACGCATCAGTTCCCACATCTTGCCCATCATGTTCGCGTCGCCGAATCCGGGAAAACCGGGAATCGTGTAGGGCGGCGTGCCGCCTGTGTTGTCGGTCATTCGACTCTCCTTGTTTTCTAGGGTATGAATGCGCGTGCCGGCCGCAACGTTCGGAATTCAGAACGGCGCGCCGCCCGGGAAGTCCGGTGCACGCCGCTCACGCAGCGACCGCATGCCTTCGTGCACGTCCGGCCCAGCGAAGCCCATGAACTCCAGCGCGAGCGACGTATCGAACGTCGGCCCCGCCGAGCGCAGCCAGTTATTGAGCGCGTACTTGGTCCAGCGGATCGCTGTCTGCGAGCCCTGCGCGAGACGGTTCGCGACTTCGATCGCCTTCGGCATCAGTTCGCTCTCGTCGACGGCGAGCGACACCAGCCCGATGCGCTCCGCTTCCTCGCCGCTCACCGGCTCGCACAGCAGCAAATAGTACTTGGCCTTCGCCATCCCGCACAGCAGCGGCCAGACGATCGCGGCGTGATCGCCCGCCGCGACGCCCAGCCGAGTGTGCCCGTCGATGATGCGCGCGGACTTCGACGCGATGGAGATGTCCGCGAGCAGGCCCGCGACCAGCCCCGCACCGACCGCCGGACCGTGCATTGCCGAGACCACCGGCTTGCTGCAGTTGATCACGTTATAGACGAGATCGCGCGCTTCGCGCCAGACGCGCGCTCGCACATCGAAGTCATTCGCCATTTCCTCGACGAGCCCGAGATCGCCGCCCGCTGAAAAGCCCTTGCCTTCGCCGCGAATCAGCGCGACGCGTGTATCCGGATCGCGGTCGATGTCGCGCCAGATGTCCGCGAGTTCGCGATGCATGTTGGCGTCGGCGGTGGACAGACCGCTCTTGTTCGCGCCCGCTCCGGGCATCACCACTTCGAGCACGCCGTGCGGATGGCGGCGCAGTTCGAGCGACTTGTAGCCCGAATACATGGAGAGATCGCTCATGGTCCGTCCGAAGAAAAATGCGATGAAAAGTTAGCGCGGCTGGTAGATCCACTTGCCGTCGCGAATCTCGACCATCACGCGGGCGCGCTGATCGAGGCCGATATGGTCGTTGGGCGTCATGTTCACCTGCCCGTTGGTGTCGGCGAAATTCTTCGTGCCTTCGAGCGCATCGCGCAGCGCGGCGCGAAACGCCGGCGTGCCGGGCGCGCCTGCTTTCATCGCGATGGGCACCGCGCGGTTCAGCAACATGCCCGCGTCCCACGCATAGGAGCCGAACGCCGACACGGAACCCGCGCCCTGCTTCGCCTCGTACAGTTTGATGTATTCGAGCGCGAGGCGCTTGGCCGGATGATCGTCGGGCAACTGCGCGGCCACGAGCACCGGGCTCGCGGGCAGGAACGTGCCGTTGCAATCCGCGCCGCACACGCGCAGGAAGTCGCGATTGCCGACGCCGTGATTGTGATAGACCTTGCCCTTATAGCCGCGTTGCGCGAGCGTCTTCGGCGGCAGCGCGGCAGGCGTGCCGGCCGCGCCCACGACGACCGCGTCGGGTTTCGCCGCGAGAATCTTGAGAATCTGCCCGGTCACGCTCGGATCGGTGCGATTGAAGCGCTCGTTGGCGACCACTTCGATCTTGTGCAACTGCGCGAACTTCGCGACTTCGGCGTAGAAAGTCTCGCCGAGCGCGTCCGCCTGGCCGATGTACGCGAGCGTCTTCACGCCATGATTGCTCGCGTGCTCGGCGATCGCGGAGGCCATCATCGCGTCGGTTTGCGGCGTCTTGAAAACCCAGCGGCGCTTGTCGTCCACCGGCTCGATGATCTTCGACGAAGACGCCAGCGAGATCATCGGCGTTTGCCCTTGCGCGACGACATCGATCATGGCGAGCGAGTTCGGCGTGATCGACGAGCCTATGATCGCGTCGACCTGATCCTCGCTGATGAGCTTCTTCGTGCTTTGCACGGCTTGCGTGGTGTCGGAGGCGTCGTCGAGCACGATGTAGTCGACCGGCTTGCCGCCCATTTCCTTCGGCAGCAATGCAACGGTGTCGCGCGCCGGAATGCCGAGCGACGCGGCCGGTCCCGTGAGCGAGAGCACGAGCCCGATTTTCACGTGCTGCGCCTGCTGCGCGAACACCGTCGTCGTTGCCGCTGCTGTTGCCGCGAACGCGAACGCCGCGCCGATCACAAACCGCCACTTGCCTGCCGCCATCGAAAGTCTCCTTTTCTTGTTGGTTTTCTCTGCGCTGAACGCAGCCCGGCAAAGTGTAAGGCGCGGCCCGCGCGCATCGCATCGGGCTAAACCCGTTGCGATGCGCCAAGGCTCAATGCTCCGGCTGCACGACCGCCTGATCGATCGCGCCGAAGATCGACTTGCCTTCTTCGTCGAACATCTCGATCTTCACGCTGTCGCCGAACTTCATGAAATCGGTCTGCGGCGCGCCGTGCTCGATGGTCTCCAGGCAGCGCTTCTCGGCAATGCAGCAGTAGCCGCGCTTCGCGTCCTTGTTGGAGATGGTGCCCGAGCCGACAATAGAGCCCGCGCGCAGGTTGCGCGTCTTCGCGGCGTGCGCGATCAACTGGCCGAAATGGAACACCATGTCCGTGCCGCAATCGGGCTGACCGACCTTCTTGCCGTTCCAGTGCACGATCATCGGCCGATGCACGCGGCCTTCGCGCCACGCGTCGCCGAGTTCGTCCGGCGTGACGGCGACGGGCGAGAACGCCGTGGCCGGCTTGCTCTGGAAGAAGCCGAAGCCCTTCGCGAGCTCGGCGGGAATCAGATTGCGCAGCGACACGTCGTTGACGAGCATCAGCAGGCGCACACTGCGCAATGCTTCGTCGGGCATCGCGGCCATGTGAACATCCGACGTAACGACCGCGACTTCCGCCTCGAAGTCGATGCCATACGATTCCGTCGCGCACACGATGTCGTCCGCCGGGCCGATGAAGTCGTCGCTCCCGCCTTGATACATCAGAGGATCGGTCCAGAATTCGGGCGGCATTTCCGCGTTGCGCGCGCGCCGCACCAGCTCGACATGGTTCACATAGGCCGATCCGTCCGCCCACTGG
The DNA here is from genome assembly GCF_001544875.2 of Caballeronia hypogeia. Lineage (GTDB taxonomy): Bacteria > Pseudomonadota > Gammaproteobacteria > Burkholderiales > Burkholderiaceae > Caballeronia > Caballeronia hypogeia. Next base: position 368,197 of record NZ_FCOA02000001.1, read on the forward strand.
AACGCGCGCGGCAGCGGCGCCATGCACGATTTCGGATCGAATGAAAAGGTGTTGCGCGCGCGGCCCGCGTTCAGCGCGTCGTAGATGTCCATGAGTTGCGGCGCGTAGAAGGTCCAGTCGTCGAGCGCGCGTTGCAGTGTGCCGACGACGCCATCCGCGATGCTTGCCGTGCGCAGATCGCGCGAGACGACGATGAGCTGGCCGTCGCGCGTGCCGTCCTTCAGTGTTGCGAGTTTCATGGAGCAGTGCCGGGTGAGCGTGGTGACGTTAGGGGAAATGTATTTTACGATGGTGAATCGCCGACGACGACCCGGCCGATCGGCATAAGCCTTTTTACGTTCACCTCTTTCATGCAATCCACGCAAGCCACCGACGACGAAGACAACCTCGACGCCTCCGACGCCACCGAAGAAAAAACGCGCTCCGGCATTCAATCGATCGAAGTCGGCTTCCGGCTGCTCGACGTGCTCACCAATGAGCCGCGCGCGATGATGCTGCGCGACCTCGCACAGCGCGCGGGCATGAGCCCGGCGAAGGCGCATCGGTATCTCGTGAGCTTTCTGCGGCTCGGCGTCGCGTCGCAGGATCCGGTGTCGGGCCGCTACGAGCTCGGCGGCTTCGCGCTGCAAATGGGTCTGGCGCGGCTCGCGCGCGTCGATGGCGTGAAGCTCGCGCGCATCGCGCTGGCTGAAATGCGCGATCGGATGGACGTGACCGTGGGCATCGCGGTGTGGGGCAATCAGGGACCGACGGTCGTGCACTGGATGGAATCGAGCCATCCGGCGAAGGCGTCGCTCAAGCTCGGCGACGTGATGCCGCTGCTGTCCTCGGCGACCGGCCTGCTGTTCGCCGCGTACCTGCCGCGCAGCAAGACGCAGCCGATGCTCGATCGCGAGCTCGCCGCCACGAAGCAGAAAATAGCCGATGTCGAGCCGATGCTCGCCGAAGTGCGCGAACACGGCGCGGCGCGCGTCGAAGGCATGCTGTTGCCGACGATCCACGCGTTCTGCACCCCGGTCTTCGATTCGACCGGCGAACTCGCGCTCGGCCTGATCGCACTCGGTCACGAAGGCACCTTCGACACGCGCTGGAACGGTGAAATCGATTCGGCGTTACGCGAATGCGCGCGTGGTCTGTCGTATGAACTGGGGTATAAGGCGGGCGAGCGCTGAAATCGCGCTCCGGGGCGGGAGGAACATCGACTGGTGCGCGCGTGTCGAAAACCTTTCGCCTCATCCGCAAACCGCCCCGTCACAAGCCCTACCATCCGCACGATGCCATTGTTCCCGTTCCGCCGCCCTCGCCCCGCATCCGGCGAGCCGCCCGATGCCGCCCCCGAATCCGCCACGCCGCGACGCTGGGGACGCTGGATGGTGGCCGTGCTGATCGTCGCTGGTCTGCACTGGTGCGCGATGCGGTGGATAGATCGCAATCGGCAACCGGCGGGCGCGCCGGTGGAAACGCCGCCGGTGCAGATCGAATTGTTGACGCCGAAGCCCATCGCCCCGCCCGCACCGACGCCACCCGCGCCGCCGAAGCCTGTCGCGCCCGCGCCGCCGAAACCCGCTGCACCGGCGCCAGCCACGCCCGCCGCCGCGCCGGTTCTCAGCGCCGCGACGCCGACGCCGGACGCGCCTGCAGCCGGTTCAGGCGCGGCGGCATCCTCGGCGCAGGCGTCCGAAGTGGCGCAGGCGCCATCGCCTGCGTCGCAACCGGCTGCTGCGTCGGGTGACAAATTCAGTGTTCCGCCGTCCGGCGAGTTGCGTTACGACACGCTCGTGAACGGCATGATGAATCAGACCGGCACCATTCACTGGACCAACGACGGCCAGCATTACGAGATGGTCGTCTCGATTCCGCTGCCCTTCGTCGGTCCATACGTTTATTCGAGCAAGGGTCATATCGATGGATTCGGCATCGCGCCGGAACAGTATTCCGAGCAACGCGGCCGCCGCGCCGCCGACATCGCCATTTTCAATCGCGAAACGAAGCAGATCGTCTACACGAAAACGCCGCAGAGCCAGCCGCTCGCCGATGGCGCGCAGGACCGCTTCAGCGTCGTGATGCAACTGGCCAGCCTTGTGCGCGGCGCGCCGGACAAATACAAGCCAGGCGTCACGCGCCAGTTCAGCGTGACGGACAACGACAGCAACGAGATCTGGCCGATCGAAACCGTCGGCGACGAAAACGTGCAGACGCGCGACGGCTTTACCGGTGCGCGCCATTTCACGCGCCTGCCGCGCAAGGAAGGCGATCGCCGCAAGCTCGACATCTGGCTCGCGCCCTCGCTCGGCTGGCTGCCCGTGCGGATCCTTCAGACCGAGCCGAACGGAATGCAAATCGAACTGCTCTGGGCCGGGCGGCTCGCGCCACCGGGCACGCCGGGTGCACGGGGTGCACCGGACCAAGGTGGAACCTCGGGCACGCGGAATGCGTCTGAAGAATACTTGCCCGCCGCGCCACAGGCGGACAAACCGTAACGCACCCGTCACACTTCGTGACACCGGGTACAGCGACGGCGCAGGGCGTCCCATGCAGGCCATCGGAAACAGCATCGCAAACCGCATTCTTTACGGAGCCGATATGCAGTTGACGATCAATCGCATCGATACACGTTACGTTCTCGACAACGAAGGCGGCGGCCGCTGGCTCGTCTTCGTCCATCAACTGGCAGGCGATCTGTCCGTGTGGGACCAGATGGCCGGCTATTTCCGCAACCACTTCACCGTGTTGCGCTACGACCTGCGCGGCCACGGCGAGACGGCCGTGTCGCCCGACGCGTTCACCATCGACGATCTCGCCGACGATCTCGCCGTGCTGCTCGACAAGCTCGGCGCGCCGTCGGCGCATGTGGTCGGGTTGTCGATTGGCGGAATGGTCGCGCAGAAGCTTGCGATCAACCACGCGGACAAGGTGGAATCGCTGACGGTGGTGGGCGCGCCCGCGTTCGTTCCGGAGGAAGCGCGTCCGACCTTCGCGCAACGGGCGGCTTCCGTGCGCGAAAACGGGACTGCGAGTATTGTGGATGCGACGCTCGAACGCTGGCTCACGCCTGAATTTCGCAAGGCGCATCCCGAAGTGGTCGAGCAGATCGGGGAAACGATCGCGCGCACGCCCGCCGAGGGGTTTGCGCGCGCAGCGGAGGCAGTCAGCCGTTTCGACGCGCGTGACAAACTCGCCTCCGTGCAGAAACGCACGCTGGTGGTTGCAGGCGAACATGACGTTGGCACGCCGCATGCTGCTTCCAGAGTGATTGCGGACGAGGTGCCGGGCGCGCAATTCCAACTACTCAACGCCGCGCACCTGTCACCGGTCGAGGAATCGCAGCGCTTTAGTGCGCTACTGGACGGCTTCTTACGCGATTCCGCCTGATTATTATCGCTAATGCTGCAAAAGAAAGCCTCGATACAAACGGCATCACATCGAGGCCACCCCTTGAATTCCAACCCAATCGCTCCAACTAGGACTCAGGTTTGGCAGGAGCAAACAAGGAATAAGGAGTGTCGCCATGCAAATGATCTACAACAGCCCCAACTACTGCGTCGTCGAGTTTCCGCCGCAGGACAACCATCTCGCCATGAAGGCGGGCGGTTACGAGATCGTCGACAAGAACACGCAGCGGGAGATTTTCATCGACGGAGCGCTGGCCGCGAAGTTCCGCGAGCACGTGCAACAACTGATCGCGGAAGAGCCGTCGCTCGAGGATGTCGATGAATTCCTCGGCCAGTTCGATATCTTGATGAATCAGCCGGTCGTGCTTCACTGATCAACCCAGCGCGCGGGCGGCCAGCCGCCGTCCGCGACCGCCGCCGCACGGCTATGCGGCTCAGGCGACACTCGCCCCCTCAAAAGACCCCGCCCCGCAATGGCGGGGTTCTTTTTTGCGCGGAGCGCGCCGTGGGCCCCGCCGCGCTCGGCCGCGCCGGGCGGAAGCGACCGCCCCTCGCTGCGGCTACAATGTCAGGCTATTTAACATTTGGTGCAGGCCTCGTCCGTCATGTCCCAGAACGCCACTCCTCATCTCCCCGCGCGCGCCTATACACGCGGCGCCGCGCTGCCCGCGCTCCTGCAGAAGCGCATCCTGATCCTCGACGGCGCGATGGGCACGATGATCCAGCGCTACAAGCTCGACGAAGCCGCCTATCGCGGCGAGCGCTTCAGGGACTATGGCCGCGACATCAAGGGCAATAACGAACTTTTGTCGATCACGCAGCCGCAGGTGATTCGCGAGATTCACGAGCAATACCTCGCGGCGGGCGCGGACATCATCGAGACGAACACGTTCGGCGCCACGCGTGTCGCACAGGCCGATTACGGCATGGAAGACCTCGCGGCGGAGATGAACATCGAGTCCGCGAAACTCGCGCGCGAAGCTTGCGACAAATACTCGACAGTGGACAAGCCGCGCTTCGTCGCCGGCGCGATCGGGCCGACGCCCAAGACCGCGAGCATCTCGCCGGACGTGAACGATCCGGGCGCGCGCAACGTGAGCTTCGACGAATTGCGCGACACGTACTACGAACAGGCGAAGGCGCTACTCGATGCCGGCTGCGACCTGTTTCTGGTCGAAACGATCTTCGACACGCTTAACGCGAAAGCCGCGCTCTTCGCCCTCGATCAGCTTTTCGACGACACCGGCGAACTCGTGCCGATCATGATCTCGGGGACCGTCACCGATGCATCGGGCCGCATTCTCTCCGGCCAGACGGTGGAAGCGTTCTGGAACTCGCTGCGTCACGCGAAGCCGCTCACGTTCGGTCTGAACTGCGCGTTGGGCGCGGCGCTGATGCGCCCGTACATCGCGGAGCTGGCGAAGCTGTGCGACACGTATGTGTCGTGCTATCCGAACGCGGGCCTGCCGAACCCGATGAGCGACACGGGCTTCGACGAGACGCCGGATGTGACGTCCGGATTGCTGAAGGAATTCGCGACGGCGGGTCTCGTGAACGTCGCGGGCGGCTGCTGCGGCACGACGCCTGAGCATATCGCCGAGATCGCGAAGGCGCTCGCCGAAGTCAAGCCGCGCAACTTCCCGTCTCAGTATCGCGACGCCGCCTGAATCAATACGGAATACCAGACATGACCGATCACACGATGCGCCTTTCCGGCCTCGAGCCGTTCAACGTCACCGACGGCTCGCTTTTCATCAACGTCGGCGAGCGCACGAACGTGACCGGCTCGAAGGCGTTCGCGCGCATGATCCTGAACGGCCAGTTCGATGAAGCGCTCGCCGTCGCGCGCCAGCAGGTCGAGAACGGCGCGCAGGTCATCGATATCAACATGGACGAGGCCATGCTCGATTCGAAAGCCGCCATGGTGCGCTTTCTGAATCTGATCGCCTCCGAACCGGATATCGCGCGCGTACCGATCATGATCGACTCGTCCAAATGGGAGGTGATCGAGGCCGGGCTGAAGTGCGTGCAGGGCAAGGCCATCGTCAATTCGATCTCGCTGAAGGAAGGCGAAGAGGCGTTCAAGCATCACGCGAAGCTGATCCGCCGCTATGGCGCGGCATCGGTCGTGATGGCCTTCGACGAAAAAGGTCAGGCCGACACCTTCCAGCGCAAGACCGAAATCTGCAAGCGCTCCTACGACATTCTCGTGAACGAAGTCGGCTTCGAGCCCGAAGACATCATCTTCGACCCGAACATCTTCGCGATCGCGACGGGCATCGAGGAACACAACAATTACGCGGTCGATTTCATCGACGCGACGCGCTGGATCAAGCGGAATCTGCCGCACGCGAAGGTGAGCGGCGGCGTGTCGAACGTGTCGTTCTCGTTCCGCGGCAACGACCCGGTGCGCGAAGCCATTCACACCGTGTTCCTGTATCACGCGATTCAGGCGGGCATGGACATGGGCATCGTGAACGCGGGTCAACTGGGCGTGTATGCCGATCTCGACGCCGAGCTGCGCGAGAAAGTGGAAGACGTCGTGCTGAATCGTCGCGAAGACGGCACGGATCGTCTGCTCGAAGTCGCCGACAAGTTCAAGACCGGCGCGGCCAAGAAGGAAGAAAACCTCGAATGGCGCAATCAGCCGGTCGAGGCGCGGCTCTCGCATGCGCTCGTGCATGGCATCACGAACTTCATCGTCGAGGATACGGAAGAGGTCCGGCAGAAGATCGACAAAGCGGGCGGCCGTCCGATCAACGTGATCGAAGGTCCGCTGATGGACGGCATGAACGTCGTCGGCGATCTGTTCGGGCAGGGCAAGATGTTCCTGCCGCAAGTGGTGAAGTCGGCGCGCGTGATGAAACAGGCGGTCGCGCATCTGATTCCGTTCATCGAAGAAGAGAAGAAGCGCCTCGCCGATGCGGGCGCGGACGTGCGTCCGAAGGGCAAGATCGTCATCGCGACCGTGAAGGGCGATGTGCACGACATCGGCAAGAACATCGTGTCGGTTGTGCTCCAGTGCAACAACTTCGAAGTGGTCAACATGGGCGTGATGGTGCCCTGCGCGACCATCCTGCAGAAGGCGAAGGAAGAAGGCGCGGACATCATCGGCCTGTCGGGGCTGATCACGCCGAGTCTCGAAGAAATGGCTTACGTCGCCTCTGAGATGCAGCGCGACGAATACTTCCGCGGCAAGCAGACGCCGCTTCTGATCGGCGGCGCGACGACTTCGCGCGTGCATACGGCCGTCAAGATCGCGCCGAACTACGAAGGTCCGGTCGTGTATGTGCCGGATGCATCGCGTTCGGTGTCGGTGGCGTCGAGTTTGTTGTCGGACGAAGGCGCGGCCAGATATCTCGACGAGCTCAAGACCGACTACGACCGCATCCGCGCGCAGCACGCCAACAAGAAAGCGCAGCCCATGGTCACCTACGACCAAGCGCGCGCCAACAAGACGAAGATCGACTGGAACGCGTATACACCGAAGAAGCCCAGCTTCATAGGGCGGCGCGTCATCAAGAATTACGACCTCGCGGAACTGGCGAGTTACATCGACTGGGGTCCGTTCTTCCAGACCTGGGATCTCGCGGGCCCGTATCCGGCGATTCTCAACGATGAAATCGTCGGCGAATCGGCGCGCCGCGTGTTCTCCGACGGCAAGTCGATGCTCTCGCGCGTCATCCAGGGCCGCTGGCTGACGGCGAACGGCGTCGTCATGCTTCTGCCGGCGAACACCGTCAACGACGACGACATCGAGATCTACACGGACGAATCGCGCACGCAAGTCGCAATGACCTGGCGCAATCTGCGTCAGCAAAGCGTGCGGCCGGTCGTCGACGGCGTGATGCGCCCGAACCGGTCGCTCGCCGACTTCATCGCGCCGAAGGATTCGGGCGTGGCGGATTACATCGGCATCTTCGCGGTGACGGCGGGTCTGGGCGTCGACAAAAAAGAACGGCAGTTCGAGGCCGATAACGACGACTACAGCGCGATCATGCTGAAGGCGCTCGCGGATCGTTTCGCGGAAGCGTTCGCCGAAGCGTTGCACGCGCGCGTGCGCCGCGAACTGTGGGGCTACGCGGCGAACGAAACGCTCGACAACGATGCGCTCATTGCGGAGAAGTACGTCGGCATTCGTCCGGCGCCGGGTTATCCGGCGTGCCCGGATCACCTCGTCAAACGCGATATGTTCGAAGTGCTTCAGGCGGAGGAAATCGGCATGAGCGTGACCGAGTCCCTCGCGATGCTGCCGGCCGCGAGCGTCTCGGGCTTCTATCTCGCGCATCCGGACTGTACGTACTTCTCGGTGGGCAAGATCGGCGACGATCAGCTCGCGAGCTACGCCGAGCGCATGTCGCTGTCGACCTCGGACGCGGAGCGCGCGCTCGCGCCGCAACGCTGAGAAACGAAGCGACAACATACTGCGCTGCTGATAGCGGGAATACGCACGGAACCGGCGGGAAAATTTTGGTTTCCGTAGACTTGTCAGCGCGTTTCGCCGTGGTCACGGCGAAACGCATTCATCTCGTCAACGGAGAAAGTCGCATGAAGAAGATGACGTCCGCCGTAACCGTAGCGATCGCCGCGGCTTTGCTCGCCGCATCGAGCTCCGCCGCGTTCGCGCAGGCAAGCAGCACTCAGGCGTCCTCGTACTCGCCGCCGCAGTCGGAGCACAAGAAGAAACCGAAAAAGCCGAAGAAACCGCACACGCCCGCGAAACCCGCTGGCGCGGAAAGCGGCCAATCGCAATAACGGTCAGTACCGAGCAGTAACGGGCAGCAGCGCGACCGAAGCCGTCCGAGGTTTCATCGGAAGAAAAAAACCCGCATCGGCAGCGATGCGGGTTTTTCTTTGCCGGCGCCGTGAACGGCCCGAATCAGACGCCCCAGAGAATATCCGCGTTGTGCTTCTGCGCGAGCCGCAGCATGTCGATGAACGGAAACGCGCGCTGCGCGAGCCCGACCGGATGCTCGTGCGGGTGGTGGCCTTCCTCGCCTTCGTGAAAATGGCCCTCGTGCTCGGCGCGCTCTTTCTTGTCGGTGGCGACGGCCGTTTCGAGTTTTTGAATGGCTGCGGGAATATCTTCGTGCGTGATGACGCCTCGTGCGGTCAATTGCTTGCCAATGATGCCGAGCAAGTATTCCGCAAGGTTCTCGAGCATGATGACGTCCGGCGCGGCGGGGGATTTGAATGTGATCAGCATGGCATGGTCCTTTTGTTTATGTTGGGTCATAGCGGTTTGCAAACGAAACGCGCAGACGAGCCGGTCTCCCTGACAACATGACGATGACGACATGACGACACCCTGATTCGACATATTAGCACCTGCTAAAATCCCCACTTTGTAGGGATATAACCGGGCTTCGTCCGTTCCATGTTCGCGAGGCCTCGCAGGACTCGCGAGCGGCCTCCGCAACCGGCCGCCAGCGCCGTCCTCAAGCCCATCGCCCTACCCATCGGACTCGCTCCACCGGATCACATTCAGCATGCTGCCCGCACATAAACACACTCTCGAAACGCTCCTCACCGACGCGGTCAAGCAGGTCGCGCAAGCCACTCAGGGCGCCTCCGAAGCGGCGTTCGTCACGCCCGTGATCGTACTGGAAAGACCGAAGGTCGCCGCGCACGGCGACGTGGCGTCGAACGTTGCGATGCAGCTCGCCAAGCCGCTGCGCGCGAATCCGCGTCAGCTCGCGCAGCAGATCGTCGATGCGGTGCTGGCCCATCCGTCGGCCGCGGGTCTCGTCGAGGGCGCGGAAGTCGCGGGTCCCGGCTTCATCAATCTGCGTCTTGCCGCCACGGCGAAGCAAGACGTGATCCCGGCCGTGCTGGGCGAAGGCGCCGCGTTCGGCCGTTCGGATCGCGACGCGGGCAGGCACGTGCTCGTCGAGTTCGTGTCGGCGAATCCGACCGGTCCGCTGCACGTCGGCCACGGCCGTCAGGCCGCGCTCGGCGACGCGCTCTCGAACCTGCTCGAAACGCAGGGCTACGACGTGCATCGCGAGTTCTACTACAACGACGCGGGCGTGCAGATCGGCAACCTGGCCAACTCCACGCAACTGCGCGCGCGCGGCCTCAAGCCGGGCGACGCCGAGTGGCCCGACGCCGCCTACAACGGCGAGTACATCGCGGACATCGCGCGCGACTACATGGCTGGCGAAACGGTCGCCGCGAAAGACGGCGAGCCCGTGAAGGGCAAGGGCGACGTCGAGGATCTCGAAGCCATCCGGCACTTCGCGGTGGCGTACCTGCGTCACGAACAGGACATGGACCTGACCGCGTTCGGCGTGAAGTTCGACCAGTTCTATCTGGAGTCGTCGCTGTACAAGGAAGGCCGCGTCGAGAAGACGGTCGCGGCGCTCGTCGATGCCGGCAGGACCTACGAGCAGGACGGCGCGCTGTGGCTGCGCACGACCGACGACGGCGACGACAAGGACCGCGTCATGAAGAAATCCGACGGCACGTACACGTACTTCGTGCCGGACGTCGCGTATCACGTGACCAAGTGGGAACGCGGCTTCACCAAGGTCATCAACATCCAGGGCTCGGACCATCACGGCACGATCGCGCGCGTGCGCGCCGGTCTGCAGGGCCTGGGTATCGGCATTCCGAAGGGATATCCCGACTACGTGCTGCACAAGATGGTGACCGTCATGCGCAACGGTCAGGAAGTGAAGATCTCCAAGCGCGCGGGCAGCTACGTGACGGTGCGCGACCTGATCGAATGGTCGGGCGGCCTGGCTCCCGGCCACGAAACCGCGCCCGATCAGATCGACGCGGACGTCATCCGCCGCGGCCGCGACGCCGTGCGCTTCTTCCTGATCTCGCGCAAGGCCGACACCGAGTTCGTGTTCGACATCGACCTCGCGCTCAAGCAGAACGACGAGAATCCGGTCTATTACGTGCAATACGCGCACGCGCGCATCTGCACGATCCTGAACGACTGGAAGGAGCGTTACGCGGGAGATCTCGCGCAAGCGGCGCAGGCCGATCTCTCGCCTTTGTCGAGCGACCGCGCAATGGCGCTGCTCAACAAGCTCGCCGAGTTCCCCGAGATGCTTCAGCACGCCGCCGAGGAACTCGCGCCTCACGCGGTCGCGTTCTATCTGCGCGATCTCGCTGGCGAATTTCACTCGTTCTACAATGCCGAGCGCGTGCTCGTGGACGACGAAAAGGAACGCACCGCACGCATCGCGCTGCTCGCGGCGACCCGCCAGGTCCTCGAGAACGGCCTTGCGACCATCGGCGTTTCGGCTCCCCAGAAGATGTAATTGCCTGCGGCCTTCCTTCGCGCACGCGTCGAAATCGGACTATTCCGGCGCGTGGGGACGGAAGGCTGGCGCAGGAGCGCCTTGACCCCCGGCTATAATCGTCGCCCAACCAGAAGACTCTCTCGCAGGTGATTCATACGATGGCAAAACCACGCCGCACATCGAAACAGTCGAAGCAAACCGGGGGAACATTCATCGGCATCGTGCTGGGCCTGATTGTCGGCCTCGCGATCGCCGTGATCGTCGCGCTCTATATCACGCGCGCGCCCACGCCGTTCGTGGCGAAGGTCGCGCCGCCGCCGTCGGAGGCCAACTCCGCGCCGTCCGCCGCGCAGCCGTACGACCCGAACCGTCCGCTGCAAGGCAAGACGCCGGGCCAGGCCGTGCCGCAAGCCGCGCAGCCCACGCCGCCGAATACCGCGCCGGGCCAGACCAACAATCAGACGCAGTCGTCGGGCATGCTCGACGAGCCGCAGATCGTCGAAGTGCCGCCTTCGGCCGGAAGCGCGTCGACGCCGAAGAACGCGAGCACGACGACCGCGAAGAAGCCGGAAACCACGCCGGGCGCTCCGAACGCAACGAGTAACGCCAACGCCACGCCGCCGAAGGGCGGCTCGGCGCCGACGACAGCCAAGACCACGCCGCCCGCGCCCGGCGAGCCGAATACCGGTTACTTCCTGCAAGTCGGCGCGTACAAGACTCAGGCCGACGCCGAGCAGCAGCGCGCGCGCCTGGGCTTCCAGGGCTTCGAATCGAAGGTCACTCAGCGCGATGCGGGCGGAGTGACGTACTATCGCGTACGCATCGGTCCGTTCGCGAAGTTCGAGGAGATGAACACCGCGCGTCAGCGTCTCTCTGATGCCGGCGTCGATACGGCCGTGATCCGTTTCTCCAAGCAATAAGGCAGCTGGAAGTCGAAACGTCTGCGCGCCCTTAGCGGCAGCGCAGACGCGAAAGAGGGCCGGCGCCTCATCCGCGCCCTGACCGTTCAAGCATGGCTTAAGTGTGGTTTAAGCGTCGTATGTCCCACTTATGGACCTCCTTTTGTCGCTCTCGCGTACCTTTTGCTTTCCTTCTCCAATCATGAAAAAACTGTTTAGCGCGTTGGCTCTCTCCCTTGGCATCGCAGCCGCTTCGATGAGCGTCGCGAATTCGGCCGCGGCCGCGCCCACCGCAGGCAAGGACTACACGGTGCTGCAGGCGGCCCAGCCGGTCGGCGCGCCCGCGGGCAAGGTCGAGGTCATCGAGTTCTTCTGGTACGGCTGCCCGCACTGCAACGAGTTCGAGCCGTACATCGAGGCATGGGCGAAGAAGCAGGGGCCCGATGTCGTGTTCAAGCGCGTGCCGGTGGCGTTCCGCGACGACTTCATCCCGCACTCGAAGATGTATCACGCGCTCGACGCGCTCGGTGTCGCCGAGAAGGTCACGCCGGCCGTGTTCAACGAAATCCACGTGAAGAAGAACTATCTGCTGACGCCGCAGGCGCAGGCGGACTTCCTCAAGACACAGGGCGTCGATCCGAAGAAGTACATGGACGCCTATAACTCCTTCTCGACGCAAAGCGCCGTGCAGCGCGACGCCAAGCTCATGCAGGACTACAAGATCGACGGCGTGCCGACGGTCGTCGTGCAAGGCAAGTACGAAACCGGTCCGGCGATGACCAACAGCCTGCCGGGCACGACCTCGGTGATGGACTTCCTCGTCCAGCAAGTTCGCGACAAGAAGCTGTAACTCCCTCCCGCGCCGGCATGAATGAAGTTCGCCTGAAGGTTTTCATCACCGGCGCATCGAGCGGCATCGGCCTCGCACTGGCCGAAGAGTATGTGAAGCGCGGGGCCGTTGTCGGCCTCGTCGCCCGCCGCGCAGAGTCCCTCGGGGCCTTCGCCGCGCGCCATCCGCAAAGCTCCATTTCGATTTATCCCGCCGACGTGCGCGACGCCGACGCGCTCGCCGATGCCGCGCGCCGCTTCATCGCGGAGCATGGCGCGGCGGATATCGTGATCGCGAACGCGGGCATGAGCCGCGGCGTGCTGACCGGCCACGGCGATCTCGACACCTTCCGCGCCGTGATGGACACCAATTACTTCGGCATGGTCGCGACCTTCGAGCCTTTCGTCGCGTCGATGACGGCCGCGCGGCGCGGCACGCTCGTCGGCATTGCGAGCGTCGCGGGTGTGCGCGGACTGCCGGGATCGGGCGCGTACAGCGCGTCGAAGGCGGCGGCGGCGAAGTATCTGGAGTCGCTGCGCGTCGAGATGCGGCCGCAGGGCGTGTCCGTCGTCACCATCGCGCCCGGCTACGTGCGCTCGGAGATGACGGCGCACAATCCGTATCCAATGCCCTTCCTGATGGACGCCGACCGCTTCGCCGCGAAAACCGCCGATGCCATCGCGCGCGGCGTGCGCTACGCGACCTTTCCGTGGCAGATGCGCATCGCGGGCATGCTGCTGCATGCGCTGCCGCGCTGGCTCTACGACGCGCTGTTCGAGCGCGCGCCGCGCAAGCCACGCGCGGGCGAATGAAGCGTCGATAAAAAAACCGGCTGCGCGCAAACGCAGCCGGTTTTTCTTTTGCTGGCCCGTCAGGCCTTCGGGCGATCAGAACGCCACGTAAGGCGAGCTGCCCGGCAAGTCGTATCCGACATAGACGTGCCGGCCGAAGAAGAACGGCAGACCGAAGTCGAAGTAATTCGACATGCCCAGTTGCCCACCGAGACTGTTGAACGCGAACTTGCCGCCGCTCGACGTCAGCGTGCGAGCGCTGACGAGCTGGAACGGCACGGTCGCGGTGTTGCCTTCGGTGCCGGTGATCGTCGCCGACAGTTGCTGCTCCGAACTCGGGCAATAGAACGCGCTCGAACTCGAGCACAACGGGAAGCTGTCCTGGAAGAAGTTGCCGTTCGATCCGGAATCGAAGAACGTCGTGTACTTCGAGCCCTTGTACACGCCCGACAGATCGCCGTAACCGTCCGTGCCGTACTTCGTCACGCCCGCGATCGAGTTGTTGCCCTGCGTGCCGATGCCGAATATCAGTACGCCTGTCGCGCTCGCCGCGCCGTTATCGGGCACCGGCGGCAACTGCAGGATCACGCCGTTGTTGTTGACCGCGAACTTCGTCACCGGATTGATCACCTGCTGGGCGAGCGTCGCGGTGCTGCCGGTGCAGTTCGTGCCGTTGGTGCACGAGAAGTACATCGCGTTGAGTGCCGTGCTCGCGCACGAGCTGCCGCAGTCGTACGTCGCCGGTCCGATGCCGAGAATGCCGTTCGCGCCGATATCGGCGGTGGAGTTCTCGTCGTTGCCGGACGGGCAGCCGTTCGCGCCTGTCGGCGCCGCCGATGCGGCCAGGTCACCGATGATCTGGATTGGCACGCCCGACGCCACTTCCGTGCCGATCTTCACGTCGGCGGTTCGCACGGTGCCCCACGTATAGCCGTCGGCGAAGCCCGCGCATTCCGAGAGCTGCCCGCCGTTCGCGGCGCGCACGCCGGGCAGGCTGGTGACCACCGACTGCGCCGCGCCGCCCAGAATGCGCAGGCCGAACGAAGCCGTATCGACCTGAATATGGTCGATGGTCTGGCACTGCGACGTGCCGGGCACGCACACCGTCACCGAGACATTCGGAATGTTGACGAAACCGGCGACGCCGGAATCGACGCTGATCGGCACTGCGTTAGTGCCGTTGGGCGAAATCGGCTGGGCGTTCGCCGTGCTGGTGCCCGAACTGCCGCCACCCGAGCTGCCGCCAGAGCCACCCGACGAGCCGCCGCCGCTGGAACTGGAACTGGAACTGGAACTGTCGCCGCCGCCGCCGCAGGCCGCGAGCATGATCGAGAGACAAAGGACGCCGAGCCAGCGGACCAGGCCGCCGCGGCGATGGGACGAATAGGCGGGAAGGCCACGTGTCGTTCTATGCATACTGGATTCTCCCGTCCCTTACTGAATGTCGGTGACCGACACGCCCGCCGGCAACGATTGCGGCAGATACGCGCTGCCCGCGAACGAGCCCATATGGCCCACCGACCGGACGACGAGCCCCGAACTTTCCACGCTCACCGGCCCACGGCCGCCGCGCGCGGCGCGCTGCGCCTTCAGGCCCTCCTGATACTGCGGAAAATAGCTGCCGAGCAGCGACGCGAGATCCGGCACGCGCGGACCGTGCCATGCGATTCCGAAAACCACGCCTTCGGTGGTCAGATATTCGTTGATGGTCGTGCCGCTCGCGAGCGTGGTCGTGCGCACGGTGTAATTCGATGCCGTCGCCGCCGATACGCCCGATGCGCCGTTCGGGGTCGCCGCACGCACCACGGCGTTGGTGGACGTCGCGCCGTCCGGCGCGGTCATCGGCTCGCCGCCGAGCACCGCGTATGCCGGCGCCGCCGCGCATACGCTCAACGCGCCGGCGGCGAACGCCAGCGCTGTTACAAGATGCCCATGACGGGATTGCTTCGGTGCCTTCACTGGGCCTCCTATCGGTTAATCCGTCGGTCGCATACTCGTCCGCGACCGCCTCATGACGATTGAGTGACAGATCTGCCACCTATTTTTCGCACGAAATTTTCCGTTGCGAACAGCGTAAGTATGCCAGCCACGAGGAATAGTCCTAACGTTCGCAAGCGCACACAAGCAAAAACGCGAAGCGCATTGGTATGCGCTTCGCGTTCGTTTGCAACGCTGAGTATGTCGAACGGACTACCCGAAAACGGACCTCAGAAACCGAGGCTCGCGAGCAGATCGTCGACCTGCGACTGATCCTGAACGACGTCGCTGCGCCCTTCCGGATTGATCTGCGGACCGTTGAGCAGACTGTCCTGAGTGACGCTCGCCGACGACATCAACGCCGCCGCAGACGCCGCGAACTGCTCGCGCCGCTCGGGCGCGATGTTCTCCAGCAGCACGCCCAGCAATTGCTGCTCGATCAGATACACGACGTCCGTGATCTTCTTGATGACCTGCCCGGTCAGATCCTGGAAATCCTGCGCGAGCATGATCTCGAGCAGTTGCGCGTTGGTCGCCTGAGTGCGCTCCGGCACGTTTTGCAGGAACGTGCGCGTCTCAGCGAGCAGCGCGCCTGCTTCGCCCTGCGCGAGCGGCGCGTCATACCATTTGGCCCAGCGCGCGTCGAGGGCGAGCGCCTCGGTCTGCATGGCTTCCTGCATCGGCTTGGCGAGCTCGATCGCGTTCAGCGCGCGCTCGGCGGCCTGCTCGGTCATCGTCGCGACGTACTTAAGGCGGTCGCGCGCGTCGGGCACGGCTTGCGCGGCGGCTTCGACCTGCTTGTCGAGGCCGAGCTCGCGCATCGAGTCGCGCAGGGTGCGCGTCAGCTGGCCGATGCGCGCGAGAATGCGGTCGCTCGACAGATCGCTCTCGCTGCCTTCGCTCTGCGCCATCGCGGCGGCGAATTCAGTGGTCAGATCATTCACGATCAGCTCCCGGTTTTGGCCAACTTCTCGAGAATCTTGGTGAGCTTCTCGTCGAGCGTGGCGGCCGTGAAGGGCTTGACCACGTAACCGTTCGCGCCCGCCTGCGCCGCCGCGATGATGTTCTCCTTCTTCGATTCCGCCGTCACCATCAGCACCGGCAGATGCGAGAGCGCCGCGTCCGCGCGGATCTGCTGCAGCATCGAGAGGCCGTCGAGGTTCGGCATGTTCCAGTCGGTGATCACGAAGTCGAAGCCGCCGCCACGCAGACGCGCGAGACCCGCCGCGCCGTCTTCGGCTTCATCGACGTTGCCGTAGCCCAGTTCCTTGAGCAGGTTACGCACGATACGGCGCATCGTCGGAAAATCGTCGACGACGAGGATCTTCATGTTCTTGTCCATCATTACTCCCGTGTGTTCTCAAAGCGGCAGCGCCGCGTAATCAATCCAAAAAGTTCAGACGCGCTGCACGCGTTCGCCCATCGAGGCAAGCCGCGCCATCACGCGCCGGCTCATTTCAGAGAGCGGCGCGACTTCGCTTGCGCCGCCCATTGCAATCGCTTCGCGCGGCATGCCGAACACCACGCAACTCGCTTCGTCCTGCGCGAGCGTGTACGCGCCCGCCTGCTGCATTTCCAGAAGACCGGCGGCGCCGTCGCGGCCCATGCCGGTCAGGATCACGCCGATCGCGTTCTTGCCCGCGTGTTGCGCGGCCGAGTGGAACAGCACATCGACCGATGGCCGATGCCGGTTCACCGGCGGCGCGTCCGACAGATGCGCGACATAGTTCGCCCCGCTGCGCGCCAGCACCAGGTGCGCGTGGCCCGGCGCGATATACGCGTGACCCGGCAGCACGCGCTCGCCGTGCTCCGCTTCCTTCACCGTGATGCGGCACAGCCCGTTCAGGCGCTGCGCGAACGACTTCGTGAAACCAGGCGGCATGTGTTGCGCGATCAGCACCGCGGGCGCGTCGGGCGGCAGCGGCACGAGCACTTCGCGGATGGCTTCCGTGCCGCCCGTCGATGCACCGACGATCACGAGCTTTTCCGTCGATACGAGCGGGTTGTTGAAATGCGGCGCGGGCTTGTGCGCGGCCTGCGTCTGCGCGGGCGCGCTCGTCGTGTGGGCGTGCTGCCGCACGCGCGCGCGCGATGCGGCGCGCACCTTGTCGGCGAGCTTTTCGGCGTAGTCGAGCATGCCGTCGCGAATGCCGACCTTCGGCTTCGTGACGAAATCGACCGCACCGAGCTCGAGCGCCCGCAGCGTGATTTCGTTGCCGCGCTCGGTCAGCGACGACACCATGACGACCGGCATCGGCCGCAGGCGCATCAGCTTCTCCAGGAAGTCGAGGCCGTCCATGCGCGGCATTTCGACATCGAGTGTGAGCACGTCCGGGTTGTGCTGCTTGATCAGTTCGCGCGCGACGAGCGGATCGGGCGCGGTGGCGCACACGTGCATGTCGGGCTGCGAGTTGATGATCTCGGTCATCAGGCTGCGCACGAGCGCCGAGTCATCGACGCACAAGACCTTGATCTTCGGCGCGCCCGGCGCCTTCATGCCGATGGCGTTGAGTGTCATGCTTCCTCCGCCGTTTTGACGAAACGCTGCGTGCGCGCGGCGCCGAACAGTTCGACGCGCGGCTTCGCCTGCGACGTGAACAATTCCGCGCGCGGTTTCGCGCCCGCCGCGTTCGGCTGAAACAATTCGACCCGCGCACGCGCCTTCGCGAGGCGTTCCGCGCGCTCTTCCGGCGTGCGCTGCACGAGCGCCTGCTCGCGCTCGACGACCACCGGATCGTGCTGCGTCTTGAGCTTCTTGACCATCACCTGACCCGAGCGCGGCATGAACGCGACCTTGCGCGGATGCGCGCCCTGCAAGTCCTCGGCGACGATGCGAATTTTTTCGAGCGCCAGATAGCGACGCACGAACTCTGAATTGCGATCACCGATATTGATGGTCGTCATGCCCGCGAGCACCGCGCCGCCGCCGAACACCTTCGCTTCGAAACGCTCGCGCCGTCCGCCGCGCTTGATCAGTTCGTTGATGAGCACTTCCATCGCGTACGCGCCGTAGCGCATCGAATCGGAGGCGGCGTGCGACGCGTCGGAACCGTCATCGGGCAACATGAAATGATTCATTCCGCCGATGCCCGCCGTGCGGTCGTTGATGCACGCCGCCACGCACGAACCGAGCACCGTGACGAGCACCATGTCTTCGCTCGTCATGTAGAACTCGTTCGGCAGGAGCTTCACGCCCGGCTTCTTGAAGTGATTGTCGAAATAAAGATTCGACGCGATCGGCAGTCCGCTCATACCGCCGCCCCTGCGAGCGCGCGCGCGGCTTTCGGCGCCGTCGCGGGCTTCGTGTCGCGCATCAGTTCGTACACGGTCTGGCCACGCAGCCTGAACGCCTGCGACACATACGTGAAGTTCTCCGAATGCCCCGCGAACAGCAGCGCGCCCGGTTTCATCAGCGGCTCGAAGCGCGTCAGCACTTGTGCTTGCGTCGGCTTGTCGAAGTAGATCATCACGTTGCGACAGAAGATCGCGTCGAACGGGCCTTTCACGTCGTAGCGCGCGTCCGTCAGATTCACGCGGCCGAAGTTCACCATCGCGCGCAGTTCGGGACGCACCTTCACGAGACCCGCGTGCGAGCCCGTGCCCTTCAGAAAGAAGCGCTTCAGCCGCTCCACGGGCAAGGCCTTCACCTGATCGAGCGAGTACACGCCCGCCTCTGCCTTGGCGAGCACCTGGCTGTCGATGTCGCTCGCGAACACCGTGCACTGGCGCGCGGCGTGATCGCCGAGAGCTTCGACGAGCGTCATCGCGATCGAATACGGCTCCTCGCCGGTCGACGCCGCCGAGCACCACACCGACAGCGGCTGCTGCCGGCGCTTGGCGAACTCCGCGAGAATCGGAAAGTGATGCGACTCGCGGAAGAACGCCGTGAGGTTCGTGGTCAGCGCGTTGACGAACGCTTCCCATTCGGCGTTGTCCTCGTGGGTTTCGAGGCGGTCGAGATACTGCCTGAACGTGTCGATGCCGCATGCGCGCAGACGTCGCGCGAGGCGGCTGTACGCCATGTCCCGTTTGTGGTCCGACAGCGAGATGCCCGCGCGCCGATGAATCAGCTCGCGAATGCGGGCGAAGTCCGCCGACGTGAATTCGAAATCGCGCTCGACTTCGGGGCTGCGCACATTGGCGGGCAAGTCGATGCGCGGGTTGCGCGTTGCCATCATGATGTTTCGTGCTTCCTTGGCGCCATACCCGGCGCCCGATGTGGCGTGTTCGTCGCGCTCGACCATGCCGGCTCGCGTCTTCCGTGCGTTTCGTTGAAACGACGGCTATCGATCATGGTGCGCGATGCCTGCATGGCCGTTTTCGTTCCGGATTCGGGTTAAAAGGTTTCCCAGTCGCCGTCGTCGGCCGTCGTGGCCTTCGCGCGCGGCGCCGGCCTTACCGTGCTCGCCGGCTTGATCGCGGGCCTGCTGACCGGCTTGCTTGCGGCCTTCGGCGCTTCGCTGGGTGCTTCCTTGATAACGGCCGCTTCCGGCGCAACTTTTGCGCTCTCGGCGGACTTCGCGTGCTTCTCGACGCTCTTCGCCACAGCAGCCGACGAAGGCTCGATACGCGCACCCGGCGCACCCGACGCAAGACGCGCGACCGCCGCCGATGCGCTCGTGCGCTTGGGCATGGCCACGCCTGCGCCGTCCACGCGCCATTGCGCGACCACGTCCTTGAGTTGACGAGTCTGCTCTTCGAGCGACGCCGCGGCAGCCGCAGCCTGCTCGACGAGCGCGGCGTTCTGCTGCGTCACGCTGTCCATCTGCGTGACGGCGCGGTTGACCTGCTCGATGCCGTCGGACTGTTCTTCCGATGCCGCGCTGATCTCGCCCATGATGTCCGTCACGCGGCGCACCGCCTGCACGATCTCGCCCATCGTCTGACCGGCGCGTGCGACTAGGTCGGTGCCGCTGTCGACCTTCGCGGCCGAATCGCCGATCAGCGTCTTGATTTCCTTCGCCGCCGCGGCGCTGCGTTGTGCTAGCGAGCGCACTTCGCCCGCGACCACCGCGAAGCCGCGCCCCTCCTCGCCGGCGCGCGCCGCTTCCACGGCTGCGTTCAACGCGAGAATGTTGGTCTGGAACGCGATGCCTTCGATCACGCCGATGATGTCCACGACCTTGTTCGAGCTCGATGCAATCGCGTGCATGGTCTCGACGACCTGCTCGACGACTTCGCCGCCGCGCGACGCGATATCCGACGCGTTCACCGCGAGCTGGCTCGCCTGGCGCGCGTTGTCGGCGTTCTGCTTCACCGTGCTGGTGAGCTCTTCCATGCTCGACGCCGTTTCCTGCAGCGAAGCGGCCTGCTCTTCCGTGCGCTGCGACAGATCGGTGTTGCCGCTCGCGATCTCGTGTGCGCCGACATCGATCGACTCCGCGCCGCGATGCACCGCGCCGACCATCGAGGTCAGATTGGCGCGCATGCGTTCGATGCCCGCGAACAGGCGGCCGATTTCATTGCCGCTGTCGCTGTGCGCGCTCTGCGTGAGATCGCCGCGCGAGATGCGGTCGAAGTGATCGACGGCCTCGTTGATAGGCTTCACGATCAGGCTCGAGAGCGCCATGCGCGTGCCGATCAGCATCAGCACCGCGAGCACGAGCACCGCGCCGATCGTCATGTTGAGCGCCGCGATATGCGACGACGTGCTGGCGCGCGAATTCTCCGCGTGCTCCTGATGCGAGGCGACGGCGGCGGTCACGGCCTGATCGAACGTGACGAACATCGGGCTGATCTTCGTGTCGGCGATCGCGTGATACGCGGCCATGTCGTTCACGCGGATCGCGGCGAATTCCGGCTCCACGCCGGTCTTCACGAGCGTATCGCGCTGCGCGACGAGCGCGTCGAGCGTGTCTTTCGGCAGCGTGGGCTTGGGCGTGTCGAGATAGAGCTTCCAGTTCTCGTTGCTCTTGTCGAGCAGATACTGGCCGCGATCGATGGCCTTCTTCGCCTCGTCGGCGCTGCCGGCTTCGGCGAGCGAGCGCACCTTGTCCAGGGTCACGCGCGCGCGCAGCAGATACGACGACGTTTCGGAGAGCGCGCGCATCGCGACCATGTCTTCCTGCGCGAGCGACGCGAGCGACGCGCCGGCGGAGTTGAGCCCGGTCAGCGCGAGTGCGCCGATCAGCGCCGCGCATCCGGTGAACAGCAGGCCGACGAGCGTGAGCGTCGTGCGGATCGACAACTTCTTCAGCATGGCTTCTTTCTCACTTCGCTCGTTATGCGGCGACGGAGTCGATCAACTCCATCTCGCGGCTCGTCATGAGCTTTTCGATGTCCATCAGGATCAGCATGCGGCCATCGACCGTGCCGAGACCCGTCAGGTATTCCGTCGCGAGCGTGCCGCCGAATTCCGGCGCGGGCATCACTTGCTCCTGCGTGAGCGTGAGCACGTCGGATACGCCGTCGACCACCATGCCGACCACGCGATGCGCGACGTTCAGGATGATCACGACGGTCTGGTTGTCGTACTCGACGCGGCCCAGATTGAACTTGATGCGCATATCGACGATCGGCACGATGATGCCGCGCAGATTGATCACGCCCTTGATGAACGCGGGCGCGTTCGCGATGCGTGTAACGTTGTCGTAGCCGCGAATCTCCTGCACCTTCAGGATGTCGATGCCGTATTCCTCGGCGCCGAGCGTGAACACCAGAAACTCTTGTCCGGCGGCTTCGGCCTGTTGTGCGTCACGCCGCACGTTATTGATGGATTGAATGTCTGCCACGAGAGCTCCCTTTGGCCTGCCGTTGGTCTGATGGTGTTAGTGAGAGTGCGCGCCGTGCTGTGCGCGCGATTCGCGGTTGAGCGCGGCCACGTCGACGATCAGCGCGACACTGCCGTCGCCCAGGATGGTCGCGGCGGAAATGCCGTGCACCTTGCGGTAATTCGTTTCTAGGTTCTTCACGACCACTTGCTGCTGGCCGACGAGTTCGTCGATCAGCATGGCGAAGCGGCGTCCTTCCGTCTGCATGATCGTGACGATGCCCTGCGTCGGTTCGGTGCGCGCGCCTTCGACATCGAACACGCGATGCAGCGCGACCAGCGGCAGATATTCGCCGCGCACGCGCACCACGCGCTCGCCGTTGGCGACCGTGTAGATGTCTTCGGCCACCGGCTGCAGCGACTCCATCACGAAGTTGAGCGGCAGAATGAAGATCTCGTTGCCGACCTTCACCGACATGCCGTCGAGAATCGCCAGCGTGAGCGGCAGCACGATCTTCGTCGTCGTGCCCGCGCCCTGGCGCGACATGATTTCGACGTGACCGCCCATCGACTGGATATTGCGCTTGACCACGTCCATGCCGACGCCGCGACCGGAAATGTCGGTCACCTGTTCGGCGGTCGAGAAGCCCGGCATGAAGATGAGTTGCCAGACTTCTTCATCGCTCATCGATTCCGAAACCTGCATGCCCTGCTTCTGCGCCTTGGCGAGAATCTTGTCGCGGCGCAGGCCGGCGCCGTCGTCGCTCACTTCGATCACGATGTTGCCGCCGTGATGCGCCGCCGACAGCACGAGCTGGCCGGTGGTCGGCTTGCCCGATGCGCGGCGCGCCTCCACGGTCTCGATGCCGTGATCGAGCGAGTTGCGCACGAGGTGCGTGAGCGGATCGATGATGCGCTCGATCAGGCTCTTGTCGAGCTCGGTCGCCTGACCGAACGTGACGAGCTCCACTTCCTTGCCGAGCTTGCCGGCAATGTCGCGCACGAGGCGCGGGAAGCGGCTGAATACGTAATCCATCGGCATCATGCGGATGGACATGACGGCCTCTTGCAGATCGCGCGCGTTGCGCTCGAGCTGCGCCATGCCGTTGAACAGACGGTCGTGCAGCGCGGGATCGAAGGTGCTCGTGGTTTCCGCGAGCATCGCCTGCGTGATGACGAGTTCGCCCACCAGATTGATGAGCTGATCGACCTTCTCCACGCCGACGCGAATCGAGCTGCCTTCCGCCGATGCGGCCGCTTGCGGACGCGCCTTTTTATCGGCGTCGCCCGATGCGGACTTGCCTGACGGTTGGGCGGCGGACGAGTCTTTCGAATCTGCCGCCGCCACCGCTTCTTCTTTTGCTGCTTCATTGCCGGCCGCGGATGCGGGCGCGACTTCCGCCCGCGATTGCTTCGGCTCTTGTTGTAGCGTGGGTTGCGATACTGCCGCCACCGCCGGCGCTTCCAGGTGCGCCGGCTGCGCTTCGACGGCTTGCGCCGCCGCGTCGCCACGGCCGATCGTGATCTGCGTTTCATCGATCACGAAGCAGCACACGGCGACGATATCGTCAGCGGGAACGTCCGAGTCGAGCCAAACCACGTACTCGGCGTCCGTCTTCTTTTCTCCGACGATGCTTCCCAGATTCCCCAGCTCCTCGATCAGAGTCGCCAGGTCCTTCTCGCCCACCCCCCGTAGCGTAATTTTCAGGTGGGGTCCAACTTCCGCCACCGGCGCGCCGGCAGCGGTTCCTGCATTCATGGTTCCTGCGCTCGTCCCGGCGTTCGCGCCATCGGCGAGTTCGAACGCGCCATCCCAGTTGCCGTCGTCCTCGATCACGTCCGCCGCCTGGGCGATCACGTGCGCGGGGGGCGCGTTGGGGCCTTCGTAGGCCGGCGCGACCGGCGCGCTCGCCTTCTCGGCCGTGCCCGGCAGCGCGGGCGGCTCGCTGTTCGCCGCCGCGCGGACGGCGACCGCGCCGCCTTCGGCGCCTTCGTTCTTCAGGCGCTCCAGCTTCGCGCAGATCGCGGCGGCCGCGGCCGCATCCGGCTCGGCGCTCGCGCGATACGCGGCGAGCTGGTCGGACAACACGTCCTTGGTCGCGAGGAAGGTGTCGATCATGTCGCGGCGCAACGTCAGTTCGTTGTTGCGCGCGCGGTCCAGCAGCGATTCGAGAATGTGCGTGGTTTCGGTCAGCGCGGTGAAGCCGAAGGTCGCAGCGCCGCCCTTGATCGAGTGCGCCGCGCGGAAGATCGCCGCGAGGTCTTCCGGATCCGGATTCGCGATATCCAGAACGAGCAGCAGTTGCTCCATCTGCGCGAGCAGTTCATCCGCCTCGTCGAAGAAGGTTTGATAGAACTGGGTAATGTCGAGTGTCATGCTTGAGTCACCGCAGGAATGCTGTTCAGTCGGCGCTGTAGTGCGCGCTCTTCAATGCTGCTTGCTTGGTCGTTCAGTGCTGCGTTTCTTCCGAGAGCGCGGCGACCAGTTCGGTCAGCAGGTCCGGATCGAGCGGTTTCTCGATCCAGCCCGTCGCGCCCGCCGTGCGCGCCGCGTCCTTGAACGGCTCGCCGCCTTCGGTCGTCAGGACCAGAATCGGCGTCGCCCGGTAAGCCGGGTTCGCGCGCAGCGCCACGATCAGATCGAGCCCGCTCCTGCCCGGCATGTGCTGGTCGGTCAGAACGAGATCGAAGCGCTCGGCGAGCGCCCACTCCAGCCCTTCATCGCCGTCGGATGCGACGGTCACTTCGTATCCCGCCGCCGCCAGCGTCGCCGAGATGATTTGCCGCATCGCGGCCGAATCGTCGATTGCCAGAATGTTCTTGATCATGTTTGTCTCTTGCCGTGTTGACGGTCGAAACGCGTCGAGTCTTGAGCTTGTTTTCGGGGCAAATTTGCTCAATTTGCCGCGCGCTTCGCGGCCACGCCCGGGATGAGCTGGCCGAGCGCCGTCTCGGGCGCGCCAGTGGCGTCCGTGCCGTTGTCGAGCGTGGCGCCGGGCGCGCCGTCGTCGCGCATCATCGACATCTCGGTCTTGCGATTGAGCACGATCACGCTGATGCGCCGGTTCTCCGGATCGAGCGGATCTTTCTTGTTGAGGTTCTGTGTCGAAGCGAGGCCGAGCACGCGCAGCACCTTCGCTTCGTCCATGCCGCCCGAGACCAGCTCGCGCCGCGACGCGTTCGCGCGATCCGCCGAGAGCTCCCAGTTGCTGTAGCCCTTGTCGCCGCCCGCGTACTTCACGGCGTCGGTGTGCCCCTGCACGACGATGCGGTTCGGCACGTCGTTAAGCGAACGGCCGATCTCGCGCAGGATGTCGCGCATGTACGGCTGCACGGAGTCGCTGGAGAGCGCGAACATCGGGCGTTTCTGCGTATCGACGATCTCGATGCGCAAGCCCTGCTGCGTCGACTCGATGCGGATTTGCTGCTTGAACTGCCGCAACGTGGGATTGGCCTCGATCGCGGCCATCAGCTTGACTTGCAGGTCGTGCAGGCGCGCCTGTTCGCGGCGTTCGAGCTCGCCCTGCGCGGCCTTGAGCAGCTCTTCGTCGGTGTCGGAGGAGGCGCGCTGCGCGAGTTGCGTGGTGCCGTCGGTGCGGCGCGCCGCGCCCGGTTCGGTGCTGGAGATATCGCGTCCGCCGCCGGTGATGAGGCTGTTGTCCATGCCGACGGTCTTGCCGCCGACCATCGCCGCCTTGAGCGGCATCTGGAAATATTCCGCGATGCCGCGCCGTTGCACCGGCGACGTGGACGAGAGCAGCCACATCAGCAGGAAGAACGCCATCATCGCGGTCATGAAGTCCGCGTAGGCGAGCTTCCACGCGCCGCCGTGATGGCCCTTGCTGCCCTTGCCGACGACACGCTTGATGAAAATGGGACGTTCGCGTTCGGTGCTCATTGCGCGGCCCTCGCCGATGGATAAGTCACGAAGCGGTCCATCACTTGGACTTGACCCGGCGCACGTGTTCTTCCAGTTCGGAGAACGACGGGCGCTCCGTCGAGAACAGCACCTTGCGGCCGAACTCGACCGCGATCGCGGGCGCATAGCCGTTCAGGCTCGCGAGAATCGTCACCTTGATGCACTGGAACATCTTGGTCTGCTCCGCGACCCGCTGTTCCGCGACGCCGGCGAGCGGCCCGATGAAGCCATACGAAAGCAGAATGCCGAGAAAGGTGCCCACGAGCGCCTGCGCGATCATCTCGCCGAGAATCGCGGGCGGCTGATCGGCGGAGGCCATGGTGTGCACGACGCCCATCACGGCCGCGACGATGCCGAACGCGGGCATGGCGTCGCCGACCTTCGAGAGCGCGTGCGCGGGCGCTTCGCCTTCGACGTGATGCGTTTCGATCTCCTCGTCCATGAGACTTTCGATCTCGAACGCGTTCATGTTGCCGCTGACCATGAGGCGCAGATAATCCGTCAGAAATTCGACGATGTGATGGTCCGCGAGAATCTTCGGGTACTGGCTGAAGACCGGGCTCTTCGACGGATCTTCGATATCCCCCTCGAGCGCGAGCGTGCCTTCCTTGCGCGCCTTGGCGAGCAGCACGTAGAGCAGGCCCATCAGCTCCATGTACATGCTCTTGTCGTACTTCGCGCCCTTGAAGAGCGTCGGGATGACCTGAATGGTCGCCTTGATCGTCTTGACGTTGTTGCCGAGGATGAACGCACCGATGCCCGCGCCCGCGATCATCAGAATCTCGACGGGCTGCATGAGCGCGCCGAGATGGCCGCCTTCGAGCGCATAGCCGCCGAAGACGGACAGCAATGTCACGAGCGTTCCAACGAAAATCAGCACAGTCGAGTCCTCACGTTTTGTTGCGGTAAGACCGCCGTTAAGTGGTTTACGGCACTCGACTGGAAAACTTTGGGGGCGTGACCGCGAGGGCGGCAAACGGTAAAACCCGCGTCGCGCCTGGGTTCGAGAGATGCCTGCTGCGGAGCCTGGCGAAGGTGCGACGTCAGGCCGCGATGGACGTGCTGCCCAGCGGCGCGCGATGCGGATCGGCCGCCTTGCGCGTCTTGCCCGCGCGCGACGGCGGCTGGCACAGCCCGCAGACATAGCCCGCGCGCAAGTCGTACGCATGCGCGACGAAACCTCCGCCGCAGCGCGTGCAGGTGTTGGTCTGGAGCATGCCGGATTCGAAATAGCGCACCAGCGTCCAGGCGCGCGTGAGCGACAGCACCGGCTCGTCGCCGTAGAGCGCGGCGTGCTCGAGATAGAGCCGGTAGCTCCTCACGATCGCCTGGATCGTGCTCTGCGCGCCCGCGCCGCCGCCGTGCCGCTCAATGAAGCGGTAGATGCCGTGAAACAGCGACGAATGAATGTTCGGCTGCCACGTCATGAACCAGTCGGTCGAAAACGGCAGCATGCCCTTGGGCGGCGAGGCGCCCTTGAGCTCCTTGTAGAGCTTGATCAGGCGATCGCGCGACAGACTCGTCTCCGCCTCCAGCAATTGCAGGCGCGCGCCGAGCTCGATCAGCTCGATCGCCAGAGTGATCTCGCGGACTTCCGCGACCACGCTTTTCGTCGCCATCGGACCGCAGCGCGCTCAGCCGATCTGCGTGACGGGGGCGTCCGCCAGCAATATGGCGGCATGGGCGTGCGCGAGCGCCGCGCTCCTGTCCTTGTCGGCGAGTGAAGAAAGGATCGTGTGATCGTCGAAACGGAAACCGCACAGCAGATGGCTCGACGACGCCACCTTCACCGCCTGCGCGAGCGTCAGCGACGACAAGACCTGCGCGACCTGCTCGGAAACTCCGAGACGGTACATCGCCGAGACACGGTCTTCATTCAAAAGCCGCTGTGCGAGGAGCAAGTACGACAGGTTCACCTCGCGGATTTCCGCGAGCGTACTTGGATTGCTGGCCGTCATCTTTTTCCCCGAATCGATACATGGCTGGTCAAGCCCGGCGGGAACGTTTGCTCGGATCGCGGCAGACATGGCGAAACCGGCCCCGCGCGTGTTTTCTGGTGTCGATCCGATTGTCCACGAAGCGCGCGGGCGCGCCTGTCGGACAAAGCATCCGACACCGCGACGGAGTTTCGCGAAGTTTTATGTAGGAATATTTCTTACACGGGGCCGTGCAAGGAAATGAAGGCGGCAGATTCAGGTTATCGGCAACTATTTGTCTGACTTAATGGTTTCGAGGCCGCATTTTAAGGCGCTGAATCCGTGAACACGCGTCCGGCCGTGCGCGGGCGTCCGGGAACATTCCGTGCTGACAAGTGCCTCGCGGCCTCACCCACACTTCACATTCGTCCACGTCGGCGATATCGGTGCAATTTCTGACTTCGTAACAGCAGTTGTTTCGCGCTGTAACAACGATAAGCGATTGAAAAATGACGTGAAATGCCGCTCTCGATCCCGATAATGAGCATTAAGGGATAACCCGGTCGCGATGTTTTTCATCTCCGGGCCGATCTCGGGCGGCGTCCAACCTACGCGCGGCCCGCCCGAATGGCATGTGTTGAGCGCTCGACCGGAGTGTGACTGCAATGCCTCTAATGAAAAGGAGAGTCACGTTATGCGAATCGCACAAATTGCACCGTTGCACGAAGCAGTTCCTCCGAAGTTTTACGGCGGCACTGAGCGAGTGGTGTCGTATCTGACCGACGCGCTCGTCGATCTGGGTCACGACGTCACTCTGTTCGCCAGCGGCGATTCGCAAACGAAGGCGAACCTCGAAGCCGTGTGGCCGCGCGCGCTGCGACTGGATCCGACGGTCCGCGACGCCCTCGCGCCGCACATGCTGCTGCTCGAAACCGTCCGCCAGCGCGCCCACGAGTTCGACGTACTGCACTTCCACCTCGACTACATGCCGTTCCCGCTGTTCACGCAGATGGACACGCCGTTCGTGACGACCCTGCATGGCCGTCTCGACCTGCCTGAACTGCAGCCGATCTTCAACACGTTCACGAAGGCGAACGTGATCTCGATCTCGGACAACCAGCGCGGCCCGCTGCCGCAGGCGAACTGGCTGAACACGGTCTATCACGGCCTGCCGGACCAGTTGCTCGCGCCGCAGCCGCACAAGAAGCCGGAATACCTCGCCTTTCTCGGCCGTATCTGCCCGGAAAAGCGCGCGGACCTCGCCATCAAGATCGCGGCGCAAAGCGGCCTGCCGCTGAAGATCGCGGCCAAGGTGGACAAGGTCGACCAGGAATACTTCAAGTCGACGATCGAGCCGCTGCTTTCCCAGGCGCATGTGGAATTCATCGGCGAGATCAACGAGGCGCAGAAGCCGGAATTCCTCTCGGGCGCGAAGGCACTGCTCTTCCCGATCGACTGGAACGAGCCGTTCGGCCTGGTGATGATCGAGGCGATGGCGTGCGGCACGCCGGTGATCGCGTTCAATCGCGGCTCGGTGCCGGAAGTGATCGATCAAGGCGTCACGGGCTTCATCTGCGAGGACGTACAGGGCGCGGTGGGCGCGCTGCAACGTCTGGATGAACTGAATCGCGCGGAGATTCGCGCGCAGTTCGAGCGCCGCTTCAGCGCGCGGACCATGGCTTCGAACTACGTCGAAAGCTATACCGCAATGCTGCAGGCCGCCAAGCGCCCGGTTCTGCGTCAGGTTGCCGTTGGGTAATGGACTGATCGCCGACTGATTCGCGATTGTTCAGCAAGATGAAATGCCGCCCTGAATTGGGCGGCTTTTTTTTCGTCCGCGCGCCGAACGCGTCGGCTCTCGATAAGGAAGAATCCGAAGTTTCTGCCCGATGCCGGTGAATTGACCGCTGATCGACCATTTTTGACAGTTTTTGAAATTGGTCGCGCTTACACTGCGCTCCGCAAGCGCTTTTGTGGCGTTCTTGTTTCAAATCAACGGTTTTTCATTATTTTCACGAAGGCAGAATCATGCATTTGTCGAAGCGTCTCGGCGCTGAAATCTTCGGTACTTTTTGGCTCGTGCTGGGCGGCTGCGGAAGCGCCGTGCTCGCAGCGGCATTCCCTGAACTCGGCATCGGATTCGCCGGCGTCTCGCTGGCATTCGGTCTCACCGTGCTGACGATGGCTTACGCCATCGGGCACGTGTCCGGCTGCCACCTCAATCCGGCCGTGAGCATCGGACTCGCGACCGCTGGCCGCTTCCCGGTGCGCGACCTCGTGCCGTATATCGTCGCCCAGGTGTTCGGCGCCACGCTCGGCGCGCTGGTGATCTACCTGATCGCGACTGGCAATCCGAACTTCGATTTCGCCACGAGCGCGTTCGCCGCGAACGGCTTCGGCGAGCACTCGCCGGGTCATTTCTCGATGACCGCCGCTCTGGTGGCCGAAGTCGCGATGACGTTCTTCTTCCTGTTCGTGATCCTGGGCGCCACCGACGACCGCGCGCCGAAGGGCTTCGCGCCGCTGGCCATCGGTCTGTGCCTGACGCTCATCCATCTGATCAGCATTCCGGTCACCAACACGTCGGTGAACCCGGCGCGCTCGACGAGCCAGGCGTTCTTCGTCGGCGGCTGGGCGCTCGACCAGCTCTGGTTGTTCTGGATTGCCCCGATTGTCGGCGCAATCCTCGCGGGTCTGCTGTATCCGTGCCTCACGCGTCAAAAGTAAGCGACGACGCGTAGCACAATGCTGCAAACGAAAACGGGCGCCTCGGGCGCCCGTTTTTGCTTTTGCACGCCATTGGAATGATTAACGCCGCGCGACAAATGTAATGCGGAATTACGAAGCATGCTTATGATTTGCCGCGACGCGTTATCGGCTACAGCTGGGCTCTCCTCGAAAGCCTTGCCACATAGGGCTCTGCCGAATCGAACGTCACGCGGCTGCGCGATTTTCGCGCTTACGCCGCCCTTGCACACCGTAACAAGTCATCGAAGCATGTAAGACGGCCGGCGCTTACATTGGACTCATGCGACACACGTCGCCTTCCAGGAGAAACACCATGAAGCGCATCGTCACCCATATGCTCGTCGCGACCGGTCTTGCCATTGGCGCGGTCGGCGCAGCCCAGGCTCACAGCGATCTGCACATCGGCGTCTCGCTCGGCGCACCGGCGTATGTGGCGCCGGCTCCCGTGTACGTACGCCCGGCCGCACCGGCGTATCGCGCGCCGTACTACCGCCACGAAGAGCCGCGCTGGCACGGCGACTACGGTCACGACAACGGTCGCTGGAACCGCACAGGCTGGGATCACGGCGGCTACGGCAACAGTTATGGCAACAACTGGGGCCGTCGTGGGTAATCGAAACCGGGCCGCTGAAACATGCCGGCGGCCCCTCGCGGCAGACGCTCAGTCGGGCGTCTGCCCCGGCGATGCGAGTTCGTCGCGAATTTCGAACAACTTGCGCAGTTGATGCGCAACACCCGCCTCGAAGTTATTGCCCACACGCGGCACGTTTGGCAGACGCTTGATGAGATCGGGGTTGGCGTTGTTCATCATGAACGGATGACCGGCGGTTTCCAGAAGGTCGATATCGTTCATGTTGTCGCCGAAAGCGACGCACTGCGCCGTTTCGAGGTTCAGCCGCTCCAGCACGAAGCGCAGCGCCCGGCCCTTCGATACATCCGAAGTCATCACTTCCAGACAGTCTGGCAACGAATAGGTCACGTAGAGCGCGTCGCCGAATTCACGTTCGAGATTCGCCGCGGTTTTCTTCAGATCCGCCGGCTCGCCGATATACAGCACCTTTGCGATGTTCTGACCGTCATGCTCGCGCAGATCCATCACCTCGTACTTGAAGCCCGAATCCTGGTGGAAAACCAGCAGTTCGGGCGCGTGACGGTCGATGAGCCACGCGTCGTCGGCGAACAGATTGACGATGACGCGGCTGTCGCCCACAAGATCCGGCTGCACGAGGCGGCGCACGGCGGCGGGATCGAGGTCGCGCGAATAAATGCGTTCGTCGCCCGGCGCATGCACGCGCGCGCCGTTCGACGTGATCAGGTATGCATCCACGCCGAGCAGATCGCGGATGCCAGCGACGTCGCAATAATGCCGGCCCGTCGCGATGATGATGGGCACGCCGCGCGCGGCCAGCGTGCGCACGGTTTCGGCGGTGAAGGGATCGAGCTGGTGGTCGCTATTGAGGAGCGTACCGTCGAGATCAGTGGCGATGACCGAGTACATGACTGCCTTTGTGGTTGCTTTCGCGGTGCCGCGGAGGTCGGTATTTTATCGCGCCGCGCCGTGACGAGCCTCCGAAGCGGACACGGCGCGCTGTGCAAGGCGCAGCGCGCCCGCCGCGGAATCGGCGAGCGGCGCCCGCAGTCGCTCGCGCAAGGCAGGCGGCACGAACGGCACGTAAGGTTCGGCCAGCCCACCGCACAGCGCTACAGGCAATGTCCCCGCCACGTCGAGCGGCGCGATCAGCCTGCCTATTTCCCGCCCTGCATCTTCGAGAAGCCGAGCGGCGTCCGGATGATCGCGGAACTCGAACACCGTGGGCGCGAGCGTGGCGTAGGCGGTCTGGTTCGCGGCGCACAGCCAGACGACCAGACTGTCGCGATCCGCCGCGCCCGTGCGAACGAGCAATGCGCGCGACCAGTCGTCATGCGCAGCGCGGCCGTCGAGCACGCGCTGGAGATGTACCACGGCGCGCAAGCCGAGCCACGCGCCGCTCGCTTCGTCCCCGCTCGGAAAGCCGTAGCCGCCGGCAATACGGCACACGCCCGCGTCGTCCAGCGAAGCCGCGATGCTGCCCGTGCCGAGCGCGACGATCACGCCCGCCTCGCCGCCATGCGCGCCGAGAACGGTGGTGTAAGCATCGCTTTCGACGCTGAGCGCGTGGACGCCCGGCGCAGCGGCGAGAAAGGCGGCGAGCCAGTCGGCGTTGTTCACGCCGGCGAGCCCGCAGCCGAGCGCGCAAGCGCGCCAGTCGAACGGCAGCGCGGCGGCAGCGAACGCGCGCAGGCACGCCTCGCCGATCGATTGCCACGCGCGCTCCACGCCGAGTCCCAGCCCGGAAGGGCCGGCGACCGCTCGCGCAAGCTCCACGCCCTGCGCGTTCGCGAGGATCACGCGCGTGCCGCTTCCGCCGCCGTCGACGCCGAGCAGATAGCCATTGAATATGGAGGTCGGATAGGTATTCATGGGCGCAAGCTTACCGGCGTCGGCAGCGCGCGCCAATTAGCCGGACGGCATACGCCAAAACGACATAGGCCGATCGGCCGAGTGGCGCGGCGCGGTCATTCCGCTATGCTGACCCGATTCGAATCATCAGGAGTCGCAATGGCAGACACCGATCACACCCGCTGTGCCTGGGCCACGACGGAGGCAATGATCGCTTACCACGACGGCGAATGGGGCGTGCCCTCGCACGACGATCAGCATCTTTTCGAAATGCTGGTGCTGGAGGGCGCGCAGGCGGGCCTGTCCTGGTCGACGATCCTCAACAAGCGCGAAGGCTATCGCGCGCTGTTCGCGGACTTCGACATCGACCGCGTGGCGCGCTTTACCGAGAAGGATATCGAGCGGATCGTGCTGGACGCGCGCATCGTACGCAACCGGGCGAAGATCGCGTCCGCGGTGCTCAATGCGCGCGCCGTGAAGCAGATCCAGCAGGAGCACGGCTCGTTCGCGGAGTTCGTCTGGTCGTTCGTCGACGGCAAGACGATCGACACGCCGCGCGATGCGAAGAATCCCACACCCGCCTCCACCCCGGAATCCGACGCGCTCAGCAAAGCGCTCAAAAAATACGGCTGCAAGTTCGTCGGCACGACCATTTGCTATGCATTCATGCAGGCGACCGGCATGGTCAACGATCATGCGGCCGGCTGCCTGTCGCGAGGAAAAGCTAAGACGAAACGGAAAATTGCGACCAGATCCGCGCATTAAGATATTTCTTCAGCGAAATTTTTTTGCTTTTTGGCAACGTTTCTGAGCCGAAAACGTAACGCCTAGGGAAACTCCCTATGGCTGCAAGTTTTTTTGCAGTGAAGCACGCGCAAATCCGCGAATTGAAAGGGTTTTGGACGGGTTTTCCGCACTGCACGAACGTGCGCTCCGTGTAAAAATGGCGTCCTCGCGTGTGCTAGCGCACCTTTTTACCGGCCCGAACCGTTATAACTGACGGTGTATGGATCGTTCACTGTGTGTAGAAATCCGACGCGAGCACTCAAGGGCGCTCTGAGAGCTCAACGCCCAAGCCGGGAAAACCGTCGTGCTCGAATCAGTGTCCGGGCGGCGTTGCGTTCATCAGGTTGCGCCCTATTTGCAACGACGCCGCCGCTCCGGTGCAGCAGGTGCAGGTTCTCGAATATCCAAACGCATGGCCGCTGCGCAGGGGCGCAGGGGAGAAGATCATGAAAAGCTTGAACTTCCTGACCCATCAGGAGATTTTCAACAGCGCAGTAGAGCATCTTTTCGTGCAGGGGCAAGCGGCCCTGCTGCCGCGCGGTGGCGGCGCCTACCGCGGATATTGCGGCGGCTGCCCCGTCGGACGCTTCATAAAGCCGCGCGATTACGTCACCGCCATGGAAGGCGTGCCCATCCGCTATATCGCCCGGACGCCGGGGGAAATTCCGGCGTACATGGACGTGGGCGTCGCCGCGCTCAAACGCGCCCTGCTGCGCGCGCGCATCAACGTCTTCGATCCCAATACCGTCGAACTGCTTTCCTGCCTGCAGAACGTTCATGACGTTTTCGGCAAGTGGGAATGGCGCGAACGTCTCACGTCGATCGCGCGTCAGTTCGGCTTGTCCGCCGAGCTTCTTAAAACGGCTGCTTGATAGTGCAGGTGCAGTGATGTTGAGCCCTATTACGATGTTGACCGCGAAGGACATTTTCGAGCGCGTGAGCACGCATTTGCTCACGCAACTCGCGGTGTCGGAAGACGACAACGGCTCGTGCCGGCTCCGCAGCCCGGAAGGCCGCAAGTGCGCGATCGGCTCGCTCGTGCGCGACGATCTGTACGAGCCGGCGCTGGAAGGCGTCGGCATTTCGTACTACCGGCATGCGCAGGACGGCAAGCTCCTGCGGGCGCTGTATGCATCGAACGTGAATGCCTACGATCCGAACATCATCGATCTGCTGCTCGAACTGGAGCAGGTCCACGACGACGCCGATGTCGAAGAGTGGCCGCATCTGCTCGCGGCGCTCGGCAAGCGTCACGAGTTTGTCTGAAACGCTCGACTCCCAGGCCATAAAGCGAAAACGGCGGTGCGCCCTCACGGGTCGCACCGCCGTTTTGCCATGCGCGCCAGGATTCGAAGAATCTCGCGCGCACGAGACGCTTTAGTGCATCTTCTTCGGCAGCATCTGGCTGCGCAGACGCTTGCGCAGACGCGCGACAGCGGCGGCCTTCTTGCGCTTGCGCTCGGTGGTCGGCTTTTCGTACGACTGGCGCTCGCGCAGCTCGGCGATCAGGCCATTGCGCTCGATGGTGCGGCGGAAACGCCGAATTGCGACATCGAACGGCTCATTTTCTTTAAGGACGATGGTGGTCATGTAAATCCTGGTTTGCTAAACGTATTTCTAAGCGCGCGACGACGATGAAACCCGCCGCGCCCCGGCACTCCGATCGTCCGCCGGACATGAAATGACATGGCGGACACGAGCAAAGCGGCCACGGAGGCCGGAAAAGAGAGAGTTGGGATTCAACCGCCTGAGCGGCTTGCGCCTTCGGAAGAACTACGGAAGAACTACCTGAACGCGTATTTCAGAGCCGTTCGCTGCTGGTTTTTGACTTTGTCATTCTCAGCGGCGAAGGCAGGAAATCGGGCACATTTCTCGATTCGGGCGCGATGTTACCAGAACACCGCGCCGCTGCCAACACCTTCGAAACGTCCAACTCATTGATGCAACGGATTTATTTTTGCCACGCGCTGGCTTCGTCGAGGAGTTTCACGTCATCTTCGGCTAGCGCGAGGCGTGTCGCGGCGGCGAGGCTTTCGAGTTGCGCGACCGAGGTCGCGCTCGCGATCGGCGCGGTCACGCTCGGCCGCGCGATCATCCAGGCGAGCGCGACCGTCGCGGGCGTCGTGCTATTGCGTTTGGCGACTTCGTCGAGAGCATCGAGAATTTTCAGGCCACGCGGGTTCAGATACTTTTCGACGCGCGAGCCGCGCGCCTTGTGCTGGGTGTCCGCCTTCGAGCGGTACTTGCCCGACAGGAAGCCGCTCGCCAGACCGTAGTACGGCGCCACCGCGATCTCGTGCCGTTGCGCGACGAGTTCGAGGTCGGTCTCGTAGCCTTCGCGATCGTAGAGGTTGTACTCCGGCTGCAGTATCTGATAGGCCGGCAAGCCCGAATCCTTCGCGATCTTCAGCGCCTCTTCGACGCGCGCGCCCGTGTAGTTCGACGCGCCGATCACCCTCACCTTCCCCGTCTGAATGAGCTTCTGATACGCGCCGAGCGTTTCGTCGAGCGGCGTCTGCTCGTCGTCGTGATGCGAGAAATAGACGTCGATGTAATCGGTCTTGAGACGCCGCAAGGAGTCGTCGACGGCCGCAGCGATGTTCGCCGCCGTGAGACCTGGCCGTGTGCTCAGCTTGCCCACTTTCGTCGCGAGCACGACCTTGTGGCGCTTGCCGCTGTCCCTGAACCACTTGCCGATGATCGTCTCCGATTCGCCGCCCTGGTGCCCGTCGACCCAGGCGGAATACACGTCGGCGGTGTCGATGAAATCGAGGCCGTGATCGACGAACGCGTCGAGGATCGAGAACGACGTGCGCTCGTCGGCGGTCCAGCCGAACACGTTGCCGCCGAAGACGAGCGGCGCGACTTTTAGCTCCGATGTGCCGATATTGCGTGTCTGCATGTGTGCTCCGGATGCTCGAAAGAGGGATCGAAAAGCATACGCGCGAAACGCGAGCCTTGCCGGAGGCGGCTTTGCAGGCTTGCGAAGCGATTCGTTACACAAATCGTTTGCGCGGGTCTTAAGTTTTTTTCCACGGTCCCGATAACCACAAGTAGGCGGCCGGCTATCACCGAGCGCAGGACCGCCAGGCAACTCACTCGGTGCCATTAGCCAAAGCCAGATACAGTCTCCCAGGAGAGAACAAATGATCGGTATCAATAGCAACATCAACTCGCTGGTTGCCCAGCAGAACCTCAACAGCACGCAAAGCGCGCTGTCGTCGGCCATCACCCGCCTGTCGTCGGGCAAGCGCATCAACAGCGCTGCTGACGATGCTGCTGGCCAAGCAATCGCGTCGCGCATGACGTCGCAGATCAACGGTTTGAACCAGGGCGTGTCGAACGCCAACGACGGCGTGTCGATGACCCAAACGGCGTCGTCGGGTCTGTCGCAGATCTCGGATAACCTGCAGCGTATCCGCCAGCTCGCCGTGCAGGCATCGAGCGGCTCGCTGTCGTCGAGCGACCAGGCTTCGCTGCAGAAGGAAGTGACGCAGCGTATCGCTGAAGTGAACCGTATCGCTTCGCAGACGACGTACAACGGCACGAACGTGCTCGACGGCTCGGCTGGCACGGTTTCGTTCCAGGTTGGCGCGAACGTCGGTCAGACGATCGGCATCGATCTGAGCAACGGCGTTTCGGCTGCACAACTCGGTGGCGGTCTGCCGCAGAAGGGCGCGACGATCGGCACGCTGTCGGGCCTGAGCCTGACGAGCGCCGGCGACGCGACGACCGGCTCGGCGAAGGCAGCCATCACGCAAATCAACGTGCTGGCTGACGGCAACGGCGGTTTCTCGTTCACCGACCAGAACAACCAGGCGATCAGCTCGTCGGTTACGAGCAAGCTGTTCTCGGGCACGACGACCGGCACGGCAGGTTCGAAGACGGCGCTGACGCTGACGGCCAATACGTCGGGCGCGTTGTATGGTGCTTCGCAAGCCCAGACGGACGCGATCGCTTCCATCAAGGCAGCCAACGTCACCACGACGACCGGCGCAACGGCAGCGACGTACCACGACGCTACGCAGATCGGCAGCACGATCACGTTCGGCGCAGCGCTGAACCCGACGCTCAGCGGCGCGGGTACGGGCACGGGCGACGTAACCGGCATCAAGGTGTTCGGCGACACCAATGGTGGCTTCACGTTCAAGGGCGTCACCGCAGGCGGCGATGTCGACCTCGACCCGACCTCCGTTGCCAACCTCTTCACCACGACGACTGATCCGACGACTCACGTCGCAACCCTGACTGCCGTCGCCTCCGCCGCCACCGGCGACGGTCCTGACGTTGCTGGATCGCTGGACGTCAGCGCCATCAACTCGGGCAATACGTACACGGCGGGAAGCGCCGGCACGACCAGCGGTCCGAGCGGCAAGCTCGGCAACGTGTCGGTCAACCTGACGGCAACGGGCGCTCTCTCGACCGGTTCGGCCACGCCGGCGTACACCTCGGTCAACGTCTACGGCGATGGCTCGGGCGGCTACACGTTCAAGGGCGTGAAAGCAGACGGTACGGAAGACACGACGACCGATATTTCGGCCGCATTGACCGGCACGGGCGGCGTGTTCGACACGACCAGCGGCGGCTTCAAGGGCAAGGGCGCACTCGTAGCGAACACCAACTCGGCCGGATCCGCTGACGGCGTCGCACAAGCCAACGCGCAAAACCAGCCCCCGAAGGTCTCCGACATCGATCTGACGAAGGCCAACGGTGCGAACCTGGCGATCGAATCGATCGACAACGCGCTGGATTCGGTCAACTCGATCCAGGCTGACCTCGGCGCCGCACAGAACCGTTTCTCGTCGATCGCTTCGACGCAGACGGCTCAGTCGACCAACCTGTCGTCCGCTCAGTCGCAAATCACCGACGCGAACTTCGCGCAGGAAACCGCGAACCTGTCGAAGGCTCAAGTGCTGCAACAAGCTGGTATCTCGGTGCTGGCTCAAGCGAACTCGATGCCCCAGCAAGTTCTGAAGCTCCTCGGCTAAGCATCGACGCCTGAGCTGTAACCGGCGCGCATCGGTCAGTACAATGCGCGCCGGACGTAACAAAGCATCAAAGCAGTCAGCGCCCAGGGAGCTCGTCTCCCTAGGCGCGTTTTCGGGAGATGACGACTCCCGCCCAATTTCACACGATCGCGCAGCAACACGACCGGAGTACACATGACCACCGTAGCGACGACATCGTCTTCCACTGTCGATCCGACGAGCGCCGTACAACAGGCAGCACAGTCGATCATCAGCGGTTCCACGAACTCGACGATGGACGTGAACTCGCTCGTCACCGCGATCGTCAACGCGAAGGTCGCGGGACAAACCGACGCGCTCAACAACAAGAAGACCGCCGACAACACGCAGTTGACGGCGGTCGGCACGCTCAAGTCCGTGCTGTCGCTACTGCAAAGCTCGCTCACGAACCTCTCAAACGGCAAAACGCTCGGTTCGTTCACGGCCACCGCCGACGGCAAGGGCCTCACCGGCTCCACCGACACCGACGCGGTCGCGGGCAGTTACGCGGTCAAGGTGACGAACATCGCGTCCGCGCAGTCGATCACCTCGGGCATCTTCTCGACCACCGACGCGCTCGGCACCGGCTCGATCACCGTCGGCATCGGCAACAACAAGAGCACGATCAAGCTCGACGGCACCAACAACACGCTCGCGGGCATCGCATCGGCGATCAACTCGGCGTCCGACAATCCCGGCATCTCGGCGACCATCGTCAACGGCGCGGACGGCGCGCACCTCGTGCTGCGCTCCACGTCGACGGGTCTCGGCAACAACATCAACGTCACCGTCCAGGCCGACGACAAAGACTCCGCGATCAACAACCTCGCGGTGTCGTCGGGCACCACGACGACCGATCCGGCGCCCACCGCCGACGACCCGAACGCGACCGTCACCGTTCCCGAGCACACGACCATCAGCAGCACGAGCGGCTGGACGCAGTCGAGCGCCGGCGTCGACTCGCACCTCACGGTCGCGGGCACGGCGGTCACAAGTTCGAGCAACACCATCAAGGAAGCGATCTCCGGCGTGACGATGAACCTCACGGCGGACTCGGTCGGCACGACGCAGACGCTCACGATCGGCGCGGACGTCACCGGCCAGAAGACGGCCATCGATGCGTTCGTCACGGCGTACAACAACTTCATCACGACAGCGGCATCGCTCACGTCGTACGACTCGACGGCAAGCTCGCAAGGCGCGCTGCTCGGCGACTCGATGATGAACACGATCAAGAACACGATCTCGAGCACGATCAGCAAGGGCATCGGCTCGGGCGCGAACAAGGTGAACCTGGCGTCGATCGGCATCACGCTGCAGCCGGACGGCACGCTCTCGACCGACGAAGACGCACTCACCGACGCGCTCACCAACAAGAGCAGCACGGTCGCGTCGCTGTTCAACACGACGGACGGCGTCGCGGCGCAGTTGAACAACAGCCTGACCGCGTTCCTGCAGACGGGCGGCATCATCGACACGCGCACGACTGCGCTCAACGACGATCTGACGAGCATCGGCGACCAGCAGACGCAGCTCACCGCGTACACCGCTCAGCTGACGACTGCGTACAACGCGCAGTTCACCGCGCTGAACTCGCTGATGTCGTCGATGCAGACACAGTCGAGCTATCTGACGGCGCTGTTCGGCGGCACCAACAGCGCGGGCGCGATGGCGACGAACAAGACGTAAGGATGACGGACCATGGAACAACGTGAACTGATTCAAAACGCCTGGGCTTTGACCGAGGCGATCGAGGAAGCGGCGGGCAAGGACGACTGGGCGCGCGCCGCCGAGCTGACCGAAGCGCGGGCGCCGCTCGTGATGGCGTTGCAGGCGGAACAGCCGGCCGACGCGCTCGCAATGATTCGCAAGATTCAGGCAAGCATGGATGCGGTCGCGACCCGCGCGAAGGATGCGCAGGCGGCGCTCGCGGCGGTGTATCGCCGGTCGATGGACGGCGCGAAGGCCGTCAGCCGATATCATCAGGCGGCGCGCTTCTAAAGTTTTTTCTGCTCGCGCCGATAACAAGTTCAAGAACAACAAGAACAACGCGCCGATTCGGTCGGCGCGCTGCTTCGCCCTCGATGCCCGCTTCGGCGGGCATTTTTATTTGCCGCGCCGGTTCATCGTCCCAGCGTCAGCGTCAGATACAGCGCATACAAGACGCCATTGCCCAGCAGCGCCCACAGCACGACGCCGTTCGGCTTCGCGTTGAGCCTGAGCCATGCCGCCGCCGCCAGCGTGATCAGCACGCCGGTCAGCACTTCCACGCGCGGCTCCCAGGGAGTCAGCATGATGCCGATAGCTGGCAGCAGCGTGCCTTGAAACACCATCGCACCGGTGATGTTCCCGAACGCGAGCGTGTCCTTCCCTCTGCGCGCCCACATGATGCTGTTCACCTTTTCCGGCAACTCGGTCGCGATCGGAATGATGATGAGCGACAGCAGCAGCGCCGAAATCCCGAGCACGTGCGACACGCCCTCGACGCCGTGAATGAAGCCTTTCGCACCACCCACCAGCAGCACGATGCCGACGAGAAACTGCAGCATGATCGAGCCGAGTGAAGTCTTCAGTCCGAGCTTCGATGCGAACAACGCCTCGGGCGCCTCGGTCCCATGCCCGCCCTCGACGAGACTGGCCGAAGCCTTGAACGTCGAAATCACATAAACGACATACAGCGCGACGAGTCCCGCGGCGAACATCGCCCGCACCGGCCACGCGTGATGCGGCACGAACATCGCTCCGCAGGCGATCAGGAACGCGAAAAGGAAGAAATTAAGATCGCGCGTGAAACCGCTGCGCTCCGGCACGATCCGACCGCGCAAGCCGCGCGACTTGAGAATCGCGAATGTCATCAGGCAGGTGGACAGCGTCGCGAGCATCAGCGGTGCGCCGAGAATCGCGCCGACGCCGATCTCCTCG
The DNA here is from genome assembly GCF_001544875.2 of Caballeronia hypogeia. Classification (GTDB taxonomy): domain Bacteria; phylum Pseudomonadota; class Gammaproteobacteria; order Burkholderiales; family Burkholderiaceae; genus Caballeronia; species Caballeronia hypogeia. The sequence goes on from NZ_FCOA02000001.1 coordinate 409,787, forward strand.
TTGACCGCGCGGCTGGGCGTGCCGCCTAAGAGCGCGATGATCGGCACCGTCGTTTCGGGCAAGGCCGTGCCGACCGCCGCGAACAGCGATCCGGTCACGCCTTCGGAAATGCCGAGGCGCTCACCGAGATGTTCGAGCGCGTTCGTGAATAGCTCGGAGGCGATCAGGATGATCCCGAGCATCAGCGCGAGTTCGAGGAAGAGCATCGTCATGCGACACCTCGCACGGACAAATGCGGCGGGCGCGCAAGCATGCGCGGAAGCAGGGGGTTTTGTTGTTGTGGGGACACGATGATTCCACGGCCGGACGTCAAGCGAACCACGATGCACCACGCGCCGTCCGGCCACGAACGACGAAGCGCATCGATGGTCTCGCCAAACCGGTCCGGTCGAACGCGCCACGGCAGCAGGGCCGAGGATGTTGACGCGTTCTCCTTCGCGCACGAAGGAAGGCTACTCCCCAAAGACGGCGCAAGTTTAGCCCGATGCGCCCCGTTTCGGCAAGCCGCGCGTGCCCGAAGCTCGTCCTAATCAGCGGCGCCGCGCATAAGCGTATGCGGATCGAATCGTTGTCGGCGGCGGGGGCATTCGCTATTCTGGCCGCGCCGGGCGCGTCGCTTGCTGCGCGCCCCCACGCTCATCCACGAACAATAATGAAGATCACGGGAGATCTCATGCGTCTGAAACTCCTCGCGGCAGCCACGGCAGCCGCCCTGCTCGCCGCGCCGATGCTCGCGATGTCCAAACCGCTCACCGTCTGCACCGAATCGAGCCCGGACGGCTTCGACGTCGTGCAGTTCAATTCGCTCGTGACGACCAACGCGTCCGCCGACGTCATCTTCAACACGCTCGTCTCGTACGACGAAGCCACGAAGAAAGTCGTGCCCTCGCTCGCGGAAAAGTGGGACGTCAGCGCCGATGGCCTCACGTACACCTTCCATCTGCGTCCGAACGTTCAGTTTCAGACGACGGATTATTTCAAGCCGACGCGCCCGCTCGACGCCGACGACGTCGTCTTCACGTTCTCGCGCATGCTCGACGACAGCAATCCGTGGCACAAGATCGCCGGGGCGAGCGGCTTTCCGCACGCGCAGTCGATGGGCCTCGTGAAGCTCATCAAGGCCATCACGAAAGTCGATGACCATACCGTGAAGTTCGAACTCAACGAGCCGAACGCGACCTTCGTGCCGATCCTCACGATGGGCTTCGCGTCGATCTATTCGTCGGAATACGCGGACAAGTTGCTGAAAGCGAACCAGCAGTTCGATCTGAACAGCAAGCCGATCGGCACCGGTCCGTTCGTGCTGAAGAGCTACACCAAGGATTCCGTGATCCGTTACGACGTGAATCCGTCGTACTGGGGCGCGAAGCCGAAGATCGACCGGCTGATCTACGCGATCACGCCCGACGCATCCGTGCGCGCGCAGAAGATCAAGGCGGGCGAATGCCAGATCGCGCTGTCGCCGAAACCGCAGGACGTCACCGACGCGAAGAAGGACAAGTCGCTCAAGGTGAGCGAAGCGCCCGCGTTCATGACGGCGTTTGTCGCGCTCAACACGCAGAAGAAGCCGCTCGACAACCCGAAGGTGCGTCAGGCGATCAACATGGCCTTCGACCGTACGACCTACATGAAGACCGTGTTCGACAACACCGGCACGCCCGCCGTGAATCCGTATCCGCCGAACACGTGGAGCTACGACAAGAACATCGCGGCGTACAAGTATTCATCGGCCGATGCGAAGAAGCTGCTCGCCGACGCAGGCTTCCCGGACGGCTTCGAGACGACGATCTGGGTACGTCCGAACGGCAGCGTGCTGAATCCGAATCCGAAGACAGGCGCCGAGTTGCTGCAGGCCGACCTCGCGAAGATCGGCGTGAAGGCGCAGGTGAAAGTGATCGAATGGGGCGAGCTCATCAAGCAGGCCAAGCAAGGCCAGCACGACATGCTGTTCATGGGCTGGGCCGGCGACAACGGCGATCCGGACAATTACATGTCGCCGCTCTTCAGCTGCAATGCGGTGAAGTCGGGGATCAACTTCGCGCGTTACTGCGACCCGCAGCTCGACAAGCTCATCGCCGACGGCAAGGCCACGCCCGATGTCGCGAAGCGCACGCAGGCGTATGTCGGCGCGCAGAAGATCATCCACGATCAGGCGCTGTGGATTCCGCTCGTCTACCCGACGGCCGCCGCGCTCACGCGCGCGAACGTCAGCGGTTATAGCGTGAGTCCGTTCGGGCGCGTGAATTTCGGCGGGGTTTCGCTGCAGTAATCGTAGCTTCAGGCCGGCGAGAAACGGATCACACCGTCCTCGCCGGTTTTGCGTTTCAGCGCGCCTTCCAGCCACAGCAAATTCAGATGGGCGAGCGCTTCGCCGAGCGCGAATGTCATCTGATGAATGTCGAGCTTGCGCTTGAACATGATCGGCACGATGTCGGCGGCGCTGCACGCTTGCTGCGCGCACGCCTCGCGCACTTCCGCCAGCCGCGCGCGATGATGTTCGCGCAGTTGCCCGATGCGCGTCTTCACGCCGCGGAAAGGCTTGCCGTGCGACGGCAGCGCCAGCGTGTCGTCGGGCATGGCCTCGTAGCGCGCGAGCGACTCCAGATAGAGCGCGAGCGGATTGCCTTCCGGCTCGATCGCGAACACCGATACGTTCGTCGAAATGCGCGGCAACACCATGTCGCCGGAGATCAGCAGCTTGTCCGATGCGCTGAACAGCGCGCTGTGCTCCGGCGAATGGCCGTAGCCCGTCACCACTTGCCAGTCACGCGCACCGATTCTGATGACGTCGCCGTTGCGGATGCGGCGGTATTCGTGCGGAATCGACGGCACGAGCGTCGGATAGTAGCTGTCGCGCTTGCGCAGTGCGTCGAGCGAGGCTTCGTCCGTCAGGCCGTGCGCCGCGAAATGCGCCGCTGCCCGTTCGCCACCGGCGTTGGAGCCGTCGCCGGCGCCCATCACGCGGCCCATCGCGTATTCGCTGAGCGACATCCACAGCCGCACGTTCCAGCGCTGCCTGTCGCCGCCCTTGCAGATCCAGTCGGCGAGGCCCAGATGGTCCGGATGGCAATGCGTGACGATCACGCGCAGCACCGGAAGGCCGTCGAGCACGGTGTCGAAAATGCGCTCCCAGTTCGCGCGGATCGCCTCGTTCGAAATGCCGCAATCGACCACCGTCCAGCCGTGCATGCCGTCGATTTCGTCCCGCAGCAGCCAGAGATTGATGTGATCGAGCGCGAACGGCAACGGCATGCGCAGCCAGAACACGCCCGGCGCCACTTCCCTGACGCCGCCCGATTCGGGCAGGGCGTCGCCGAAAACATAGTCGAGCTGGTGTTCGAGTGCGTTCATGCGTTGTCTGCCTCCGGGTTTGCGCCGCGTTGCAATTTGGCGAAGTTGACGATAACGTAAACGTCCATTCTAACGTTGCGCGCGCATTTGCGCTGCCGCCCGCGATGACTCAAGCCACGCACTACACGATCACCGAACTGGCGCGCGAGTTCGACATCACGCCGCGCGCCATCCGCTTCTACGAAGACCAGGGCCTGCTCGCGCCGAAACGCGAGGGTTCGAACGGCCTGCGGCGCGTGTATTCGTCGCGCGATCGCACGCGGCTGAAGCTCACCTTGCGCGGCAAGCGCCTCGGTTTCACGCTGTCGGAAATCCGCACGTTGCTCGATCTGTATGACTCACCCACCGGCTCCGCGACGCAGCTCCAGGCTTTCGTCGACACCATCGCCGCGCATCGCGACGTGCTCGAACGTCAGCTCGACGACCTGAACACGACACTCGCCGAACTCGCCGCCTATGAAGAGCAAGGGCGCGCACTGCTCGCGGCGGGCATCGAAAAGCGCTCACGCAAGCCGAAAGCCGCGTAATTCTCCGCCGACGCACGAAGCGCCAGGGCCGACGACATGAATCACTTCCCCAAGCTGCTCTCGTCGCAAATCGGCTTCGATGTCGCGAAGACGATGCTCGAAGGTTTCGATCGCCATTACCGCGTGTTCCGCGAAGCCGCGATCAAGGCGAAGGATCTGTTCGAGCGAGGCGAGTGGCTCGCCATGCAGCAGCTCGCGCGCGACCGCATCGCGTCATATGACGATCGCGTGGCGGAGTGCGTCGCGCTGCTGGAGGACGAATACGACGCCGAGAACATCGACGACGACGTCTGGCAGCAGATCAAGCTGCACTACATCGGCTTGCTGACGACGCACCGGCAGCCGGAATGCGCCGAGACCTTCTTCAACTCGGTGTGCTGCAAGATTCTGCATCGCTCGTACTTCAACAACGATTTCATCTTCGTGCGGCCGGCCATTTCGACGGAGTACATCGAAAACGACGAGCCCGCCGCGAAGCCCACGTATCGCGCGTATTACCCGGAGAAGGACGGCCTCGCCGCAACGCTCGAACGCATCGTGACGAACTTTCAGCTTTCGCCGCCGTTCGAGGATCTGCGGCGCGACGTGCAGTGCGTGATGCAGTCGCTGCGCGATGCCTTCGGCGATCTCACGCCCGCGCCGAACTTTCAGATTCACGTGCTTTCGTCGCTGTTCTTTCGCAACAAGGCGGCGTATATCGTCGGGCGGATCATCAATGGCGACGCGCTGCTGCCGTTCGCCATCGCGATTCGCCACACCAAGCCGCGCCTGCTCGCGCTCGACACCGTGCTGCTTTCGCGCGAGCAGGTGCTCATCATCTTCAGCTTCTCGCACTCGTATTTTCTGGTCGATATGGAAGTGCCGTCCGCGTACGTGCAGTTCCTGTGCACCATCATGCCGCGCAAGCCGAAGGCGGAGATCTACACATCGGTCGGATTGCAGAAGCAGGGCAAGAACGATTTCTATCGGGATCTGCTGCACCATCTGTCGCATTCGAGCGATCAGTTCATCATCGCGCCCGGCATCAAGGGGCTGGTGATGATCGTCTTCACGCTGCCTTCGTTCCCGTACGTCTTCAAGCTCATCAAGGACGCGTTTCCGCCGCCGAAGGAAACCACGCGCCAGAAGATCCAGGACAAGTACCTGCTCGTGAAGCGCCACGATCGCTTAGGCCGCATGGCCGACACGCTCGAATATTCGAGCGTCGCGCTGCCCGTCTCGCGTCTCGACCATACGCTGGTGCGCGAGCTGGAGAAGGAAGCGCCTTCGATGATCGAATACGAAGGCGACAATCTCGTCATCCGGCATGTGTATATCGAGCGACGCATGGTGCCGCTCAATCTCTATCTGCACAACGGCAGCGACGAAGAAATCGACCACGGCATCAAAGAGTATGGCAATGCGATCAAACAGTTGATCCAGGCCAACATCTTTCCCGGCGACATGCTGTACAAGAACTTCGGCGTGACGCGGCATGGCCGCGTGGTGTTCTACGACTACGACGAGATCGAATATCTGACCGACTGCAACGTGCGCCGCGTGCCGCCGCCGCGCAACGAGGAAGACGAGATGTCGGGCGAGCCGTGGTATACCGTCGGCCCGCACGACATCTTTCCCGAAACGTACGGCACCTTTTTGCTCGGCGATCCGCGCGTGCGCGCCGCGTTCATGCGCCATCACGCGGATTTCTTCGATCCCGCGCTCTGGCAGCATCACAAGGAACAACTGCTGCGCGGCGAGCTCGCCGATTTCTTTCCCTATGACCGGGAAGCCCGATTCTGCATCCGCTATCCGGAGCGCTTCGGGAAGCCCGGCGAACAGGACGCGCGCGCCGCCTGAAGGGCGCGCGTCCGGCTTTGACTATCGAACATGAACCACCAATCCGATAACCACGACGCATCGAATCCCCTCGCCCATCTGTTCGCGAACAACCAGAGCTGGGTCGAGCGCCAGCTCTCCGAAGACGCCGACTTCTTCAAGCGCCTCGCGGATCAGCAGGCGCCTGAATATCTGTGGATCGGCTGCTCGGATTCGCGCGTGCCCGCCAACCAGATCATCGGCTTGCCGCCGGGCGAGGTGTTCGTGCACAGAAACATCGCGAACGTGGTCGTGCACTCCGACCTCAACTGTCTGTCCGTGATCCAGTTCGCCGTCGACATGCTGAAGGTGAAGCACATCATGGTGGTCGGCCATTACGGCTGCTCGGGCGTGGGCGCGGCGCTCGTCGGACGGCGCGTCGGACTGGCGGACAACTGGCTGCGCCACGTCGAGGACGTGCGCGAGAAGCATGCCGCGCTGCTCGACGAATGGCCCGTGGGCAGCGCGCGCCACCGCCGTCTCGTTGAGCTGAACACGATCGAGCAGACCATCAACGTGTGCCGCACGACCATCGTCGGCGACGCGTGGGCGCGTGGGCAGGAGCTGACCGTGCATGGCTGGACCTACGGCGTGCACGACGGCCGACTGCGCAACATGGGCCTGATGATCGGCTCGCAGGAACAGATCGATCCGGTGTACCGGTCGTGCATCGCCGCGCTGAGCCGCAGCGGCGCGCAATCCGCGGAGAACGACGTGCTCGCGTCCGATGCGGCGCGTCTGGGCGACGTTCCCGAAATCATCAAAGGCGTCATCAAGGAGCTGAAACATGAGTGAGACACAAGCAGATCCGGTAGTCATCGTCTCGGCGGCGCGCACGCCGATGGCCGCGTTCCAGGGCGACTTCGCCGCGTTGACCGCGCCACAACTGGGCGCGGCGGCCATTGCCGCGGCGCGCGAGCGCGCGGGCCTCGCGCCCGAGCAGATCGAAGAAGTCATCATGGGCTGCGTGCTGCCCGCGGGGCAAGGCCAGGCGCCCGCTCGCCAGGCGGCGCTCGGCGCGGGTTTGCCGCTCGCCACCGGCTCCACGACGATCAACAAGATGTGCGGCTCCGGCATGCGCGCCGCGATGTTCGCGCACGACATGCTGCTCGCCGGTTCGGTGGATGTGATCGTCGCGGGCGGCATGGAAAGCATGACCAACGCGCCGTATCTGCTGCCGAAGGCGCGCGGCGGCATGCGCATGGGACACGGGCAGGTGCTCGACCACATGTTCCTCGACGGACTGGAGGACGCCTACGAGAAAGGCCGTCTGATGGGCGCGTTCGCGGAGCAGTGCGCGTCGTCGTATGCGTTCTCGCGCGAGTCGCAGGATGCGTTCGCGATCGAGTCGCTGCGGCGCGCGCAACGCGCCAATGAAGACGGCTCGTTCAAGTGGGAGATCGCGCCGGTGACGGTGCAGGGCCGCAAGGGCGATGTGCTCGTCGAGCGCGACGAGCAGCCGTTCAAGGCCAATATCGAAAAGATTCCGTCGCTCAGGCCGGCGTTCGCAAAGGACGGCACGGTGACGGCGGCGAATTCGTCCTCGATTTCGGATGGCGCGGCGGCGCTCGCGATGATGCGCGAATCGACTGCGAAGCGGCTGGGCGTCGCGCCGATCGCGCGGGTCGTCGGGCACAGCACGTTCGCGCAGCAGCCGGCGCTGTTCACGACGGCGCCCGTCGGCGCGATCCGCAAGCTCTTCGAGAAGAACGGCTGGCGCGCGAGCGATGTCGATCTGTATGAGATCAACGAGGCGTTCGCCGTCGTGACGATGGCCGCGATGCGCGAGCACGATCTGCCGCACGAGAAGGTGAACGTGAATGGCGGCGCGTGCGCGCTGGGGCATCCGATCGGAGCTTCGGGCGCGCGGATTCTGGTGACGCTGATTGGAGCGTTGAAGGCGCGTGGGTTGAAGCGCGGCGTGGCGAGTTTGTGTATTGGTGGTGGGGAGGCGACGGCGATGGGGGTGGAGATCGTTTAAGCGCCTCGGGCCGGTCCAGGGTGCTTCGACGCGCACCCGGCCGGCTTGGTTCTAATCGAATGGGCTGAGCATCTCCACGCCCGTTTGCTCGAAATCTCTCACGTTGCGCTTGACCACGGTCAGGCCATGATAGATGGCCGTCGCAGCGATGAGTCGGTCCACCGCCGGCTCAGGATGCCGGGCGCGAAGGGTTCCCCACAGTCCGCCTATCTCCTCGTCGACAGCCAGTATCTTTCCTTCGTACTGGCGCAATACGCCTCTCAACCACCGTTCGAGTGTTTGAGCCTGCGGCAGGTCGCCTCGGTGACGAAGCCGCTCGACGCCACGAAGAAGTTCCCCGACCGCGATTGCCGACAGATGAACGTTGCGAGTAGCGAGACTTTACTCCGATTCAATCAGCATCCCTACTCATCCAGACGATATAGGAATCTCCAGCATTCCCCCTTCACTGCCCCGCCAGCGACATCGCCACCGCGCGCTTGAACGGCGTCAATTTCTCGCCGATCCGCAGCATCGCATCGCGCGCGATCTGCGCCGGCAGCGAATCGCGCGTATAGACCTCAGTGATGAACCGTGTGATCAGATACAGCGGCCGCGTCGCGCGCCGATGTTGCGCTTCATAGCGTGAAAGCAACGCGTCGCCGGCAATATCGAGCGCAGCGGCTTGCGCAGCGGCGACCGCGCGAGAAAGCGCCTCGATTCCGACCAGCCCGAAATTGAACCCGTGCGCTGTCACCGGATGCATGCCTACGGCGGCGTCGCCGACCGTCGCGAACCGCGTCGCGACAAACCGCTTCGGATAAACCGCCACCAGCGGATAGACGTGCCGCGTCGAGCGCAGCGTCATCGCGCCGAGCCGCCGCTCGAAACGACGTTCGATCTCGCGATTGAACGCATCGGCTTCGAGCGCGTTCAGCCGCTCGATCTCGCGCGCCGTAAGCGTCACCACCACCGACGACCGATGCGCACCGCTCGCCGGATCAGGGTTCATCGGCAACAGCGCGAGCGTCTGCCGATGCCCGAACCACTCCCAAGCGGTGTGTTCGTGCGGCGCGTCGTGCGTCATGCAGCAGACCAGCATCGACTTGCCGAAATCGTGCATGCCGGCAGCGATGCCCATCATGCGCCGCGTCGCCGAAAAGCGGCTGTCCGCCGCGACGACCAGCCGCGCCGCGAGCGTCTGGCCGCTATCGAGGCGTACGCGTGCGCTGGCCGCATCGGTATCGACGTCGATCACGCGCGCCGACGCCATGACGCGAATGTCCGCGCCCGACGCACGCAAATGTTCCACCGACTCGAACGCTGCACGCCGGATCAGATGATTCGACACGAGCCAGCCGAGTTCGTCGTGCCCGGAAAGAGCATGCCCGATCTTCATCGCGAACGGGGACGAGCCGTTGAAAATGCGCGCATTGGCCAGCGGCGATTTCACGCGCGCGTCGATCCGCGCCCACACGCCGAGCGTCGTCAGGAACGCGACGGATTGCTGCGTCAGCGCGATTTCGCGCCCGTCGAATGCAGGATCGCGAAGCGCATCGTCGCTCTGCTGCTCGACAAGCACGATCGAAAGACCCGCGCCGCTCAATGCGTTCGCGAGACACAAACCCGCCGGCCCGGCGCCGACGATCACGACATCGCAATCCATCATCTTTCCGCTCTTACACAATCGAAAGGGCAGAACGATACTGGAAACTTCGGCGCGCAAGCAGCGACCGCGAGTCGCGCGCTATAGTCGCAAGGACGTCATCACAGGAAGCCATCGCCCATGAAAACCGTATTGATCATCGGCGCGTCGCGTGGCCTGGGCCACGAGTTCGCGCGTGAATATTGCCGCGACGGCTGGCGCGTGCTCGCCACCGCGCGCGACAAGGCGTCGCTCTCCGCGCTCGACGCGATGGGTGCGCAAACCTTCCCGCTCGATGTCACTCAGCCTGAACAGGTCGCCTCGCTCGCGTGGCAGCTCGACGAGGAACGGCTGGACCTGGCGATCATCGTGTCCGGCGTCTACGGCCCGCGCACGGAAGGCGTGGAAGCCATCGGCGCGGAAGATTTCGATCAGGTCATGCACACCAACGTGCGCGGCCCGATGCAGCTCATTCCCGTGCTGCTGCCGCTCACCGACGCCGCGCGCGGCGTGCTTGCGGTCGTGTCGAGCAAGATGGGCAGCATCGGCGAGGCGAGCGGCACGACCGGCTGGCTGTATCGCGCGAGCAAGGCGGCGCTCAATTCGGCGCTCAAGACGGCGTCGCTGGAATCGCGCCATACGGCGTGCATCGCGCTGCATCCGGGCTGGGTGCGCACGGAGATGGGCGGGGCCTCGGCGGCCATCGACGTCGCGCACAGCGTGTCGGGCATGCGCGCGGTCATCGCCGAGGCGGGCGCGATGCGCGATGAATTCAACGGCACCTTCGTGCAGTACGACGGCACGAAGATCGAATGGTGAACCAGGAGTGAATGTGACGTATCAAGTACACGGCGTGTCCCCGTCGGGCAACTGCTACAAGGTGCGCCTCGCGCTCGAGCAACTCGGCCTGCCTTACGTGTGGCATGAAGTCGACATGATGCACGGCGCGACCCGCACCGACGACTTCAAAAAGCTCAACCCGAACGGCAAGGTTCCGGTGCTCGTCATCGACGACAAGACCACGCTCACCGAATCCGACGCGATTCTCTGCTATCTCGCCGAAGGCACGCCGCTCATGCCCGCCGAGCGCCTCGAACGCGCGCAGGTGCTGCAGTGGATGTTCTTCGAGCAATACAGCCACGAGCCGCATATCGCGGTGGCGCGCTTCATCCTGCAATTTCAGAAGCGGACCGACGATCCGCGTCTGCCCGAAAAAATCGCGGGTTCGTATCGCGCGCTCGATGTGATGGAGCAACATCTCGCGACGCGCACGTTCTTCGTCGGCGAGCGCTATACGGTGGCGGATATCGCGCTCTACGCCTACACGCACGTCGCCGCCGAAGCGAACGTCGATCTCGCGCGCTATCCGGCGATCCGCGCGTGGCTCGATCGCGTGCGCGGCCAGCCGCGTCACGTCGAAATGCCGGGCGTCGATCAATGAAGCCGGTCGAATGTCCTTGTGGCGGCGCCGCGCCCGACCGGCGTCCGAACGCGCCCGCACCGCGCTATGAGGCGTGTTGCGGGCGTTTCATCGAAGGCGGCGAGGCCCCCATCAACGCAATGGAGCTGATGCGCTCGCGCTACACCGCCTACGTGCTCGGCGACACGGCCTATCTGCGCGCGACCTGGGCCGAATCGACCTGTCCGCCCGACCTCGACGCCTCTGACTCCGGCACGCGCTGGCTCGGTCTGCAGATCAAACGGCACACGCCCATCGACGGGAATCACGAGGAAGTGGAGTTCGTCGCGCGCTACAAAGTCGGGGGCCGCGCGCATCGTCTGCACGAGGCGAGCCGCTTCACGCGAAACCAGTCCGGAAACTGGATTTACGTCGATGGTCAGATCAAAGAAAAGTAAATATTCTTTTAACAAAAAAGCATTGTCCAGCGGTATTAATTTCCTAAGTTTTTCCTTTCAGATTAAACAGTTACGGGGTTGCACTTATTGTGCAGTGCAATTTTGAACGGTTAATCTCTGTACACGTCAGGGCGCTGTCATTCCCGTGCCCGGACACTCGCAGCGAAGCCCCGTTTTGAAGCCAATTGTCATGCCTTTTCCTGGCATGACTCCCGGAATCCGCAACCGATACTGCTCTTCGAGAGCAGCGCGATAGGTTTGTGACTTCAAAAATCAGACGTTGGGGCTTGGCCGTTCAACGCCTTATTGGAAGCGCAGTCGGAGTTCACGGATGGGGATCAGGACCTGGGTCATCGGATGCAGCATGGTGTGCTCGCTCGCGGCGTCGTTCGTCACGACCGCGGCGCGCGCCGAGCCGATCGGCGGCGTGCGCCAGTCCGAAGGCCTCCAGGCTCCCGCATTCGGCCAGGCGTCCCACATTCCCGATTCGCTCGACGCGAGCCTTCCCGCCGCCACCAGCGGCCTGAACGAAAGCGTCATCCAGATTCCCGAAGCCGACATCTCGCTCGAAACCACGGTGTTCAAGCCGGACGGTGCGGGCCCGTTCCCGATGATCGTCTTCAACCACGGCAAGCTTCCCGGCGACTCGCACGCGCAGCCGCGCAATCGTCCGGTCGCGCTCGCGCGTGAGTTCGTGCGTCACGGTTATATCGTGGTCGTGCCGAACCGCCGCGGTTTCGCGGGCTCGGGCGGCGAATACGCCGGCCACGGCTGCAACGTCGAGGCGAACGGCTTCGCGCAGGCGCAGGACGTCGCGGCAACCGTCGCGTACATGAGCGCGCAGCCGTATGTGGACAAGACGCACATCGTCGTCGCGGGCACGTCGCACGGCGGCCTGACGACCATGGCCTATGGCGCGCGCGATGCCGTTTCGGCACCCGGCGTGCGCGGTCTCATCAACTTCTCGGGCGGCTTGCGTCAGGACGAATGCGCGGGCTGGCAAAAGAACCTCGTCAACGCGTTCGGCGACTATGGCCAGAACGTGCGTCTGCCGTCGCTGTGGCTTTACGGCGACAACGACTCCGTCTGGCAAGGCGATCTGTCCGCGCAGATGTACGCCGCGTTCACGTCACACGGCGCACAGGCCGACATGGTCGATTTCGGCAGCTACAAGAACGACGCGCACCGCCTCGTCGGCGATCGCGACGGCGTGCAGATCTGGTGGCCGCGCGTGAAGGCCTTCCTTGCGCAGATCGGCATGCCGACCGCCGTGCAGTACCAGGTTTCCGAACCGCACATGCCGAAGGCGACCAACTTCGCCGATCTCGATTCGGTGCAGTCCGTGCCGTACGTCGATGAAAACGGCCGCGCCGGCTACCGCAACTTCCTCTCGCAGTATTCGAGCCGCGCGTTCGCCGTGTCGGATTCGGGCGCGTGGTCGTGGGCCGAAGGCGGCGACGACCCGATGTCCGTCGCCATCGCCAGTTGCCAGAAGCAGAGCGCCGATCCGTGCCGGCTCTACGCGGTGAACAATCGCGTGGTGTGGAACGATCGGGCGGCCGAGACGCAGACCGCATCGCGCTGAACGCTCCCTCTTCGCCACTTCGGAACGCCGGCCTGCGCGCCGGCGTTTGCTTTTCCCAAACCGCATCTTCCACGTCATTGCACCGACAACGCATCGATTTGAGCGACGTTGCGCGCGATAGCGCGTTTTCGCATTTCCGTTGGGCGCTCACGCACGCTCAAAAAACCTTCCGATTACGGAAGGTACGGCAGCTTTTAGGGATAATTGACTGGCGCAGCTTTCCCGGCATTTCTCCAGTAACGCAGGCGCTTGCATGCCTGCCGATGTATCCGGCCCGCAACGCGCGCGGGCCTGGGAGCCGTTTTTGAACACAGAAGCCAATCAAGACTGGGTGACACGCTCGCTCGCTGCCGTGTGGCATCCGTGCACCCAGATGAAGCATCACGAGCGCGTGCCGCTCGTGCCGATCGCGCGCGGCAAGGGCGCGTGGCTCTTCGACCACGAAGGCAACCGCTATCTCGATTCGATCAGTTCGTGGTGGGTCAACCTTTTCGGTCACGCGAACGACGATATCAACCGCGCGTTGAAGGATCAGCTCGACACGCTCGAGCACGCGATGCTCGCCGGCTGCACGCACGCGCCGGCGGTCGAGCTGGCCGAGCGTCTTTCCGCGCTCACGGATCGCACGCTCGGCCATGCGTTTTTCGCGTCGGACGGCGCGTCGGCGGTCGAAATCGCGCTGAAGATGAGCTTTCACTTCTGGCGCAATCGCGGGCAGGGCGAGAAGCGCGAATTCGCGTGTCTCGCCAACAGTTACCACGGCGAAACCATCGGCGCGCTCGGCGTGACGGATGTCGCCATCTTCAAGGACGCTTACGATCCGCTGATCCGTCACGCGCATGTGGTCGCGTCGCCGGCGGTGGCGGGCGTCGATGAGGCCATCGCCGCAATGCGCGCGCTTTTCGAGCAACGCGCGGACACGCTCGCCGCCGTGATCGTCGAGCCGCTCGTGCAATGCGCGGCGGGCATGGCGATGTACGACGCGTCGTATCTCACGCGCCTGCGCGCGTTGTGCGACGAGTTCGGCGTGCATCTGATCGCCGATGAAATCGCGGTCGGCTGCGGGCGCACCGGTACATTCTTCGCATGCGAGCAGGCAGGCATCTGGCCGGATTTCATCTGCCTGTCGAAAGGCATCAGCGGTGGTTACCTGCCGCTTTCGATCGTCCTGACCCGCGACGCCATCTACGCCGCCTTCTACGACGACGATTTGACGCGCGGTTTCCTGCATTCGCACTCGTACACCGGCAATCCGCTCGCGTGCCGGGCCGCGTTGGCCACGCTCGATCTGTTCGAGAGCGCCGACGTGCTCGCAGAGAACCGGCGCAAGTCGGCGTTATTGCGCGAGGCGTTGCAAGCGCAAGTCGGCCAGCACGAACGCGTGAAGAACCTGCGCAATTGCGGCACGATCTTCGCCTTCGATGTCGATATCGACGACAGGACGTTCTCGCGCCGTTTCTACGCTCACGCATTGCAGCGCGAACTGCTGATGCGTCCCATCGGCACCACGGTGTACATGATGCCGCCGTACATCCTCACCGATGACGAACTCGCGCTGCTCGCGCAACGCACGCGCGAGACGCTCAACGCCACGCTCGCGGAGAACGCCGCATGAGCACGACGGCCGGAATGCTCTACGAAACGCTCGAACAAGGCCTGAAGGATATCGATGCGCGCGGCCTGCGCCGCCGCCGCAAGACCATCGACGGCGCGTGTTCGGCACATATGACCGTCGATGGCCGCGCGATCGTCGGCTTCGCGAGCAACGATTATCTCGGCCTCGCCGCGCACGATGCGCTGCGCGCGGCGCTGGCCGAAGGCGCGTCGCTGTATGGCGCGGGCAGCGGCGGTTCGCATCTGCTCGGCGGTCATTCGCGCGCGCACGCGCAACTCGAAGACGATCTCGCCGCGTTCTCGGGCGGTTTCGTCGACAATCCGCGCGCGCTGTACTTCAGCACCGGCTACATGGCGAACCTCGCGGTGGTGACCGCGCTCGCCGGACGCGGCACGCTCGTGTTTTCGGACGCGCTGAACCACGCGTCGCTGATCGATGGCGTGCGCCTGTCGCGCGCCGAGACGCAGATCTATCCGCACGCGGACATGGACGCGCTCGACGCCATGCTCGACGCCTCGCGCGACGAAACCGCGACGAAGCTGATCGTCACCGATACGGTGTTCAGCATGGACGGCGACATCGCGCCGCTCTCGCGCCTCGTCGAGCTGGCGGAGAAATACGGCGCTTGGCTCGTCGTCGATGACGCGCACGGCTTCGGCGTGCTCGGTCCGCAAGGGCGCGGCGCGCTCGCGCACTACGCGCTGCGCTCGCCGCATCTCGTCTATGTCGGCACGCTCGGCAAGGCGGCGGGCGTGTCGGGCGCGTTCGTCTGCGCCGATGAAACGGTCGTCGAATGGCTGATTCAACGCGCGCGTCCGTATATCTTCACGACGGCGTCCGCGCCGGCGGTCGCGCATGCGGTGTCGAAGAGCATCGAGATCATTGCGGGCGATGAAGGCGACCAAAGGCGCGCGCATCTCGCCGCGCTGATCGAAACCACGCGCGCAATGCTGAAACGCACGCGCTGGATGCCGGTCGATTCGCATACCGCCGTGCAGCCGCTCGTGATCGGCGGCAACGACGAGACACTGGAACTCGCCGCCGCACTCGACAAACACGGACTCTGGGTGCCCGCGATTCGTCCGCCGACGGTTCCGGCGGGCACCTCGCGCCTGCGCATTTCGCTTTCCGCCGCGCACAGCGAGGACGATCTCGCGCGCCTCGATCACGCCTTGAATTCGCTATGACCGCTTTATCTTTTTTCGTCGCCGGAACCGATACGGAAATCGGCAAGACGCTTGTCTCTTCCGCGCTGCTGCACGGCTTCGCGCGCGCCGGCCTGCGCGCCGCCGCGATGAAGCCGATCGCCTCGGGCGCGGTCGAGCGCGATGGCGTGCTGCACAACGAAGACGCCGATCAGCTCGATGCCGCCGCGACCGTCGCGCTGCCGAACGAAATCCGCACGCCGTTCATGATGCGCGAGCCTATCGCGCCGCATATCGCCGCGGCGCGCGAGGGCATCGCGCTGGATATCGGGCGGATCGTCGAGGCGCATCGCGTCGCCGTGACGCAAGCGGACGTCGTCGTGGTGGAAGGCGTCGGCGGCTTTCGCGTGCCGCTCGACGACACGCACGACACCGCCGACCTCGCGGTCGCGCTCGGCTTGCCGGTGGTGCTCGTCGTCGGCATGCGGCTCGGCTGCATCAGCCACGCGCTGCTCACGGTCGAAGCGATCACGTCGCGCGGTCTGAAACTCGCGGGCTGGGTCGCGAATCGCGTCGATCCGGACATGCTTTATCCCGACCAAAACATCGCTACGCTCGAACAACGCATCAAAGCGCCGCTCATCGGCGTGATTCCGCATCTCGCGCCAACGGATGCAAAGCGCGCAGCCGAGTCGCTCGACATCGGCGTTTTACAAGACCAGCTTTACCGAAAGGACTGAACCCATGACGCAATCCATCGCCGCCGAGAACCTTTCCACGACCACGCCGCAACCGATGCAGCGCTGGCGCGTCGCAGATGTCGTCGCGCTGTACGAGTTGCCGTTCAACGACCTGCTGTATCGCGCGCAGACCGTGCATCGCGAACACTTCGATCCGAACGCCGTGCAGTTGTCCACGCTGCTGTCCATCAAGACGGGCGGCTGCGAGGAGGATTGCGCTTACTGTCCGCAGTCGGTGCATCACGACACGGGCCTGAAAGCCGAAAAGCTGATGGACGTGGACGAAGTACTGAAGGCGGCCGAAGTCGCGAAGTCCAACGGCGCGACGCGCTTTTGCATGGGCGCGGCGTGGCGCAATCCGAAGGACCGTCATCTGGAGCCGATCAAGGACATGATCCGCGGCGTGAAGGCGATGGGCCTCGAAACCTGCGTGACGCTCGGCATGCTGGAAGCGCATCAGGCGCAAGGCCTGCGCGATGCCGGTCTCGATTACTACAACCACAATCTGGATACATCGCCGGAGTTCTACGGCCAGATCATTTCGACGCGCACGTATCAGGATCGCCTCGACACGCTCGAACACGTGCGCGACGCGGGCATCAACGTGTGCTGCGGAGGCATCGTCGGCATGGGCGAGTCGCGCCGTGAGCGCGCCGGGCTGATCTCGCAGCTCGCGAACATGGAGCCGTATCCGGAATCGGTGCCGATCAACAACCTCGTGCAAGTCGCGGGCACGCCGCTCACCGGCGTCGACGCGCTCGATCCGTTCGAGTTCGTGCGCACGATCGCGGTCGCGCGCATCACGATGCCCAAAGCGATGGTGCGCCTCTCCGCCGGCCGCGAGCAGATGGATGAAGCCTTGCAGGCGCTGTGCTTCGCGGCGGGCGCGAACTCGATCTTCTACGGCGACCAGCTTCTGACGACGAGCAACCCGCAAGCAGAGGCCGACCGCAAGCTGATCGAGCGGCTGGGCATGCGCGCGGAAGCAGCGCAGAACACGGGCGCCGAGCATGCGGAGCGCTCGTGCGGACACACGCACGCGCACGCGAATTAAACTCACTCGGTCATGAAAATCATCTTCTACGAGAAGGGCGCCGATATCGACGCGTGGCTCGGCGGCCTCAAGCGCGAGTTGCCGGACGCCGATCTGCGAGTGTGGGAGCCGGGCGACACCGCGCCCGCCGATTACGCAATCGTCTGGCGCGCGCCGCGCGAGCTCTTCGCGAACCGGCCCGATCTTCAGGCCGTGTTCAACCTGGGCGCGGGCGTCGACGCGATCCTCGATGTCGAACGCAAGGAGCCGGGCACCCTGCCGCCGAACGCGAAGCTAGTGCGGCTGGAGGACACCGGCATGGCGCAGCAGATGGTCGAGTACGCGAGCTATTGCGTGCTGCGCTATCTGCGCCGCTTCGACGCATACGACGCGCTGCAACGCGAGGGCCGCTGGGAAAAGCTGCCGCAACACGCGCGCGAGTCGTTCACGGTCGGCGTGCTCGGATTGGGCGTGCTGGGCGCGGAAGTCGCGAAAAGCCTGCTGAAGCTCGGCGTGCCGGTGCGCGGCTACAGCCGCACGCCGAAGTCGATCGAAGGCGTGCAGGTTCATGCCGGTCCTGAACAGTTCGATGCGTTCCTCGACGGCGTGAAGGTGCTCATCAACCTGCTCCCGCACACGCCGGACACCGAAGGCATTCTGAACACGCGCACATTCGACAAGCTCTCGCGCGGCGCGTATCTGGTGAACGTGGCTCGCGGACCGCATCTGGTCGATACGGATCTCGTCGCCGCGCTCGACCGAGGCCAGATCGCCGCCGCAACGCTCGACGTGTTTCACACCGAGCCGCTGCCGCAGGATCATCCGTTCTGGACGCACCCGCGCGTCTCGGTGACGCCGCATATCTCGGCGGAAACCTTGCGCGAGGAAAGCATCGTGCAGATCGCCGGCAAGATCCGTGCGTTGGCGCGCGGCGAGCCGATCAGCGGCATCGTCGATTTCAGGCGCGGATACTGAACGGATCGAAAGCGCATAGAACCGAACCGCATCGGATGGAAAAGGAGACAAACATGATTCCCGCCAAAGTAAAAATCGTCGAAGTCGGACCGCGCGACGGCCTGCAGAACGAGAAGGAGTTCGTGCCCACCGAAACCAAGATCGAGCTCGTGAACCGGCTCGCGAATGCGGGCGTCGTGAACGTGGAATCGACCTCGTTCGTCTCGCCCAAATGGGTGCCGCAGATGTCCGACGCCACAGCCGTCATGGCCGGCATCGAGCGCCGTCCGGGCACGATCTACTCGGTGCTCACGCCGAACATGCGCGGCTTCGAAGGCGCGCTCGAATCGAAAGCCGATGAAATCGTGATCTTCGGCGCGGCGAGCGAGGCGTTCTCGCAGAAGAACATCAACTGCAGCATCGCGGAGAGCATCGCGCGCTTCGAGCCGGTGGCAAAAGCCGCGAAGGACGCCGGCATGCGCCTGCGCGGCTCCATTTCGTGCGCGCTCGGCTGCCCGTATCAGGGCGAAGTGAGCATCGAATCCGTGGTGGATGTGGTCGAGCGCATGAAGGCGCTGGGCTGCGACGAAATCGATATCGCCGACACGATCGGCGTCGGCACGCCCAGGCGCACCCGCGAAGTGCTCGCGGCGGCGCAGAAGGTATTTCCGCGCGAGCGCCTTTCCGGGCACTTCCACGACACGTACGGGCAGGCGGTCGGCAACATCTATGCGGCGCTGCTCGAAGGCATCGAGATTTTCCATGCGTCGGTGGCGGGCCTGGGCGGCTGCCCGTATGCGAAGGGCGCGACCGGCAACGTTGCGACTGAAGACGTCGTCTATCTGATGAACGGGCTCGGCATCGAGACGGGCATCGATCTGGATCAGCTCGTCGAGATCGGCGATTTCATTTCGCGCGCCATCGGCAAGCCGAGTTCGTCGCGCGCCGGACGTGCGATCTTCACGAAGAAGCGCGACGGCGCGGCGGCCTGCGTCTGAAGCCCAACGAAAATCCAGGACAACGATGATCGATCAATTACCCGATTCGGCGCGACGCGTCGCGCTCATGTTGAAGGACCGCGGCCATCCGCACGACGTCGTGATGCTGCCCGAAACCGGCAAGACCTCGGCTGAAGCGGCAGCCGGACTCGGCTGCTCGATCGCGCAGATCGCCAAGTCGATTCTGTTCCGCCGCCGCGACGACGACGCGCCCGTGCTCGTGATCGCGAGCGGCGCGAATCGCGTCGACGAGGCGAAGGTCGCGGCGCGCGTCGGCGCATTGGCGCGCGCGGACGCCAAGTTCGTGCGCGAGAAGACCGGCTATGCGATCGGCGGCGTGTGCCCGATCGGCCACGCGGTCACGCCCGTCACGCTGATCGACGAAGATCTGCTCGCGCTCGAAAGCCTGTGGGCCGCGGCCGGACACCCGCACGCCGTCTTCAATCTGTCGCCGCAGGAGTTGATCGAGCTGACAGGCGCGCCGGTCGTCGACGTCGCGTTGCGCGAGACGGCCGAGTCATGAGCGACGTGGCGTCGCCGTGCGTCGACGTCTGCCGCATGAATCCGGAAACCGGCTTTTGCGATGGCTGCTTTCGCACCATCGACGAAATCGCCGCGTGGGCGTCCTCGGACGACGACGAGAAGCGCGCGGTGCTCGCGCGCGCCGAGAGCCGCCGGCTTGGCGCGCGCATTGTGACGATCGGCGAATCGTTCGAAGCGACGCTCGCGCTGCCATCCGGTTCGATCAAACATTTCGCGACGCTCGTCAATGACCTCAATCCCCTGCACCACGACGACGCGCTTGCGCGCGCCAGCCGCTTCGGTTCGCTGATCGCATCGGGCACGCAGCCGACCGCGCATCTGATGGCCATGCTGGCCACGCATTTCTCCCGTTACGCGCAGCCGCTCGGACTCGAATTCGGCATCAGGCTGACGCGCGCCGTGAAAGCCGACGACGTCCTCACGATGTCCTGGCGCGTGGTCGAGGCGAAGTGGAAAGCCAGCCTGAACGGCGATCTCGTCAAGCTCGAAGGCGGCGCGGTGAATCAACTCGACGAGCCGGTGATGAAGGCGTCGGCGACCATCGTCGTGATGCATAAGGAGCGCGCGACGTGAACGTGCTACCGCAACCGCTCCGGAACGCGATGACGGTGTTCGAGCGCGGCTGGCTCTCGTCGAACAATGTGCTGTTCGCCAGCGCGGACGGCGCAGCCATCGTCGATACCGGCTATGCGTCGCACGCGCCGCAGACGCTCGCACTGGTGCAGCGGCAACTCGGCGCGCGCAAGCTCGATCTGATCGTCAACACCCATCTGCATTCCGATCATTGCGGCGGCAACGCGCTGCTGCAGCACACCTACGCGTGCGACACGCTGATACCCGCAAGCGAAGCGCACGCCGTGCGCGACTGGGACGAAGGCGCGCTCACGTTCCGCGCCACCGGCCAGCGCTGCGAGCGCTTCGGTTTCACGGGCACGATCGAACACGGCGCGATGCTCGCGCTCGGCGGCTTCGAGTGGAACGTGCTCGGCGCGCCCGGCCATGATCCGCATTCGCTGATGCTTCACTGCGCTGAAATGCGCGTGCTGATCAGCGCGGACGCGTTGTGGGAAAACGGCTTCGGCGTGATCTTTCCCGAACTCGAAGGCGCGAGCGGATTCGCGGAAGAACGCGCGGTGCTCGAGCTGATTTCGCAACTCGACGTCGATGTCGTGATTCCCGGCCACGGCGCGCCGTTCACGGACGTGGCGCGCGCGCTCGACATCGCGCGTTCGCGGCTCGACTATCTGCAGGCCGATCCCGCGCGCAACGCGAAGAATGCGCTCAAGGTACTGATCGTGTTCAAGCTGATGGAGGTCCGCGCGATGACGCTCGACGCGCTCGTCTCGATGACGGAAAACGCCCGCTCGATGCGCGCCGCCGCCGATGTGCTCGCACCGTCTCACGAACGCCGGGCGCTGGTGGAGAGAATCGTCGGAGAACTGGCGCGCGGCGGGGCGGTGAAGGTGAGCGGAGAAATGGTGTCGGCCGCCTGAAGCAAACCGGCCGCACAAAAAGAAAGCCGCTTGTCAGCTACGGCAAGCGGCAGAATCATATGGACGTGATCAACGTCCAGGGTATCGTAGCGCGACACTATTTGACGTGCATCGGTGCTTTCCCTACAGAATCTTTAACGCGTGCCCGAACTGCGTAAGACTCTATGGCGGCGGACGTTTCAGGGCGCGTCCGCTTCGAAGAACGCCAGTATTTCGGTGAGCAGCGCATCGGGCGCCTCCTCGGGAATATAGTGCCCGCACGGCAGCGCGCGGCCGCTCACGTCGCGCGCAACACGACGCCATAGCGCGAGCGCATCGAAGCAGCGCTCGATCACGCCCTGCTCGCCCCACAGCACGCGCAACGGACATGCGATCTTCAACCCGCGCTCGAGGTCCGCGCGATCGTGCTCCAGGTCGATGCCCGCCGACGCGCGATAGTCCTCACATATCGCGAAGATCGTACCGGGCGACGCCAGCGCATCGCGATACGCCTGCAACGCATGCGGCGCGAACGGCGCGAGGCCCGCATGCCGGTTGCCCATCACGCGATCGATATACCCAGCCGGATTGCCGCCGATCAGCAACTCGGGCAACGGCGTCGGCTGAATCAGGAAGAACCAGTGGAAATACGCGGTCGCGAATTCGCGATCGGTGGCTTCGTACATCGCAAGCGTCGGCGCGATATCGAGCAGCATCAGGCGATCGACGGCATCGGGGAAATCCATCGCCATGCGATACGCGACGCGCGCACCGCGATCGTGCGCGCAGACGAGAAAACGCTCGAAGCCGAAGTGACGCATCACCGCGACCTGGTCCGCTGCCATCGCGCGCTTCGAATAAGGCGTGTGACGCGCATCGCTCTTCGGTTTGCCCGACGCGCCATAGCCGCGCAGGTCGGTCGCGATCACGGTGAAGTGCCGGGCCAGTTGGCCGGCGCACTTGTGCCAGATTTCGTGAGTCTGCGGATGGCCGTGCAACAGCAATAACGGCGGCCCGTCTCCCCCCTTCACTCCGACGATTTCCACACCTCCCGCATCGACGCGAAACGGCTCGTAGTCTCCGAAAGACATGATGTTTTCTTGTTCGTGGCGTAGCGGACCATTGTAGGCGTGGATGAGCCTGGCCGAGGGGCCTGAGCGCGCGCGCGAACGAAAACCGAAGGTTTCCTCAGAATCCGCCAGAGTGCCGGAAGACACGCGTGCGTATAATAGAACGATCGTGCATTTAACGGCGCGCCGCCGAAATCGGGTGGCCTGATGCGCCGCGTTCTTCAGCAAAGTGAATCGGACTTACAAATTCGTGCGGCGCCCTTAGAATGGTCTCAGCGCTGCAGATACACTCAGGAGACTCGTGCCATGGCTTTGCCCGCCATCTTGCAGCACCTCGCGTTGCCCGTCGTCGGCTCGCCGATGTTCATCGTCAGTTATCCCGAGCTCGTGCTTGCGCAATGCAAGGCGGGTATCGTCGGTTCGTTTCCCGCCCTGAACGCACGTCCCGCCGAGCTGCTCGACGAATGGCTCACGCAGATCCAGGCCTCGCTCGCGGAGCACAAGGCCGCGAATCCGGATGCGGTCATCGGCCCGATCGCGGTCAATCAGATCGTTCATCAGTCGAATGCGCGACTCGAGCAGGACGTGCGCGTGTGCGTGGAGCACAAGGTGCCGATCTTCATCACGAGCCTGCGCGCGCCAGTGCGCGAAATGATCGACGCGGTGCATTCGTATGGCGGCATCGTGCTGCATGACGTGATCAATCTGCGGCACGCGCAGAAGGCGCTCGAGGCGGGCGTCGATGGACTGATTCTCGTCGCGGCGGGCGCGGGCGGCCATGCGGGCACGACCTCCCCGTTCGCGCTCGTGGGCGAAGTGCGGCGCATCTTCGACGGTCCGATCGTGTTGTCCGGCGCGATCGCCAACGGCGGCTCCATTCTCGCCGCGCAGGCGATGGGCGCCGACCTCGCCTACATGGGCACGCGCTTCATCGCGACGAAGGAATCGCACGCACAGGAAAGCTACAAGCGCTCGATCGTCGATTCGAACGCGGCCGACATCATCTACACGAATCTGTTCACGGGCGTGCACGGCAATTACATCCGCGAGAGCATCGTCAACGCGGGGCTCGATCCGGACGCGCTGCCCGTCTCGGATAAAACCGCGATGAACTTCGCGGACGGCACGAGCAAGGCGAAGGCGTGGAAGGATATCTGGGGCGCGGGCCAGGGCGTCGGTCTGATGAACGACGTGCCGAGCGTGGCGGAACTGGTCGGCCGGCTCAAGCGCGAATACGACGACGCGAAGGCGCGGCTCGCAATCCGCTGATTTTTTCCGCCGCTGAAACGAAACACCGCGCTCCAGGCGCGGTGTTTCGTTTGATTCAGACGCTTGTCGCTTGTCAGAACTTCGCGCGGATGCCGACGCCGAAGGTATCGCCCGACGACATGCTCGTGTACTTGTCGTTCAGGTACGCCGCATAGACGTCAGTGCGCTTGGACAGCGGATAGTCGTAGCCCAGCGCCCAGCTCTTGTGCGTCTGGTCGAGGCCGCCGTTGCTGCGCGAGTAGGCGTACGACGCCATCACCGTGCCCGGGCCGACCGGAATCGTCACGCCGCCCTGCCCCGTGTTGACGTGGAAGCTGCTGCCGGGACCTTCGTAGTCGTTCTTCGTGTACATGTACTGCGCGAAGAATTTCACGTACTTCAAGTCGTAGGACGCGCCGAGCTGGCCGACACTCTGGCTCTTGTAGCCGGGCGTCGCGAAGCCGTCGACGGAAGTCAGATCGCCCGGCGTGTTATTGAAGTTGACATACTGATAGACGCCGGTCGCCGCGAACGGGCCGTGGAAGTACAGGAATTGCGCGCTCCACTTCTTCGAGCGGCCGTCGCCCGCCTGGTTGCCGAACGCGTACATGACGCTGCCCGACAGGCCGTTGAAGTCCGGCGACGTGTACTGCACCGCGTTGTTCCAGCCCGAATCGCCGATCACGCCCTGATCCGTGCGATACGTCGGGAACGTGCCGGCGCCGAGGAACACGTGATAGACCATCGGCGAGAAGACGTACGAGTCGACGAACGGGTTGAAGAGAATCGTCGAGACGAAGAGTTGCGTGGTCAGGCGGCCCGTCGTGAGGGTGCCGATCGGGCCTTGAATGCCTACGTACGAGTTACGCGCGAAGAAGGTATCGCCCTGGAATCGGCCATACTGGCCGTTCTGCGCGCGGAAGAAGCTTTCCAACGTGAAGATGGCCTTGTAGCCGCCGCCCAGATCTTCGGCGCCCTTCAAGCCCCAGTACGACGTCGACATGCCGCCGCCGCTCACGTTCCATGCGCGATCGCCGCCCGGAAATTTCTGAGCGCCGACCCATTCGTCGACCTGCCCGTACAGCGAAACGCTCGACTGCGCGTGTGCCGCGCCCGCGGCAAAAAGGCCGAGCATGGCTGCGGCGACTGCGGTGGCCTTGACCGTTGCTCTCACCGTAGTCTTCGGCGCACGGTTGACGGTTGACTTCATGAACTCTCCTGTCTTTGTCGAAAATTGAAAACTTGGCGGGCGAGGGGCGTTGCACTCGCCTCGTCTGACCGGCGTGACGGTTTAATGGGCGAGAGAGGCATCGCGTGTGGAGCGGCACCATCTTTACGGACCATTTATCCGGTCAAAAATGTTTTTGGTTATTACGGGTATAGCGATCTGGATAATGCCGACCGTACGCACTCGCAGCAAAACGCCCGCTGTCGCGCGTGCGGGTCGATTTCGCTGAAAGCAATGCCTGACGAAGCGAGCGCCGACGCGCCTCAGCGACATCGAAATCAATTTGAAATGTTGGAAAAGAGACTTTTCCTGACGCAGTCGCATTGTCCGCGCGGGGAATACGCAGCGGGATGCTCGAAAGAAAATCGATGTTCGACTGTGGCGAGATTACGTCAGCGTGACGGCCGAACTAGACGCGCGATTATTTTTTTGTCTTGCGTAGCCGCCGACGCGACGCGCGTCGATGACGCGGATCGGACCCTTGAATTGAACCGCGGGAAGAATCAGTTGCGATAGTTCGCGTTGGCGGGCGTGCGCGAATCGTCGGCCGGACGGCCGGGCGGCCGCGGCAGGCTACGTTCTTCGTTGTAACGCGTGATGTCGGCGCGGATCGACCCCGCGCCGCGCAGGGGAACCGCCTGGTCGACACGCGGCACCGGACGGACTTCGGCGCTTACGGGCGTCAAACCGTCTTTCGCGGCAACCGGCGTGTAGTGCAACGATTGCCTGCTGTTTGCAGAATCGCTGAAAACCGCCGACGACAGCCATTCCGCGCGGGGGCCTGCAAGGGCGAACGAACCCGCCACCGCTAGCGCGCCGAGCGCTGCGGAAACGAAAAGCCGGGTAGTCTTGCGAAAGCCAGTAAGCGCCATGTCGAAACTGCGTGCGTCCGACCCTATTCCCGTCCGCGATATCGGCAGCGTCTGGCCGTCGATTCAGTCGGACAACCGGCCGTAGTCGGAACTTCCGGGTCATGCCATCGAAGACGATGCAAAAGACCCGCCGGCCGGTGTATCCCACAATTTATTTCGCGCCGCGGCGACAGTCGAGCCAAAAAGTGTTAGGCCTGCTCGATGGTTGTAACACCATGTTACGTCAGAGTTTTTCGGGTTCCGCGAGCGTTTCGGACGACCAATCATGTGATGAAATTTCTGCTCTATTTTCCTCATTTGGCTGGGCGTTGCCGGTCGATAAAGAGGCGTGCGTACCGGCGTGAATGTTGCTAATCGACGGACGGCTGAACGAATTGATCCGACGCTTTCATGCGCGAATGGAATCAATGAATCGATGAAATGAATTTGCCAATTTAATCGGGTACAAGCGAAAATCATGGTTTTCCATGACTTGACGCCGGAAACGCCGGTCGCGGCGGCCCGACACGTCCGAGTGCGAGAATCTTGAATGGCACGGCCCAAACTTCTTCCTGACAATTTCACGCTGGCGCTGATCGGCACGGTCATCATCGCGAGCTTCCTGCCGTGCCGCGGCGGCGTGGCGGTGGCGTTCAACTGGATCACGAATGTCGCCATCGGCCTGCTGTTCTTTCTGCACGGCGCCAAGCTTTCGCGCGAGGCGATCATTGCCGGCGCGACGCACTGGCGCTTGCATTTGGTCGTCCTCTTGAGCACTTTCGCGCTGTTTCCGGTGCTCGGGCTCGTGCTCAAGCCGGTGCTGATGCCGCTCGTGACGCCCGCGCTCTACACCGGCATCCTGTTTCTTTGCACGCTGCCATCCACCGTGCAGTCTTCCATTGCCTTCACTTCCATGGCCAAGGGCAACGTGCCGGCCGCAGTGTGCAGCGCGTCCGCTTCGAGTCTGCTCGGCATCTTCATTACGCCAGCGCTCGTCGGGCTGGTCGTGAGCAATCATGGCGCGACGACCGGCTCGCCGTGGCACACCGTCGGCAATATCACGCTGCAGTTGCTCGTGCCGTTCATTGCCGGGCAATTGCTGCGGCCGGCGATCGGTAGGTGGATCGACCGACATCGGTCGATGCTCAAGTTCGTCGATCAGGGCTCGATTCTGCTGGTCGTGTACGTTGCATTCAGCGAAGCAGTGAACGAAGGCATCTGGCATTCGATCTCGCTCGCGACACTCGCCGGCCTGCTCGCGGTCAATGTCCTCCTGCTCGCGGCCGCGCTCTGCATCACGGCGTTCACGGCCAAGCGACTCGGCTTTTCCCGCGCCGACCAGATCACGATCATTTTCTGCGGCTCGAAGAAGAGCCTGGCTTCCGGCATTCCGATGGCGAAAGTGATCTTCGCTTCGCACGCAGTCGGCGCGGTCGTGCTCCCGCTCATGCTCTTCCATCAGATCCAGCTCATGGTGTGCGCCGTGCTCGCGCAGCGCTGGGGCGCACGCAAGACGGCCTCCGAACCGGTCCGCGAAAACAAGCGCGTGGGAACGCCCGCGCGCCACTGAAACGCACCTGCCCTGCCTCATCTTCACTCCCTCCTCTGACGAAGGCCGCCGTGTGCGGCCTTTGTGTCATTTGAGCCTGCCCCTGGGCGGGTGTCGATTCGGCCGAATGGCATAAGCCTGAACGCCTGCCTGTTCGCATGAAGTTGCGGATGAATCCAGTCCGTCGTCCGACGTTTGCGCCTACGCCTTTTGGCCGACTGGCGGGCCGGGCATGTGCCTTGCCACACTTCTGTTCAGAGGCGTGCGAAACGAACGTGACGCACGCCTTGAGGACTCCACGCGACCCAAGTCAAAAATGGAACGAACGATGAACCTGGTCGAGCATCAGGCGACGGCATCCGCGTTGCGAGCGTTTCTCGACGAAATGTCTTATGAGCGAGGCAGCGCTCCGGACGCGGGAAGCGCACTGCGCGCGCTCATCGACGCACGCCTCGACCGGTTGCCACTGCCGGGGCGTGGCAATACCGCGGAGCGCTGGCGCGCGCTGGGTACAGTCGCAGCGTTCGACCTCTCGCTCGTCAAGCTGTACGAAGGCCATACCGACGCCCTCGCGATCCTCGCCGAACTCTCCGCGGGGCATCCGGACGCTGGCAGCGCGTGGGCCGTGTGGGCGGCGGAGCCGCCTGACGCACGGCTTGCGGCGCTGGGGCCCGCCGAAACCGAGACAGTGCTGCTGCATGGCACGAAGGCCTGGTGCTCCGGAGCCGCCTCGGTTACGCATGCGCTTCTGACCGCGTGGAACGAGCGGAACGAACCGGTTCTCGCCGCCGTCGACTTGCGCCAGCCGGGCGTGCAGGTTACCGATGCCGGCTGGCAGGCCGTCGGCATGAAAGCGAGCGCCAGTGTCGATGTTCGCTTCGAGCGCGTGCCCGCCCGACGCCTCGGCGCGCCGCGCGCCTATCTCGAGCGCCCCGGATTCTGGCAAGGCGGCGCCGGGATCGCCGCGTGCTGGTTCGGTGCGGCGGCCGGGATCGCCGCGTTCGTCGCTCGCGACGCCCGGCGGCGGCCGGGTCACCACAAACTGGTTCATCTCGGCGCTATCGACGTGACGCTCAGCGCCACTGCGGCGCTGCTGCGCGAGACGGCGGCATTCATCGATCGCCAGCCACAGGCGGATTCAATGCTCCAGGCAATGCGCGCCCGTCTCGCCGCGGAACGCACGGCCACATGCGTGGTTGAGCGGGCCGGCCGCGCGCTGGGGGCGGGGCCGCTATGCCGCGACGCACATTTCGCGCAACTCATGGCGGACTTACCGGTATTCATTCGACAAAGCCACGCCGAGCGGGACGAAGCTTCGCTCGCCGAGCGTGTCATCGCGGAGGAAAGGATTTCATGGCAAGTGTGACCATCCAGACGCCGAAGGATCGACCGGCCAACGACCGCGAGATATCCGGCAAGGGCACTCCGGAAGCGGCATGGCAGGGGTGGGCGCGGCTCGGCGCGCTGCCCGAGGTCGATCCGGGCGAGCTCGTGCCCTTCGGCGCGAGAGCTGTCGTCGTTGCGCCACACCCCGACGACGAAGTGCTAGGCACCGGCGGACTGCTCGCGCGTCTGTCGGAGATCAGCCGGAACATTCTGATTATCGCCGTGACGGACGGCACAGCGAGCCACCCGGATTCGCGCGAATGGCCACCGGATCGCCTTGCGCGCGTACGTCCGCAGGAAACAAGGGAAGCGCTGCAGCGCTTGCATCTGCGTCAGGTGCAAGTTGTCCGGCTGGGCCTGCAAGATGGCGACGCAGCTCAGTTCGAAGCGGAGTTATTAGGATCACTATCAAATCATCTTCAACCAGGCGATATCGTTTTCACTACGTGGCGCTATGATGGGCACCCCGACCACGAGGCGGCCGGGCGCTCCGTCCATTCCGTGGCCGATGCGCTCGAACTGCCTTGCGTCGAAGTGCCGCTCTGGACGTGGCACTGGGCGTCGCCGGACGATACGCGCGTGCCATGGAGCCGTGCTCGCCGCATCGTTCTGGACGACGCCACGCACGCCCGAAAACTTCGGGCCGTGCAGGCTTTCCGGAGCCAGATCGAACCCGATGCCGGAACAGGTCATGCGCCAGTCCTGCCTGAGCATGTGCTGGCCCGACTGACCCGGCCTTTCGAAGTTGTACTCATATGATCACAGACAACAAAAATACTAAGCAGTACTTCGATGATCTATATCGCGGCAGCGACGACCCCTGGAAGATCAGGAATCGCTGGTATGAACGGCGCAAGCGCACGCTCACGCTCGCCTCGCTTCCCCACGAACGCTACGGGCGCGTGTTCGAGCCTGCGTGCGGCAACGGGGAACTGACCGCGCAGCTCGCCCCACGCTGCGAGGAACTTGTCGCAACGGACGTCGCCGAGGACGCCGTCGCGCTGACACGCCGGCGCGTGGCGGAATTTCCGCACGTCAAAGTCCAGCAGATGGTTCTCCCTGATTCATGGCCGGGAGGCACGTTCGACCTGGTCGTGCTCAGCGAGATAGGTTATTACCTTGACGAACCGCAGCTATGGCATATCGTCGAACACATCCATCAGAGCTTGTCGCGCGACGGCGCGGTAGTCGCGTGCCATTGGCGTCGCCCTATCGAAGGCTGGACGCAGAATGGCGACGAAGTGCACGCGAAACTACGTGGCCGCATGAGTCTGCCGCTGCTCTGCCACTACTGGGACGACGATCTCGTGCTCGATGTCTGGACACCCGACAAACAATCCGTCCACGACCGAGAGGCGCTTCGAAGTGTTTTTTGACTTTTACTAAACAAACAAACCGCAAGGAATCTCATATATAACAAGGCTCTACTGGTTTTCTCCAATTCGTTGAACGGTGCTTTTCGAGTTTTTTACTATACAATCGCCGTCAACAAGCGAATCGGGTCGTGCGCGATAAACATTATGCCGGCCAGAAGAACACGCGGAGACAGAGAACACCACGATGGCCACAACCATTCGCGATGTCGCGCGCGCGGCAAGCGTCTCGATCGGGACGGTTTCGCGCGCGCTCAAGAATCAACCGGGCTTGTCCGAGGCAACGCGCGTACG
This sequence comes from Caballeronia hypogeia, assembly GCF_001544875.2. GTDB lineage: Bacteria > Pseudomonadota > Gammaproteobacteria > Burkholderiales > Burkholderiaceae > Caballeronia > Caballeronia hypogeia. The sequence goes on from NZ_FCOA02000001.1 coordinate 440,068, forward strand.
CGTCGTCGAGGTTGCACAGCAATTGGGCTACGACTCCGGACAGTTGCGCACGCGCATTCGCCGCGTGACGTTCCTGCTGCATCGGCAGCACAACAATTTCGCCGTCAGCCCCTTTTTCTCGCACGTGCTGCACGGCTTCGAGGAAGCCTGTCGCGAGCGGCGGCTCGTGCCGTCGGTGCTCACCGCCGGCCCCACGCACGATCTCGCCCAGCAAATGCGCTTGCACGCACCCGACGCCATCGCGGTCGCGGGCTTCGTCGAACCGGAACTGCTCGCCCATCTTCATGCGCTCGCGCGTCCGACCGTGCTCATCGACCTGCGCGCGCCAGGGTTTCGCTCGGTGAATATCGACAACGTGAAAGGCGCGTCGCTCGCCATGCAGCATCTGTTCGGCAAGGGCAAACGGCGTATCGCCTTCATCGGCGGATCGCTTGCGCACTACAGCATCGCGCAGCGTGCGCTCGGGTATCGGAAGGCTTATTTCGACGCGGGCCTGCTCTTCGATCCGACGCTGGAAATCACCACGCAGCCTGGCCTGCCCGCCGATCTCGCCGCCGCCGACGCCATGGAGCGCCTGATCGCCGACGCCCGCGCGCAATCCATGCCGCTGCCCGACGCCGTTTTCGCCTATAACGATGCAGCGGCCCTCGCCGCAATGCGCGTCTGCCTCGCGCACGGGCTGCGCGTGCCGGATGACATCGCGTTCGTCGGTTTCGACGATATCCCGGCGGCCGCGCAGAGCATGCCGCCGCTTTCGACCGTGACCGTCGACAAGGAAGCGCTCGGGCGCCGCGGCGTCGAGTTGCTGCTGGAAGATCCATCGAGCGCGCCGAGCCACGCCGACACGCTCGTCGCCGTCAATTTCGTTCCGCGCGCGAGCTCGGGCACGAAACAGGACATCAGGACGCCATGAACATGACCGCCTCACCGGCCGTTACAGCAATCGAGGAAATCGAGGAAAGCGCGCCGGCACCACGCGCGCTCGACTTCCGCAGCCGCGACTTCCTGCTCTCGCACGTGCGCGACACGCTCGCGTTCTACGCGCGCGAGGCTCGCGACCCATCCGGCGGCTTCTTTCACTTCTTCAAGGACGACGGCAGCGTGTACGACCGCACGACGCGCCACCTCGTCAGCAGCACGCGCTTCGTCTTCAATTACGCGATGGCGTACCGGCATTTCGGCGACGCCTGCTATCAGGACGACGCGCGTCACGCTTTCCGATTCCTGCGCGACGCCCACTGGGACGCTCAGCTCGAAGGCTACGACTGGGAAATCGAGTGGCGCGGCGGCCAGAAGCGCACGCTCGACGGCACGCGCCACTGCTACGGCATGGCCTTCGTGCTGCTCGCCTGCGCGCACGCGGCGATGGCCGGCGTCGACGAAGCGAAACCGCTGATCGGCGAAACCTTCGCGTTGATGGAGAAGCGCTTCTGGGACGCAGACGCCGGCCTGTACGCCGACGAAGCCACGGCCGACTGGCAGCTTTCCGACTATCGCGGGCAGAACGCCAACATGCACGCGACCGAGGCGCTGCTCGCCGCGTACGAGGCGACCGGTCATGTGATCTATCTGGATCGCGTGTCGATCATCGCCGCCAATATCACGATGCGGCAGGCGCGGCTTTCGAACGGCATGGTGTGGGAGCACTTCCATCGCGACTGGTCGGTCGACTGGCACTACAACGAATCGGACAGCTCGAACATTTTCCGGCCGTGGGGTTTTCAGCCCGGGCATCAGACCGAATGGGCCAAGCTGCTGCTGATTCTGGAGCGGCATCGCGCGTTGCCGTGGCTCGCGCCGCGCGCCATCGAACTGTTCGATGCGGGCTTCGGCCGCGCGTGGGACAGCCGTCACGGCGGCCTGTATTACGGCTTCGGCCCGGACGACACCATCTGCGACCACGACAAGTATTTCTGGGTGCAGGCGGAAAGCTTCGCGGCGGCGGCGCTGCTCGGCGCGCGCACGGGCCGCGAGCGTTTCTGGGATTGCTACGACGAACTCTGGCGCTATAGCTGGGCGCACTTCGTCGATCACGAACACGGCGCGTGGTATCGCATTCTCACGTGCGACAACCGCAAGTACGGCGACGAGAAAAGTCCCGCCGGCAAGACCGACTATCACACGATGGGCGCGTGCTACGAAGTGCTGAACGCGCTCTCTTCGTCTCAAATCTCACGGTGACAACGATGGCAAGCGAGCAAACGAACTTCCCGCAATTCGTATCGGCCGGCGACATCCTCACCGACATGATCCGCACGGACGTGTCGAGCTGGCTTTCGCGTCCGGGCGGCGCGGGCTGGAACGTCGCGCGCGCGGTGGCGCGACTCGGCCTGCCCACGGCCTCCGCGGGCTCGCTCGGCGTCGACAATTTCTCCGACGACCTCTGGGAAGCCAGCGTCGCGTCCGGCCTCGACATGCGCTTCATGCAGCGCGTCGAGCGTCCGCCGCTGCTCGCGATCGTCCACAAGACGCAGCCGCCCACTTATTACTTCATGGGCGAAAACGGCGCCGATCTGGCCTTCGATCCGTCGAAGCTGCCGTCCGGGTGGATGGAGCGGGTGAAATGGGCGCATTTCGGCTGCATCAGCCTCGTGCGCCAGCCGCTCGGCAGCACACTCGCGAAGCTCGCCGCGCAACTGCGCGAGCACGGCGTGAAGATCAGCTTCGACCCGAATTACCGCAATCTGATGGAGCACGGCTACGAGCCGATCCTGCGCAACATGGCGAGCCTCGCCGATCTCATCAAGGTGTCGGACGAAGACCTGCACATGCTGTTCAAGGGCATGCCCGAGGCGGAGGCGCTCGCGAAAATCCGTGCGATGAACCCGCAGGCCACCGTGCTCGTCACGCGGGGCTCGGCCGAAGCCACGCTCTACGCCGGCGACAAGCAGTACAACGCGCGCCCGCCGAGCGTCGAAGTGGCGGATACGGTCGGCGCGGGCGATGCGTCCATCGGCGGATTGCTTTACAGCCTGATGGCGCGCCACGGCGAATGGCCGGATCACCTGAAGTTCGCGCTCGCGGCGGGCGCGGCGGCGTGCAGACATTCCGGCGCGCATTCGCCCTCGCTGGAAGAGGTCGAGGAACTGCTTAAATAAGCGTCGCACGCGTTACATATCAGCGTGCTAGCATGGATTCGTCCTTGCCCGGAGGCGAATCCATCATGGAAGACACCGTCTATACCAAAGGCATTTACACCGCGACGATCGGCGTCCGCGCCATCGACGACGGCCAGTTCCAGGGTCTCGTCTCGCTCGCGCGCGACGACGGCGAGGACCCCGACGCGACGCTCTACGAAGTCGAAGCCGCCTCGGGAAACGAGGAGGAAGCGCTCAATGAAGCGCGCGCGCTCGCGCACCGCATTCTCGGGGAAATCGAACTGTAGGCGGCCGGGCGCCGCTAGAGCGACGCTTCCCCGCTGCATCGGAGGACATCATGCCGGAGCAGATCTTCCTTTACGGCGTCTACGCGATCCACGTGCGACCCGTCGAACTTCAGGGCGCGCGCTGGGACGCGGAGTACGAGATCCGTCATCACGACAAGGCCGTGCAGCCGTGGACGACAGTCGGCGGCGACGACGGGCTCGCCGATCGCGCCGAGGCCGTCGAGCTTGCGCATCAGCGCGCGGTGTCGGATATCGAAGCCGGCGCGGGCATTCCGAAGCCGCGCGCGTTTCCCTGATCCGCTCTCACTGCGACTCTTCCGCGCCGTGCGCGATGCCCACGTGCCGCGCCAAGGCCAGCCGCTCGGCCTCGCGATTGTCGATGGCCGACGCGCGCTCGTGGCCTTCGCGCGCGAGCGACCGTTCGACGTAATCGAACAGCACGCCCTCCGGCGCGATCAGCTTCGCCTTGAACGCGATCTGCAGCGTGCTCGCCGCGAGAATGTCGGCGGCGGTGAACTGATCGCCCAGCAGCCACGGCCCTTCTTCGAGCGCGCTTTCGATCGCGTGCTCGACGCGCCCCAGATCGCCCCAGCCGAAGCTCACCGTGTTGCCCGGCGCGCCGATCATGCGTTCGGCCATCGCGGGTTCTAGACATGAGCCGGTGAAGAACATCCACTGCAAGAAGCGCCCGCGCGCCGGATCGTGCAGCGGCACGCCCAGCGCCGTTTCCGGATAACGATCCGCGAGATACAGCAGCACCGCGCCGGATTCGGCCACGCGCACGCTGCCGTCTTCGAGCGCGGGCAGCTTCGACATCGGATTGATGCGGCTGAAGTTCGGATCGTTCTGCGCGCCCGCGCGAATGTTCACGAACTCGAGCTGATACGGCACGCGCATTTCCTCGAGCATCCACAACGCGCGGAAGGCGCGGGTCTTCGGCCAGTAGAAGAGCTTCATGGCGTTTTTTCGTCGGCGTTCGAAGCGCTCAGGTTAGTCCCTTCGCAGGCCGATTCCCGATCCGGGTTAACGCTGACGCGCGCCGGAACGAGAAAATTTCTCTCGCGTATCTCGAAAAAGAAAGCGTTGTTTCTCGATGCGGGGCGAATCGCGGCGAGTGCGCAAAAACATTCCGCCTTTGTCGGCAAAGAATGTCGCATTGCCTCACATATATAAAAGAGACCGGAGATTCCATGAACGCTCGCGTCCCCGCCGATGCATTTCTTCCTCCTGCGCTGTCGGATTACCAGCTCAGCGACAACCTGAGCGCCACGAAAGGCCGAATCTTCCTGACCGGCACGCAGGCGCTCGTGCGCCTCGTGCTGATGCAGCGCGAACTGGATCGCGCCGCCGATCTGAACACCGCCGGTTTCATCAGCGGCTATCGCGGGTCGCCGCTCGGCATGGTCGATCAGCAACTGTGGAAAGCGAAAAAACTGCTCGCGTCGCACGATGTGCGCTTTTTGCCCGCGATCAACGAGGAACTCGGCGGCACCGCCGTGCTCGGCACGCAGCGCGTGGAATCGGACGCGGAACGCACCGTCGATGGCGTGTTCGCGATGTGGTACGGCAAGGGCCCGGGCGTCGACCGCGCAGGCGATGCGCTCAAGCACGGCAACGCCTACGGCTCGTCGCCGCACGGAGGCGTGCTGGTCGTCGCGGGCGATGACCACGGCTGCGTGTCGTCATCGATGCCGCATCAGAGCGATCAGACGATGATCTCGTGGCATATGCCGGTGGTGAATCCGTCGAACGTCGCGGACATGCTGGAGTTCGGCATCTACGGCTGGGCGCTGTCGCGTTTCTCGGGCGCGTGGGTCGGCTTCAAGGCGATTTCGGAGACGGTGGAATCCGGCTCGACTGTCGATCTCGATGCGATCCGCATGGACTGGAAGGCGCCCGAAGATTTCACGCCGCCGCAAGGCGGCTTGCACAACCGCTGGCCCGATCTGCCGAGCCTGACGATCGAAGCGCGCCTCGCCGCGAAGATCGACGCGGTGCGGCACTTCGCGAAGACGAACAGCATCGACAAGTGGATCGCGCCAAGCCCGCGCGCGAACGTCGGCATCGTGACCTGCGGCAAGGCGCATCTCGACCTGATGGAAGCGCTGCGCCGCCTCGAACTCACCGTCGACGATCTCGATGCCGCCGGCGTGCGCATCTACAAGGTCGGCCTGTCGTATCCGCTGGAAACGACGCGTCTGGAAAGCTTCGTCGAGGGCTTGAGCGAAGTGCTGGTGATCGAGGAGAAAGGCCCGGTCATCGAGCAGCAGATCAAGGATCACTTGTACAACCGCATGGATGGCGCGCGCCCGGTCGTGATCGGCAAGAACGCGCGCGATGGCGTCGCGCTGCTCAGCGCGCTCGGTGAATTGCGCCCGTCGCGCGTGCTGCCGGTTTTCGCGCAATGGCTCGCGCGCCACAAACCGGCGCTCGATCGACGCGACAAGGTGGTCGATCTGGTCGCGCCGCAAATCCTCTCGAACGTCGCCGACGCAGTGAAGCGCACGCCCTACTTCTGCTCGGGCTGCCCGCACAACACGTCGACGAAGGTGCCGGAAGGATCGGTCGCGCAGGCGGGCATCGGCTGTCACTTCATGGCTTCGTGGATGGAGCGCGACACGACCGGCCTGATCCAGATGGGCGGCGAAGGCGTCGACTGGGCCTCGCATTCCATGTTCACGAAAACGCCGCACGTGTTCCAGAACCTCGGCGACGGCACGTACTTCCATTCCGGCATTCTCGCGATTCGTCAGGCCGTGGCCGCAAAGGCGAACATCACGTACAAGATTCTCTACAACGACGCCGTCGCGATGACGGGCGGCCAGCCGGTCGATGGCAGCATTTCCGTGCCGCAGATCGCGCGCCAGGTGGAAGCCGAAGGCATCGCGCTGCTGGTCGTGGTCAGCGACGAGCCGGAGAAGTATCAGGGACACGAAGACCAGTTCCCGCGCGGCACGACGTTTCATCATCGCGGCGAGCTGGACAATGTGCAGCGCCGTCTGCGCGACACGCCGGGCGTGACCGTGCTGATCTACGACCAGACCTGCGCCGCCGAAAAGCGCCGCCGCCGCAAAAAGAACGAATTCCCGGACCCGGACAAGCGCCTGTTCATCAACGAGGCCGTCTGCGAAGGATGCGGCGATTGCGGCGTGCAGTCCAATTGCCTGTCCGTCGAGCCGATTGAAACGGAGCTGGGACGCAAGCGACGCATCGATCAGTCGTCGTGCAACAAGGACTACTCGTGCGTGAACGGCTTCTGCCCGAGCTTCGTCACGCTCGAAGGCGCGAAGCTGAAGAAAGCCGAAGGCCACGCGTTCGATCCCGCCGAACTCGCGCGTCGCGTCGATGCGCTGCCGCTGCCGCAAGGCCGGCTCGACAACGCGCCCTACGACATTCTCGTGACCGGAGTGGGCGGCACGGGCGTCGTGACGGTCGGCGCGCTCATCAGCATGGCGGCGCATCTGGAAGGCAAGAGCGCGTCGGTGCTCGATTTCATGGGCTTCGCGCAGAAAGGCGGCTCGGTGCTGTCGTTCGTGCGCTTCGCGGCGACGGACGCGCTGCTCAATCAGGTGCGAATCGACACGCAGCAGGCCGACCTGCTGCTCGCCTGCGACATGGTCGTCGGCGCGAGCCCGGAAGCGTTGCAGACGGTGCGGCACGATCGCACGAAGATCGTCGTGAACACGCACGCGATTCCGAACGCGAGCTTCGTGCAGAACCCCGAAGCGAATCTTCACGCCGACGCGCTCCTCGACAAGATGCGTCACGCCGCCGGTCCCGGCGCTCACGACGCGATGCGTTCCTGCGACGCCCAGGCGCTCGCGCAGCGTTTCCTCGGCGACACCATCGGCGCGAATATTCTGATGCTGGGTTTCGCGTGGCAGCTCGGTCTCGTGCCGCTGTCGCACGCGGCGCTGATGCGCGCGATCGAGCTGAACAACGTCGCGGTGGCGGCGAACAAGCTGGCGTTTTCCATCGGCCGGCTCGCGGCGTCGGACATGACCGCGCTGGAATCGCTGACGGCGCAAGTCGTGGCGAAGCACGTCGCGATGGATCAGATGAGCCTGCCCGAACTGATCCGCGATCGCGAGGAACGGCTGCTCGCTTACGGCGGAGCGAAGTACGTGACGCGTTATCGCAAGCTGATCTCGAAAGCGGCGGCCAATGAAGCCGTCGCGCGCGCCATCGCGATTTCGTTCTACAAGCTGCTCGCGGTGAAGGACGAATACGAAGTCGCGCGCCTGCACGCCGACCCGGCGTTTCGCGCCGCGCTCGCCGCGCAGTTCGAAGGCACGGCGGGCGATAGCTACACGGTGAAGTTCAATCTCGCGCCGCCTGTTCTGTCACACGGCGGCGTGCCGCAGAAGAAAACCTTCGGCCAGTGGATGTGGCCCGTGTTCGGCGCGCTCGCGAAGATGCGCGCGCTGCGCGGCACCGCGCTCGATGTCTTCGGCAGGACGCTCGAACGCCGCATGGAACGCCAGCTCGCCGACGACTTCGAAGTAACGATGACGCGCGCCCTCGCGAAGCTCGACGCCGCCAACGCGAAAGATATCGAAGCGCTCGCCGCGCTGTTCGAGAAGGTGCGCGGCTACGGGCACGTGAAGCTCGCCAGCGTCGCCACGGTCAAGCGCGGCGAACGCGGCATCGCGGCGCGCGTCGGCATCGAGGCGGCGACGGGCGACGCGGTGCGCGCCGCCATCGACACGATGAAGGGCGCGTCGTCGCTGAAGGGCATCCCCGTGGTGGTCGCCAAGTAAGCGAAGCGATCAGTCAATATCGTCCGCGAGCCAGTCGATGTCGCCGCACAGCACGCAGCGCTGGCCTCGCGAACGCGTCTCCACGGAAAGCGTCACGCAGGGCATCGCTTCGTTGATCGACAGATACGGCTTCGTCACGTGCACGCGCTCGGGGTCGCCGAGCGCCGCGCGGAAGTACGGGCGACGCAGCCAGTTGGCGCCCTGCGCGTCGATGAGCGGCAGAAAGCGCGCCTCGTGCGCGGCGCGGTCCGCGCGCAGCACGACGTTGCGGTCCGCCTGCCGGCCGTTCTGATCGAGCAGGAAGCAGCGGGCGGCGTTGTCGAGCGCAAGGAAATTCCAGCAGACTTCGTCGAGCGGTTCGCCCGCCGCGAGCCGTTCCGCGGCGCGCTCGAAGGCGCGGACATAGGGCTGAAGCCGCGTCGCCACGCGCCGCTCGCGCGCTTCCGTCTGCAGCCGATAACGCTCGGTCAGCTCGCCGATCACGTCGCGCGCATGCACGCTGTCGGCCAGCCCCGGATGCGGCCGCGCGAAGAAAAAGCCCTGCGCGAAGTCCGCGCCGCTCGCGAGCGCGAGCTGCGCCTCGTGCTCGGTCTCGACGCCTTCGATCAGCACCAGCTTGCCCGCCTCGTGCAGCAGCGAGACGATCCCGGAAAGCACCGCCTCCATGTTGCGCCGCTGCTTGAGCGTGCGCGCCGACTGCGGCGCGTGCACGTTGTGGCCGGCGTGCGAGAGCATCACGCGGTCGAGCTTGACGATATCCGGATCGAGCTGCCAGATCCGTTCGATGTTCGTATGCCCCGCGCCGAAATCGTCGAGCGCGATGAGAAAGCCCTGTTCGCGGAACTGCTGTACGGCGAGCGCGAGCCGTTCGATATCCTCCGCGCTCTGTTCCAGCACTTCCAGCACCACGCGACGCGGCTCGATATTCAGGCGCTTCAGATTCGCCAGCAACGACGCCGCGTGATACGGCTCGGTCAGCGCGCCCGGATGCACGTTCAGAAAGAGCCATTCGTCTTTCGCGCCGAGCATCTTGAAGTTTTCGAGATGCAGCGCCTGCGCGAGCCGGTCGATCTGCAGCGCCTCGCCGACGCGCGACGCCTGTCCGAACACGTCGAGCGGGGACACCGGGCGGTCGAGCGCATCGTGCGCGCGCAGCAGCCCTTCGTAGCCGACGGCGCGCATGTGCGACAGGCTGAACACCGGCTGAAAGACACTCGACAAGGTCCAGTCGCCATGCTCGACCGAATAGCGCTCGAGCCCGGACATCACGCCCAGCTCGAAGCTGCGCGCGTTGATGGTCGGCTTCTCGGGATTGGCGATCACCATGTCGATGCCCTCTCCTCAACGCTCTCTACTTTTTTCATTGAACAGCCCTCGATGATCTCGCCGGGAGTCTCGGTGTCCCGTGGCTTTCGATAAAGCAAGCTCCATGCGCGCGACGCCTCCCGATTCGTCGGCGTTTTACGCGTGCGATGCACCGCGAACAGGCCGACTGCCGTGCACGCGCACCGTCGCGGTGCACGTCGCTGGCAACGGCCGCTGACCACTTTGCGGGTAGGGGCTAAACTCTCGGCTCATCGAAACAATGCTAGACGTCGCGCGTGCCGGCCGCCCGCGCGGGTCGTGCTGTAACGCACACATGGAAATCGTATTTACCGTCCTCATTCTTCTGCTTGCCGTGGCGCTTTCGGGATTTGGCCTGAGCCTGCTTCCGATCAAGTTGCCACTGCCGCTGATCCAGATCGCCATCGGCGCATGTCTCGCCTGGCCGGGCTTCCGCCTGCACGTCACGTTCGACCCCGAGCTCTTCATGCTGCTGTTCATTCCGCCGCTGCTGTTCGCGGACGGCTGGCGCATTCCGAAACGCGAGCTCTACATGCAGAGCCGCGCGATCCTGATGCTCGCGCTCGGGCTCGTGTTCCTGACGGTCGGCGTGCTCGGCTACTTCCTGCACGCGATGATTCCGTCAATGCCGCTGCCCGTCGCGTTCGCGCTCGCCGCCGTGCTCTCCCCGACCGATGCGGTCGCGCTCACGGGCATCGCCGGGCGCAAGCGGATTCCGGCGAACCTGATGCATATCCTCGAAGGCGAGGCGCTGATGAACGACGCGTCGGGTCTGGTCGCGCTGAAGTTCGCGATCGCCGCTGCGCTCACGGGCGTGTTTTCCCTGCGCGACGCGACCATCAGCTTCTTCATCATCGCGGCGGGCGGGCTCGCGATCGGCGCGGCGATCAGCTGGGCGGTCACGGAGATTCCGGCGCGCCTGCTGAAATTCTCCGAGGACGACGACCCCGCGGCGGGCGTGATCCTGACCATCCTGATTCCGTTCGCGTCCTATGTCGTCGCGGAGCACACGGGCTGCTCGGGCATTCTCGCGGCGGTGTCGGCGGGCATGATGATGAACATCCAGAGCCTGCGCGCCAGCATTCCGAGCGCCGTGCGCGTACGCATGACGAGCACCTGGACGATGATCGAATTCGTCTTCAACGGCATGGTGTTCATCCTGCTCGGCCTGCAGTTTCCGCACATCCTCGGGCAGGCGGTGGTCGAGGCGCATCACGACGGTAACTTCCAGGTCGGCTTGCTGATCGGCTATGTGTTCGCGACGCTGGTCGCGCTCTACGCGCTGCGTTTCGTGTGGGTCTATTCGCTGCGCTGGGTGGCGGCGCGCAAGACAGCGAAGCAGGGACTGGAGAGCGCCGCGCCCGGCATGCGCACGCTCGCGTTGACGACCATCGCCGGCGTGCGCGGCGCGGTCACGCTCGCGGGCGTGCTGTCGCTGCCCGTCGCGCTCGACAACGGCGCGCCGCTCGCGGGCCGCGATCTGGCGATCTTCATCGCCTCGGCGGTGATTCTGGTGTCGCTGCTGATCGCGGTCGTCGGTTTGCCGCTGCTGCTGCGCGGCATCGAGCGCGAGCGCAATCCGCACGCGGCGGAAGAGCGCATGGCGCGGCTGCGCGCGGCGCAGGCGGCGATCCGCGCGATCGACGACACACACGACGAACTGATCGAGGACATGGACGAAGCCGCGTCCGCGCGCTGCGCCGACTCGACGGCGCGCGTCATGGGCATGTACCGGCGCCGGCTGGAATCGCTCGGCGACGATGAAGCGCCGCGCAAGGCGGCGAAGAAGAGCGAGATGGTGGAGACGCGGCTGAAGATGGCGGCGCTGCGGGCCGAACGCGCGGAATTGCTCAAGCTGCGCACGCTTCAGGATATCAACGACGAGACCTTGAACAAGCTGATGCGGGAGATCGATTTGTCGGAGACGGCGATCGTGAACCGGAAGCGGGGGACGGCGGCCTGAACGCGGACCGCGCGTGACAACAAAAAGCCCGATTGCACAAGGGCAATCGGGCTTCGCATGTCATCCGCCTGAAGCGCTTCGCGTCAGATCACGCCGGACTCGCGGCGCCGCAACAACGCATAGAAAATAATCGCGCCGAACGTAGCCGTGCCGATGCCGCCGAGCGCGAACCCGCCGAGCTTGAGCGTGAAATCGCCGGTGCCGAGCACGAGCGTCACCGCCGCCACGATCAGATTCCGGTTGTTCGAGAAATCGACCTTGTTGACGACCCAGATCCGCGCGCCGGTCACGGCGATCAACCCGAACACGACGATCGACACACCGCCCAGCACCGGTCCCGGAATGGTCTGAATGAGCGCGCCGAACTTCGGCGAAAAGCCGAGCACGATCGCGAACAGCGCCGCGATCACGAACACGAGCGTCGAATAGATCTTGGTGACGGCCATCACGCCGATATTCTCCGCATACGTCGTCACGCCCGTGCCGCCCGCGAAGCCGGAAACGACCGTCGCGATGCCATCGCCGATGAACGCCCGGCCGATGTACTTATCGAGGCTCTTGCCCGTCATCGCGCCGACAGCCTTGATGTGACCGAGATTCTCCGCCACCAGAATGATCGCGACGGGCGCGATCAGCGTCATCGCGGGCGCTTCGAACACGGGCGCGGTGAAGTGCGGCATGCCGAACCAGGCTGCGTTCGCGACGATCGCGAAATCGATCGGCTTGCCCATGCCCATGCCGTTCGTCAGCACCGCATAAATGAGGTATGCGATCGCGAGGCCGATCAGGATCAGGAGGCGCTGCGCCATGCCGCGCGCGAACACCGCCACCGCGCCCACGCACAGCACGGTGACGAGCGCCATCCACGATTCGAAGCTGCTGCCCATCACGCCCTTCACGGCGATCGGCGCGAGATTCAGCCCGATCACGCAGACGATCGCGCCCGTCACGACCGGAGGCATCAGCGTTTCGATCCACTTCGTGCCGACCGCCGCCACGATCAGCCCGATGATCGCGTAAGCCACGCCGCACGCGATGATCCCGCCCAGCGCCACCCCGATGTTCAGGTTCGGGCCGTGTCCGCCGTACCCCGTCACCGCGATCACCAGACCGATGAACGCGAAGCTCGAACCGAGATAGCTCGGCACGCGCCCGCCCACCAGCACGAAGAACAGCAGTGTGCCGATGCCCGACATGAAGATGCACAGATTGGGATCGAAGCCCATCAGGAGCGGCGCGAGCACGGTCGAGCCGAACATCGCGACGACGTGCTGCACGCCCATCGCGATCATCTGCGGCCAGGCGAGGCGCTCGTCGGGGGCGACGACGCGCCCCTCCTGGGCGTCCGGCTGAACGGGCCAGCGCGGGAAATAGGAATCGGACATCGGCGGGGCTCCTTCGCGGTTGGCGCCGTCCGTGCGGCGCGCTGGATGTAAAAAACAGGCGCGAGTGTACGGAGCAGGCTCTCGGGTGGCAAGCGAGCCGATATTACGACCGTTTGGCCGTCGTGCGCCCGCTACGCGTCGCGTCGTGGCGCCCAATCACCCGCCGCGCGCCAGTTCGAACACCGCCACCGCGCTTTTCAGATGCTCGGCCTGATCGGCCATCGCGCCCGCAGCGGCGGCGGCCTGCTCCACCAGCGCCGCGTTCTGCTGCGTGACCTGATCCATCTGCGCGACCGCGCGGTTCACCTGTTCGATGCCCGCGCTCTGCTCGTGCGACGCCGACGAAATCTGCGCCATGATGTCGGTGACCCGCTGCACGGCCTGCGTCACTTCGGCCATCGTCGCGCCCGCACGCTCGGCCAGCGCCGCGCCGCTGTCCACGCGCGCCGTCGACGCCTCGATCAGTTCCTTGATCTCCTTCGCCGACATCGCGCTGCGTTGCGCGAGCGAGCGCACTTCGCCTGCGACCACCGCGAAGCCGCGCCCTTCCTCACCCGCGCGCGCGGCTTCCACGGCCGCGTTCAGCGCGAGGATATTGGTCTGGAACGCGATGCCCTCGATCACGGCGATGATGTCCGTCATGCGCTTGGAGCCGGACGCCAGCTCGCGCATGTTGTCCACCACCTCGCCGACCAGCTCGCTGCCGCGCGCCGATACATCCGACGCGCCGCGCGCCAGGCCGCTCGCCTCGTCCGCATTGGTCGCGTTCTGGCGCACGGTCTGGGTGAGCTGCTCCATGCTCGACGCGGTTTCCTCCAGCGACGCCGCCTGCTCCTCCGTGCGCTGCGAAAGGTCCGTATTGCCTTGCGCGATTTCCCGCGACGCGAACAGGATCGAATCGCTCGAATGACGGATGCCGCCGACGATATCCGCGAGCTTCGCGCTCATGTTGCCGAGGCTCGCGAGCATGCTGCTGTCGTCGCCGGGACGGGTGGCGATGCGCGCCGTCAGGTCGCCGCGCGCGATGCGATCGGCGATATCGGCCGCGTAAGCCGGCTCGCCGCCGAGCTGCGTCGAAAGACGCCGTCCGATCAGCACCGCGAGCAGCGCGCCCGCGACGATCGCGCCGAACACGAAAGCGATCATCACGCTGCGCATCATTGCGTATTCCGACGCCGCGTCGTTGCGCGCCTCGGTCGCGCGCTTGCGCTTGAAGTCGGCGAGACGCTCGAGCGCCTCGCGGGCCTGCTCGCTCGCGGCGATCGCGCGCGCGACGAGCCCCATTTGATCGACGTCGATCGGCATCGCTTTCTTGCCCATCTGCATCAGCACGATGTCCTCCCACGCCGCAACGGACTTGTTCGCCGCGTCGTAGAGCGCGATGCCCTCGGCGGAGCGGATCGTCGGGCGCATGCGCTCGAACGCGCGGTGCATGCTGTCGAGCGAGCCCGCCATGCCTTCCTTGAGCTTTGTCTTGCCCGCGTCATCCGCGAAAGTCAGGTTGGCCGCGGCCAGATCGGTGTTGAGCTTGTGCTTGTTGACTTCCTCGACCCAGTACAGACCGTCCATGTGACGGTCGCCGATTTCCTCGATCAGCCCGTTCATCTTCGCCAGCGAAATCACGCCGGTGGCGCCCACGCCCGCGGTGAACAGGATCACCACCGCAAAAGACAGCAACAGCTTGTTGAGCACGGACAGGCGGTCAAACCATTTCATCGATGTCTCCTCTCGTCGGCCGGGCGCGGTAATTCATCGCCGCGCCCGGTCGCACGCAAAAGCCGGCGCCCCGCAGACGACGCCCGCGGACAGCGCGATGCGAACCTTGGTTCGCGCACAGAGTGGCTTTACGGCGCTCGATTCGACTTTCTTGAGCGCGTATGAGGGAGATAACGTCGTGCGGATGAGCGTTGAAATATCCGCGTAAGAAGTCCGAAAGAGCGGACGAAAGAAAGCTGCCAAAAAGCAGACAAAGTAAGGAGATTCTTAATTGGGAGTTTTCTTATATGGCCGATCCGCCCTGCAACGTATTCTGTTCATGTGCGTGTTCCATGTAGTAGCACATGTAGTCGTTGCAACTCTCCGATTTCCGCCCTTGGCACCCGGCTTGGGCGGTTCTTTTTTTGGGGCTTCGGTTTTCGCGCTCCAGCGCGCCGGCAAGCCTGCCGGTCACTGCTCAAATCCCATCTTCGAACATCGCGCGCAGCCGCGAACGCCCCGCGCGCGAATCCGCGTCACTGTCGAACCGGCTTCTTCGCCAGCTTGCGTTGCAGCGTGCGCCGATGCATGTTGAGCGCGCGCGCCGTCGCCGAAATATTGCCGTTGTTCTCGGCGAGCGCTCGCTGAATGTGCTCCCATTCGAGCCGCGCGACGGACAGCAAAGTCGGGTTCTCGATCGCCTCCTCGGCTGTCTGCTCGCTCGCCTGCTCGTGAAGCGCGGCGAGAATCGTCTCGACGTTGGCCGGCTTCGCGAGGTAATTGTCCGCGCCGTCTTTCACCGCCTGCACCGCCGTCGCGATGCTCGCGTAGCCGGTCAGCACGAGAATGCGCGCGTCGGGCTGCAGATCGCGCAGCGGCGCGACGAGCCGCAGGCCGGAATCGTTGCCCAGATGCAGGTCGACCGTGATCTGGCCGAACTTCTGCTGGTTGGCGAGCTTCAGCGCTTCGTCGGCGTCGTGCGCCTGGAGCGGCGTGTAGCCGCGCCGCGTGAGGCCCCGGGCGAGAATGCCGGAAAAGACTTCATCGTCGTCGATGATCAGAAAGTTCATATCGCTCATGTTTTTTTCTCCGTAGTACCGCTGTGGTGCGCCCGGGTTCGAGTTCAGGCCGCGCCGCTTCGTTCAGTCCTGGCCTGCGACGCCTGCGCCGCGACCGCGCCGCGGTTCGGCAGACGCAACACCGCGCACGTGCCGCGCGGCTTGCCGTCGATGAGCTCGATCGAGCCGGAAAGCCGCGCCGCCGCCGCGAACGCCAGATACAGGCCGACGCCGTGGCCGCCCTGTGTGCTGTCGACCGGCCCCGCGCCGAGCGTGCCGCGCAGCGCGGCCGGAATGCCCGGGCCGCGGTCGCACACGTCCAGGCGCACGCAATCCGTGCCGTCGATGTTTTCCACCGACGCCTGCAAGGTCACCGATTCACTGCTCGCGCGCGCCGCGTTGTCGAGCAGGATCGTCAGAATCTGGCCGACGGCCACGGCGTCGTCGATCGACGCGTCGGCGGGCATCGAGGCGATCTTCGCGAACTTCACCTGCGGATGCCGCAGCCGCCATTGCTCGATGAAGCTCGTGAGCCATTCGTCGAGCGGCTGGCGGCTCGACGGCCCCGTCGCGCGGCTGCGCAGACGCGCGAGCGCCGAGGTGCAGAGCGCCATTTGCTGCTCGAGCAGTTCGAAATCGGCCGCGTAGGGCGCGAGGTTCTTGTCGTGTGCCGCGGAGTCGCGCAATTCTTCGGACAGCATCGCGATGGTGGAGAGCGGCGTGCCCATCTCGTGCGCGACGGTCGCCGCCTGCACGCCGAGCGCGACCGCGCGTTCGTCGCGCAGATGACGCTGCTGGGCGTCGGCGAGCGCGGCGTCGCGCACGCGCAGCGCACGCGACATGCGCGCGACGAACCAGCCGATCAGCCCGACGCTCACCATGAAGTTGACCCACAGGCCGGTGCGGAAATAATCGAAGAGATTGGCCGGATTCTCGATATTGAGCGGCACGAAGTTGTAGCTGAGCAGCGCGTAGCAGGCGACGGCGAAAAGCGCGAGGCAGGCCATCATGGTCCACGGCAGCACGGCGGCGGCGATTGCAAGCGAAGGCAGATAGAGCGTGACGAACGGATTGGTCGCGCCGCCCGAGAGGAACAGCAGCGCCGAGAGCGCGCCCAGGTCGACGAGCATCTGGCCGAACAACTCGGAATTCGTCTCCTGCCGCGCCCGCGCGACGCGCAACCAGGTGAGGCCGTTGAAGATCATTTCGAGCGCGACGACGAGGAGCATCGCGGGAAGCGGAAGCTTCGCTCCGAAGAAAATTTGCACGACAGCGATGGTCGTCAACTGGCCGATGATCGCGAGCGAGCGAAGCCAGAAGAGATGGCCGAGATTGACGCGTCCGGTGTTGGTTATGCGATGCATCTGGTTGAGTGCCCTGTCGGCGCGCGGCGCGCCCGATGCGACATTATCCCGCTTGCATCGGGCCTGCTGCGGCATCTGGCGCGATTTGTCGCACCCGATGTCGCGGACGGCACGGCATGCGGTCTGCTAATCCGGATCGGCGACGCGCGCGATCTCCGCCGCGAGGCACGCCGGGCACAGGCAGCTTTCGTCCGCGCGCAGACGTTCGAGCGGCAACGCAGACATTCCGGCGCACCAGCAGGTCGAATCGCCTGCGCGCGCGCCGCAGCGAAACGGCGCGCCGCATCGCGCGCATTTTTGCGTCGCCGCGGTGCTGGCCATTTTTGTTTCAGGGGAATCGTTCATCATCCTGTCATCAATCCGCCCGAACGATGATCGCATGCCGGCCGGTCCGCCGGAAAACGTCGCCCGCCGCGGCAATTCGTCATGCTGCGCCGCGTCGGTCCTGTACAATTCGGCGTGTTTAAACGCTCCCTCGCCTTATTCGCCGCCATGTCCGAGCAACCCGATCTCACGCAAATCGCGCCTACCCTGAAGGCTGAAATCCTGGCCGAGGCGCTGCCCTACATCCGTCAGTATCACGGCAAGACGGTCGTGATCAAATACGGCGGTAATGCCATGACCGAAGAGCGCCTCAAGCAGGGCTTCGCGCGCGACGTCATCTTGCTGAAGCTCGTCGGCATCAATCCGGTGATCGTGCACGGCGGCGGCCCGCAGATCGACCAGGCGCTGAAGAAGATCGGCAAGCAAGGCACCTTCATCCAAGGCATGCGCGTCACCGACGAAGAGACGATGGAAGTCGTCGAGTGGGTGCTCGGCGGCGAGGTGCAGCAGGACATCGTCACGCTGATCAACCACTTCGGCGGTCACGCTGTCGGCCTGACCGGCAAGGACGGCGGCCTCATCCACGCGCGCAAGCTGCTGATGCCGGATCGCGATAATCCGGGCCAGTTCATCGACATCGGTCAGGTGGGCGAGGTCGAGGCGATCAACCCGGCAGTCGTGAAGGCGCTGCAGGACGACGCGTTCATTCCGGTCATTTCGCCTATTGGTTTCGGCGAAGACGGGCTCTCGTACAACATCAACGCGGACCTCGTCGCGGGCAAGCTGGCGGTCGTGCTGAACGCGGAAAAGCTCGTCATGATGACGAACATCCCCGGCGTGATGGACAAGGAAGGCAATCTGCTCACGGACCTTTCCGCGCGCGAGATCGACGCGCTGTTCGCCGACGGCACCATTTCCGGCGGCATGCTGCCGAAGATCTCCTCCGCGCTCGATGCCGCGAAGAGCGGCGTGCGCTCGGTGCACATCATCGACGGGCGCATCGAGCATTCGGTGCTGCTCGAGATTCTCACCGAACAGCCGTTCGGCACGATGATCCGCTCGCATTGAGCTTGTCCCCGCCTCTCAAACGCCCGCCGCCGCGCGGGCGTTTTTCCGTGTGAATAACTACGTGACCACGCATCGTCCGTCCCCCCAGCGCCGCGTGAAACCGAACGGCCCCGTCTGGCTCTTCGATCTCGACAACACGCTGCATCACGCGTCGCACGCCATTTTTCCGGCGATCAACCGCGGCATGACCGAGTACATCATGGATCGCCTGAACGTCGATGTCGACGAGGCGAACCGGCTGCGCGTGGGCTACACGGTGCGTTACGGCGCGACGCTGCTCGGGCTCGTGAAGCATCACGGCGTCGATCCGGCCGACTTCCTGCGCGTGGTGCACACCTTCGCCGATCTGCCTTCGATGGTGCGCGCCGAGCGCGGCCTCACGCGCATCCTGCGCGCGCTGCCCGGACGCAAGATCGTGCTCACGAACGCGCCGACGCTCTACGCGCGCAGCGTGCTCGCTGAGCTGGGCATCGCGAAGCTGTTCGAGCGCGTGATCGCGATCGAGGACATGCGCGAGGGCAATCGCTGGCGCGCCAAGCCCGACGCGCCCATGCTGCGCCGGACCATGCGCCGCGCGAACGTGCGCCTGCAGGACGCAATTCTCGTCGAGGACACGCGCGGGCATCTGAAGAGCTATCGGCGGCTGGGGATTCGCACGGTGTGGATCGTCGGGCATCTGCCGGTCGCGAAGACGTCGGGCGGCGGCTTGTCGGCGCGCAAGCCGGGCGCCGGGCGGCCGCATTACGTGGATCGCACGGTGCGTTCGCTGCGCGCGCTGACGCTCGGCATGCGCGGCGGCAAGCTGTAGCGTGCCCGCCGGTTTGGCGGATTTATGACGTTTTCCGCTATACTTCAGCGCTAACGAGATTTCTCGAACATCAACGACGCGCCGATTTGCTGACTCGATTGCGGGCGCGCGAACCCCAGTGCTTTCTGGCTGGCGTTCACTATAAATGCGGCTAAAGAGGTCGTCAGCCGCGCTCAGTCCCTTCTGGCAGCGCATCGCCGACACCGTTTAGCCGCTTGCTCAAAGGCGGAATGAATGGAATCGATCGGCATCGTCACTCCCCAAACACTGCGCTTCACCGAGCCGCTCGCGATGCAGAACGGTTCGTCGCTCGGCGAATACGAACTCGTCGTCGAGACCTACGGCGAGCTCAACGCCGCGCGCTCGAACGCCGTGCTCGTGTGTCACGCGCTCAACGCCTCGCACCACGTCGCGGGCATCCACGCCGATAACCCGAAGAACGTCGGCTGGTGGGACAACATGGTCGGCCCCGGCAAACCGCTCGACACCAATCGCTTCTTCGTCATCGGCGTGAACAATCTCGGCTCGTGCTTCGGCTCGACGGGACCGATGAGCATCGACCGCGCGACCGGCAAACCGTATGGCGCGAGCTTTCCCGTCGTCACGGTGGAAGACTGGGTGAACGCGCAGGCGCGGCTCGCGGACCGCTTCGGCATAGAGCGCTTCGCCGCCGTGATGGGCGGGAGCCTCGGCGGCATGCAGGCGCTCGCGTGGAGCATGATGTATCCGGAGCGGCTCGCGCATTGCATCGTGGTGGCGTCCACGCCCAAGCTCTCGGCGCAGAACATCGCGTTCAACGAAACGGCGCGCTCCGCGATCCTCTCCGATCCCGACTTCCACGGCGGCGACTACTACGCGCACGGCGTGAAGCCGCGGCGCGGCCTGCGCGTCGCGCGCATGATCGGCCACATCACGTATCTGTCGGACGACGACATGGCCGTGAAGTTCGGCCGCGCGCTGCGCCGTGCCGAAGGCGCGCTCGATGCGTACAACTTCAGCTTCGACGTCGAATTCGAAGTGGAGTCGTATCTGCGCTATCAGGCGGACAAGTTCGCCGAATACTTCGACGCGAACACGTATCTGCTGATCACGCGCGCGCTCGATTATTTCGATCCCGCGAAGGCGTTCGATGGCGATCTCACGAAGGCGCTCGCCAATACATCGGCGAAATATCTGATCACGAGTTTCACGACCGACTGGCGTTTCGCACCGGCGCGCTCGCGCGAGATCGCGAAGGCGCTGCTCGACAACAAGCGCACCGTGAGCTACGCGGAGATCGACGCGCCGCACGGCCACGACGCCTTCCTGCTCGACGACGCGCGTTATCACAACCTGATGCGCGCCTACTACGAACGCATTGCCACGGAGATCGGCGCATGAACCAGCACACACTCGATTCCCTCGCGCTGCGCTCGGACTTTCGCGCAATCGCCCGCTGGGTCGAACCGCGCTCGACTGTGCTCGATCTCGGCTGCGGCGACGGTTCGCTGCTCTCGCTTCTGGGCGAAGAGCTCGAAGTGGCGGGCTACGGCATCGAGATCAACGACGCCGGCGTGCTCGCGTGCGCCCAGAAAGGCGTGAACGTGATCCAGCAGAATCTCGAAGACGGACTGCGGCTTTTCGAAGACGACAGCTTCGACTTCGCGATCCTCTCGCAGACCCTGCAGACGATTCACCAGACCGCGGCGATCCTGCGCGAGACGGTGCGCGTCGGACGCCAATGCATCGTGTCGTTTCCGAATTTCGGTTACTGGCAGCATCGGCTGTCGGTGATTCAGGGGCGCATGCCGGTGTCGAAATCGCTGCCTTATCAATGGCACAACACGCCGAACGTGCGCGTGCTGACCATCAAGGATTTCGAGGCGCTCGCGCCGGAAGTGGGCATCGAGATTCTGGATCGCGTGGTTCTGCACGACGGGCAGGCCATCCGTTGGGGCGAGAACTGGCGTGGTAGTCTTGCGGTCTATCGCGTGAAGCGCCGGTAACGATTGCCGGTGCGCTCACGCATCGACAACTCCCCGTTATACGACATGCCCGATACGCCACACGAGGCGCCCGCTCTAACTGCACACGAAGATCATCCCGGATGGCGCGCGTTTCTCAACAAGCGCATCCTCATTTGCGTTTTTCTCGGCTTCACGTCGGGATTGCCGCTCTTCACGCTTTATAGCCTGTTGCAGGCGTGGCTCACGACCGCGCATGTCAACGTCAAGGACATCGGCCTGTTCGCGCTGATCGGACTTCCCTACACCTGGAAGTTCGTCTGGTCGCCGCTGATGGACCGCTACATTCCGCGCTTTCCCGGCTGGAGTCCGGGACGGCGGCGCGGCTGGATGTTCGCCACGCAAGTGCTCGTGATGGTGGCCATCGGATCGTTCGGGTTCTTCTCGCCTGAACAGAACCTGTGGGCCGTCGCGGCGGTGGCCGCCCTCGTCGCGTTCTTTAGCGCGAGCCAGGATATCGTCATCGATGCTTACAGGCGCGAGTTGCTCGCCGATACCGAACAAGGTCTCGGCAACGCGGTGCACGTGAATGCGTACAAGGTTGCGGGACTCGTGCCCGGCTCGCTATCGCTGATTCTCGCGAGCTTCCTGCCGTGGAAGACCGTGTTTCTGATCACCGCCGCGTTCATGCTGCCGGGTCTCATCATGACGCTCGTCGTCAAGGAGCCCGAGCTTCACGGCGCGCCGCCCAAGAGTCTGCGCGAGGCGATCGTCGAGCCGTTTCACGAGTTCGTCACACGCGACGGCTGGCGCGCGGCGCTGCTCGTGCTCGGCTTCATCTTCCTGTACAAGCTCGGCGACACGATGGCGACCGCGCTCGCGACAAAATTTTTCATCGACGTCGGATTCTCGCTCGCGCAGATCGGCGTGATCGCGAAGGCGGTCGCGTTCTGGGCGAGCATCGCGGGCGGCTTGCTGGGCGGCATCGCGCTGGTGAAGATCGGCATTGCGCGCGGGCTGTGGATCTTCGGTTTTCTGCAGATCATCGCGACGCTCGGCTTTGCATGGCTCGCGAAGATCGGACCTTCGCCGCTCGCGCTCGGCGTGCTGTACGGCTTCGAAACCTTCGCGACAGGACTCACGCTCGCCACCTTCACCGCATACATCGCGAGCACCACGGACCCGCGCTACACCGCGACGCAATTCGCGCTCTTCACGAGCCTGGCTGCCGTGCCGCGCACGTTAGCGGCGGCGGGCAGCGGCTATATCGTCTCTGAAACGGGATGGTTTCCGTACTTCCTGATCTGCGTCGCGCTGTCGATACCGGGCATGTTACTGTTGCCGAAAATCGCGCCCTGGAGAACTCAACGATGACGCTTTCTTTCAAGCTTCGCGCCTTGGTTTGCGCACTGGCATGGGCGTCGATCGCGCCTTTGTCCGCGCAGGCCCAGGACGAACAGAAGGCGCCGCCGCCCTACTCCGCACCGAACAACCAGATCCGCTTCGGCAATACCGCGCTGTTCCGCAACCTGATTCCGCCCGCGACGCTCGAAGCGCAGTCGGCGCAGGAATACGCGCAGCTCATCCACGACGCCGAACGCAACAAGACGCTCCTTCCGGACAGCGACGCGACGGTCAAACGCGTGCGCGAGATCGCGAATCACGAGATTCCGTTCGCGCTCAAATGGAACGATCGCGCGAAGAACTGGAAGTGGGAGATCAACGTCATCAAGTCGCCGGACACGCGCATGGTGTGCCTGCCGGGCGGGAAGATCGTGGTGTACAGCGGGCTGATCGACAAGCTTCGTCTGAACGACAACGAGCTCGGCATGCTGATCGGCCACGAGATCGCCCACGCGCTGCGCGAGCATGCGCGCGAGCGCCTCGGCCGGCAGCAGGCGGCGCAGCTTTCCTCGAACGGCATGCCCCAGCTTTTCGGCTTCTCGAACTATTCGTCGCAGCAGCCGGATGTTGGCGATGAACTGCTCGCGATGCGCTATTCCCCCGCCGACGAAACCGAAGCCGATGTGATCGGCAGCGAAATCGCCTCGCGCGCGGGCTACGATCCGCGCGCGGCCGTCACGCTGTGGAACAAGATCGACTCGACCACGCGCCGCGCCGACGACGGTTTCATCTGGCTGCATCCGTACGGGCCGGATCGGCGGCAAGACCTGCTCAAGCGCATGCCGGACATGATGCCGCTGTATGCGAAGGCGGTGGGCAAGAGCATCGACCAGTTGCCGAATTATGCGGGGATGGGGCGGTTCAAGAAGTCCGGCCGTTGAGGCTCATTTTTTCTTGCCGAGCTTCCAGTCGTAATCAATCGTCAGCGGCGCGTGATCGCTGAACTTGATGTCCTTGAAAATCGACGTCTTCTTCGCGGTCGCGGCGATTTCCTGCGTCGCGATCTGATAGTCGATGCGCCACCCGACGTTCTTCGCATACGCCTGACCGCGATTGCTCCACCACGTGTACTGCTCGGCGCGCTGATCGATGGTGCGGAACACATCGACATAACCGACGTCGTCGAAGAGCTTCGTGAGCCACGCGCGCTCTTCGGGCAGGCAGCCCGAATTCTTCTGGTTGCTCTTCCAGTTCTTGATATCGATTTCCTTGTGCACGATGTTCACGTCGCCGCACAGAATCACTTCGCGCTCTTTCGACAACTCCGCGAGATGCGGCATGAACTCGTCCATAAAGCGATACTTCGCCTGCTGGCGCTCGTCGCCGCTCGAACCCGAAGGCACATACACCGAGACGACCGAGAGCTTGCCGAAGCGCGCTTCCACGTAGCGCCCTTCGGGATCGAACTCTTCCGAGCCGAAGCCGATGATCACGTCATCCGGCTCGTGACGCGTATACAGCCCCGCGCCGCTGTAACCCTTCTTCACCGCGTGCTGGAAATAGCCCTGAAAACCGTGCGGCGCGAGGAACTCGGGCGTGAGATCGTCCTGCGAACACTTGATTTCCTGCACGCACACGACGTCCGATTTCTGCTCGCCGAACCAGTCGAAGAATCCCTTCTTGGCGGCCGAACGGATGCCGTTCAGATTGGCGGTAATCACGCGAAACATACGCTTCCTTTTTCTTGAGTTCGTCTTACTCGACCTTCACGCCCTTCAGCGATTCCTTCGCCGGCGGGAATTCGAGCTTCATGTTCTGCAGCGTGCGCAGCAGCAGTTCGGCGACCATCACGTTGCGATGCGTCTTCGAATCGCCCGGAATGATGTACCACGGCGCGTACTCCGTCGAGGTCGCGCCGAGCGCGTCGGCGTAGGCGGCCTGGTAGTCGTCCCAGAGCTTGCGCGCGTCGAGGTCGGAGACGTCGAACTTCCAGTGCTTGGTCGGATCGTCGATACGCGCCTGAAGACGCTCGCGCTGCTCCGCCTTCGAAATATGCAGGAAGCATTTGACGATGGTCGTGCCGGAATCCGCCAGCAGCGACTCGAAATTGCGGATATGCCGATAACGCCGCTCGCATTCGTCTGCATCGATCGATTTGAGCACGCGCGGCACGAGCACGTCTTCGTAATGGCTGCGGTTGAAGATCGCGAATTCGCCGGCCATCGGCGCCTGCGCGTGCACGCGCCACAGGAAGTCGTGCGCGGCCTCGCGTTCCGACGGCGCGCGAAACGGCACGATGCGCAGGCCGAGCGGATCGACATCGTGAAACACGGCGCGCACGGTGCCGTCCTTGCCGCTCGTGTCCATGCCTTGCAGCACCAGCAACACGCGCCGGCGACGCTGCGCGTGCAGCTTCTCCTGCAGGTCGTCGAGCTGCGCGCCGATCGCCGCGAGCCGCGCGCGGTCGGCGTCCTTCGCGCCGCTCGAGAACGGTTTAGCGGCCGGATCGACCGAAGTCAGATCGAACGGTTTGAGCTTTTTGTCGCCATTTAAGAAAGGAACGCGAAAGTCGTCGAGTTCGGGTTTCTTTGCCATGTATGTTTTTCCCCGCTTTCAATGAAAACGGGCTGCTGCCAGGCTCAACCGGCAACAGCCCGTAAGTCAGTTCCTGACCGTGTGAATCAGGACAATTTCTTTTTCAGCAATTCATTGACCTGCTGCGGATTCGCCTTGCCCTTGGTCGCCTTCATCGCCTGGCCGATCAGCGCGTTGAAGGCCTTCTCCTTGCCCGCGCGGAATTCCTCGACCGACTTCTGGTTCGCCGCGAGCACCTCGTCGATGATCGCCTCCAGCGCGCCGGTGTCCGAGATCTGCTTCAGGCCCTTCGCCTCGATGATGCGATCCGCGGCCGCTTCGTCCGTCGCTTTCTCGTCCCAGATCGTCTGGAAGATGTCCTTCGCGATCTTGTTGGAGATGGTGCCGTCGGCAATGCGTTGAATGATCAGCGCGAGTTGCGCCGCCGACACCGGCGATTCGCCGATATCGAGCGATTCGCGGTTCAGTTGCGCGGAGACATCGCCCATCATCCAGTTCGCGGCGATCTTCGCCTGGGATTCGCCGGCCTTCTGCACGAGCGCCTCGAAATACGCCGCCATCGCCTTCGATGAGGTCAGCACGCCCGCGTCATACGGCGTCAGACCGTACGTGTCGACGATGCGCTTCTGGATGTCCGCCGGCAGCTCGGGCATCTCGCCCTTCACGCGCTCGACCCACGGGGCGTCGATCACGAGCGGCATCAGGTCCGGGTCCGGGAAATAGCGGTAATCGTGCGCGTCTTCCTTGCTGCGCATCGAGCGCGTTTCGCGCTTGTCGGGATCGTAGAGACGCGTTTCCTGCACCACGGTGCCGCCGTCTTCGATCAGCTCGATCTGACGGCGCACTTCGTACTGGATCGCCTCTTCCAGGAAGCGGAACGAGTTCAGGTTCTTGATCTCGGCGCGCGTGCCGAATTCCTTCTGGCCGACCGGCCGCACCGACACGTTCGCGTCACAGCGGAACGAGCCTTCCTGCATGTTGCCGTCGCAGATGCCGAGCCACACGACGAGGCCATGAAGCGCCTTCGCATAAGCGACCGCTTCCGCCGCGCTGCGCATTTCGGGCTCGGTGACGATCTCGAGCAGCGGCGTGCCCGCGCGATTCAGGTCGATGCCCGTCATGCCCGCGAAGTCTTCGTGCAGCGACTTGCCCGCGTCTTCTTCGAGATGCGCGCGCGTCAGGTTGACGGTCTTCGAATACGCTTCCTTGCCAGCCTTTTCGTTGGCCGGAACCTGAATCGTGATCTGACCGCCCTGCACGACCGGAATCTCGTACTGGCTGATCTGATAGCCCTTCGGAAGATCCGGATAGAAGTAGTTCTTGCGCGCGAAGATGCTGCGCGGCGCAATGTGCGCGCCGATCGAAAGACCGAAGCGGATCGCGCGCTCGACGGCGCCACGGTTCATCACGGGCAACACGCCGGGCAGCGCGAGATCGACGGGGCTCGCCTGCGAGTTCGGGCTCGCGCCGAATTGCGTGGGCGCGCCCGAGAAAATCTTGGAGACGGTGGAAAGCTGCGCGTGCGTTTCCAGACCGATGACGACTTCCCACTGCATGTTCACACTCCCGATGCCGATGGTGCCTTGCGGTGCCAGTCGGTCGCGCGCTGATAGGCGTCGGCGACCTGGAGCATCCGGGCTTCGTTGAAATAGTTGCCGATGATCTGCAGACCGACCGGTCGATTCGCATTCGCCCCCGCGCCGAAGCCGCACGGCACGCTCATGCCGGGCAGGCCCGCGAGGCTCACGGAAAGCGTGTAGATATCGGCGAGATACATCTGCACGGGATCGTCGGCCTTCTCGCCGAGATTCCACGCGACCGAAGGCGCCACCGGTCCCATGATGACGTCGCACTGCTTGAACGCTTCCTGAAAATCGCGCGCGATGATGCGGCGAATCTTCTGCGCCTGCAGGTAGTACGCGTCGTAATAGCCGTGCGAAAGCACGTACGTGCCGACGAGAATGCGCCGCTTCACTTCGGGACCGAAGCCTTCCGCGCGCGACTTCTTGTACATGTCGAGCAGGTCCTTGTACTGCGCCGCGCGATGCCCGTAGCGCACGCCATCGAAGCGCGACAGATTGGACGATGCCTCGGCCGGCGCGATGATGTAGTACACGGGAATCGAAAGCTCGGTCTTCGGCAGCGTGACTTCGACGAGCGTGGCGCCGAGCGCCTCGTATTGCTTCAACGCGGCGTCGATGGACGCCCGCACGTCGTCCGCCAGACCGGCGCCGAAATACTCCTTCGGCATGCCGATGCGCAGACCCTTCAGCGGCTTGCTCGTGTCATCGCTGCCGTTCCACGCTTGGCCGAGATAACGCGTGTAGTCTTCGCTTTCGCGTTGCAGGCTGGTGGAGTCGCGCTCGTCGAAACCGCCCATTGCGTTGAGGAGCAGCGCGCAGTCTTGCGCGGTTTGCGCCATCGGGCCGCCCTGATCCAGCGACGAAGCGAACGCGATCATTCCATAACGCGAAACGCGGCCATACGTCGGTTTGATCCCCGTGATGCCGGTGAACGACGCGGGCTGGCGGATCGAGCCGCCGGTGTCGGTGCCGGTCGCGGCGGGCGCGAGACGCGCGGCCACGGCCGCGGCCGATCCACCCGACGAACCGCCCGGAACCGCCTTCACGTCCCACGGATTTTTCACGGCGCCGAAATACGAATTCTCGTTGGACGAGCCCATCGCGAACTCGTCCATGTTCGTCTTGCCGAGCGTGACCATGCCGGCGTGCTTCAGACGATCGACGACGGTCGCATCGAACGGGCTCGCGTAATTTTCGAGCATGTGCGAGCCGGCGGTGGACGTCCAGCCGCGCGTGACGAACACGTCCTTGTGCGCGACCGGCAGACCGGTCAGCGCGCCGGCATTGCCCTGCGCGATGAGCGCGTCGGCCGCTTTCGCCTGTTCGAGCGTGAGCGCGGCGTCGACGCCGATGAACGCGTTCAGATCCTTCGCGGCCTCGATGCGTTGCAGATACGACTGCGCCAGTTCGACCGCGGAAATCTCCTTCGAGTCGAGCGCGGCGCGCAATTCGGTCAAGCTTTTTTGATGCATTGCAGTTCCCTGATGAGCGCGGTCTGAATCACGCGCTGACGCTGAATGTTTGATGCTTACTCGATGACTTTCGGCACGAGATACAGCCCGTCCTGCACGGCGGGTGCGGAGCGCTGGAACTCTTCGCGCTCGACGCGCTCTGAGACAGCGTCGTCACGCAGACGCAGCGCGACTTCCTCGATCTGCTCGATCGGGTGCGCGAGCGGTTCGATGCCGGTCGTATCGACGGCCTGCATCTGCTCGACGAGACCGAAGAAATCGTTGAGTCGTGCGAGCGTGGGCTCGGCTTCGTGGTCGGGCAATTCGAGCCGCGCGAGATGCGCGATGCGTTTTACGTCGGTCAGGGTCAAAGACATGGAATCACCGGAGAAAGCGTGGACAGCCCCAGATTCGAAAACTTTCGCTGCAACAGCAAGTTACGAACTTGAAAGGAGCCCTCGGAAGCAGGTCTGGCGATGGCAAAAACTGCCATCCTTTTCCTATAGATACCCACAAATTATAAGGTATCATTACACGTTCGACTCACCTCTGGTTCGGCCTCACAGCGGCTTTCTCCCTGAATCAATGAATTGCGAGAAACGTTTGCGTAAGGCAGGCCATTCTGCGGTAGATTTCTTCCCGGATATGCACATTACGGCGAGCGTTCGCCGCCCGGGCAATCCGTTATTTTTTCCGCTGCCGTCCCCGGCGCTCATGGCGACGAACGGCCACTCAGCGAGACAGGATTTTTGAATGTTCGGTTTTTTGCGCAGCTATTTCTCCAACGACCTGGCGATTGACCTCGGCACTGCCAATACGCTGATTTACATGCGCGGCAAGGGTATCGTCCTCGACGAACCGTCGGTCGTTTCGATCCGCCAGGAAGGCGGCCCCAACGGCAAGAAGACCATTCAGGCAGTCGGCAAGGAAGCCAAGCAGATGCTCGGCAAAGTGCCGGGCAACATCGAGGCCATCCGGCCTATGAAGGACGGCGTGATCGCCGACTTCACCGTCACCGAGCAGATGATCAAGCAGTTCATCAAGACCGCTCACGAATCGCGCATGTTCTCGCCGTCGCCGCGCATCATCATCTGCGTGCCGTGCGGTTCCACGCAGGTCGAGCGCCGCGCCATCAAGGAAGCGGCACACGGCGCGGGCGCCTCGCAGGTCTATCTGATCGAAGAACCCATGGCCGCGGCAATCGGCGCGGGCCTGCCGGTGTCGGAAGCAACGGGCTCCATGGTCGTCGACATCGGCGGCGGCACGACGGAAGTCGGCGTCATCTCGCTGGGCGGTATCGTGTACAAAGGCTCGGTGCGCGTGGGCGGCGACAAGTTCGACGAAGCGATCGTCAACTACATCCGCCGCAACTACGGGATGCTGATCGGCGAACAGACGGCCGAAGCCATCAAGAAGGAAATCGGTTCGGCGTTCCCGGGTTCCGAAGTGAAGGAAATGGAAGTCAAGGGCCGCAACCTGTCCGAAGGCATTCCGCGCAGCTTCACCATTTCGAGCAACGAAATTCTCGAAGCGCTCACGGACCCGCTGAACCAGATCGTGTCTTCGGTGAAGATCGCGCTGGAACAGACGCCGCCGGAACTCGGCGCGGACATCGCCGAGCGCGGCATGATGCTGACGGGCGGCGGCGCGCTCCTGCGCGACCTCGACCGCCTGCTCGCGGAAGAAACCGGCCTGCCGGTGCTCGTCGCCGAAGATCCGCTGACCTGCGTGGTGCGTGGCTCGGGCATGGCGCTCGAGCGCATGGACAAGCTCGGCAGCATCTTCTCGTACGAGTGATCTCACGCGTGGAACCGTCCGCCCTTCCTTTCGGCGCGACCGTTTTCCCCGCAGCGACTGAACGCACGCGCGGCACTCGCCGCACTCGCGTAACGCGACGCGCGCGCGGCCCGGCACCCGTCCGGGCCGTTGTCGAAACAGCGTAGGGCAGGTTTCGCCACCGGCGAGATACCTGCAGCATCGATCCACCCGCTCACGCCCTCGGCGCTGACCATGGAATACAGTCCGCCGCCACTTTTCAAGCAAGGCCCGTCGGCGCTCGCGCGTCTGATCTTCTTCGTGGTGCTCGCCATCGCGCTGCTCGTGTCGGACGCGCGCTTCAGCACGCTCGAAATCGTGCGCGGCATGCTCGGCGCGGGACTTTATCCGTTGCAGCGCGCCGCGCTCGTGCCGCGCGACATCTTCATGGGCGCAGCGGATCTCGCCGTGACCAGCGCCACGCTGCGCAGCGAAAACAAGAAACTCGCCGACAAGAATCTTGAACTCTCAGTGAAGGCCGGCGACGCGGCGCAACTGGCCATCGAGAACGCGCATCTGCGCGCGCTTCTGAATCTCCAATCGCGCGCGACCACCGACGAAACGCCCGCCGAAATCCAGTACGACACGCGCGATCCGTTCACGCAGAAAGTCGTGATCGGCAAGGGTTCGCAACAGAACATCCAGGATGGCGCGCCGGTCGTCACTGAGGATGGCGTAATCGGCCAGGTCACGCGCGTGTTCCCGCTGCAGTCCGAAGTCACGCTGCTCACCGACAAGGACCAGGCCGTGCCCGTGCAAATCATGCGCACCGGCTTGCGCAGCGTGATCTACGGCACGCCGAAGGGCGACACGCTCGACCTGCGTTTCGTGCCGATCAGCGCCGATGTCCAGGCCGGCGACGAGCTCGTGACCAGCGGCCTGGACGGCATCTATCCGCCGGGATTGCCGGTGGCGAAGGTCCTACGCGTGGACAAGCAGGCGGACACGGCGTTCGCGCGCGTGGTCTGCGTGCCCATCGCGGCGGTGCGCGGCGCGCGTCAGTTGCTCGTGCTGCACTACAACCTGAACGAGCCGCCGAATCCGATCGAAGTCGAAGCGGCCGCGGCCGCGAAGGAAGCGAAGGAAAACAAGGGCAAGAAGAAGCCGGCGGCCAAGGCGGCCGCGGGTGCAAGCGGTGCATCGGCAGTCGCGGGTGCGTCCGCGCCGGCTGCGGGCTCCGCGCCCCCTGCGGCGGCAGCGCCTGCCGCGCAAGCGTCCGCGCCCAGGGCAGCCGCGCCGAAAGCGGCATCGGGGGCGGCGGCGAAGCCATCGAAGAAGGCGCATAGTTCCAAGCCCGCATCCTCGGGAGCCGCGCGATGAACCGTCCGCAATACATCCTGCAGCCGGTCAATCCGTACTTCATCACGTTCAGCCTCGCGGCCGCGTTCTTGCTGAACCTGATGCCGTGGGGACGGCTCATCGGCGTGCCGGATTTCGTCGCTCTCGTGCTGCTGTTCTGGAATGTCCATCAACCGCGCAAGGTCGGCATGGGTATCGCGTTCATGCTCGGCATTCTGATGGACGTGCACAATGCGAATCTGCTGGGCGAGCACGCGCTCGCGTACACGCTGCTGTCCTACGGCGCGATCACGATTCACCGTCGCGTGCTGTGGATGGCGCTGCCCGTGCAGATGTTCGTCGTCGCACCGCTCCTGGTGGGCGCGCACCTCGTGCCGTTCATCATCCGACTGATGACGGGCGCCGCCTTTCCCGGCTGGAGCTATCTGATCAACGGGTTCGTGGAAGCGCTCCTGTGGCCGATCGCCAGCTTTTTGCTGCTGATGCCACAGCGCCGCGCCGCCGACCCGGACGATACGCGTCCGATCTGAGGCCGCGCGCCATCGGGCGCGCCGAATGAACCGCCGCGCGCGGACTACACTTGAAATCGCGGAGGATCGCGAGAAACCCGCGAAAGCTGCATGACCGAAATAAAGAACACCGAACAACAGTTGTCGAAGTTCCGCCTGCGCGTCGCGGCGGCGGGACTGTTCGTGTTCGTCTGCTTCGGGCTGATCGGGTTGCGTTTCCTGTATCTGCAGGTCTGGCACTTCAGCAAATACTCGTTGCAGGCGAACGAAAACCGCATTTCCGTCGCGCCGATCGTGCCGAACCGGGGCATCATCACCGACCGTAACGGCGTCGTGCTGGCGAAAAACTATTCCGCCTACACGCTCGAAATCACGCGTTCCAAGATCAACGGCACGCTCGACGAAACCATCGACGAGCTCTCGCAGGTCATTCCGATCGACCAGCGCGACCGCCGCCGTTTCAAGAAACTACTCGAAGATTCGAAGAATTTCGAAAGCCTGCCGATCCGCACGCGCCTGACCGACGAGGAAGTCGCGAAATTCACCGCGCAGCGTTTCCGCTTTCCCGGAGTTGAAGTGCGCGCGCGCCTGTTCCGCCAATATCCGCTCGGCATGACCGCCGCGCACGTGATCGGCTATATCGGGCGGATTTCGCAGCGCGATCAGGAGCGCATCGACGACGCCAGCGACGCCAACGACGAAAGCTCGGATCACTACGATCCGCGTCTCGATGCCAACAACTACAAGGGCACGGATTACGTCGGCAAGATCGGCGTCGAGCAGAGTTATGAAACCGAGCTGCATGGCCTGACCGGTTTCGAGGAAGTCGAAGTCACGGCGGGCGGCCGTCCGGTGCGTACGATGTCGCGCACTCAGGCGACGCCGGGCAACAATCTCCAGTTGTCGCTGGATATAGGGTTGCAGCAGGTCGCCGAACAGGCTTTCGCGGGCAAGCGCGGCGCGCTGGTCGCGATCGAGCCTTCCACTGGCGACGTGCTGGCGTTCGTCTCAGCGCCAAGTTTCGATCCGAATTCCTTCGTCGACGGCATCGATCAGCAAACCTGGGACGCGCTCAACAACTCGCCGGATCATCCGCTGCTGAATCGTCCGCTGCACGGCACGTATCCGCCGGGCTCGACCTACAAGCCGTTCATGGCGCTCGCCGCGCTGACGCTGCACAAGCGCACGCCGGGCTGGGGTTTCCAGGATCCGGGCTCCTATACCTTCGGCGGCCACACGTTCCGCAACGACGTGCGTTCCGGACAGGGCTGGGTCGACATGAACCGCGCGATCGTCGTGTCGAACGACACGTACTTCTACATGCTCGCGCACGATCTCGGCGTGAACGCCATGGCCGGCTTCATGAAGCCGTGGGGCTTCGGCCAGATCACCGGCATCGATATCGCGGGCGAGGCGCGCGGCATTCTTCCGTCGACGGAATGGAAGCGCAAGGCGTATCGCAAGCCCGAGCAGCAACGCTGGTACGAAGGCGAAACGATTTCCCTCGGCATCGGCCAGGGCTACAACTCGTTCACGATCCTGCAACTCGCGCATGCCACCGCGACGCTCGCGAACAACGGGGTCGTGATGAAGCCGCACCTCGTGCGCAATATCGAGAATCCGATCACCAAGGACATGCGCGCGGTCGTGCGCGACCCGAGCAACAAGATACCGGTCGCGCAGAAAGACATCGACTTCATCAAGCACGCGATGGAAGGCGTCGTGACGAACGGCACGGCGGCCAAGGTCTTCGCGGGCGCGCCATATCTCGCGGCGGGCAAGACGGGCACGGCGCAGGTGTATTCGCTGCAAGGCTCGAACTACCGGGGTCACGGCGCAACCTCCGAGCGTCTGCGCGACCACGCGTTGTTCATCGCGTTCGCGCCGGCGGAGAATCCGAAGATCGCGCTCGCGCTGATCGTCGAAAACGGCGGCTGGGGCGCGGAATCAGCCGGCCCGATCGCGCGCAAGGTGCTCGACTATTATCTGGTCGATCGCCTGAAGCCGGGCGCGGAAGCTGCGGCGGTCGCCGCCGCCGCATCCGCGACGGAAGATTCCGGCCTGCCGATGATCGGCGGCACACAATCGCCCGCCGCAATCGCGCTGCCCGCCTCGGTGGCGAATTCGTCGCCGGCGTTTTCGCCTCAGGCGGCGTCGAATCCCAGTGTCGCCCGAGCGGCGTCCGCGCCGGCGATTTCTGCATCGGCGGCGAAAGCGCAAAAGCCGCGCGCTGGTTCGGCCGCGCCCCCGACGCCTGCAGCGGCGCTGCCCGCTTCGACGCCCGGCCGCGCGCCCGAGCCGAAGAAGCGCCCGACCGAGCCGACGCCCACCATGGTGCGCGGCAACGGAAACGACGGCGTGCGCGTGCTCGCGCCGTCCGGCGGCATCGACGAATAAAGGAAACCGCCATGCAACTGCACATGCAATTCGACAAGCGCGAGGTGATCGATCGTGCCAAGCGCATGTTCGCGGGCTTCGACAAGCCGCTCGCGCTCATCGTGTTCCTGCTGCTGAGCGTCGGCATCGTGACGCTGTACAGCGCAAGCCTCGACGTGCCCGGGCGCGTCGAGGATCAGTTGCGCAACATCATGCTGACCTTCGGCCTGATGTGGGTGCTCGCCAATATTCCGCCACAAACGCTGATGCGCTTCGCGGTGCCGTTGTACACCGTCGGCGTCGCGCTGCTGATCGCGGTCGCGGCATTCGGCCTGACGCGCAAGGGCGCGAAGCGCTGGCTCAATGTCGGCGTGGTGATCCAGCCGTCGGAAATCATGAAGATCGCGATGCCGTTGATGCTCGCGTGGTACTACCAGAAGCGCGAAAGCAACATTCGCTGGTGGGATTACATCGTCGGCTTTCTGATTCTGATGCTGCCGGTGGGCCTCATCGCGAAGCAGCCGGATCTGGGCACGTCCGTGCTCGTGTTCGCGGCGGGCATGTTCGTCATCTACTTCGCGGGACTGAGCTTCAAGCTGATCGTGCCCGTGTTGATCGCGGCGGTCATCGCGGTGGCGGGCATCGCGACGTTCCAGGACAAGATCTGTCAGCCGGAAGTCGTCTGGCCGATGATGCACGACTATCAGAAGCACCGTATCTGCACGCTGCTCGATCCGACTTCCGATCCGCTCGGCAAGGGCTTCCACACGATTCAGGCGGTGATCGCGATCGGCTCTGGCGGAACGCTCGGCAAGGGCTGGCTGAAGGGCACGCAGGCGCACCTCGAATTCATCCCTGAAAAGCACACCGACTTCATCTTCGCGGTGTTTTCCGAGGAGTTCGGCCTTGCCGGCGGACTGGTGCTGCTCTTTCTCTATATGGCGCTGATCGCGCGCGGCCTTTTCATTGCGGCGAACGGCGCGACCTTCTTCGGGCGATTACTGGCCGGATCGCTCACGCTTGCGTTCTTTACTTATGCGTTCGTCAATATCGGCATGGTGAGCGGGATTCTGCCGGTCGTCGGCGTGCCGCTGCCCTTCATGAGTTATGGCGGCACCGCGCTGACGACGCTCGGCGTCGCGGTCGGGCTGATCATGAGCGTCGCGCGACAGAAGCGATTGATGCAAAGCTGATCGCCCTTGCAAACGCAAAAAGCCGTGGATTCCCTGTGAAATCCACGGCTTTTTTGTTTCCGACGCACGACGTCACTGAGGCTTTTTCTGCTCCAGTTCGGCGCTCAGTTGCAGATATTTGAGCTTGGCCGCCGGGTCGCCCTGCGCCGCCGCCGCCGCATAGTAGGCGCGCGCGACGTTCAGATTGCGCTCGACGCCGTCGCCGCCGCGCTCGTAAAACGAACCGGCGACGTATTGCGCCGTCATGTCGCCGCCCTCGGCCGCCTTCTTGTACCACGCGAACGCCTGCGTGTTGTCGCGCGCGGTGCCGCGTCCGTCGAGAAACTGGTTGGCGAGCGCCAGTTCCGCCTGCACATGCCCCTGATTCGCCGCGCGCAAGAACCAGCGATGTGCCTCCGTCGGGTCGCGCTCGACGAACTGCCCGTCGTCGTACATCTTGCCGTAGACGTATTGCGCGTGGGTCATGTTGGCGTCGGCGGCGCGGCGCAGCCATTTCTTGCCTTCGGGCACATCGGCCGGACCGCCTTCGCCGTTGAGCAGCATCATCGCGTAGTTGAATTCCGCGAGACGGCTGCCCTTCTGCGCCGCGCGACGAAACTCCGAGCGCGCCGCGGTGAAATTGCCCGCGTTGTAATCGGCGACGGCGTTCTGCGTCGCGAGGTCGGTTGGCTTCGGTGCGCTGTCGGCAAGCGCCGCGCCGCTCGAAAGCGACAAACTCAGCGCGGCGGCCACCAGCGCCCATGCCGTTTTCATGATCTCGCCTCCTGCAAAGCTGCGCGCGTCGCCTTCAACAGCCACATCACGTCCGCGCCGATCGCGACGAGCTTGATGCCCGCCTGCGCATACTGCCTGGCG
Source organism: Caballeronia hypogeia (assembly GCF_001544875.2). Lineage (GTDB taxonomy): Bacteria > Pseudomonadota > Gammaproteobacteria > Burkholderiales > Burkholderiaceae > Caballeronia > Caballeronia hypogeia. The sequence goes on from NZ_FCOA02000001.1 coordinate 476,185, forward strand.
CTCGCGGCGTCGAGCGCGAAGATCCCGCTCGCGATACCGGCGCGGTTCGCTGCAGCGACGATCTTGTCGATCGCCGCCTGCACGTCGGGATGCTTGCCATCGCCGAGATGGCCGAGACTCGCTGCGAGATCCGCCGGACCGATGAACAGGCAATCGACGCCCGGCGTCGCGGCGATCTCGTCGACCGCTTCGAGCGCCGCCACCGATTCGATCTGCACGATCGTCGCGATCTGCGCGTTCGCGCTCGCCACGTAATCGCGACGCATGCCGTATGCCGCGGCGCGTACCGCGCCCGCGACGCCGCGCAGGCCGTGTAAGTCCGCCTCGGTCGGATATTGCGTGAGCCGCACGGCGCGCGCGGCCTCTTCCGCCGATTGCACGTTCGGGAACATCAGCGTGCGCGCGCCGGCGTCGAGCGCGCGCTTGACCAGCCAGCCTTCGCTGGTCGGCACACGCACGATCGGCTCGCTCGGCAGATGTGCGGCCGCGATCGCGCGCAGTTGCGCGACGACGTCGGCGCTATCGTTCGGCGAGTGTTCCATATCGATGCAGAGCCAGTCGAAGCCCGCGTGCGCGAGCGCTTCGGCGGCATCGGCGCTGCCGAGCGACAGCCACAGGCCGAACAAGGTGCCGGTCTCGGAAAGGCGCTGCTTGATGGGATTGGTGAACGTGCTCATCGCGCGGCTCCTTCGCTTCGAAGGATCACGGCGCGCGGCCGTGGCGATGAAAACGACGGAAGAAGTGACGGCATGCGTGCGCTCCGTGTCGCGTCGGCCCGGGGAATGGGCGACTCATCGGACGATCATACCGTGACAAAGGTGCGCGCGCCCGGCGTGCTCCAGGCGCTCCACCCTTCCGGAATCAGGTGCGCTCGACGTCGGCCCAGCAGTTCGGCGTTTCGTAAAGACGCACGCGCTTGAGCTTCAGATTGACGCCGTAATGCGCGTCGTAGACGTTGGCGAGAATATCGAAGGCGACCGCCGCCAGATTCTCGACGGTCGGAATCCGGTCCAGCACGACGGTCTTGTGATCCGACAGCGTTTGCAGGAATTCGCGGACTTTGACATCGCCTTCATAAACGATGAACGCGTGGTCCCACTTGTTGACGAGATGCTCCATGGCCAGCGCCTTCACGTCGGCGAAGTCCATCACCATGCCGCGGTCGGGCGCGCCTTCGACGTCGACCAGATCGCCTTGCAGCGAAATTTCGAGCACGTAGCGATGGCCATGCAGATTGCGGCACTGGCTGCGGTGGTCGGGAATGCGGTGGCCCGCATCGAATTCGAGTTTTCGGGTAATCGTCTGCACGTCGGCTGACCGTTTAGGGAATGTTCAGGTATTTGTGCGTCTGCATCGACAGGCGCCACTTCGGATGGCGCTTGCACCAGTCGATCGCCAGCTTGGTGTTGATGTCGCGCGAGGGGCCGTCCATCGGCTGAACGAGAAAGTATTGGAAGTCGAGCTTCTCGTAGTCGGCCAGGCGCTGGTTGTCCTGGGGCACCACGACCTTCAACTCGTTGCCCTTCGTCACGACGAGCGGCGCGTCCGCTTTTGGACTCACGCAGATCCAGTCGATGCTTTCCAGCACCGGCAGCGATCCGTTCGTTTCAATGGCCATTTCGAAGCCCGCTTCGTGCAGCGCATCGACGAACGGCTGGTCGATCTGCAGCATCGGCTCGCCGCCGGTGCAAACGACGAACTTGTGCGCAGCGCCTTCCGGCCACAGCGACGCGATCTTCGCGACGAGTTCCGCCGGCGTCTTGTACTTGCCGCCGTTCTCGCCGTCGGTGCCGACGAAATCGGTGTCGCAAAACTGGCAGACGGCGTCGGCGCGATCTTCCTCGCGCCCCGACCAGAGATTGCAGCCCGCGAAGCGGCAGAACACGGCCGGACGCCCGGCATTGGCGCCTTCGCCCTGCAACGTGTAGAAAATTTCCTTTACCGCGTACGTCATGACTGCCCTGTGAACCTCGAATAAATAATCAGACCGGCGCGGTATCGACCTGCTCGCCTGCGCGATACGCCTCATAGCCACGCTTGCGCAGCTTGCATGCCGGGCACTGGCCGCAGCCGAAACCCCACTCGTGCAGTTCCGCGCGCTCGCCGACATAACACGTATGCGTTTCGACGCGGATCAGTTCGACGAGCGCCTCGCCGCCGAGCGTTTCCGCGAGACGCCACGTGTCGGCCTTGTCGAGCCACATCAGCGGCGTTTCCAGCGCGTAGCGCGTTTCCATGCCGAGATTGAGCGCGACTTGCAGCGCTTTCATGGTGTCGTCGCGGCAATCCGGATATCCGGAAAAATCCGTTTCGCACATGCCGCCGACCAAGACCTTCAATCCGCGCCGATACGCCACGGCCGCGGCAATCGTCATGAACAGCAGGTTGCGGCCCGGCACGAACGTGTTCGGCAAGCCGCTCGCCGTTGCCTGGATTTCGATCTCCCGGGTCATCGCCGTGTCGCTGATGGCGCCCAACACCGACAGATCGATCATGTGATCCTCGCCAAGGCGATCGGCCCAGTGCGGAAATTCGCGCGAGACCGCGGCGCGGAACCCGTCGCGGCATTCCAGTTCCACGCGATGCCGCTGTCCGTAATCGAAACCGAGTGTCTCGACCGTCCTGTAACGTTCGAGCGCCCATGCAAGGCAAGTGGCCGAGTCCTGGCCGCCGGAGAACAGCACAAGCGCGCTGTCTTTAGCGTCTATCCGAGTCACCGTGAAAGCTCCGTACTCCGTGATTGAGATGGCGTCGCGCGCCGCACAGTCAGTCGGAGTGACCGGACTTCGCGCCGAGCGATGCGGGCGGCGTTGCCCGCGAGTCCAGTATAGGCCGGCGACCTTTGCCCGGACGCGCAAGCCATTTATGCCGCCGATAGCGGAACGTGCGGCGGTCGTTTCTGGCGTCGGGTGAGTATTTCGGCGCAACGCGCGAGCGATTCGGAGCGTCGAAAAGAAAAGGACTTGCAGGTCCGAGGACGAGGCAAGTCCTTAATTCGGCGCGAATTTTATCACGTGACGCGAATGTTCGCCGAGCCGCGGCGCGGTGTTTGGCGGGCTTGTCGCGGGGATGCGTCGGCCGCGTTGGCCCAGACGAACTAAATGCCGCGAAAAGCGCCGCATCGAGGGAAATGACGGCGTTCGATGCGCGAAGTTCGAGCAGGTTTCGCCGCGCGTTGCCGGCAATTGCCAGATGGCAATTTACAGCACCGCCGGAGGTCCGGTAGCCTTTCCTGGCTCACGCCGAATCCGGCAAATATTGCTGAATTCGGAGCAATGACGTCGGTCGATCACGTTTTTTTGACGGTCGGCATTTCGGCTGCGCTCGCGGAGCGCCTTTCCCGATCCACGTTACAGCGAATGTACCAATCTCGCTGATGCGCCCATATTCGTTCGCATCACTGATCAAAATATGATTTCGACCGATACCTTCGCGCGCCATGTTTTGCTCAATCGCGCGAAGGCTGAGTTGATCGCGGTCGCGGTCAGCGTTCTGTGCGTCGCTTGTGGCGGAGGTGGAGGTGGAGGTGGAAGTGGAGGTGGAGGTGGAGGTGGAGGCGAAAGCGTAAGCGACGCCGTCGGTTCTTCCGCGAGCGTCGGCGGCGCGGGCAATGCCGTCGCGGCGAGCAGCGCCGTAGCGCCCGGCGCGAGCGATGTCGCCGTTGTCGGCCCCGCCACCGAAGCCGCTTCCAGTACCGGCAGCGCCACCGCCAGCAGCCCCATTGCCAGCAGCGCGCCCGCATCGGCCGATCCGCCCACGCCCACGCCCACGCCCACGCCCACGCCCACGAACAGCATCTTCTACGGCGCGAACGGCCACAACAACGAAGGCGGCGCGTACGACCTGTCCAGCATCGCGTTGCAGTTCTCGCAACTGAAAACCCTCGGCGTGACGATCTACCGCAACGAAGTCTACAACCTGGGGGCCGCGATCAAGCTCGCAGGAATCGCCGACACGATGGCCGCAGGCGGCATCACCGTTTATCCGGTTCTGCTGATGGGCACGGATTTCAACGACGAACCCGCCGCGTACCGGGCCGGCTACGCGCTTGGCCGGCTCACGGCGCAGTCGCGTCGATATCCGTATTACGAGGTGTCGAACGAACTCGGTTCGAGCGACGGCGGACTCATCGGAAACGTGGACGGCGTCTCTCCGCAGCAGTATTACAACGGCAAGTTCCAGCGCGCGCGGGGCGTGATTCGCGGAATGATCGCGGGCATCAAGTCGGTGGATATGGCGGGCAAGATCATCATGGGCGGCGAAACGTGGCTGCATTACGGCTTCGATCAGATGCTCGCATCCGGCACGCAACCGGACGGTTCGAGCGGCCATCCCGTCGTGACCTGGGACATCACCGCGTGGCACTGGTATTCCGAACAGGGCGATATCACCCATGCGTGCGGCGGCACCGGTTGCTACAACGTGCTCGCCGTGCTCAAGCAATTCGGCAAACCGATCTGGCTGACGGAATTCGGCGTGCGTCCGAGTTACGGCAGCGATCAGCAGATCGCGTCCTACATGGTCGGCGACAGAATGATGGCGCAGTTCGTTTCGCTCGCATCGACCTACGACATTCACTCGATCCAGGTCTATCAACTCTACGACGACCCGCCCGGCGGCGAAGGCAACTACGGTCTCTTGAAAAACGACGGCAAAACGCAGAAGGACGCATTCGGCGCGGTCAGGAATTTTATCGCGTCGCATTCGAGATAGAGCCGCGCCGCGCTCGTCGCACGATCAACCGCCAATCCGATGAAGCCCGAGCGCCATCCACTCTCGGGCTTTTTTACGCGCGCACGAACAGTATTTATTGCCGAAATATAAAAATCAGATGAAATAATCTGCCGATCGCGCTAAACCCCGTACCGCCTCCGCCGATATACATGTAACAAAATGTTTTAAATCAGCAGTTTATCGGCATATTTTCCCGGGAGCGATAAAGCGCCGGATCGGCGGAACGCGCGGGCAAACGTTTGTCCGCGATCGTCGATGAAGCGGCTGGCCAGCACTTCATTCGCATGCCGAACGAGCCTGATTTTCAAACCCACCCGCAGGGTCAAGCGGGATCGCAGGTCCGTTTCCGACCCGTCGCCGTTCGAGGCGCTCCGGCGACGCACCGACTTCGACGGCAAAACATCATCTCGATCAGTAGTTCTTATCAAAAAAATGAACAGCCAGACCAAAACCTCTCAGCGCGCCGCGCGCGTTCCGTTCGCGCCGAAGGCGAGCCTGATCGCTGCGGCAGTCGCGACCAGCCTGATGCTCGTTGCTTGCGGGGGCGGCGACGATGCGTTCGATCTTGCATCGACCGCCGATGCGGCGAGCCGCACCACGACCACGTTCAGCGTGACGTCGCCCACGGCGAACGCCACCGTCTCCGGCACCGCGACGGTGAACGGCAAGACGGGCACCAAATGGGCCAAGGTTTCCGTCGTCGACATGACGAGCGGCAAGCAGGTCGCGACGGTGAAGCCGTCGAACGGCGCGTTCACGATGTCCGTCGACACGACCGCGCAAGCCAACGGCACGCACACCTGGCAGATCACCGCCACGGACTCGACGGGCGGCACGCGCTCGGTGCAGAACGTCAGCGTAATCGTGAAGAACGTGCAAGCCGCGAAGATCTTCTACGGCGCAAACGGTCACAACAACGAAGGCGGCGCGTACGACATTTCCAGCCCCGCACTGCAGCTTTCGCAGTTGCACGATCTTGGCGTGAAGATGTATCGCAACGAGGTGTTCAGCCAGTACGGCGCGACCAAGCTCGCGGGCATCGCGAAGACGATGGCGGCGGGAGGCGTGACCGTGTATCCGGTCATGCTGATGGGGCTCGACTTCAGCACCGAAACCGATGCCTATAACGCGGGCTATCAACTCGGCGTGTGGACGGCCACGGCGTACAAATACGCTTACTACGAAGTGACGAACGAGCTTGAAGCCGACGCGCTCGCCGGCAATCTCGACGGCGTGAATCCCGATCAGTACGACAACACGAAGTTTCAGATGGCGCGCGGCGTGATCCGCGGCATGATCGCCGGCGTGAAGTCGATCGATCCGAACGGCAAGATCATCATGGGCGGCGGCGCGTGGCTGCACTACGGCTTCTATCAGATGCTCGCGAACGGCACGCAGCCCGATGGCTCGGCGGGTCATCCGGCCGTGAACTGGGACATTACCGCGTGGCACTGGTATTCGGATCAGGGCGACATCACGCATGCATGCGGCGGCACCGGTTGCCACGACGTGCTGGCTGTGCTCCAGCAAATGGGCAAGCCGATCTGGATCAACGAATTCGGCGTGCGTCCGTGGTTGGGCACGGATCAGCAGATCGCGTCGTATCTCGTCGGTAATCAGATGATGGGCGAGTTCGTCGCGGTGGCCTCGAAGTACAACATTCAGGCGATCCAGACCTACGAGCTGTACGACGATCCGGCGGGCGGCGAAGGCGCATACGGCCTGCTGAAGAACGACGGCGTGACGAAGAAGGCGTCCTATACCGCGTTCAAGAACTTCGTCGCGGCGAATCCGAAGTAACCTTGCAAGACGGGCGCACTGCTTGAACGCATGCGCCCCGTTCACATCGCGAGGCAGAAATGAAAAAGCCCGAGAGCGATTAAACTCTCGGGCTTCTTGCATTCTGGTGGCCTGGGACGGAATCGAACCATCGACACGCGGATTTTCAATCCGCTGCTCTACCAACTGAGCTACCGGGCCAACGAAGAGGTGAAACTATAGCAGAGACTATCGCGCCTCTCAAGCCCCCTTGCGCATTTTTTCGAAAAAATCGAAAGCACGCTCAGGTCTCGTTCAGGACCGGTTCAGACCTCGTTCTTGTTCCGTCCGAGATCGACGCCCAGTTGTTTGAGCTTGCGATACAGATGCGTGCGCTCGAGCCCCGTCTTCTCCGCGACGCGCGTCATGCTGCCGTTCTCGCGCGCGAGGTGATATTCGAAGTACGCGCGCTCGAATGCATCGCGAGCGTCGCGCAGCGGGATGTCGAACGAGATGGACGCGGTCTGTCCGCTCTGTCCCTGCGCCACGCCGCTCGCCCCCGCGTCGCCGGATGCGTTCGGCGCCGAGGCCGTCGGCAACGCGGCCGCGACAGGCACGCCCGATGCGCTCGCTGCCGCCGGCGGCTTCGCAGACGTCGCTGCGGGCGGCGCGGCGCTGCCGTGCGCGAGTCCCTGCTCGACGGCCTTCAGCAGCTTCTGCAGCGCGATCGGCTTCTCGAGAAAGTTGAGCGCGCCGATCTTCGTCGCTTCGACCGCCGTGTCGATGGTCGCGTGACCGGACATCATGATCACCGGCATCGTGAGCTTGCCCTGCGCGGCCCACTCTTTCAGCAGCGTCACGCCGTCGGTGTCGGGCATCCAGATGTCGAGCAATACGAGATCGGGCATCTGCTGCAAACGGTAGTCGCGCGCGACCTGCGCGTTCTCCGCCACATCGACGACGTGACCTTCGTCGCTCAGGATCTCGGAGAGCAGTTCCCGGATCCCCATTTCATCGTCTACCACCAGGATGGTTGCCATTTAAGCTGCCCTTGTCTGCACTGTTGCTTTTGTCGTTCCGTGATTCGCCGTCGCTGCAGCCCCCGGAGGCGTCGCGCCGGGCGCCGCGGTATCGTCCGCGAGTTGTAGAAACAGAATCGATATCTGCGCGCCTTCGATCACATCCGCCGCCTTCGAGCGATTGCGTATGTCGATGCGCGCGCCGTGCTCGTCGACGATCTTCTTCACCGTTGCAAGTCCCAGGCCCGTGCCTTTCGCTTTCGTCGTCACGTAAGGCTCGAAAGCACGTGAAAGTATGCGCGCGGGAAAGCCCGGGCCGTTGTCCGAAACCGTCAGGCGGACCGCGACTCGCGCGTGCCCCGAAGCATCGGGCTCGCCATATTCTACTGTTCTCGTTTCAAGCAGCACGCGCGGCTCCGCGACTTCGGCCACCGCGTCCTGCGCGTTCTGCAGCAGGTTGTGGATCACCTGCCGAATTTGCGTCGCGTCGCCGCGTATCACCGGCAGCTTCGTGAGATCGATCTTGATGGGCGTCTTGCCGTCCTCGATGCCGTACAAGGTCAGCACTTCCGCGACGAGATCGTTCAGTTGCAGGTTGCCGAGCACCGCGGGCGGCGTGCGCGCGTATTCGCGGAAATCATCGACCATCTGCTTCATCGCCTGCACCTGATTGACGATGGTCGTCGACGCGCGCTTGAGCACGTCCGCATCCGGCGGCGCGAGCTTGTCCGCGAGTTTCATCTGCAAACGCTCCGCCGAAAGCTGAATGGGCGTGAGCGGATTCTTGATCTCGTGCGCGAGACGCCGCGCGACCTCGCCCCACGCGACTGAACGCTGCGCCGAGATGACGTCGGAGATGTCGTCGAACACGACGACGTAGCCCGTCGTTTCGGCATCCTCGGATTCGCTCTCGGTCACGCCGAGCAACTGCGTGCCGCGCACGAGCAGCGTGAGCGGATCGTTTTCGCCCGGCACCGTGACCGCGACCTGCTGCTGCCAGTGCCCGCGATCGCCGACCGGATGGCCGCTGCCAACAGCCGCTGCATCGCGCTCCGCGAACGCTTTCCTCACCATCGCGCCGAACTCGGCCAGGACGTCGATCCGGTCGAGCGGCTGATTGAGCAGCGCGGCGAACGGCTGGCGGAAGATGCGCTCCGCGCCGCGATTCGCGGTGCTCAGGCGGAACTGGCGATCGAACACGAACACGCCTGCCGTGAGGTTCGCGAGAATGCTCTCCAGATAGGCCTTCGAGTGCTCCAGCGCAATGCGATTGTTCTCGACCGCCGCGCGCGCCTCGGAGAGCTGGCGCGTCATCGCGTTGAAGGACTGCGTGAGAAAGCCGAGCTCGTCGCGCGAATTGATCTCGCGTTTGGGCGTGTAGTCGCCTTCGGCCACTTCCTTTGTGCCCTGCGCAAGCAGGAACAGCGGCCGCGCGAGCTGATTGCCTAGCGCGAGCGCGAGCATCATCGCGATGAACGTGGCCAGGAAGAGCGCGAGCGTCAGCGTGCCGATATACATCTTGCGCAGGCCCGTGCGCCCGAGCCGTTTTTCCTGATATTCGCGATACGCGCGCTGCACGGCGTCGGCGTTGCGCGCGAGCGCCTGGCTCACCGGCTGCTCGATCTGCAGGAAGCGGTCGACGTGCTGGAACTCGGTCGTCGTGGTCGGGTCCGGAATCTTGGTGATCACGCGTAATCGCAGCGCCCCCTTCGGCCCGTTCGATTTCGGATCGCCGTCTATCTCGCCTTCTATTGCGCCGTACGGTCCGTCCTGCGCCTGCTTCAGCATGGTGCTGGTCGGCTCGTTGGTCGGCAGGAGCGCGTAGTAATTGCCCGATGCCTGCGCGACCGTGCGCAAGCCCGCCACGCGCTGCGAGCCGCTGTTCGATGCGAGATCCTCGCGGTTGTACTGGTCGCGCGGGCGCTCGAACACGACCGCGTCCTGCACGCCGTACTGATCGCGCAGACGCAGAAGCGCGAGCGTGAGACTCGACGGATCGGCGCTCGCGAGCTGCTCGCTCATCTGACGGCCGCGATTCTTGAAGTCGGCGAGCGAGTTTTCCAGCATGCCGCGCCCGAGCGTCAGACCCGAGGTGAGCGCGGTTTCCACGTTCACGTCGAACCACGACTCGATACTGCGCGACACGAACTGATACGAGACCACATAGATGATCGCGCCCGGCACCACGCCGACGAGCGCGAAGATGAACGCGAGCTTGGCGAGTAATCGCGTGCCGAAGCGCCCTTGCCTCACCCGCGTCACGATGATGATGATCAGGCTGATGACGATCAGCATGAAAACGACCGCCACCGCCACGTTCGCCGCGTAGAGCCAGCCGTAATAGCGGTCAAAGAACTCGGTGTTCGCGCTGGCGAGCGCGAGCATCACGAGCAGCAGGACTGCCGTGAGCGCAACCGTGGTGACCAGCAATCGAACGACGAAACTCTTCATGTCGGTGCGACCGCGTCGAAATCTATTTCGCACGCTCTGCCGCCGTAAAAGTAAAACGCTTCCAGTCCGAGGAAAGGTTCCAGTCGCGGTTATTCACCGCGTCGATCTGGAACGGCTTGGGCATCAGTGCGATATCGAGCTGCATGCGCACCGACGCCGTATAGGTTTCTCCGCCACGCACCTGATTCCGGTCGATCACATGCCACGAAGTCACGTGCTTGATGACCGCGAGCGCTTCATTGAGCGATGCGAAACGCAATTGCAGCCCGCCCGTCGATACGCGATATTCGTTGGTGAGCGGTTGATAGGAAAGGCGAATGCTCTGCGACACGTTGACCGGCTCTTCGTCGAACCAGTACCAGCGCGGTCGCGACAGATTGAAGTCGATCGTGAAATAAAGCGGCACGCTGCGGTTCACGGCATCTTCGAGGCTGGTATTGAGGTCGAAGTCGAAATGCGCGTCGAGGCTCCAGCCATTGCCGTCCGCCTGAAGGGACGCGCGCTGCACGCCGATCGTCTCGGCGAGCGCCGGATCGGCCGCGGCGAGACTCAACCAGAGCGTCAGCGCAGTCCAGACGACGGCCGCGAGCCTCAGCGGAAAAAAGCGTTTGATCGTCACCGTTTCTGAAAGCGCGCGTAGAAGAATCCGTCGTGGTCCGCGAAGACTCGAACAGCGCCTTGCGCGGCGTCGGGCCCAGAGCCTTCGAGATTTGTACCGTCCGGTGAACCCTGTACCGCACCCGCGCTAGCGCGCGCCGCTATCGGCAACAATTGGCCCGGCGCGTCCAATCGTACCGCATCTTCATGCGCGGCTCCAAACCAGCGGGCCTGCGACTCGCCCTCCTCGGGGAAGATCGAGCACGTCACGTAAAGCAGTTCACCGCCTTTCGCGACGAGCGGCCACAGCGCGCTCAGGATACGCCGCTGCTCCTGCACCAGCGCGTCGATGTCCGATGCACGCCGCAGCCAGCGAATGTCCGGATGACGCCGCACGATGCCCGACGCCGAGCACGGCACGTCCGCGAGAATGCGATCGAACGGCGCGCCGTCGAACCATTGCGCGGGCTCTCCCGCGTCGCCGGTTCTGATCTGCGCGTCGAGCTTCAGGCGCGTCAGATTCTGTCCGATGCGTGTGGCGCGCTCCGGATCGCTTTCGAGCGCGATCAGATCGACGTTCGCCAGTTCCAGAATGTGCCCCGTCTTGCCGCCCGGCGCGGCGCACGCGTCGAGCACACGCATGCCGTCGCGCACGTCGAGCAACTGGGCCGCGAGTTGCGCGCCCGAGTCCTGCACCGAAACCACGCCTTCGTCGAAACCCGGAATGCGCTCGACGGGCATCGGCGTGCACAGGCGCACGGCATGCAGGCCCGCCGCGTCCGCTTCGATATGCGCATCTTTCAGCCGCGCGAGATATTCATCGGTGCTCGCATGACGCGCGTTCACGCGCAGCGTCAGCGGACCTTGCGCGTTGCCCGCATCGAGAATCTGTTCCCAGGCGTCGGGCTGGCCGCGCTTCACTGCGTCGATCCACCATTGCGGGTAATTCCAGCGCGCGACTTCGTTCTGGCGCATCTCGTCGATGAGCGTGTCGCGCTCGCGCAGGAAGTTGCGCAGCACCGCGTTGACCAGGCCCTTCGCGAACGCGAATTCGCGCCGCGCGGCGATCGCGCCGACCGCCTGATCGACCACGGTGAACGGCGCGTAGGCCGCGTGCGCTTCGTCGTCGGCGAGCAGGGTGAACGCACACACGAGCACGTTGCCCACATGCGGCGGCGGCGCTTTCTTCACGAGCCGGTGCAGCAGCGCATCGGCGAGCGCGAGCCGGCGCATTGCGCGGTACGCGATGTCCTGCACCGCGCCGCGCGCCTCCGAATGTTTCGCGGACGCGATCACCGTCTGCAACGCCGCCGGCAGCGCCGCGCCCGCGCGCACCGCGCCCACCGCCTGCGCGGCGCAATCGAGCGCGAACGCGAGCGAATCGGGCGCGAGACGAAGCGCGCTCAGGCGAGTGTGCGCGGCGTGACGCCGGCGGGAAGGCTGATCGGTCATGTCGAAACGGGAACGGTGAAACGGTCGGGCACACGGCTCGTGTGGACAAGAATTGTAACGTGCGGGGATGGCGCGCCCGGACGGGCGGCCGAAGTGCAGAAAAAAGGCCGTTCCGGCGCAACCGGAACGGCCTTCGTCACAGCGACATCACTTGCTTCAGAAGCGGCCCGTGCGCGCCATTTCCATGAGCCGGGCGACGCGCTCCTCGGTGGCCGGGTGCGTCGAGAACAGATTCGCGATTCCGCCGCCCGAGAGCGGATTCATGATCATCATCTGCGCGGTCGCGGGGTGCGCTTCCGCCGCAGGGAACGGCACGCCGGTCGCGTACGCGTGAATCTTCTCGAGCGCGCTCGCGAGCGCCTGCGGATCGCCTGAAATCTCCGCGCCGCCTCGGTCGGCTTCGAACTCGCGCGCGCGGGAGATCGCCATCTGGATCAGCGCGCCCGCGATCGGTGCGAGAATCGCAACCAGAATGCTCGCGATCGGATTCGACGGGCGGCCTTCGTCGTCGCGTCCGCCGAAGAACATCGCGAAATTGGCGAGCGCGGAGATCGCGCCGGCCATGGTCGCCGAGATGGTCGAGATCAGAATGTCGCGATGCTTCACGTGCGCGAGCTCGTGCGCCATGACACCGCGCATTTCACGCTCGGACAACACGCGCAAAATGCCCGTGGTCGCGGCAACCGCCGCGTGCTCCGGATTGCGGCCCGTGGCGAACGCGTTCGGCGCGTCTTCGTTGATCAGATAGACGCGCGGCATCGGCAACTGAGCGCGCGTGGCGAGTTCGCGCACCATGCGATAGAACTGCGGCGCGGTGGTTTCGTCGACTTCCTGCGCGTTGTACATGCGCAGAACCATCTTGTCCGAGAACCAGTACGAAAAGAAATTCATGCCGAGCGCGACGATAAGCGCGAGCATCATGCCCTTCGACCCGCCGATCATTCCGCCGATCACGACAAAGAGGGCCGTGATCGCAGCCATCAGCATCGCGGTTTTGACCCAGTTGAACATGTCCGGAGCTCCTCTCCCTATGTGCAGTGCGCGAATTGCGCGGTGGTCCCGGCCAACGCAGCCGGAACGACGATTGTAAGCAAAATGTTAGATAGTGGCATCCGTCAATAATTCAATTGAGCGATGCACAATTTAGCGATGCGCGGTTGCGAGCTTGATGCCCAGCCCGACGAACGCACTGCCGACGCCGCGATCGAGCCATTTCTTCACGCCCGACTTGCCGGCGAAACGCTCGGTGACGCTGCCCGCGATCCACGCGACGAAGCCGTTCCAGACCGTGCTCATCGCGATGAACACGATGCCGAGCGTGAGAAACGCGAGCGCCTTGTGCTGGCTGTCGGCGGCGACGAACTGCGGGAAGAACGACACGAAGAACAGTACGACCTTCGGATTCAGCACGTTCGTCACGAAGCCCTGCGCGAAAAGCTGACGCAGCGACTTGGGGGCGGCCTTCTCGCTCGCCTGCGCTTGCCTCGTGGCGTCGGCGTCCTCGTGCTTTGCGAAGACGAGGCGCACACCCAGATAGATCAGATAAATCGCACCGGCGATCTTGATGACCGTGAATGCCGTCGCCGATGCCGCCAGAATCGCCGTCAAGCCGAACGCACACGCGAGGGTGTGGACGATGCAGCCCGCCGAGATACCGAGCGCCGACACGATGCCCGCGCCACGCCCCTGCGCGACGCTGCGCCCGACGATGTACGCGGTATCGGGACCGGGCGTGACGTTCAAGAGAAAGACGGCGACGAGAAAGAAGGTGAAACCGGTAATGCCGAGCATCGGAAACTCCAGACAGGCGGGCGCGTGGGGAAACTATTTATTTTAGCGCCGCGCCTGTGCCGGTGTCCTTATGCTTTGGGGACGTTCGCCGCTTCCGGCAGCGCGAAACGCTGGCCTTTGGCGAGCGATGCGCCCGCGAGGAATTCGCGCACCGGCAGGCGCTTGCCGCCAGGTTTTTGAAGCTGCGTGAGCTTCAGCGCGTCGCGGCCGCACGTGACAACGATGCCTTCCGGCGAGACCTCCGCGATCACGCCCGGCTCGCCCGCGCCCTCGACCGGCTGCGCGGCCCAAATCTTGATGACGGCGTCGCCGATCGTGCCGGACGCGCCGGGAAACGGATCGAACGCGCGAATCTGCCGCGCGAGCTCCACCGCCGGACGCCGCCAGTCGAGCGCCGCTTCGTTCTTGGCGATCTTCTCGGCGTAGGTCGTGCCTTCTTCCGGCTGCGGCGTGGATGGAAGCGAACCGTCGCGCTCCAGATCGCGCAAGCCCGCGACGATCAGCTCCGCGCCCATCTGCGCGAGGCGGTCATGCAAGCTCGCGGTGGTGTCGTCGGGGAGAATCGGTGTGCGGGATTCGCGGATCATCGCACCGGTGTCGAGGCCGACATCCATCTGCATCAGCGTGATGCCAGTCTCGGCGTCGCCCGCTTCGATCGCGCGATGAATCGGCGCAGCGCCACGCCAGCGCGGCAACAGCGATGCGTGAATGTTGATCGCGCCGCGCGGTGGAATGTCGAGCACTTCCTGCGGCAGGATCAGTCCGTACGCGGCCACGACCATCACGTCGTGCGGCGTCGCTTTCAACAACTCGATGGCATCGGCCGCTTCCTGCGGATACTTGCCCGCCCGGCGCAGCGAGGCAGGTTGCGCGACCTGGAGCCCGTGTTCGACGGCAAAGCGCTTGACCGGGCTCGCGGTGAGCTTCATGCCACGTCCGGCGGGCCGGTCGGGCTGCGTCAGCACGAGCGGCACGGAGAAACCGGCCGCGTGAATCGCCGCGAGCGCGGCTGAAGCGAATTCCGGCGTACCGGCGAAAACCACCCGCAGCGACTGAGTCATGGGTTACAGCGCCTTTTCCAGCTTTTTCATCTTGCCGCGAATGCGCGTCTGCTTGAGCGTCGAGAGGTATTCGACGAACACGTGTCCCGCCAGGTGATCCATCTCGTGCTGGATGCACACCGCGAGCAGGCCGTCGCAATCCAGCTCGAAGGTTTCACCCTTCTCATTCAGCGCCTTGACGCGCACCTTGTCCGGGCGCTCGACGAAGTCGTAAATGCCGGGCACCGACAGGCAACCCTCTTCCCATTCCTTCTTCTGGTCGCTGGTCCACACGAGTTCCGGGTTGATGAAGACCATTAGCTGGTCGTGCGCGTCGGAGACGTCGATCACGATCACGCGCTCGTGCACGTCCACCTGCGTCGCAGCGAGGCCGACGCCGGGCGCGGCGTACATCGTCTCGGCCATGTCGGCGACGAGCTTGCGGATGCGGTCATCGACGACGGCGACGGGCTTGGCCACCTTGTTGAGCCGCTTGTCCGGGTAGTTGAGTATCTTGAGCAGAGCCATGATTCGGATTGTCTACGCGCGCCGCGACGCGTGTAAATCGGCCATTCGGCCAGGTTGCGGGTGAGTGGCGGCATTGCCGAAGATATGCGGGTGAATCCAGGGGATTCAACGCCGCCGGCAAGCGGCCAGAACGGCGTCGCTTCAAGGCGCTTCAGGTCGCAAGACCCAAGGCCGGCGACGTTTCTTTATCTGTTCCGGATCAAAAATCTTAACATGACGACCGCCGCCCTGCCGACCGACCCGCCCGTCCCGACACACGACGCCGACGAACTCCGCGCCTGGTTGCGCCTCGCCCACGCGAAGGGATTACGCCCCATCGCGTTGCGCACGCTGCTCGGCGCTTTCGGCGGCCCGCTCGAAGTGCTGTCGGAGAGTTTCGCGACGCTCGCGCAAACCGCCGACGCCCGCGCCGCCGAAGCCGTGCTCGCGCCGCCATCCGATATCGAAGGCATGCCGTTCGACCACTATATTGAAGAGGCGCTGGCCTGGGCGTCGGAGCCGGGCAACCACATTCTGACGCTCGCTGACGCCGCTTATCCGCGGGCGCTGCTCACCATGCCCGACCCGCCGCCGCTGCTCTACGCCAAAGGGCGTCTCGACCTGCTGCAGGCGCGCGCGGTGGCGATCGTCGGCAGCCGCAACGCGACACCCCAAGGCCTGGAAGACGCGCGGCGCTTCGCGCGGGCGTTGTCGGACGCCGGGCTCGCGGTGGTGTCGGGGCTGGCGCTCGGCATCGACGCCTCCGCGCATCGAGGCGCGCTGGAGGGCGGCGGCGGCACGATTTCGGTGATCGGCACGGGCGCGGATCTCGTCTACCCGGCGGCGCATCACACGCTCGCGCATGAAATCGCCCGCGACGGCGCGATCCTGTCCGAGTGGCCGCTCGGCACGCCCGCGCGCTCCGCGAACTTTCCGCAGCGCAACCGGCTGATCGCGGGCCTGTCGGGCGGCGTGCTGGTCGTCGAGGCGGCGATGCGCTCCGGTTCGCTCATCACCGCCCGGCTTGCCGGCGAAATGGGGCGCGATGTTTTCGCGATGCCCGGATCGGTGCATGCACCGCTTTCGCAGGGCTGTCATCGCCTAATCAAACAGGGCGCAAAGCTGGTCGAGACCCCCGAAGAGGTGCTCGAAGAGTTCGGTTTCACATCCGCGCAGGCGGTTGCTGCGGCAAGGCGGGCGAAGGCGCGCCCGGTCAGCGCGAGCTGGGCATCCGCGAGTCCGGCCGATGTCGCCGTCGCTACGGTCGGCCCAGACGCGGAGCGCGTTCTCGCCGCGCTGGGTCACGCGCCCGCGACGCTTGAAATTCTCGCCGCGCGCACCGATCTGCACGGCGCCGCGTTGCAGTGCGCGTTGCTGCAACTCGAAATGTCGGGCCGCGTGGCGGCGCTGGCGGGAGGCCGCTTCACGGCCATCGAACGCTCGTGATGCCGCGTCGTGCTACATTCGCGAAAAATGAACCATCCTCGCAGTCCACACGAAGAAAGGACCCCGCATACGCCATGTCCGCGCTGAATCTCGATACCGATGCCGATCGCATCGCGGAGCGCATCGCCGAGCCCGGCACGCTGTTGGTAGCCTGTTTGTGCGCGGAGTGGTGCGGAACTTGCCGCGAGTATCGTGTGGGTTTCGACAAGCTCGCGGAGGCGCATCCGGACATCTGCTTTGCCTGGATCGATATCGAGAACCACGCCGATCGCTTCGACGACCTCGACGTGGAAAATTTTCCTACCATCCTGATCGAGGACTCGGTCACGACGCGCTTCTTCGGCACGGTGTTGCCGCAGGCGAGCATCGTCGGGCGGATGCTGATCGATCTGACCGCGCTGCCGAACATGACCGGTGCGCCGAAACTGCGCCCGGCGCTTGCTACGGCCTGATCGGAACGAGTGTTTCGCGGTCGTCGAAACGCGCGTCGATAGCTCGGCGCGGCCATGCCGCGATTCGCGCTTGCGCGCCCACGGTTCAAAGCCTGTGCTATAAAGCGGTCGTTAAAGCAGCCCAAACCGGGCCGCTGCCAGTTACCAACCCTATTGAGTCATGTCCAAAGCCCTGATCATCGCTGAGAAGCCTTCCGTCGCGAACGACATCGCGCGTGCGTTGGGCGGCTTCACGAAGCATGACGAGTATTTCGAGAGCGACGATTACGTGCTCTCGTCCGCCGTCGGCCACCTGCTGGAAATCGCCGCGCCGGAGGAATACGACGTCAAGCGCGGGAAGTGGAGCTTCGCGAACCTGCCGGTCATCCCGCCGCATTTCGACCTGAATCCGATCGCGAAAAGCGAGTCGCGCCTCAAGGTGCTGACGAAGCTGCTGAAACGCAAGGACATCGACCGGCTCATCAACGCATGTGACGCGGGGCGCGAGGGCGAACTGATTTTCCGCCTGATCGCGCAGCACGCCAAGGCGAAGCAGCCGGTCCAGCGCCTGTGGTTGCAATCGATGACGCCCGCCGCCATCCGCGAAGGCTTCGCAAACCTGCGCAGCGACGCCGACATGCAGCCGCTCGCCGACGCCGCCCGCTGCCGCTCGGAAGCGGACTGGCTCGTCGGCATCAATGGAACGCGCGCGATGACCGCGTTCAACAGCAAGGGCGGCGGCTTCTTCCTGACAACCGTTGGTCGCGTTCAGACGCCAACGTTGTCTATCGTCGTCGAACGTGAGGAAAAAATCCGCCGATTCGTGCCGCGCGATTACTGGGAAGTGCGCGCCGAGTTCATCGCGGCGAAGGGCCTGTACGAAGGTCGCTGGTTCGATCCGAAGTTCAAGCGCGTCGAGAACGATCCCGAGCAGCGCGATTCGCGTCTCTGGAGTCTCGCGGCAGCCGAATCTATCGTCGCGGCGTGTCGCGGCAAGACCGGCACGGTCTCCGAGGAATCCAAGCCGTCCACGCAAATGTCGCCGCTGCTGTTCGATCTGACGAGCTTGCAGCGCGAAGCCAACAGCCGCTTCGGCTTTTCGGCGAAGAACACGCTCGGTCTCGCTCAGGCGCTGTATGAAAAGCATAAGGTCCTGACGTATCCGCGTACCGATTCGCGGGCGCTGCCGGAGGATTACTTGAACACGGTCAAGGACACGATGACCATGCTCAAGGAAAGCAACAACTATCTGCCGTTCGCCAAGCAGGTGCTCGACAAGGGCTGGGTGAAACCGAACAAGCGCATCTTCGACAATTCGAAAATCAGCGATCACTTCGCCATCATCCCGACCTTGCAGGCGCCGAAGTCGCTGTCCGAGCCGGAGCAGAAGCTGTACGACCTCGTCGTGAAGCGCTTCCTGTCGGTGTTCTTCCCGGCGGCCGAATATCTCGTGACGACGCGCATCACCGAGGTTTCGGGCCATCACTTCAAGACAGAAGGCAAGGTGCTGGTCGAGCCGGGCTGGCTGCAGGTCTACGGCCGCGAAGCCGCGGGCGAGGAAGGCAATCTCGTGCCGGTGCAGAAGGACGAAAAGGTCGATGTCGAAAAGGTCGAGGCCCACGGTCTCGTGACCAAGCCGCCCGCGCGCTATAACGAAGCGTCGCTGCTTTCGGCTATGGAAGGCGCGGGCAAGCTCGTCGAAGACGAGGAACTGCGCGACGCGATGGCCGCGAAGGGGCTCGGCACGCCGGCCACGCGCGCGGCGATCATCGAAGGTCTGCTCGGCGAGAAATACATGGTGCGCGAAGGCCGCGAACTGATCCCGACCGCCAAGGCGTTCCAGTTGATGACCTTGCTGCGCGGTCTGGGCGTCGAGGAACTGACCGCGCCGGAACTGACCGGCCAGTGGGAGCACAAGCTCTCGCAGATGGAGCGCGGCAGTCTGCATCGCGATCAGTTCATGCAGGAAATCGCGCGGATGACGCAAACCATCGTCAAGCGCGCGAAGGAATACGATTCCGACACGATTCCCGGCGATTACGCGACGCTCGAAACGCCGTGCCCCAACTGCGGCGCGCAGGTGAAGGAGAACTATCGCCGCTTCGCGTGCACGAAGTGCGAGTTTTCGATTTCGAAGATTCCGGGTGGACGTCAGTTCGAGATTCCGGAAGTCGAGGAATTGCTGCGCGAGAAAACCATCGGACCGCTGTCCGGTTTCCGCAGCAAGATGGGCCGCCCGTTCTCGGCCATTCTCAAGCTCGCGCTCGACGACGAGATCAAGAACTACAAGCTTGAATTCGATTTCGGTCAGGACACCGGCGGCGACGACGGCGAACCGCCCGATTTCTCCGAGCAAACGCCGGTCGGCGCGTGCCCGAAGTGCCAGTCGCGCGTGTTCGAGCACGGCATGAGCTATGTCTGCGAGAACTCGGTGTCGAATCCGAAGACCTGCGACTTCCGTTCGGGCAAGGTGATTCTTCAGCAGGAAATCGCGCGCGAACAGATGGAGAAGCTCCTGAACGAAGGCCGCACGGATCTGCTGACGAACTTCAAGTCGTCGCGCACCGGTCGCAACTTCAAGGCGTTTCTCGTGAAGCAGCCGGACGGCAAGATCGGCTTCGAATTCGAGAAGAAGGAAGCGAAACCGGGCGCGAAGACGGCGGCCAAGCGCGGCGCGGCGGCGGAAGCATCGGCCGATAACGGCGACGACTCCGGCGACAGCGATGTCGCGGTCGCCGCCAAGACCACGCCCGCAAAGCCCGCGGCAAAGAAAGCGCCCGCGAAAAAGGCGGCGGCCAAGAAGGCGCCCGCGCGCAAGACAAGCTGAGCGTCAGCGTCATCGGCTGATCTGCAAGAAAAAACCCCGCGAAGCGATTCGCGGGGTTTTTTATTTGCGCTTCCTGGCGCGAGCCCTTCAAAAAGGCGAGGCCACCGGTACACGCCCGCGCGTGCGCGAGGGTTTCGAGAGCTTCGGCGCGAGTTCACCGTCGATGGGACGCGAACGCGGCGGCGGCGCGTCGTCATCGGCGTGTTCGTAGTGCGGATGTGCGATCGGCCGGCCGCGCCCGTCGCGAATCCACTGCTCGCCGAGCTGATGATTCGGCGTCTGGCTGAAATGCTCGACGAGATGATCGATGAACGTCCGCACCTTCGCCGGCAAGTGACGGCGGCTCGGGTACGCCACGTTGATTTCCACCTGCGGCAGCTGATAGTCGCCGAGCAGGCGCACGAGCTGGCCGCGCGTCGTATCGTTGCCGATCAGATAGCTCGGCAGAATCGCGATACCCATGCCGAGCAGCGCGAACTGGCGCAGCATTTCCGTGTTGTTGGCGATGATCACGTTCTGCGGGCGCACGCGCACTTCGCCGTCCGGACCGGTGAACACGCGCTCGTCGCCCCAATACTCGGACGGCAGGCTCAGGCACGGATGTTCGAGCAGATGATCGGGACGCGTCGGCGTGCCGTGCTTTTCCAGATACGCGGGCGTCGCGCACACGGTCATGCAACCGGTCGTCAGCCGCCGCGTGACGACGCTCGCGCTCTTCACCTGCCGCGCGATGACGATGCCGACGTCGAAACCTTCTTCGACCAGATCGACCTGACGATCGACCAGCGTCACATCCGGCACGACTTTGGGGTAGCGCTGCGCATACGTCTGTAATACAGGCGCGAGATTATGCAGACCGAACACCACTGGGGCGACGATCCGCAGCGAGCCGAGCGGTTCGTGATTGCGCGCCACCACCATTTGTTCGACGTCTTCCAGCTCGTCGAGAATTTGCCGGGCCCGTTCCAGATAAACCTGACCGGACTCGGTGAGCGAGAGGCTGCGCGTCGTGCGGTTGAGCAGGCGCGTGCCGAGGCGGCCTTCCAGGTCCGCGACGTGGCGCGTCGCCACCGCGTTCGAGATGTCCATCGCGCTCGCGGCCCGGGCGAAACTCCCCAGGTCGGCGACACGGACGAACACTCTCATCGACTGCAAATGATCCATAAGACAACTCCTGCCGCATAGACGGCTCGAATTCTGCTGCAAAGCAATTCAGGATTATCCTAGGACTGAAGCAATCGTGCAGAAGTTGCCGGTAAGCACCAAAAACTCGAAAAAAATCTGATGCTTAGGGGCGTTGGGCAGATGAAAGATCACCGATTGTTGTCAATTGCACAACACCCCGTCAGTTTCATGCCATTTTTGGAAATGCAGGAAAGTACTGGCGGAGTCAATTTTGACAGTGTATGCGCAGAAAAACTCGGGCCCGCCGAAGCGGGCCCGAGATATGGGGATTGATTCAATTTGTGACACGAATCCAGCGCGGGCTCGCGCCGGACGATTCACTCATCGATGCGCCTTCAGGCGGCCAGACGCTTCTCTATGCCGGCTTTCGCCTGCGGCAGCGCTTCCGGCAGACCTTGTTTCAGCTTCGTGAACAGCTCGTCGTGCAGCGCGAGTTCGTCGCGCCAGGCGGCATCGTTGACCGAAATGACCTGCTCGAACTGTTCGCGCGTAAAGCCGAGCGCGCCCCAGTCGATGTCCTCGTAACGCGGCGAGATGCCGAACGCGTGCTCCGTACCCTGCGCCGCGCCCTCGATGCGGCCGATCATCCAGTTCAGCACGCGCATGTTCTCGCCGAAGCCAGGCCACACGAACTTGCCGTCGTCGCCCTTGCGGAACCAGTTGACGCAGAAGATCTTCGGCGCTTTGGCGTTCGTCGCTTCCAGGCGCTCGCCCAGTTTCAGCCAGTGGCCGAAGTAGTCGGCCATGTTGTAGCCGCAAAACGGCAGCATCGCGAACGGGTCACGACGCACGACGCCCTGCTGGCCTGCCGCGGCGGCGGTGGTTTCCGAACCCATGGTCGCGGCCATGTAGACGCCTTCCTTCCAGTTGCGCGCTTCGGTCACGAGCGGCACCGTGTTGGAACGGCGTCCGCCGAAGATGAACGCGTCGATCGGCACGCCAGCGGGATTCTCCCAATCCGGATCGATGGACGGACACTGCGCCGCCGACGCCGTGAAACGCGCGTTCGGATGCGCAGCCTTCACGCCGGTTTCCTTCGCGATTGCCGGCGTCCAGTCGCGCCCCTGCCAGTCGATCAGATGCGCGGGCGGCGTGTCGGTCATGCCTTCCCACCAGACATCGCCTTCGTCGGTCAGCGCGACGTTCGTGAAGATGACGTTTTCCTTCAGCGTGGCCATCGCGTTGAAGTTGGTCTTTTCGCTCGTGCCCGGCGCGACGCCGAAGTAGCCCGCTTCCGGGTTGATTGCATAGAGACGGCCGTCGCGCCCGGGCTTGATCCAGGCGATGTCGTCGCCGATGGTCGTCACCTTCCAGCCGTTCAGGTCGGATGGCGGAATCAGCATCGCGAAATTGGTCTTGCCGCACGCCGACGGGAACGCCGCCGCGACGTGATACTTGCGCCCTTCCGGCGAAGTGACGCCCAGAATCAGCATGTGTTCGGCGAGCCAGCCTTCGTCGCGCCCCATCGTCGACGCGATGCGCAGCGCGAAGCATTTCTTGCCGAGCAGCGCGTTGCCGCCGTAGCCCGAGCCGAAACTCCAGATTTCGCGCGCTTCCGGGAAGTGGACGATGTACTTCGTGTCGTTGCACGGCCAGGGCACGTCCTTGCGGCCATCGACGAGCGGCGCGCCCACCGAATGCACGCACGGCACGAACTGGCCATTCTCGCCGAGCACGTCGTACACGGCGCGGCCCATGCGCGTCATGATGCGCATGTTCGTCACCACGTACGGGCTATCCGACAATTCCACGCCGATATGCGCGATCGGCGAGCCGAGCGGGCCCATCGAGAACGGCACGACGTACATGGTGCGGCCGCGCATGGAGCCGTCGAACAGGCCGTCGAGCGTCACGCGCATTTCCTGCGGATCGATCCAGTTATTGGTGGGGCCGGCGTCTTCACGGCGCTGCGAGCAGATGAACGTGCGGTCTTCGACGCGCGCCACATCCGACGGATCCGAGCACGCAAGGAAGGAATTCGGGCGCTTCTCGGGGTTGAGCTTCTTCATGGTGCCGGCGTCGACCATCAACTGGCAAAGCCGGTCGTATTCTTCCTGCGAGCCGTCGCACCATTCGATGCGCTCCGGCTTGGTCAGGGCCGCGACACGCCGCACCCATTCGATCAGTTTTCGGTGCCGGACATAGGCCGGCGCTTCGATCTCGACGGCGTTCTTATTGTTGTCTTCGACTACTGCGGGCTGGTTCATCGAGCTGTCTCCGTTTCTCTGCAAAGAAAACCTTGCGCCCTTCAGACGCTGCATGCGAGAGGCGTTTGCGACTCAAACCGCCGGGCTTTCTCGTGCGAGTCTCGAAGACTTTTCCATCGCACGAAATGCGGTTCGCAAGCCAATGCGGCGTCACGGGCATGAATCCTTTACCTCGCCAGCCATATGGGTCCGCGGCTTGCGTCGTAAAGGAACAAACTGTTAAAAAGAGATACTAAGTGGCCTGGCTCCTCGTGGATTACCGTGTTTTCCGCAAGTTGCGCTGAAAATTCTTGATTTTGGCGCGGACGCGCGAGGTTCCAAGAAAAATGGGGAGTCAAGCATAACACTGCACCGCCGGAACACCATGATGCAGCGCAATAACGCGCAATAGAGCGCAATTTATCGGTATTTACCCGAACTTAGGCGCTCTATTCTCGCCCTCGATTAAAAAGCAGCACGTTTGATGCCTAACAAAAGCCAACCAATGCCCATGAAAATCGCCATTCTCGACGACTACCAGGACGCCGTCCGGAAGCTCGATTGCTTCCACCTGCTCGATGACCATGAGGTGAAGGTCTTCAATAACACGGTGCGTGGTCTCGGACAGTTGGCCAGCAGACTTTCGGAAGTGGACGCGCTGGTGCTGATCCGCGAGCGCACGCGTATCAGTTCGCAGTTGTTAGACAAATGCCCGAAGCTGCGCATGATCAGCCAGACCGGGCGCGCGGGCGGCGGTCATATCGATATCGATGCGTGCACGGAACGCGGCATCGCGGTGCTGGAGGGCACGGGTTCGCCGGTCGCGCCGGCCGAACTGACGTGGGCGCTCATCATGTCGGCGCATCGGCGCATTCCGCAGTACGTGGCCAATTTGAAGCAGGGCGCGTGGCAGCAATCGGGACTGAAGACGTCCGCGCTGCCGCCGAATTTCGGCCTGGGGCAAGTGCTGCGCGGGCAAACGCTCGGCATCTGGGGTTACGGCAAGATCGGCAAGCTGGTGGCGGGCTATGGGAAGGCGTTCGGCATGAACGTGCTGGTCTTTGGACGCGAGCATTCGCAGAGCGCGGCGCGCGAAGATGGCTTCGACGTTGCCGAAAGCCGCGAGGCGCTGTTCGAGCAGAGCGATGTGCTCACGCTGCATATGCGTCTGACCGACGAGACCACCGGTATCGTCAAGCAGGACGACCTGATGCGCATGAAGCCGACCGCGCTGTTCGTGAACACGAGCCGCGCCGAGCTGCTCGAAGAGAACGCACTGCTCAATTCGCTGCATCACAACCGTCCGGGCATGGTCGCCGTCGATGTGTTCGAAAGCGAGCCGATCCTGCAAGGCTACGGCCTGCTGCGGCTGGAGAACGTGATCTGCACGCCGCACATCGGCTATGTCGAGCGCGAGAGCTACGAGCTGTACTTCGGCGCGGCGTTCCGGAATATCCTCGCGTTCGATATGGGCGACACGTCGAGCGTCTTCAACAAGGAAGCGTTGCAGCACGTGCGCCGGCGTTGAGCGTTCCTGAAGTCAGAGCGTCGAGATTTCGATCGACGGCTCGCATCGCACCGGAAAATTCACCGAGTTCGCGATGAAGCAGAAACGGTGCGCCTCCTCGTGCAGGCGCGCCGCGAGACCGGCGTCTCCACCCGCGCCGATCGTCACGCGCGGGCGCAACAGCACATCGGTGAAGCGCCCGTCGCCCTTCGATTCCTCCTGCATCGTGCCGATGGCTTCATCGATATAGCCGGTCACGACGATCTTGTTCGTCGCGCACAGGTGCAAGTACCAGAGCATGTGGCACGACGACAGCGACGCCACGAACAATTCCTCCGGATTGTGCCGCGCGGGATCGCCGCGAAAAGCCGGGTCACTCGATGCTTCGATCGCCATCTTGGTGCCGACGCGGATCAGATGATCGCGCGAGTAGGCGTCATAGGCTGACGTGCCGGAGCCGAGATTGCCGGTCCAGTCGATGCTCAGTTGATACGTATGCTTCTTCGCCACGGTCTGCTCCTCAGGCTGAATGCGCTGCTGTTTCCATCAGGCGCGGCAGGCGCTCGAGAAAATCCTCGCCGTCCGCGCGGCCCAGGTCGTAAGCATGTTGCATTTGCGAAGGGCTCGTATAGTCCCAGCTCGAAATCGGCACCTTGCGCGATGGCTGAATGTAGACGCGCTTCTGTTCGCCATGCGGCACAACGAACATGCGCTCGCGTGGATAGAGACGCGTGACCATCACGAGGACGAGTCCCGGCGCGGCATCGAGCGCGGAGACCGGCACGTTGTCGACCATGCCGCCGTCGAGCACCGGACGGCCATGTCGACGAAGTACCGGCGTGAACGGCGGCGTGCTCGATGACTGCAGGATCAGATCGGCGAGATCGTCGATGCTTGCGCATTCCTGCGCCGTCACGAATTCCGGATGAAAGCCGAGCGCCTGGCCGAGCGTCGGATGCAGCGTCTTGCGCACGTACTTTTCGATGTTGTATGCGATGAGCCCCGCCGCGACCGCACTGCGCGCGCCGAGCCAGCGCGGCAGATGCGACACGCCGATGCGGATTTCGGGCGCGCTTTGCAGCTCGGCAAATCGATTCGCGAAGATGTCGAGCAGCGCCTGCCGATAGATGCGGTAGTGCGGAAACACCGATTGCCCGCGCAGCAGGTTGCCCCAGTAGGCGTTCTTCGTGTTGTCGCGCAACGCGTGGGCGTAGTAGTCCATCACCCAGCGCGACTCGTTGGTGTAAAGCATGCACGCGGTGGCCGCGCCCGCCGATATGCCCGCGATGATGCGCGGCTTCAGACTCAATTCCGGGCGGATGACATCCCAGAAACCGGCTTGCCACCAGCAGCGGTTGCCGCCGCCGGCGAATACGACCTGGTCGAACATTTATTTGTTGATGAGCGCGTAAGTGGTGGTGGCGTGGGCTGCGAGTTCGTTCTGCGCGTCGCGCAATTCGATTTCGCCGAACACGAGATTGCGGCCGCGGCGCTGGATTCTCGCGGTGACGAGCACGTCGCCTTCTTTGACCGGCCGCATGAAGGTCGTGTTGAGCGACACGGTGGTCATCGGCTGGAAACCGCCCAGGGCGTGGGAGATGGCGACGACCATCGCGGTATCCGCGGCGGACATGAAGACCTGACCGCAGATGACGCCGCCTGCGTGGCGCAGATGGTCGGAGTACGGGAGGCGCAGCGTGATTTCGTCATTCGCGATCGCGTGCGGCGCCAGGCCGAGTTCGCGGACCCACGGGGCCAGGATGCTGTCGAGCAAGGCTCGTATCGAGGATTCGTCCATGTGGTTTATGGTGTTCTGGTCGCCGATGGATGCGCCATGATACCGGGCAGTCGGGCGCCCGCCGATGCATGCGGAAAGCCGGTTCGTAAAAAGATTAAGAATTTTCTGCGCGGGGGCTTGCGCTCCTGCAAAAGCCCCCGCTATAATCTCGCTTCTGTTGGGGCGTTAGCTCAGTTGGTAGAGCAGCGGACTCTTAATCCGTAGGTCGAGTGTTCGAGTCACTCACGCCCCACCACCAGATTCAAGCGAAAAGCCCGGTCATACGACTGGGCTTTTTCGTTTCCGCGTCATCGCGCATCAGCTTCAAACCACCTCCGCCCCGCGCTTCACCAGCAACTCCCGCAGCACCGACCGGTGACACCTCCCCTCATCCTCGCAATAACACCCGACCGAAAAATTCGTCGTATGCGACAACGCCGCCAATAAATCCAGCGTCTTGCTCGCATCCGGTTGCGCCATCTCCGCCTTGAATTTCTTCACGAACGCGCGCCATTCCTTGTCGTCCTCCGCGTGAAGCGCCTGCGTCACGAGATCCTGCGTCGGCGAAAGCACCGGATACCACACGTCATAGAAATCGCGCTTCGCGAACTCTGCCTTCGGCACTCCGCGCGGCGGCCTGCGCACCGTGCCGATCCGCAGTCCTTCGTCCTTCGCGCGCGGCGTCCCCAGTCTCACGATTCGAATCGTCATCTCCGGGCTCCTTCGGTTTTCGTCCGCCCAGCATAACCGCTGACATCGCGTTGAAAGCTCCCGCAGCAGCGCCCAGCGAAACGCGTCATCTTCCCGTATCGTGTCGGATTATTCTCCGTCTGCTTACATCCGAACTCGCCGCCGTGCCCACCGAAGAACGCCCCCAAAACCTGCCACACGATCCCGACGCCCCGATGACCCCGCTCGAGCGCCGCGGCATGGCGGCGATCCTGCTCTCGGTTGCGCTCGCCACGCTCGATACGGCCATCGCCAACACGGCGTTGCCGGCCATCGCCGCCGATCTGCACACGACGCCCGCCGCCTCCGTCTGGATCATCAACGCGTATCAGCTCGCGATGGTCGCCACGCTCCTGCCCTTCGCCGCGCTCGGCGGCATTCTCGGACATCGGCGCGTGTATCTCGGCGGGCTCATCGTGTTCCTTGTGGCGTCGGCGGTGTGCGCGTTCTCGTGGTCGCTGCCTTCGCTCGTCGCCGCGCGTCTGCTTCAGGGACTCGGCGCGAGCGCGATCATGAGCGTCAACGCCGCGCTCATCAGCGCGATCTTTCCGCCGCATCGGCTCGGGCGCGGCGTGGGGCTGAACGCGCTGGTCGTCGGCATCGCGTTCGCGGTCGGGCCGACGGTCGCATCGATCGTGCTCTCGCTCGGCACGTGGCCGTGGCTCTTCGCGGTCAATCTGCCCGTCGGCGTGTTCGCCCTGATGATCGCGGGGCGCTCTTTGCCGCAGACCAAACGCGCCGCGCACGGCTTCGATCGCGTCGCGGCGCTGCTCAACGTCATCACGTTCGCGTCGCTGATTTTCGCGCTCGGTGAAGCGTCGCAGCGCGCGCCCGCGCGCATCGTGCTCGGCTCGTTCGGTCTCGCGGTCGTCGCGGGCGTTCTGCTGCTGCGCCGCGAACGCGGTCATCCCGCGCCGATGCTGCCCGTCGATCTCTTCCGCCGCCCGATGTTCGCGCTCTCGACGATGACCGCCATCTGCTCGTTCGCCGCGCAGGGGCTCGCGTTCGTGTCGCTGCCGTTCTTCTTTGAAAGTGTGCTCGGTCGCAGCCAGGTCGAAACCGGTTTTCTGATGACGCCGTGGTCCGCCCTCGTCGCGTTGATGGCGCCGATCGCCGGGCGCATGTCGGACCGGCACGCGCCCGGCCTGCTCGGCGGCGTCGGGCTCGCGATTCTGTGCGTGGGAATGGTGTCGCTCGCGATGCTGCCCGCGCAGCCGCACGCGCTCGAAATCTGCTTCCGCATGGCGATCTGCGGCGCGGGCTTCGGGTTCTTTCAGTCGCCGAATCTGAAGGCGTTCATGTCGAGCGCGCCGCGCGAACGCAGCGGCGGCGCGAGCGGCACCATCGCGACGTCGCGTCTGATCGGACAGGCGACGGGCGCGGCGCTCGTCGCGCTGTGCTTCAGCATCGCGGGGAAACACGGGCCGACGCTCGCGCTCTCGCTCGGTGCGGCGTTCGCGGGCGCGGGCAGTATCGCGAGCGGATTGCGGCTGATGACGCGCAATCCGTCGAAGGCGGCGTCGGACGGCATGGCCGACGGTCCGTCACAGAAAGCCTGAGGCGTTACATCCGCCGCACTTTCACCTTGCGGCCCTTGAGCTTGCCCGCGCTCAGGCGGCGCGCGGCGTCGTCGGCCGCATTCCGTTCGATAGCCACGTAAGTGACCATGTCCATCACGTTGATCTTGCCGATCTGCTTGCCGTCGAAGCCCGCTTCGCCGGTGAGCGCGCCAAGCACGTCGCCGGGACGGATCTTGTCCTTGCGGCCGCCGAGGATTTGCAGCGTGGCCATCGGCGGTTTCAGGTGACCCGGCTCCGCCGACGTCAGCTCGTTCAGCGGATGCCATTCCACTTCCTTGCGCTGCGCCTCCTCGATCGCGCCGACGCGCCCCATCTCGTCCATGCTCGCGAGCGACAGCGCCCAGCCCTCCTCGTCCGCGCGCCCCGTGCGGCCGATGCGATGCACATGCACTTCCGGATCGGGCGTCACGTCGACGTTGATCACCGCCTCCAGTTGCGCGATGTCGAGCCCGCGCGCGGCGACATCGGTCGCGACGAGCACGGAGCAACTGCGATTGGCGAACTGCACGAGCACCTGATCGCGCTCGCGCTGATCCAGCTCGCCGTGCAGCGTCAGCGCCTCGAAGCCCTGCGCCCGCAATACGTCGAGCAGATCGCGGCACTGGTTCTTCGTGTTGCAGAACGCGAGCGTGCTCACCGGACGATAGTGATCGAGAAGAAGCCCGACCGCGTGCAGACGCTCGTCGTCCTCGACCTGATAGAAACGCTGCTTGATCTTCGCGTTGCTGTGCTGCTCGGTGAGCTTGATCTCGCGCGGATTGCGCAGGAACTGCTGGCTCAGCTTCGCGATGCCTTCCGGATACGTCGCCGAAAACAGCAGCGTCTGCCGATCCTTCGGACACTGGCGCGCGACCGACGCGATGTCGTCGAAGAAACCCATGTCGAGCATGCGGTCGGCTTCATCGAGGACCAGCGTGCGCACGGCGTCGAGCGAGAGCGTCTCGCGCTGCAGGTGATCCATGATGCGCCCCGGCGTGCCCACGATGATGTGCGCGCCGTGCTCGAGACTCGCGATCTGCGGACGCATCGGCGTGCCGCCGCACAGCGTCAGCACCTTCACGTTTTCTTCGGCGCGCGCAAGGCGGCGGATTTCCTGCGTGACCTGATCTGCGAGTTCGCGCGTCGGGCAGAGCACGAGCGCCTGCACCGCGTACTGCTTCGTGTCGAGCCGCGCGAGCACGGGCAGCGTGAACGCGGCGGTCTTGCCGCTGCCGGTTTTCGCCTGCGCGATGAGATCGTGGCCCGCGAGCGCGAGTGGCAGGCTCGCAGCCTGGATCGGCGTCATCGACTGATAGCCGAGTTGCTGCAGGTTCGACTGCATCGCGGGCGAAAGCTGCAGGCTGCTGAAAGAGTTATCGGTGGTCATGGCGGTTAGCGCTTGCCGTTGGGCGGAAGTTCCTGGACTTGGTCGTAGGTGAGTTCGCCTTCCTCGGTCTTGTGACGCGTCACGTAATTGCGCGCGCCGCACATCGGGCAGCGGAACAGCAGGCCCTGGCCTTCGTTGTGGATGTCGACGTCCGACAGCGCCCATTCGGCGCCGCACGACTGGTTTCGGCAGGTGAACATGTTCGTGTTTCTCTGGTGGAGTGGCGCCGACTCGGCGGTGCTTTTCGGCGCCCAAAGGCGAAAGTGTACGCGTCTCGCGCGCCGAGGCGGTTGGTACAGGTCAGCGCAAGTCAGCAAGAAATGCTAAAGCGGGTCGTGCTACTTTTCCTGGCAAGCGAGATTACTTACGGGGCGGACGATGAGCAGCAGGCTCTACGAAGCGCGGCTCGCGCGCGTGGTCGCGTACATCCACGATCATCTCGATGACGAACTGGACCTCAATCGGCTCGCCGAGGTGGCGTGTTTGTCGCCGTATCACTGGCATCGGATTTATCACGGGTTTTATGGGGAGACCGCGGCGGCGACGGTGCGCCGGCTGCGGCTGCATCGGGCGGCCAATGAGCTGGTGCATGACGCCGGACCGATCGATTCGATTGCCGAGCGCGCCGGGTACAGCAGCGTGCAGGCGTTTTCACGGGCGTTTCAGGCAAGTTACCGGATGGCGCCGGGGCAGTTCCGAACTGAAGGCGGCGCTTCGATGTTTGTTTCCCTGGATGACATTGAATCAGGAGATACGGCGATGCATCAAGTCGATATTCGTAAGCAGAGCGGATTCACGGTCGCGGCGATCGGGCACAAGGGCGACTATATGAACATCGGAAAGGCGTTCGAGCTGCTGTTTCACTGGCTCGCGACGCGCGGACTGGTGGATCCGCGAGCGCGCTCGCTCGGGATTTATTTCGATGACCCTTCGGTGGTTCCCGCCGACGATTTGCGGTCGATGGCGTGTTGCGAGCTGTTCGAGCCGGATGCGGTGAAGTTCGAGGCGCCGGTGTCGCGCGCGGAGGTCGCCGGCGGCGAGTTTGCGGTGCTCACGCATGTCGGACCTTATGCGCAGCTTTGTTTCGCGTATCAGTGGCTTTATGGGGAATGGTTGCCGAAGTCCGGGCGCGAGACGGGTGAGGCGCCGGTTTTCGAGGTTTATGTGAATGATCCGAGGGAGACGGCGCCCGCGGATCTGGTGACGGAGATTTGGTTGCCGTTGAAGGGCTAATCGGACGTAGATCGGTCATTAAAAAAACCCGTGACGATGAATCCGGTCACGGGTTTTGTTCTGGCGAGGACGCTTACCGCTCAAACATCGATATTCCCCGCCCGCAGCGCATTATTCTCGATAAACGCTCGACGCGGCTCCACATCATCGCCCATGAGCGTGGTGAAGATCCCATCCGCCGCGATCGCGTCTTCGATCTGCACGCGCAGCAAACGCCGCACGCTCGGGTCCATCGTCGTTTCCCAAAGCTGTTCGGGGTTCATCTCACCGAGCCCCTTGTAACGCTGCTTCGAGACGTTGCGCTCCGCATCGGCGATCAGCCACTTCATCGCGCTCTTGAAATCCGTCACGGCCATCGAGCGCTCGCCACGCTTGATGAGCGCGCCCTCGCCGATCAAGCCCTTGAACGTATCCGCCGTCGACACGAGCTGCTTGTAATCCGCGGTGAGTTGCAGGTCTTCGTCGAACACGGAAACCTTCACATTGCCGTGATGACGCCGCTTGATATGCAGCGAGCGCAGTTCACGCACCTGATCGTAGGCGGGCTCGACGGACACTTCCGGCTTCAGCGGATCGGCGCGCAGACGCGCCTCCAGCCGCTTGGCCGACTCCTGCGCCGCTTCCTCCGACGACAGATCGATCACGACGCCATCCATCACCGCTTCCAGCGCGGTCGCGTCGTAGATGCGGCTGAGACGGTCGACCACCGCCTGCGCCAGCAAATACGCGCGCGCCAGTTCGCCCAACGCATCGCCGGAAATCGGATCGGCGCCTTCCGTCGCAATCAGTTCCGACCCTTGCAACGCGAGCTTCAGCATATGTTGATTGAGCTCGTG
The DNA here is from genome assembly GCF_001544875.2 of Caballeronia hypogeia. Lineage (GTDB taxonomy): Bacteria > Pseudomonadota > Gammaproteobacteria > Burkholderiales > Burkholderiaceae > Caballeronia > Caballeronia hypogeia. The sequence goes on from NZ_FCOA02000001.1 coordinate 508,637, forward strand.
CGCGTCCTTCATATACCGCTCGTCCTTGCCCGCCTTGATCTTGTAGAGCGGCGGCTGCGCGATATAGATATACCCGCGCTCGACGATCTCCGGCATCTGCCGATAGAAGAACGTCAGCAACAGCGTGCGGATGTGCGCGCCGTCCACGTCCGCATCGGTCATGATGATGATTCGGTGATAACGCAGCTTGTCGAGGTTGTAATCATCCTTGCCTATGCCGCAGCCCAGCGCCGTCACCAGCGTCACGATCTGCTCGGAAGAAATCAGCTTGTCGAAGCGCGCCTTCTCCACGTTCAGCACCTTGCCGCGCAGAGGCAAGATCGCCTGAAACTTGCGGTCACGTCCCTGCTTGGCCGATCCACCCGCCGAGTCACCCTCGACGATATAAATCTCCGACTTCGCCGGGTCCTTCTCCTGGCAATCCGCCAGCTTGCCCGGCAAACCGATGCCATCGAGCACGCCCTTGCGACGCGTCATCTCGCGCGCTTTACGCGCGGCGTCACGCGCACGCGCGGCATCGACGATCTTGCTCGTGATGATCTTCGCGTCGTTCGGTGTTTCCTGCAGATAATCTTCCAGCGCCTTCGCGACGACTTCCTCCACCGGCGCGCGCACTTCCGACGACACCAGCTTGTCCTTCGTCTGCGAACTGAACTTCGGCTCCGGCACCTTCACCGAGAGCACGCACGACAAGCCTTCGCGCATGTCGTCGCCGGTCGTCTCGACCTTCGCCTTCTTCGCGATTTCGTTGTCGGTGATGTACTTGTTGATCACGCGCGTCATCGCGGCCCGCAGGCCCGTGAGGTGCGTGCCGCCGTCGCGCTGCGGAATGTTGTTCGTGAAGCAGAGCACGCTTTCGTTGAAGCTGTCGTTCCACTGCATCGCCACTTCGACGGTCACGTTCTCGCGCTCGCCCACCGCATGGAACACGGTCGGATGCAGCACGGTCTTCGCCTTGTTGATGTACTCGACAAAGCCCTTCACGCCGCCCGCGAACGCGAAATCGTCTTCCTTCCCGGTGCGCTGATCGGTCAAACGGATTCGCACACCGTTGTTCAGGAACGAAAGCTCGCGCATGCGCTTGGCGAGAATGTCGTAATGAAATTCGACATTGCCGAAGATCGTCACATCGGCCAGAAAATGCACTTCGGTGCCGCGATTTTCCGTGTCGCCGACGACCGGCATCGGCGAATACTGCACGCCGTCTTCCTCGACGATCTCGCGGTTCTGCACCACGCCGCGCGCGAACTCCATGAAATGCTTCTTGCCGTCGCGGCGCACAGTGAGGCGCAGCCACGCCGACAGCGCGTTCACGCACGACACGCCCACGCCGTGCAGGCCGCCCGACACCTTGTAGCTGTTCTGGTCGAACTTGCCGCCCGCATGCAGCTCGGTCATGACGATTTCGGCGGCGCTGCGCTTCGGATCGTGCTTGTCGTCGCGCTTCAGGCCCGTGGGCACGCCGCGGCCGTTATCGGTGACGGAGATGGAGTTGTCCGCGTGAATCACGACGTGAATGTCGTCGCAATAACCGGCGAGCGCTTCGTCGATGGAGTTGTCCAGCACTTCGAAAACGAGGTGATGCAAACCGGTGCCATCCGACGTGTCGCCGATATACATGCCCGGCCGTTTGCGCACCGCCTCCAGACCCTCCAGGATCTGAATGGACGAGGCGCCGTAGCTGTTGTCGGGCTTGTTGTCGGGTTGCGAATTTGTGTTTTCAGTCATGGATTTTTTCCGGTTCTGCGTCACTGCCTGGGTTACTGCTCGAACTTTTCGAAACACCTTAAAAACGCCAAAGGGGCGCGCCGCCCCTTGGAGTATTTTTGGTTTTGAGCGCGTCAGATACGCATCGGCATCACCACGTACTTGAATTCCTCGTTCTCGGGAATCGTGATGAGCGCGCTGGAATTGGCGTCGCCAAGGCTCACCTTGAGCGTGTCGACCTTCAGATTCGCGAGCACGTCAAGCAGATACGTGACGTTGAATCCGATATCGACGGTGTCGCCCTGGTAAGCGATCTCCAGTTCTTCCTGCGCCTCTTCCTGGTCGGCGTTGGTCGACATGATCTTGAGCTGGCCCGGTTCGACCAGGCAGCGCACGCCCTTGAACTTGTCGGAGGTCAGAATGGCCGCGCGCTGCAGCGAGCGTTGCAGTTCTTCACGGCCGATCTCGAACGTGTTCTTGTGCGCCTTCGGAATCACGCGCTGAAAGTCCGGGAATTTGCCCTCGACCAGCTTCGACACGAGTTCCACCTGACCGAAGCTGAACTTCACCTGCGTCGCGGCGATGTCGATCTTCAGCGAATCGTCGATGTCTTCAAGCAAGCGCTGGAGTTCGAGAATCGTCTTGCGCGGAATGATGACTTCCTGGCGCGGGAACGAGCCTTCGATTTTCATCGACGAGAACGCGAGACGGTGACCGTCGGTCGCGACCGCCATGAGCTGGTCGCCGTCCACCACCAGCAGCATGCCGTTCAGGTAGTAGCGGATGTCCTGCTGGGCCATGGCGAAATAGACCATGCCGAGCAACTGGCGGAACGTCTTTTGCGGAACCGAAAGGCTCGCGCCGAAGTCAGTAGCCTGGTTGACGGTGGGAAATTCATCCGCCGCGAGCGTCTGCAGGTTGAAGCGGCTCTTGCCCGAGCGCACGGTCAGGCGCTTGTCGGAGAGGTCGAGCGCGACTTCGCCGGAGGGCATCGCGCGCAGAATGTCCAGCAGCTTGCGCGCGGCGACCGTGGTGGCGACCTGGTCACTGCCGACGCCGAAGTCCGCGCGAGTCGTGATCTGGAGTTCGAGGTCGGTCGAGAGGAACGACACGTCTGCGCCGTTCTTGGTAATGAGCAAATTGGCGAGGATCGGCAACGTATGGCGGCGTTCTACGATACCGCTCACGGTTTGCAGCGGCCTTAGAAGATTATCTCGTTCGGTCTTGACCAGTTGCATAGAGTTCCTTCGTTGATGTGACGGCCTGTCCGCCGGTTTCGCCACCAGATTTGCCCAACGGACAACCTCGTAACACGCGTTGCCGGCCCCCCGCCGGTCACTCGCGAAAACTGCGCTCGAATGCCGCCCAGGCCACGGACGGCTAAACCTATATTGTGCCTCAAAACGGAACCGCTCCCTAAAAATGGAGGCGTTTTCGTCAAAAAACAGGCTGCGGAACGCAATAAATGACGCGTGCGTTCTTCGCGCAGCGCCGATCGGCTCCTCAGCCCTTGAGCGTCTGCTCGAGCACGTGCAGTTCGTGGTTCAGTTGCGCGTCGGTGCCGCGCTCGGCCGCGATCTTGCGCACGGCATGCAGCACGGTCGTGTGATCGCGTCCGCCGAACAGTTCGCCGATCTCGGGCAGACTCTTCTGCGTCAGCTCCTTCGCCAGATACATCGCGATCTGGCGTGGGCGCGCAATGTTAGCCGGCCTCTTTTTCGAATACATGTCGGCGACCTTGATGTTGTAGAAGTCGGCCACTGTCTTCTGGATGTTCTCCACCGAGATCTGGCGGTTCTGCACCGTGAGCAGATCCTTCAGCGCTTCCTTCGTCAGCTCGATGCTGATGTCGCGGCCGTGGAACTTCGAATAAGCAAGGATCTTGCGCAGCGCGCCTTCGAGTTCGCGCACGTTCGAGCGCAGATGCTTCGCGACGAAGAACGCCACGTCTTCCGACAGGCTCACGCCCTCCGACTGCGCCTTGCGCATCAGAATGGCGACGCGCATTTCCAGTTCGGGCGGCTCGATCGCCACGGTGAGGCCGGAATCGAAGCGCGAAATGAGGCGATCGTCGATACCCGAGATTTCCTTCGGATACGTGTCGCTCGTGATGATGACCTGCGCCTTGTTCGCGACCAGCGCCTCGAACGCGTAGAAAAACTCTTCCTGCGTGCGCGACTTGCCCGAGAAGAACTGAATATCGTCGATCAGCAGCAGGTCGAGCGAATGGTAATAGCGCTTGAAGTCGTCGAACGCCTTGCGCTGGTACGCCTTCACCACGTCGGACACGTATTGCTCCGCGTGGATGTAGCGGATGCGTGCGCCCGCCTTTTCCATCAGCAACTGATTGCCGATGGCGTGGATCAGGTGCGTCTTGCCGAGACCCACGCCGCCGTAAAGGAAGAGCGGGTTGTACGAAATGCCCGGGTTGTCGGCGACCTGAATGGCCGCCGCGCGCGCGAGCTGGTTCGCCTTACCGGTGACGAAGTTGTCGAACGTCAGCACGGGGTTGAGCTTCGAGCGCTCGTAGGCGGAATCGTTTTCACTGGCGGCCGCGGGCGCGCCGCCGCCCGGGCGCCACGTGCGCCGGCCAGCGGCGGCTTCGTTGGCGTCGAGGCTCGGGAGGTCGAGTTCGGCCGGATCTTCCTGCATGGCTTGCGCCTGCTGCGCGGCTTCGGCCGCGAGCGCATTGATGTGCGCGGTAGCGTTCGCGTGCGCTACGACTGAAGGCGCCTGCGGCACGGCCGCCGACGGCGCCGGCGCGCGCGGCGCCGCAGGCGCGCTCGCGGTCGGACGCGGCGCGGCGCTCAGACCGCCGCCGATTGCGTTGCGCGCGGTCGCCTTCGGATCGAGGACGAATTGAACGTCGATGTTCGCGCTGAAAAAATCGCGCGCCACGTCGGCGATGCGGCCCGAAAACTGGCTTTTCACCCAGTCGAGCTTGAAGCGGTTGGGAGCGGCGATGCGCAGGGTGTTCGCGTCGGCATCGAAATCGACCGGGGTCAGCGGCTTGATCCACGTGACGTACTGCTGCGGCGTGAGCTCACGCGCCAGCAGTGCGGAACAGTGTTCCCAGAAATCGTTCATCGAATGCGTTCGTTATGGTTGCTCCGCACCCGCGGGCCGTGCTTGCCGAACGTTCGGACAAGTCCCGGCACAGCCGAGCAGGTGTGCTCCGGAGGCTTACGCCGCAAGGGTTTGCGGGCGAACGGCGGGCCGAAGCAGCGGGCGGATATTTGGGAGTAAGGCGAGATTCTAACGCCAAAAGAGGGCTGCGCGCGAGTTATCCACAGGGTCAAATCAGCGCGTTTTTCTGAACGGAAAGCTGCCCGAGATGCAGGCTCGTGCGGCTAAACTATTGACGGTCAATAGGAAAACGGTTTAAATAGCGGGTTCCGCGAAAACAGAATTCCTGAACCTCCGGCCATCGCGCTTGCAGTGACCACACTGGAGCGTTAGCCCGCGCGGTCAATCAACTCAAGTGAGAGCACCATGAAACGTACTTACCAACCTTCCGTTACCCGTCGCAAGCGCACCCACGGCTTCCGCGTTCGCATGAAGACCGCTGGCGGCCGCAAGGTCATCAACGCTCGCCGCGCGAAGGGCCGCAAGCGCCTGGCAGTCTAAGTCTGCCGGGTCGGTCTGCTCAGTGGCCGCTCGCGGCTTTTCTGCCAGCGAGCCACCCACGCGCCGCACAGAAGTCTTGAAACAGGACATCGTTCAGTTGCCGGCGCAGGCCGCGTTCCCCAAGGCCGCAAGGCTGCTGAAAACGGATGAGTTCTCATCCGTTTTTCGTTTGCGCCCCTGGCGCCGTTCACCGCACTTCGTGCTGTACGGCAAGCCAAGCGGAAATGAAGCGCGTCTGGGGTTGGTGATCGGCAAGAAGCAGGCGCCGCGCGCCGTCACGCGCAACCTGATCAAACGGCTTGCGCGCGAGGCGTTCCGCCTGCGTCGCGAGCAATTGCGCGGGTTCGATATTCTCGTGCGTCTGCATGCGAAGATCGACCGCAAGGCCATGCCGAGCGCGAGCTCTCCGCCGCTGCGGACGCTCGTGAGCCTCGAACTGGAAACATTGTTCGACCGGGCGGTGCGCGAAGTTGCGCGCCGCTCGGCCGAATCCGCGGCGGCGGCGCCTCACGCGCCCGCCTCCAACGACTCACCCGGCCCGTCGGGGTCATGAAGCGCGGACCGCGCCTCGTTCGTCCCACATGGCGAATGCGGCGCGCGGCGCGAAGCTTATGCAAACGGCACTGATCGCGTTGTTGCGCTTCTACAAGCTTGCTGTGAGCCCTCTGCTCGGCAACCGGTGCCGCTTTTATCCTTCCTGTTCCGACTACGCACGCGAGGCAATCCAGTATCATGGCGCCGCGCGCGGCTCGTATCTCGCCGCGAAACGGCTGTGCCGCTGCCATCCTTTCTCGGCGGGCGGCGTCGATCTCGTGCCGCCTCCCCGCGATCACGACGCGACCGAGCCGCGCCCGGAATCCGACTCATCCCGGCATTCCGGGCAGGACAAGCTTTCAACACTAAACGGCGCTGAAGCGCTTTCCGATCGACACTGAGACAACGCATGGATATCAAACGCACCGTCCTATGGGTCATCTTCTTCGTGTCAGTTGTCTTGCTGTTCGACAACTGGCAACGCGACCACGGGCGCCCGTCGATGTTCTTCCCGAGCGCGACGCAACCGGCCAAGACCGCCAGCAACCCGGCACCGGGCTCGGCCGCATCCGGCGCGCAGCCGTCCGAACTGCCGAACGCACCCGCCGGCGCCGCCGCGCCCGGCACGACGACGCCGCCCGCCACGACGCAATCGCAGATCGTCAAGTTCACGACGGACGTGTACTCCGGCGAGATCGACACGCGCGGCGGCACGCTCTCGAAGCTGGCGCTGATGAAGGAAGGCGACGGCAAGCAGCCGAACCTGTACATCACGCTGTTCGATCACACGGCAAACCACACGTACCTCGCGCGCACCGGCCTGCTCGGCGGCGACTTCCCGAATCACAACGACATCTTCACGCCGGTTCCCGGCCAGACGTCGCTGACGGGCGACGAAAAGACGCTGAAGATCGCGTTCGAATCGCCGGTGAAGGGCGGCGTGAAGGTCATCAAGACCTACACGTTCACGCGCGGCAGCTACGTGATCAACGTCGACACGAAGATCGAGAACGTCGGCACGGCGCCGGTGTCGCCGAAGGTCTACATGGAACTCGTGCGCGACAACACGCCGGTCGAGACGCCGCGTTTCTCGCACACCTTCATCGGGCCGGCTGTCTACACAAACCAGAAGCACTTCCAGAAAATCGACTTCTCCGATATCGACAAGAACAAGGCCACGTTCGAGCCGTCGTCGGATAACGGCTGGATCGCGATGGTGCAGCATTACTTCGCATCGGCCTGGATTCCGCAGGCGGGCGTGAAGCGCGACATCTACGTGCAGAAGATCGATCCGGAACTGTATCGCGTCGGCGTGACGTTGCCCGCGCAGACCATCGCGCCGGGACAGACCGTGAACGTCGATGCGCGCCTGTTCGCCGGTCCTGAAGAAGAGCGCATGCTGGAAGGCATCGCGCCGGGCCTGGAACTGGTGAAGGACTACGGCATGGTGACAATCATCGCCAAGCCGCTGTTCTGGCTGCTCGAGAAGATCCACAGCTACGTGGGCAACTGGGGCTGGGCGATCGTGCTGCTCACCCTGCTCATCAAGGCGGTGTTCTTCCCGCTGTCGGCGGCGAGCTACAAGTCGATGGCGCGCATGAAGGAAATCACGCCGCGCATGCAGCAGATTCGCGAGCGCTTCAAGAGCGACCCGCAGAAGATGAACGCGGAACTGATGTCGCTGTACAAGACCGAAAAGGTCAATCCGTTCGGCGGTTGTCTGCCGGTCGTGATCCAGATTCCGGTGTTCATCTCGCTGTACTGGGTGCTGCTGTCGTCGGTGGAAATGCGCGGCGCGCCGTGGATCGGCTGGATTCACGATCTGTCGCAGCAGGACCCGTACTTCATCCTGCCGGTGCTGATGGCCGTCTCGATGTTCGTGCAGACCAAGCTGAACCCGACGCCGCCGGACCCGGTCCAGGCCAAGATGATGATGTTCATGCCGATCGCGTTCTCGTTCATGTTCTTCTTCTTCCCGGCGGGTCTCGTGCTGTATTACGTGGTGAACAACGTGCTGTCGATCGCCCAGCAGTACTACATCACGCGCATGATGGGCAAGAGCAAGAAGAAGGCGGCCTGAAGCACCTTCTGATCTGTTTAGAATGTGGAAACGCCCGGCTTGCCGGGCGTTTTTCGTTGGCGCGGAGGTTTTGGCAGGAGCTTCAATGGAGAAGCTTCACCGCTTCATCGACCCATAAAACTGCTCGATCAACTCCTCGAGCAAGTACCGATGATGCGGCGAAAGCGCTTCGATCTTCGTCGCCAGTTCGAGCGTCTCCTCGGACGCCGGATATTGCTCGTCGCGAGCGAGCGGCTTCGGCGTCGCCTGCGAACTGCCACTTGGTGGCGGACCGTAATGCAGCCAGTGTTGATCGACCTTGAACCAGTCCGAGAGCGTCTTCAACTTATCGGCCGTCGGAATCGAACGCGCCGTGAGCCACTTGTGCGCGGTCTGCGGCGAGACCGGCTCGCCGCGATAGCGCAGATTGAAATGCAACGCGAGATCGGTTGCACCGCGCATCTTTTCAGGTGCGCGCGTCATCGAGAATTTGAGCCGCTCGGAGAAATCGGCTTTTTCTTGTGGAGTAGGCATGGGCTGGATTGTGCGAGGCAATCGCTGCTTGTGAGTCAACCAATTGCGCTAGATTTGGCGTAGCTCTGCGTCGATTTATCTTATTTGCGCGTGAAATTTGGCTGTCATTTAGCAGTCGATTTTCGGCGTTGAGGCTCTAATCAGCAAGCCTCTCCGCTCACGCCTCGTGACATTCCCGTCCGGAACTTTTGGCTCAGCCGTATCTCAAAAAAGATAACCGAAGGGCGCGCCTTTTGCCAGCACGCTCCGGCGCGGGATAGTCGCCGCGCTACAATGCCGGCACTCCGAAATCACCCGACGCACTATCGATATGCTGAGCAACGACACCGACCCGATCGTCGCAATCGCCACCGCGCCCGGGCGCGGCGGAATCGGCGTCGTGCGTCTGTCGTTTGGGCGCGCGGGTGAGGCCGCCGCGCAGAAGGCCATGCACGCGTTGTGCGGCCAGGCGCTCGCGCCGCGTCATGCGAGCTATGTGCCGTTCTTCGACGGCAACGGCGAGGCCCTCGATCGCGGCATCGCACTGTATTTCCCCGCGCCGAATTCCTACACGGGCGAGCACGTGTTCGAACTGCAAGGACACGGCGGCCCGATCGTGCTGCAACTGGTTCTGCAGCGCGCACTCGAAGCGGGCCGCGACTACGGTCTGCGGCTTGCCGAACCGGGCGAATTCACGCGACGCGCGTTCCTCAACGACAAACTCGATCTCGCGCAGGCGGAAGCCGTCGCCGATCTGATCGAGGCGAGCACGGAAGCCGCCGCGCGCTCGGCTGGCCGCTCGCTGGAAGGCGCGTTTTCGCGCGAAATCCATGCGCTCGTCGAGGACGTGATCACGTTGCGCATGCTCGTCGAGGCGACGCTCGATTTCCCCGAGGAGGAGATCGACTTTCTCGAAGCCGCCGATGCGCGCGGCAAGCTCGCGCGCATCCGGGCGCGGCTGGACATGGTGCTCGCCGATGCACGTCAGGGCGCGCTGCTGCGCGAGGGGTTGTCGGTGGTGCTCGCGGGTCAGCCGAACGTCGGAAAGTCCTCGCTTTTGAACGCGCTCGCCGGCGCGGAGCTCGCGATCGTCACGCCGATTGCCGGCACCACGCGCGACAAGGTCGCCCAGACGATTCAGGTCGAAGGTATTCCGCTGCACATCATCGACACGGCCGGGCTGCGCGAGACGCAGGACGAAGTGGAGCGCATCGGCATCGAGCGCACGTGGGGCGAAATCGAGCGCGCCGACGTCGTGCTGCATCTGCTCGACGCGCGCGAAGGCACGACGCCGGAAGATCAGGCGATCGCCGCACGCTTCCCTGCAGGCGTACCGGTCGTGCGGGTCATGAACAAGACGGACCTGGCCGGCGCGCCGGCGGCGGCGCACGACGGCGCCGGCCAAGCGCGCGAAGTGAATCTCTCGGCGAAAACCGGCGACGGGATTTCGCTTTTGCGCGACGAGTTGTTGAAGATCGCGGGCTGGCAGGCGGGCGCGGAAAGCGTGTATCTCGCACGCGAACGCCACTTGATCGCGCTGCGCGAAGCCCGTGAGCATCTGGCGCTGGCCGCCGGCCATGCTGAGCAGCAATCGCAGGTGCTCGATCTGTTCGCGGAGGAATTGCGGCTTGCGCAGGACAGTCTGAACGCGATTACCGGCGAATTCACGTCCGATGACCTGCTGGGCGTGATCTTCAGCCGGTTCTGCATCGGAAAATAGCGCCCGCCCCTAGGCTCCTTCCGGTTTCCCGACTTCGCGCAATTCCGCGCTGAGCTTCTCGCTTTCTTCGGGTCGCCCATGAAAAGCCGCAGGCGTGTTCTGGAACATCTCGATCCGGTACGCGCCGTCGCACAGCGACAGCACCGTCGTCTGAATGGCATTGAAACGTGGATCGAGTTCGCCCGCGTGGCGCGGCCACATGCCCGCTACCCCGCGCACGAGCAAGGTTTGTCCGCCCGCCATTCGGCGGACTTCGCGCACCTTCGCAACGAAGCGCGGCGTAGGATGTTGCGCGAAGATCGGCTTCAGATGCGCCTCGATGCACGCGCGCCCGTCGACTGCGCTGCCGTCGAAGCCCACCAGGCTGCCGCGTTCGGCAAAACGCGCGGCCATCGCGGCGGCGTCCTGCCGGTTCCAGTCGTCGAGCAGGCCGAAGTAGACGTGCCGCGCGCTCGTGGTCCAGTCGTCGGGCTGACTCATGTCGCCTTCTTCCATGCTGCCGCGAACACACCGGCGCTCATCAGCAGCGCGCCACCCGTGCGGTTCACCGCGCGTTGCACCGAAGGCTTGCGAATCGCCTTGCGCGCGCCGGATGCGAGCAGCGCGTACGCGAACGCGTTGGCCGCCGCGAGACCGACGAAGGTCGCTTCGAGAATCGCGATCTGCGACACGCTCGCCGCGTGCGGATCGACGAATTGCGGCACGAACGCGACGAAGAAAATGATGCTCTTCGGGTTCAGGGTCGTGACGGCGTAGGCGTGCGCAAGAATGCGGCCGGTGCGCAGTTCGCCGGTGGGCTGCACCGCGTCCGTGTCGATCACGGGCGCGCGCCACAGTTTGATGCCCAGATAGACCAGATACGCCGCGCCGATCCACTTCACGACCATGAACAATTCGGCCGATGCCGCGAGCAACACGCCCAAGCCAAGCATCGACGCGGTCATTGCGGTGAGGTCGCCGAGCGCAACCCCGGCGGTTGTTACGAGCGCGTATTTGCGGCCATGGCCGAGCGCATACGACACGACGAGCAGCACCGTCGGACCGGGAATCGCGACGAGAATGGCCGACGCGATCGCGAACGGCAGCCACTGGGTGAGAGTCATGCTGGTTCTCCTGTTTCCTCTTGTTCGATGGATCGATTTATCCACGAACGCGCGAGCGTGGCAATAGGCCGTTCAGCCAGCTTGACGGCTGCGGCCGCTGTGTCGGGATCGTGATCTCCAGCGCACATGCGCCTAATGCACCGCACAAAAGCAGGCGGGAGGCAAATTGTCGCAGCACGTGCGGCCTTACGGCGGAATTTCATTCCGCTCAGCACACAATTCGATGATTTTCGTTTAAAGCCCTTAAACCTTGTTTCCAGGAAAGGCCCTGCGACATTCTGACGTGTTGCGATCGCACACAACATATGCTTGCAAGTTCGCCTCAGTCATCTAGCATGAGTTTTGCGGTCATCCGCTTTTAAATACATAGCTAAATTCAAAACGGTTTCGTTTGGAGGCTATTACATGAAGAAACGCGCCAGTGTTCTTTTCGCGATGATGGGTTTGTTTGCCGTGGTATCTGAAGCACAAGCTCAGGACAGCGTTATTCAGCCTCAGCAGACCTTTACTTTCCGGCCCAATTCGTATGGCTGCTTGTCCAAGGACAAGTTTGATTCGGCCGACCAGCACGCGAAAGCCGGCGAGCACCAGAAGATGCAGCAGTATTTCGAAGGCTATGAATGCATATCGACACCGGTCGAATCGCATTTTCGCGTATTGCGCGTAGTGGGGCATGACGTCGAATTCGTCAATGCTTCGAACAGCGATACGCAAGGCATGTGGACCGCCGATCGCTTCATCGATCAATAATCCTTATTCGCGTTTTACCTGACACGGCATTCCGGCGCGATATTTTAATCGCGCCGGAAATTCGGGTCGCCCGAGAATAAATCGTGGTATAGAACCATCGTTGCATTCTATGCCGCCGCGCCCCAGGGTAACGGTGCGCGTCTGATCGTCTTCCAAATTCACATCGATTCGCCGCACAATGTCGGTTTCGCGCGAATGCTCGCGCCTCACCGACAATCCCGATGCGCCGTCCTCAAAGCCGGCGTCCTGAACCGAATGGCCCTCAAATCCACGATCTACAAGGCGGACCTCCAGATCGCCGACATGGATCGCCACTACTACGGCGATCATTCCCTGACCATCGCGCGGCATCCATCCGAGACTGATGAACGGATGATGGTGCGCGTCGCCGCCTTCGGCCTGTTCGCCGACGAGCGCCTCGAATTCTGCAAGGGTCTCTCCGATACCGACGAGCCGGATCTCTGGCAAAAGGATCTCACCGGACAAATCCAGCTCTGGATCGAAGTCGGTCAACCCGACGAGCGACGCATCTCGAAGGCGAGCGGCCGTTCGGATCGTGTGATCGTCATCGCGTATGCCGGCAAGACGGCGGACATCTGGTGGCAGGGCGTGAAGGGAAAGGTCGAGCGTCTGCAGAACGTGACGGTCTGGTCGCTCGCGGACGGCGTCGCTGAAGCGCTCGGCAAGCTGGCCGAACGGACGATGCGCCTGCAACTGATGATGCAGGACGGCGATGCTTCGCTCGGCAGCGAAACCGTCGATGCGGTCGCGATTCGCTGGAACGTGCTCAAGGCCGGCCCGGCCTGATTTCAGGCTTCAGGCGGTCCTTTGAGTTCGATCATGTTGCCCTCCGGATCGAACAGATAGAGCGACGGGCCGAAGCCCTCCGCGCCGTAGCGTCGCGCCTCTTCGCCGATGCGCGCGCCGTGCTGCTCGAGATGCGCGCGCAATGCGCTGGCATCGAACGGCTCGACGCGCACGCACAGATGGTCCATGTTGCGGCCCGCGCCCGGCTGACCGCTTTCCGGGCGATCGATCTTCGCACCCACGGCGAGTAAATCGATCAGTGAGCTGCCGGCGCGCATCTGCACGAGCCCCAGATCGCGCTGCTCCTTTTCGACAGGGCAACCCAGCACGTTGCGATAGAAGCGCACCATGTTGTCGATATCGGCGCAACGGATCACGACATGGTCGATTTCGCGGATTTTGAAGTGCATGGTGTCGCTCTCGCGGTGGATCCGAGGAGCAGTTTAGCGCGGACGGAATGGGACTGGACTGGAGGTTGAAGACAAAAAACCCCGCAAGCCTGGCCGGGTGCGGGGTTCTTTGTTGAACTGCTTTGGAATGAATTCGTGGTGGGAGGAGGAGGATCGAACTCCCGACCTTCGCATTGCGAATGTAAAAACCACGCTATATAGCACCGGGCCGCTAGCCTAGCCGTCGATTATTTGCCACAATTTTGCCACACCCCTAATAGCAAGCACTGAGATATGCCGACCATACGAAAGCGCGGAAACTATCAATGGGAGGCGCAGGTGCGCCGGCGCGGTTACCCAGCGCAAAGCAAGACTTTCAACACAAAGGTTGAGGCAGAAGCTTGGGCCAGCATGATCGAATCGGAAATGTCGCGCGGTGTGTGGCTGAGCCGCAGCGAGGCCGAAACCACGACTCTCTATGAAGCACTGAAACGCTACGAGGAGGAAATCTCGCGGTCGAAGAAGGGGGCTGCGCAGGAATTGTCTGTCCTGAAGACCTGCAGAACAGCTGACCTAGCGAAGCGGCCGATGGCAACCATTCGCAGCGCGGACTTAGCCAAGCTCCGAGATGAATGGCTGAAGGACTATAAGCCTGCGACAGTCTTACGTCGCCTGGCAGTGCTGTCCCATGTCTTCAGCATCGCCCGCAAAGAATGGGGCATGGACAGCTTGTCGAATCCGGTCGAGTTGGTCCGCAAGCCACAGCCAAACAACGCCCGCACCCGGCGTATTTCAGTCAAGAACGCGCCCCTTAGTACGGGGGACGGAGAAGATTCCGAATCGCAGCGTGGCGCGCAAAATGGCGAGCTCGAACGTATAGCCAAGGCTAGTGGTTCGACGTTGCTCCCGTCCATCATCTGGCTGGCCGTCGAGACCGCGATGCGCCGGGGCGAAATCGTGTCTTTACTGTGGGTCAACGTGGACCTAAATCGCCGCGTCGTGCATTTGCCATCGACAAAAAACGGAGACGCCCGTGACGTGCCACTGTCGTCGAGAGCCGTTGCGGTGCTCCAGGCGCTGAAAGCCGTTCGAGATCACGCTCAAAACGATTTAGGCGAAAATGGCGAGAACGACGCCGATCGGGTATTTAAGATCCGCAGCGACGCTGTTACTAGGGCGTTCGAGCGCGCCGTAGCGCGCGCCCGAAAGACCTACGTCGACGAAACTCTGGCGACTAAGATAAGACCAGATGGCAAATTTTTGACTGATCTTCGCTTTCACGACCTGCGGCACGAGGCGACGTCTCGACTGGCCTCGATCTTCCCCATGCATGAACTAACAAAGATAACGGGCCACAAAGATCCACGCATGTTGATGCGTTACTACCATCCACGAGCCGAGGATCTCGCAAAGCGACTGTCATAATTACACGAGCTGTTTGTGCCGGGTTACATTGTCTGCGTGCCGCGACACACAGCGATTATTAGCTCCCTCGGCACATGCAGACACGGCGCGTGGACGGCGCAAATTTCTTCTGCAAAATTCAGTGTTATAGCAACGAACTACACGACTTCCCAGTTGTGGAGGTACATTTGCCCCTATTTTTTGCGTTTCCGCGCTTTGTAGCGCTGAGAATTTTTGGTTCCCGGCGGCTGTTCTTGCATCAGCATGCCCTCTTTAACCATCGGATATATGTAACCGGCCCGTATGGTGTTTTTATTCATGTCCAGGACGAGACAGATTTCGCCGAGACTGACATATTTTTCCCTACAAATTTCCAGAATTCTTTCGCGCAAGGATTCTTGAGCTAATTTATTTCTTTCCACCATCGTTTGAGTCCTTCCAAGATGCGTTTGTGCGACTTCTGAGGCCGCGAGCATTGTCAAAATTGCCGCGCCGGTGCAGCCTTTATCGTGACCTGCTGAGAGAGCTTTTCAATTTCTAGCTGCGTCGGCGAACCTTCACCGCAGCCGCGGCCTCTGGCTTGAGCGTACCTCGCGCCAGGATGCTCATACTCCCGGTGCGTTCGGCGGAGCGCATATGACCGTCACTCCTCAGAGGCTTGACACAAATTGGCAACCTCGTTTAACAGCCCCGTTACGTCCTTGAACTTGCCGTATCGCGCCGGGTTCTCCCCCACAGCTAGCGCTTGAAAATGCGCCCGACCGCATTCAATTTTTGCGATTTCGCGGTCGCGCAGATCGTCGGCAAATAAGCTACTTTTGGTTTCGGCCACGAAATAAAGCTTGTCCCCATCAGTTGTTGCTACCAGCACGGCCCAGTCCGGGTTGTAAGTACCCAACGGCGTTGGCACTTTGAACCACCCCGGCAACTTCGCGTAAACCTTAATCGCCGAATTCTTTTCAAGCTGATCAGCGAAGTCCTTCTCGACATCCGAGTCATAGACCACGTGCTCATAGATCGACTTGGTCGTGTTCATCAACATGTTTTTGAGGTAGCCGGTAAGTTCTTCCTGATCGAAAAGTTCCATCGCGTAAAAGTGTTCATTTCCCAGCTTTTGATACTTGACGCCATTGACCAGCGCTAACCGCTTGCAACGATTGATCGTCTCGCCAGCGATTTCAATAAATTGCTGTGGATTACGCTTGAAATCCATCAGCCGCCTGCTGCCAGTCAAAATACTGATGATCGTACGACGAGTCAGCTGCGTGCGATCCTGCAAATCGGTAAGCAAGTCTGGAAGCTCGATGTGCGTCTCATCCAGGACAACTGTGGCTGCACCGGCCTTTTCCGTCGCCTCGACACCAGCCTTGCCGATGGCTATATCGGCCTTGCGCCATTGCAGGCGGGCCTTGGCAATTGATGGCGCTCCATTTAAAGCAGCGATGCATTCTGCGACGAGCTTAGCGTTGTCGAACTGAACCCGATACGTGGTCTGATGTTTGATCCGATCCCACAGTGCATTGAACTCAGCGCTGAGGTAGATTGCCTTGCGTATCGGCACCTGCTTACGCTCGTCAGCGTTCTTGATTTCCAAGCGTCCAGACACCTTGCGCAGAAGCTCGGCGATGAGTATACGTTGGGCCTCAAACTCAACGGGCAGCGCTAGTTCCCCGTCTTTCAATGCCGCTTTCAGCGAGTCTTGAACCTTGCCCCTAGCGTCGATGTAACCTGTGGCTCTAAGGTGTTCCCATAGGACTTTGGACAACTCGACACCCAATGGCGCCATCCGGCCGTCGGCATCTGCAACTGCGAGAGCCGCGAAATGATGCACCTCCACGATGCCGAATCGAATGCCAGTGTCTAGCTCAATTTCCTTCTGCAAGTTTTCTGCGAATTCTTCATAGTTCTCGGTGGCAATGACAGTAAGCGTATTGACCTCGAAACCACGCACCCTCTCGCCCTGTTGGTTCACGCAAAGACGCAGGCCCCGGCCGAGGGTCTGGCGGCGCTCGCGTTCGGAGCCGATTTCGCGCAGGGTGCAGATCTGAAACACGTTGGGGTTGTCCCACCCTTCCTTCAGTGCCGAGTGGGAGAAAATGAACTTAAGCGGCGTGTCGAAACTCAGCAGCTTTTCCTTTTCCCTCATAATCAAATTGTATGCGCGCTCGGCGCTTTCGCGGCTGCTCGCATTGCTTTCACTGGTATCCGTCCAGTCACCTTTCTTGTCGATGGAAAAGTAACCGTTGTGCACGTCTTCGGCAACGCCGTTCAAGTCGATCTCGCCGAACAGACTCTGGTAGGCAGGCAGTTTGGCCGCGCGACGGTACTCCTCTTCAAAGATGCGGGCGTAATCGCCCTTCTTCGCGTTGCCCTCCGCGTCGTACTGACGGTACCTGTCCACCGCATCGATGAAGAACAATGACAAGACCTTGATGCCCAGCGGGCGCAGGCGCATTTCCTTGTCCAAGTGTTCCTTGATGGTCCGGCGGATCATTTCGCGCTGCACGGCCAATGCATCGACATCGCCATGAGCCTGACCCAAGGTCAAATAGACTTCGCCGCCGGGATAGCGCAGCTCGAGATATTCCTGGCCTTTTGCGGTGTTGATCTCGCCGACGCGAAAATTGGCGTAAATCGGGCGCTTGGCAGCCTGCGCGAGGTCGTCACCGTCATACATAGTGACCTCCTGCCGCCTTACTCCGCGCGCCGTAGCGACATCCAGCTCAACTTTGGCGCTGACCATGCCACGACGGTTGGCCACCGAAACCAGACGGACGAAGGGCTTGTTGTATGCATCCTCCACAGTGGCGGATGCCACCTCAATCTGCTTAACCAGCTTACGCTCGTACGCGTCCACCGCATCGAGGCGGAACACCATGTGGTGTTTGTGCACATGGGTCGCAGAATAGCGCAGCGTGCACAGCGGGTTCATCTCATCGAGCGCGTTCTTGCCCGCCCCGGTCAGCCCACCGTCCACGCTCTGGGGTTCATCGACGATCACGACGGGTCGAGTCGCCTTGATCAGATCGATGGGCTTCTCGCCGCCGGTCTTTTCGCTGTCCTTGTAAAGGTTATTCACTTCCTTTTTGTTGATTGCGCCGATCGTGACCACCATGATCTGGATGTTTGAGCTAGTGGCGAAGTTGCGCACTGGCCCTAGCTTCATGGAGTCGTAAAGGAAGTAGTCAAAGGGCACACCGGCGTAGAGCCCCTTGAAATGATCCTCAGTGATCTGCAAGGTCTTGTAGACGCCTTCCTTGATGGCCACCGATGGCACCACGATAACGAACTTGCTAAAGCCGTAGCGCTTGTTCAGCTCAAAGATGGTGCGCAGGTAAACGTACGTCTTCCCAGTGCCCGTTTCCATTTCAACGGTGAAGTCGCCTGAAGCAAGCGTGCTGGACGGCGGCAGGCCGCTGCGAAGCTGGATGTCTGCAAGATTCTTATGTAGTTCATCGTCCAGCAACGTCAACCGGTTGCCAACTCCCAAATCAGACTCGGCTACACCCAGTGTCAGCTGCTCTGGCTTGGTGCCTGGGAACATATCGTCGGCAACGGGTGGTGGCGTCTTCATCGTCACCGTGAATTCGGTGCGGCACAGCTCCTGGCCGCGGAACAGGTCGCAAACGGCCGCAATGGCCTGCGTTTGGTAGTCTAGATTGGGCTCGAAGTGCAGTTTCATCGTTCGCGCTCACAAACTGCGTACATTCTGGATTCCATGCTGCTCCAGAATGGCGGCGAGATTAGTCTTGGTTACATCGTCCGCGAAGGCGCTATCACGGAAAACGCAAGTGGTATCGACAGCAGGCGCGAGTTCCTTGTGCCAGGCGACGATGCCCAGCGCCAACGGCTCCGCATCGTCGAGAGTGATCGTCGACGCGAGACAGGCCATCAACACGCCGCTTCCAATCGAATGCACTTCCTTACCGTTTATCGTGCGTTGCTCAATCGGCACGCACAAATCCAAACCTAGCTTAAGCAGCAGTTCGTAGAGGATGTCCGATTCGGTGCGTCCTTCGACGAGATGGTCCTGATGGGCAAAAAGAGTCTCCTCCAGATCGACGGGGTCGGGATTCCAAGCGCGGATATTCGAGTTGTCGAGTTTAAATACGCGAAATCCAATGTCGCCCGAGAACGTCGGGTTGTCAGCCTTGACCTTGGAACCAGCGCGACGCAATCGCTCCTTGGTCAGCTCGGCGATGGTGCGCGGCTTGCCCAGCCGGTCACAAAAGTCTGCCGCGGTCTTCTGTTCCCTGTTTGCAGGATCAAGGCGTTCCGGGAGTTGAACTGTTATATAGCGCCGGCGGCCATTATCGGCGGCGTTTTGAGACACGACTGCATGCGCGGATGTCCCTGACCCAGCAAAGAAATCCAACACGATATCCTCGCCTTCGGAGCCTTGTTCTATCAGGCCCTCTATCAGCCTCACTGGCTTTGGAAAATTGAAGATACGCGTGTCGAAGAGCGCGTCGATGTCGGCAGTGCCATCGCGAGTGAAAATGCCATCGCCAACGATCGTCGAGTATCCCGTGAAGTCGGAATCCAGTTCGGAAAGGAATGCTTTACGACGAGGACGTCCATCCGCCGATGCGGGCCAGAGAATCCTGCCTTCGGATATCAGACGTTGCATCGTCTTCGGTTCATAGCGCCATCCCATTCCCGGACAACCATAGTTGATCCCAGTTTCAGGATCTATGAGGTCGTAATGGAGATTCGGCCGGCGATCAGCTGTTGCAATGCCAACCATGTTGGCGCTGGTCCAATCACCCCGAGGATCGCCGTCTTGATTTGAATATTGACTGCGATCGCGAGCGGCTCCCCTGATCGAGCTGCCGTAACAGACGATGTATTCGTGGTCTACGGATGCTCCCGTCACGGTACGGTTGTCCTTGTTCTGCCTGCTCTTCCACACAAAGCAGGCAAGAAAATTCTCCTCGCCGAAAATATCATCCGCAACAAGCCGAAGGCGCGGGAGTTCGCCATCGTCAATGCTGATGAAAATCGCACCGTCGCGCCGAAGCAGGTTACGCGCCAACTTCAGCCGGGCGTACATCATGTTCAGCCAGTCAGTATGGAACCGCCCGCTGGCCTCGGTGTTGCTGCTGATCTTCTGTCCGCTCTCGACCTGCCCGGTCAGTTCCAGATAGTTTCTGAGGTTATCTTGAAACTTGTCCGGGTAAACGAAGTCCGCGCCCGTGTTGTAAGGCGGGTCGATGTAGATTAGTTTGACCTTGCCTGCATAGCTCTTCTGCAGTAGCTTGAGAACCTCAAGGTTGTCCCCCTCGATCAGCAGGTTCCGGGTGGTGTCCCAGTTCACGCTTTCGTCGGGCTTCGGAAGCAGCGTGCCGGTCGAGGGTGCAAGCGCCAATTGCCGCGCTCGCCGCTTTCCATGCCAGTTGAGACCATATTTCTCTTCGGCGTCGGTAACGGACTTGTCACCCACCAGCGTCTTGAGCACATCCACATTCACCGCAACACCGTTCGTGCCTTCGGTAAGGAGTTCGGGGAACAGAGCCCTAAGCTGTTCAATGTTTCCTGCCACAAGGTCCGCGGACTGAGCCGCCGGGCTGCTCGCTTCCAGTTTTTGCATCTGCATTTCTGTCATGTCAGTCATCTTCAAAGTTGTTCGCGCGCCAATATCAGCTCCGCGTTGATGTGCTTGAGCGCAAGGTTCAATTCCACTTGCTTTGCTATCTGCTTTTCCCTAACCGCCAAAGCGCGCAAGCGAGCGATCTCCTTCTCCAGCCGCCGGCAGGTGCGCAAGGCTTCGCGACGTGCAGAGGCTTCGGCCGGAGAATGGCTTTCTGTGAAATTGCCCGTGTATTGCGCTGCCTGCAAGGCCGTCACGCAATCCATCCAGCCTTGATACAAGATCAATAAATTGGCTTGGGGCTGGCGTGCGAATGCTAGAGCCTGCACGAAGGGATGTTCGGGTGTCAGGTCCAACGCGAGGCCTACCGTGGTCGGCTCATCGGTCAGCACCACTTTGCCTGCTTCATTCTGGGCCCAGCGCTTGTGTGCTAGGGACAGGAAAAGGCCATGCGGTGCAGCCAACAGCAACAACACTGGGTAAGGTACCGCGCGGTGTACCAACTCTGCCATACGCGTGATGTCGACTGGCCTCTTCTTTGAGCCGGCGTCGCCATCCATAGGCGCATGTCGCGCAGTGATGGACAGCACCGCCACCTCTAGGTATTCGCATTCATCGTCGCGATACTCCGCCACGCCTACCGTGTTGGGTTTCAGAGCGGCAAGCCACTGAATTTCCTCGACAACGTCATTGATAAGGCGCCTGTCAGCTTTGGCCGATGCGGCGTTCTCGACAAGCATCTTCTTCGGAACGCGTTGATCTACACGGCAAGTGGCCGGTAACGCGAGGGCTGCAATGAGCATTTCGGTCAGCGTGTTGCTCATACGACCAACGCACCACCGAACGCCTTCATCGTTTGCTCGCTGTCGCGGCGCGTGCCCGCGTTGCCAGCAACCTGCACGATGAGATTCAGCAATGCAACCGCGCGCGGGCGATGAGTGCCGCTGAGGTCATAAGTCTCGGTGCTCATACGGCGCCCTTTGTATTTGGCGAGATCGTCTGACTCCCATCTGGGAGTACCACCAAGAAGGCGACTACTTCGAAATCACTACTGCCGGCAAATTCGCCCTTCATAGCGTGGGTGCCTCCGGGCGAGAAGAGGCTGGCTACAGCGCGCTCTTCGTTCTTGCCCGCAACGGACGCCACGGCAGCAGCCAACAGCTTTTGGGCATGGCGCATGTCCTCACCCTGCCTCGTGCTTTTATCGAAGCTCGCGCAGGCAGCTTCGTCAGGCAGGTCACGCCCGAGAGCCAGACGCTTGAGCCGGTCAAGGATTCGCTTGGCCTGCGGGTAGGGCAGGAGCACAACGCCGTCATCGCCCACA
The DNA here is from genome assembly GCF_001544875.2 of Caballeronia hypogeia. Lineage (GTDB taxonomy): Bacteria > Pseudomonadota > Gammaproteobacteria > Burkholderiales > Burkholderiaceae > Caballeronia > Caballeronia hypogeia. Next base: position 530,164 of record NZ_FCOA02000001.1, read on the forward strand.
TGCGTCAGGTAAATCGGCGCCAGCGGATAGTCGGACTGCTGGCCAGTACTGCTCAGTTTGGCGACCCCGGCTCCCTCCGCTCGCAAGCAGAAGATGATGCCAGGGGGAATGTCGGCGTCAATACTGGTGGTGACTGCGTGGGTACCCAACGCCAAGCGATCGAGCTGACGAGGGTGGTCCTTGAGGTACTGCGCGAGGTCGATCCGAAAGTCAGTCAGCGTCAAGTCGGTGATGGACACGCCATTGCTCAGGTCTTCCATGTCGATGACCGTGTCCTGCAACTTGAGTAACTGCTTGCGCCGGTACTCCAGATCGTTCATTTGGTTGCCCGACTGCTGCTCGATGAGATTTTCTTCGCCCGTAGCCGAAACATCGAGCAACACCATGCGCCCGCTCACCCGCTGTTCGAGGCCGATGTATTCTTCCAATTCCATATTCGGCCAGAAATTCACCAACTGGATGTTCTGGTTAGGCGAGCCGATACGGTCGATACGACCGAAGCGCTGGATAATCCGCACCGGATTCCAGTGGATGTCATAGTTAATCAGCCAGTCGCAGTCCTGGAGATTCTGACCTTCGGAGATGCAATCTGTGGCGATTAGCAAGTCGATTTCGCCTTCTGCCGCCATGTCTGCCGGCCGCTCTTTGGCGAGCGGTGCGAAGGCCGACAAGACGCTGCTCATGCTCTTGCGCAGACCGGGCAGGGTTGTCTGGATGCCGGCACTGCCGGTGATCAATCCAGCGTCTATGCCGAGAACGGACTTGGCCCACGGCGCGAGGTTGGCATACAGGTATTGCGCGGTGTCGGAGAAGGCGGTGAAAACGATAATCTTGCGATTGCCGGCGTTAATCGGCGCGCGGGATTTCTGCTCGATCATTTCGCGCAGCTTGGCCAGCTTGGCGTCACGCTCCACGTCCACCTGTTGGGCGGCCGCCAGCAACGTAGCTAGGCGATTGCGGTCTTCGATGAGGTCTTGACGCCACCGAATCAAGTCCACGTCGCTGACCAAAACCTTAACCTTGCGCCCTACCAACAGTGATTCGAATGCGGAGTCGTCGATGTCGACGTCAGCGATGTCGATTTCCTCGAAGCCCTCGGCGTGATCCTCGATGCGTGCCAACACAGCTTCAACGTCTTTGAGCTGCCGCTGCACGGTGAGCGAGAACGACGACACGGCGCTCTCCATGCGCTTGAGCACGTTGACCCGCAGCAGGTGGATGAGGCTCTCCTCACGGTCAGTCTGGCGAAAGAAGCTCTCGCCCCCCCGGATTTCGGTGCTGTATTTGGCGTCGTAGGCGGCCTGCTTGTGCGGTAGTACGTAACGCAGCGGTGCGTAGCTGGCTAGATTTAAGCGCCGGATTTCAAGGTTGATGTCTCTTATAGCGCGGAACTGCCCTGCCAAATCCACGTCAGCCTTGATATTTATGGGCGGCAGGCGGCCTGGGAATTTGCCGGTCTCGGCCGTGCCATAGTATTTTTCGACATGTCGGCGCGAACGCGCGATGGTTAGGCTATCCAATAGCGCGAAGTAGTCAAAGCCCAACATTTCGACCAAGTGGCCGGGCGTGCGCTCGGCCTCGTCCATTTCCAACCAGCGGTTGAACTGAGTTTGCGCCTTGCGAGTAGTCTGCTCGATGCTGTCGATGCCGTGCTCGACCAACGCGGTGTCGTCGCCCTCGGTGACAAACGCGATTTGATTTTTCAGATCAGCTAGACGGTTGTTGACTGGCGTGGCCGACAGCATAAGCACGCGGGTCTTGACGCCTTCTTTGATGATCTTGCGCATAAGTCGGTCGTACCGAGTCTCGGTCCCCTGGCGCGGCGACTTTTTGTTGCGGAAATTGTGGCTCTCGTCGATGACCACAAGGTCGTAGTTGCCCCAGTTCACATGGTTCAAGTCGATATCGCCAGAGTGGCCACCGTCGCGCGACAAGTCGGTATGGTTAAGTACGTCGTAGTTAAATCGATCGGCCGCGAGGGCGTTGCGTTTGTCGTTGGCCTTGTAGAGCGTCCAGTTGTCGCGTAGGCGCTTTGGCGCAAGCACTAGCACGCGATCGTTGCGAAGCTCGTGATACTTGATAACGGCCAGCGCCTCGAAGGTTTTTCCAAGCCCCACGCTGTCCGCAATGATGCACCCACCGAAGCGGGCCAGCTTATCAATAGCTCCTACAACGCCATCGCGCTGGAACTTGAACAGCTTCTTCCAAACAACAGTGTTTCGGATGCCGGTGGCCGATTTGACGATCCGCTCCTCATCCATCTGGTCGCCCCGGTTACCGAATAGGTGACTCAAAATCAGCGCATAGAGCGTGAACGGCGCATGATGCTGCCCCATGTCCTGCAGGGCTTCAATCAGGGCGGTCCGGCTGTCAGGTTGCGCCTGCAGCGTGGACCATTGCTGATCAAACCAACGGGCCAGCTGCGCCGCCTCGTCAGCTGATTCAGATGCCTGGATCAGATTCAACGGGTTGCTGGGCGTCAGGCCCAGACCATCTGTACTGAACGCAAACGATCCCATCACTACTTGGTCAGCCGTGCCGTCCGGTGCGCGCATGACGGCGGCTCCTTGTGGCACCCGACCGTGAGCGCGGCGGAGTTCAACATCGCCACCGATCCACTTAGCGCACTGGTTAGCCAGCCAGCGAACTTGCAGCCGATTTCGTGCAGCCCGGTCTCCCTCACCGCCACAGAAGTCCAATCCGTCATCCGCTGGAGGAAGGATGAACTGCACGCGATTCAGCTTCGCGAGAACGTCGCGTAGTTCTGCAAACGCAAACAACGAGAACAACGGCGTGACGCAACCAAAATGCTGCCCCGGCTTCAAATGTGGGCGCATCAGATCAATGACTCGATCTAAGCCACTGTTTTTTATTAGTTTCACGACCTCGAATTCCCCGTTATTTAGAGCAACCTCAGTCCGATGCGAGAGCTTAAATCCACACCAGCATCGAGAGGAAATTGCAAAAGAGACGGAACGGCAACTCTGAGCGAGCTGCTTCGATTGAAATTGCTTTCATTGGCATCTTATAGGTATAGCTTCGCCGTGCTGGCTTGGGCCTGTGTGGTAGCAGCCGGCACTTGACTGCGGGGTGCCACTTTGTAAATGGTTGTTCGTGAGACCTTGTAGCGTTGCGCAATCTGGCTGACCGGGATAGTCGGGTCAGACATCAGCCGCCTGATTTCCCTGATTTGCCGCATGTCTAGTTTCGGCTTTCGACCTCCAGCTCGGCCTCGCGCGCGCGCTGCAGCAAGACCTGCCTGCGCGCGCTCCCGAATCAGGTTGCGCTCGAACTCCGCCAACGCGGCGAAGACATGGAAGATTAGTTTGCCGGCCGCGCTGGAGGTCTCGATCCTTTCAGTGATGCTTTCGAAGCCGATAGCCTTTTCTTCCAGTTCAGCGACAATTCGCACCAAATCGGGCAGGCTGCGTCCGAGCCGATCCAGTCTCCACACCACAAGGGTGTCACCAGCGCGCAGTGCCTTTAGGCAGTGGTCGAGTTCGCCACGGTCAGCGGCCTTGCCGTTGGACCTTTCTTCGTAGATGCACTGAACTCCAGCAAGGCTCAGTGCATCGCGTTGCAAGTCCAGATTTTGGTCGTCCGTCGAGACTCGAGCAAAGCCAATCCGTTGATTCATTGACAATTTCCGGACGCTGAAAGAATGACGGGAATTTTAACAATCTCGACACTTTTCCGACAGGCGTTCGGCATGAAGGTCTTCGGTGTGCGGGATACCACCGTTTTCTTGACTAGCACTCGACACCCGCGTTTTGGGTGCTGGTGACGACCGACGGGAAATAGACAAGCTCAAGGGCTTGCAGGCGTACGTGCGCTCGATCCGGCCGGACCTGCCGGCGTGCGCTCACTAGCTTGCTGCGCTGTGCGTATCTTGCGGTCCAGCCGCCGGGCCTCCTTCTCCAGTGCGTCAATCTGCCGGCACAACGGGCGCATCTCATCCAGCAGCTGGGCCTCACGCTCCTGAAGTTGAGGGACCACGTGCGTGTAATCCCACTCGTATCGTTTCAGGGCGAGCCGCGTGTCGGACCACGCGCGATCAATCGGGCGCAGGTTGGCCCGCAGCTCGCGCAGCTCCTGCCAGATGGCTTTCTGCCGCCGCTGGTCGGCCTTGATAAGGGCCATCCGCCGCAGTTCTTCAGCCAGGTCGGGGCTTATGGTCATGAACCGTGTCCAGTGGAGGAAGGATGGTCGAACCCCCGATCTTGGCGCTGCGAAACGCCGCGCTCTCCCATTTGAGCCATCGTCCCCTCAGACGCAGTGAGCGTTGATCGTAATCCATGTCATGCTCGATTCGGGAATGACAGTTTTTCCTACCGCGTAACCCCTCATATACCTACAAAAAGCAAAACCGGCCTCGCGATCACCGACAGGGACCGGCCGCCGTCAGGCGCAGTCCGGCCAGCACGGGTCATTGACCCTACTCATGTCGTGACACCGGCGTCATTGACGCCTCGAAAGCGGTCGTTCACTCGATTTCTCAAGTTTCGCGTTCTACTGCCGTAGATACGGCTTGATCTGTCATCGCTCAATATTCGAATGCGGTAGACGCCACCGGTCGCGAACGTCCTGTGTGTCAGATCACCGTGTCACGGCTTGGTAGCTCAACGTTCTACGCTGACGCTCAGAATGTACCAACTTTTATAATGACAATTTACAAAAATCTTCTTGCCCGTGGTTATCTCCCGAAGGAGCTTCCTCCTTCATTTTTTTCAGATCACTTCGCGGCTTACGCAACCTCCAAGGCTGGAAGGGCAGTTTTACAGAGCTACAAACCTGCTGATAACTTCACCGAGTGTGTCTCATATCGCCTCGCGCTACCTGGCTTAAACCATCGACTTCTCCGTATTCCCCATCCTTTCTCCTATTCAAAACTGGCTAGGATTACCGCGAAGAATTTCCGCCGCCTTCTTCAAAAGGCTGGCAAATCCCCCTTCTCCAAAAGTCGTCCTGTATATCAAGTTCGGCAGCGGCGTGCCTTACGGACACTTGTCAAGCCCAGCAACCTAGCACGCGAACGGGCTTTGAGCCGTGGAGGTTCATCGCATCTTCTTAAAGTCGACGTTAGTCAGTTTTATCCGTCTCTTTACACTCATGCAGTCGGTTGGGCGGTTGACCCAAAGCTTCGGGAACGAGCCAACTGGTCAAAAAAATCTTTGGTTGGCAAACAACTTGATCAAGCCCTAATGGATTTACAAGGAAAGGTTAGCCAAGGAATCCCGATTGGCACTGACCTCTCATTTCTGCTTGCTGAAACGGTTCTTTCTCAAGTCGATAGGTCTATCGATATAGGCAAGAGTAGAGCTTATCGCTGGTTCGATGATTATGAGTTCGCATGTGATACGAGAGAGGAGGCTGAAAGAATTTTATCCAGCCTCCAACGCGAACTTGATAGCTACCGTCTGCGGCTCAATCCCAAAAAAACGCAGATTATCCAGCTGCCGCAACCAGCGAGTGATGGCTGGCACGACGTCATAATCGATGCGAGCAAAAGTGCATTTTCTCGCCCCCACGCGATGGTTAAGTATTTTGACATTGCATTTTCTCTGGCATTAAAGCATCCAGAGCTACCAATATTGCTGTATGCAATCGGAGCACTTTTCCAAAACCAGAAACCATGGGATTCTATTCTTCGTGTAGCGGAAAGTTGTATCTCACAAGCACTGCTACAAGAACCTGGCTGTGCACAAAAGGGACTTTCGCTTCTTCAATTTTGGCAAATCAACGGTTGTCCGATTGACAGAAATCTTTGGTCGCATACGACCGAGCAAATTATCCAGCGCCATGAACGGAGCGGTGCCAGCAGCGATGTAGCATGGGCCCTAGCTTTCTGTATAGCTCAAACACTGCCCGTATCAAAGAAGGCAGGCCGCATTCTTGCCTCTCTCAACGACGACGTGATATCAATTCAGTCTTTGCACGCCAATTCATTAGGGCTGGTTGATAACATTTGTAAATCTGGAATAGAAAAATTTCTTGCAAATAGCGAGATGGACGGCAACCATTGGCTTGCAATATATGAATCCGTCCGCCACGGTTTCCTGCCTAGCCTTACCCCGAAAGTGACAAGTAATACATTGATGAATGACATGCTTGGCAAAGGCGTTACCTTTTACCGCCCCAGCACGCCATCATACTCGCTAGTGATTCATTCAGGAGGGGCTCCAGATTGGATTACCCAAAAATGGATCAATGCCATTACTACGACAAGCCCGGAAAAATTTGAAGAAATTTTTGCTGGCAATTCCATGCTTGCGCTCTTGGGACAAGGCCTAAAAAACATCGCGCATCACGAGAAAAATGAAATCGAAATTTTGCTGGACTTGATGGGTATCGAGGAACCGGAAACCGCTGTCTTTGAGCCCTACGCTTGACACCAAAATATCCGAACGTCCTAGAACTTCCGGGGCTCTCTTAGGTAACTCAGAAATGTCTGATGGCATCGAAGAACAGCCATTGGGGTTCGGATGTCTTGATAGTCCGCTCAGGGTCCGGTCAGCGACATTCAAGCCGCGTCTGGCGTGCGTATAAAAACCTTTTTGGAGCGATGCCTCGCCGTTACACGAGGATCCGCTCCACCTCATCCAGACTGATCTCGTCGCGTCGCCGGTCGTACAGCTGCGTGGTGCGCGTCGACGCATGGTTCGCCATCGCCGCGGCATTCTCGAGCGTGCCGCCATTCTTAAGGTATGCGGTGATACCGGTTGCGCGAAACGTATGGTTGCCGATCTTCGTTCCGATGCCGGCTACAAACGCACGGCGCCGCACCATCGCATAGGCGTTGGCCTGTGGCAACGGCGTGTCGCTGAGCTGCCCCGTGCCGCGTGCAACTGTGCGAAACAGCGGCCCCCTCGGATCGTCCGCGATCCCGGTGCCCTCGAGGTATGCATGCAGGTACGCCTCGAGCGTGTGATGACACGGCATCGCATGCGTCTTGCCGCCCTTCTCACGCAGGCGCACCCAGAGGCGCCGCTGCTGCACGTAGACATCCTCCCCGCGCATCGCGAGCGCCGCGCCGATCCGCGCGAACGAAAACACCATCAGCGCGATCAGCGCCCGGTCGCGCAGTCCGATCGGCGTTGACACGTCGATGCTGTCGAGCAACTGCCGCGCTTCCGTGGCATCGAGCACCGGCGTCTTGCCCTTATTTGTGGTGTGGCTGGGGCCGCGCACCGACGCAGCCGGGTTGTGCGGCACGATTTGTCCGGTCACCAGCCAGTCAAACAGGTGGCGGATCGCCGCGAGCCGCTGCTTGACGGTCGGCGCGGAGTGCGTTTGCGTCTGCAGCTCGACCCAGCTCGCAACATGCAACGGCTGCACAGCCGTGATCGAACTCGCGCCGGCGCCAGCGCACCACGCCAGAAAATCCCCGGCCGCCCGAGCATACGCACGCCGCGTATGCGGATTGCGGATCGCCGACGCGAAGAACTCGAGAAACCGGACGCTGGCGCGCTCGCCAGCCGCGACCACCAGGGTTGGCAAAGCGGCCGATGTCGGCGCTAGGAGTTCGATTTTCAAGGTTTATGCTCCGGTGCCACGATCAGATCGTGCAACTCAATAATTTCCTGGTTAAAGCTTTCAATCCGGGCCAAGTAGCGCTGCGCCCACTCTTGGTACCGTTCAATTGGATAAAGGAGTTCAGAGTCAGATTCATCCGGCTCACTATCCGATGAGTTGCGAAAGCGATCCTGCCGCAGGATTTTCTTGTTGGTTGGTGCAAGACGTTCCCGCAAAAAGATGATAGCCATCTCGCCGCCGGCGGTGTTCCATATGTCTTTTCGCAATCCATCCCTTACCTCCGCTTTTATGCTTTTTCTGCCACCGATGCCAATCAGGCGGTCAAGTTTTGCTACGACGGCGAGACCGAAGCGCTCGCGCAGCAAGTCGCGATAGTCGTTGAGCTTGTCGATGCGAAGTTGAACAGGAAGCAAGGTCTCGTCCAAGCTATAGCGAATTGCTGTGAGATCCGCGTGTGTTCCTTTTCCACTGGCGATGCGTTCCAGATGGTAACGAACCCCTGTTGCAGAAAAGTAGAGCTCGCCGAGCGACTTCGCAGCCTGGCGATGCTTACCACGCTCCAATGCGTCGACGCCCGCCCCGACAAGCTCACGGAGGTCCTTTACCAACCCTAGTATCTCTCGGACTGCCGAAACCGCATCTGTGAAAGTGCCAGGCAACGCTGTCCGACTGCTTCCTTTTGACGCTCCGCTTTCGTCCATTGCAGTCTCCCCTGTAGCGGCGCTCTAAAACGACTGATAAAGGACATTATCATATATAGGTGCGCCTCTCATCGAGCATTCCGCGTGTGCGCACGACATGCGCACAATACCCCCGTCTCGAAACAGAGAACTGTAGAGACAACATGTTTGAAACAGATGATGACGTTGACGCGCCCACCCAATATCAAGGCGGAGTTAAGGGCCTCAGCCCCGCTCCGATGCATCGGGTGTGGGCGCTCGAAGACAGCCGTTCAAGTTCATTCGGCCTTCGTTAACCTTTCGATTCGAACGTTTGACGCATCAATGAAAGCCAGGGCATCATCCAAAGCATCGTTAGCTGCTTTTGTAGATTTCGCAACGCTCTCAAATAGGTCGAGTAGATCAGGCGGCAGGGGGTCGTTGAAGTCATCGTGAACATCGAGCTTGCCATCTAGAAGACCGAGCCGAACGCATGGCGAGAGACTGGAGACAAACTGCTCTCCGTGCTCCACGGAAAATCTTACAAGTTCCCGGTGCCCATCCGGATATTTCTTAATACAGAGTCCGACAGGGGTATCCGCATCGCGGTAGTAAATCGCCCTTCCTGCGTCAAGATGCTCGCGCGCTGCACGGCCATCGTCGGATTGCAGAAGACGAATCCACTCGTCCGTATCATCTGGCAGACCTTTGAATTGGTCATCTTTCATAGTAGCTCCAACTCCGACGTTGAGTGAAGTTTAGCCGCTAAATCTGCCGAGTTCGCCAGCTTCTTCGCATCGGCCGTAGGTCGTTAGCGGTGCGTTCATGATATTAGTTTAAGGGCAGTGCGCTGTTCGGCTAGCGACGGATGAGCCTCTGAATCGCGACTGTCGTCGCAAGCTTTCGCCAGGTTTGAGCACCAAAGCACTGGGAATATCAGCGCTGAGCTGCAAGGGGGCCTGTAAGACTCTGAAAGACCTATACCGCTTCAGGACGACCTTGGTTGCTGTGTCGCTTTCGAATTTTTCGGCCCAGCTTCCTTACTTGTTTCTCAAGCTCCTCGATCTTTGTGAGATAGGGCCTGAGCTCGTCCATAATACGGTCCTCCCGTTCCCGGAGTTGCTTGACCATGAATGCGTAGTCTCGCTCGTATTTTTGACGAGCCACCCACGTTTCCGACCACGCGCGATTGAGCTGTTCGCTGTCCTTCCTCACCTTCCGCAATTCGCGTATCGCCGTCTTCAGTTGCGCATCTTCTGCCAGTTCGGCAGCTAGTTCCGGGTTCATGTCAAGCCTCGCTTGCGCACGGTCCACTGTCACATCGCTTCGATTACAGCTCCGCACAAACTTGCCGTTCTAGTCTGCGGGATTGAACCAACCGCGCGCCCCCGTACTGTCAATGAACGGGAGCTGACGGCCTTACGCGCCATTGCCGTTGATGCCATCGCACGCAGATTCAGGGCCTCTTGCACAATCTCAAGCCGCGAGGCACGGCTTCGAGGCCCTTACGGGACCGCCATGAGCGTCGAGAGCCCCGAAACAACCGCGCCTCGATGTTGTTGATTCAGGCCGTGCGAAAAATCGTGCCGCCGCCTCTACGTTGACAGTACGGGGGCGGGGTTGGTTGCTATCGACTCAACTCCTGTGGGGCTCGTCCTTCTCCTTGTCGATACGCCGATTCGAAGCGGAGATGAACGACAGGCGTCGTCTACAGCGTCATTGGCTTTCTGGACAAACGCAGCTCAAGGAACGCGCTTACGCCTTTCCCGCTCCACCATCGATCATCCCTTGTTATTAATGTAGCTCGCCGCTCGGCAGTCGGGTGGGGTTCTCAACCCCTCCCTTCTACCGAGAAGCTTATTTCTTTCGGGCCGTCAACCTCCGTCCGCCGCCTTCGGCGGTGTCTTGAGACGGGGCTTGATGGAATAGCGCCGCGGTCCCTTATAGCTCGGCAAAACCGCTATCAAATGCTCGCCTTGCAGGTAGTCGACCGTCCGGATACACCTTCAAAATCCCGTCCATCCCTTCCGGAGCCGACACATACGCCGGTTGACCGGCTGCTAAGACCGCTTCAAACGGCCGCTCACGCAGAATGGCTCTAATGTCCAGCTCGAACGGGCGCGGCTTCCGCGTCGAACGTGCCGCTTTGCGACCTGACCAACCCATCACACCGAGGTCCCGAGCGCCGACACTTCAAATCCAACAACCTCGACCGCCGACGCCGCAGCATCCAACGACTTAAACACCCGAGCGGCACCATCCTTAACCGCTCGCAACGCCACCGCTCGATCTTTCGTTCCAAAGAAGCGAACCACCCATCCGCCTGGAACACGAACCAACGCAAAGGCCGTCAAGAGGTTCCCATCGCGCAGCTCCGACGCTACCCGCTGCGTTACCAATGCCTGATCCGAGAACGCCGGCAACTCCAATGTCCTACGATCTGTCACATCCTTCATGCAATCCCCCGCGGTTTTAGGAAAACATTGTGACGTTCTTCAAAAGCATCAAGACATTCTTGATGGTCGGGAATACGTTAACCCAAACCGAATAGACGTTCTGTCCTGCCCCTCGTTTGTCAACAGCGCTTGTGACAGATGACCTATGCGCTATTTGCAATACCGTCAGGGTCTTCCTTCCAGAACCTCTCCCCCACGCGGAACCCGAGTTGCCGAGCCAACTCACGCGGCAACCGCAATAGAATCGAAGCCTTCTGTCGAACCACCAACACCTCGAAATCAACCCCCTGGATTTCGACGTTCAACACCTCGTCATCAAACAGCTCGTAGTACGTCTTCCACGGCGTTGTACATCCGCCCTCGCTCTGCTCAACTATCCTGTCTCCGCTCATTTATTCTCCTTTACCACGTATTCACCGTCGTACTCTGCCGCATATTCTTCGTCGGCGAGTTATATACACCAGTCCGCGTCGTCACAAAGCTCGACACGTCCTCGTTCAGGAGCGAAATTTAGCCGCTAAATCCGCCTAGCGCGCCAGCTTCGGGCGATAACGGCAACCGCACGTTCGGAACACTGGACCGTTCCCGGCGAGCAGGCAAGAGCCTGGACTGAAAATTTAGCGGCTAAATCCTGACGGTCCTTCGAAGACACCGTCGGAGAGCCGAAGAGCCAATACGCCCTTATTTTGCAGTCCGCGACAGGCGGCAACTTCAGGCGACCGAAATAGCCGGCGTTAATCGCTTTCATTGGAAGCGGTTAAATTTGTAGCCACTCATTCGAAAAGCATGACGGATGACGACCGAAGATGGGCTACCGGGCAGCTGGTTTTTTAACGAGATCGAGCATTGCTATTTGCATCGTAACAATCCGTTCGAGCACGCCATGAATAACCCTGCGCATTTGCGCAGGATCCTGCGAGCTGAGTTTTTCACTATTTGTCAGCCACAGCTTTAATAAGCCACCAAGCCGCCCTTGATCTCCATTAATTTTGGCAAGCTTTAACACTAGCTCTGCATCGATGACTCCCTTGATGCGGTAGCCCATTCCGACGTTACGCAGATACATCGAAACACTCATTCCTGCCTTACGCGCGTTCTCTTCAATGCTCGCCTTCTCTTCCGGCAGGCACCACACTTTGATTGGCGTAGAACCTTTTCGGGTGGCCTTCACTTCGTTATCCATTCTGGCGTTCATTCGGTATGCGCCCTCTGGTCGGGCCGTCGTCACCACGAGGTGACCACTCGCCTCAACACGATTTCCGTTGAGCGCGGAGCGCGAATAAGGAAAGTGAAGAAGGTCCGCCCGCTTGCGGGTGGGCCTACTTCACCTATCTTGCCCGAGTTCTAATCGATACGACTCAGCAACAGTGATCAAGATATTAAGGAATAAAAGCGATCAGTGTGGTTCAAACATCGAACTGTTCATTTTCTGACCGCTTTCATCTTGATAGATCTGCGAAAGTTCGATTTTTGATCGGAATTATCTTTAGTCTATCTTGAAACGTACGGCTTTTTATCGGTGATTAGACTCCTCACGTATCGGCGAAACGCTTGATATCCGAAAGAAATCACGCCTTCGTCTCGAAGGGAACGATGGATCGCAAGAACCGACCAGCCTTCCTCGATCGCGCGCTCAACCTCGGATTGAACGCCAAGAAAAGTGGCACGGTTAGCCGCACTAGAAGGGCCACCTGATTGCGCCAACACTTGTGCCGCGATTCTCTGCGATAGGCTCATTTCTTCCATAAGGGTTCTCCATTCAAAAGCGCTCGGATGTGAGCACTATAATATTTTCGCCTCTGAGCCGGTACACTTCACGGTCAAAAAGCGGTATATTTTCAACCAACCGCGATCAAGAGACGAACAATCGAAATGGGATATACGAGCAACTCCCCTTCAAAAATCACAGATATCAAGAAGCCTCAAAATTCTAAAGAGGTCGAGATCATGAAGTTACAGACGCGAACACTGATCCGAGTTTTGACAAAGAGGATTGGCCGGAAGAACGTCAATCAATTTGGCGATTGGGTCAATTGCGAATCTGTGCGGCTAGGCTGGAAGGACACGCAGAGTTCGAATAAGTGGGCAAAGCTTGATAGTGGGAAATTTAAAAATCCGCCTGTCAAACCAATACAGATGCTAAGCCAGCTCTTTGATGATGCAGAAAGTGTATATATCAACGGTCCAGCTAATCTCTGGCAGGCTCTTTGGGGTGATGCAACAGATCCTAACGTGCTGTGGCCACTGTGCCGAACTCGGTTTGCCAGTTGTGGTCCTTGGATTGATGAGCCGACGTGGGAAGCCATCAAGTCCGAATATAATGATGAGCGCACATTCCTTGAAACAATGCGCGCATTCGAAGGAGAGCTGCTGTTCGCATTAAAGTGCAAAGAACCGATAACCCTAAACCACCTGACCGAGTCGATCGCGTTATACCGATTGCATCAAATAACCAATACCTTGACGGTCTCGAACGTGGACGGCGTAGGCGCATATCGTTGTATTCGGCATTGTCTCGACGATGTTCACCTATGGCATGAACTGCACAGCTACGGAGCCTTTCGCTTGATCAACGACGAGTTGATCGACATGGAGATAAACCGGTTAGCAGCTGAGCGCTCCTATCGTACATCGATTGGAATAGATAGACATCTTATCCAAATGTATGCCGATGACCCGCTTCCTTGGATCGAGGACGATGATCGTTGGCGCATGCTCAATTTTCCTTGGGCGTCTTAAGAACCCGAGCGAGCGTACTGAAAGCTCTTGCCGAACATACCTGAGGATGCACTGGCCGACACCGTTCCCCTTTTTCGCCTATCTTCATACGCGGAGCGCAGCCGCATGCCTTGGATCAAGGTTATCCACAAGCAGATTTGGGTAAGAAATAGGTAGAAAGAAGGTAGAGAGCAAAAAGCCCCCCGGAGACGCTTTGCCACAAAGGGTTTGAGCGTGCGACCCGGAATTCTATCCCGTCGAAACGGAACGCTAACCCGACTCTGGGGAACGCTAGCCCGATGCAAGCGGAACGCTAACCCGATCGAGCGGAATACAACTTCGAAGTCGGCGGAACGCTAACCCGATTACCCTCTTTTGGCTGCAAATTTCCCTGAAAACTGGTCCCAATCGTTGGATATGACGTCTGTAGCAAGGAACGTTTGTGCCCGGAAGGACTTCATCCTACGAACCCGCACAACGGTGCCCCGATCGGAACCTCATCGTTCAGTCAAGCGCGAGTTAGTATGGCTTGCTCGACCCCCCTACCGCTAATGCCTATCCGTCCGGCGGTGATAATCTCGACGCGCTCCAGTTCTTCCATCGCCGCAAGGAGGGAGACTTTGAACTTGCGCAAGGGGCTCCGGTACTGCATCTTTTCTTTCAACCATTCGAGGCGGAAATACTGATTAGGGTCGTTTGAGGTTGCCACGAGCCTCTGAAGAGTTTTAGCCATGTCTTGCCCTCGGCGGATTTGCATCCGCTTCGACCAATCGATGTAGGCAAATTCGTCGTATGCATATAACTCCCGCCATCTAGGGTCAAGCCTGATGATGTGGGTCTTGCGTGCCTCGTCGTATTCGAAAGCATCTAGCAGCCGCAGGGGCTTCGTAGTGCCGACCTGCAGTTTTGGTTTGCCGTCGCGTGTTGTCTTGATCAGAAGCTCCCCGGTACAAAAGGCCTTCATCGTACGATCGAGCCACAAATATTCACGTTTGCTCGTTCCTCGGTTGGTGGAGCGAAGAATTTGAGCGCGACAGATCGGAACGGCTTCGCCTAGCGGATAAGATTTTGCTTGGTGGATAAGCTCTATCAAAATGTCGCAGCTCGGCTCGTCGTGCTGTATGCCTGTGTGAGTCATTGCCGCATCACTGCGCGTCACTATTGGACTGTCTCGATGTAGGGTCTCCGTGCCTCTCGCGATCGGAGCGAAAAGGCTAGATCGCGCGAGGTGATTTGGCATTGTGCGTCTCGGATCGAGTCTGCCCGGCAGATAAAAACGAGCTGATGGCTCATTCTCGGCAACCCTCGAAGAGGCTTCAGCTAGATTCTTCCGCAGTCGAGCAACTGCTTCGTTTGGATCCGTATTTCGCCGCACCGGATCTGCGATGAAGGTCACAGATCAAAATTCCGGGCTGCGCGTTGATGACTTTCTGGATCGGGCAGCGCTAGCCTCTAGGCGCTGCCGAGTAATTTGCTCGGCTTTCGTCGGCCGACCCCGTCGCGGCATCGGCGAAATCTCCGCCGACAAAGTGGCGTCAACGCTCGAGGTCACGTGGGCTCCAAGCCAAGCCTCGACGTCCTCAACTCGCCAAAGCAGCCGCTTCGTTCCCGGAAGCCGGCACAGAGGGGGAAGCGACTGTGGATTACGAGTCGCGTCGCTTCGAACGCTCGCGACTGATTTGCGAAGGCACTGAGCCAGTTGATCGACGGTAAGTAGCGCTTGCATGAACATTAGCCTGTATGCGTCGCGTCTCTTGTTGCACACGACGGCGTTGGTTAGCTGATGGATGCAAGATTGAGTTCTACTGTCGCGAAAGTCTCGGTAAAGTCCAGAGGCTTTTTTTACCAGCCGGGGAAGGGGCACCACCTGACGACGTCAGCGCCACAAATTCGCCACACCGAGTGTGCAAAAACCTGCTCTAGAAAGCAAAACAACGCACTACATCGCAAGACGTAGTGCGTTGTTTCTAAAGCAAATTCGTGGTGGAGAGGAGGAGGATCGAACTCCCGACCTTCGCATTGCGAACGCGACGCTCTCCCAGCTGAGCTACCCCCCCAACGAAACAAAAGTGTACCACAGCCATTGAGAGCGAAAGCAGGCCTTCCGACGATTCAACGGACATCTACTTCTGCGGCGCTCCCGCCAGCACCCACGCGACCACGGTCCTGATATCCGCATCGTTCATCTTCGGATGAGACGGCATCGGAATCGAACCCCACACACCAGCGCCGCCGTTCTTCACCTTCTTTTCGAGCTGCGCGCTCGCCTGGGGCTGCCCCTTGTACTTCTCGGCGACCTGCTGGAACGACGGCCCGACGAGCTTGCGATCGATCGCGTGACAGCCCATGCATGCATTGCTGCGCGCAATCGACATCGCCGCCGCAGGCACGACGGGTTGATCGGCCGCACCCGCCGATGCCGCCACGCCAACCAGCGCGGCGGCTGCAATCAAACGCGCCTTCATCACTTCACCGCCGGAGCCGGGTTCGGGTTGCCCGGATGAATATCCGAGTTCTTGACCGGCGCGGGATTCTGCATATCCAGCGGACGGGAAGTCACGCCCGAGTCCGGCACCGTGCCGACCGTCGCTTCGGCCGGCGCGCTGGCCGCCGACACCGCGCTCGCATCGGATGCCGCCGCCGCCTCCAGCGCCTTCGCCTCTTCCGGCTTGATGTACTGATAAACCTTCACGACCTGCTCGACGCCCGCAACACGCGCCGCCACATCTGCGCCATGCGCGCCCTCGTCCGGCGTGACGAGGCCCATCAAATAGATGATGCTGCGCTCCGATACGACCTTGTAGTAGTTCGCGCGCAAGTCGGCCTCGCCCACCATCGCGGTCTTCACACGACCTTCGAGATACGAGTCGTTGGCGCGCGACGAGATCGAACTCGCAGGCTGAACCGACAGCTCGTTCACGATGCTGCCGACATTGTTGATGTCGCGTACGACCGCCTCGGCCTTCTGCTTCGACGCATCGTCGGGTACTTCGCCGGTCAGCAGCACGCGCCGGTTGAACACCGTCACGTTGACATGCGACGTGTCGGGCACGTTCTCGTTGATCCGCGACAACGCCTTCACCTGAATCTCGCGATCTTCGGTCTGCGCACCGAGCGTGCGGCGATCCGTAGCGATCAACGTGCCGCCGGCCGCCGCGCCCACCACCGCGAGCGCGCAGCCCTGCAACGTCAACGCGACTCCCGACAGCATGCTCAGCACGAGCGTGGCGTTGGCCAGCGTCGCCTTGACGCGTGTCTTGTTCATCAACTCGATTCCCCCTTTCAGTATCAATCGTCGCCGAGAAGCATCGCATCGATGCCGTCGCACAGACAATGAATGGTCAGCAGATGGACTTCCTGGATGCGCGCCGTCCGCTCGGATGGCACGCAGATATGAATATCGGTTTCGGCGAGCACCTCGGACATTGCCCCGCCGCCCTTGCCCGACAGCACGATCACGATCATCTCGCGTCCGTGCGCTTCCTGAATCGCCGCGAGCACGTTGACCGAATTCCCCGACGTGCTGATCGCGAGCAGCACATCACCCGACTGGCCGAGCGCGCGGACCTGATTCGAGAAGATCTGCTCGAACGCATAGTCATTGCCGATGGCCGTGAGTATCGATGTATCGGTCGTGAGCGCGATAGCCGGCAAGCCCGGACGTTCGCGCTCGAAACGGCCGATGAGTTGCGCGGCGAAACGCTGCGCATCGGCCGCCGAGCCGCCATTGCCGCAGATCAGTATCTTGTTGCCGTTGGCGAGTGCGCCGAAGAGCGTATCGACGGCGGCTGCGATGGGAACCGCGAGCGCGTCGATAGCTTCGAGTTTGAGCGCCGCGCTGTCGCGGAATTGCTGCTGGATACGTTCGACTGACATCGACTCTCGATCATCGGCCGCCGTGTGCGGCGGTATGTGGCTTGAACGCTCAGGGCGTCGGTTGTTGCGCAGTTTACCGCATGCGTCATTCGGCGAGCCGCGCGCTCATGCTTCATCGGGCCGAAACGCATCGCGCAACCAATGGATGCGGCCCGCATCGAACGCGATCACGTCGAAGCGGCATGCCGGCAACTCACTACGCCATGTCGCGAGGAAATGCTGCGCGGCGAGTACGAGGCGCGCGCGCTTGCGTGCATCGATGCTCGCTGCTGCGTTCGCGAAGCGCCTGCTTCCTCGCGCCCGTACTTCGACGAACACCAGCGCGCCGCGTTCATCGATCATCACGAGGTCGAGTTCGCCGCCGCGACACGTCACGTTGCGCGCCACGATACGCATGCGTTGCCGCTGCAGAAATTCGAGCGCGCGCGTCTCGAAAACATCGCCGAGCGTTTTGGACACAGCTTCTCCCTGAAAGTTGTCGACGAGCCGCCGCTTGCGCGCGTGGCAAAATGACGGCCTTTCCCCGAACGCCCGCGCTCATGCCTCAGATCTCCGAATTGGCCGATGGCCAGCACTATCCGACGAGCGCGCTGTATGTCGTCGCGACGCCCATCGGCAACGTGGCGGACATCACCGTGCGCGCGCTGCATGTGCTCGGGCTCGTGGATCGCGTCGCCGCCGAGGACACGCGCAATACCGCGCATCTCCTCACGCGCTACGGCATCTCGAAACCTTTGATCGCGGTGCACGAACACAACGAGCGCAGCGCCGCCGAGCGGGTGATCGAGCATCTCCGCAACGGCGAGCGCATCGCCTGTGTGTCCGACGCAGGCACGCCCGGCATCTCCGATCCCGGCGCGCGCCTGGTCGATGCCGTGCGCGAAGCCGGCCTGCCGGTCGTTCCGCTGCCGGGCGCGAGCGCGCTCACGACTGCGCTCTGTGCGGCGGGCGCGTTCGTCGGCGACTTTTCATTCGTCGGCTTCTTGCCGACCAAGGCGAAGCAACGCGCGTCGGAATTGACGAAGCTCGCGCATCACCCGATGGCGCTGGTGTTCTACGAGGCGCCGCACCGTATCGTCGACACGACGCGCGCACTCGCCGATGCATTCGGCGGCGAACGGCAATTGCTGATCGCCCGGGAACTGACGAAGTTACATGAGAGCCTGCATCGCTGCACCCTGGCCGAAGGGCCAACGTGGCTCGAAGCCGATGCGAATCGTCAGCGCGGTGAATTCGTGCTGGTGGTGGAAGGCGCGCCCAAAACGGAGGACGCCGAAGACGCACACGATGCGCTGCTTTCGACCCTGCTCGAGGAGTTGTCGGTGAAGAGCGCGGCGCGCGTCGCCGCAACACTGACGGGCGCGTCGCGCAACGTGCTGTATGAGCGCGCGCTCAAGCTCGCCAGGCGCGGCGAGAGCACGGACGAATAAAAAACGGGCCGTCTCGCGACGGCCCGTCCGGGTCCTGCAAAAATCGACGCGTGGTGTCAGTTCACGCTGTCGTCGGCGAGCGCCTGAGCCTGCTCCTGGCGCGCCGTACGCGCTTCCTGCTGCGTGAGACCCTCGATCTTCACCTTCTGCGTGCCGGAGCCGCGCATGCCGAGCACCGCCGCAGCGGCGTACGACAAGTCGATCACGCGACCGTGCACGTAAGGTCCGCGGTCGTTGATCTTCACGACCACGGTCTTGTGATTCGCCTCGTTCGTCACGCGAACCCACGATGCTAGCGGCAGCGTGCGATGCGCGGCGGTCATCGCGTTCATGTTGAACTTTTCGCCGCTCGCGGTCTTGCGCCCGTGGAACATGCGGCCATACCACGACGCCTTGCCCTTCTGCTCGAAGTTGCTGGCGTCCGGACCGGATGTGATCGGCTGGGCGTCGGCGAGCGAAGGCGTCTGACTCGGCTGGGCGGCCGGGACGTTGGCAAGGTGCGAATCGAAGGCGAGCGGCGCCGGCGAGCGGGCACTGCTCGTGCTGACAGAGGGCGTTGTCTGAGGATTGGATGCGACGTCGCCCGAACCCGGCGCGGCGCAACCAGCCAGCACACCAACCGCTAGCAGGCTCCCGACATGTCGAATAAATCGAGCATTCATAGACGTGTTTTAACGATAAAGGAGCGGCCGCGCTGCGCTGGTCGGCGCGCGCAAGGCTGCTCGAGGCAAGCCGCGCAAAGCACAACGCCGTTCGGTCAAGCGAACGGCGAGCCCTGCTCGGATGCGGCGTACTCGTGCCGCAAACGCCCGGTTATTGTTCACGTCTGGCGCAACCTGTCCCCGGCAGCCTGACCAGACCCCACGTGCCGCCATCGAACATGGCAATCACGTTCGTGCGCTGAAAAGTCCAGTAGAGCGCAGGAACGGCGGCGTAGGCCCCATCCGGCGTGACGGCAGCAAGGCCATCTGACAGACGCGCGGCGTCTGGCCGGACAAGACGTGTGCACCTACGGAAGGTGCTTGAGTTGCAATTGCGAGGCTTTTGGCCCCCAACAGCTTACTGATGGCGATTGTAAAAACGCACAAGCGTTTTGCCAGTCGCCCATTGACGGCATGGTTAGATCCATGCACAAGTGATGCCATTATACAAAAAATCGGGGGTCCGGCTCGTCCAACCCAACCATTCGTCATTGATTTTCGCTATGAGCGCAAGAATTGCCGGTTTTGGAGGCCTTTCGGAAGGCTTGGCCGCCTGCGGCGCGTGCGTTCCGGCACCGGTACAATGAACGTTTTTACAGCCCTACCTGTACCAGCGACAGTCATATGAAAGTCATTCTCGTTCCCGTGACGCCCTTTCAGCAGAACTGTTCCATCGTGATCTGCGAGGAGACGCAGCGCGCCGCGGTCGTCGACCCCGGTGGCGACGTCGAGCGGATCATCGCGGAGGTCGAGCGGCAAGGAGTGACGGTCGAGAAGATTCTCCTGACGCATGGTCATCTCGACCACTGCGGCGGCGCCAAAGCGCTCGCGGAGCATTACGGTATACAAATTGAGGGACCGCACCGGGAAGACGCGTTCTGGATCGACCAGTTGCCGGCGCAGACTCAGCGCTTCGGCTTCTCGAATGCCGAAGCCTTCACACCGGAGCGCTGGCTCGACGGCGGCGAAACCGTGCAATTCGGCAACGAGACGATGGAAGTCTATTTCTGCCCGGGTCACACACCCGGCCACGTGATCTTCTTCAGCCGTGCGCATCAGGTGGCCTTCGTCGGCGACGTGCTGTTCGCGGGATCGATCGGCCGCACCGATTTCCCGCGCGGCAATCACGCCCAGCTCATCCGCTCGATCCGCGAAAAGCTCTGGCCACTCGGCGACGACGTCACCTTCGTCCCCGGTCACGGCCCGGCGTCGACGTTCGGCGAAGAGCGGCGCAGCAACCCGTTCGTGGGCGATGGAGTCGCAGCATGAACGCGATCCCCGAAATCTACGTCAGCACGGACGTCGAAGCCGACGGGCCGATTCCCGGACCACATTCGATGCTGAGTTTCGCCTCGGCAGCGTACACGGCGGACAAGCAGCTCGTCGGCACTTTCTCCGCGAATCTCGAGACGCTCGAAGGCGCAGCGCCGCATCCGGTGCAGGCGGCATGGTGGAAAACCCAGCCGGATGCGTGGGCCGCGTGCCGCATCGACTTGCAGAAAGCCGAAATCGCGCTGCCAGCCTATGTCGAATGGGTCGAGGCGCTGCCCGGAAAGCCCGTGTTCGTCGCGTATCCGGCGGGCTTCGACTTCACCTATATGTTCTGGTACATGATGCGCTTCGCCGGGCGCTGCCCGTTTTCGTGGTCGGCGCTCGACATCAAGACGCTCGCGTTCGCAATGACCGGCCTGCCGTATCGCAAGGCGATCAAGCCGCGTCTGCCGAAGCACTGGTTCGATGAACTGCCGCACACGCACATCGCGCTCGACGATGCCGTGGAGCAAGGCGCGCTCTTCTGCAACATGCTCGCCGAACTGCGGGCGACGCAAGCCGCACGCGCGCAAGCCGAAACGACCGAGGAGTCGGAAGGTAAAAACGCGCAGTCAGGCGACTGAGTTAGGGAAACTCCCTCAGTGCAGGCGTATTGCATTGCGTTTCTTTTTCTGCGCCTCTACCATTAGAGTCAGATCGCGACCAAACGGAGGCGCAGTTGACTCTCGATACGTTTTCACAAAAAATCCTGCGCCTTCTGCAACTGGACGCACGACGCTCGGTTCAGGAAATCTCCGATCAGGTCGGCTTGTCGAGCACGCCGTGCTGGCGTCGAATCAAGGACATGGAGCAGTCCGGCGTCATTCAGCGCTATACCGCGCTGCTGGATCGCGAGAAGCTCGGCCTTCATGTCTGCGCGCTTGCGCATATCCATCTGACGCGGCACACCGAGGGCGGCGTCGAGCAATTCGAACGCGAAATCGCCACGTGCCCGGAAGTGACCGAGTGCTACAGCACGACCGGCGAGTCCGACTACATCCTCAAGATCGTCGCGCCGGACATCAAGGCGTACGACGCGTTCCTCCACGACCGCATCTTCAAGATCCCGGCCGTTGCGCAGGTGCGCACGAGCGTCGTGCTGCGCGAGATCAAGTTCGATACGCAACTGCCGCTCTGACACTCACGCTTTTCAGCGCGGCGTATCGGCGGCGCGCGCGGTCGGTGCCGATGTCGTGACGCCGAGCGTGCGCATCACGCGGATTTCGCGGGCGCCGAGCGCGCGCCTGAGCGCGTCCAGATCGATCGACTTCAAGCGGGCGTCGGATTCCCCGATATCCGAGGCCGGCAGCATGACGTCGACATCGAACCCGGTGCTGAGGTAATGCAGATTCAGCGTCGCGACCGTCAATCCGTGCTGCGCGAAAGCCGCGCGCACCGCCTCGTTCGCTGTGGTTCGCAACGGGAAGTTTCCGGGCAGCGGATTCAGATCGTCGCTCTCCGGATCGACGTGAATGAGCGCGTCGATGACACGTGGATCGGCCAGCATATGCGCGCGCGCCGACTCGGCAATGAAATGTCCTTCTGAAACCGAGATCAGCGGATCGACGAGAATATGCGCGTCGACTATTGCGAGATCGCCCATTTTTCGTGTTCGCAGTTCGTGCACTTCTCGCACACCCGGCGTATTCAGCAAAATACTGCGCAAATCGCCGGCGGTCGTCTCATCGAGTGCGCGATCGGAAAGATCTTGTAATGCATCCCAGGCGAACGTCCATCCCATTTTGCCGATCATAAATCCTACCAGCGCGGCAGCGATCGGGTCCAAAACTCGAAATCCCGCCAGACTGCCGATAATTCCGAGCGCGACAACCAGAGAAGACGCAGCATCCGAACGTGCATGCCAAGCGTTTGCAACCAGCATCGCCGAACGAACGCGTTCCGCGGCGCGGAGCATATACCGAAAGAGCGCTTCCTTGGAAACGAGCACGATTATCGCGACCGCGAGCGCGCCCACTTTCACCGGTGGAATATCCTGAAGGTTGACAATTCGCGTTCCGGCGCGCCACAACATTCCCACACCCACGGCAATCAGCAATCCGCCGAGGAATAATGACGCCACCGTTTCGTAGCGATTGTGACCATAGTTATGATCGACATCCGGGGCCGCGGCAGCCTGGCGGTTGGCAAGCAAAACAATAAAATCCGATACGATGTCCGCCAGCGAGTGGACCCCATCGGCAATCAGTGCCTGTGAGTGCGCAATAAACCCGACGACGAGTTGGGCCGCTGTAAGCCCGCTATTTAGTGCGATGCTCGTCCAGGTGGTCCTTCGCGCGACTTCCTGCTTTTCGGCCACGCGGGCGCTCGAAAGCGACATGTAATTTGACTCAGTTTGAATACGTTCGCATTTTATCAGCCGATACACACGTCCGGCACTCGCGTTTTGCTCGGCAAGCGTTTGAAATCAGCTACTTGCAAGATGGCTCCGGCACGCCGCCGGGGCGCACCGCCAAATGAAAAGGCCGCGTTCGAGAACGCGGCCTTTAAACGCATGATACGCGGGACTTATTTACCGATCAGGAAGTTGTCGCGATCCTGGCCGGCGATCCACTTCGGCGGCTTACCGCGACCCGACCATGTACTGCCGCTTTCGGGATCACGGTATTTAGGCGCCACGCCCGGACGGCCGCGCGACGCCTTTGCGCCTTTCGTACTCCGGCCGCCAGCGAGTTCCTGAAGCGTGATGCCGTAATCCGCCATTTTCTGCTTGATCTCATTAAGCACTTCGGCGTATTCGCGCGATTTCGCTTCTTCAATCTGACGTTCGAGAGACTCGCGCTGTGCGAGAAGTTCCTTGTATGAAGGCATGGCATTTCCCTAAGTGGTTTGCTGACTTGCGAATCGGCGCGCTCGCTTTCAGTTATCAGTATAGCCCCGGACTGGCACGGAGATTAACACAAAACCCATTATCGCGGCATGTGCGTATTGCCACTCAAATTGAAATTTGGAAGTTTCTTCGTAACAATTGCCGAAAACTCCTAAATTTTCGGCCAATCTTGAGCGGAGGTAGAAATACGCCTTACAGCAGCGAAATCGCAACCTTGGCATCCGATGAAAACAACCACAAATGTCGTCCACGCAAAATTTCATGGAATGACAACTTCCGCCCAAATCATTGCAGCGGATCTAATCCGGGACCCGTGCGACCGGGACTATTCCTCGGAAATGCCGTCTTGTCGCTCAAAACAATCGATAAGCGCCGCCCGCAAATCCGTAGTCGAAAGTTTAGGCTTATCGAATGTAAAACGATTGCGCGTTTCCGCAAGCAGCAAATCGCAGCCGTACCGGTCTATCCCCAATAAGCGCAGATTCGCGGGACGGCGCGGATAAGCATCGAAATATTCGCAAAGCGCCGATTCGTCCGCCGCCGAAAGCGGTTCCAGAGGATCGAGTTCGTCACCGGCGAGCCAGCCCATTGCGCCAAAGCCGCCGATATAACGCATGCGCTCGAGCGACATCACCCAGAAAGAAAAGTCGCCGAGTTCCAGATAGCGCGCGGCATCCGGGTGATAACGCAGGTACCGGCGCGCGAGTTCGTCGCCTTCTTCGGGCGCGGCGGGCGTGAAGCTGCCTAGCATCGTGAGACGCTGTCCTTGCAGCACGCCGCCCTCCGTCGCATGCGCGACCAGAAAGCCGGCGCGCGCATCGGCGTGGAGATTGCGCGTGTGCTCGGCCAGATGACTGATCAGCAGCATCGGTACATGCCGCGCGGTGGGCGCGTACGGCAGCGCGGTCGGATACGGAAAGCCGCGCGGTTCGCGCGAATGCGTGGCGAGCGTGCCCTCGGCCACGTGATGCAACAGGTGAAGCGGCGCTTGCGACGGAATGTTCATCCGGGCCCCATGCGGTCGTGAATCGGTCGAACGATGTTAATGCAGCGCCACCGAGCGTGTCTCCTGGCCGTTCGATAGAATCGAAAGCCTTCGCGTCCGATGACATCATCATCGGTTGCCTCGCATTCCGCGCAACTTTCCAGATCGGTTTCTTCCGTGTCCGACTCGACCACCGCTTCCCCCGCCGCCCGCGAGTCCGATCCGACGCTCGCGCTTCACCGGAGCCTGCCGCCCGCCACGCGCGCCCGAGCGCGCTACGCGACGATGGCCGTGTTCTTCATCGCGGGCATGATGTACGCGTCGTGGGGCGTGCACGTGCCGACCGTGCGCGATAAGTTCGCGCTGAGCCCGGGCATGTTGTCGCTCGCGCTGCTCGCGGTCGCGGGCGGCTCCATCTTCGCGATGCTCACGGCCGGATCGTGGATCGCGCGCGCCGGCACGCGCACGGCCTGCATGGCGGGCGGCATCACGATGATGATCTGCGGTTCGCTGATCCTCGTCACACCGTGGTTCTGGCTGCTGCTTGTCGTGCTCGCGATATTCGGCTTCGGCATGGCGACGCTCGACGTCGCGATGAACGCGGAAGCGAGCGCGGTAGAACAGGCGCTCGCGCGGCCGATCATGTCGTCGCTGCACGGCATGTTCAGCGTCGGCGGCATGGCGGGCGCGGCGATTGGCGGCGCATTGCTCGCACACGGGCTCGCGCCCGCCGCGCATCTCGCGCTGGCTTCGGGCGCGAGTCTCGTCGTGTTGCTGATCTCGATGCCCGCGGTGCTGCCGCACGTGCCGCATCACGCGGAACACGCAAAGGCGTCGTCGTCGAACCGCTGGCGCTCGGGCGCGCTGTGGGCGCTGGGCGGCCTCGCGCTCGTCGCGCTGATCGCGGAAGGCGCGATGTACGACTGGGCCACCGTCTACATGCGCGATATCGTCGCCGCCACGCCTTCGGTGTCGAGCGCCGCTTACGCCGCGTTCTCCGGCGGCATGGCGGCCGGGCGCTTCGGCGGCGACGCGGTCCGCGCGCGCTTCGGGGCGCCGCAACTGGTCTTCGGCAGCGCGGGGCTCGCGTTCATCGGCATGGCGATGGCGCTGCTGCTGCCGAACACCTTCGTCACGATGACCGGCTTCACGCTGATGGGCTTAGGTCTCGCGAACATGATGCCGGTGCTGTTCGCGGCGGCGGCGCGCGTGGAAGGCGTGACGGCGGCGGAAGGGCTCGCGCAGGTCGCGGGCCTCGCGTACTTCGGGCTGTTGCTCGGGCCTGTGCTGATCGGCGGCGTCGCGCAGATCAGCAATCTGCCGATCGGACTGTGCGTCGTGGCCGCGTGCTGCCTCGTCATCACCGTGATCGGGCCGCGCATTCTCAGGCGCTGGAAGATATGAAAAAAGCGCGCGGCCCTTTCGGTGCCGCGCGCTTCTCTGGACTTCGTAAAACCCGAAGGCAATTACATCTTCACGACGTCGAGCAGCGTCTTCTTGCCCTTCTTGTAGTCGTACAGCGAGATCACGCCGTGCTTCAGGTCGCCCTTCGAATCGAAGGTCGTCTGGCCGATCACGCCCTTGTAGTCCGTGTTCGGCATCGCGGCGAGAATCTTCGCCGGATCGGTCGAGTTCGCGCGCTTCATCGCGTCGACGATGATGTACACCGCGTCATACGTGAACGGTGCGTAGATCTGGATCGGCTGGCCGAAACGCTTCTGGAACTTGGCCGCGAACGCCGCGCCGCCTTCCATCTTTTCCAGCGCCATGCCGGCTTCCGAGCACACGATGTTGTCGGTCGCGTCGCCAGCCAGGTCAGCCAGCTTTTCCGTGCACACGCCGTCGCCTGCCAGCACCTTCGCACGCAGGCCGAGCTGCTTGGCTTGCTTGGCGAACGGGCCGCCGGTCGCGTCCATGCCGCCGTACATCACGGCGTCGGGATTCTCACCCTTGATCTTCGTCAGAATCGCGCGGAAGTCGACGGCCTTGTCGTTCGTCGCGTCGTGCGAGATGACCTTCAGGCCGAGCGACTTGGCGGTCTTCTCGAATTCGTTCGCGAGACCCTGACCGTAAGCGGTCGAGTCGTCGACGACGGCAACCGTCTTCACTTTCAGGTTCTTCGCCGCGTAGTTGGCGAGCGCCGGGCCTTGCTGCGCATCGGTCGCGACGACGCGGTACGTCGTCTTGAAACCTTGCTGCGTGTAGGCGGGGTTCGTTGCCGACGGGGAGATCTGGACGATGCCCGCGTCGCTGTAAATCTTCGAAGCCGGGATCGAGGTACCGGAGTTCAGGTGACCGACGACTGCAACGACCTTGTCGTCGACGAGCTTCTGCGCGACTTGCGTAGCGGTACGCGGGTCAGCGGCGTCGTCTTGCGGGTCGAGTTGAAGCGTGATCTTCTCGCCGCCGATCGTGAGACCCTTTGCGTTGATCTCTTCGACTGCGAGCCGCGCGCCGTTTTCGTTGTCCTTGCCCAGGTGAGCAATACCGCCGGTCAGCGGAGCGACGTGACCGATCTTGACGACCTGGTCGGCTGCTGCGGACGTTGCCAACGTGGCGAACAGCACGGCTGCGGCGCTGATCGGCAACAGTTTGTGAAGCTTGGTGTTCATGTAAGTCTCCAGTTTCGGTCCCAAAAACAACGTAATCGCCCTGTGCCCCGTCTTTCATCACGATCGCTCAGTCCCGTGGACGACCACGCCGGATGCATCGTCATGCACTTGGCAAGTCCTTCCGGCAGGCCGTTCGTGGCGGCCGCCATCCGCACTGCGCGCAAGTGTAGGGGTGTCAAATTAAATTAGGGAAGTTTTTTAAGATAGTGGTGTCACTACCAATTAGCGGCCAGTTGAGATGCGCTGGCGTTTGTGCTGGCATTTCTGCGAAGACGCCCTGTACATGCGGGTTTCCGAGACATCGGCGCGCAAAGGTTTGGGAGTCGTTCAAGTCGGACGGGCGCGTGCCGATAATCTCCGCTTGCGATTCCATTAGCCTGTTTTTTTAAGTCTTTTTTCCGCCTTGTGTTTAGAACAGCGCCTCTAAAATCCCCGCGCGGTCAAATGGCATGCCTGCCGGCGGACGCCGGATTCGTCAGGGCGACTGAAAGGGAAAACTGGCAAACTCGACGGCTGACCATCTCATACATATAAGGAGCTTCGACGTGACCGTATCCGTGACTTCACGCTGGATCGACATTCCCGCCGACGGCGGCAGCTTCCAGGGCTATCTCGCGCTACCGAAGTCGGGCGCCGGCCCGGCCGTGATCATCCTGCAGGAGATCTTCGGCGTGAACGCCCACATCCGCAGCGTCGCGGATCAGTACGCCGCCGACGGCTATATCGCGCTCGCGCCCGACGTCTTCTGGCGCACGCAGCCGCGCGTCGAACTCGGCTACGAAGGCCCGGATCGCGAAAAGGCGATGGAACTGCTGCAAAAGACGAAGGTCGATGCCGCGGTTGCGGATGTCGGCGCGGCGGCGAAGGCGTTGCGCGCGCTGCCCGAAGTGAACGGCAAGGTTGCGGCCATCGGCTATTGCTTCGGCGGCCGGCTCGCGTATCTTGCAGCGGCGCAGGGATCGGTGGATGTGGCGGTGGCCTATTACGGCGGCGGCATCCAGAACGCGCTCGACAAGGCCGATCAGATCAAGTCGCCGATGCAGTTCCACTACGGCGAACTCGACGCCCACATTCCCGCCGATGCCGTGGACGCGGTGCGCCAGAAGTTCGCGGGCCGCAAGGACTCGGAACTGTATGTGTACCCGCAGGCCGATCACGGCTTCAACTGCGGCGATCGCGCGTCATACAACGCGAAGGCATCGGCGCTCGCGCACGGGCGCACACTGACCTTCCTCGGCGAACATCTGTAATGGAAACGTGAAGTGGCGGGCGCGCTTCGAAGCGCGCTCGTCATATCAGCGCAGGCAAGCCTTCAACGAGCAGGAACGCGGCAAGCACACCCAGCAACGCGCCAAATACGCGCAGCACGTTGTTCCTGAGATGCGTCGCGCATGGAATGGCCCCGAGGAACAGGGCGCCGGCCAGCGCCATCGGGATGATCAGGATGAAGTCGCCGATCGTGAAGTACGTCGTCATAATGCGTCTCCCATCGTCCTGCTTTTGGCTTTGTCGTCGCGCGGAAAGAGCCGCATCGACGTTTCGAGTATAGGCCGCTCGATGCAAGCCGTAGCCGGGATTTCGTGAGACGGGAGACGATCGCCGCGCGCAAGCCCTTACGCCACAAGCACTTGCGCGCGCCGTTTTTAAGCGAACACGTAAAAACCCTTAGATTCTTCCGATTTCATTCAGCTTTCGATATTCACGCGGCCTTGATGCGTTCGCATCGGTTCAGCCACGCCGCGCCCGCCAGTCCGACGAGCAGCAGCGCACCAATGAGGCCGGCGACGCCGCTCCATCCGAACGCGGTCCAGAAGTGGCCGCCGTATGATCCGATCAGGCTCGACCCGAGGTAATACGCGAGCAGATAAAGCGCGGCGGCCTGCCCTTTCGCGTGCGCGGCGAGCCGCCCGACCCAGCCGCTCGCGACCGAATGTCCGGCGAAGAAGCCAAACGTCAGGCACGCAATGCCGGCGACGATCACCCAAAGCGATTGCGACAAGGTGAGCGCGACGCCGAGCATCATCAGCGCGATGCCGGTCATCAGCACGCGGCCGCG
This sequence comes from Caballeronia hypogeia, assembly GCF_001544875.2. Classification (GTDB taxonomy): domain Bacteria; phylum Pseudomonadota; class Gammaproteobacteria; order Burkholderiales; family Burkholderiaceae; genus Caballeronia; species Caballeronia hypogeia. The sequence continues at coordinate 559,349 of NZ_FCOA02000001.1, forward strand.
CCCGAAGACATCGGCCATTTTGCCGGACCACGGCGACGCGACCACGCCGGTCAGATAGACGGTGAAGATCGCGCCGATCTGCGTCTGGTTCAGCCTGAACGGTGCGCCGAGCAGCCGGTAGCCGACATAGTTATAGAGCGTGACGAAGCTGCCCATCAGCACGAAGCCGATCAGAAACAGGAACGGCAGACCGGGATGGCGCAGATGTCCGGCGAGCGAGCGCCGATGCTGCGCAAAGCCGACGCCGCGTCGCGGTTTGAAGCGGCGCGACGGCGGCAGCAGCGAACGGAACGCGAACGTGGCGAGCAGACCGAGCAAGCCGATGCCGCCGATCGCGACGCGCCAGCCGAACAGATCCGCGAGCACGCCGCTGATCACACGCCCCGCCATGCCGCCGATGGCCGTTCCGCCAACGTAAAGACCCATCGCGAGGCCTAGTCCTTCCGGATGCACCTCTTCCGCAAGATAGGCCATCGCGACCGCGGGAACGCCGCCGAGCGCAAAACCTTCGAGCGCGCGCACGACGAGCAGCGCGTGCCAGTCCGGCAACATCGCGGCGACCACCGTCAGCACCGACGAGGCCAGCAGCGAGAGCGTCATCAACCTGTGACGGCTCCAGCTTTCGGAGACGAATCCGGCGATGAAGATCGCAATCGCCAGCGCCGCCGTGCTCACGGAAACCGTCAGCGCACTGACCGCCGGACTGACGCTGAATGCCTTCGTGAATTCCGGAAGCAGCGGCTGCACGCAGTAAAGCAGCGAAAAGGTCGCATAACCCGCGAACAAGAGCGCGAGCGACGCACGCCAGTACGCGCGCGAACCGCGCTCCAGATACGGGGCGTCCGCGGCTCGGTTCGCGCCGCCTTCGGAATTCGGGCGCTGCGGTGCCGGTGAAGCGTTCACGAATGAAGTCTCCGCTGAAAAACCGTCAACGATACGCCGATGCTAAGGGTTTTGCCTAATACAAAATGCGCTCCGCGGCGACGTTCACCGAGTAATTACTGCCAACCGTCTGAGATCGGCAACACAAACGCGGTGAATGGCATCGCGTCGGCGCGCTGCGATGCGCTAAAGTAAGGAGCACAATCGTTCATGAAAGCCGCGCATGTCGCGCTTCCCGCAACAAAGACGCGGCGATTGACTGGTGCACGAGCCGTGAAACGCCTGTGCTTGGCGAAACATACGACCGGCGTTTTATCCTCAGCCGGCACTGAAACGGGGATTCACATGCAAATCGGTTCGATTGTCCGCTCCGTGCATATTGCCGTGCCGAAAGACGCGCGCGGCATCGTCATGCGTATTCTCGGCGACATGGCAATGGTCGCGTGGTACGCCGGTGAGCCGGGCGTGACCAAGCTGCTCAACACGGAGCCGTTTTTCCTCGAAGACCTGATCGATACCGGCGATGTCGTGCGTCCGGCGAACACGGTCGTTCATTGATCACGCGCACGGCATCAATGCGCTGATGCCGACCGCGCGAAGGCGCGGCACAATGCCGGGATGAACCCGATCCATCCCGATTCCCCAAGCGCGCCCCTGCCAGACGATGGCGGCGACGCCCCGCCCTTCGCCGGACTCACGCCCGAGCGGGTACTCGACGCCATCGACAGCGTGCTCATGCCCACCGGCGCGTACACCGATGGCCGTCTGCTGCCGCTCAACAGTTACGAGAACCGCGTTTATCAGGTTGGCGTCGAAGACGGCGCGCCGGTCGTCGCGAAGTTTTATCGACCGAAACGCTGGTCGAATGCGGCGATCCGCGAAGAACATGCCTTCGTCGCCAGTCTCGCCGCGCGCGAGATTCCGGCGGTCCCGGCGCGCGTCTTCGAAGGCGCGACGCTGCATGAATTCGACGGCTTCCGTTTCTCCATCTTCGAGCGGCGCGGCGGCCGCGCGCCCGATCTCGATCGCAGCGACACGCTCGAATGGCTCGGGCGCTTCATCGGGCGGATTCACGCGGTGGGCGCGATCGAGCCATATAGCGAAAGACCGACGCTCGATATCCAAACGTTCGGCTACGAGCCGCGCGAGTTCGTGCTATCGCACGGCTTCATTCCCGTCGATGTGCGCGAGGCATGGGAAACCGCCGTCTCGATGGCGCTCGAAGGCGTCGCGCAATGCTTCGAGCGCGCGGGCGACGTGCGCCATCTGCGTCTGCATGGCGACTGCCATCCGAGCAACGTGTTGTGGACCGACGCGGGCCCGCATTTCGTCGATTTCGACGACAGCCGCATGGGCCCAGCGATTCAGGACCTCTGGCTGCTGCTGCCCGCAGGCCGACCGGATGCTTCGCGCGCGCTCACGGATCTGCTTGCCGGATACGAAGACTTCTGCGAATTCGATCCGCGCGAGCTGCATCTGATCGAGGCATTGCGCACGCTGCGGCTGATCCACTATTCGGCGTGGCTCGCGCGACGCTGGAACGATCCCGCCTTTCCTGCGGCGTTTCCGTGGTTCAACACGCAGCGCTACTGGGAAGACCGCATCCTCGAATTGCGCGAGCAGATCGGCGCGATGCAGGAAGGCCCGCTCTGGCCTGTCTGAAATTTTTCGTGACATTCATGCGCTGTCAGGCAATTGCAAAGGATTGAAAAGCCGTTTTGCGCGTGTAATGATAACGATTCTCATTTTTCCATCCTGATCGATTGCCGCGCGCGAGTTCGCGTCCGGCCGATCAGGTGTGGCATTGCCTGCCGAATCCCGAAATTCCTGGAGCGACGCGTGAACGCGCCTGAAACCCTCAATCCGCGGCCGCCTGCCACTGGCGGTGCGACGCATTATCGGCCGCACGGTCACCTGATCGACGCCGCCGAGCAAATCGTGCGCAAGAACCGCTCGCGCCGTTCGACATTCCTCAAGTGGCTGCGCAAGGTGCACGGCTGGGTCGGCTTGTGGGGTGCGCTGCTCGGACTTTTGTTCGGCGTGACCGGCTTCCTGCTGAATCACCGCGCGCCGCCGCTGCGCATTTCCACCGGCGAGCCGCAGGTTTCGCAGATGCAGGTGCCGCTGCCCGCCGAAGGCTTCAAGACGCCGCGCGACATGGGCATGTGGCTCAAGAAGGAACTGAAGATCGAAGGCAATCTCGGGCGCGCGCGCAAGGAACCGGCGCATCCGGTCGGCTGGGGCGACAAGAGCACGATGCAGCCCGAGCAATGGTCGGTGATGGTGGCGGCTCCCGGCGGCAGCGTGATGGCCGAGTACTGGGTCGGCAACAACTTCGTCTCGGTGAAGCGCACCGAGAACACCTTCCTCGCGATGATGACGAACCTGCACAAGGGCGTCGGTCTGAGCGTGGGCTGGGTGCTGCTCGTCGATACGTTCGCGGGCAGCATCATCCTGCTGTCGCTGACGGGCGTCTTGTTGTGGACCGAACTGAACAAGAAGCGCACGGCGGGCGTGGTGATCGTGGCCGCGTCGCTGATCGCGGCGGTGGTTTGCGGGTTGATCTGACACGCCGCCCCGATGTGCGCCGGCGCGCCGCTCAGGCGGCGCGCCTTCCCTTCCGCGGGTTATGACGCGTGAGCCACAGGTAAAGCCCGCTTCCCAGCACGACAATCGTCAGCGCGTCGAACGCGCCCCAGAAAATCTTCAGCGGCATTCCGCCGAAATCCCCGAAGTGCAGAGGCTGCGAGCCAAGCAGCACCTTCAGATACCAGGGCAATTCGCGTGAATCAGTGAGCGCGCCCGTCGAGGCATCGACGAGCACCGGACGCATGATGCGCGAAGTGAGCATGCCGTCGCCGCGCATCCAGACGGCATAGTGATGCGGGCTTGCGAAGCGCGTCCCCGGAAACGCGACGAACGACGGAATCATGTCCGGCGCGACCTCACGCGCGGTCTTTACGGCGTCATCGACAGATGCGCGCACGACGACCGGCGGCTTGTCCCGATACGGCGCGAGCATCTGCGAAAGCTGATCGTTGCGCCAGGCTTCGAGCATCAGATCGGCGAGCGTGTTGATCGAGCCGGTCGCGCCGACGAGCAGCGCCCACGCGAGCGTCAACATGCCGATGGCGTTATGCCAGTCGAGCCACACGATGCGCCGCTTCTTCTTCAGCCGCACGCGCCCCAGCCCGACCTTGCGCCAGAATGGCAGATATACGACCACGCCCGAGACGATCGCCGCGAGAAACACCACGCCCATCGCGCCGAGAAAGAGCTTGCCGAACAGCCCCGCGAACATGTCGACGTGCAGTTTCAGCAGCACGAACTTGAGCGAGCCCTTGCCCGGCGGCATGCCGAGCGGCTGCGCGGTGCGCGCATCGACGGTTGTGCTGAGCGTGTCGTCGGGGGGCGTGTCGGCGTGCGGCGCGGTGACGACGATCGGCAGCAGCGGATCGTCCGGCTCCCAGATCATGTACTGCGGCACGTGTCCCGGATGTTCGTTCAGCGCCGCGCGCAGCACCGCGTCATAACTCGCGCGCGCACTCGCCTGCGATGCGGGCAATTCGGGCGCTTCGATCGCGTCGCCGGTGAGAATATCGAGTTCGTGGCCGAACACGAGCGGCAGGCCCGTCAGGCACAGCAGCAACATGAACGCCGTGCAGACGAGGCTCGTCCAGCGATGCACGACGGACCACACGCGCAGCGCGCGCTGGCTCATGTGGCGCTCGTGGACGGGCGTGGGCGAAGTCGGCGAATCGGCGCGTGCGGGCGCGTGCCGATTCTCGCCGGTCAGAAATTTGCCAGGCATTCGGTGCAACGTGGGCTAAGAGTAAGCGGCTTCGCGTCAGCCAGTCGGCCGCACAAATGAGAACGATTATTATATAGCCGCCCGCCACACCGGGCCCGCGGATCGACAGCTTTTTGTAATATCGACGCGGGGGCTCAAACGCCGCAGACTTCGCCCTTGCCCGCCACTTCGCGCGCGGCCTTCGCGCCCTCGACCTGCAGCAGCTCAGGCAAAGACACGCCGTTCTTCGCCGCCGTCACTTCGGCGAGAATCGACACGGCGATTTCCGGCGGCGTTCTGCTGCCGATATAAATACCCACCGGCCCATGCAGCCGCGCAAGCTCCGCCTCGCTCAGATCGAACTCTTTCAGACGCTCGCGACGCGCCGCGTTGTTGCGCCGCGACCCGAGCGCGCCGACATAGAACGCCGGCGTTTTCAACGCTTCCATCAGCGCGAGATCGTCGAGCTTTGGATCATGCGTGAGCGCGATCACCGCGCAGCGCTCGTCGAGCTTCATGTCCATGACGGTGTCGTCGGGCATGGTGCGCACGATCGTCGTGCCGGGCACGTTCCACTCGTCCGTATACTCCTCGCGCGGATCGCACACGGTCACCTGATAGTCGAGCCCGACCGCGATGCTGCACAGATAGCGCGACAACTGGCCCGCGCCGATCACCAGCATGCGATACCGCGGGCCGTGAATCGTCAGCAGCCGATGATCGTCGAACAGCACGCCGTCGGTGGCCAGCGCGGGTTCCAGACGCGCGTCGCCCGTCGCCATGTCGAGCGTGCGCGCGACGAGCCTGCCGCTTTCCACCGCCGCGCACAGTTCGGCGATGCCGCTCGCCTTCGTCAACGGCTCCAGCACGAGCTGGATCGTGCCGCCGCACGGCAAGCCGAAGCGATGCGCCTCTTCCGCGCTGATGCCGTACTTCACCGCTTCGGGTTTCGTCTGCTCGATCCCCCGCTGCCGCACGCGGTCGATCAGATCGTCCTCGATGCAGCCGCCCGACACCGAGCCGACCACGTGACCGTCGCCGCGCACGGCGAGCATCGCGCCTTCCGGACGCGGCGACGAGCCCCACGTCTTCACCACCGTCACGAGCAAGACGCGATGCCCCTCTTCGAGCCATCGCGCGCTGTTCTTCAGGACTTCGAGATCCACGCTGTCCATGATTTCTTTCCTTTCTCCTGCACTTCGCCGCCGTTTTCATCGTCGGCGGGAACATCCTGCGGTTCCTGCCCGCCCTGAAGCTGAGCGCTGAACCGCTTGAAAAATTCTGCCGCAATCTTGCGCGCCGCGCCGTCGACGAGGCGCGAGCCGATCTGCGCGAGCTTGCCGCCCACCTGTGCGTTCGCGCTGTAGCTGAGCTTCGTCGTGTCGGCTTCGTCGCCGGGTTCGAGGTTCACCGTCGCGCTGCCCTTGCTGAAGCCGGCCGCGCCGCCCTGCCCTTCGAACACGATCGTGTAAGTATGGGGCGCGTCAATATTCGTGAGCTCCATTCTTCCCTTGAAGCGCGCCTTCACCGGCCCGACGGCCGCCGTCATCGCGACGCTGTAGGCATTCTCGCCGTCCGCGTCGATGCTGTCGCAGCCCGGAATGCACACCTTCAGGATCGCTGTGTCGTTGAGCGCTTCCCACGCGCGCGCCTGCGGCACCGGTAACGTGTGTGTTTCGGTCAGTTCCATCGCGTCTCTCCAAAAGGCGTGTGTCGCGACAAGGCGGCGAGTTCGCGCCCGACCGCGCCGAGGCTGTCGAGGTTGTGCGCCGCGAGCATCGCATCGACGTGCGGCAGGATCGCGCGCACGCCCCGCGCGCGCGGCGTGAAATCGGCGAAACGCAACAGCGGATTGAGCCACACGAGCCGATGCGCGAAACGCCTGAGCCTTTGCATCTCGGCGTCGAGCACGTCGATGGCTTCGTGATCCAGACCGTCGGTGACGAGCAGCACCGTCGCCCGGCCGGAGAGCACGCGGCGCGCCCAGCGTCGGTTGAACTCCGCGAGCGTCGCGCCGATGCGCGTGCCGCCCGACCAGTCCGCGACGTTCTGCCCGAGCGCGGCGATCGCGACATCGGGATCGCGCTCGCGCAATGCGCGCGTCGCGTTGGTCAGGCGCGTGCCGAACAAGAATACCTGCAGGCGTTCGCGCGACTGCAAAAGCGCGTGACAGAAATAGAGCACCGCGCGCGAATACGCGCTCATAGAACCGGAAATGTCGAGCAGCAGCACGAGCGGTGGACGGCGCTCCACTGCCGCGCGATATTTCCACACGGTCCAGTCGCCGCCTGCGCGCACGGCGTGGCGCGCGCTCGCCTTGAGATCGGCGTGTGTGCCGCGCGATGCGGCCTTGAGGCGGCGCGTCGGTTCCGTCGCGAGCGGCAGCCGGTGCGCGCGAATCTGATGCCGCAACGAACGCCACTCATCGGCGCTCAGCGTATCGAAATCGCGATGGCTCAAGCGCTCCTGCGAACTGAAGGTGATGCGCGCGTGCGCCTCCTCCGTCTTCGATTCCGCCGGCGGCGTTTTCGATGCGGCGGCGCGCGCCGCCAGCGCGTCGGCGAGGCGGTTGTTGCGCTTCGGCGGCGGCATGCCGTTCGTCACCTTCGGCAGCAGCAGCGCGCGCAGCTTGCCTTCCCAGTCGGGATCGCGCCAGAAGAGATCGAAGGCTGCATCGAAGATTTCGCGCTCGTCGCTTGAGTGGACCAGCAGGCACGCGAGCGTCGCACGCACATCGTCGCGGCGGTTCAGGTCGATGTGGCGCAACGCGTCGAGCGCATCGACCGCATGCGCCGGCGACATGCCGAGCCCCGCGCCGCGTAGCAGCCGCACGAAATGCACGACGTTGCGGGCGAACGGTTCCATGTTCATGGCGTCGCCGAGAGGCATCGCGCGAGCGTGTCCGCGTCCATGCGCGCGAGGTCGTCCTGATATTTGAGCAGCACCCCGAGGGTGTTCTGCACCGATTGCGGATCGAGCTCCGACACCGACAGCGCCGCGAGCGCCCGGCACCAGTCGATCGTCTCCGCGACGCCCGGCGCCTTGAACAGGTCCAGCGTGCGCAGTTCGTGCACGAACGCCACCGCGCGCTTTTGCAGCGCCTGCCCCGCTTCGGGCGCGCGCGCCGCGACGATCGCCAGCTCGACCTCGCGCTCCGGATAGCCGATCCATTGATAGAGGCAACGCCGCTTCAACGCGTCGTGCACCTCGCGCGTGCGGTTCGACGTCATCACGACGAGCGGCGGCCGCACGGCCCGCACCGTGCCGTACTCGGGAATCGACACCTGAAAGTCCGACAGCAGTTCGAGCAGAAACGCTTCGAACGGCTCGTCGGCGCGATCGATTTCATCGATCAGCAACACGCGGCGCGCGTCGGGATTGTCGGGGTCGGGAAGCAAGGCCTGTAGCAGCGGTCGCTTCAGCAGAAACTCGCTGCGATACAGCGAGTCGTTCGAAGGCGTCTCGCCCGTGGCCTCGGCCAGCCGCAACGCCATGATCTGGCGCGGATAGTCCCATTCATACAGCGCGCTCGCCGTGTCCAGACCCTCGTAGCACTGCAGACGCAAGAGCGTCGTGCCGCACAAACCCGCTGCGGCCTTCGCCAGCTCGGTCTTGCCGACACCCGGCTCGCCTTCGAGGAACAAGGGCCGCTGCATCCTGAACGCGAGAAACAGCGCCGTCGCGAGCTCGCGGTTCGCGAAGTAGCGCTGCTCGCGCAAACGCGCGAGTGTCTCGTCGATGGATTGCGGCTCTTTCACCGGCATCGCGAGCTAGAACGACATCGCCCGTTCGATCGCCCGGCCCGCGAGCACCGGAATCAGATGCGCGCGATATTCGGCGCTCGCGTGCATGTCCTCGTTGAGCTCGTCGGGCGCGATCGTCACGCCGCGCGCCGACGCCACCGAGAAGTCCTTCGACAACGCCGCCTCCAGTGCGGCCGGGCGAAACACCGAAGACGCGGCGCCCGTCACGCCGACGCGCACGCTGCCGTCCCTGAACTTCGCGACGAACACGCCAACGAGCGCGAAGTGCGACGCCGGATTGCGAAACTTCTCGTAACCCGCGCGCTCGGCCAGCGGAAACTCGACCGCGACGATCAGTTCATCGGGTTCGAGCGCGGTCGTGTACATGTCGATGAAGAAGTCGTCCGCGCCGATGCGCCGTCTGTCCGTCACGACCGTCGCGTTGAGCGCGAGCACGGCGGACGGATAGCACGCGGCGGGATCGTCGTTGGCAAGCGAGCCGCCGATCGTGCCGCGCTCGCGCACCTGCCGGTCGCCGATACGGCCCGCGAGATCGGCGAGGCCGGGCAGCGCCTTCTTCACATCCGCGTTCGATGCGACATCCGCATGGCACACCGCACCGCCGATCGTCAGCTTGTCGGCATCGAGCGTGACGCTTTTCATCGACTGGATGCGCGTGACGTCGATCAGCGCGGAAGGCTGCGCGAGGCGCAGGCGCATGGTCGGCAAGAGGCTCTGGCCGCCCCCGAGGAACTTGGCGTCGCCGTCGGCGGACAGCGCCGTGACCGCTGCCTTCGCTTCGTCGGGACGTTGATAGTCGAATGAGTACATACCGGTCTCCTTGGCTCAGGCGTGTTGAGCGTTGCGCATCGCGGTCCAGACCCGATGGGGCGTCGCGGGCATCTGCAAGTCCTTCACGCCCAGCGGCGCGAGCGCGTCGAGAATCGCGTTGATGACCGCCGGCGGCGAGCCGATTGCGCCCGCTTCGCCGCAGCCCTTCACGCCCAGCGGATTGTGCGTGCACGGCGTGCCCTTCGCGGTTTCCACCGTGAAGTTCGGCAGGTCGATCGCGTGCGGCATCGCGTAGTCCATGAACGAGCCGGAGAGCAACTGGCCGGTGCTGTCGTCGTACACGCAGCGCTCCAGCATCGCCTGGCCGATGCCCTGCCCCAGCCCGCCGTGCACTTGCCCTTCGACGATCATCGGATTGATCACGTTGCCGAAGTCGTCGACCGCCGTGAACTGCTGGATGCGCGTTTCGCCGGTGTCCTGATCGACTTCGACCTCGCACACATACGCGCCCGACGGATACGTGAAGTTGGTCGGATCGTAGAACGCGTTCTCGTTGAGGCCCGGCTCCATCTGATCGAGCGGGAAGTTGTGCGGCACATATGCGGCGAGCGAGACGTCGACGAAAGTCTTGGTGCGGTCCGTGCCCGCGACGCGGAACACACCGTCCTTGAACTCGATGTCCTCCGCCGCCGCTTCGAGCAGATGCGCGGCGATCTTCTTCGCCTTCGCTTCGACCTTGTCGAGCGCCTTCATGATCGCCGAACCGCCGACCGAGATCGAACGCGAGCCATACGTGCCCATGCCGAACGGAATGCGGCCGGTGTCGCCGTGAATCACTTCGACGTTTTCGATCGACATGCCGAGCCGGTCCGCGACCACTTGCGCGAAGGTCGTCTCGTGACCCTGACCGTGGCTGTGCGAACCGGTGAACACGGTGACGGAGCCGGTCGGATGCACGCGCACTTCGCCCGCTTCGAACAGGCCGGCACGCGCGCCCAGCGCGCCCGCCACGTTCGACGGCGCGAGCCCGCACGCCTCGATGTAGCACGAATAGCCGATGCCGCGCAGCTTGCCCTTCTGCTTCGATTCCTCGCGCCGCGCAGCGAATCCCGCGACGTCCGCAAGCTCCAGCGCGCGATTCAGGCACGCGTCGTAATCGCCGGTGTCGTAAGTGAGTCCGACCGGCGTCGCATAGGGAAACTCGCGGATGAAGTTACGGCGCCGCAATTCCACCGGATCGATGTTCAGCTCGCGCGCCGCTGTTTCCACGAGGCGCTCGACGACGTATGTCGCCTCGGGCCGGCCCGCGCCGCGATACGCGTCGACCGGCACGGTGTTCGTGAACACCGCTTTCACTTCGGCGTAGATCGCGGGCGTCGCGTATTGCCCGGCGAGCAGCGTCGCGTAGAGCACGGTCGGAATGGACGATGCGAACGTCGACAGATACGCGCCCATGTTCGCCGTCGTATGCACGCGCATGCCGATGAACTTGCCGTCCTTGTCGATCGCGAGTTCGGCCTTGGTAACGTGATCGCGGCCGTGCGCGTCGGAGAGAAATGCTTCGGAGCGCTCGGCGGTCCACTTGATCGGCCGCCCCACTTTCTTCGATGCCCACGTCAGCGCGACATCCTCGGGATACAGAAAAATCTTCGAGCCGAAGCCGCCGCCGACATCCGGCGCGATCACGCGCAGCTTCGACTCCGGAAGTTGCAGCACGAACGCCGCCATCAGCAGGCGCTCGACGTGCGGATTCTGATTCGCGACATAGACCGTATAGCTGTCGTCGTGCTTCGAGTAGCTCGCGTTCACGGCGCGCGGCTCGATCGCGTTCGGCACGAGGCGCTGGTTCACGATATCGAGCGTCGTCACATGCGCCGCCTGCGCGAACGCGGCGTCGGTCGCGGCCTTGTCGCCGTGGCCCCAGTTGTAGCAGACGTTGTTCGGCACGCTGTCGTGCACCAGCGGCTGCCCCGCGTCCGACGCGGTGCCGGTCGCGACCACGGCGGGCAGTTCGTCGTAATCGACTTCGATCAGCTCGAGCGCATCCTTCGCTTCCTTGATCGATTCCGCGACGACCAGCGCGACCTGATCGCCCACGTGCAGCACCTTGTCGTGCGCGATCACCGGATGCGGCGGCTCGTGCATCGGCGAGCCGTCGGTGCTGTGGATCAGCCAGCCGCACGGCAAGCCGCCGACGTTCTCGCCCGCCATGTCCTTGCCCGTGAAGATGCCGATCACGCCGGGCGACTTCATCGCGGCTGCCGTATCGATGCTTTTGATCTTCGCGTGCGCGTGCGGCGAACGCAGGAACACGCCGTAGCTCTGGCGCGGCATGACGACGTCGTCGGTGTACTGGCCGGCGCCCGTCAGGAAGCGATAGTCTTCCTTGCGCTTCACGCCAGCGCCGATCATTTTCTGTTGCTCAGGGGCATTCATCGCGGTCTCCTGTTAAAGGCGCGATTCATCGTTTCGGAGGGAATCTGGCGACGCGTTCAGGCGCTGGCTTTCATGGCCTGCGCGCCCTGGAGAACCGCTTTGACGATGTTGTGATAGCCCGTGCAGCGACACAGATTGCCGTCGAGCTGTTCGCGCACTTCCTCTTCGGAAAGATCGGGCGATTGCGCCGCGAGCGCCGACGCGCTCATCACCATGCCCGGCGTGCAGAAGCCGCATTGCAGGCCGTGACATTCCTTGAACGCCGCCTGCATCGGATGAAGCTGGCCGTCCTTGGCCATGCCTTCGATGGTTGTTACGTCCATGCCCTCGGCTTGCGCGGCGAGGATGTTGCACGACTTGATCGCGCGGCCATTCAGATGGACGGTGCACGCGCCGCACTGCGCGGTGTCGCAGCCCACGTGCGTGCCGGTGAGGCCGAGTTGTTCGCGGAGAAACTGGACGAGCAGAAGATGCGGTTCGACGGTGGCGGTCACGGCTTTCCCGTTGACCGTCAGGCTGATGCTGAGCGCCATTTTCACTGTCTCCTATGCGACCAGAGTGGGCGCTTCAGCGCCTTACTCGCGTCTCATGCAATTGACTTGCTGTGGGATTGACCAGCCTTGCGCCACGCACCTGCCATCTGCCGCCGTGAGCGTTCAGCCGGAACTGGTGTGATGTGATTGTGACATTGAGTAAAACACAAATCGGCGGGCGTCGCCATTGGCGCGAACGTCCGTCCCAATTCGTCCATCGGCGCGCCGCGAGTCCGGCAAATGCGAAGCGCCGCCTCGAGGGCGGCGCTTTTGCCTTTCGAACCTGGACGCTCAGTGCGTCACGGTCTCATGTTTTTTCGCGGCCGCCGATGCCGCGGCGCCCGGCGTTTCGAGCGGCGCGCGCCCGAGCACCGAATGACGGCGCGAGTACAGGAAGTAGATCGCCAGGCCGATCACGAGCCATATGGCGAACGCGATCCACGTCATCGCCTGGAGATTGATCATCAGGAATAGGCACGACGCCACCGCCAGAACCGGCACGACGGGCACGCCCGGACAGCGGAACGCGCGCGGCAGATCCGGGTGCGTGCGGCGCAAGATCAGCACGGCGATGGAAACCATCGAAAACGCGGCGAGCGTGCCGATGTTGATCAGTTCTGCGAGCACATTGAGCGGCACGAGTGCGCCGATCAGCCCGAAAAAGATGCCGACGATCCAGGTCGTGAGGAAGGGCGTCGAGAAGCGCGGATGCACCTTCGAGAGCCGCGCGGGCAACAGGCCGTCGCGCGACATCGCGTAAATGATGCGCGTCTGACCGTAGCTCATCACGAGGATAACGGTGAGCATGCCGAGCACCGCGCCCAGGTCGATGAAGCCCGCGACCCAGTTCTGTCCCGCGACCTGCAGCGCGAAGGAAACCGGATGCGGATTGTTCGCGAACTGCGCCGCCGGAACGATGCCCGTCACGACCGCCGCGACCGCCACGTACAGCACCGCGCACACGGCGAGCGACGAGATGATGCCGATGGGCAGATCGCGCTTCGGATTCTTCACTTCCTCCGCCGCCGACGACACCGAATCGAAGCCGATGAACGCGAAGAACATCACGGCGGCCGCGCCGAACACGCCGGACCAGCCGTTCGGCATGAACGGATGCCAGTTCGCCGGCTTGACGTGGAACACGCCCACCGCGATCACCAGCAGCACGACCGTCACCTTGATCGCGACCATGATGTTGTTCACGCGCGTCGATTCCTTCACGCCGACCGACAGCAGCCACGTGATGAGCATCATCACGAGGAACGCGGGCAGGTTGAAGAACGTCGCGTGACCGGGCAGGGCGCCGGGCGCGGCGGTGAGCGCGGTGGGCAGCGAAATGCCGAAGCCCGCCAGGAGCGATTGCAGATAGCCCGACCAGCCGACCGACACGGCGGAAGTCGCAAGCCCATACTCCAGCATCAGATCCCAGCCGATGATCCATGCGGCGAGTTCGCCGAGCGTTGCGTAGGAATACGTGTAGATGGAGCCGGCGACGGGAATCGTCGATGAGAATTCGGCGTAGGCGAGGGCGGCGAAGCAGCACGCGATCGCCGCGACGATGAACGAAACCATGAGAGCCGGCCCGGCCTGCACGGCGCCGGTGCCGGTGAGCACGAAGATCCCCGTGCCGATGATCGCCCCGATGCCGAGGAACGTCAGATCGAGGGCGCCGAGCGTCTTCTTGAGCGACGTGCTGTGCGCGCCGGCCAGCATGTGCTCGATGTTTTTCTTGCGGAACAACGACATTGCGATGAGTCTCCTTCTGGCGCGTGCGGGCGCCCCTGCTCAGGGAAAACCCGCTATTTTATCGGAGACTCGAAGATCGCCCAGAACTTGGGCATGTGGCGCACTATTGCGGCGATTATTGACAAAATCGCCGGATTTTATCTTGCGCGAGATAAATGCTTAACCGGCGATGGCCGGATTCATGTCGACGAGACGATTGCTCATCACGTAAAACGTCAGCTCCGCATTGTTGGCGAGCTTCATCTTTTCGAGCAGCCGCGCGCGATAGACGCTCACCGTTTTAACCGAAAGAGATAGGGCGTGCGCGATGTCGGTCAGCCGCTTTCCGGACGCGAGCATGCAAAGCGTCTGATATTCGCGGTCCGACAGCTTTTCGTGCGGCAATCGGTCGGTATCGAGGGAAACGTAGGTCGCGAGCGCTTCGGCCATTTCCGGACTCACGTATTTGCGGCCCGCCGCGACCTGCTGGATCGCACCGATCATCAGCGCCGGGTCCGCCGTCTTCGACAGATAGCCCGACGCGCCTGCCTTCAGCGCGCGCACCGCGTACTGATCCTCGCGATACATCGAAAACATCAGCACCGGCAGGCGCGGCGACTCGCGCTTGATGCGCTTCAAAAGATCGATGCCGTTGATATCCGGCAGTGAAATATCGAGCATCGCGACATCGAGCGGGCGGCGCGCGGCGAGGGCGAGCGCTTGCATGCCGGTTTCCGCCTCCATCACCTCGGACGCGACGCCGCGCTCCACCAGCAATTGCGCGACGCCGCGGCGCACGATGCCGTGATCGTCGGCGAGCAGAATTCTGAGCATCGCGGGCGGCCTCAGGCGTTCACCACGAGCGAGAACAGGCCTGGGCGCGCGGCCGTCCACGGCAGGCGCGCGCGCACAGTAGTGCCGGCGGGCTTGGCCGCCGCCACGCGCAAGGTTCCGCCAAGCGCCTCGCAGCGCGAGCGCATGCCGGAAATGCCGAAGCGTCCGCCCTTGCGTCGCGCGGCGGCGCTGATGCCGCAGCCGTCGTCGTCGACGGTGAGCGTCACGCCTTGTCCGTCGAGCGCGATGCTCACGCTCGCGCGCGCGGCGCCTGCGTGGCGCGCCACATTGCCGAGCGCTTCCTGCGCGACGCGAAACAGCGCCAGCGACATGTCGTGCGACATGCGTTCCAGCCGGGCATCGGGCGGACAGATGAAATCGACGATGAGCCCCGCGCGCGTGCCGAAGCTCGTGGTCCAATCGGCGAGTGTGGCGGCGAAACCGGCATCGAAGGTCGGCGTCTGCAGGCCTTCCACCACGCGATGACTCGTCTCGCAGACTTCGGCGAGCGCCGCTCGCGCCTGCTGGAGCGCATCGGCGAGGGCGGCGGGCGCATCGGCGGGCAGCCAGTGACCGGCCCGCGCGAGCGCGAGATTGGCGACCGTGAGCGCGGCGCCGGTCGCGTCATGGAGGTCCTGCGCGAGCGCCTGGCGCGCGCGCTCTTCCGTGGCGGCGAGCAGCGCGGCAAGTTCCTGGACGCGGGCGGTGAGGCGCTGAATCTGGCGATCGCCCTTGAGTTTGGCGTCGATCAGCGCGGAATAGGGTGAGGCGAACGACGCGCCGGAACATTCCGGCGCCGGTGACGGCACCCCGCGCAGCGGGGCGCGGCGAATCGGGCTCTCATCGAGCGAGACCATGGCCGACGGATTCATTCACTATCCTCGCATTGAGCGCAACTGGAGCTACGTCCTCGGGCGTTATCACGAGCGGCGTAACTGAATTTACACTCTGTAACATCGAAGGCGGACCACGCGGTCGCGCGCGCCGTCTCAAAGTAAACGCATCATATCTCAAAAATATTATAAATCCATGTCAGACAAGGCCTGAGCTGACGAACTTCATGTCGTTTGCCAAGTTTCCTGCATCAAATGCGTAGGAAAAATACCTACCGACGACGCCCGATTTGTAACAAGGCCGCGCGCGTCACGCTTTCGCCAGGCGAAAAAAAACCGGAGCGCGAAGCTCCGGTTTTTGCAAACGCGCTGAATCGATCAGCCGACGAATGCCTTTTCCACGACGTAGTGACCCGGATGGTTGTTGCTGCCTTCCTGGAAGCCCATTGCGTCGAGCAGTTCGCGGGTGTCGCGCAGCATGTGCGGGCTGCCGCAGAGCATGACGCGGTCGTTTTCGATCGAGAACGGCTCGACCGCGAGATCCGCGAACAACTTCTTCGTCTCGATCAGATCGGTGATGCGGCCGCGGTTCGCGAATTCCTCGCGCGTGACGGTCGGGTAATAGATCAGCTTCTCCGAGACGATCTCGCCGATATGCTCGTGCGCCGGCAAGTGCTCGGTGATGAAATCCTTGTACGCGAGTTCGTCGACGAAACGGCAGGTGTGCGTCAGGACGATCTTCTCGTAGCGGTCGTAAACTTCCGGGTCCTTGATGATCGACATGAACGGCGCGAGACCCGTGCCGGTGGACAGCAGCCACAGCGTCTTGCCGGGCAGCAGGTTGTCGGCGACGAGCGTGCCCGTCGGCTTCTTGCCGATCAGCACCGGATCGCCGACCTTCAGGTGTTGCAGACGCGAGGTGAGCGGGCCATCGGGAACCTTGATGCTCAGAAATTCGAGATGCTCTTCGTAGTTCGCGCTCGCGAGGCTATAAGCGCGCAGCAGCGGCTTGCCGTCGACTTCGAGGCCCACCATCGTGAACTGGCCGTTCTCGAAGCGGAACGCGCTGTCGCGGGTGCAGGTGAAACTGAAAAGCGTGTCGGTCCAGTGATGGACGCTCAGAACGGTTTGAGGATTAAGGTTGCTCATGGCTTCTTGAACTGTGCTTTAACTGTGCGAAAGCGGTGACGCTCAGACCGCTCGCGGCTGACTGCGAACGCGCCAGTAAGGCGCTGCGCTGCGCGATAGAACGATCGATTGGTATTGCCGCGAGTTCGATGCGAGTTCGACGCACGAGGCATGCGATCCACGCCGCGCCTTGCGTGAACATCGCGCGAAAAAACCAGACAGCCCGGCGCAATCGACTATTTTAACCCGATAGCCGGTCGGCGTCGTCGGGCGCCGCGTGAAACGCAGTAGCGGCAAAGGCGCGCACGCGGGCCTCGTGGGCGAACGTGCGTGCTGAATTGAAGTCTCTGGCTGGCGAAACGCTGGCTGCGAGCGGCTTTCCGCGAGCATCGAAATCTCTGCCGGAAAACCACCGAGCCAGCATGATAGCAACGGAACCCGCTCTATCCCGAAATACCCTTTCCGAAGAAAGGCTTGGCGCACGTTCGCCGCGCCTAGATCC
Organism: Caballeronia hypogeia; assembly: GCF_001544875.2. Classification (GTDB taxonomy): domain Bacteria; phylum Pseudomonadota; class Gammaproteobacteria; order Burkholderiales; family Burkholderiaceae; genus Caballeronia; species Caballeronia hypogeia. The sequence goes on from NZ_FCOA02000001.1 coordinate 576,547, forward strand.
GCTGATCCGTCGACGGCTTTTCCCACAGATTGATGCCGCCTTCCTGCGCGTGCTGGTCGATTTCCGCGAGTTCTTCCTTGGTGAAATCGAGGTTCTTCAGCGCGCCGACGTTCTCCGCGACCTGTTCCGCGCGGCTCGCACCGATCAGCACCGAAGTCACGCGACCGCCGCGCAGCGCCCACGCCAGCGCCATCTGCGCGAGGCTCTGGCCGCGCTTCTGCGCCAGTTCATTGAGCTTGCGCACGTGCGCGAGGTTCGCGTCGCTCAGGTGCTCCTGCTTGAGCGAGCCGCCGCCCGGCTTGTTCACGCGCGCATCCTGAGGCACGCCGTTCAGGTACTTGCTGGTCAGAAGCCCTTGCGCGAGCGGCGTAAACGCGATGCTGCCCGCGCCGATATCGTCGAGCGTGTCGAGCAGTTCGCTTTCGATCCAGCGGTTCAGCATGTTGTAAGACGGTTGATGGATCAGCAGCGGCACCTTGTGCTCGGCGAGCAGCTTCGCCATTTCGCGCGTCTTCGACGCCGAATAGGACGAGATGCCGACATAGAGCGCCTTGCCCGAATGCACGGCCGTCGCGAGCGCGCCAGCGGTTTCTTCCAGCGGCGTATCGGCGTCGAAACGGTGCGAGTAAAAGATATCGACGTAATCGAGACCCATGCGCTTCAGGCTTTGATCGAGACTCGCGAGCACGTACTTGCGCGAGCCGCCGCCCTGGCCGTACGGACCGGGCCACATGTCCCAGCCTGCCTTCGACGAGATCAGCAGCTCGTCGCGATACGGGCGGAAGTCGTCCTTGAAGATGCGGCCGAAGTTCGTCTCCGCGCTGCCATACGGCGGGCCGTAATTGTTGGCGAGGTCGAAATGGGTGATGCCGAGATCGAACGACGTGCGCAGAATCTCGCGTTGCGTGGAGATAGGCGTCGTATCGCCGAAGTTGTGCCACAAGCCCAGCGACAGCGCGGGTAGTTTCAACCCGCTTTTGCCGCAGGTGCGGTATTGCATCTGCGTGTATCGCTCGGACGCTGCTTCGTAGGCCATGACGGATTTCCTCTGCGGATTGCGAATTGAACAGACCTGCAACAGACAGTTTCGGCGCACGAGCGCGCGTGCCGCGTCGCGCGCATGCGCCCTGCCAAGGGCGTCAATCTTAGCCAATCGGCCATCGGTGCGCACGGCGCGCTGCGTCGTCCCGCTATTCGACACTGGCCGGACGGTCAGTTAGGGGAACGATCGACGGTCAACGCTGACCAATGCAAATTCCGCATGAAGGAGCTTGACAGATGGACCCGATCGACAGACTGCGCCCCGCCTACGATTCCTTTTCCGCGATCGCCGTGACCTACGGCATCGACATTCTGCTGGCGATCCTGATTCTCGCCGTGGGCTGGTGGATCTCCAACGCCGTCGCCAACGCACTGCGCCGCACGCTCACTCGCACGAACGTGGACGCCACGCTGACACCCGTGCTCGCCAGCCTCGCGATGTGGGCGATTCGCGTCATCGCCATCGTCGCCGCGCTCGGCAAGTTCGGCATCGCGGCGGCCAGCATTCTCACCGTGCTCGGCGCGGCGGGTCTCGCCATCGGGCTCGCGCTGCAGGGCACGCTGCAGAATATCGCTGCCGGTCTGATGCTGTTGCTGCTGCGGCCGTTTCGCGTCGGCGATTACATCGAGGGCATCGGCACGACAGCGGGCACGGTCAACGAGATCGGTCTGTTCACCACGCGTCTGACCAAGGCGGACGGCATCGTCATGTACGTGCCGAACAGTCTCATCTGGGCGAACGCGATCACCAACTACAGCGCGAACGACCGTCGCCGCGTCGTGATCAATTTTCAGGCGCAACACGGGCTCAAGGTGGAACACGTGCTCGGCGAGCTGCGCCGGCTGATGAGCGAAGATGCGCGCATCGTGCAGGACGGGCCTTCCGCGCCGTGGGTTTCGGTGACCGATTACACCGACACCGGCGTCAAGTTCAACCTCGGCGCGTGGACCACCCGGACCGATCACCAGAACGTGCAGGCCGACCTGCTGCGCAAGATCCAGCCGTTGACGCGCGAAGCGCCGGCCCCGGCCGCGCAACTGGACGCGCCCGCGCCGACCCGCTAAGCTGACGCGCCCTCAGAGAACGAAACAGGACGAAAACACGTTATGACCCGAGCGATTTCCGTTGCGCTGCTCGTCGGCGGCGTAGTGCTGCTGTATTTCGGCGGCCAGTCGTTTCATTCGCTCTCGAACGACGTATCGCGCTTCTTCACCGGCTCGCCCACGAACAAGACCATCTGGCTGATCGCGGGCGGGATCGTCGCGTCGCTCGCGGGGTTGATCGGGCTCGCGATTCCTTCGAAACGCTAACACAGCGATCCGCCAATTCGCTGATTCCTCAGACCAGCGCCACTTCCGGCTTCGACGCCGAGCGCGTGCCGGGCAACGGCGCATTGCTCGCGCCGCGATACGTGTACACGAGCGAGAACTTCACCTGATCAGTGAGGTTCTTCCCGGCCGAATGCAGCGTGTTGCAGTGGAAGAACACGACATCGCCCGGTTCGAGTTCGGGCGACACCGCCGTGCGGATCAGCGCGGCGTTCTCGGGCAAATCGGAGCGGAAGAATTTCGCGTCGTCAAAACGATCCGACGTGAACGGCAGCTTGTGCGACGTCGGCACGAACCACAGCGCGCCGTTGTCGACCGTCTCGTTGCCCACAGCAAGCCACGCGGAAACGAGATCGTCGCGCTCGAACGCCCAGTAGCGCACGTCGCGATGCCAGCCGGTCAGGCTGCCGTACGCGGGGTGCTTCGTCATCATGCAGTTGTGATGCGCGCGCGAAAGATACGGCGTTTCGCCGAAATAAACCTCCATCCAGCCGCGCACTTCCGGCGAAGTCGCGAATTCCGCGAAGAGCGGATGCCGCACGTATGCGTCCAGCAGGCGACGCACCGTGTGTCCGCCCGGCGCGTCCTTCGAATCCGGCGCACCGGGGTATTTCAGATCGGCTTCGAATTCGACTGGCGCGGCCGCGATCGCCAACTGCTGTCGCGCGACTTCGCGCATCGCGTCGCGACGTTCTTTCGTCACGAGCCCTTTGACGATCACGTAGCCGTTTTCACGCAGCTCGTGCACCTGTTCTTTTTTCGATTTCAACGAATTTTGATCAGACATTTCAGTTTTAGCGTCTCGCGGCTTTCGAATGGATTCATGCCGACGACGCTATATCCGGAATCGGCGCGAATACGAAGATTGTAAATCCGACGCCGCGCCAAGGCCCGCGCCACAATGCATCCGCCGATATTTATCAACAGGTGCTTCATAAAAACGCAGGGAAAACGCGTACTTACCCGAGTAATAAAGGTCCTGTACATTGAATCCGCCAATTCGGTGCAACTCCGCGAAGCGAGTTGAATCGAATGCCTTGCCCGCCATTTTTGAGACATCTATCGTCGAGTTTGCGTAACGCAACCGACCTCCCGCCGACATGAACCACCGAATCGCTATTGGCCTCTCGCGCGTTGCCTCGCGCGCCGCACGTCCTGCCCGTCGCGGCATGATCCGCGCGTTGCGCCATCACTCCACCCGCACGCAACTGCTCGCCGAGCAGCTGAAACACGTGCATCCGGTCGATGGCATCCGGTCGTGGTTCCGCGGTTTCTTCTTCAATCTGCGCGTGCGTGCGGCATCGCGCCGCGTTTCCTTGCGCGCGCTGTTGCGTCGTCCGGTGCAGTTGCGCGCGCCGTCGCCGAAACCGAAGGCCGCGACGCTCACGAGCCGCCGTCCGCGCCGTGTTTCCGCCAGCAGCGCCGGCTGGTACGCGTTCGCCGCGCGCTGAGCGGCTCAGGCTCAGCCACGTCCGGCGTCGTCGAGCGCCGGATAATCCGTGTAGCCCTTTTCGCCGCCGCCATAGAAAGTCGCCTCATCGGGCGCGTTGAGCGGCGCGTCTTTCCTGAAGCGCTCCACCAGATCCGGATTCGCGAGATATGCGCGGCCGAACGCCACGGCGTCGGCCCCGCCACGCTCGATGCGCGCGTTCGCTTCCTCGGCCGTGTATTCGCCGCATACGATGATCGCGCCGTCGAAGGCCTGACGCAGCGCGCGCCGATAATCGTCGGACAGCGGCGCGCCGCCTGCCCAGTCGGCCTCGGCCAGGTGCAGATACGCAACGCCGATGCGCTTCAGCTCCCGCGCCAGATGCAGCGATGACGTTTCGCCTTCGTCGTCCTGCAGGCCGAAGCCGGTGAAGTTCGGCGAAATGCGGATGCCGACGCGATTCGCGCCCATCACGCCTGACACCGCTTCGAGCACATCGACGGTGAGCCGCACGCGGTTTTCGATGCCCCCGCCGTAATCGTCGGTGCGATGATTGGCGCCCGTCGCCATGAACTGATGCAGCAGATAGCCGTTGGCCGCGTGCACCTCGATCATGTCGAAGCCGGCGCGCTTCGCCCGATGCGCGGCGTCCACGAACTGCAGGACGATGCCCGGCAACTCGGCGGTTTCGAGCGCGCGCGGCTCGTCGGCGTCGATCATGCCGAAGGTTCCGTCGTCGCGCTTCACGAAGACCTGGGTATCGGCCGCCCGCATCGCCGAGGGTGCGACGGGCGGCGCGCCACCTTCCTGAAGCAGCCGGTGCGACACGCGCCCGACATGCCACAACTGCGACGCGATCCGCCCATGCCGCGCGTGCACCGCGCCGACGACGGCTCTCCATCCGGCCTCCTGCGGATCCGAATAGATGCCGGGCGTCGCGAAATAGCCCTGTCCTTGCCGGGACACTTGCGTCGCCTCGGTGACGATGAGCCCCGCCCCCGCGCGTTGCGCGTAATAGTGGGCGTTCATTTCGGAGGGCACGTCGCCGGGTTGCGACGCGCGGTTGCGCGTGAGCGGCGCCATCACGACGCGATTCGGCAGTTGGAGATTGCCGATGGTGACCGGAGAAAGAAGCGTGTCGTACGGCATGATGACTCCGCAGGCGTTCAGTTTTGCCGATCAAGCAAATGCAAGAAACGCGCCGCGGGTGAAAAAAAACCGGCAGGCGCGCAGCCTGCCGGTTTTCCGTGTCGCTATTGCAACGAACGGCAGCGAACGCCTTACGCGACGCTCGCGACCGGCTCCGTGCCGGCGGCTTCGGCAAGGATCAGCGCCTTGTCGGTGGCTTCCCACGAGAATTCCGGCTCTTCGCGGCCGAAGTGGCCGTATGCCGCCGATTTCTCGTAGATCGGGCGCAGCAGATCGAGCATCTGGATGATGCCCTTCGGACGCAGATCGAAGTGCTCGAGAACGAGCTTGGTGATTTCCGCATCCGACACGCGGCCGGTGCCGAACGTGTTGACCATGACCGAAGTCGGGCGCGCGACGCCGATTGCGTACGACACCTGGATCAGCGCGCGCGATGCGAGGCCCGCCGCGACGATATTCTTCGCGACATAACGTCCCGCATAAGCCGCCGAGCGGTCGACCTTCGACGGGTCCTTGCCCGAGAAAGCGCCGCCGCCGTGGGGCGCCGCGCCGCCGTACGTATCGACGATGATCTTGCGGCCCGTCAGACCGCAGTCGCCCTGCGGACCGCCGATGACGAAACGGCCGGTCGGATTCACCAGGAACTTGATGTCGCCCTTGATGAGGTCTTTCGGCAGCGTCGGCTTGATCACTTCTTCGATGACCGCTTCGCGCAGTTGCGAAAGCTCGATGTCCGGCGCGTGCTGCGTGGACAGCACGACGGTGTCGATGGAATGCGCCTTGCCGTCGACGTAACGTACGGTGACCTGCGACTTCGCGTCCGGGCGCAGCCAGGGCAGACGGCCATCGCGGCGCAGGTTCGCCTGACGCTCGACCAGGCGGTGCGAAAGGTGGATCGGCAGCGGCATCAGTTCGGGCGTTTCGTCGCACGCGTAGCCGAACATCAGGCCCTGGTCGCCCGCGCCCTGATCGAGGTTGTCGTCATGCGCGGCGTCGACGCCTTGCTTGATGTCGGGCGATTGCTTGTCGTACGCGACGAGCACCGCGCAGCCGCGGTAGTCGATGCCGTAGTCGGTGTTGTCGTAGCCGATGCGCTTGATGGTGTCGCGCGCGACCTGGATGTAATCGACATTGGCGTTGGTCGTGATTTCGCCCGCGAGGACGACGAGACCGGTGTTGCAGAGCGTTTCCGCTGCGACGCGCGAATATTTGTCCTGCGACAGGATGGCGTCGAGGATGGCGTCGGAGATTTGATCGGCGACCTTGTCCGGGTGGCCTTCGGAAACGGATTCGGAAGTAAAGAGGTAGTCGTTCGACACGCTTCAGACTCCAGTAAGTACGGTTGATATTCACGTAGCCGACTTCGTTTGGAGTCTGAAGCGGCGACGCTTTAGCGGATGTCAATTTCCCAGACCGGAACCTTTCGTAACTGCTGAAGGCTTCGATCTGCTTCGCCCCGCAAGTTGTCCATTAACTCGGCGAAGGTTTTATTATACCGGCTTCCCTTGTTTTCACAGAATTGACCCCTTTGGCTTCCTTGGTCCCGCTTCATTCATCCGCTCGCCGGAGCTTCCCATGCTAGGGCGCATCGGCGTGGCGCTCGCCATCGGCTTTCTCAGGTTCCTGGCCCTCATTCCGTACGGCATCACCGCGCGTTTCGGCGATGCGCTGGGCTGGCTGCTCTACCAGATTCCGAGCCGCCGCAGGCGCATCGTGCATACGAATCTGAAGCTGTGCTTCCCGGAGTGGTCCGAAGAAAAGCGCGAGGACATCGCGCAGAAGCACTTCCGGCATGCGATCCGCAGCTACGTGGAGCGCAGCGTGCAATGGTTCGGCTCGGCGAAGAAACTCGAAAAGCTGATTCAGCTCGACAGCGCCGTCGACCTGACGGACCCCGATCTGCCGCCCACGCTGTTTCTCGGTTTTCACTTCGTGGGTATCGAAGCGGGTTCGATCTTTCTGAACTATTCGCTGCATCGGCAATGCGGGTCCCTGTATCAGCCGTTTTCGAATCCGCAGATCGAGGAACTCGCGAAGACGCAGCGCGCCCGCTTCGGCGCCGACATGGCGAGCCGCGCGGACAGCGCGCGCATCGTCCTGCGCTGGCTGCGCGACCGCAAGCCCGTGATGCTGGGCGCGGACATGGATTACGGCATGCGCAACTCCACCTTCGTGCCGTTCTTCGGCATCCCGACGTGCACGCTGACCGCCGTCGGCCGGCTAGCCAAGACGGGCCGCGCGCAGGTGGTGCCGTTCATCGGCGAGGTGTTGCCGAACTACAAGGGTTATCGGCTCAAGATTTTCAAGCCGTGGGAAAACTACCCGACCGGCGACGACGACGCCGACGCGCGGCGCATGAACGAGTTCCTCGAAGAGCACATTCCCGAGATGCCCGAGCAATATTACTGGGTGCACAAGCGCTTCAAGACGCGCCCGCCGGGCGATGCGAGCTTTTACTGATGCGCGACTGAAGCACGATCGCGGCGTGCGCGGCGCAAAACGCCACGCCGCGCGTCACATACAATGACGGCCATGAAACTCAAATTCACGAAAATGCAGGGCGCGGGCAACGATTTCGTCGTGCTCGACGGCTACACGCAGACGCTCGATCTGACCGCGGAGCAAGTGCGCGCGCTCGCCAACCGCCATTTCGGCGTGGGCGCGGATCAGTTGCTGCTCGTGGAGAAGCCGACCATCGAAGGCGTCGACTTCAAGTACCGCATCTTCAATTGCGATGGCGGCGAGGTCGAGCATTGCGGCAACGGCGCGCGCTGCTTCGTGAAGTTCGTGCGCGAGCGCCGGCTAACGGACGCATCGACGGTGCGCGTGCAGGTGCAGAACGGCATCATCACGCTGACGATGCAGGAGAACGGCGAAGTCGTCGTCGACATGAGCACGCCGGTGTTCGATCCGCCACAGGTTCCGTTCGACGCAAAGGGCCTCGAAGGCCGTCGCGAAGGCAACGACACGCTCTGGCCGCTCGACGTAAACGGCGAAACCCGCTGGATTTCCGTCGTCTCGATGGGCAATCCGCACGCGGTGCAGATCGTCGATGACGTCGAGGCGTATCAGGTTTTGCAGGAAGGACCGCTGATCGAGCGCCATGCGCGCTTTCCGAAACGCGTGAACGCGGGCTTCATGCAGATCGTCGATCGTCATTCGGTGAAGCTGCGCGTCTTCGAACGCGGCGCGGGCGAAACGCTCGCGTGCGGCACGGGCGCGTGCGCGGCGGTGGCCGCGGGCATCCGGCGCGGCGCGCTGGACACGCCAGTGCGCGTTCAAACGCATGGCGGAATGCTCACGATCAGCTGGAACGGCGCGCAGGACGAAGCCGCCGCGCTTTTCATGGCGGGCCCCGCCACGACGGTCTTCGAGGGCGAAATCGAGCTGGATCGCCTCGTCTAACGCACAAACAACATCATGAATCCACGCGAAGTCGCCGACTATCTGCTCGACAATCCCGATTTCTTCGTCGAGCACGCGGAGCTGCTCGGCACCATCCGGCTCTCGAATCCGCATGGCAAGGCCGCCGTGTCGCTGCAGGAGCGCCAGATGGAAATGCTGCGTGACAAGAACAAGCAGCTCGAGCGGCGGCTCGCCGAACTGCTGCGTTACGGCCATGAGAACGACAGCATCTCGACCAAGTTCAATCGCTGGACCGTGCGCGTCATCTCGCAGCGCGATCCGTACGCGTTGCCGGCGACCATCAGCCGTGGATTGTGCGAAGTATTCGACGTGCCGCACGCGGCGCTGCGCGTGTGGGACATCGACGAAGCGTTCCGGCAGGCCGATTTCGCGCGTCAGGTCGGCGAGGAAGTGCGCATTTTCACCAACAGTCTGGCCGCGCCATACTGCGGCGTCGACACCGGTTTCGCGGCCGCGCAATGGCTCGGCGCGGCGAATTCGGCATCGGCTACCGTGGCGCCGAGCGAAGGTCCGTCGGATGTGGAGCGCAAGATCGAATCCGTCTCGCTGATCGCGCTGCGCGATCCGCAGGCCGGCCCGGACGCGCCGAGCTTCGGCCTGCTCGTGATGGGCTCGCCCGATCCGCGCCGCTTCCACGACGGCATGGCGACCGACTTCCTCACGCAGATCGGCGCGCTGGCGAGCGCGGCGCTGTCGCGTTTGCTGCCGCACTGAGATGAGCGCCGCTGACGCCCCGAAGGAAGCCCCCTTGGGGGCGGTCATCGCCACTTATCTTGCGATGCTGGAGCATCAGCGGCATCTCTCCGAGCACACGCTGCGCGGCTACACACACGAACTGAGCGAACTGCGCGCGCTCGCGAAGGACCGTCCACTCGAATCGCTCACCGCCGCCGACATTCGCGGCGCCGTCGTGCGGGCGCACGCGGGCGGGCTGTCGTCGCGCTCGATCGCGCATCGGCTGTCGGCGTGGCGCGCGTTTTATCGATGGCTCGCCGAGCGCGTCGAGATGCCCGCGAATCCCGTCGCGACGGTGCGCGCGCCGAAGCGCGAAAAGACGCTGCCGAAAGCGCTTTCCGTCGATAACGCCATGGCGCTCATGGACGCGCCGCAATCCGGTACGACCGAGGCGCTGCGCGATCACGCGATCCTCGAACTCTTCTACTCGTCGGGCTTGCGGCTCGCGGAGCTGGTCGGACTCGACGTGCGCCACGTCGATTCGAAGGAACACACGTCGGAAGGCTGGATCGATCTGGAGAACGCGGAAGTCACGGTGCTCGGCAAAGGCAAGCGCCGCCGCCAGGTGCCGGTCGGCAGCAAGGCGATCGAAGCCCTGCGCGCATGGATCGCGGTGCGTGGCGAATTCGTCAAACTCGATCCGCACGCGCTCTTTCTTTCGGTGCGCGGCAATCGCATGTCGCCTGGCGTCGTGCGCACGCGCGTGAAGCAGCTCGCGCTCAAGGCGGGTATTCCGTCGAACGTGCATCCGCACGTGCTGCGTCACTCGTTCGCCACGCACGTTCTGCAATCCAGCGGCGACCTGCGCGCGGTGCAGGAACTGCTCGGCCACGCGAGCATCACGGCGACGCAGGTCTACACGTCGCTCGATTTTCAGCATCTCGCCCGCGTCTACGATCAGGCGCATCCGCGCGCGAAGAAGCGCGATTGATTCCCCGGCGCGTCATGCGCCTCACTCGAATCGCAATGAACACCATCACGCTCAAACCGGCGAAGGACAAGTCATTGGTCCGCCGCCATCCGTGGATTTACGCGAACGCCATCGCGCGCATCGACGGCAATCCCGCGCCGGGCGCGACCGTCACCGTGCGCGCCGCCGATGGCCGCTTTCTCGCGCGCGCGTCCTATAGCCCGCAATCGCAGATTCGCGCGCGCGTCTGGACCTTCGACGAAAGCGAGCCCGTCGATCACGCGTTCTTCAAGCGCCACGTGCAGCGCGCGGTCGCGCATCGGCAGACGATGGTGAAGGACACCGGCGCCACGCGTCTCGTCTTCGGCGAGGCGGATGGCTTGCCGGGCTTGATCGTCGATTACTACGTCGCGGATCGGGACACGCACGCGCAGCTCGTCTGCCAGTTCATGGCGACGGGGGTCGAAGCGTGGAAGGAAGCCATCGTGCAGGCGCTGACCGGCGCGACGGGCTGCCCGAACGTCTACGAGCGCTCGGACGTGTCGATCCGTCAGAAGGAAGGGCTAGAACAGACCACCGGCGTGCTCGCCGGCGACCCGCCGCCCGAGACGCTCATCACGAACGAATGCGGCGTGCGCTATCACGTCGACGTGCGCAATGGCCACAAGACCGGCTTCTATGTGGATCAGCGCGACAACCGCGTGCTGGTGGCGCAGAACGCGCAGGGCCGCGAAGTGCTGAACTGCTTCTGCTACACGGGCGGATTTTCGCTCGCCGCGCTGAAGGGCGGCGCGACGCGCGTCGTCTCGGTCGATTCGTCCGGCGAGGCGCTGGCGCTTGCGCGCGCGAACGTCGAGGCGAACGGCTTCGACGCGGAGAAGGCGGAATGGCTCGACGCCGACGCGTTCAAGACGCTGCGCCGTCTCTACGACGAAGGCGAGCGCTTCGACCTGATCGTGCTCGATCCGCCGAAGTTCGCGCCGTCGAAGGAAACTGTCGATCGCGCCGCGCGCGCGTACAAGGACATCAACCTGAGCGGCTTCAAATTGCTGCGTCCGGGCGGTCTGCTGTTCACGTATTCGTGCTCCGGCGCGATCGATTCGGACCTGTTTCAGAAGATCGTCGCGGGCGCGGCGGCGGACGCGCGCGTCGATGCGCGCATTCTCAAGCGCCTCGGCGCGGGCGTCGATCATCCGCTGCTCACAGCTTTCCCGGAAGGCGAGTACCTGAAAGGACTGCTGTTGCAAATCGCGTGAGCGCCCTTATCTAACCGCGATCCACGGCAGCAAGCCTCAAAGAGCGACCGCTTGACAAATATGTTTCAATAGTCGATTAGGCGCGACCACCGAACTACTAAGGACACAGGCGACATGATTCCCGTAACCATCCTGACCGGCTTTCTGGGCAGCGGCAAGACCACGTTGCTCAAGCGCATCCTGAACGAGCAGCACGGCATGAAGATCGCCGTGATCGAGAACGAGTTCGGCGAAGAGAACATCGACAACGAAATTCTCGTGCAGGAAACGAACGAGCAGATCATCCAGATGAGCAACGGCTGCATCTGCTGCACGATTCGCGGCGATCTGGCGCGCGCGCTCGAGGACCTCGCCAACCGCAAGAAGGCGGGCACGCTCGATTTCGACCGCGTCGTGATCGAAACCACGGGTCTCGCGAATCCCGGCCCGGTGGCGCAGACGTTCTTCATGGACAACACCGTCGCCGACGAATTCCTGCTCGACGCGATCATCACGCTGGTCGACGCGAAACACGCGAACGCGCAACTGGATCAGCACGAAGTGGTGCAGCGTCAGGTCGGTTTCGCGGACCGTCTGTTCATCACGAAGTCGGATCTGGTTTCGGCGGACGAGCTCGAAGCGCTCAAGCATCGCCTGCTGCACATGAATCCGCGCGCGGCGGTCCGCGTCGTGAATTTCGGCGATGCGGACATCAAGGAAATCTTCGACCTGCGCGGCTTCAATCTGAATTCGAAGCTCGAGATCGATCCGGATTTCCTCGCGGAAGACGATCACGATCATGACCACGCGCATGACCATGATCACGACCACGACCACTCCACCTGCGGTCACGATCACGAACACGGTCATCATCACCACCACGCGCATCACGACGACAAGATCAAGTCGTTCGTGTACCGGAGCGACAAGCCGTTCGATCCGAACCGCCTCGAAGACTTCCTGGGCGGCATTCTGCAGATCTATGGCGAACGCCTGCTGCGCTACAAAGGCGTGCTTTACATGAAGGGCGTCGATCGCAAGGTCGTGTTCCAGGGCGTGCATCAGATGATGGGCAGCGATCTCGCCGGCAAATGGATGCCGATCGAGAAGAAGAACAGCAAGATGGTGTTCATCGGCATTGAGTTGCCGAAGGACCTGATCACCGATGGACTCGACGCCTGCCTCGTCAAGTAATCCGGCACGTATCTCGCTTGAATCGTGCGATTCACGCGGGGCGAAATCGGGCTTTTTGGGAAACGCCGCCGCGACGGGCTCGCGCGGCGTTTTTCTTATCCGACTTTCGACGTGCGTATGTAGTCGCGACCACGAACCGACATCGCTTTTTGCACGCTCAGGCGTTATATTTTTGAAATTCCGGCGAGATTTGACAGGGTTTTCAGTGGGTTTCGTCGGAAATTGCGGTTCAGTTACAATACAGCCCCACTGGAGAAGGGCAGTTCCGTCGGACGGGCGTTCAATAACGTTCAGCCAGCGGATGTTAGGAGAAGGGGTGTCCCGTCGGGACGATGCCTCGATTTGCCGGGGGAAGGCAAATCAAGTCAAAGCACCGGGGCCGGAAATCCCAGGCCATGCCAAATGCGCTCAGGCCTTTCCGGAGCATCATCCAAGATCGGTTTCCAGAGGAGTTCGGCCCCGCATCGGCGTATCGCGCAGCCCCGAGCGTGACGATGCGCTGCATGCGGGCAACGCAAGTGCAGGCGTTGCGAAGACATCGCCTTACATTGAAGAAGCAAGCAGATGACAACGAAACTCTTGACCGAAGCCGAAATCCTGAAGATGAGCGAGAAGGACTACATGAACGCGGATCAACTCGCCTTCTTTAAGAACCGGCTCGAGCAGTTGCAAGCGGACATTCTCAAGAATGCCGGCCAGACGACCGAGAATCTGCGGGAAACGGTGATCGTGCCGGATCCGGCGGATCGCGCGACCATCGAGGAAGAGCATGCACTGGAACTGCGCACGCGCGACCGCGAACGCAAGCTTCTGAAGAAGGTGCAGCAGTCGCTCGCGCGCATCGAGTCCGGCGATTACGGCTGGTGCGAGGAAACGGGCGAGCCGATCGGCATCCCGCGTCTGCTCGCGCGTCCGACCGCCACGCTTTCGCTCGAAGCCCAGGAACGCCGCGAACTGCGTCAGAAACTCTTCGGCGACTGATTGAGCCGCAGGCACGCCCACGTAGCGGGACAGCCCGCCACGGGGAAGGCGCCGCCGCGAAAAATTGCAGAACGGCAGTTCCATGAGCAAAAAGGGCACACGTCGACCGTGTGCCTTTTTGCTTTCTGCCGCCCGAAAACGCGGTGCGCCGGTATCGGACGCCTTGATAAATCCGGCGTCGCCCTAAAATGACTCCGACGCGCACCGCAAAAGCCTCATCGCGGTAAGCGTGCGCGGCGCCGTCCGCCCGAGGCCTCCGGCCCGACGGAACCCCGCGCCGTGCACTCCATCGAATTCTCGACTGCGCGGCGGCTGTAGCTCGAAGAGGCCGCCCCGCGTCCCTCTGGTTTTCACAAGGAACGCACATGGAACAATTTCACGGCACGACCATCGTCTCCGTGCGCCGCGACGGCAAGGTCGCGCTGGGCGGCGATGGTCAGGTGACGCTCGGCAACATCGTCATGAAAGGTGGCGCCAGGAAAGTGCGCCGCATTTATGGCGGCAAGGTGCTGGTCGGCTTCGCCGGCGGCACCGCCGACGCGTTCTCGCTGCTCGACCGCTTCGAAGCGAAGCTCGAGAAACATCAGGGCAACCTGACGCGCGCCGCCGTCGAACTGGCGAAAGACTGGCGCACCGACCGCATGCTGCGCCGGCTCGAAGCCATGCTGATCACCGCCGACAAGGACACGACGCTCGTCATCACCGGCAACGGCGACGTGCTCGACCCCGAACACGGCATCGCCGCGATCGGTTCTGGCGGCGCGTACGCGCAAGCCGCGGCGCAGGCGCTCGTCGAAAACACCGATCTCTCCCCACGCGACGTCGTCGAAAAGGCGCTCACCATCGCCGGCGACATGTGCATCTACACCAACCACAATCGCGTCATCGAGACGATCGAGTAAAGGAACCCAGCGATGACCACCATGACTCCCTCCGAAATCGTCTCCGAACTCGACAAGCACATCATCGGCCAGGGCCGCGCGAAGAAGGCGGTCGCGGTCGCGCTGCGCAACCGCTGGCGCCGTCAGCAGGTCGCGGAACCGCTGCGTCAGGAAATCACGCCGAAGAACATTCTGATGATCGGGCCGACGGGCGTGGGCAAGACCGAAATCGCGCGGCGTCTCGCCAAGCTCGCGGACGCGCCGTTCATCAAGATCGAAGCGACCAAGTTCACCGAAGTGGGCTACGTCGGGCGCGACGTGGACAGCATCGTGCGCGATCTGATCGAGATTTCCGTCAAGCAGACGCGCGAATCCGAAATGAAGAAGGTGCGCACCAAGGCCGAAGACCGCGCCGAAGACCGCATTCTCGACATCCTGCTACCCAGCGCGCGGCCGGTGGGTTTTGGCGCGGCTTCGGAAAACGCGAGCGAAGGTGACAACACGACGCGCCAGACCTTCCGCAAGCGTCTGCGCGAAGGCGCGCTCGACGACAAGGAAATCGAGCTCGACGTGGAAATGCCTCAAGTCGGCATGGACATCATGGGGCCGCCGGGCATGGAAGACATGACCGAGCAGATCCGCTCGATGTTCGCGAACATCGGCGGCGGCAAGAAGACGCGCCGCAAGGTGAAGGTGAATGAAGCGCTGAAACTGCTCACCGACGAAGAAGCCGGCAAGATGCTCAACGACGAAGAGGTCAAGAGCCGCGCGGTGCAGAACGTCGAGCAGAACGGCATCGTGTTTCTCGATGAAATCGACAAGATCGCGTCGCGCAGCGAAACCGGCGGCGCGGAAGTGTCGCGCGCCGGCGTGCAGCGCGATCTGCTGCCGCTTGTCGAAGGCACGACCATCAACACGAAGTACGGGATGATCAAGACCGACCACATCCTGTTCATCGCGAGCGGCGCGTTCCATCTCGCCAAGCCGAGCGATCTGATTCCCGAGCTGCAAGGACGTTTTCCGATTCGCGTGGAGCTGGATTCGCTGTCCGTCGAGGACTTCGAATCGATCCTCAATGCGACCGATGCGAGCCTCGTCAAGCAGTACAAGGCGCTGCTCGCAACAGAAGGCGTCGAGCTGGATTTCGCGCAGGAAGGCATCCGGCGTCTGGCCGAAGTCGCGTACTCGGTGAACGAGAAGACCGAGAACATCGGCGCGCGGCGGCTTTACACGGTGATCGAGAAGCTGCTGGAAGAAGTGTCGTTCGCAGCGGGCAATCACACGGGCCAGCCGGTGAGGATCGACGCGGCGTATGTGGATCGCGCGCTGGGCGAGGTGGCGCAGGACGAGGATCTGTCGCGCTACGTGCTCTGATCTTCCGGGCGTTATCGACAAAACCGGGCGTCGTTGCGATGCCCGGTTTTTTTCACGTCTGCGCGCCTGGTAGGGACGAAAAAAAGCCCGCCTAGGTTGGCGGGCTGAATCCATATCAGGAGGAGACATGGAGGAGACAGTTCCAATACTACACAGTCGCTTGATGCGACGCAATAGAAATTTTAGTAAAAACCCCTATGGCGTCATTCTGTAGCATCTGCGCGTCACTTTTTGGGACAACGCCGATTTCGACCGCCGATGACACCGCAAGAAACGGCGCGTAACCTGATCCGCATGGCCCTACATTGGTTTCGTACCCAGGAGCCATCGAGATCGTCATGAAAACCGCAACAGACCCTATTTTCACCACCGATGAAAGCCGCTGGCAGGCGGTTGTCGAGCGCGACGACCGTGCCGACGGCGCTTTCTTCTTCGCCGTGCGCACGACCGGCGTGTTCTGCCGGCCATCGTGCGCATCGCGCGCGCCGCGACGCGAGAACGTCGAATTCTTTCCGACGACAGCCGCGGCCGAAGCGGCCGGATATCGCCCGTGCAAGCGCTGCCAGCCCACGAGCCTGCCGCGCGAGCTGGCTATCGTCGAGCGCGCGTGCAAGGTTCTCGACGCCGATCCGCAGCGACGCATGACGCTTGCGCAATTGAGCGACGCCGTGCACGTCAGCCCTTTCCACTTGCAGCGGCTGTTTTCGCGCATCGTCGGCGTTTCGCCGCGTCAGTACCAGGCGGCACAGCGTGCGGGCGTGCTCCGCGATGCCTTGCAGCACGGCCACGATGTCACGCGCGCGACCCACGACGCCGGATTCGGCTCGCCGTCGCGCATGTACGAAGCCGTGCCCGCCGAACTCGGCATGACGCCGTCCGCCTACAAGCGGCAGGGCGCGGGCCTCACCGTGCGCTATGCAACCGCGGATACGCCGCTCGGCGTCGTGCTCGTCGCCGCGACCGACAAGGGCGTCTGCAAGATCGCTTTCGGCGACGACGCCGATGCGCTCGTCGACCAGCTCGGTCACGACTTCGCGCGGGCCGGGCGCGTCGAGGATGCCGCGAAAATGGAGCCGTTCATCGCGCAGATTCGCGCGTATGTGCAAGGCACACGCGAGCGTTTCGATCTGCCGCTCGATATCGGCGCGACCGCGTTTCAGCGGCGCGTGTGGGAAGCGCTGCGGCGCATACCCTACGGCCAGACGCGCAGCTACACCGAGATTGCCGAGTCGGTCGGCTCGCCGCGCGCGGTGCGGGCGGTCGCGAATGCGTGCGCATCGAATCCTGTGGCGCTCGCGATTCCGTGCCATCGGGTGATCGGCAAGGACGGCGCGATCGCGGGTTATCGCTGGGGCAGGTCGCGCAAGGAGGCGCTGCTCGAAACCGAACGTTCGCATAACCCGACCGACAAGGTCGCATGAAATCGGGGCGCTCGCCGTCGGCATGACGGGCGAGCGTCCTGATCGCCTCGCGAACCGCTTTCCGCGGCTCCGCCGCCTCGCCGCAAATCTCCCGAAAAACCCGCAATCCCTTGCCCGGACTGGGCTCAAGCACGCCTTACACCGAGATGTTAAAGTGCCCGCTACCCTAAAATTCGACCGGGCGCACGCCGCTCGCGCTCCTCGCACAACGCTTCAATGGCAAACACGAATTCCGCTCACCCCAAGGCCCGCGCCTTCGAACGCAGGCTTGCCGCGCTCGCGTCCGGCCCGCACGCCGACGCGCTGCGCCAAGGCTTGCGCGGCATCGAAAAGGAAAGCCTGCGCGTGACGCCGCACGGCAAGCTCGCGATGACGCCGCATCCGCGCGCGTTCGGTTCGGCGCTCACGCATCCGCTCATCACGACAGACTATTCCGAAGCGCTCGTCGAACTCATCACGCCCGCGGAAGCCGACGCCGCCATCACGCTGGATCGTCTCGATGTGCTGCATCGCTTCGCCTATTCGCGCATGGGCGACGAGCTCCTTTGGAACGACTCGATGCCCAATTCGCTGCCGCCCGAGGACGAAATTCCGCTCGGCGTTTATGGCACGTCGAATATCGGCAGGCTCAAGCATGTGTACCGGCGCGGGCTCGCACTGCGCTACGGCCGTACGATGCAGTGCATCGCCGGCATTCACTACAACTATTCGCTGAGCGAAGATGTCTGGCGTGCGTGGCAGGCGCTCGATCCCACGAGCACGCTCACCGCGCAGGAATTCCAGTCGGAGCGCTACTTCGCGCTCATTCGCAACTTCCGTCGCACGAACTGGTTGCTGATGTACCTCTTCGGCGCGTCGCCGGCACTGAACCGGCGTTTTGTCGAAGGCAAGGCGCACACGCTCGAAAGCTTCGACGCCGACACGTTCTATCTGTCGCACGCCACCAGCCTGCGGATGAGCGATCTCGGCTACACGAACAATCCGGCGCAGGCCGACCTTCTGCCGAGCTACGACAATCTCGACGCCTATCTCGACGTGCTCGCGAAAGCAGTGAGCCAGCCCTACGCGCCATACGAAGCCATCGGCACGCAGCGCGACGGCGAGTGGGTGCAGATCAACACCAACGTATTGCAGATCGAAAACGAGTTCTACTCGACGATCCGCCCGAAGCGCGTGACGTACTCGGGCGAGCGTCCGCTGCACGCGCTGTCGGAGCGCGGCGTACAGTACATCGAAGTGCGCTGTCTGGATATCGATCCGTTCGAGCCCACCGGGATCTCGCTCGAAACCGCGCGTTTTCTCGATGCCTATCTGCTTTACTGCGCGCTGGAGGACAGCCCGCTTTTGCCGCCCGAGGCGAGCATCGAGGCGAACGGCAACTTCACCACGGTGGCGAAGGAAGGGCGCAAGCCGGGCCTCGCGCTGCAACGCGACGGCGCGAGCGTGCCGATGCAACAGTGGGCTGAAGAGTTGTTCGACGCGATCGAGCCCGTCGCGAAGACGCTCGATGCGCTGAACGGCCGCGACGATCACACGCGCACGCTGAAGGCGCTGCGCCCGCGCGTGGCGGATGCGTCGCTCACGCCGTCGGCGCGCGTGCTGCAAATCATGCGCAACGAGCAGCAATCCTTCGACGAGTTCGCGCTCGCGTTGAGCGCGCGCCACGCGCAAGACTTTCGCGCACGCCCGCTGTCGGTCGACGAAGAGCGCGCGATGGAAGAACTCGCGGCGAAATCGCTGGTGGAACAGGTGGAAGTCGAGAGCCGCGACACCGAATCGTTCGATGCGTTCGTCGCTGCTTATCAGGTCTACAAGTGAATCCCGCGAGCGCGTGAAGAGGCGCGTCGCTAAATTGAGGCAGCTTTTTCTTCGTTGGCCTCGCCGCGCACCGGCAAGCCTTACCTGTGGATGCAACAGAGGGAAACGCAGCGCAACGTGATCGGGCCTGACAGGTCAAAATATTGCCGACTTTTCGACGATCGGGGGAGCAATGAAAAAGAAGTTCTTCGGCGCGGCCGCGCTGGGGGCCGCGTGGCTCGCGCTGTTGAGCGGCTGCGCGGTGGACGATCAGGTCAGCAGCACGACGATGGAACAGGCCACGCAGCCGCTCACCTGCATGAGCAAGCCCGAGTGCGATGCGTGGTGGGCGCGCGCGCAAGTCTGGGTGACGAACCACTCCGAGTACCGGATCCAGACGATCACCGACTCGATCATCATGACCGCCGGCCCGTCGAGCGGCAAACGCGCGCTCGCATATCAGATCACCAAGACGCCGACCAACGAAGGCACCGCGACGATCGGCTTCGCCGCCCACTGCGACAATCCGCTCGGCTGCTCGCCGAATCCGTGGCAGGCGGGCGCTGACTTCAAGCAGTTCATCCGCAACGGTCCGGGCTTGCGCAAGGCCGCGACGCCGCAGGCGGCGCCCGCACCCGCGCTTGCGCCCAGCGGCGTGCAGGTCAGCCCGCTCGAACAGCCCGCGCCGCTCAATCTGGAAAGCCAGCCGGGCCAGTCGGCGACGCCGCTCACGCCGCAGTAAGGTCTCAATGTCCCGTCGAGGCTGACGCGCCTTTCTTCGGCCGCGTCAGCCACACCATCACGGCCAGCACGAGAAACGCATAGAACGAGATGCGGAAGAAGTCGTTGGTCGACATCATGTACGCCTGCGCCGACACCACGCGATCCAGTTGCGCCGTCAGCGCCTGCCCCGACAATCCCAGCCCTGAAAGCAGGTCCGAGTAAGCCGTCGTGCCCGTCGAATACGGCGTCACCGATTCGGTGAGCCGCGCGTGATGACGGATCATGTCGTTTTCCCAGAAGGTCGTGCTGACCGCCGTGCCGATCGCGCCCGACAAGGTCCGCAGGAAGTTCGACAGGCCCGCCGCGCCCGCGAGGCGTTCGTCGGAGACGCTGGAGAGCGTGATCGTCGTCATCGGCACGAAGAAGCACGCGACGCCGATGCCCTGAATCAGGCGTGGATAGATGATCTCGTGGAAGGGCGTATCGAGCGTGAAGGTCGAGTTCCAGTGCGACACGAACGCGAACGTGATGAAGGCGAAGCTCGCGACGACGCGCAGGTTCAGCCGATGCATGTTCTGCCCGATCAGCGGCGAGAGCACCAGCGCGAGAAAGCCGACCGGCGCGGTGGCGAGGCCCGCGAGCCACGGCGTGTAGCCGAGCACGGTCTGGAGCCACAGCGGCAGCACGACGACCGAGCCGAAGAACGCGAGAAAGCCGAGCGACGTGATGAGCACGCCCATCGCGAAATTGCGGTCGCGGAAGAGCGACAGGTCGATGACCGGCTCCTTCTCGGTCAGCTCCCACGCGAACATGAACGCGAGCGACACCGCCGAGACGATCGCCAGCGTCACGATGAGGTTCGAGCTGAACCAGTCGTGGTCCTTGCCGAGGTCGAGCATCATCTGCAGGCTCGCGACGCCGATCACGAGCAGCGCCAGCCCGACTGCGTCGATGCGCTGCTGCGTCGTCTTCGTCTCGTGGCCGCGCAGCAGGAAATACGCGATCGCCGCCGAAAAGATCCCGATCGGCACGTTGATGTAGAAGATCCACGGCCAAGTGAAGTTGTCGGTGATATAGCCGCCCATCACCGGGCCGAAAATCGGCGCGACGATCACGGTCATCGCCCAAAGGCCGAGCGCGAGCCCGCGCTTTTCCGGCGGATAGCTGCGCATGAGGATGGTCTGCGACAGCGGAACCATTGGACCGGAGACAAGGCCCTGCAGCAGCCGGAACGCGATCAGCGACTCGAAGTTGTGCGCGAATCCGCATAGCGCCGAGGCGATCGAGAACAGCAGCACGGAGATCGTGAAAAGCTTCACCTCGCCGACGCGCCGCGCGAGCCAGCCGGTCAGCGGCACGGCGATCGCGGAGGCGACCGAATACGAGGAAATCACCCACGTGCCTTCGCTGGTCGCCACGCCGAGGCTGCCGGAAATGGTCGGCACGGCCACGTTCGCGATCGACGTGTCGAGCACCTCCATGAAGGTGCCGAGCGCGAGGCCCATGGTCAGCAGGGCGAGGATGCCGCCCTTGAGCGGCATCGGCGCGGGCGGCGTGTCTGGCGAGCCGGACGTGCTGGACGCGGATGTGGACATCGTCAAATCTCCGGATGCGGCGAAACGTGCTCAAAGCTTGCATCGCGCGCAACGTGCTAGTTGTTGCGGCATTCTCTGCCTAGACAGCAAAATGGGCGCCTGAATGCCGATTTTTTGTCAGATTATTCGTCTTCGACCACGCATGGCAAGCAACTGCTGCCCGGCGCATTGCCGATGATCCGCCCCAGCATGCCGATCAGAAGATCGAGTTCCGCGCGGCTGAAGCCATCGAGTTGCTCGTTGAGCACCGCCGCACCGATCACCGGCAGACGTCCGGCCGCCTCGCGCCCGCGCTCCGTCAGCTCCAGTTCGACGATGCGCCGGTCCGCTTCGCTGCGCGCGCGGCTCACGAAGCCCTTCTTTTCGAGCCGGTCGAGCATGCGCGTCATCGAGCCGCTGTCGTAGGACATCTCGCGCGACAGCTCCAGTGGCGTGCGCGCCCGTCCCGACGCGAGTTGCAGGATGACCCCGATCTGCTGCGACGTAAGGTCGAGCGGCTTGAGCGCCTGGTCGGTGCGCGCGACGAGCACGTTGCGCGCCTTCGCGAGGTAATAGCCGAGGCTCGTTTCGAGCTGAATCGTGGACGGATCGTAGAGCAGTTCGCTGTTCATGCGGCTTTCGATGATTCGGATCACGCGGCGCGACACTTCGCCACGTTTCGTACAGACAACAGTTGCGAAAAAGCAATCAACAGTATCTTGAAAAATACTTGCACAGTCAATATTATTTCATGCAACGAGTTACGCGCCTTCAGCGCCGTCCCAGACCATGTTCTGAACACCGCCGCGTCGCATGCCGACGCCCGAGAGACCATCCAATGACCCGCTTTGCACGCACCGCCGGCCGACGTTTCGGCCAAGTCAGCAGCACGATCGCCAACGCTTCCCGTCACTTCGTCCCGCCGAAGCTGAGTTCGTGGAAACTCGCGTTGTATCTGATCGTGTTCCTGCTGCCGGGCGGATCGTTCGTGGTGCTGGGCATGGGATGGTTCGAGAACCGGCATCGGCGCAAGACGGCGGCGGCCAAGCCCAAGAACGCGTCGCCCCGGCCGCTGCTCTCCGCGCCGTGCCAGCCGTGCCCCGGAAGCAGCGGGCGCTAGAGGCCCAAGCGCGGTACACGCGGATGCACGCGGCGCGTAACGCGTCGTAACCGATTCCGCTCACCGCGTAACACCCACCTTACGGCGAACCCGTTACGCTAACGTCTGCACGACCACGTCCGGCGCGCCAACCAGGCGCCCGTCGTGTTCCGTTACCATTTCGGCTTGCCGCGTCCGTCGTATCGAACGGAGCGGCGCCGACAGGAATTCCGACCAGCAGATGCCGTATCGTCCCGCCTTTTCCGCTTCCACTTCCGCCTTGCCGCGCCGCCTGAGCGCCACGGCGCTCGCCGCCATGTTCTCGATGTTCGTCGCCGGCTGCGCGGTCGGGCCCGACTATCAGCGTCCCGCAACGGCGATCCCGGCCAGCTACAAGGAAGCGCCAGAAGGCTGGAAGGTCGCGCAGCCCGCCGATCAGGCCGATCGCGGAACGTGGTGGAGCGTCTATAACGACCCGCGCCTCGACGAACTCGAAACGCGCCTGAATCAGTCGAACCAGAGCATCGCGCAGTTCGCGGCGGCGTACCGTCAGGCGCGCGCGCTCGTCGGCGAGGCGCGTGCGGCGTATTTCCCCACCATCGGCGCATCGGCTTCGGCTTCGCGTTCGGGCACCGGCTCGGGCAACCGCTCGACCAGCAGCTCGAGCCTGGGCCAGACGGGTGCGATCAACAATCAGTTCAGCCTCGCGCTCGATGCAACCTGGGAACCGGATTTGTGGGGCAGCGTCTCGCGCACCGTGGCCTCGCAAAAGGCCGGCCAGGAAGGCGCCGCCGCCGATCTCGCCAATGCGCGCCTTTCCGCGCAGGCCACGCTCGCGCAGAGCTACTTCCAGCTGCGTTCGCTCGACGCGCAACAAAGGCTGCTCGACGACACCGTCGCGGCGTATGAGCAATCGCTCAAGCTCACGCAGAACCAGTACGCGCAAGGCATCGTCGCGCGCTCGGACGTGATTCAGGCGCAGACGCAGTTGCAATCCGCGCAGGCGTCCGCCATCGACAACGGCGTCGCGCGCGCACAGTACGAGCACGCGATCGCGGTGCTGGTGGGCGAGCCGGCGTCCGCGTTCTCCATCCCGCAGATTCCGCTCGACGCCACGCCGCCCACCGTGCCGGTGCAGATGCCGTCCGCAATTCTCGAGCGCCGTCCGGATATCGCCTCCGCCGAACGCAAGGCGGCGGCCGCGAACGAGCAGATCGGCATCGAGATGGCCGCGTATTTCCCGTCGCTCACGCTGTCCGCGCAAGGCGGCTTCGAAAGCTCGGTGCTGTCGCAATTGCTGCGCGCGCCGTCGCGTTTCTGGACGCTCGGGCCGACCATCGCCGCGACCATCTTCGATGGCGGCCTGCGCGCTGCGCGGACCGAGGCCGCGCGCGCCGCCTATGATCAGAACGTCGCGACGTATCGGCAGACGGTGCTCACGGCGTTCCAGGACGTCGAAGACAATCTCGCGTCGCTGCGCATTCTGGAGAAGGAAATCGTCGTGCAGCAGCAGGCGGTCGAATCGGCGCAGCAGGCGCTCGCCATCATCAACAATCAGTACAAGGCGGGAACGGTCGCGTACATCAGCGTGCTGACCGCGCAGACCACCGCGTTCACCGCGCAGCAGAAGCTCGCGAGCATCGCGGGGCAGCGGATGGTGTCGTCGGTGGGTCTGGTGAAGGCGCTCGGCGGCGGCTGGGACGTCGCGCAGATGGATCGCGAGACGGGCGGCGTGGAAGCGCCGACGGCGGCTTCGGGTGCGGCTGGCGCTTCAGCCGCGAGCGCGGCTCAAACCGCCAGCCGCTGAAGGTCAGCGCACGAAAGTCAGCGCGACCGTATCCGGATCGGTGTGGCGGCCGAGCAGGTTCAGAAGGCCCGCCAGATTTTCGCGTTGTTCAGGCGCGGCCGTCGCGCTGCCCTGAAACGATGTCGACTCCGGCGCGATCGAGCCGTTGCCCGTCAGCATCAGCGGACCTTTGCTGGTCGAAAGATCGATCGTCGCGGATGCGCCCTGCGCCTGCAACGCAACGCGATACGAACCGAGCGGCTTCACGCGCGAGACGCGCGAGGCCATGTCGTCGAGCGTGACGACCACTTGCCCGTAGGCGTTGCGGTTCAGCAGGCGGAATTCGGTCCACGAGAGCCGCACGTTGCCGTCGAAGTCGAGCGTGTTGAACGGCGCGCCGAGACCCGAAAGCAGGGTCGCGGGCACGGCGATCTGGCCCGAAGTGAGCGTCGCGCCGCGCGTGGTGGCTTCGAGGATGACGGCGTCGGGCATCGCTTCGGTCTGGCGCATCGTCATGTGGATGCGGCCGGTCAGCAGCGGCAGGAAAGCCGTCGTCCATTCGATGCGCCCCGGCAGGAGCGTCGCACCCGCGCCGTCGCTGCCTGCGGCCAGCATCAGCGTGGCCGAGCCGCGCCACAGCGAGCCGGCCGGATCGACCAGATTCACGTGGCCGCCCGTCGCCTTCGAGAACTGCGGCACGATCCACGCGGCGGGCGTCATCACGAGCAGCGTCCCGCCGATCGAGATCAGCATTACGAACAGCGCCGGCAACGCGAGCCGGAGACGTCGGGTCCAGTAACTCATTTCGCGGCGGCCGGTTGCAGCGAAGCCGTCAGATCGACTTGTCCGTCCGGCTTAAGCGCCGTGATGTGCGCCTCCGAAACCTGTACCTTGAACTGCTTGCGCGCGTCGTCGAGCCACATCGTCCAGTTCGGAAACGACGCGTTCTTCAACTGGATCTGCACCGCCGCGCCGATCACCTGAACCTGCGTCGGCTGCATGCCGTTGTCCGCGAGCGACTTCGAAAGCGCATCGCGCAGCGCGCCGCCGGTCGGCATCACGCCTTCCGCCGCGGGCGCGAGCGAGCGCGCCTCGTTGGCCTGCGCGTTCATCGTCGCGAGCTGGCGCTGCATGGTGGGCAGGGAGTCGCGCAGCTTCGCGCGGCCTTCGAATGCCGGCGCCCAGAGAATCAGATACACGAGCGCCAGCCCGAGCGCGAGACCGCCCCACATGAGGATGGTCTTCTCGCGCGGCGTGCGCACTTCCCAGAATTCGGAGAGCGCTTGTCCAATTTCCGCTTTCATTGGCCGCTCCTGATAGTCCATTTGCCAGTATTGCTATCGATCGAACCGTTCAGGCCGTTGGTGGCGAGGCGCCTCGTCAGATCCTGGTCGACCTTGGTTTCGGGCTTGAACGTCACTTCCAGATGCCGCTCGCGATAATCGAGCCCCGCGATGCCGTTAACCGGCACGGGCCCGAGCGAGCGCGCCAGCCCGTCCGCGAGCGACAGAAAATCCGACGGCGACAATTCGCCCGACGCCGTGCGCAGGCGATCGAGGTTGCGCGTCATCTGATCGGGCGCGTCGAGCACGACCGTGGTTTTCGGGAAAGCGTTGAGCAGCAGCTCGGTTTCCTGTGCGCGGATGGCGTCGCGCTGACGCGCGAGCTGGAGCCATTGCACGTTCACACCGATGACCGACACGACGACCGATGCCGCCACGAGCGCGATCGGCACGCGTAGCCGCCGCATGGTCGCGCGATCGAGCCGCCACGGCTGCGCGGCGAATTCGAACTGGCACAGGTCGAGGCGGCTCGCGAGCGCATTGCGCGCGAGCGCCTCGAAGGCGATCGGCTCTGCGCCCGCCACGCCGGGCACGTTGCGCGTACCGGCGAGACGCGGCTCGTCGCCGGGCAGGTCGACGAGCGTGTAGATGGTCGCGGGATGATCGCCCGCGAGCGCCGCGAGCGTCGGTTCGATGGAATCGGCGGGCAGAGCGAGGCCTTCGCCGAGCGCCGCGCGTTCGCCGCGCGCAATCGCGATCTCGATGCGCGGCACGACGGCGGCGGGCGAGGGCGCGGCCATCTCGCCGATCAGCGCCGGCGCGGTCGATACGACGTGGCCTAGGAGGCTGGCCACAAACGGCGTCGGCGGCGCTTGCGGTTGCTCGCCTTCCTCCGCCGGCTCGACGGGCGCGGCGACAGGCAGCGGCAGGCAGCGCATGGCCGGCACGGCCTTCACGTTGCGATGCCCCGCGCCCGCGAATGCGCCGACCACGAAGCGGAACCAGCCGCGATCGATCACCGCGACCACACGCTTGCCATCCGCGAGTTCGACCGGATCGACCGCGATATGGCACGTCTGCGGATCCTGAATCAGCTGATCCTCGACGACGTTCGGCAGCGCCTGGCGCAGACGCGGCCCTTTCAGCGGCGGCACCGAAGCGGCGAGCAGCAGCGTGTCGCGCGCGGCGACGATCAGCACCGTCGCGTTCGCGCGCGGCAGAAGCCCGAGCGCCGAGCGGCCGATGCGTTGCGGCTCGCCACGCTTGTCGAGCAGCAGAAACGGCAGATCCGGCAGATGCCACTCTTCCGAGCGCACCGCGGGATCGCGCGGCGGTAATAGAACGATCAGTGTGCTCAAAGGCCACTTCCTCTCATCAATAACTGCGACACGTCATCAAAGCGTGTCGCGCGTGTAGACGATGCGCGTCGTATGCGTCGTCGGATCGCGATAGACGAGCGTCGTGCGCTCGAGCTGCGCGCGCTCATGTTCGACGCGCCCGTGGATCACGAAATACTTGGTCGTGACGTCGAGCTCGTTGGGGTCGATCGTCGTCGCCGACTTGACGCCCGCGCCGGTCAGCGCGAGCTGCACGTTGCCGACGTCGTGAAAGAACACCGTCTCGCGGCGCGCGACGAACGCCTGCGCCTGCGACAGGTTCATGCCCGGCACCACGGCCGCGATCACTTCGGCGGGCGCGGTGTTCATGTTGATGGCGCTCGTGGTCGGCAACACCGTGATGAACGGCCGGAGCTTCGCGACCGCTTCCGCCGAAAAACCCGGCACGTCGAGCAGGGAGTCGACGCTGATCATCTGCAGCGGCGCGACCGGCGCGTTGCTGTCGGCGTCTTTCAGACCGGGGTCGTCGGTGAAGTTGCCGCTGCCGGCGCCGCCGCCTTGCGCCAGCGCCTGAATCTGCGCCTGCGCGCTCGGCATCGTCGTGTTCGTGCTCGTACTGCTGCCGGCCTGCGTCTGGAAGCGCGTCGCGGAGCGCTGCAGGCCCGCACGCATCTGCAGCGCCACCGTTTTGGCGAGCGAACCGTTGACGCCGAGCATCGTAAAGAGGCGCTGGAGCACCTGAATCTGCTCGACGTTGACGGTCAGCACGCCGGGAGTGGGCGTCGAGACCAGATTGCGCAGGTTGAACTTCGCCTGCGCGTCCTCGATCGAGCCGGACAGATAGGTCGATGCGCCTTGCTGCGCGCGCACCTCGCCGATCTGCCCGAGAAAGTCAGATAGCTTCGTCTTCGCGATAGGCACGCCCCACACGCCGCCTAGATACGTGACGGTGGGGGAGGTATCGGCCTCCGAGCGCAGGATCAGACGCGTCCAGTCGAGCGCGCTGCGCGAAATCCACTGCGCCTGCGCGAGCAGCCGCTGATTCTCGATGCGACGAATCTGCACCTCCTGACGCCACAGCATGCCCGACACCAGAATGGCCGCGAGCGACACCACCAGCAACGCGCTGATAATCGCGACGCCGCGTTGCGTTCTCTTTCGCCGGAGCGCTCGCATCGTCATTCTCCGACCAGAAACACGCGCGTGAGCGGCACATGCAGATTGCGCGCGCCGACCGCGACCTGAATGCCCGACACGGCGCGCGGCAGCGGCGCGTTGCCGAGTTGCGGAACCTTCAGGTTGTTGTCGTTCTGGTTGATCTGCGCGAGCACGTCGTTCATTCTCGTCGTCCAGCCTTTTTCCGGAATGTAGACGCGCGTCGCGAGCGACGCCACGCCGCCCATCAACGGCACGCTGCTCCAGCCGTTCCCTGAATCGCCCGAGGTCAGCGCGCGACGCACTTCGCCGACGTTCGACAGCGGCGGCGATGCAAAACGCACGATACGCCCGTTCGACAGCCGGTAACGCACCACCTGCAGACGCGGCGCGGTGTTCGCCGCGAATAGGCCGCGCACGATCTGCAGCGAGCCGTTGCCGATCTGCACGGCGGGCTGGCCAGCCTCGTCGTCGGTGGCGGCCTGGCGCGCGTCGATACGCATCTGGTCGAACAGTTGCGCGACGATGCGCTCGTCTTCCATCGAATTCTCGATGGTCGCGCGGCCGCGGATCACCGAATCGAGCCCGCGCCACGACAGCACCGCGATCACCGCCAGAATCGCGATCGCGATCAGCATTTCCAGCAGCGTGAAACCGCGCTGCCCGGGTTTGCCGAAAAAGCGGCGGTCAGAGCGAGCGGTTCGTTTCATTCGCCACCACCGTGACCATTTGCGCGAGATAGCCGGAGCGGCCCGGCGTCGTGACGAACATTTCGACGCGCCGGAAAATCGGATTCGGCGTCTGGCTCACGCGCTGCGTGCAGTTGAGCTTCAGATTGCCCTGCGAGCAGTCGAAGGTGCGCGAGCCGATCGCCGGAAACTGATGCGAGAGCCGCAACTGCGCGAGCTCGTTGTCCGCGCTCCAGCCCGCGAGCAGCCGCCGGTGCAGATCCTGCTCGCCGGTCGCGAGCGAGCCGACCGCACGGATCGAAGCCGCGAGCGCCACGCCGATGATCGCCAGCGCGACGAGCACTTCGATCATCGTGAATCCGCGTTGATGTTTTCGGCGCAGCATGACGAGACCTCAACGCACCTGAAAGCGGCCATTGCCGCCGCCGATGATCGTCGCGCGGCCCGCCGCCGAGATCAGCGTGATTTCCATCGGCGTGTCGATGGCTTCGGTGCCGAACACGAGTCGGCTCACGGTCTTGTCCGAGTCGAGAAACTGGATCGACACGCCGGTCACGCCGCCTTCCCAGCGGCGCGCGCGCAGCAGGTCGTCGCGCAGCGGACGCCAGCCGTCTTCCGTGCGGATGTCGAAGCGAAAGCCGCCGTCGACCGGCTGCCATGCGATCGGCCGCGCGCGCACCTGCGCCTCGTCGCCCGCCGATTCGAACAGCAGCGCGAGACGCTGCGCTTCCTCGTTCAGGTCGGTGCGCGGGTTGCGCGTCAGTTGCAGCGACGCGAGCGACACGAGCAAACCCGCGATCACCAGCACGACGAGCATTTCGAGCAGCGTGAAGCCCGCGTTGCGCCGTCTCGTCGAATGCCTGTCGTGCGTGTTCACGTCAAATGCCTTCCGTTACCGCCGGGGCGTCTATTGCCACGAGCCGACGTCGGCATCGTTGCCTTCGCCGCCCGCCTTCTGGTCCGCGCCGTAGCTGAACACGTCGATTTCGCCGTGCACGCCAGGATTCAGATATTGATACTGACCGCCCCACGGATCAGCCGGCAGACGCTCCAGATAGCCGCCGTCCTTCCAGTTGTTCGGCACCGGCTCGGTCGAGGGCTTCTCGATCAGCGCGCGCAGGCCTTGCTCCTGCGTCGGATAGCGGCCGTTGTCGAGGCGGTAGAGCTTCATCGCCTGCATGATGGTGCCGATGTCCTGCTTCGCGGCAACGCGGCGCGCCTCGTCCGGGCGGCTCATGATCTTCGGCACGATCAGCGCGGCGAGAATGCCGAGAATCGCGATCACGACCATGATTTCGATCAGCGTGAAGCCGCGCTGTCGACGGCCCTGCGCCTGAGCTTGTTGAATTCGCATGCGGCGTTGTGTCCACATTTGCATGAATGCTACCTCTGGTATTGAAAAATATCGTTTCCGGGCTGCGCGCCCGGTGATGATTGAAAAAAATCGCGGCTTCCGCATCGGCGGAGCCACCGGTCATTCTATCGATATGCTTTCGTCGCGTACTTCTGGTGCTGACGAGGCATCGCGTCGCGCCGGACGATTCGAGTTCCGTTCAGCGCACCCAGATCGTCGGCCCGGGTGGATTCTGCGGCAGGAAGATCTCCGATTTCACGCCGTTGCGCTCGATGATGATCGAACGCGCGCGCACCTCCGAGAGTTTCACTCCCTGCGTGAGCGCGCCGCCGAGCGACACGGCTTTCGCCGGCTCGCCGCCGTAGCTCACGATGGCCGCGGCGCCGCCCTGCAGCGCCAGAATGCCGAACAGATGCACATCCGAATTGGCCTGGCGCTCCAGCCGTCCGCCAAAAATCGTGGCGGCCTGCTCGACCGAGGGTGCGCGCGTCGCGGCCGCGCCGGGCAGCGGCGCGGTCTGGCGCGAGGTGAGCGTGACGACCCAGTACGTCACCGTCACGCAGAAAAGCGCCAGGGCGGCAAGCGTCAGCAAGCGAGTTTGAAGGGCGTTCATTACTGCACCAGATTATTCAGTTCGATGATCGGCAGCATCACCGCGAGCACGATCACCAGCACGATGCCGCCCATCGCCAGAATCAGCAGCGGTTCGAGCAGGCTCGTCAGGAACATCGTGCGGCGTTCGAGCTCGCGCGCTTCGCCTTCGGAGGCGCGGTCGAGCATCGTGGTGACGTCGCCGGTGGCTTCGCCCGAGCGGATCAGGTGAACCAGCACGGGCGGGAACGTCTTCGTGTTGCCGAGCGCGCGCGACAGCGACGAGCCTTCGCGCACGCGCACGATGGCGTCATCGACGTTCTCGCGCATCGCCGTGTTGCTGAGCGTTTCGCCGGCCGCCTGCAGCGCGCGCAGGATCGGCACGCCGGCGGCGGTCAGAATCGCGAGCGTGCTGGCGAAGCGCACTGTGTTATAGCCGCGCACCAGCTTGCCGATGAGCGGCGCGCCCAGCAGCCAGCGGTCGAAGGACATGCGCGGTCCGGGCCGCGCGAGGATGGTTTTGATCAGCCACGCGAGCACCACGACGGCGATCAGCACCGCCCACCAGTAGCTTCGGACGAAGGCGGAGAGCGCCATCATCATGACGGTGAGGAAGGGCAGCGCCTGCTTCGTGCTCGCGAATACGTTCACGACCTGCGGCACCACATAGCTCAGCAGAAACGTGACGATGCCGAACGCGATGAGCGTGACGACGCCGGGATACGTGAACGCCAGAACGATCTTCTGCTTGAGCGCGTTGCGCTGCTCGATGTAGTCCGCGAGGCGCGACAGCACGAGGCCGAGCTTGCCGGTATGCTCGCCCGCCGCGACCAGCGCGCGATAAATCTCGGGAAAATCCTTCGGATGCTGCGCAAGCGCATTGGCGAACGAATGGCCGCCGAGCACTTCGGCGCGGATCGCGGCCATCAGCTCGCGAATGTAATCGCGCTCCGACTGCTCGGTCAGCACCGAGAGCGTCTCGCCGAGCGGTAGGCCGGCGATCAAAAGGCTCGCGAGCTGGCGCGTGAGGATCGCCTGCTCGCGCTGCGACAAACGGCGTCCGAGCGACAAGCGTTGCTGCCGCTCGCCGCGCGTGCGCGAACCCGCCGCTTCGACGATGAGCGGCGTCAGCCCTTGCGTGCGCAACTGGCTGCGCGCGGCGCGGGCGCTGTCGGCGTCGAGCACGCCTTTTTGCGTCTTGCCCGCCGAGTCGATCGCTTCGAAACGAAAAGCCGGCATACGTTTAGTCCCCGCCCGTCACGCGCAGCACTTCTTCCAGCGATGTCACGCCCGCCGCGAGCCAGCGGTCGCCGTCTTCCCGCAGCGTGCGCATGCCTTGCGTGCGGCCCGCTTCGAGAATCTCGGCATCCGCCGCGTTGCGATGGATCAGCGGGCGAATGGTGTCGTCGATCAACAGCAATTCATAAACCCCGCGACGGCCGACATAGCCCGACTGGCCGCATCGGTCGCAGCCCACCGGATGATAATGCTTCGTGCCGTCTTCCTCGACGCGCTCTTCCTTGCACACCGGGCAAAGCTGTCGCACAAGCCGCTGCGCGAGCACGCCGAGCAGCGAGGACGCGAGCAGATACGGCTCCACGCCCATGTCCGTCAGGCGCGTGACGGCCGAGGCGGCGTCGTTCGTGTGCAGCGTCGCGAGCACCAGGTGACCGGTGAGCGAAGCCTGCACCGCGATCTGCGCGGTTTCGAGGTCGCGGATTTCACCGATCATGATGATGTCCGGATCCTGACGCAGAATCGAGCGCAGCGCACGCGCGAAGGTCATGCCGATGCGCTCGTTCACCTGCGTCTGGCCGATGCCCGACAGGTCGTATTCGATCGGATCTTCCACCGTCATGATGTTGGTGGTCGTCGTCTCCAGCCGCGACATCGACGCGTACAGCGTGGTCGTCTTGCCGGAGCCGGTCGGGCCGGTCACGAGCACGATGCCGTGCGGCTTGCCGATCAGCTTGTCGAAGTGGACGAGCGTGTCGCGCGCCATGCCGAGCGTTTCGAGATTCAGGCGTTGTGCATCCTTTTCCAGGAGACGCAGCACCGCGCGCTCGCCGTGGCCGGTCGGCAGCGTGGAAACACGCACGTCGACCGGACGTCCGCCCACGCGCAACGTGATGCGACCATCCTGAGGCAAACGTTTTTCAGCGATATCGAGCTGCGCCATGATCTTGATACGCGAGATCAGCGCCCCGTGCAGCGCCTTCTTCGGGCGCACGACGTCGCGCAACGTGCCATCGACGCGAAAACGCACGACCGATGCATTCTCGAATGGTTCGATGTGAATATCCGACGCCTGTTCGCGCGCCGCCTGCGTGAGCAGCGCATTGATCATGCGGATGATCGGCGCGTCGTCCTCCGATTCCAGCAAGTCCTCGACTTCCGGAATGTCCTGCATCAGGCGCGACAGGTCGACTTCGCCTTCCACTTCGCCCACCACCTGCGCCGCGCTGCCGTCGTTGCGGGCGTAGGCTGAATTGATCGCGGCGGCGAGCTCGTCGGCGGGCTTGCGCACGATGGACAGCGCACCGAAATTACGCGCGACTTCGGCGAGCGCCGCATCTGTCGTCCGGTCGCTGATCCACACTTCGATGCCGTCCGGATGGTGATGCGCGAGCAGAATCTGCCCGCTGCGCGCGAAGCTGTACGGCACGAGACGCGCCGCCAGCGGCGATGCCGCCGCGCTCGCGTTTTCGTCGATGCCGTTCATCGTGCTCACGGATGCACTCCCGTCGCCGCATTGCCCGGCATGACGTTGGTCGCGCCATTCGCCGGCATCGGATTGGTGGCGCCGTTCGCCGGCATCGGGTTCGTCGCGCCGTTCGAGGAAGGCACCGGATAGCTTTGCGGCGGCAAGGTCGATTCCGGCGCGGTTTGAGTCGGCTGCGGCGCGGGCCCGGCGTCCGGACTCTGCGGCAGCGTCGTGCTCGGGCCGGAGCCGCGCGTCGTGTTGCTCCAGTCGAGCAGGTTCTGTGCCGGCGCGCCGCCGCCTTCGCTCGGACCGAGCGGCTTCGGCGGCATGACCGGCACGTTCTGATCCTTGACCAGGCGGTTGTCGGTCGTCGAACCGTATTGCTGCTGGCGCAGATAGTCGTAGCGCGTGTTCGCGATCTGCGTGGACGTCGCCTGATCGCGCACGATCACCGGGCGCAGGAACACCATCAGGTTGGTCTTCGTGCGAGCCTTGCTCTCGCTGCGGAACAGGCTGCCGATGAACGGAATGTCGCCCAGCAGCGGAATCTTGCTGTTGTTGTTGGTGTACTGATCCTGCATCAGGCCGCCGAGCACGACGACCTCTCCGTCGTCGGCCAGAATGGTCGACTGCACGGAGCGCGTATTGATGGTCACGCCACCCGGATCGGTCTTCGTGGTCGGATCGACGCTCGAATCTTCCTGATAGATCTGCATCTTCAGCACGCCGCCGTCCGTGATCTGCGGCTTCACGTGCAGCGTCACGCCGACGTCGCGGCGGTCGAACGTGTTGAACGCGGAGACCGAGGTCGCGGTGTTCGCGGTCGGCGTCGCGTACGAACCGGTCAGGACCGGCACGTTCTGGCCGACGACGATCTTCGCTTCTTCGTTATCCAGCGTGATCAGGTTCGGCGTCGAGAGGATGTTTGCATCCGCCGACGTGGACAGCGCCTGCAGCAGCCCGCCGAGACCGAACAGGTTGCCGAATTTGTGCAGCAAGCCGATGTTCAGGCCCTGCGCGAGCAAGCCGGTCGTCGAAGTGATCGACGACGGATTCTGCGCGATCGCGTTACCCGTCGCGGTCAGGTCGACAATGTTGGTGTTGCCGCTGCCGAAGCTCGAACTTCCGTAGAGCGCGTTGTTGCCGCCATTCGAGAGCAGCGCGCCTTGCCACTGGATGCCGAGATTCGCGCCGGTCGTCGCGGAGAGTTCCACGATCAACGCTTCGATATAGACCTGGGCGCGGCGCGCGTCGAGCTGGTCGATCACGGCGCGCAGGTTGCGGTACATCGGATCGGGCGCGGTGATGATGAGCGAGTTCGTCGCCGAATCCGCCTGGATCATGCCGCCGCCCTGTTCGCTGCCCTGGTCGTTGTCCTTGTTCGACGAGAAGCCCGAATCGCGGTTGCCGCCGCTGCCGGTCATCGGATTGTTGCCGGTGCCGGAGCTCGACGAGCCGAGGCCGCCGGGCAGCGGCGGCATGCCGGACTGCCCCGTGGAAGTCGACGAATTATTGTTGAGCCCGCCGCCGCTGTTGCCGAACGAATTCGAACTGGTCGGAGACGTGTTGTCCGAGCCGCTGCCCTTGCCGAGCATGCCGCGCAGCGTCTTGGCGAGGCGTGTCGCGTCGGCGTTGCGCAGCGCCACGACGTGCATGTTGCCGGGCTGCGCCGTGGGCGAGTCGAGCTTCTGCACCAGTTGCTTCGCGGCGGCGAGGCGTGCGCTGCTCGATGCGCGGAGCATCACCGAATTGGTGCGGGCATCCGGCGTGACGGTGACTTTCAGCGTGGCGTCGGTGCTGCCGATGGTGCCGGGATCGAGCAGCTTGTTCATCTGCTCGGCGACGTCGATGGCGTTCGCGTTCTTCAGCGTGACGAGGTCCACCTCGCGTCCGGCCGCCGTGTCCACGCCCGCGATGATGCCCGCGATGCGGCGCACGTTGTCGGCGTAATCGGTGACGACGAGCGTGTTGTTGGCCGGGTAGGCAGCGATCGTGTTGTTCGGCGAGATCAGCGGACGAAGCACCGGCAGCAGGTTGTTCGCCGACTCGTTGCGAAGCTGGAAAACCTGCGTGATGACCTGATCGCCGCGCGCGGCCGGCTGGTTACCGACATAGGTGGGCACGCCCTGCAGCTTGGCGTCGGCTTCGGGCACGACCTTCAGGACGCCGTGATCCTGAACCAGCGCGAAGCCCTGCATGCGCAGCGACGACTGCAAGGTCTTCAGCGCCTGATCCTCGGGTACCGGATTCTCCGAGACAAGATTGAGTTGTCCCTTGACGCGGGGATCGACGATGATGGTTTTGCCGGTGGCGGCGCCGATCGCTTTCGCGACCTGGTCGATGTCCGCATTGACGAAATTCAACGTCACTTGCGCGTGCGCGGCTTGCGCGACGATAAGTCCCGCCGCCAGCAGTGCCGTCGCGATGCGACGCAGTGCCATAGGTTGTCTTCTCATGGATGTGATGTCAGAGCCGGCTCTCTGAGGAGCCAGCCAAGGCAGCACCGCTCGTCAGCCGAGAGCGCTGCCAACCGCTGCGGGACAGGCTGGCCCGTCCCCGCGGTCGTTTTAAAAAATGTGACGATAGCAGCTTTATGTAACGGAATTGTGCAAATTCGTTCCGCATCAAATCGCCCTGAAGCTGCTTCGCGCAATAAAAGTCCAGCGCCCTCAAGCTTTCAAAAAACTTGCCGATAGACCGTAAATGGGCGGTTCCCAAGGTCGGCCGATGCACGCGGGAGCCGAATTGTACCCTGTCCAGAACTCTTATTATTCATACATTTAGAACACGTCGACTGATGCGGCCGGCGCGATCCGCTGCGTGCCGGTTTTCGAGCGTTCCAAACGGCGTATGTCTGATAGACAACTTATGGTCTGAATCGTCAGCCGGTATGATACGGTCGGTTCCGCATTCCGGGCGGTTCGAAAAGGGTGGGTTTTCCCCGACGCAACCCGGCCGCGGACGTTGATTTGTTGGCGTTGGCGCCACGGCGCCGAAACGGCGGCTAGACGTTCCGCATGAGCGGATGGAGTAGAAACATAATGAAACGAATCCTGCGATTAATTGCGCTATGCGTGCCGATGCTGGCCGCCGCTTCCGCGCACGCAGACTGCTTCGACGAAGCGGCGAAATACCAGAAGGTCAACCCTCTCATCCTGCGCGCAATCGCCTGGCAGGAATCGCACAACAAGCCCGACGCCATCAACAAGAACGCCAATGGCTCGACCGACTACGGGCTGATGCAGATCAATTCGATCCATCTCAACACGCTCGCGCAATACGGCATCAACAGCGGCACGCTGATGGAGCCGTGCAAGAGCGTCTATGTCGCCGCGTGGCATCTGCGCCAGAAAATGAACAAGTACGGCAATTCGTGGCAGGCGGTCGGTGCTTACCATTCCGAAACACCGGCGCTGCGCGACAAGTATTCGGCACAGATCATCGAGATCCTGCGTCGCTGGAAGCTGCTCCAGGCCGCGCGCTGAGCTGCGGGCGTCCGTTGTCCCCGCGCGCCGCGTCCGGCGCATTTGATGCAAAATCCCTTATTCGATGGCCCGCGTCGCCCGACGGCAGCGCGGGCTCGTGCTCGCGCTCCTTTCTCCGTCACGCTCCACTGCGATGAACCAGACGCCATTGCCCATTACCGTGCTCTCGGGATTCACCGGCGCGGGTAAGACCACACTCGCCGACGCCCTGCTGGCCAACGCCGAAGGCGTGCGCATCGGCGCCGTGACCTGCGGCAAGTCCGTCGCGGGCGCGGACCGGCAAACCACCGAACTGCCCAACGGCTGCCTGCTGCTCACCCTGAGCGACCGGTCGATGGACGCGGTCGAAGGCGCGATCACCTGGATCGCGGAGCAGAAGCGCTTCGATGCCGTCATCGTCGAATCGTCGGGTTTCGCGGACCCGATCGCGATCGCCGAGCATCTCGCATTCGGCGACGACGATGACGCCACGCTGGCGGGACGCGCGCATCTCGATACCTTCGTCACAGTTATCGACGCCGCGAGTTTCATGCACGACTACGCTTCGTCGGACTCGCTCGCGGAGCGCGGCTTTGCAGCCGCGCATCAGTCTGATGACGACGAAGACAAGACGGTCGTCGAAATGCTCATCGCGCAGATCGAGTTCTGCGATGTCATCGTGATCAACAAGACCGATCTCGCCGGCAGCGATGAGGTTGAGAAGATCGCGCGCATCCTGCACGCACTCAATCCGCGCGCGCTTCAATTACGGGCGCAATCCGGCTATGTGCCGGTGGGCGAAGTACTGAGCACCGGACGCTTCGATTTCGACGCCACCGCGAGCGCACCCGGCTGGCTCGCGATTCTCAACGGCGACGATTCATCGGGCGACGAACCCGATGCTATCGGCGTGAACCATTTCGTGTACCGGGCGCGCCGACCGTTTCATCCCGCGCGATTGTGGAATCTGCTGCACCAGGAATGGCCGGGCGTGTTGCGCGCGAAGGGCTTCTTCTGGCTAGCCACGCGCAGCGAAGTCGGCGGTTCGCTGTCGCAGGCGGGCGGCACGGTGCGTCATGGTCCGGCGGGCGTGTGGTGGGCGGCGCAGGATCGCAGCGAGTGGCCGGCCGATGACCCCGAACTCGAAGCAGAGATCGTCGCTGAATGGTATGGCGATCCGGACGACAACAGCGTTGGCGATCGTCGGCAGGAACTGGTACTGATCGGTCTGGATCTCGACCCCGCCGCATGGCAGGACAAGTTCGATGACTGCCTTCTGACCGATGACGAATGGGCGCTCGGACCACAGGCGTGGACACGCTTCGACGATCCCTTCCCGGCATGGGAAGTGGAGGAGCATGATCATGACCACGATCGCGATCACGGTCCCGATTGCGATTGCGAGGACCATCGACATTGATCTGTGGGCAGCCACCGATGCCCATCGCGCGCACGAAAAAAAACCCGCCAAAGGCGGGTCATGTCCAACCGGCTACTTCTGGTAGCCTCACCTGCTCAACAATCGGCAAAAAGCTTACCGCTTGTTCACTGCGTCCTTGAATGCCTTGCCAGCCGTAAACTTGACCGTCTTTGCGGCCGGGATCTTGATGGACTCGCCGGTCTTCGGGTTGCGGCCGGTGCGCGCTGCGCGCTTTCCCGAGCCGAAGCTGCCAA
Source organism: Caballeronia hypogeia (assembly GCF_001544875.2). Lineage (GTDB taxonomy): Bacteria > Pseudomonadota > Gammaproteobacteria > Burkholderiales > Burkholderiaceae > Caballeronia > Caballeronia hypogeia. The sequence goes on from NZ_FCOA02000001.1 coordinate 614,882, forward strand.
AGCCGATCAACTGCACTGCGTCACCTTTCGATACAGCCTTCTTGATCACTTCGAGCAACGTGTCCAGCGTCTCGCCGGTTTGAGCCTTGCTGGCGCCGGTCTGAGCGGCCACGGCGTCGATCAATTCCTGTTTGTTCATTAAGGTTCCTTTATCAGTTTAGGTTGACACGAACAGCGCGAACGCGCCGATTATACGTGCGCAAGCCGTGCAGTCGAGTAGGGACGGCCTTCTGGCGGGTCCGCCCAACGAATCGGCGATCTTTCGCGCCACTTCACCGGCGTTGCTCCACTTCGTCACCTTCGCGCCGCCTCTGTACGCGGCGCTTGGTATGATAGCGCAGCGCAAACCCAATCAGGATAAGGGTTTCAAAGATTTACCCTTATATTTTTGGGGCTCCTGGCCGGCTTTTCGACGCAGGACACCTGGGTCCGATCCATGCTACGCGAGCTGATCATCGAATACGGCCTGCCGTTGGTTTTTGCCAACGTTCTCCTGGAGTGCCTCGGCCTTCCGCTCCCAGCCTTGCCCACATTGGTTTTGACGGGTGCGATCACGGTCTCCGCAAGCGCTGTGACGGGCGGTTTTCCGGCGCTGTTTCCATCGGCTGCTTGGGGCCCGCTCGTGGCGATCGTCGTCACCGCAAGCGCCGCCGCGCTCGTCGGCGATACGCTCTGGTTCTGGCTCGGACGCCGTTATGGCAGCCGCGTCCTCGGCTTCCTGTGCAAGCTGTCCATCTCGCGCGACTCCTGCGTGAGCCGCAGTCTCGACTTCTTCGGGCGCTTCGGCGTGCGCATCCTCGCGCTGTCGAAGTTCATCCCGGGCCTGTCGACGCTTGCGATCCCCGTTGCGGGCGCGACCGGCATCGGCTTCGGCAGCTTCGTCTTCTATGACGCCATCGGCGCGCTGCTCTGGTCCGGGCTCGGCGTCGTGTTCGGGGCAATGTTCGCGGATCTCGTCGATACCGGGCTCGCGTATCTCGACTGGCTCGGACGCGGCGCGATCGTCATCGCCGTGATTGCGCTCGCGCTCTATCTCGCTGCGCGCTGGTGGCGACGCGTGTCGCTGATGCGCAGGCTGCGCATGGCGCGCATCGATATCGCCACGCTGCGTGCGCTGCTCGAAGGCGAGCCGCCGCCGCTCGTCGTCGATGTGCGCCGCCACGAACGCCGCGCGATGGACCCGTATGCGATTCCCGGCGCGCTGCTGCTGAACGACGACGCCGCGACGCAACTCGCGGAGATCGCCCGCGACCGCAAGCTCGTCACGTACTGCGATTGCCCGAGCGAAGTGTCCGCCGCGCTGGCCGCGAGGGAACTCGCCGCGCATGGCTTCTCCGACGTCGCGCCACTGCTGGGCGGCCTCGCGGCATGGCGCGACGCGGGCTATGCGGTCGAGCCGCTCATCATCGACGACGCCCGGCAAGACATCGCTCAGATGATCGCCAAAGCGCCTTCCGCATAACTCGATCGCGTTCGCTTCGAGCGGACGCGTGGCATCTTCTCATCCACCGCATGACCGAATCCTCGCTTCTCACGCCGCACGATCTTCCCGCGCGTTGGCGTCACAAGCGCATCTTCACTTTTCTGAGCATGCCGTTCGCTCGCGGCAGCGCGTTTCTCAAGATCTGGGAGCGATGGCGCGACGACGCCGCGCGATGCGAGCGCTTGCATGTCATCGCGCTCGCGCCGCTCGATGCACTCGATGATCCGCCTTCCGAGCACGATGCATCACCGCTGGCCGCGCAACTCGCGCGTGCGTGGCCGATGCGCGTGGCGGGCGTGCATCGGCTTGAATTCGAGGCTGGGCGCGTGACGCTGACGCTTGCAATCGGCCCTGACGTGCGGGAATTGCTGTCACAGCTCTGGCTGCGCGCCGATGCGTTCCATATCGACTCGAGCGATCCTGCCGCAACCGGCGATGCGCGCAAGTCATACAAGGCGGTCGCGCGTCTCGCGGGCGATGACGCAACGGTTTCGGTGACGACGAGCATCGATGCGCGAACGGAAACGCGGCGTGCGCTCGAAGCATCGGGCTTTACTTGCGCGCCCGATGTCGCGCACGCGCCGCTGGTCGCGCGGTTCGCTCCGCGCTGGCGCGTGCGTCGCCACGAGCCGCCGCAGACATGCGAAGCGAAGACGCGCGAAGCCATTGTCATCGGCGCGGGTCTCGCCGGTTGCGCGATAACTTCGCGACTCGCGGCGCGCGGCTGGCGCGTCACGCTGATCGACCGGCATGCGCTGCCCGCGCGCGATGCATCGGGCAATCCGGCGGGCGTGTTTCATCCGATCGTCTGGCGTGACGACAGCATCGCCGCGCGGCTCACGCGCGCCGGCTTTCTGCATGCGTTGCACGCATGGCGCGCGCTCGAAGAAGCACATCACGATTTGCGACGAACCCACGCGGGCCTGCTGCAGATCGCCGATACCCCCGACGACGGCGATGCGCTTGCCGCCGCCATCGCGCGCTTCGCGTATCCATCGGAATACGTGCAGCCGATGACGCAAGCCGATGCATCGCGCATCGCCGGCGTCGAAGTCGCGCGCGGCGGCTGGTTCTTCCCGCATGGCGGCGCGATTTCGCCGGCGGCGGTGTGCGCGGCGCAGCTTGCCTGCGCATCGGATCGTCTGACGGCGCGTATGAACACGGACGTGGCGCGCATCGCGCACGATGACCACGGCTGGCATGCGTTCGATTCGGGCGGCGCGGAGATCGCGCGCGCGCCGGTCATGGTGCTGGCCAGCGCGCACGATGCCCAGCGCCTCGCCGGTCTGTACGGCAAGCCGACGCGCAGCGTGCGCGGCCAACTGAGCATTCTCGATACCCATGCGGCCGCGCTGCGCGTGCCGGTGATCGGCGAGGGCTACGCGGTTCCGCTCGGCGCGCGCGGCACGCTGATCGGCGCGACCTATGACATAGACGATCCTGACCGCGAGATTCGCGAAGCGGGGCATCGCGAGAACATCGGGCGCGTCGCGGGCATGTTGCCAGGGCTCGAGCTCGCGACGGATGCCGTGCGCGAAGGCCGCGTCGCGTTCCGCTGCGTGACCAGCGACCGCATGCCGATGATCGGCCAGCTCGCCGACGAAAACGCCGCGCGAGCCGACGCACGCCGCCTCTCCGGCGCGTGGCCGCTCGATCTGCCGCGCATGGCGGGGCTTTATGGCGCGTTCGCGTTCGGCTCGCGCGGCCTCGTCTGGGCAACGCTCGCGGCCGAGCTGATCGCATCGCAGATCGAGGGCGAGCCGTGGCCGATCGAGCGCGATCTGGCCGAAGCCATCGACCCAGCCCGTTTCTTGCTAAGGGCACTCCGGCATGGTGAGTTATCCCCGGCGACTTGTGGATAACCCGTCGGATTGAAGGTGAAACTCGTGTGAACGCGTTGTGCACGTAAACGGGACAACTTGAAGGCCGTCTTCGAAGTCCAAAAGTTGTTCCGAGTTTACCGCGGCGCGCCAACATGTTTACGGTGCGCTTCTGCTTTCTTCAAATCATTGAATCAAAAGATGAAAGATAGGTTATCCACAGAAGCGGGCGATGCTTGTTAACAACTACTACGTTTATATACAGTAAACCTGTAAACACCTGACGGAGAGGCCACCGTCAGCAGCATGTTCGAGAGTCCGGAACCCCGTAACTGGAACAACCGGTCAGCTTTTCCAATCTGGCCCAAACTCGGCAGTCGCTTTTACTTCATAAGAATCATGAGTTTGGGACTTTCTGTCAGGGGCACCGAGGTATGGCACAATCGCGCTTCTTCCTGCGTCGCGCCGTTCACACGGCGCCCGCTTCAATGGAACGATGGTTGCGCGCCAAGAATCTGATCAACCAAGCCGCAACGTCGTTTGCTGTGTTCGGCCGAGTAATCGAGCGAGCGCCGCGTGCATCGCCCCTGTCACACGGATCCGGGATCTCCGGTGCGACATTGCAGGCATGCATGGCCCGCCGCTTTCAGCCGGACGCGTCGTCTAATTCGTGCACGGCCAGACCGTGACGCCGTGTTCGTTCGCATTTCGTTTCGCCTGAATGAACCACCGCTCGCATGGACGGGCGGATGCGCGCCGCCCGCCAGCGCGCGCCGTCGATGCGAGTCGCGCAAAGCAACGTGCACCCTCTGCTAAAGCAGCAACGAAGGAGAAGCCAATACGATGAATTCGGCATTTTCATTTTTGCCCGCGTGGCCGCTCGAACCCGACGCCATTATGTGGGCCGGTCTCGCGCTCGTCACGGCGGGACTTGCCGGAGAACTGCTGTGGCGCGCGTGGCGACTGCCGCGCATCACCGGCTATGCGGTGATCGGACTGATCGCCGGCAATGCGGGTCTGGGAGTGATCGACTCCAGCGCGGGCGGCCTGTCGCGGCCGCTTCTCGATGTCGCGCTGGGCCTGCTGCTCTTCGAGCTCGGCGGCCGGCTCGATCTGCGCTGGATTCGCCGCAATCCGTACCTGATTCTGTCGAGCATCGCCGAGTCGACGTTTACGTTCGGCCTCGTGCTGATCGCGCTGACGCTGCTCAATGTGCCGACGATGCCCTCGGTCGTGGTCGCGGCCATCGCGATGGCCACGTCGCCCGCCATGGTCATTCAGCTGAAGACCGAACTGCGCGCGGAAGGCCAGGTCACGCAGCGTCTTCTTACCCTGACCGCGCTCAACAGCATGTACGCGGTCGTGGTCGAAAAACTCGCGGCAGGCGTGCTGCATCAGGAAATCTACGGCAACACGTTCGCCACGATCCTGCAGCCGCTTTATCTGCTCATCGGTTCACTGGTGCTCGCGTTCCTGCTCGCGCGCGCGTGCAACCTGCTGGTGCGCCGCCTGCCCGCAAACGACGAGCATTCGTTCGTCGCGCTGTTCGGGCTGGTGCTGCTGGCGATCGCGGTCGCGCACATCTTCAAGCTGTCGACGATTCTCGCGCTGCTGGCCGCCGGCATCATCGTGAAGAACGCCGACGAGCGGCCGCAACTCTGGCCGTCGCATTTCGGTTCGGCTGGCTGGCTGCTCACCGTGATCCTGTTCGCGCTGACGCTGACGTCGTTTCACTGGAGCGATATCGCGCTGGGCGGCTTGGCGGCGCTCGGGCTGATCGTCGCGCGCTTCATCGGCAAGCTGGTCGGCGTGCTGATCTTCGCCAAGCCGAGCGGACTGAACCTGAAGCAGGGCGCGGCCCTCGGCGTCGCGCTCACGCCGATGTCCGCGCTCGCGTATCTGCTCGTCGACGACATGTACGTGCTCTATCCCGACTACGATCCCACGCTGCGCGCGATCGTCATGTGCTCGATCGTCGTGCTGCAGATCGTGGCGCCTTTCGTGGTGTACCGTAGTTTGTCGGCGGTGGGCGAGCGGCGCGAATGACGCGCCGGCATTGAACATTCAAGAGGCGTCATGGCACTCGAACCTTTCATCAATTCCGAACCGTTCACGTTCGGCGTCGAACTGGAGATCCAGGTCGTCAATACGCACGACTACGATCTGACCCGCGCCGCGTCGGACCTCATGCGTCTCATCAAGGACGAAAAGATTCCGGGCAACATCACGCCCGAAATCACCGAAAGCATGATCGAGCTGTCGACCGGCATCTGCACGACGCACGAGCAGGCCGTCACCGATCTGCGCAAGATTCGTGACACGCTCGTCGCCGCGGCGGATCAGCTCAACGTCGGACTTGCCGGCGGAGGTACCCACGCCTTTCAGCAATGGAGCGACCGCCAGATCTACGACGCGCCGCGCTTCCAGTACATCTCCGAGCTGTACGGCTATCTTGCCAAACAGTTCACGGTGTTCGGCCAGCACGTCCACATTGGCTGCCCGGACCCGAACAGCGCGCTGTTCCTGCTGCATTCGATGTCGCGCTACATTCCGCATTTCATCGCGCTCTCGGCGTCGTCGCCGTATATCCAGGGCGTCGATACTGGCTTTCACTCGGCGCGCCTGAACTCGGTGTTCGCGTTCCCGCTGTCGGGCCGCGCGCCGTTCGTGCTGACCTGGGAAGGCTTCGAGGAGTACTTCTCGAAGATGGTCAACACGGGCGTCGTCAACAGCATGAAGGACTTCTACTGGGATATCCGGCCGAAGCCCGGCTTCGGCACGATCGAAGTCCGCGTGATGGACACGCCGTTGTCCGTCGACCGTGCCGCGGCCATCGCCTGCTACATTCAAACGCTGTCGCGCTATCTGCTGCTCGACAAGCCGCTGACGCCGCGCGAGGACGACTATCTGGTCTACACCTTCAATCGCTTCGAGGCGTGCCGCTTCGGGTTGCAAGGCACGTGCATCCATCCGCAGACGGGCGAGCGGCGGACGATCGGCGAGGACATTCTCGCGACGCTGGACGTGCTCAGGCCGCACGCCGAGGCGCTCGGCTCCCAGGCGGCGCTCGCCGAGGTGGCGGACATTGCACGTGGCATCAACGATGCGACGTGGCTGCGCGGCGTCGTCGACAAGGAGAAATCGCTGCACGAGGCGGTCAGGCAACAATGCCTGCAGTGGCGTCGATAACGCTGCGCTTACGCCGGTGAGTATTGGTGAATCAAGACGAAAGGCCGTTTAGATGAGAATCTAAGCGGCCTTTGTCTTTGCGCCCCTCCGTATGAAACACGTGCATGGCGAGCAAGCGGAATAAAGCGCTCGCGGCAACGTTTCAAGAAGAACCGATTCGATGCCGCTAAGGTTTACTTCAAAAAATCCGTATACGTCCGTAATAGTAGTTAACAAGTCCGTCACCAATCTGTGGAAAACGTCAAAAAGCGGCGCTGAGTCAACGGACTAGGGAAATGATAACCGTGTGGGTAGTACGCGCTCCGCGAGAGAACGTTCGGGACAACCGAAAGGCGCTCGGCGAAGCGACATGTGTTATCAAGAATACGTCCACAAACAAAGAAGACGTTTTTCCACGGGTTATCCACAGTTATGCGTGGATAATTAAGGTGTACGTTTGTTCTATGTCGCTTAGAATGGCGACTTTGCTGATGTAGCGTTATAGTCGGCAGGAAAACAGCGCCCCGTGCAGGAACATAAGACGGCGCATAAACGATGAGGGTTGCAACGTCCCCATTCAGGCACCGGCAATTGGCTTGGCACGCCTGAATTTTGAGACGGTGGGGACCGAGAACGGGGGCTGTCCGCAAGGGGTCGGTTTTTGGCATCTGCGGACGGTGTTCCGGGCGAGGTGTTCGCGGTGGTCAGCGCGAACGAGCCGTCAAAACTTATAAGCGGAACAACAAGCGAAAGACTATGAGTGAAGGCGTATACGGTGAGCAGGCGACGGGGCGGGTGACCCACGGTCTGCTGCGGCTGAGCACGGCGATGCGCAGCCAGGCTTGGGAATGGGCGGAGGGTGCGGGGCTTACGCCGACCCAGGGTGAGATTCTTGTTTTGCTCATGCAGCGAAAGGGGCCGATGCGTCTCGGGGAAATCGCGCGTGAGACGGCGTTGACCGCCGCCACCACGAGCGATGCGGTGAGCACGCTCGAAGGCAAGGGTCTCGTCGAGAAGCGCCGCGCGATCGACGACGGCCGCGCGCTCGCGGTGCGCCTGACCGCACGCGGCCGCACCGCGGCGAAAAAGGCGCTGCAATGGCCGGACTTCCTGGCGAAGGCAGTCGGCACGCTGCGCGAAGACGAGCAGGTGACGTTTTATCGCACGCTGCTGAAGACCATCCGTCAGCTCGAGGCGCAGGAACAAATTCCGGCGCACCGCATGTGTCTGACCTGCTCGCACTTCGAGGTCAGCAAGAATCCCAAGAAGACGCCGCATCATTGCGCGCTTCTGCAGATCGACATGGCTGAAACCGACCTGCGTCTCGACTGTTCGGTATACGAAGAAGCCGACGTCGCCACGCAGAAGAAGGTCTGGAAGGTCTTCGCTACGGTCGGCTGATTCCCGCCCGACGGCAGGAAGGCATTCGGCGGCATCCAGCGCTGTGACGGCGCGGCGAGTCGGTTAGACTGTGCCCGTCGCGCTTCGCAGCGAGGCGCGACTCGTCAATCTTTCGCCCCGGGAAAGCCGCCGATGAAACAAGAAGCCCTGGCGATTCGCCACGTCTATTTCGAAGATTTGGGCAGCCTCGAACACGTGCTCGGCGACCGCGGCCATCTGGTGCGCTATCTGGACGTCGGGCGCGGCCGCATCGACGCGCCCAATCCGCTCGATCCATCGCTGCTCGTCGTGCTCGGCGGGCCGATCGGCGCCTACGACGACGCGCATTATCCGCACCTTGCGCCGCTGCTCGCCATGCTCGAAAAGCGCATCGCGGCGGGAATGCCTACCATCGGCATTTGTCTCGGCTCGCAACTGATCGCGCGGGCGCTCGGCGCGCGCGTGTATCCGTCGGGCGGGCTGGAACTCGGCTGGTCGCCGCTCACGCTGACCGAAGCCGGCCGCGCCTCCGCGTTGCGTCATTTCGAAACCGATGGCGCGCCCATTCCCGTATTCCACTGGCACGGCGATACCTTCGAACTTCCCGAGAACGCGACGCTGCTCGCATCCACCGATCAATGCGCGCATCAGGCGTTCACGTGGGGCGAGCACGTGCTCGCGTTGCAATGTCATCCCGAAGTGCTCGCGGACCGCTTCGAAAGCTGGCTCGTCACCTATCCGGGCGATATCGCCAGGAGCGGCACGACCGTCGCGAAGCTGCGCGATGACACCGCACGCCATGGCGCGAATCTCGAACGTGCCGCCCGCGCGATGTTCGGCGAGTGGCTCGACCGCTTCGGCAGCAAGCGCGCAGACGTGTGATGGTATGAAGCTTGGGGCGCAGGCGGTCGCTGCGTGAATAAAAGCGCGGTGCTATTCTCGATCGCTCTTTCCTCGCGACGAGTCTCCGCCATGAGTGCGCTGTTCACCCCCACGACCTTACGCAGTCTGCAGATTGCGAATCGCATCTTCGTCTCGCCGATGTGCCAGTATTCCGCCGAGCGCGGCGAGGCCACCGCATGGCACATGATCCATCTCGGGCAGCTCGCGCTGTCGGGCGCGGGCATGTTGTTCATCGAGGCGACGGCGGTCGAGCCGGACGGGCGCATCACCCCCGGCGATCTCGGTCTTTGGGACGACGTCACCGAAGCCGCGCTGCGTCCCGTCATGGCTGCCATCCGTCAGTATTCGAAGATCCCGGTGACAATGCAGCTCGCGCACGCGGGCCGCAAGGCGTCGAGCCACACGCCGTGGGACGGCGGCGCGCTGATCTCCGTGGCCGATGGCGGCTGGATGACCTACGCGCCATCCGCGATTCCGCACAAGCCGGAGGAGACCGCGCCGCTCGCGCTCGACGCCGCCGGCCTCATTCGCGTTAAGGAAGCGTTCGCCGCGTCGGCGAAACGTGCGGCGCGGCTCGGCATCGACGGTATCGAAGTGCACTGCGCGCATGGCTACCTGCTGCATCAGTTCCTTTCGCCGCTCGCCAATCAGCGCACCGATGAATACGGCGGCTCGCGCGAGAACCGCATGCGCTATCCGCTCGAAATCTTCGATGCCGTGCGCGCCGCGTTTCCAGCCGACAAGCCCGTCGGCGTGCGCGTGTCGGCGACGGACTGGGTCGAAGGCGGATGGGGCATCGAGGACACGATCGCGTTCGCGTCGGAATTGAAGAAGCGCGGCGTCGACTGGGTCGATGTCTCGTCGGGCGGCGTGTCGCCGTTGCAGAAAATTCCGTTGTCCTCGGGTTATCAGGTGCCATTCGCGCAGGCCGTGAAGGAAGCGACAGGGGTGAACACTATCGCTGTCGGGCTGATCACCGAGCCGAAGGAAGCGCAAGAGATCGTCGCGAGCGGCAAGGCGGATTTCGTCGCGATGGCGCGCGCGATGCTCTACGATCCGCGCTGGCCCTGGCATGCGGCCGCCGAGCTCGGCGCGACTGTGACCGCACCGCCGCAGTACTGGCGCTCGCAGCCGCGCGAGCAGAAAAACCTGTTTGGCGAAATCACCATCGGCCAACGCTGAAACGCGGCGAACATCATCCGGACGGTTGAGCTTTCGCGCGCCGGGAGTGTAGGATACCGGTGTGTCGGGCGTGAGCGCCCGGCCAAGTGAACGCGGCGCCTTCGAGGCCACCGCGTTTTTTTTCATCCCGATGTTCATCCCGAGCGCGCGGGAGCGAAGCGTTATTCAAGGATTTCATTCGATGAGTTCACGCAGGGTCACCGTTCGCCGCTCCGGCGTGCATGGCAAGGGCGTGTTTGCCGCGAAGCACATCGCCGCGGGCGAGCAGGTGATGGAGTACAAGGGCGAGCGCATTTCCTGGAAGGAAGCGCTGCGTCGCCATCCGCACAATCCGGAAGAGCCGAATCACACGTTCTATTTCGCGCTCGACGACGGCCGCGTGATCGACGGCAAGATCGAAGGCAACAGCGCGAAGTTCATCAATCATTCATGCGCGCCGAACTGCGAAGCCGAGGAAGTCGAAGGCCGCGTGTTCATTCACGCGCTGCGCGACATCGAGCCGGATGAAGAGCTGAATTACGACTACGGACTCGTGATCGAAGGGCGCATCACGAAGAAGCTCAAGAAGGAATACGAGTGCCGCTGCGGGGCGAAGAAGTGCCGCGGCACGATGCTCGCGGTGAAGAAAGAGAAAGCGAAGAAAAAGAAGTAAGCGGCCTGCGGTGAATCGAAGAAGCCAGGGCAGCGATGTCCTGGCTTTGTTTCATTCGGCGTCCGGCTTCACTTCCTTCAGCGGCATGCGCACGATGAATCGCGCGCCGCCTTCGGGCCCATCCTCGTAATGCACGCTGCCGCCGTGCAGCACCATGATGTCGTGGACGATCGCAAGCCCGAGACCCGCGCCGCCTTCCACGTTCTGCCCATCGCCACGGAAAAAGCGCTTGAACAGGTCCGGCTGCTGATCCGGCGGCACGCCCGGACCGTTGTCCTCCACGACGACCTCGCCGAAGCGGCGGCCGTTCTCGTCGTGCCATTCGTTCACGGTCAGCGTGATGCGCGCGCCTTCGCTGCGGAACGGCGGAATGTACTTGAGCGCGTTGTCGATCAGATTCGCGAGCACTTCGCGCGCGAGCACGATGTTGCCGCGCACGATCATCGGATGCTCGTTGTCGGGATCGTCGATCCGCTGAAAGCCCAGATCGACGCTCGCGGCGAGCGCGCGCGGCACCCATTCCGCGCCGGTTTCGAAGGCGAGCGCGGCGAGATCGAAATCGGCGAAACGCGCGGCCTGTTCGCCCGGTTCCGCGCGCGCGAGCGAAAGCAGCTGATTCGACAGCCGCACCGCCCGATCCGCCGATGCGCGCAATTCCTTCACCGCTTCCACCGCCTTCGCGGGATCGCGGGAACTGAGCGCCTGTTCGGCGTGCAGCTTGACGGCCGTCAGCGGCGTGCGCAACTGATGCGCGGCATCGGCGATGAATTTGCGCTGGGCGTCGAGCGCGGTTTGCAGGCGCACGAGCAGGCCGTTCATCGCGCTGGTGAGCGGACGGATTTCGCCGGGTACATAGGTTTCATCGACCGGTTCGAGCGAGATGTGCGTCTGCTGGTTGAGCGCGTCGGCGAGATCGGTGAGCGGGTTCAACTGCTGGTTCACCACGCGCCACACGATCACCCAGCCGGCGAGCAGCAGCAACGCGAGCGGCATCATGATGGCGATCAGAAACTCCACCGCAATGCGATATCTCGACCCTACCCGCTGCGCGACTTCCACGACGATCGGATTGCCGGTCGGCTGCGGCACGCGCACCTGCGCCGCGCGCACGCTGACGCCCTGAAAGTGCGTCTCGAACACGTAGGCGTAATGGATACGCCGGACGTTGGTGCCCGTGAGCGGCAAATCGGGTTCGCCGGCGATTTCATCCTCGCCGGTGCTGATGCGGTAGATGAGCTGCTCGACCGGATCGGAGAACATCGCCTGCGCGAGCGGCGGCACGGTGACCGGCGCATCGACGCCCGCGAGCTGGATCTGCTTGGAAATGGCCGTGGCGAGATCCGCGAGCGAGCGGTCCACGACGTGCTGCGTGTACTGCCACGCGAGCCAGTAGGCCATGAGGCCGGACATCAGCGCGAGCAAGGAAAGCGGCGCGGCGAGCCGGCGCAGCAAGGTGCGCCGCAGGCTCGGTGGCGCCGGCGTCTCGGCGGCTTTCGAGCGCGCCAGATCGAGCCAGTCTTCGCGGGCGAAACGCTGATCGCCCGCGCGTCGGGTGGGAAATCGCAAAACGTATTACGGCAGAAGCATTACGCCGCTTGCCGGATCTCCTGAAGCAGATATCCGAAGCCCCGCACCGTGACGATCTCCACGCGCGTGTTTTCGAGTTTCTTGCGCACGCGATGCACATACACTTCGATGGCCGTATCGCCCAGATCGCCGCCGAAGTGCGTCAGATGATCCTGCAACTGCGCCTTGCTCACGACGCGGCCGTGACGCAGCAGCAGCATTTCGAGCACGGCGAATTCGCGCGGCGAAAGCTCGAGCGGACGCTCGTCGTTGAAGATGCGGCGATCGACGCCCGACAGGCGCAGGCCGCCCAGCGATACCTCCGGGCGCGGCACGTCGCCATGCGGGCCGCTGCGGCGCATGACTGCGCGGATGCGCGCTTCGAGCTCCTGCGGCTCGAAGGGCTTCAGCATGTAGTCGTCGGCGCCGCTGTTCAGGCCCTGCACGCGGTCGTGCAGTTCGTCGCGCGCGGTGAGGATGATCACCGGCGTATGACGGTTGCTCTGGCGGAAACGCGAAAGCAACGTCATGCCGTCGATGCCGGGCAGGCCGAGATCGAGAATGACGAGCTCATGGCGGTTCTGCGCGAGCGCCTGTTCGGCGAAGATGCCGTCGTGCACCATGTCGACCGTGAAGCCGGATTGTTCGAGGCTGCTTTGAATGCCGCGCGCGATGGGGCGGTCGTCTTCGATCAGAAGGATTCGCATGGAGTCGCTCAAGTACAATGGTTTGAGCTCAAGCGGGCGGGGCCTCGGAGACATGCTCCATGCGTTGAAGACACGCACGGAATGCACGACTCGCACAACTTGCACGACGAGGCGGCGCGGGCTCGAGCCGGTTTAAAACTCACATCTCATGCGGCGTCGCGCGACCGTTTCATAGTAGCCGCGAGCGGCCGTACACCGAATGTATTTCTGCCCGGACATGGCTGTCATCTCGATCAACGAACTCGAAGCCGCGATCAACTACTGGCGCGGCCGCTCCCCGTCTAGCGGCGACGAACTCAGTCTCTGCAAGGAGGCGAGCGCGCTGTCCAGGCCCTATGCGCTGCTGATTGTACAGCGTCAGTCAAGCCTGCCGGCCGAGCAACTGGACGACGAAGCCCGTGCCGCCTGGGAAGCTTACGAGCATTTCAAGAATGGCATTCGGGACTGAAAGTTTAAAGGTCTTTTTGCTTACTTTTCGCTTTTCGAATGCTTCCAAAATTCGCGATCCCGTCGAATCGGGACCGCTTTCGCCTTTCGGCGGTGTCATGGTTGGTAACACGAACGTTACCTTGTTTGCCGCCGTAAGCAATTATTAAAGTGCGCGCCAAACGGCCCTTTCGCGCGAAGGGTTTGTGAGCGGCGGCGCCTCAGTGCGATAAAGTCGCGTTCATCTTCGCTCTTGCGCGCAATCGCCTCATGCTCGAACTCGATCATTTCGACCTCGCCCTGCTCGACGTGCTTCAGCGCTCGGGCCGCGCCACGCATCAGCAACTGGGCGAGCAGGTGCCGCTGTCGCCGTCGCAGATCGGGCGGCGTTTGCAGCGGCTAGAATCGACCGGCGTGATCGAGGGATATCGCGTGGTGTTACGCCCGGAAAAGCTCGGCCTGGGCGTTACGGCGTTCACGAGCCTGAAGCTCAAGCATCACGGCGATTCGGTCATCGAGCAGTTTCAGCAGCAGATCGAGACGCTGCCCGAAGTGCTCGAATGCCACGCCACGGTGGGCGACGCCGACTATCTTCTGCGCATCGTCGCGCCGGATCTGAACGCGCTCTCGACCTTCGTGATGAAGAAGCTGATGCGCGTGCCCGGCGTCGACAGCGTGCGCTCGAACATCGTGCTCACGACATTCAAGCGCAACGGTCCCTTACCTCTTTCTCACCTCGCCGACGATTCCGCAGGATTGAGCAAATCCACGTAAGCGAGCGGCACGAGATCCGCTTCGCCCACGCCCAGGCGCGCGAACATGTCGTGCGCTTCCCGCTCGCCGCCGGCCTCGTCGTCTTCCTGACCGAGCACCACTTCCAGTTCGATGAAATCGCCGAGGCCGTCCACGCGATCCAGATGGATGCGCGTGCGCCCGACGAGATACACGTGCCGTTCCTTCGAGACGATGCCGCGCGTCGTCAGCGCCTGCGCGAGCAGCGCATGCATCGCTTCCGGATTCGTGACCGGGCTGCGCGTGTAGTAGGAAACCTTCGGGCCGTCGCGGTCGTCGCGCTGATAGAAGATCAGCTCGGACGGCGTGCCGTCGTCGAATTGACGCAGCTTGAGACGGCCGGTCGGCACGTCGTAGAAGAAGTCTTGCTGGCGGAACACCAGCGGCGCATCGGGCGCGAGCGCGGCGGCGCGCTCGCGCAGTTGGTCGAACTGATGTGCGCGCGCCTTGATTTCGATGTTGCGTGCCATGAAGACTCCTCGAACGCGGTTGGATGAAAAAACGAGGGCTCAGACTAGCAGACGATCGATGAAGCCCGCTTGAATGGCCTTGCGCGCGAAGTCGGGATTTGCCCTTACCACGTCGCTCAAACGGACCATTGCGCGTCGATCAGCCGCAACGCCGCCGCGATCGCCGGTTCCTCGCGGCGTTCCGTCAGCGTGACGAAGGACAACTGCGTCGGCACGGTGACGCCATCGACTATCGTCAGTGCGTGCGCATGCGCCTGCGCCAGCGCGATGGAGTCGCGCGCGAGCGTAAGGCCGACGCCCGATTTGACGAGATCCAGCATCGACGGCTCCTGATCCACTTCCGCGACGATCACCGGCATCGCGCCTGCCTCGTGGAAGATGCGCGACAGCAGGCGGTTGTGCGCGGACTCGGGCGGCGTCCAGATCCACGGCAGCTTGGCGAGCGCGGCCCAGCTACGTTTGCCCTTGTTCACGCGGTTGTGCCAGCCGGCCGGCGCAAGCACGCGATAGCCGAACGGCGTAAGCCGCACGACGTGAAAGCGTTCGCCGTCGCGCGTGCCGTCAATAGCCGGATCGCCGATGTAGTAACCGACATCCAGATCGCGCGCCTTCACCCGCTCCAGCACCCAGCCCGACATGCCGTGCCGCAGCGACGTCTCGATGCGCGGATGTGTCTCCACCAGTTGCCGCAGAAAGCCGCCGAGCCGCAGAAATTCGGGATCGAGAATCGTGCCAATGCGCAGCGTGCCGCTCACTTCGTGACGCAGCGCTGCGGCGGCGCGCTGGACATCGGCGGCGGCGGCGAGCGCGCGTTCCGCGTGCGGCAGGAGCGCTTCGCCGTCGCGCGTCAGCAAAAGCCCGTGCGACGTGCGCGAGAACAGCACGACGCCCAGCATCTCCTGCAGATTCTTGATCTGCAGGCTGACGGCCGGCTGCGTGAGATGCAGTTGCGCCGCCGCGCGCGTGAGATTGCCTTCGCGTGCGACGGTGAGAAAGGCGCGCAAGAGGGTGTAGTCCATCGGCTGATATTAGCGCGACTTATATCGCTATTGAAGATATCTGATTGGATTGTGCAGCGCGTGCAGCGGTACGCTCGCCAAATAGACAAAACATAAAAGCCGTCGCGAAGCAGAACGGAATCGACAGGAGACAAGCGATGAAACAGAACGCGCGCAAGCTTGAAGGCGAATTCGACTACATCATCGTCGGCGCGGGAACCGCCGGATGCGTGCTCGCGAATCGCCTCACCGAAGATCCGAACGTGAACGTGCTGCTGCTCGAAGCGGGCGGCAAGGACGACTATCACTGGATTCATATTCCGGTCGGCTATCTGTATTGCATCGGCAATCCGCGCACGGACTGGCTCTACAAGACGCAGGCGGAACCCGGTCTCAACGGCCGAAAGCTGTCGTATCCGCGCGGGCGCGTGCTCGGCGGATGTTCGTCGATCAACGGCATGATCTACATGCGCGGACAGCGCGAGGACTATGACGACTGGGCGCACATCTGCGGCGATCCGAACTGGTCATGGGACTCGGTGCTGCCCTTGTTCATGCGCAGCGAGGATCATCACGGCGGCGGTAATCAATGGCATGGCGCGGGCGGCGAATGGCGCGTCGAGAAGCAGCGTCTGAAGTGGAAGATTCTCGAAACCTTCGCGCAGGCCGCGCAGCAAAGCGGCATTCCCGCCACCGATGACTTCAATCGCGGCGACAACACCGGCGTCGGTTATTTCGAAGTGAATCAGCGCGGCGGCATTCGCTGGAATGCATCGAAGGCTTTTCTGCGCGAAGCGATGAAGCGTCCCAATCTCACGACGATCACCGGCGCGCACACGCAACGTCTCGTGTTCGAAGGCGTGCGTTGTGTCGGGGTGGAGTATCGCGGCGGCGATGTCGATTACATCGCGCGAGCGCATTGCGAAGTCATTCTCAGCGCGGGCGCGGTGAACTCGCCGCAGATCCTCGAACTCTCGGGCATCGGCAATGGCGCGCGTCTGCAGCGGCTCGGAATCGATGTCGTGAAGAGCCTGCGCGGCGTCGGTGAAAATCTGCAGGACCACTTGCAATTGCGCATGGCCTATAAGGTCGATGGCGTGCGCACGCTCAACACTTTATCTGCGCACTGGTGGGGCAAGCTTTTCATCGGCATGCAGTACGCGCTGATGCGAAGCGGCCCGATGTCGATGGCGCCATCGCAACTCGGCACCTTCGCAAAATCCAATCCCGACGATGCATCGATCAAGCGGCCCGACGTGCAATATCACGTTCAGCCCTTGTCGCTCGAACGCTTCGGCGAACCGCTGCATGCGTTCAATGCGTTCACCGCGTCGGTGTGCAACTTGCGGCCGACATCGCGTGGCAGCGTACATATCGAATCGCCCGATGCACATGCGGCGCCTTTGATCGCGCCGAACTATCTTTCCACAGACCGAGATCGTGAAGTCGCGGCGAATGCATTGCGTCTCACGCGGCGCATCGTCAGCGCGCCCGCGCTCGCGCAATACAAGCCGGAAGAGATTCTTCCCGGCATCAAGTATCAGACGCAGGAAGAACTGGTCGAAGCCGCGGGCAATGTCGGCACGACGATCTTTCATCCGGTGGGCACCTGCCGCATGGGTACCGACAACGATCCGGGCGCGGTCGTCGATAGCCGCCTGCGCGTGATCGGCGTGCGCGGTCTGCGCGTGGTCGATGCGTCGATCATGCCGACGATCACATCGGGCAACACGAATTCACCGACGCTGATGATCGCCGAACGCGCGAGCGACATGATCCGTGAAGACCGGCGCGGCATCGAAGCGCAGGAAGTGATCGCGACGGCGCTTGCATGACAGGACGATGAATCGCGCGCTTCACATGTTGAGATGACATGTGCATGGCGCGCGCGTGACGCATTGCATATATGCGCGGCGAACAAGCACTTGCCGTGCCCTCAAAGCGTGCATCCGCGAAGGCCATAAGCCATTCGTTAGTAAGTGCAAATCCCAATGATTGCGCTGCATCATTGGCGCGACAATGGCCCCGGATCAAGTGATGCTCGGCATACCTCGTGCACACTTTGTGCGGCCGCAACAGCGATGCACGGAGCGAAGCAGTACCGGGATGGAGACAACGTTCGGGTGCGCGCGGAAAGAAAAATTAAAGCGCAGGCGAACACCGTTCGCTCAGCGCCCTCACTTCGCATGGAAGGGGACATGATTCTCGGCGACACCATTCTGGAAACGCGAGGCCTCACCAAGGAATTCAAGGGCTTCACAGCCGTGAACGGCGTGAACCTGCGCGTTCGCCGGGGCTCGATCCATGCGCTGATCGGACCGAACGGCGCGGGCAAGACCACCTGCTTCAATCTGCTCACGAAGTTTCTCGAGCCCACTGCGGGTCAGATCGTTTTCAACGGCACCGACATCACGCGCGAGCGCCCGGCGCATATCGCGCGGCGCGGCATCATCCGCTCGTTTCAGATTTCCGCTGTGTTTCCGCATCTGACGGTGCTGCAGAACGTGCGCATCGGCTTGCAGCGTCAATTGGGCACGTCGTTTCATTTCTGGCGCAGCGAGCGTTCGCTGGATCAGCTCAACGACCGCGCAATGGATTTGCTCACGCAAGTGGGCCTCACCGATTTCGCCGACACGAAGACCGTCGAGCTTTCGTACGGCCGCAAGCGCGCGCTCGAAATCGCCACCACGCTTTCGATGGAGCCCGAACTCATGCTCCTCGACGAACCCACGCAAGGCATGGGCCACGAGGACGTCGACCGCGTGACGGCGCTGATCAAGAAAGTATCGGCGGGCCGCACGATCCTGATGGTCGAGCACAACATGAACGTGATCGCGGGCATCTCCGACACCATCACCGTGCTTCAGCGCGGCGAAGTGCTGGCCGAAGGCAGCTACGCGGAAGTGTCGAAGAATCCGCTCGTGATGGAAGCCTACATGGGCAGCGCCGATGCGGCGCTCACCGGAGCGCATGCATGAGTACGATCGTGGAGGAGCGCCGCTCGCTCAATGCGAACGGCGGGGCGAACAATGCGCCCGCGCTGGAAATATCGGGTCTGCAGGCGTGGTATGGGGAATCGCACATCCTGCATGGCGTGGACCTCAAGGTGAATCGCGGCGAAGTGGTCACGCTGCTTGGCCGCAACGGCGCGGGCCGCACCACGACCTTGCGCGCCATCATGGGTCTCACCGGAAGACGGACAGGTTCGATTCGTATCGCGGGACATGAAACCATCGGGCTGGCCACACACAAGATCGCGCATTACGGGGTCGGCTATTGTCCGGAGGAGCGCGGCATTTTTTCGAGCCTGTCCTGCGAGGAAAACCTGCTCTTGCCGCCGCTGATCGGCCCGGCAAAAGACGCGATGTCGCTCGACGAGCTTTACTCGATGTTCCCGAACCTTAAGGAACGTCGCGCCAGCCAGGGCACGCGTCTTTCGGGCGGCGAGCAGCAGATGCTGGCCGTCGCGCGCATTCTGCGCACGGGCGCGAATCTGCTGCTGCTCGATGAAATCTCGGAAGGTCTTGCGCCGGTCATCGTGCAGACACTCGCGCGCATGATCCTGATGCTCAAGTCGCGCGGCTACACCATCGTCATGGTCGAGCAGAATTTTCGTTTCGCGGCGCCGCTCGCGGACCGCTTCTACGTGATGGAGCACGGCAATATCGTCGAGCATTTCGGCGCGGGGGAACTCGAAGCGAAGATGCCGGTGCTGCACGAATTGCTCGGAGTCTGAGCGTCGCGCGGCAGGGCAGGTTGAGAAGGGCAACACCAGTAATACCGCATCAAATCAAAACTCATGGAGACTGGAATGAAAAAGAAGACCCTCGCGCGCCTCTCTACTCTGTGCTTTGCGGCTGCGGCGGCGAGTGTGGCGGTGATGAGCAGCGCCCACGCCGCCGACAGCAACACCGTGAAGATCGGCTTCGTCACCGACATGTCGGGCCTCTACGCCGATATCGACGGGCAAGGCGGCCTCGAAGCGATCCGCATGGCGGTCGCGGACTTCGGCGGCAAGGTGAACGGCAAGAACATCGAAGTCGTCTACGCGGATCACCAGAACAAGGCCGATATCGCGGCCTCGCGCGTGCGTGAATGGATCGACCGCGACGGCGTGAACGCGATCATCGGCGGCACGAACTCGGCCACGGCCCTCTCCAGCGCGCAGGTCGCGGCTGAGAAGAAGACGCCGTACATCAACATCGGCGCGGGCGCGGACAACCTGACCAACGAGCAATGTTCGCCCTATACGGTCCACTACGCCTACGACACGATGGCGCTCGCGAAAGGCACCGGTTCCGCGGTGACCAAGCAGGGCGGCAAGACCTGGTACTTCCTGACGGCCGACTACGCGTTCGGCAAGGCGCTGGAAAAGAACACGGCAGACGTCGTGAAGGCGAACGGCGGCCAGGTGCTGGGCGAGGTGCGTCATCCGCTGTCGGCATCGGACTTCTCGTCGTTCCTGTTACAGGCGCAAGCCTCGAAGGCGCAAGTGCTGGGCCTCGCGAACGCGGGCGGCGACACGATCAACTCGATCAAGGCCGCGAAGGAATTCGGCATCACCAAGTCGATGAAGATCGCCGCGCTGCTGATCTTCATCTCCGACATCCACTCGCTCGGTCTGGAGACGACGCAAGGTCTGGTCGCGACGGATAGCTGGTACTGGAACAAGGATGACAAGACGCGCGCGTGGGCCAAGCGCTACTTCGCGAAGATGAAGAAGATGCCGGGCAGCCTGCAGGCAGCCGACTACTCCGCCGTCACGACGTACCTGAACGCGGTGAAGGCCGCGGGCACGACCGACAGCGACAAGGTCATGGAGCAGCTCAAGAAGGCGAAGATCGACGACTTCTACGCGAAGGGCTACATCCGCGAAGACGGCGCGATGATCCACGACATGTACCTGATGGAAGTGAAGAAGCCGTCGGAGTCGAAGGAGCCGTGGGATTACTACACGATCAAGGCGACGATTCCCGGCGATCAGGCGTTCGGCACGAAGGCGGAGTCGCGCTGCAAGTTGTGGAAGTAAGCGTTCGGTAGTGATTCAGCGCGTTCGCGCGGCGGGCGGCCATGAGGGCCGCCTTGCCGCGGCAACCGCGTCAACACGTTTCTGACGGCAGGTTCAATGGAAATCTTCGGCATCCCGCTCGCCGCAATGATGAGCCAGCTGTTGCTCGGGCTGGTCAACGGCTCGTTCTACGCGATCCTGAGCCTCGGGCTCGCGGTGATCTTCGGCTTGCTCAACGTCATCAACTTCGCGCATGGCGCGCTCTTCATGCTGGGCGCGATGCTCGCGTGGATGGGCTACTCCTACCTCGGCATTCCCTATTGGGCGATGCTTGTGCTCGCGCCGCTCGTGGTCGGCGTGTTCGGCGTGCTCATCGAAAAGTCGATGCTGCGCTGGCTCTACAAGCTCGATCATCTCTACGGGCTGTTGCTCACCTTCGGTCTCACGCTCGTGATCGAAGGCGTGTTCCGCTCCATCTACGGTTCGTCGGGCCAGCCGTATGACGTGCCGTCGCTGCTGCAGGGCGCGACCAATCTCGGCTTCATGTTCCTGCCGAACTATCGCGCGTGGGTCGTGGTCGCGTCGCTGGCGGTGTGCTTCGCGACGTGGTTCGTGATCGAGAAGACGCGCGTGGGCGCCTATCTGCGCGCGGGCACGGAGAACCCGAAGCTCGTGGAGGCATTCGGCGTCAACGTGCCGCTGATGATCACGCTTACCTATGGCTTCGGCGTCGCGCTCGCGGCGTTCGCGGGCGTGCTCGCCGCGCCGGTCATTCAGGTGTCGCCGCTGATGGGCCAGTCGATGATCATCACCGTGTTCGCGGTCGTCGTGATTGGCGGCATGGGCTCGATCATGGGCTCGATCCTGACGGGTCTGCTGCTCGGCGTGGTCGAAGGCTTCACGCGCGTGTTCTATCCGGAAGCGTCCGCGACGGTCGTCTTCGTCATCATGGCGATCGTGTTGATGATTCGCCCGGCAGGACTCTTCGGCAAGGAAAAATGATGCAGAGAAAAGCGCTCTACACGCTGTTGCTGATCGGCCTGATCGCGGCGCCGTTCATCGGCGTGTATCCGTTGTTCATGATGAAGGTGCTGTGCTTCGCGCTCTTCGCCGCGGCGTTCAACCTGTTGATCGGCTTCACAGGGCTGCTGTCGTTCGGTCACGCGATGTTCCTCGCGACCGCCGGCTACGTCACCGGCTACGCGATCCAGTCGATGAACTTCACGCCCGAACTGGGCGTGATAGCGGGCACGGCGGCGGCGACGCTGCTCGGCCTCGCCGCCGGGCTGCTGGCGATTCGCCGTCAGGGCATCTACTTCGCGATGGTCACGCTCGCGCTCGCGCAGATGGTGTACTTCGTGTTCCTGCAGGCGCCGTTCACGCATGGCGAGGACGGTCTGCAAGGCGTGCCGCGCGGCAAGCTCTTCAACGTGGTCGATCTCGGCAGCGACATCACGCTGTATTACGTCGTGCTTGTCGTGATGGTGCTCGCCTTCGCGCTGATCGTGCGGATCGTGCACTCGCCGTTCGGGCAGGTGCTGATCGCGATCAAGGAGAACGAGCCGCGTGCGGTTTCGCTCGGCTACGACACCTCGCGCTACAAGCTGCTCGCATTCGTGCTGTCGGCGGGGCTCGCGGGGCTGGCCGGTTCGCTCAAGACGGTCGTGCTCGGCTTCGAAACGCTCGGCGACGCCTACTGGACCATGTCCGGCCTTGTCGTGCTGATGACGCTCGTCGGCGGCATGAGCACGATGTTCGGGCCGCTGCTGGGGGCGGCGATCATCGTCGCGCTGGAAGACCGGCTCGGCGATATCGGCAGCGGCATCGCGCGGGTCACGGGCGTGTCGTGGTTCAACTCGCTCGGCGAGTCGGTGACGATCGTGACCGGTCTCATCTTCATCGCGTGCGTGCTGGCGTTCCGGCGCGGGATTGTCGGAGAGATCATCGCGCGGGTTCGGCCGCTGCAAGGGTGACGCAAGTTGCTTCGCCATGCGAAGCAACCGGCACTTTGCGAGATACGCGCTGTATCGCAAGAAATACGCCCCGATGAGGTGCTTTTCTGC
The DNA here is from genome assembly GCF_001544875.2 of Caballeronia hypogeia. Taxonomy (GTDB): domain Bacteria; phylum Pseudomonadota; class Gammaproteobacteria; order Burkholderiales; family Burkholderiaceae; genus Caballeronia; species Caballeronia hypogeia. The sequence continues at coordinate 637,500 of NZ_FCOA02000001.1, forward strand.
ACCACTAGGGTAAATGCTAGGTTGCCGTGCAGTGTTGCGTTCTTTAACATGCGTCCTAGTTCTGTTGCACCCAGATTTTTTGAGGTGGAGAACGAGGAGACATGAGGCACAAAGTGCCCGACCGAAAGCGCTGTTGGATGAGTCCAACAGCGCTTTTTTATTTGCCCGTCGATAATACGAATAAATCCCGCCACGCATTTTAAGGCGGGGTTTTCCATTAGAGGCAAAAAGGCGTGTGAAGCCGTGTGTTCAAAATGCGGCGGCGCGCACTGGAAACCCTTCAAAACGCTTGCTGCACGGCGCTTTGGTCCGCTAAACTGCATTTCCCGACCCGCTGGTCGGTCATTCTCGGGCGGCGCAAAATCGCGGGCGAAATCCAGGCAGCTTTCACGCAGAAATACGATTTACGGGGCGCAAATCAATGAAGTGGGCTTTACGCGGTAAGGCGGTCGCAATGGCCGTCGCAGCAGTTTCCATCGGTTTCTCGGCGGCATTCAGCAATCCCGTTCTGGCGGACGTGAAAATCGGCGTGACGGTCTCGGCAACGGGTCCGGCGGCGTCGCTCGGCATTCCGGAAAAGAACACCGTCGCGCTGTTGCCGAAGGAAGTCTCGGGGCAGAAGGTGCAATACATTGTCCTCGACGACGCCACGGATTCCACGCAGGCGGTCAAGAACGCGCGCAAGCTCACGAGCGAAGATCACGTCGATGCGCTCATCGGTTCGACCGTCGTGCCCAATTCTCTCGCGATGATCGACATCGCCTCCGAAACACAAACGCCGATGATCTCCATGGCCGCCGCCGCGAGCATCGTCGAACCGATGGACAGCAAGCGCGCGTGGGTCTTCAAGACGCCGCAGAACGACATCCTGATGGCGACCGCGATCGCGCAGCACATGTCGAATCACGGCATCAAGACGGTCGCGTTCATCGGCTTCTCGGATGCGTACGGCGAGAGCTGGTTCAAGGAATTCTCGAAAGCCGCCGATCTCGCCAAGGTGAAGGTCGTCGCGAGCGAGCGCTTTGCGCGCAACGACGCATCGGTTACGGGCCAGGTGCTCAAGATGATGTCGCAGAACCCGGACGCGGTGCTGATCGCGGGCGCGGGCACGCCGGCCGCGCTGCCGCAGAAGGCGCTCAAGGAGCGCGGCTACAAGGGCAAGATCTATCAGACGCACGGCGTCGCCAATAACGACTTTCTGCGTGTGTGCGGCAAGGATTGCGAAGGCACGTTCCTGCCCTCGGGTCCGCTTCTGGTCGCGGAGCAGTTGCCCGACAGCAATCCCGTGAAGCAGGCCGCGCTCACGTACAAGAAGGCGTATGAAGGCGCGAACGGCGCGGGCTCGGTTTCGACCTTCGGCGGTCATGCGTGGGACGCCGGCCTCATTCTGCAACGCGCGATTCCCATCGCGCTGAAGAAGGGTCAGCCCGGCACGCCGGCGTTCCGCGAAGCGCTGCGCGCGGCTATCGAAGAGACGAAGAATCTGCCTGCGTCGCACGGCATCTTCAACATGAGCGCCAACGACCACTCCGGACTCGATCAGCGCGCGCGCGTGATGGTGGAGATCGTCGGCGGCAAGTGGAAGCTCTCGGGCAACTGACGAAATCGCATGTGAACTGAATCGGAGACAAAGGCGCGTTGCAAGATAACGCGCCTTTTTTTCTGTGCGGCGCGGCAAGAAGGGCGGCGAAAGAAGAGGGCGCGAAGCCTCGTATGCAGCCGCGCAACGGTTGGGGAAAACCAGCCTTGGCATGCAGTAACGCGGTAAATAGATTGGGTCGGCTTTCCGGTTGGCCCAGAAAGCCGGATCGATAACAACTCGCAGCAGCGCATCCACGATGCGTGTTGGCAAAACGAGCAAGTCGCGTTTGGAGACAAGCAATGAAAACGAAGAAGGCATGGATCAGGACGGGCATCGCGCTCGCCATCGCGAGCAGCGCGCTGGCAGGCGCGGGCGCGGCGTTCGCGCAAGTGAAGATCGGCGTCACGCTCTCGGCGACGGGACCGGCCGCATCGCTCGGGATTCCCGAGAAAAATACCGTCGCGCTGCTGCCGAAGGAGATCGGCGGGAAGTCGGTCGAATGGATCGTGCTCGATGACGGTTCCGACACGAGCCGCGCCGTGCAGAACACACGCAAGCTGATCGACGAGGATCACGTCGATGCGATCGTCGGCTCCACGGTGACGCCGAACTCGCTCGCGATGATCGACCCGGTCGCCGCCGCCAAGACGCCGATGATCTCGATGGCCGCATCCGCCGCGATCATCGCGCCGATGGACGCGAAGAAGGCGTGGGTCTTCAAGACGCCGCAGAACGACGCGCTGATGGCCGATGCCATCGCCTCCTATATGGAGAAGCACGGCGTGAAGACGGTGGGTTTCATCGGCTTCGCGGATGCCTACGGCGACGGCTGGTACAACGTCTTCAACACGGCGGCGGCCGCGCACAAGCTGAAGATCGTCACGAACGAGCGCTATAACCGCACGGACACGTCCGTGACCGGCCAGGTGCTCAAGACGATGGGCGCGAATCCGGACGCGGTGCTGATCGCGGGCGCGGGCACGCCGTCCGCGCTGCCGGCCAAGGCGCTGAAGGAGCGCGGCTACAAGGGCAAGGTGTATCAGACGCACGGCGTCGCCAACAACGACTTCCTGCGCGTGTGCGGCAAGGACTGCGAGGGCGAGATTCTGCCCGCCGGTCCGGTGCTCGTGACCGAGCAACTGCCGGAAAGCAATCCCGTGAAGAAGTCGTCGGCGGCGTACAAGGACGCGTATGAGAAGGCGTACGGCGCGGGTTCGCTGTCCACCTTCGGCGGTCACGCGTGGGATGCGGGCCAGATGCTTCAGCGCGCGATTCCCGAAGCGCTGAAGAAGGGCCAGCCGGGCACACCGGAATTCCGCGAAGCGCTGCGCGCCGCGCTGGAAAACCTGAAGGACCTGCCCGTGTCGCACGGCATCATGAACATGACGCCGACCGATCACAACGGTTTCGACAATCGCGCACGCGTGATGGTGCAGATCGTCGACGGCAAGTGGAAGCTGCTGAACGACTGAGTTTCAACGGACGCGCCTCATCGCGCGTTCTCGTTTCTCGATGTTTCTTAATTTCAAGATGACCTGGCGGCGCACCGGCAACGGCGCGCCGCTTTGACCATGTTCCGGCGGACGCTTTTCCGGTTCGCCTGTTTCAAAGTAGCTCCGAAGAGGAAGTATGGACTTATCGATTGCGGCGATCCTCGCGCAGGACGGGATCACCACGGGCTCGATCTACGCGTTGCTCGCGCTCGCGCTGGTGCTCGTGTTTTCCGTGACGCGCGTCATTTTCATTCCACAGGGCGAGTTCGTCGCGTATGGCGCGCTCACGCTGGCCGCGCTGCAGACGCAGAAGCTGCCCGCGACCTGTTATCTGCTGATCGCGATGGGCGTCGGATGTTTCGTCGCTGAACTTGCAGGCATCGTGCGGCATCCGTCGCGATATCACCAGATCGGGCGAACGATCGCGGTGCTGGCGGCCAAGTATCTGCTGTTTCCCGTCGCGATCTGGGCGCTAACGCAGGCCATCGTCGCGCAAAACCTGCCGATGATCGTGCAGATCGCGCTGACGCTCCTGATCGTCGTGCCGATGGGCCCGTTCGTCTATCGGCTCGCCTATGAGCCGATTGCCGAGGCGAGCACGCTGCTGCTGCTGATCGTGGCGGTCGCGGTGCACTTCGCGATGGTCGGGCTCGGACTCGTCATGTTCGGCGCGGAGGGCTCGCGCACGACGGCCTTCTCCGACGCCAACTTCAATCTCGGCAGCGTGTCGATTTCCGGGCAAAGCCTATGGGTCGTCGGCACGGCGGTCGTGCTGATCGTCGCGCTGTACTTCTATTTCGACCGCTCCATCTCCGGCAAGGCGCTGCGCGCGACGTCGGTGAATCGGCTGGGCGCGCGCCTCGTCGGCATCGGCACGACGCAGGCGGGGCGCCTCGCATTCACGCTCGCAGCAGGCCTCGGGGCGCTGTGCGGCGTGCTGGTCGCGCCGATCACCACGATCTACTACGACTCGGGCTTTCTGATCGGGTTGAAGGGTTTCGTGGCGGCGATCGTCGGCGGTCTGGTGAGCTATCCGCTGGCGGCCGCGGGCTCGCTGCTGGTGGGTCTGCTCGAATCGTATTCGTCGTTCTGGGCGAGCGCGTACAAGGAGGTGATCGTCTTCACGCTGATTATTCCGGTGCTGCTGTGGCGGAGCCTCGCCAGCCCGCATTCGGACGAGGACGAGGAGTAAGGCCATGAAATTCCTGCATCGATATCGATTTTTCTGGTTGTTCCTGATCGTCGTCTTCGCGCTGCCGATTCTGCCGCGTCCGGTCGCGGTGCCCGAGTACTGGATCACGCTGCTGAACTACATCGGCCTGTATTCGATCGTCGCCATCGGGCTCGTGCTGCTGACGGGCATTGGCGGCATGACGAGCTTCGGACAGGCGGCGTTCGTCGGCGTCGGCGCGTACGCGACCGCGTTTCTGACGACGCGCTACGGCGTCTCGCCGTGGCTCGCGCTGATCGCGGGCGTCGTGCTGACGGCGTTCATCGCGCTGCTGCTCGGGCTGATTACCATGCGGCTCTCCGGGCATTTTCTGCCGCTCGGGACGATCGCGTGGGGGCTGTCGCTGTTCTATCTGTTCGGCAACATGGAGATGCTCGGCAAGTACGACGGCATCAACGGCATTCCGGTGCTGAGTCTGTTCGGCTGGGAGCTGGAATCGGGCCGCAGCATCTACTACCTGATCTGGGTGGTCGTGCTGCTCGCGGTGATTTCCGTTCAAAACCTGCTTAATAGCCGGCCTGGACGCGCGATCCGGGCGCTGCGCGGCGGCGGCACGATGGCCGAGGCAATGGGCGTCAACACCGCGTGGATGCGCGTGGTGATCTTCATCTACGCCGCGGTTCTGGCGGCCGTTTCGGGCTTCCTGTACGCCCATTTGCAGCGCGCGGTGAATCCGACGCCGTTCGGTCTGAATCACGGCATCGAGTTCCTGTTCATGGCCGTGGTTGGGGGCGTGTCGCATGTCTGGGGTGCGATTCTCGGCGCGACGATCCTCACCGTTCTGCAGGACTACCTTCAGACCTTGCTTCCGAAGCTGATCGGCGCGAATGGCAATTTCGAGATCATCGTATTTGGTGTCGTGATGGTCTTGCTGCTGCAGTACGCACGTCAGGGCGTGTGGCCATTCGTCGCGCGCATTTTTCCGCGCGGGCCGCGTGCACATGTGCCGGATCATCAGGAACCGTTGCCGCAGCGCAGCAAACCGACGACGGGCGAGTCGTTGCTGGTCGTCGAAAAGGCGCGCAAGCAGTTCGGCGGGCTGGTCGCCGTCAACGATGTCAGTTTCGAGGTGAAGGCGGGGGAGATCATCGGGTTGATCGGACCGAATGGCGCGGGCAAATCGACCACGTTCAATCTCGTCACCGGCGTGCTTCAGGCGACGAGTGGCGCGATCAGTTTTCACGGTGAACGTATCGAGAAGCTGACGTCACGCGACATCGTGAAGCGTGGCATCGGACGGACGTTTCAGCACGTGAAGATGCTGCCGGGGATGACGGTGCTGGAGAACGTCGCGATCGGCGCGCATTTGCGCGGCAATACCGGCGTGTGGCGCAGCATAGCGCGACTGAATGCAGCCGAGGAAGCGAGGTTGATGTCGGAGGCGGCGAAGCAGATCGAGCGCGTCGGGCTGGATAAGCATATTTATAGCGAAGCAGGGAGCCTGGCGCTGGGTCAGCAGCGGATTCTGGAAATCGCGCGGGCGCTGTGCTGCGATCCGACCTTGCTACTGCTCGACGAACCGGCGGCGGGGCTTCGATATCAGGAAAAGCTGCAACTCGCGGATTTGCTGCGCAAGCTGCGCGCCGAGGGCATGAGTATTCTGCTGGTCGAACACGATATGGACTTCGTGATGAATCTCACGGATCGGCTGGTGGTGATGGAGTTCGGCACGAAGATCGCCGAAGGCCTGCCGAAGGACGTCCAGAAAGATCCGGCGGTCCTAGAAGCATATCTGGGCGGGGTGGAGTGATGACAAAGGAAACCAACACGGTGGGCGACGCAATCCTTCAGGTGGAAGGTTTGTCCGTGCGTTATGGGAAGGTCGAGGCGTTGCACGACGGCAAGCTCACGGTCGGAGCAGGGCAAATTGTTTCGGTGATTGGGCCGAACGGCGCAGGGAAATCGACGCTGCTCAACGCAATCATGGGCGCGTTGCCGCAGACGGGTCACGCAAAAGGGTTGGTGCGGTATCTCGGCGAGGACGTTTCGGCCGTCGCCATCGAACGTCGCGTGTCACGTGGAATGTGCCTCGTGCCGGAAAAGCGCGAGCTGTTCGCCACGATGGCGGTGGAAGACAATCTGGTTCTCGGGGCGTATCGGCGCAAGAAGGCGGGCGAGCGGAATTATCTCGATCAACTCGAGCATGTGTTCGAGTTGTTCCCGCGTCTCAAGGAGCGGCGCAAGCAGGCTGCCGGTACGCTGTCGGGCGGCGAGCGGCAAATGCTCGCGGTGGGCCGTGCGTTGATGGGCAAGCCGCAACTTCTCATGCTCGACGAGCCTAGCCTCGGTCTTGCGCCGCTGATCGTGAAGGAGATTTTCCACATCATCAGCGCGCTGCGTCAGACTGGCGTGGCCACGCTTTTGATCGAACAGAATGCCCGCGCGGCACTACAAATCTCCGATTACGGCTATGTGCTGGAGACCGGCGAGTTTGCACTGGAAGGCAATGCGGATGCGCTTCAGCATAATCCGCAAGTTATCGAGACTTATCTTGGTCTGACGAAAAAAGTCGCTTAAGTCCCACTTTTCGACTGTAGTTCGGTGGCGTGTTTCACGTGAAACACGCCATTTTTTTCGCCCAATGTTCGATCGAGCGAATTCGTGACGAAGTAGAAGCCGTTATAATTCAAAGCTATTCCCTCTTCAGGTTCGTGTCGTTCGCACACGAGATCTCCATGCTTTATCCCACAGAATTCGATGTGATCGTCGTCGGCGGCGGTCACGCAGGCACTGAGGCCGCACTCGCTTCAGCGCGCATGGGCTGTAAAACGCTACTTCTGACTCACAATATCGAGACGCTGGGTCAGATGAGCTGCAATCCATCGATCGGCGGCATCGGCAAAGGTCATCTGGTCAAGGAAGTCGATGCGCTGGGAGGGGCAATGGCCGCGGCCACGGACGAATCCGGCATTCAGTTCCGTATTCTCAATTCGTCGAAGGGCCCGGCCGTCCGGGCTACCCGCGCGCAGGCGGATCGGCTTTTGTACAAGCAGGCGATTCGTTCGCGGCTCGAAAATCAGCCAAATTTGTGGCTCTTTCAGCAGGCCGTCGATGATCTGATGGTCGAAGGCGACCGCGTTGTCGGTGCCGTGACGCAGGTCGGACTGCGTTTCCGATCACGCGCCGTGGTGCTGACGGCGGGCACTTTTCTCGACGGCAAGATCCACGTGGGTCTGAATAACTACGTGGGTGGCCGTGCGGGAGATCCCGCAGCGGTGTCGCTGTCCGCGCGGCTGAAGGAGCTGAAGCTGCCGCAAGGCCGCCTCAAGACGGGTACGCCGCCGCGAATCGACGGCCGCACGATCGATTTTTCGAAGCTGGAAGAGCAGCCGGGCGATCTCGATCCCATTCCCGTATTCTCGTTCCTCGGACGCGTGGAGCAGCATCCGCGTCAGTTGCCGTGCTGGGTCACGCATACGAATGCTCAGACGCACGACATCATTCGCTCCGGATTGGACCGCTCACCGATGTACACGGGGGTGATCGAAGGCGTCGGGCCGCGTTATTGCCCTTCCATCGAAGACAAAATCCATCGATTCGCGTCGAAGGAAGCCCACCAGATCTTCCTGGAACCGGAAGGGCTGACCACGAACGAGTTCTATCCGAACGGCATTTCGACCAGCCTTCCGTTCGACGTACAGCTCGATCTCGTGCGCTCGATGCGCGGTCTGGAGCACGCGCATATCCTGCGTCCTGGCTACGCGATCGAATACGACTACTTCGACCCGCGCGCGCTGAAGGCCTCTTTGGAAACGAAGGCGATCAACGGCCTGTTCTTTGCCGGTCAGATCAACGGTACGACTGGCTACGAAGAGGCCGCCGCACAAGGGCTTCTGGCTGGGATCAACGCGGGCCTTCAAACGCAAGGGAAAGAAGCGTGGTCGCCGCGGCGCGATCAGGCTTATCTCGGCGTTCTGGTCGACGATCTCGTCACGCGAGGCGTGTCCGAGCCGTATCGAATGTTCACGAGCCGTGCGGAATACCGCCTGTCGCTGCGCGAAGACAACGCGGATATGCGCCTGACGGAGGTTGGCCGCGAGCTTGGCGTCGTCGATGACATCCGTTGGGACGCGTTCAGCCGCAAGCGCGATGCTGTTTCACGTGAAACACAACGACTTCGTTCGACGTGGGTCAATCCGAAGACGCTGCCGGCGGAAGAAGCGACAGTGCTGCTCGGAAAGCCGATCGATCACGAGTACAGCCTTGCCGATCTGCTCCGCCGTCCGGGCGTATCGTATGACGGAATTTGCGCGCTGCGAGAGGGCGCTTGCGGTCCTGAAACCGAACTCGCCGATGATCCGGTCTTGCTCGCGCAGATCAAGGAACAGATCGAAATCGGGGTGAAGTACCAAGGCTATATCGATCGGCAGGCCGACGAAATCGTCCGCAACGGCGCGCAAGAAAACACGCGCTTGCCCGAAGGCATCGACTACAACGAAGTGCGCGGATTGTCCTTCGAAGCGCGTCAAAAGCTGATTCAGCATCGCCCGGAGACGATCGGCCAAGCCTCGCGTATCTCCGGCATCACCCCGGCCGCAATTTCGCTGCTGATGGTTCATCTGAAGCGCGGGATCGGACGACGCGGCCGCGGATCGGCTGGCGACGATTCAGCGAGCGGTAATACGACGGTGGTTCAATGACGGAGCGCAATACATCTCTGGCGACGACGCTCGATCAGGGCGTCGCCGAACTCGGCTTTGATCTGTCGTCTTCACAGAAGCAAAAACTGCTCGATTACGTCGCACTGCTCGGCAAGTGGAACTCGGTGTACAACCTGACCGCGATCCGAGACCCGCAGCAGATGATGATTCAGCACATTCTAGATTCGCTGGCGATCGTGCCTGCAGTAGCCGCGCGAAATGCGAGAACCGCGCTCGACGTTGGCTCGGGCGGCGGCCTTCCAGGCATCGTCCTGGCAATCGCGCTGCCGGATTTGCGAGTCACTTTGAACGATATCGTTCATAAGAAAACCGCGTTCCAATCGCAGGCGAAGGTGCAACTCGAACTTGTTAACCTGGCGGTTATCACGGGTCGAGTCGAAAGTTTACGTCCGGGTATCGAAGTACCAGAAAAATTCGATGTAATCGTGTCGCGCGCATTCGCAGAACTCTCCGATTTCGTTACACTTTCGCGTCATCTGGTTGCAGTCGATGGGCGGATTCTGGCGATGAAAGGCGTCAAGCCGGAAGCCGAAGCCGCGCGTGTGCCGGCGGGCGCCACGGTGCTGGGCATTGAGCGCCTGAGCGTTCCGATGCTCGACGCCGAGCGGCATCTCGTCGAGATTGCCGTCGCGCCAGAATGACGGTCCGCCGCACGGTTTCCATCCGGCATTCCAGGCACGCTGATCTTCTGACAGCGAGAAAACGAGGACACTAAACGATGGCAAAAATCTTCTGCGTCGCAAATCAGAAGGGCGGCGTTGGAAAGACCACGACAGCGGTCAATCTCGCGGCGAGCCTCTCGGGGCTCGGTCAGCGAGTATTGCTGATCGACCTTGACCCGCAGGGCAACGCCACGATGGGCAGCGGCATCGACAAGGCTGCCTGCGAGAACACGGTCTACGAAGTGCTGGTCGATGGCGTCACGCTGAGCGAGGCGCGCACGCGTCCCGAGGCAGTCGGCTATGACGTGCTGCCGGCGAATCGCGAGCTTGCGGGCGCGGAAGTCGAGCTGGTGGACATGGAGAATCGCGAGCGCATTCTTCGCGGCGCCATCGAAGAAGTAGTCGATGACTATGACTTCGTGCTTATCGATTGCCCCCCAGCGCTTTCCCTGCTGACGTTGAACGCGCTGTGCGCGGCGCATGGCGTCGTGATTCCGATGCAGTGCGAATACTTCGCGCTCGAAGGTCTGTCGGATCTCGTGAACACCATCAAGCAGGTTCACGCGAACCTCAACCGCGATCTGAAGGTCATCGGATTGTTGCGCGTGATGTTCGACCCGCGCATCACGCTGCAGCAACAAGTGTCGGATCAGTTGAAGGAACACTTCGGCAGCAAGCTGTTCGACGTGGTGATCCCGCGCAACGTGCGCCTTGCCGAGGCGCCGAGTTACGGGCTGCCGGGCGTCGTGTTCGACAAGTCGTCGCGCGGCGCGCAAGCCTATATCCAGTTCGGCACGGAAATGATCGAGCGCGTGCGTGCGCTCGACGTGAACTGACAAACCCCATTCGATGCGGCAGAGAACGCCGACGGAGGAACCGAAATGAGCGCTGTAATGAAGAAAAAGGGTTTGGGCCGAGGCCTGGATGCATTGCTCGGCGGCAGCGTCGACATTACGGAGGCCGTGCGCGGCGAGGGCACGCCCTCGGTGCTGCCGCTCGACAAGCTGCAGGCCGGCAAGTACCAGCCGCGCACGCGCATGGACGAGGGCGCGCTCCAGGAGCTCGCGGCGAGCATCCGCGCGCAAGGTCTGATGCAGCCCATTCTCGTGCGCTCGGTCGGCGACGACCACTACGAAATCATCGCGGGCGAGCGGCGTTTCCGCGCGGCGCGTCTGGCCGGACTCGATGAAGTGCCGGTTCTCGTAAAAAACGTGCCAGATCAGGCCGCCGCGGCGATGGCGCTGATCGAGAACATCCAGCGCGAAGATCTGAATCCGCTGGAAGAAGCGCAGGGCATCCAGCGTCTGCTCGACGAATTCCGCTTCACGCACGAACAGGCGGCCGAGTCGGTCGGACGTTCGCGTAGCGCGGTGTCGAACCTGCTGCGTCTCCTGAATCTCGCCACGCCCGTGCAAACGATGCTGCTCGCCGGCGACCTCGATATGGGCCATGCGCGCGCACTGCTCGCTGTCGATGCCGCAACGCAGATTCAGCTGGCCAATCACGTGGTCAATCGCCGTTTGTCCGTGCGTGAAACCGAACGGCTTGTCGCCGCGACGACCCGTGAGGTGCCCGAGAAAAAAGCGCGTGTGGCGAACGACGGCGGCCGCGATACGCGTCGTCTGGAAGAAGAACTGTCGGACCTGTTGTCTGCGAATGTGAAAATCAAACTCGGCGGAAGAGGGCGCGGCAAGGTCACGATCGACTTCGGCAATCTCGACTCGCTAGAAGGCATTCTGACGAAGCTGCGTGGCAGCATCGAAGACGCGTCGAGCACGGCCGCCTGACCGCGCGCTCTTGTCGGAATTTAACATCAAGCGCACGCGGCCCGATCTCATCGCCCGTGTCTGGAGAACCGTCTGCAAGGAGCCGGTTCTGTCGATCCTCGTCGTCGCGCTGATCGCATTGCAGATCGCGCATCCACGGCCGTGGAAGTCCTTGCCCGGACTCGTGGACTGGCAGACGGTGCTCACGCTGGCCGGCTTGCTGATCCTGACCAAAGCCATCGAATTGTCAGGATTCCTAATGTGGGCCGCGCATCGGCTCGTGCATCACATTCATGGCGAGCGCACGCTCGCGCTTTTGCTCGTCGCGCTGGCGGCGGGTCTGTCGACGGTGCTCACCAATGATGTCGCGCTGTTCGCGGTCGTGCCGCTGACGTTATCGCTGCACAAACTCGCGCCGCTGCCGATCAAGCGCCTCGTCATCGTCATCGCGCTGTCGGTCAATGCAGGTTCGATTCTCACGCCGCTCGGCAATCCCCAAAACCTGTTCCTCTGGCAGACGAGCGGCGTCGGCTTTCCTGGCTTCGTGTGGGCGTTGCTGCCCCTGTGCGCCGCGCTGATGGCGCTGCTCGGCGTCGTGACCTTCGCGATGTTCCGCGCCGCGCCGCTCGACCTTTCGAGCGATGTCGAAGAGCATCGCGTCGATCGTGTGCTGTGCGGCGTGAGCGTGCTCGCGTTCGCGGGCTTCGTCGCCGCCGCCGACGCGCATCATGCCGGCCCGGCCCTCGCCGTGCTCGCGGTTCTCTTCCTTCTATGGCGGCGCGAGGTCGTCTTCAAGATCGACTGGCTGCTGCTACTCATCTTCGTGATGATGTTCATCGTACTGCGCCACGCGGCCGCGTTGCCTTCGATCCACGATGGCATCGCGCATCTGGGCATCGGCACGCCGGTGCGCGCCTACGCGGCCGGCGCGGTGCTGTCGCAGGCCATTAGCAATGTGCCCGCGGCGATCGTTCTCGCGGAGTTTTCCAAGGACTGGCGCGCGCTCGCCTTCGGCGTGAGCGTGGGCGGCTTCGGCGTGGCGATCGGGTCGCTCGCCAATCTCATCGCTGTAAGGTTGTCGGGCGAGAAGGGCATGTGGGTGCCGTTTCACATGGTGTCGATCCCGTTCTGGATCGTGGCGGCGCTCATCGGTTGGGCGCTCGTCTGACACTCACCGAAGGCTCCGGCCGCAGGTGAAAATCTCCTTGCAATTGCAAGAAAAATCTCGCTTTTGAGACCGTTTTTTAAGGTTCGTCCGGTTGGCTTTTGACACACCTAAACTATTGAATCCGTGACAACAATCGCTTACAATCGCCCGGATTTATCAGCTAGGCCACCTCGAAAGCGCAGCGAAAGCGCAAGGTGATTTCCCCGGGACTTTTGGTTGAAGGTTTGAAGACGGTGCGAGAGCAAAATCGAGCGCCGGAGAGCGATCGGAACACGCAGTCGAACGCTCACAGAACCGGCGACGCGAATCCCTCCGGAAATCAGCCGCGCAGCTCGTCTGCCGACTCGTGGGATGCCGAGGCGCAAGATAACAATATCGTTCCGCTCACGCGGGATCAGGCACAGAAGCTGTTTGGGCCCGAGGTGAGTCGTCCATCGCGTGTCACGCCGTTCAAGGTCGTGGCAGCGCAAATGGTTTTGTCCCTGGGTGCGACGCTGTTGTGGTGGCTGTTCTACAAGCCGCCGGGCGATGCTGCGCTGTCCGCATTCCTGGGTGGAGCAATCTGCTGGGTGCCGGCTGCATTGTTCGCCACGCGGCTGAAGGCGAAGAGCGGCGCGGAGACGATCATGAGTTGGATGATCGGCGAGGCGCTCAAGATGGGAGCGACGATCGCCATGTTCGTGGCGGTCGCGTACTGGTACAAGAGCGCGTTGTGGTTGCCGCTGCTCGTCACGTACATCGTCGCTTTGAAGACTTACTGGGTGGCAATGGCGCTGCGGTGACGAATCTTGACGTCCCAGGTAAGTGCCTGCAGCGCGAGTTGTAAGTAGCATCACGTATAGATAAGTGCGGACCGCGTTCCGCACTCGGGCCTCTCGATCTGGAGCCGCGACGCGAAGCGGCGGCTCGGAAACGACAGGTGGCGAAAGATTTTTGACAATTTGGGTGGCTTTAACGATATGGCAGCTAGCGAAGGAACGCACGCTCTGGATCCGTCCGAGTACATTGCGCACCACTTGCAGAATCTTTCCACGCACGCACAGACGTCGATCTTCGACATTCACGTCTGGAATCTCGACACGCTGTTCTGGTCGATCGTATGCGGCGTCGTGACCATCGTCATTCTGGGCCTTGCGGCGCGCAAGGCGACGTCCGGCGTGCCGGGCCGTTTCCAGTGTGCCGTCGAGATGCTGGTGGAAATGGTCGAAGACCAGTCGAAGTCGATGATCCACGGCAGCCGCCGCTTCATCGCTCCGCTCGCGCTGACCGTGTTCGTCTGGGTCGCCCTGATGAACTCGCTCGACTTCATCCCCGTGGATCTGCCGCCGCGCATCATCGGCTGGCTCGGTCTCGAACACGTCCTGCCCCACCATCGCATCGTGCCGACGGCTGACCTGAACGGCACGCTCGGCATCGCGCTCGGCGTGTTCGTGTTGATGATTTACTACAACTTCAAGATCAAGGGCGCCGGCGGCTTCGTGCACGAACTGCTGTCCGCTCCGTTCGGCGCGCATCCGCTGCTGTGGATCCCCAACCTCGCGCTGAACATCATCGAGTTCGTCGCCAAGACGGTTTCGCTCGGCATGCGGCTTTTCGGCAACATGTACGCCGGCGAACTGCTGTTCCTCCTGATCGCCCTTCTGGGCAGCATGTGGACGTTCGGTGCGGACGCTTCTGTGCTCGGTTTCATCGGCCACGTGGTCGCGGGCACGGTTTGGGCGATCTTCCACATTCTGATCGTGCTGTTGCAGGCGTTCATTTTCATGATGCTGACGCTGGTGTACATCGGCCAGGCGCATGACTCGCACTAACGCTGCTGCCACGTTCCGGAATCGTTCAGGTTCAAGGTTTTAAGTTTCAATTTTTATAAATCCAGTTCCAAAGTCTTTAATCAAAGGAGTGATCATGCAAGCTTTCATCGCCAACATCCAGGGTCTGACCGCCATCGGTATCGGCATCATCATCGGCCTGGGTGCAATCGGCGCCTGTATCGGTATCGGTCTGATGGGCGGCAAGTACATTGAAGCATGCGCCCGCCAGCCGGAACTGATGAACCCGCTGCAGACCAAGATGTTCCTGCTGGCTGGTCTGATCGACGCGGCGTTCCTGATCGGCGTTGGTGTGGCAATGCTGTTTGCGTTCGCGAACCCGCTGCTCTCGAAGCTCGCAGGCTGAGGTTCCTCGGAAGTATGCGTCTGATCTTTTTGACAGGACGCTGAACGGAACGGGTGAGGCGCTGATCGAGCTCAACAAGCCGATGAGCGCCTTTTAACCGTTTCACCTCCGATCAAGCAACGTTTAAGGAAACACCGTGAATCTCAACGCAACCCTGTTTGCGCAAATGGTCGTGTTTCTGATCCTCGCGTGGTTCACGATGAAGTTCGTGTGGCCGCCGTTGATCAACGCCCTCGACGAGCGCTCGAAGAAGATTGCCGACGGCCTCGCCGCCGCCGACAAGGGCAAAGCGGAACTCGAAGCTGCGCACAAGCGCGTCGACCAGGAACTCGCCCAGGCACGCAACGACGGCCAGCAACGTATCGCTGACGCCGAAAAGCGCGCTGCCTCAGTCGCAGAAGAAATCAAGGCCAACGCTCAAGCCGAAGCCGCGCGCATCGTCGCGCAAGCCAAGGCGGACGCCGACCAGCAAATCGTGAAAGCCCGCGAAGCACTGCGCGGCGAAGTCGCGGCGCTGGCCGTCAAGGGCGCCGAGCAAATTCTGAAGCGCGAAGTCGATCAGAAGGCTCACGCCGATCTGCTGAATCAACTCAAAACCGAGCTCTGATCATGGCCGAACTTGCAACCATCGCTCGTCCTTACGCAGAAGCGCTGTTCCGCGTGGCCGAAAGCGGCGATCTCGCGGGCTGGTCAACCTTCGTCGGAGAGCTGGCTCAGGTTGCGCGTCTGCCCGAAGTGGAATCGGTCGCCTCGAGCCCGAAGGTGAGCCGTCAGCAAGTCGTCGACCTCCTGCTCGCCGCAGTGAAGTCGCCGCTGGCTACTGGCAATGCTCAGGCGAAGAACTTCGTCGGCATGCTGGTCGAGAATCATCGTCTGGCCTTGCTGCCGGAAATCGCCGTCCAGTTCGACGAACTGAAGAACGCCCGTGAAGGTGCGGCCGACGCGCTCATCGTGAGCGCGTTCCCCCTCGAAGGCGCACAGTTGAACGACCTGGTCGCCAGCCTCGAACGCAAGTTCCAGCGCAAGCTGAAACCCGTCGTCACAGTCGATCCGTCGCTGATCGGCGGCGTTCGCGTGACGGTTGGCGACGAAGTGCTCGATACCTCGGTCCGCGCGCGCCTCGCCAGCATGCAGACGGCTCTGACCGCCTGACGCTTCCAGGAAGCGCCTTAGCTGGCACGCAACAGAATTGACTATCAGGAGCGAATAATGCAACTCAATCCCTCTGAGATCAGCGAGCTGATCAAGAGCCGGATCCAGGGCCTTGAAGCGAGCGCGGACGTTCGCAACCAGGGCACCGTGATCTCCGTGACCGACGGTATCGTGCGTATCCACGGCCTGTCGGACGTGATGCAGGGCGAAATGCTCGAGTTTCCGGGCAACACCTTCGGCCTCGCGCTGAACCTCGAACGTGACTCGGTCGGCGCCGTTATTCTCGGTGAGTACGAGCACATCTCGGAAGGCGACATCGTCAAGACGACGGGGCGCATTCTCGAAGTGCCGGTCGGCCCGGAACTCATTGGCCGTGTGGTCGATGCGCTCGGCAACCCGATCGACGGCAAGGGCCCGATCAACGCGAAGGCAACGGACGCAATCGAAAAGATCGCTCCGGGCGTGATCTGGCGTAAGTCGGTGTCGCAGCCGGTGCAAACGGGCCTGAAGTCGATCGACTCGATGGTGCCGATCGGCCGTGGCCAGCGCGAGCTGATCATCGGCGACCGTCAGTGCGGCAAGACCGCGGTGGCCGTCGACGCGATTATCAACCAGAAGGGCAAGGACCTCATCTGTATCTACGTCGCGATCGGCCAGAAGGCTTCGTCGATCATGAACGTGGTGCGCAAGCTCGAAGAAACCGGCGCGATGGCTTACACCATCGTCGTGGCGGCTTCGGCTTCGGAATCGGCCGCGATGCAATACCTCGCGCCGTACGCCGGCTGCACGATGGGCGAATACTTCCGCGATCGCGGTCAAGATGCGCTGATCGTCTATGACGACTTGACCAAGCAAGCGTGGGCATACCGTCAGATCTCGCTGCTGCTGCGCCGCCCGCCGGGCCGCGAAGCGTATCCGGGTGACGTGTTCTATCTGCACTCGCGTCTGCTCGAGCGTGCGGCTCGCGTCTCGGAAGAGTACGTCGAGAAGTTCACCAACGGCGAAGTGAAAGGCAAGAGCGGCTCGCTGACGGCACTGCCGGTCATCGAAACGCAAGCCGGCGACGTGACGGCGTTCGTTCCGACGAACGTGATCTCGATTACCGACGGCCAGATCTTCCTGGAAACCGACCTGTTCAACGCGGGTATCCGTCCGGCAATCAACGCCGGTGTGTCCGTGTCGCGCGTCGGTGGTGCTGCTCAGACCAAGGTCGTGAAGAAGCTGTCGGGCGGTATCCGTACCGACCTGGCGCAGTATCGCGAGCTGGCTGCGTTCGCGCAGTTCGCATCCGACCTCGACGAAGCCACCCGCAAGCAGCTCGAGCGCGGCCGCCGCGTGACGGAACTGCTGAAGCAGCCGCAGTATCAGCCGCTGCAGGTGTGGGAGCTGTCGGTGTCGCTCTTCGCAGCGAACAACGGCTACCTCGACGACCTGGAAGTTTCGCAAGTGCTGCCGTTCGAAAAGGGCATGCGCGAATTCCTGAAGGCGAAGCACGCCGACCTGGTGAAGCGCATCGAAGACAATAAAGACTTGTCGAAGGACGACGAAGGCGCATTGCATGCCGCGCTGAAGGACTTCAAGAAGTCGGGCGCTTATTGATCGGGACTCAGAGGCAACGCGCGGCGCTTGAACGCCGCGCGGCTTCGATCAAGGAGTAAGCAATGGCTGGAATGAAGGAAATTCGCGGCAAGATCAAGAGCGTGCAGAACACGCGCAAGATCACGAAAGCGATGGAAATGGTCGCCGCATCGAAGATGCGCCGCGCCCAGGAGCGCATGCGTTCCGCCCGTCCGTATGCCGACAAGGTCCGCGCAATCGCGTCCCACATGAGCAAGGCGAATCCGGAGTATCGCCATCCGTTCATGCTGGAGAACCAGGGCGCGAAGACGGCTGGCCTGATCCTCGTCACGACTGACAAGGGTCTGTGCGGCGGCATGAACACGAACATCCTGCGTGCGTCGCTGAGCAAGATCAAGGAACTCGATCAGAGCGGTGTGAAGATCGAGGCTTCGGCGATCGGCAGCAAGGGACTCGGGTTCCTGAATCGCCTGAAGGCAAACGTCGTGTCGCAAGTCACGCAGCTGGGCGACACGCCGCATCTGGAAAAGCTGATCGGCGCGATCAAGGTGCAGCTCGACTTGTATTCGGAAGGCAAGATCAACGCGGTGTACCTGGCGTACACGCGCTTCATCAACACGATGAAGCAGGAAGCGGTGATCGAGCAGCTGCTGCCGTTGTCGGCGGAAGACCTGCACGCGAAGGACGAAGACGGCGAGACGCCGAAGACCTCGTGGGATTACATCTACGAGCCGGACGCGCAAACCGTGGTGGACGAGCTTCTGGTCCGCTACGTCGAGGCGCTCGTCTATCAGGCGGTCGCGGAAAACATGGCGTCGGAGCAATCCGCGCGCATGGTCGCGATGAAGGCCGCGTCCGACAACGCGAAGACCGTGATCAACGAACTGCAGCTCGTCTACAACAAGAGCCGCCAGGCCGCGATTACGAAAGAATTGTCGGAAATCGTCGGCGGCGCCGCAGCGGTCTGATGGCCGCGTGAAAGAACACAGTATCTAAAGGAAATGCGATGAGTACTACTGCTTTGGTAGAAGGCAAGATCGTACAGTGCATCGGCGCCGTTATCGACGTGGAATTTCCGCGTGCGCAAATGCCGAAGATTTACGACGCGCTCATTCTGGAAGGCACGGAATTGACGCTTGAAGTCCAGCAGCAGCTGGGCGACGGCGTGGTCCGCACCATCTGTCTGGGTGCATCCGACGGCCTGCGCCGCGGCACGATGGTCAAGAACACCGGCAAGCCGATCAGCGTGCCGGTCGGCAAGCCGACGCTCGGCCGCATCATGGACGTGCTCGGCCGTCCGATCGACGAAGCCGGTCCGATCGAATCGGAAACGATGCGCTCGATTCACCAGAACGCGCCTGCGTTCGACGAGCTGTCGCCGTCGACCGAACTGCTCGAAACGGGCATCAAGGTTATCGACCTGATCTGCCCGTTCGCGAAGGGCGGTAAGGTTGGTCTGTTCGGCGGTGCAGGCGTGGGCAAGACCGTGAACATGATGGAACTCATCAACAACATCGCGAAGGAACACGGCGGTTATTCCGTGTTCGCCGGTGTGGGTGAGCGTACCCGTGAAGGGAACGACTTCTATCACGAAATGAAGGACTCGAACGTTCTGGACAAGGTCGCGCTGGTGTACGGCCAGATGAACGAGCCGCCGGGCAACCGTCTGCGCGTCGCGCTGACCGGTCTGACGATGGCCGAGCACTTCCGTGACGAAGGTCTGGACGTGCTGTTCTTCGTGGACAACATCTACCGTTTCACGCTGGCGGGTACGGAAGTGTCCGCACTGCTCGGCCGTATGCCTTCGGCAGTGGGTTATCAGCCGACGCTGGCTGAAGAAATGGGTAAGCTGCAAGAGCGCATTACGTCGACGAAGACCGGCTCGATCACGTCGGTTCAGGCCGTGTACGTCCCTGCGGATGACTTGACCGACCCGTCGCCGGCTACGACCTTCGGCCACCTTGACGCAACCGTCGTGTTGTCGCGTGACATTGCATCGCTGGGTATCTATCCGGCAGTGGACCCGCTCGATTCGACCTCGCGTCAGATCGACCCGCACGTGATCGGCGAAGAGCACTACTCGATCACGCGTGGCGTGCAGCAGACGCTGCAGCGCTACAAGGAATTGCGCGACATTATCGCGATTCTGGGCATGGACGAACTGTCGCCGGAAGACAAGCTGTCGGTGTCGCGCGCTCGTAAGATCCAGCGTTTCCTGTCGCAGCCGTTCCACGTCGCTGAAGTGTTCACGGGTTCGCCGGGCAAGTACGTGCCGCTGAAGGAAACCATCCGCGGCTTCAAGATGATCGTCGAAGGTGAGTGCGATCATCTGCCGGAGCAGGCGTTCTACATGGTCGGCACGATCGACGAAGCCTTCGAAAAGGCCAAGAAGATCCAGTAAAGGTCGGGTGTATCGATGCGGGCGTCAGTCAAAAGCTGGCGTCCACCCATACACTGCCCTCAGGAGTCGACATAAATGGCAACCATCAAGGTAGACGTCGTCAGCGCGGAAGAGCAGATCTTCTCGGGCCAGGCGAAGTTCGTCGCGCTGCCGGGCGAAGCTGGTGAGCTGGGCATTCTGCCTGGCCACACGCCGCTCATCACGCGCATTCGTCCGGGCGCGGTGCGCATCGAGGCGGAAGACGGTTCGGAAGAGTTCGTGTTCGTTGCAGGCGGGATTCTCGAAATCCAGCCGGGCATCGTGACCGTGCTCGCCGATACCGCCATTCGCGGCGCCGATCTCGACGAAGCGAAGGCCGAGCAAGCGAAGAAGCGCGCCGAGGAAGCGATTCAGGACAACAAGTCCGAACTCGAATACGCGACCGCGCAAGCAGAGCTCGCCTACGCTACCGCTCAGCTCGCAGCGATTCAACGTCTGCGCAAGGCTCACGCGAAGCATTGAGCGTGTGACGTCCGCGCGGCGTTCAGCAGGTCAAAGAAAGCAGCCTTCGGGCTGCTTTTTTTATGCCCCAAATCGGCAAATCGCGCATGCATATCTGCATATCGGTTATGTGACGCTTTGGTCGTCGTCATCTAACTCGATGATTCAATGATGTTTTCCGCGACTGCACCGAAAGACCATTGCGGGGAAACACTCAATGTCGGCGCGCGTCTCCGCGATGCACAATGGCCTCCATTTAGCCTTCATCGGGCGATGAATCACCTTGGCGGAGACCATCGATGGCAACTGAACCGACGCAGGCCGGCGCGCAGATCGAACCGCGCGACGGCGTTTCCTATGTTCGCGGCGCAAGCGACATCGCGTTGAGCGACGCGACCGTTTCGCGCTTTCTTCTCCAGACGGCGGATCGATTTCCCGATCGCCCGGCGGTCGTGTTTCGCGAGCAGAACGTTCGCTGGACCTGGCGCCAGTTTGCGAACGAAGTCGATGTACTGGCGAGCGGGCTGCTCGCGCTCGGAATCCGGGCGGGCGATCGCGTCGGCATCTGGTCGCCGAACCGCGTCGAATGGCTGCTCACGCAATTCGCGACGGCGCGCATGGGAGCCGTGCTGGTGAACATCAATCCGGCGTATCGCCTGGCCGAACTCGAGTACGCGCTGAACAAGGTCGGCTGCAAGGCGATCGTCGCGGCGGAGCACTTCAAGACCTCGAAGTATCTGGAGATGTTGCAGGCGCTCGCGCCCGAACTCTCTACTGCGGAGCCGAACTTGCTCCACGCTGCGAAAATGCCCGAACTGCGCGCCGTGATCCGCATGGGCGAGGGCAAGACGCCGGGCATGCTGAATTTCGACGATGTCATGCGCACCGGCCGCGAACAGGTCGATGGCGCCAAGCTCGACGCACTCGAAGCGAAATTCGACGCGAACGATCCGATCAATATCCAGTTCACGAGCGGCACGACCGGCAATCCGAAGGGCGCGACGCTCACGCACCGGAACATCGTCAACAACGCGCGTTACATCGCCATGGCGATGCGGCTGACCGAGCAGGATTCGCTATGCATTCCGGTGCCGCTCTATCACTGCTTCGGCATGGTGCTGGCGGTGCTCGCGTGCGTGTCGACCGGCTGCACGATGGTTTTTCCGGGTGAGGCGTTCGACCCGGGCGCGACGCTTGCCGCCGTCCACGAGGAACAATGCACGGCGCTTCACGGCGTGCCGACCATGTTCATCGCCGAACTCGATCACCCGGATTTCGCCAAGTACGACCTGAGCCGCTTGCGCACGGGCATCATGGCCGGCTCGCCGTGCCCGATCGAAACGATGAAGCGCGTCGTTTCGAAGATGCACCTGTCCGAGATCACGATTGCATATGGCATGACGGAGACGAGCCCGGTGTCGTTTCAGAGTTCGACCACCGACCCGCTCGACAAGCGCACGACTACCGTCGGGCGCATTCAGCCGCATCTCGAAGTTAAGATCGTCGGTCCGTCTGGAAATATCGTGCCAGTAGGCGAGACAGGCGAGCTCTGCACGCGCGGTTATTCCGTGATGAAAGGCTATTGGGACGACGAGGCGAAGACCAACGAAGCAATCGTCGACGGCTGGATGCACACCGGCGATCTCGCGACGATCGATGCGGAAGGCTATTGCAATATCGTCGGGCGGTTGAAGGACATGCTGATTCGCGGCGGGGAAAACATTTATCCGCGCGAGATCGAAGAGTTTCTATTCCGTCATCCGAAGGTGCAGTCGGTGCAGATATTCGGTGTTCCGGATCAGAAATACGGAGAGGAAGTCTGCGCCTGGATCGTGCTGCGCCCGGGCGAGGGCGCCAGCGAGGAGGACATTCGCGAGTTTTGCCAAGGGCAAATCGCGCATTACAAGATTCCGCGATACATCCGATTCGTCGACGAGCTGCCGATGACAGTGACTGGCAAGGCCCAGAAGTTCGTCATGCGGGCCCGCATGATTGACGAACTGAAACTCGCCGAAGCGAAAACTGCCTGATTCCGGCGAGGGACTCGCAAAAAGCAAAGGGAGCGCTTCGGCGCTCCCTTTTTTGTCATGCGATGAAATGTTCGCACCCTGAAACTTGCATGGAGCGCAAACGTTTGTCGAGACGAAAAAAAAGCGGGCCTGGAGCCCGCTAAAAACCACACGCTACGGGGTTAGCGCGAGGAGACCAAACGTGGGATGTTTCGAATGTCTTGCATTCGAAGAACGATCCCAACAAGGATGCCCCAAATTTTGAGAGCTTCGATCAGAGTCGACCACCGGACACGCGGCATTCGCACGACGCACCCGAATACATCCGTGTTGAAACCGTTTGAACAGATTGTGGGCGAATTGAATCCGGGTCGCCGTAACAAAGTGTTTCAGGTTGTAACCCTCGCCGCGTAAGGCTTAGAGGAAATATTCTCGCGCGGTTGGTCAGATTTTCGCGAATATATTGTCTGTTATGAGGCTGATTTACCCGTTCGGCCCGCAGCGAAGGTTAAATGCCGATTTTCGGACTAGTGCGATTATTCTAATCTTCCGGAAAAATCGAACGGGCAGACGCATGAAATCGATATGCAAATGTCGTCTCATACCGATCCTTGTCATCACCTTAGAACGCTTTGGAGACATGTATGACCATCGACGCCGCCTTGCTTCGCTACTATCGCGCGATTGCGGAGGCTTTTCCACTTCTGGCGCCTCACGCCGCCGCCGCCGCGGTACGCGCCCGGTTCAGCGACGTCGCCAAAACCTACGCACGCGACCGCGGCGACGCAGTCATGAGCGAAGAGATGGAGATTCCGCTACCTGGCCGCACGCTGGCTGCGCGCCTCTATAAGCCGAGCGCGGGACATGGCGCACTGCCGTTGCTCGTCTATTTCCATGGCGGCGGATGGGTAGTCGGCGACCTCGACACACACGACGGCCTCGTCGAGCGCCTTGCCCACGATTCGCACTGCGCAGTGGTGAGCGTCGATTACCGGCTCGCTCCCGAGCACCCGTTTCCCGCGCCATGCGACGACGCGCTCGACGCGCTGATCTGGCTCGCGGAGCACCGCACCCGGCTCGGCTTCGCGGCGGATCGGCTGGCCGTCGGCGGCGACAGCGCGGGCGCTCACCTGGCGGTGGTGGCGGCGCGCGCCGCAAACGAGCGCGTGGCGGGTCTCGTCGGCTTGCAGGTGCTGCTCTATCCGGTCATGCGCCGCCAGTTCGAGAGTCCGAGCTGCATTGCCAACGCGAACGGTCCCGGCCTGACCAACGACGAGATGAAGTGGTACTGGACCCAGTTCCTTTCCGGCGAGACGCCGCACGACCACGACGTCCGCGCATTCCCGCTCTCAGAGCCGTTCGAGCGCACGCCGGCGCCCGCGCTCGTCGTGGCGGCAGCCTACGATCCGCTCTACGACGACGCCATTGAACTCAAGCGCTTTCTGGAAGCGAACGGCGGCCGCGTCGAAATGATCGACGCGCACGACATGACGCACGGCTTCGCGCGCATGCATTCACAATCCGAAGCGGCGCACGGCTGGCTGCGCAGGATCGGCGAGCGCACCCGCGAACTGGTGCGCGCCGCGCGCTAGCGTTATTTTAGCCACTTGTCGTACACGGCCTGGAACTCGCCCGACGAACGGGCGAGATGCAGCCACTGATCGACATACTGCTGGAACGGCACGTCGCCGCGCGGCAGCAGATACGCCTTCTCGCCGAACTGGAATGGCTTGTCCGGATGCACCGAGCACAGGCCGGGGTTGAGCTTCTGCTGCAGTAAGGTCTCGGATGCATCCGTGACCATCACGTCGGCCTTGCCTTCGAGAATTTGCTTGAAGATGGTCACGTTGTCCGGATACTCGATCAGCTGCGAATGCGGAAAGAACTGCTTCGCGAAGCGTTCGTTCGTGCCACCCGGATTGACGATGGTGCGCACGCCCGGCTGATCGATCTGCGCCACGGTCTGATATTTCTCCACATCCTCGCAGCGAACGATGGGCGTCTTGCCATCTTCCATGTAGGGCGCCGTGAAGAACGCGCGCTTTTGCCGCTCCAGCGTGGTCGAGACGCCACCCACGGCGATATCGCACTTCGCGATGAAGTCGTTCATCAGGTTCGACCACGACGTCTTCACGAACTCCGCCTGAGCGCCGAGCGACTTCGCGAGGCTGTTCGCGAGATCGATGTCGATGCCCTCGAACTGCCCGTCCGGCTTCAGGAACGAGTACGGCTTGTAGTCGCCCGTGGTGCAGACTCGCAGCGTGTGGCGCGCGAGCACATCGTCGAGCCGCGTGGGCGTGACAACCGGCGCCGGTGCGGCGGGCTGCGCGCCCGAGACAGTGCCGGCCTGGATCGTTTGAGACTGCGCGACTCCGGCAACGGCGAGTGAGATCGCGATGGCGGAAGCGGTCGAGGCGAGACGGACAGACGTGCGGTTCATCGATTTTCCTGGTTGTTTTGTGTGCGCCCGTGAATGATAGCGAGCCGACGGCGCCCCCGAACATTCGGCCAAACGTCATAAGCCGCATCCCATGTGACTTCCTGAATTGCCGTCCTCAGCCGGCGTAAACACGAGGCTGGTCCGGTAGAATGAACGATTCTTTGCCTTCAGCATCGAGCGACGTGGCACACACTCTTCTGAACGACACCTTCCTGCGCGCGCTCCTGCGCCAGCCGACCGACTACACGCCCATCTGGCTGATGCGCCAGGCAGGCCGGTATCTGCCCGAATACAACGCAACGCGCACGCGTGCGGGCAGCTTTCTCGGACTGGCAAAGAATCCGGATTACGCCACTGAGGTGACGCTTCAGCCGCTCGAACGTTTCCCGCTCGACGCCGCAATTCTCTTCTCCGATATCCTCACCGTGCCCGACGCCATGGGCCTCGGTCTGAATTTCGTGCAAGGCGAAGGCCCGCGCTTCGAGCGCACCGTGCGCACCGAGGACGACGTGAAGCGCCTCGCGGTGCCCGACATCGGCGCGACGCTGTCCTACGTCACCGACGCCGTGCGCCAGATCCGTCGCGCGCTCACCGACGCGCAAGGGCGCCAGCGCGTGCCGCTGATCGGCTTTTCCGGCAGTCCGTGGACGCTTGCGTGCTACATGGTGGAAGGCGGCGGCTCGGACGATCACCGCACGGTCAAGTCGATGGCGTATGCGCGGCCCGATCTGATGCATCGCATCCTCGAGGTCAATGCACAAGCCGTCACGGCTTACCTGAACGCGCAGATCGAAGCCGGTGCGCAAGCCGTGATGATTTTCGACACCTGGGGCGGTGCGCTTGCGGACGGCGCGTATCAGCGCTTCTCGCTCGAATACATCGCGAAGGTGGTCGCGGGCCTGAAGCGCGAGCATGAGGGCGAACGCGTGCCGGTTATCACGTTCACGAAGGGCGGCGGTCTGTGGCTCGAACAGATCGCCGCGACGGGCGTGGACGCCGTCGGCCTCGACTGGACCATGAACCTTGGTATCGCGCGGGAGAAAGTCGGATCGCGTGTGGCGCTGCAAGGGAACATCGATCCGAGCGTGCTGTTCGCGCCGCCCGCGACGATTCGCACGGAAGCGCGCGCCGTCCTCGACAGCTTCGGGAATTTTCCGGGCCATGTCTTCAATCTGGGCCACGGCATATCGCAATTCACGCCGCCCGAGCACGTCGCCGAGCTCGTGGACGAGGTTCATCGTCACAGCCGTGCTATCCGTGCCGGACAGCCCGTGCGCTGAGTGCGTCCGAAAGTGGCGCTTTCGGACGCCTGCCGCATTGCAGCATCGATGCACCGGCATGGGTTGTCAGTCGCTGCACCATTTCGTCCGGATCGCCCGCCTCAGGCCGCGTCCCGCGATGTCAAGAGTGACTTATACACAGTTCATTCGCTGCGGCGCGCCATCAGACGTATGGCTGCGGGCAACCAATAACGTCTCTCTATATGCGTCGCAAATCCATGTTTTTAAATGATTTTCGGCAGCCTTGCCCGAAATGTGGGCCAGCGCACATAAGGGGCTCGTGGCATTGTTTGCGGCGATCTCGAACGCACTTCTCAACAAAGTTATCCACAGGCCTGTGGAAAGCATCGGAAATCTAAAAATAATCTGCGGCTTACCGGCGATTCTGATGTTTCACTTTAACTTCGCCCGCGTCAGGCTCGCACTTCCGTCGTACGACTGTCCACGGGGTCATGCACCATGACAGACGTCTTCGTGCGAGTTGCCGTGGATCAGCCGATGCACGTGTTGTTCGATTACCGCTATGCGCTTTCCGACGCACCCGCTGTCGGCCTGCTGGTGCAGGTGCCGTTCGGGCGGCGCGAGGTAGTCGGCCTGATCTGCGAGATCGCCGCGACGACCGAAGTGCCCGCCGACAAGCTGCGCAGCGTCACCGCCGTGTGCAGCGAATGCGCGCCGCTTTCCGAAGCGTGGCTCGCGCTTGCGGGATTCGGGGCGGATTACTACCAGCGCGGTTTGGGCGAAGTCGCGTTGCCGGCGCTGCCGCAGGCGTTGCGCGACGCCTCGCGCTGGAGTCGTCTGTTCGCGGTCGAGCCGCATTACCGGCTTGTGCCGGAAGGCCGCGCGCAGCTTCCGGACGCGCTGCCCGCGCGTGCGAGCGCCTTGCGTCGCCTCGCCGAAGCGCTTGCCGAACGGCCGACGCTCGGCCTGTCCGACGCCCGCGCGCTGCATCCCAAAGCCAGCGCGACTTTCGACGACTGGCTCGCGCGCGGCTGGATCGAACCCGCGACGCTCGAGGCGCCGGATATGCCGGAGTCAGATGCACCGTCGATCGCCGCTCCGCTGCCCGTGCTGACGGACGAACAACGCGACGCCGTAGAGGCCATCGCGAATGCGCGCGGCTTCGCGCCGTTCCTGCTGCATGGCGTGACCGGCAGTGGAAAGACCGAGGTCTATCTGCACGCGCTCGCGGTGCTGCTGGCCGCCCGTCCCGACGCGCAGGCGCTCGTCCTCGTGCCCGAAATCAACCTGACGCCCCAGTTCGAAGCCGCGTTCCGCGCGCGTTTCGCGGCGCTCGCGCACGGTTCGATCGTCACGATGCACAGCGGTCTTGCGGAAGGCGAGCGCGCGCGCAACTGGCTCGCGGCGCATACGGCCGGCGCGCGCATTGTGCTCGGCACGCGCCTCGCGATTCTCGCGTCGATGCCGAAGCTCGCGATGATCGTCGTCGACGAGGAGCACGATCCTGCCTACAAGCAGCAGGAAGGCCTGCGCTATTCCGCGCGCGATCTCGCCGTCTGGCGCGCGAAGCAGCTCGATATTCCGGTCGTGCTGGGATCGGCGACGCCGTCGCTCGAAACCTGGCACCAGGCGGAGCAGGGCCGCTACACCCGGCTCACGCTCACGCGCCGTGCGGTGGCCGATGCGGCGCTGCCGACCGTGCGGCTCATCGACCTGGAAGAGGAAAGACAGCGCGGGCGCGCATCGGTGGAAGGGCTGGCCGGACCGCTGATCGCCGCGTTGAAGGCGCGTCTGGAGCGCGGCGAACAGAGTCTCGTGTTCCTGAACCGGCGCGGCTACGCGCCGATTCTTTCGTGCGACGCCTGCGGCTGGGTCGCGGGCTGCCCGCGTTGCAGCGCCTACGCCGTGCTGCACAAGCCGGAGCGCGCGCTGCGTTGTCACCATTGCGGATGGGAATCGCGCATTCCGAAGTCGTGCCCGGACTGCGGCAATATCGATATCGCGCCGATGGGCCGTGGCACGCAACGGGTCGAGGAAACGCTCGCGGCCGTGGTGCCGGGCGCACGCGTGCTGCGCATTGACGCCGACAGCACGCGCCGCAAGGGCAGCGCGCAGGCGCTGTTTTCAGACGTGCACGCCGGCGAGGTCGACATTCTGGTCGGCACGCAAATGATCGCGAAAGGCCACGACTTTCGGCGCGTGACCCTCGTCGGCGTGCTGAATGCCGACACCGCGCTCTTCTCCCACGACTTTCGCGCGAGCGAACGGCTTTTCGCGCAACTCACGCAGGTGAGCGGCCGTGCGGGCCGCGCCGGTTTGCCCGGCGAGGTGATGATCCAGACGCGTTATCCACGTCACGCGCTATATCAGGCTTTGACGCGGCAAGACTACGTGGGATTTGCCAATTCGACGCTCGCCGAGCGGGGCGACGCGCGCCTGCCACCCTTCGTCTATCAGGCGATGCTGCGCGCCGAAGGCCGCACGCTGGAAGCGGCGCTGGCGTTTCTGGAGCAAGCGGCGGCGGGGTTCGCGCCTTTGCCGGGTGCGGATCGCGTGACCGTCTATGACGCGGTGCCGCTCACCATCGTGAAAGTGTTCAATGTGCATCGGGCGCAACTGCTGCTCGAAAGCGCGTCGCGTGCGGCGCTCCAGGCGTCGCTGCGCGCGTGGCAACCGGTGCTGCGCTCGCTCAAGGGCGTGCTGCGCTGGAACGTCGAAGTCGATCCGCTGGACGTGTGACTTGGTTGTGATGCCGGCCGCGCCCCCCGACGCAACCGGCCTCCTCATTCATGCCGATCAGACTTTCGCGCGGGAAACGCTCGCGCGCTCCGAGCCGCGCTCGTCGCGGGCTTCGTCGGAACCGTGCACGCGCGGCGACGCGCCTCGCACGAACAATACGATGCAGACTGCGAACATCGCCCAAACGCTGGCTACCATCATCCAAGTGCTCATGCTCGTTATTCTCCCGATGCGCGGTGGTCTGGCCGCGAATGCCGCGCCGGCGGCGCGCACTGGGGTTATATCGGCTGCATCGGGGGAGTTACTTAGGGCGTATCCCAAAAAAATTTCGGTTAGGGAAACTACTAGGCCGAAAACGCCACGCGCCGTCCGGCGGCGCACCGCGCAAAGCCTTGTCGCATAAGGGTTTCATTGTGGTGCAACCTTAGCGAAAATCTCGGTTGCACCTTTTATATCAGCGGAGTACGATTCGCCAACTTTTCAGGTCTCTCGCCGGGTGGGCACGACCGGCATACGAAGGAAATATGGCGAGCACAACCTTAGGCGTCAAAGTCGACGATCTGCTGCGTTCCCGGCTGAAAGATGCCGCGACGCGCCTCGAGCGCACTCCCCACTGGCTGATCAAGCAGGCGATCTTCGCGTACCTGGAGCGCATCGAGCACGGCCAGTTGCCGCCCGAGCTGTCGGGTGCGAACGGCTCTTCCGAACTGGCCGAGTCGGCTTCGGCGGATAGCGACGAAGACGGCGCGCCACATCCTTTCCTCGATTTCGCGCAGAACGTGCAGCCGCAGTCCGTGCTGCGCGCGGCGATCACGGCCGCGTATCGACGGCCGGAGCCGGAGTGCGTGCCGTTTCTGATCGGACAGGCGCGTCTGCCGTCGAATGTTGCCGCGGAAACCGAAAAACTCGCGACCAAGCTCGTCGAGGCGCTGCGCGCGAAAAGCTCGGGTGGCGGCGTCGAGGGCCTGATCCACGAATTCTCGCTGTCGAGCCAGGAAGGCGTCGCGCTGATGTGCCTGGCCGAAGCGCTCCTGCGCATTCCCGACCGCGCGACACGCGACGCGCTGATCCGCGACAAGATCAGCAAGGGCGACTGGAAATCGCACATGGGCCAGGCGCCGTCGCTGTTCGTGAACGCGGCGACGTGGGGCCTCATGATCACCGGCAAGCTCGTGACGACCAACAGCGAAGCGGGGCTTTCGTCCGCGCTGACCCGTCTGATCGGTCGTGGCGGCGAGCCGCTGATCCGCAAGGGCGTCGATATGGCGATGCGCCTGATGGGCGAGCAGTTCGTCACCGGCGAAACCATTTCCGAAGCGCTCGCGAACAGTCGCAAGTACGAGGCCCGCGGTTTCCGCTACTCCTACGACATGCTCGGCGAAGCCGCGACGACCGAAGAGGACGCGCAGCGCTACTACGCGTCCTACGAGCAGGCGATCCACGCGATCGGCAAGGCGGCGGGCGGCCGTGGCATCTACGAAGGCCCGGGCATTTCAATCAAGCTCTCCGCGCTGCATCCGCGCTACTCGCGCGCGCAGCAGGAACGCACGATGAACGAGCTGCTGCCGCGCGTGCGCTCGCTCGCGCAACTGGCGCGCCGTTACGACATCGGCCTGAACATCGACGCTGAAGAAGCCGATCGTCTCGAACTGTCGCTCGATCTGCTCGAAGCGCTGTGCTTCGATCCGGAACTCGCGGGCTGGAACGGCATCGGCTTCGTGGTGCAGGGTTATCAGAAGCGCTGCCCGTTCGTGATCGACTATCTGATCGATCTCGCGCGCCGCAGCCGCCATCGTTTGATGATCCGTCTCGTGAAGGGCGCGTACTGGGATACTGAAATCAAGCGTGCGCAAGTCGATGGCCTCGAAGGCTATCCGGTCTACACGCGCAAGATCTATACGGACATCTCGTATCTCGCGTGCGCGAAGAAGCTGCTCGGCGCGCCGGACGCCGTGTATCCGCAATTCGCGACGCACAACGCGTTCACGCTCTCCGCGATCTATCACCTCGCGGGACAGAATTACTATCCCGGACAGTACGAGTTCCAGTGCCTGCACGGCATGGGCGAGCCGCTCTACGAAGAAGTGACCGGCCGCGACAAGCTGAACCGTCCGTGCCGCGTGTATGCGCCGGTCGGCACGCATGAAACGCTGCTCGCGTATCTCGTGCGCCGCCTGCTGGAGAACGGCGCGAACACGTCGTTCGTGAACCGTATTGCCGATGAATCGATTCCGGTGAAGGAACTGGTGCGCGATCCGATCGACGAAG
Organism: Caballeronia hypogeia; assembly: GCF_001544875.2. Classification (GTDB taxonomy): domain Bacteria; phylum Pseudomonadota; class Gammaproteobacteria; order Burkholderiales; family Burkholderiaceae; genus Caballeronia; species Caballeronia hypogeia. The sequence goes on from NZ_FCOA02000001.1 coordinate 668,546, forward strand.
CGCAAGCCATCACGCCGCTCGGTGCGCCGCACGCGAAGATTCCGCTGCCGCGTCAGCTCTACGGCAACGAGCGCTCCAACTCGATGGGCCTCGATCTTTCGAACGAGCATCGCCTGGCGTCGCTGTCGTCGGCGTTGCTGGCGAGTGGGAATCATCCGTGGCGCGCAGAGCCGATGCTCGAAGGCGGCACTATCATCGAGAACGGCATGAAGCCGCACGATGTGCGCAATCCGTCGGATCTGCGCGATATCGTCGGCACGGTCGTGGAAGCGTCGCCGGAACAGGTGAGCGCAGCGATCGCGAACGCGGTCGCCGCCGCGCCGATCTGGCAGGCCACGCCCGTCGAGGATCGCGCCGATTGCCTCGCGCGCGCCGCCGATCTGCTCGAAGCGCAAATGCACACTCTGATGGGCCTCGTGGTGCGCGAAGCCGGCAAGTCGCTGCCGAACGCGATCGCCGAGATTCGCGAGGCCATCGACTTCCTGCGTTACTACGCGTGGCAGATTCGCGCCGAGTTCTCGAACGATACGCATCGCCCGTTGGGTCCGGTCGTCTGCATCAGCCCGTGGAACTTCCCGCTGGCGATCTTCATGGGTCAGGTCGCCGCCGCGCTCGCGGCCGGCAATCCGGTGCTGGCTAAACCCGCCGAGCAAACGCCGCTGATCGCAGCGCAAGCCGTGCGCATTCTGCGCGAAGCCGGCGTGCCGGCGGGCGCGGTGCAACTGCTGCCGGGCGACGGCGAAACCGTGGGCGCGGCGCTCGTCGCCGATCCGCGCACGCGCGCCGTCATGTTCACCGGCTCGACGGAAGTCGCGCGCCTCATCAACAAGACGCTGTCCGAGCGCCTCGATCCGGACGGCCGCCCGATTCCGCTGATCGCCGAAACCGGCGGCCAGAACGCGATGATCGTCGATTCGTCGGCCCTCGCGGAACAGGTGGTCGCGGACGTGCTGCAGTCGTCGTTCGATTCAGCCGGCCAGCGCTGCTCGGCGCTGCGCGTGCTGTGCCTCCAGGACGACGTCGCCGATCGCACGCTCGAAATGCTGACCGGCGCGATGAACCAGCTCGCGATCGGCAATCCGGATCGGCTGTCGATCGACGTCGGTCCCGTGATCGACGCCGACGCGAAACGCGGTATCGACGGACACATCGCCGCGATGCGCGAGAAGGGCCGCAAGGTCGTGCAGTTGCCGATGCCCGACAACTGCGCGCAAGGCACCTTCGTGCCGCCGACGCTGATCGAACTCGACGGCATCGACGAGCTCAAGCGCGAAGTGTTCGGCCCGGTGCTCCATGTGGTGCGTTATCGCCGTTCGAACCTTGATAAACTCCTCGACCAAATTCGCTCGACCGGTTACGGGCTCACGCTCGGCATCCATACGCGTATCGACGAAACCATCGCGCATGTGATCTCGCGGGCACACGTGGGCAACATCTACGTGAACCGCAACGTGATCGGCGCGGTGGTCGGCGTGCAGCCGTTCGGCGGCGAAGGATTGTCAGGCACGGGTCCGAAGGCGGGCGGTGCGCTGTATCTGCAGCGTCTGCTGGCCAAGCGCCCGACTGGCTTGCCGAAGTCGCTCGCGAGCACGCTCGTCGTCGATCAGACGGCCGCGAAGGACACGCCCGCCGCCGCGCTCACGACCCTGCGCGACTGGGCGATCGGCGAACGCGATCCGCAGACCGCCGCGCGTTGCGACGGCTATCTGCAACACGTGATGGCGGGCGCGACGGCGGTGCTGTCGGGCCCGACCGGCGAGCGCAATACGTACACGCTCGGCGCGCGCGGCACGGTGCTGTGCGTGGCGGCGACCGAGAGCGGCGCGCGCGCGCAATTCGCCGCCGTGCTGGCGACGGGCAATCGCGCGTTGTTCAGCGGATCGGCGGGCGAGCAACTGGTGGCGTCGCTGCCGGCGTCGCTGAAGCCTTATGCATCGGTGAAAAAGGACGCCGCGGCCGATTTCGATGCCGTGCTGTTCGAAGGCGACAGCGACGAACTGCTGTCCCTCGTGAAGGAAGTCGCGAAGCGCCCGGGGCCGATCGTATCGGTGCAGGGCGTGGCGGCGGGAGCGTTCGCCAACGCAGGCCACGACGGCGAGGACTACGCGCTCGAACGCCTGCTGACGGAGCGCTCGGTGAGCGTGAACACGGCGGCGGCGGGCGGCAATGCGAATTTGATGACGATCGGTTGAGTTACCCCTCGAACGCTCGATTCAAACGAATTCAAACGAATTCAAACAATCGGCAGCAGGCACGGCGATCCCGGCACGGGCTGCCATCCACACTGGAACCAGGAGAAGCTATGAAGCACACGATGACCAAGCTGGCGGCAGCCATGACGCTCGCCGGCCTGTTCGCGGGGACCGCAGTTGCACAGCAGGCAGAAGACGTGAAGGTCGGCTATGCCGGACCGCTGACCGGTGCGCAGGCGCACTACGGCAAGGACATGCAGAACGGCATCACGCTCGCGGTTGAAGACTTCAACGCGACCAAGCCGGTGATCGGCGGCAAGCCGGTGCGCATCGTGCTGGAATCGGCGGACGATCAGGCCGACCCGCGCACGGGCACGACCGTGGCGCAGCGCCTCGTCGACGACGGCATCAAGGGCATGCTCGGCCACTTCAATTCGGGCACGACGATTCCGGCATCGCGCATCTACGCGAACGCGGGCATTCCCGAAATCGCGATGGCGACCGCGCCGGAATACACGACGCAAGGCTTCAAGACGGCCTTCCGCATGATGACCTCCGACACGCAGCAAGGCTCGGTCGCGGGCGAATTCGCGGTGAAGAACCTGAAGGTCAAGAAGATCGCGATCGTCGATGACCGCACGGCTTACGGCCAGGGTCTCGCCGACCAGTTCGAGAAGGCCGCGAAGGCGGCGGGCGGCACGATCGTCGATCGTGAATACACGAACGACAAGGCCGTCGACTTCAAGGCGATTCTGACCAAGATCAAGTCGATGAATCCGGACCTCGTGTACTACGGCGGCGCCGATTCGCAAGCCGGCCCGATGGTCAAGCAGATGAAGACGCTGGGCTTCCGCGCACCGCTGATGGCGGGCGAAATGGTGAAGACGGACACGTTCCTGAAGATCGCGGGCGACGCGGCTGATGGCACGGTGGCATCGCTCGCCGGTCTGCCGATGGACGAAATGCCGGGCGGCGCGGACTACTCGGCGAAGTACAAGAAGCGCTTCAACGAAGACGTGCAGACCTACTCGCCGTATGCGTACGACGGCGCGATGGCCATGTTCACCGCGATGAAGTCGGCCAACTCGACCGACCCGGCGAAGTATCTGCCGTTCCTCGCGAAGACCGACATGCAGGGCGTGACGGCGAAGCACCTGTCGTACGACTCGAAGGGCGATCTGAAGAACGGCGGCATCACGCTGTACAAGGTCGTCGGCGGGAAGTGGACGACGCTGCAGAGCGTGGGCGGGAAGTAAGTCTCACACGCCTGAAATGGAAAAAGCCGCTTCGATTCGAAGCGGCTTTTTTTTGAGCCCGACGCGAGAATCGCTCAGAAACGATAGCTGAGCGCGGCGAAACCGTTGAATTCCGTTTTCCGCAGGGTGATCGGGCTATTCGCGGCTGAGCCTTGCAGCCGTCCCGCCGTCACTTGAAGCGACCCTGTCCAGTGCTTCGAGAAATCGTAGCTCGCATAGGCGTTCAGATGAACGTCGCGCACGCCTGAACTGGTCTGATGAGCGGGCAGACCGGAGGCCGCGCTTTGCTGTGGCGACACCCCGAAGAGCGTGCGCATGTAGGTGGCGTTGGCCCATGTGACGCCAGGGCCAAAGGAGAAGATCCAGCCCTTCGGATAGGGAATATTGATTGCGAGATCGCCGCTCGCGAGCAGGCCCTGTCCGGTTCCCGCGATGTCCTGATAGAGCGCGGCGGACGCCGTGAACATCGACACGGAATAGTCCGCGAATATTTTGAGCTTCGGTCCCCAATGCACATTGCCGAGACCACGCAGGCGTGGGTCGTCGGCTTCGTTGCGCGACTGGAAGTCGAAACTGACCGCCGCGCCGACGTGATAATTCTCGTCACGCAATACGTTGACGCCGAGCACGTCGAGGCCTTGCGAGAAGAATCGGTCGTCGTAGGAGATGTCGAGCGCCGGAAGCGGGAGGACTTCCAGCTTGTTCGAGCCCGGATACTTGGGCGCGACCATCACGCCTGGTCCAATCGAAACTTTCCATTCGGACTGCGCTTCGGGCGCTTGCTCGTTGGCATGTGCAGTCGAACAGGCCAGCAACGCGAGCGATGCGAGCAGGCAGGGACCATTGCTGGCGATTTTCATGACACTTCACGCGAACTTTTGAAAGACGCGCGGATTCTAGCGACAGGCGTCGCTACCGGACTCCGGAATCGGACTAAAGCGGACGTGCGTCAGGTAAAAATTGATCTAGGGACAAAAGCGGTGTCCATCGTTCGGTTACGAGCCGTCCTTGTTTTTGTGTCCCGTCACCATCGCTCCAATGAGATTCTCCCGCGTCCATGCGCTCATCAGCACCGCCGCGCCGACGTGCACGCAGACGCAAAGCTCGAGCGCCACGGATAGCCATGTGTGAAGTTCCTGCGGCCAGTCCTCGCCCCAGAACGCGTCGAGCCGCATGATCCATCCGGACACGCCAAGGGCAAGAATCAGAGACCAGAGCAAGAGCGCCATCAAGCCGCCGAGCGGATTGTGGGAGACGTGATGCATGGGCTTGCCCTTCGCGAGCGAGCGAAGGTATTCGCCGAGATGCGACGGCGTCGGCCACCACGCGGAAAAGCGCGCGTGGCTCGAACCGACGAAACCCCAGATCAGGCGCGCGACAACCAGCCCCGCCGCGACATATCCGAGCAGCCGATGCGTGGAATCCGTCGGTCCGAACAGATTCCACAGCACGATGGCTGCGACGATCCAGTGCGTGAGCCGGACCCAGATGTCCCAGACCTTCACGCGCGGGGCGGACATCGGCTTATTCCACTTCCGACTTCACGACGGCGAGCGTCTTGGTGTCGTAATAGATCTCGACCTTCTTGCCGTCCTTGTCGTGGCCGTAGATCTCGTAGCAATTGCCATCGACCTTAAACTTGCGGATCTTGTAGCCTTGCGACTCGAGTTGCGCCTTCGCATCCGATTCCTTCATCCACTCGCTCTTCGGATGCGCCGTGCAATCCGCTTTCGCGAACGCCGCGCCCGAGAAACCCAACGCCAACGACAAAGCCAAAACCTTAAGCATCGCTAACTCCCGGTGTTTTCGAACTGGTTACTCTACTGCCACCGGGAGCGCGTCGCAAGCATATTGAAAGTTTGTCCCCTAACGCTTGCCTTGCTGGCGAATTTGTTCGAGTGTCGCGCCCGGCGTGCTCTGATCCTGCGGAATGCGGATTTCGATGACGGCCGGGAGGCCGGAATTCCGCGCGCGCTCGAACGCAGGCATGAACGCGTCCGTCGTCTCGACCAGTTCGCCATGCGCGCCGAACGCGCGCGCATAGGCGGCGAAATCCGGATTCGTGAGCTGCGTGCCGTGCTGCCGATTCGGATAGTGCCGCTCCTGGTGCATGCGGATCGTGCCGTACTGCGCGTTGTTCACGACGATGAAAATCACCGGCAGCCGATACTGCATCGCCGTGGCGATTTCCTGGCTCGACATCATGAAGCAGCCGTCGCCCGCGAGCGCGATCACCGTGCGATCCGGATACAGCGACTTCGCGGCGATGGCGGCGGGCACGCCGTAGCCCATCGCGCCACTCGTCGGCGCCACCTGCGAGCGGAAATGCCGATACGAATAATGCCGATGCAGCCACGTCGCGTAATTGCCCGCGCCGTTCGTGAGGATCGAATCGGCGGGAATCGTTTCCGCGAGCTGGCGCATGATCTCGCCGAGTTGCACGTCGCCGAGCATGGGGCGCGGCTTGCGCCATTCGAGATACGCGGCGTGCGCGGCCTCGGCTTCGCCGCTCCATGCGATCGCCGATGGCGGCTTCAGGCCCGCGAGCATCGACGCGATTTCCGGCATGCCGGAGACGATGGGCAGATCCGCGCTGTACACCCGCCCGAGTTCCTCCGCGCCCTGATGAACGTGGATGAGCGTCTGCTTCGTCTTCGGGATGTCGAGCAGGGTATAGCCGCTCGTCGTCGATTCGCCCATGCGCGGGCCGAGCACGAACAGCACGTCGGCGTCGCGGATGCGCGCGGCGAGCACCGGGTTGATGCCGAGACCGACATCGCCCGCATAGTCCGGATGCTCGTTGTTGAGCGTGTCCTGATAGCGGAACGCGCAGCCCACCGGCAACTGCCATTGCTCGACGAAGCGCGCGAAATCCTGCGTCGCCTCCGTGGTCCAGCCGCTGCCGCCCGCGATCACGAACGGTTTCTTCGCATTCGCGAGCAGGTCGCGGAGTTTTTCGATCTGCGCGGAAGAAGGCGAAGCGGCCACGCGCTGATAACGCGGCGCGGGCGGCGCGGCATCGACCATTTCGGTCAGCATGTCTTCCGGCAACGCGAGCACGACCGGACCGGGACGGCCCGATGTCGCGAGATGAAACGCGTGGCTCATGTATTCCGGCACGCGGCGCGGATCGTCGATCTGCGCGACCCATTTCGCCATCTGGCCGAACATGCGCCGATAGTCGATCTCCTGAAACGCCTCGCGATCCATATGCTCGCGCGCGCATTGGCCGATGAGCAGGATCATCGGCGTCGAATCCTGAAATGCGGTGTGCACGCCGATCGACGCGTGCGTGGCGCCCGGCCCGCGCGTGACGATGGCGACGCCCGGCCGTCCGGTGAGCTTGCCGACGGCTTCGGCCATGTTCGCCGCGCCCGCCTCGTGGCGGCACACGATGGTCTGAATCTGCGAGGTTTCGTCGTGCAGCGAATCGAGCACGGCGAGGAAGCTCTCGCCCGGCACGCAGAACACACGCTCGACGCCGTGATGCACGAGCGCGTCGACGACGAGACGCGCGCCGGTGGTTTGATCCTGCGAAGAAGGGACAGCGGACGTCATGCGAAGAACTCCTTTGAATGTCCGGCTTTGCACGGGAAATGACCCTGAAGCTTACGCCCTCGCGCACACGCACGGAAACGCGCGAAGCGGAATCTTTTTCCGACGAACCCTCGCGTCCTCGACACGCCGCGCGTTTCCATCAGCCGAAATACCCCTTTTTCTCGCCCCTTATCCAGCGATGGGCGAACGCTCAAGTTCGCAATAATGGCTTCACTGAAAAGCGGGCACGGCAATAAGCCAGTGGCTTCCGCTACGCAAAGATCGCAGTCTCATACCTCATCGGGGGCAAGTTTGAACATTCGTAAATTCATCGGCGCGAACAGCCGCGACGCATTGCGCCAGGTTCGTGAAGCGCTCGGACCCGATGCCGTGGTGCTGTCGAATCGCACGCTGGATGATGGCTCCGTCGAGATCGTGGGTGTCGCGGACAGCGATATCGCTTCGATTTCGCCAGCCGCGAAGGAACAGGCCGTGCGCTCCGGCGGTTCGTCGCGCGCCGCGCTGGCCGCCGCCGCCGCCGCCGCCGCGATGCCCGCCCGGCAAGCTGCCGCGAATCCGTACGCCAGCGGCGACGTGTTCTCGTCGGTGTTCGGCGCGAACACGGACACCGATGAAGACGACGAACTGCAAGAACACCAAGCATCCGCCGATGAGGCGCCGCACACGCTGGCCGATTCGAATCCGTGGCTGATCGAGCATGCGAAGCGCATCGCGCAGAACGCATCGATGCCGTCGAATCGTCCGCTCACGCCGTCCGCCGCCATTGCGCGCGGCATGGGCGTGCCGGTGACGGCGAGCGCGCCGAAACCGCGCGCCGAGCAGCCGGAAACGGGAAAGTACGCGATGCGCCAGCAGGCGAAGCGCGCTGAGCCCATCGTGGAGCCGAAGGTCGAAACGCCGGACTGGGCGCGCGAAGCCGCGCAGGTCGCAGCACGCCGCGCCGCGCAGAAGATCAACGCAGCCGCGCCCCAAGCCGCCGCGCCTGAAGCGAGCGCCGCTCCGGCAGCGAAGGAAAACGCCTTCGAAGGCCTGCCCGCAAACGCGGCGGCCGTCGTCACCGAAGCCATCCGCGCCCGCATGGAGCAGGTTGTCAACGAAACGGTGATGAACGAACTCTCGTCGATGCGCGAGATGATGGAAGAGCACTTTTCCGGCTTGCTGTGGGGCGAGCGCCAGCGCCGCAACGCGACGGGCGGCGCGCTGACCAAGCGCCTGTTCGCCGCCGGCTTCTCCGCGCAGCTCGTGCGCATGATGATGGACAACATGCCGGAGATGGAAAGCGTCGAAGGCGCGCTCGAGTGGGTGCAGCAAGTGCTCGAAGCGAACATCCCGGTGATGGACAGCGAAGACGCGCTGATGGAGCGCGGCGGCGTGTTCGCGCTGATGGGCCCGACGGGCGTCGGCAAGACGACGACCACGGCGAAGCTCGCGGCGCGCTGCGTGATGCGCTTCGGCGCGAGCAAGGTCGCGCTGCTCACGACCGACAGCTACCGTATCGGCGCGCACGAGCAACTGCGCATCTTCGGCAAGATCCTGGGCGTATCGGTTCACGCGGTGAAGGACGCCGCTGATCTCCAGCTCGCGCTCTCCGAGCTGCGCAACAAACATATCGTGCTGATCGACACGATCGGCATGAGCCAGCGCGATCGCATGGTTTCCGACCAGATCGCGATGCTGTGCGGCGCGGGTCACCCGGTGCAGCGCATTCTGCTGCTCAACGCGACCAGCCACGGCGACACGCTCAACGAAGTCGTGCAGGCCTACAAGAGCGCGCCGGATCAGCCGCCGCTCGCGGGCTGCATTCTGACCAAGCTCGACGAAGCCACCAATCTCGGCGGCGTGCTCGACACGGTCATCCGCTACAAGCTGCCGGTGCATTACGTATCGACGGGCCAGAAGGTGCCGGAGAACCTGTACGTCGCGACCAAGCGATTCCTCATCAAGAGCGCGTTCTGCATTCCGCGCGACGGCTCGCCGTTCGTGCCGCAGGAAGAAGAAGTGCCGGCGCTGCTCTCCGCGCTTTCCGCGCGCGCTTCCACCGAAATGCATGGGGTGCACTTTGGATAAGTTCGTGCTCGACCAGGCGGAAGGTCTGCGACGTCTCCTCACGCGCGCCGGTGCGCGCGTGGTGGCGATCGTGGGCGGGCCGGCGGGAATCGGCTGCACGTCGGCGGTGGTGAATCTGGGCGCGGCGCTCGCCGTGCACGGCAAGGACGTGCTCGTGATCGACGAGCACAGCAACGCGGGATCGGCCGGCCGTCTCGCGGGCATCGAAGACGCGGGCGCGCTCGCATCGGTGATGTCGGGACGACGCGCCCTCGCGGATGCCGTCCAGCGCACGCCGTTCGGCTTCTCGCTGATCGCCGCGCCGCGCGACGAACGCATCAGCCATGACGCCGCGCAATGCCGCGCGCTGCTCGACGGCCCGGCGGACATCGTGCTGATCGATGCGCAACTCGATCGACATGGCGCGCTCTCGTCGCTCGCGGCGCAGGCGCATGACTTTCTGATTGTGACGCGGGTGGCCGCGTCGGCGATCACCGAGGCGTATGCGTGCATGAAGCGCCTGCACTACGCCCATGCGATCGGCCAGTTCCGCGTGCTCATCAATCACGTGCAGAACCCGGCCGACGCGGCGGTCGCGTTCGACAACCTGTCGGGTGTCGCGAGCCGGTATCTGGCCGTGTCGCTCGTGCAGGCGGGTTATGTGTCCGAGGATGCGCGCGTCGCTCGGGCGAAGGATCTTTCTCGCTGCGCAGTCGAAGCGTTCCCGGCCACGGCCGCGGCACGCGACTACCGCGCGATCGCGGCGGAGCTCCTGCACTGGCCGATGCGCCCCGCGCCGTACATGCGGGCGGCGGGCGGACAGGCAGACACGCAGATTCCAGTTGGCGACCCGATCAAGGGCGCGCGGGAGGCGTCGCAACGTGCGGCTGCGCTTCACGATTTCGCAATGAGCAGCACGGCGTCGATGTGATCAAGATAGGTGACCAAGATGTATAACGCCCAAGGCAAACTCTCACAGTCGGACGTGCTGACGAAATATGCGCCGCTCGTTCGCCGGCTGGGGCTCCAGCTCGTCGCCAAGATGCCGGCGAGCGTCGATCTCGACGATCTCATCCAGGCCGGCATGATCGGCCTGATGGACGCGGCGAGCCGCTACAAGGAAGATCAGGGCGCGCAATTCGAGACGTATGCGAGCCAGCGCATTCGCGGCGCGATGCTCGATGAGCTGCGCGCCAACGACTGGCTGCCGCGCAGCATGCGCAAGACTTCGCGCGAAGTGGAATCGGCGGTGCACAAGGTCGAGCAGAACCTCGGCCGTTCGGCGAGCGAGACGGAAATCGCCGAGCACATGAATCTGCCGCTCGATGAATATCAGTCGATGCTGCAGGACTTGCACGGCAGCCAGCTGATCTACTACGAAGACTTCGACCGCTCCGCCGACGACGAGCCGTTCCTCGACCGCTATTGCGTCGACCGTTCGGACCCGCTGTCCGCGCTGCTCGATGACAGCCTGCGCGGCGCGCTGATCGAAGCCATCGACAAGCTGCCGGAGCGCGAGAAGCTCTTGATGAGCCTTTACTACGAACGCGGCCTGAACCTGCGCGAAATCGGCGCGGTGATGGAAGTGAGCGAATCGCGCGTGTGCCAGTTGCACAGCCAGGCGGTCGCGCGCCTGCGTACCAAGCTGCGCGAGCAGGCGTGGACCAGCGTCGAGGCGTGATTCAGATTCGAGGAGGTTTGCCCGCAGCGATGCGGGCATTTTTTTAGTTGCTTTCGAAGTCGCGGGTTTCGGCGAATACCGTTTTACCTTCGCCGAGGCTTTTCGCACGATACATCGCGCGGTCCGCGGCGCGCAGCACGGCGGTCATGCCCGACTGACGCGCGGCCGTCGCGCTGGAAAGCAGACATGCGCCGATGCTCGCCGATACCGACACCGGCCGCTCCTGCACCGACGTGATTGCGCCGAGCACCGAGTGAATGCTGTCGGCTACCGCGAGCACGGCGGCGCGGTCACGCACCTGATGCGCGAGCACGACGAATTCGTCGCCGCCCAGACGCGCGATGGTGTCGGTCTTGCGCATGCGTTTTGCGAGGGTCTGCGCGAAGGACTGCAGCAGCATGTCGCCGACCGCATGGCCGTAGGTGTCGTTCACTTCCTTGAAGCCGTCGAGGTCGATCAGCAGCAGGGCGGTCGCTTGCCGGTCACCGGCTTCGGGCGTCGCCATCGCGCGATCGACGATCTGCTCGAGCGCGTAGCGGTTCGACAAACCCGTGAGCGGATCGGTCGATGCCTGACGCGCGAGATCGCGATTCGCGTTGCCGAGGCGGTCGACGAGCACGCTCAGATACACCGATGCGCCCAGCACGCTGAGTCCCAGGCCGATCGCCGCGGGCAGATTCTCGCTCCACCACGGCTGCCAGATGCCGAGCGCGGCGATCACGCACGACGCGGTCGCGCACGAGACGGCGAGCGTGCGCTTGCCATAGCGACATCCCGAGCCGATCAGAAACCAGAACATGACCCAGATGAGCGGCAGCGCGGTGGCGCCGCCTGAGCCGAGCGCGAGACCGAGCAGCGCCTGATCGGCGATGGTCGTGACGGTGAGACGCTTTCCGGACGACGCTTTCATGCGGCTCACGATGAGCAGCGTAATGACACCGTAGGTCACATAGATCGCGATGAGTCGCGTGACCATCGATGCATCGTGCGACGGGCGCAGCCACGCGAAGATGCCGTAGGCCAGAAGAACCACTGCGCCCATCCAGACCCGCAGCGTGGCCTGCTCGCGTTCGGGATTCCGATGCCCGGACAATGCCGAGGCATAGGCCCGTCGGTCCGCTTGATGCGCCTGCTCCATACTGCACCCCTGGATCGTGATTTCTTTATTTTCTCGTGCTGTTATGTAATGCGGCCCCGTCGCATGGCATCGGCGAAATGGTGCTGCATAGAGTCTCACCGAGCGAGCGATCCGCTATTTTGCAACGTTTTGCGAAGACACTGTGTTTCGTGTAAGAACCTCTTTCGGACATCTATTACTCGTTCATTGGCGATGCGTGAAAGAACTTCTCTGGCGGGTGAATGGCTGCCGGTGTGCAATGGCGTGGACGTGCCGGAAGGCGGCGCACGCGGGTTCATCGTGGCGGACGAGCGGATCGTCGTGTGGCGCGACAGCATCGGCGCGGCGCATGTGTGGCGCGATTACTGTCCGCATCGCGGCGCGCAGTTGTCGCTCGGGCACGTGATGCGCGACCGGATCGTGTGTCCGTATCACGGCTGGAGTTACGACATCGAAGGGCAGTGTCTGCGGATTCCGTCGAATCCTTCGTTGCGGCCGTCGAAGCGGGCTTGCGCGACGACTTACCTCTGCGAGGAGAAATACGGCGTCATCTGGATGTGTTTTGATGAACCCGCTTATCCCCTCGATTTCTTTCCCGAAGCCGTGATTCCCGGCGCGCGACGGATCAATCTCGCGCCACAGACGGTGAGGTCGTCGGGGCCGCGTGTGGTCGAGAATTTTCTGGACATGGCGCACTTTTCGTTCGTGCATGTGGGCATTCTGGGCGAGGACGCGCATACGGAAGTGCCCGACTACGAAGTCATCGTTCGACAGGATGGGCTCGAGGCGCGCGGATGTCGTTACTGGCAGCCTGCGGGCATTCCGGGGCAGGGCGGCGGCGCGATGATCGACTATGTGTATCGCGTGAAGCGGCCTTTGATCGCGAGCCTCACGAAGATGGCGGGCGGCGGGCTGGGCGCGCTGCATATCATGCTGGCGGCGTCGCCCGTGACGGAGGCGGAGACGCGCGCGTGGCTGGTTTCCATTCACGAGGATGACGCGACGCATTCCGATCAGGAGCTATACGACTTCAATATGGAGATCCTGATGCAGGACACGCCGATTGTGGAGTCGCAATGGCCTCAGCGTCTGCCGCTGGATCTCGATGCGGAGTTGCATCAGAGGTGCGATCGGATGGCGGTGGCTTACCGCCGGTGGCTGGCGGGGATGGGGTTTGGCTACGGCACGGTGCCTGACAGTTCCGAAGAGGGTGTTCGCTCTTCGTGAATTTCTTTACCGGCTGTTGGGCGGTAGCGGGTGTTGCTTGAGTGTCGAGCGAATTTGGCGCGCGCGATTCGATTCGCGCGCGGCGCGCGGGACGGGAAGAGCTTCGAATCTTAAGGAATCATTTGGCGCGCCCGGCTGGGATCGAACCAGCAACCCCTGCCTTCGGAGGGCAGTACTCTATCCATTGAGCTACGGGCGCATCTGAGAAGGGCTTTGCGGAGGAAAGCGCGCCCGGTGACAAGACCGAAAGGCGGCGGCAAGGCCCATGCGAATCCGAGAGAATACCTGTTTTCCATGACTTCGTCCATCGCACGGGGCTACGGCCTCTACGTGGAACGATTCCGCAAGCATCACACGATTCGGGTAAACGCCCGTTCCGCCGCCCCGACCGCCTCGCGCCGACAGTTAAGTGTTCCGTCTATAATCGACCGTGCCTTTCCCCAAGGCGCGCGCCTGTGCGCAATGCAATGCCGTAGCTGTCACGCTGTCACTGAACCGACTCACACCAAAAAACGGGAGACGAGACAAGCATGAGCGAAGCACCCCACGGAGCCCCGATCAAGACGCCCGGTCAACTCATCGCCGCGGTCATCGCGGGATTCGGCATCCCGGTCGCCATCATCATTTTGCTCGCGGTGTATGTGAACAACTCGACGCGTACCGGCGCCGGCACCGACATCGAACAATCGGTGAAGGAGCGCATCGCGCCGGTTGCACAAGTCGATGTCCGCGACGCCAACGCGCCACGCGTCTACAAAACCGGCGAGGAAGTATTCAAGGCCGTGTGCTCGGCCTGTCACGCGACAGGCACCGCGGGCGCGCCCAAGTTCGGCGATGCAGGCGCCTGGGCCCCGCGCATCGGCGAAGGTTACGACACGCTGCTGCACAACGCGCTCAACGGCAAGGGCGCCATGCCCGCGCGCGGCGGCACCAGTCCCGACGACTACAGCGACTTCGAAATCGCGCGCGCGGTCGTCTATATGGCGAACGGCAGCGGCGGCAAGCTCGCTGAACCGGCGCAGCCCGCACCGGGCGCGGCGGCAAGCGCGGCAGCGGCATCCGGCGCGGCAGCGCCCGCCGCAGCGAGTTCGAACGAAAACGCGCAAGCGGCTGCAGCGGTCGCCGCGCTCGCATCGGTGCCGCAAGCATCGGCGGCACCGGCCGCTGGCGCGCAAAGCGCGGACGCCGCGCAGGCCGGCAAGGCGCTTTACGAACAGGTTTGCCAGGCGTGTCATGCGGCAGGCGTGCTCGGCGCACCGAAGTTCGGCGACAAGGCAGCGTGGGCGCCGCGTCTGAAGGAGCCGATGGACACCGTCTACAACTACGCGCTGCACGGCAAGGGCGCGATGCCGCCGAAGGGCGGATCGAACGCGTCGGACGCGGACGTGAAGGCGGCCGTCGATTACATGGCGAACGCGGCGAAGTAATCCGGGCATCGATAAAAAAACCCTGCACGCGCGAGCGTCGCAGGGTTTTTTCATGCCGGGCGAAAAGCGAGGCTCAGCCCTTCTGCAGCATCGCCTTCAGCATCGCCATGCGGTCTTTCGGCGACAGCGGCTTTTCCTCGGCCGTCGGCGGCGGCGCATCGTCGAGCAGCATCTCGGGAATGAAGCGCGACGGCTCGCACACCACCGTCTCCCGCGCGCGCTTGCGCTTCTTGCACCAGTTCAGATGCAGGCTGCGCTGCGCCCGCGTGATCGCCACATACATCAGCCGGCGCTCTTCCTCGATGCGCGAATTGTCGATGGGCGCGTCATCGTCCGAGCCGCCGCGATGCGGCATGATGCCTTCCTCGACGCCCACCAGAAACACGTGCGGATATTCCAGCCCCTTCGACGCATGCACCGTCGAAAGCCGCACCGCGTCCGGATCTTCCTCCTTGCCTTCGAGCATCGACATCAGCGCGACTGTCTGGATCAGGCCGAGCAGGTTCTTGCCTTCATCGGCTAAACCGTCGGCGGTGTCGTAACCGGTTTGCTCTGCTCCCGGCGCGGCGTCGGGCTTCGTGCCCTTGCGCTTGAGCCATTCGAGAAACTCGAGCACGTTCTGCCATTTCGATTGCGCCTGGCGCTCGTCGTGCGCGTCGTAGAGATACGACTCGTAGTGGATGGCCTCCATCATGTCGTCGAGCACTTCGGTCGCGGGATCGCGCGCGGCGCGGTCCGACAGGCGGCGAATCCACTCGCAGAACGTGCGCAGCGGCTCGACCTGCCGCGCCGACAGCCGCGCCTCGATGCCGCCCATGAACACCGCCTCGAACAGCGACACCTTCGCCGCGCCCGCGAACGCGCCGAGCGCTTCGAGCGTGGTGTTGCCGACTCCGCGCCGCGGCGTCGTGATCGCGCGGATGAACGCGGGATCGTCGTCCGGATTCGCGATCAGCCGCAGATACGCGATGATGTCCTTGATCTCCGCGCGATCGAAAAACGACTGCCCGCCCGACAGCACATAAGGAATGCGCTCGCGCCGCAGCACCTGTTCGAAGATGCGCGCCTGAAAGTTGCCGCGATAAAGAATCGCGTAATCGCGAAACTGCGCGCGTCGCTCGAACTTGTGCGCCGACAGGCGGAACACGACGGATTCCGCCTCGTGCTCTTCGTCGTTGCAGCCGGTCACGGTGATCGTGTCGCCCATGCCGTGCTCGGACCACAGCTTCTTCTCGAACAGCTTCGGATTATTCGCGATGACGTTGTTCGCCGCCGTCAGAATGCGCACTGTCGAGCGATAGTTCTGCTCCAGCTTGATGACATGCAGCTTCGGGAAATCCTTGCCGAGTTGCGCCAGATTCTCGATGGTCGCGCCGCGCCAGCCGTAGATCGCCTGATCGTCGTCGCCGACCGCCGTGAACGCGGCGCGCGGACCGGCGAGCAGCTTCACCAGTTCGTACTGGCACGCGTTCGTGTCCTGATACTCGTCGATCAGCAGATAACGCAGCCGGTTCTGCCACTTGTCGCGCACCTGCTCGTTCTCCGCGAAAAGCTGTGCGGGGCGCAGGATCAGATCGTCGAAATCGAGCGCCTGATACGCGTGCAGCGTCGCCGCGTAACTCCGGTAGACGATCGCCGCCTGATGCTCGTCCTCGTTGTTCGCGAGCACGGCCGCCTGATCGGGCGACACCATGCCGTTCTTCCACAGCGAGATGATCGACTGGATCTTGCGGATCAAGCCCTTGTCGGTCGTGCCGAGCTGCTCCTGCACCATGCCGAAGCAGTCATCCGAATCCATGATGGAAAACTGCGGCTTCAGCCCGACATGCTCAGCTTCCTGCCGCATGATCTGCACGCCGAGCGAGTGAAAGGTGCAGACCGTCAACTGATTGACGGGAATCTTGCGGCCTTCCTTGCCGGGCGTCGTCAGCGTCTTGCCTTCGAGCAGCTTCCCGGTGCGCTCGCGCATTTCGAGCGCGGCCTTGTTCGTGAAGGTGAGCGCGGCGATGTGCTTCGGCTCGAAGCCTTTTCCTTCGATCAGGTGCGCGATCTTCTGCGTGATCACGCGCGTCTTGCCGCTGCCCGCGCCGGCGAGCACGAGACAGGGACCGTCGAGATAGCGCACGGCTTCGCTTTGCGCGGCGTTCAGACCTGCGGACATCGTTCTGGGCTTTGGATTCTGAGGCGCGCGGCAACAGCCGGCGCATGGAGGAGTGCGCGATGTTAACACGCCGGGACGGGTGCGGTTTTGGCCCCATGTCGTCGATCGGCGCGGGCGCGCGTGCCACAATATCGAACCGATCACGACAGAACGATGCCAGCATGGACACAGCACTGAAAGTCGGCGTAATGGGCTACGGCCTTGCCGGCGCGACGTTTCACGCGCCCGTCATCGAGCATTGCGGACGCGCGGAAGTCGCGGCGATCGCGACCAGCCAGGCCGAGCGCGCGCAGGCCGACTATCCGAACGCGCGGATCGTCCCGGATTTCGATGCGCTGCTCGCGGTCGATGGCCTCGAATGCGTCGTTGTCGCGACGCCGAACGACACGCACTTCGATCTCGCGCATCGGGCGCTGTCGGCGGGCAAGCACGTCGTCGTCGACAAGCCGGTGACGCTCTCCGCCGCCGACGCCCGCACGCTCGCGGATCTCGCGCAACAGAAAGGGCTGCTGTTCGCGCCGTTCCACAATCGCCGCTGGGACGGCGATTTCATGACGGTGCGCGCGCTGCTGGAAAGCGGGCGGCTCGGGCGCATCGCGCATTACGAATCGCATTTCGACCGCTTTCGCCCGAAGGTGCCGCAGCGCTGGCGCGAGGAAGCCGAGCGCGGCGGCGGTCTGCTGTTCGATCTCGGGCCGCATCTGATCGATCAGGCGCTGACGCTGTTCGGCGCGCCGCAGACCGTGACGGCCTTCGTGAAGGCGCATCGGGATCACGCGCACGCGCCGGATTACGTGCATCTCGTGCTCGGCTACGATGGCCACGAGGTCATCCTGCACGCGAGCGCGCTGACGGCGCTCGATCCGCCGCGTTTCTCGATTCACGGCACGCGCGGCAGCTACGTCAAGAACGGGCTGGACACGCAGGAAGATCAGTTGCGTTCGGGCATGCGGCCGGGCAATCCGGAGTTCGGCAAGAATCCGCCGGGTCTTTTGCGCGAAGTCGATGGCGACCTGGACCTGCGTCACGAATTCGCCACGAAAGATGGCGCGTATATCGAGTTTTATCGCGCGCTGGCAGCGGCGATTCAGGATGGCAAGCCGTTTCCGGTGAGCGCGCAGGACGCCGTCGACGTGATGACGATCATCGAACTGGCGATGCAGAGCGAGCGGGAGAAGCGCAGCATTCCGTTCCAGCGGATCGGGTAGAAAAGCGCCGTCCGGCGGGCGTGTGCGCTGTCCATCGGAGGCGCCCGAATCCGTTTGACAACGCCAATCCGGTCGCGTAAATTCTGCCGCACGCGTCGGGAGAGCGCGTGGCTGCTGTTGTTCCAGTGAAACGACAGCGAAGGCCGCGCCGCCGAAGGGGCATACCCGCAAACTCTCAGGCAAAAGGACCGACCGCGTCGAGGAATTCACTCTTTTGGGTCGATTTCCTCGCACTCTGGAGAGCGGCAGCGGTTTTCGTCCGAAGATCAGCTGCCCACCGAAGGGGCGCGCGCCGAACCGTCAGCAAGAGCACGGTTCGCGCAATCTCTCAGGTACCGAGGACAGAGGGGTCACGCATCGCAATCGCTCGCGGCATGAGCCTTGCGCGCTGCTTCCGGCAGCACGAAAGGCGCATTGCAGGAGCTAAAAGTGCGCTGCGTGGCCTTTTTTGTTTCGCGAACCGAGGCCCCGATGACTTCTCTTCAACAC
Source organism: Caballeronia hypogeia (assembly GCF_001544875.2). Taxonomy (GTDB): domain Bacteria; phylum Pseudomonadota; class Gammaproteobacteria; order Burkholderiales; family Burkholderiaceae; genus Caballeronia; species Caballeronia hypogeia. The sequence continues at coordinate 686,908 of NZ_FCOA02000001.1, forward strand.
ACGCCCCTGCACGCCGCCCACCTCGCGCTCAACGCGCGCATGGTCGATTTCGGCGGCTGGGACATGCCCGTCAACTACGGTTCGCAGATCGACGAGCATCGCGCGGTGCGCACCGATGCCGGCATGTTCGACGTGTCGCACATGCGCGTCGTCGATTTCGAAGGCGAGGCCGCCCGCAAATTCTTCAAGTACGCGATCGCCAATAACGTCGACAAGCTGACGACGCCGGGCAAGGCGCTCTACTCGTGCCTGCTCGATGGCGACGGCGGCGTCATCGACGATCTGATCGTCTATTACTTCTCCGAGACAAGTTTTCGCGTCGTCGTGAACGCGGGCACGGCGGAGAAGGACATCGCCTGGTTCGGCCAGTTGAACGCCGAGGGCGAATTCAACCTGTCGATTGCGCCGCGCCGCGATCTCGCGATCATCGCCGTGCAAGGCCCGAACGCGCGCGAGAAAGTCTGGCAAGTGCTGCCCGACACGCGTGCGCAAACCCAGGACATCAAGCCGTTCAACGCGGTCGTTTTCCCGAACACGCAATTTGGCGAGCTGATGCTCGCGCGCACCGGCTACACCGGCGAGGACGGCTTCGAAATCGTCGTGCCGGCGACGCAGGTCGAAGCGCTGTGGAACGGGTTCGCTGCAGCGGGCATCAAGCCGGCAGGTCTCGGCGCGCGCGACACGCTGCGCCTGGAAGCCGGAATGAATCTGTACGGCCAGGACATGGACGAAAAGGTCTCGCCGCTCGACGCAGGCCTGGCGTGGACCGTCGATCTGAAATCGGAACGCGATTTCGTCGGCCGCAGCGCGCTCGAGGCGCACGGGTCGAAGGCGAATTTCGTCGGCCTCGTGCTCATCAAGGAAAACGGCAAGGCGGGCGGCGTGCTGCGCGCGCATCAGAAAGTCGTCACCGAACACGGCGAGGGCGAGATCACCAGCGGCACGTTTTCGCCGTCGATGCAGGAATCCATCGCGTTCGCACGGGTGCCCGTCGAGACCAAAACGGGCGATACCGTTCAGGTCGTCATCCGCGACAAACAGCTTCCCGCGCGCGTGGTAAAACTTCCGTTCGTGCGCAACGGCAAGGTTCTCGTGGAACTTTCCTGACAGCGCGCGCCCACCGATCACGAACCTCTAGAAAGAACCACGCAAGGAGCATCCAATGAGCATCCCGGCCGATCTGAAATACACCGAATCGCACGAATGGGTCCGCACCGAAGCCGACGGCACGCTGACCATCGGCATCACCGACCACGCGCAGGAAGCGCTCGGCGACATCGTGTTCGTCGAACTGCCCGCAGCCGGCAAGGCCGTCGCGGCGGGTGACGCCATCGCGGTGATCGAATCGGTGAAGGCCGCATCCGACATCTACGCGCCGGTTTCGGGCGAAGTCATCGAATCGAACGACGCGCTGACTTCCGCGCCGGATCAAGTGAACGGCGCGCCCTACGAAAGCTGGCTCTTCAAGATCAAGCCGTCCTCCGACGCGGGTCTCGACAAGCTGCTCGATGCCGAAGGTTACGGCAAGTCGATCGGCGAATAACTTTTAATCGACGAAGGCGGTTCTTCGAAAGCAAGGACCGCCATTCGCAGGAATTCACATGAAGCTCGAACACCCGGATCGCCTGATGAACCGCACATCCCTGTCACTCGCCGCGCTCGAATGTCACGACGCATTCGCCGAGCGGCACATCGGCCCCGATGATGCGGACCAGCGCGCCATGCTCGACGCGCTCGGTTTCGCGTCGCGCGCGGCATTCATCGACGCGGTGATTCCTGAATCGATCCGCCGCAAGGAAACGCTGCCGCTCGGCGCGTTCACGCAGCCGAAGAGCGAAGCGGAAGCGCTCGCTTCGTTGCGCAAGCTGGCGGACGAGAATCTGGTGTTCCGGACTTATATCGGCCAGGGTTACTACGGCACGCACACGCCGGCGGTAATCCTGCGCAACGTGCTCGAAAATCCGGCGTGGTACACGGCTTACACGCCGTATCAGCCGGAGATTTCGCAAGGGCGCCTCGAAGCGCTGCTGAACTTCCAGCAAATGGTGATGGACCTGACCGGCCTGGCGATGTCGAACGCCTCGCTGCTCGACGAAGCCACCGCCGCGGCCGAAGCGATGACGCTTGTGCAACGCGTCGGCAAGCCGAAGTCGAACATCTTCTACGTCGCCGATGACGTGCTGCCGCAGACCATCGAAGTCGTGAAGACGCGCGCGAAGCCGGCGGGCATCGAAGTGAAGGTCGGTCCCGCAGCGGACGCCGCCAGCGCGAACGCGTTCGGCGTGCTGCTGCAATATCCCGGCGCGAACGGCGATGTGCGCGACTATCGCGCGCTGGCCGAAGCGATCCACGCGGCGGGCGGCCACGTGGTCGCGGCAGCGGACCTGCTCGCGCTGACGCTCATCACGCCGCCGGGTGAGTGGGGCGCGGACGTCGCGATCGGCAACACGCAGCGCTTCGGCGTGCCGGTCGGCTTCGGCGGCCCGCACGCTGCGTACATGGCCGTGCGCGACGAGTTCAAGCGCCAGATGCCGGGCCGTCTCGTCGGCGTGACCGTCGATGCGCAAGGCAATTCCGCGCTGCGTCTCGCGCTGCAGACGCGCGAACAGCACATCCGCCGCGAGAAGGCGACGTCGAATGTCTGCACGGCGCAGGCGCTGCTCGCGATCATGGCGAGCATGTATGCGGTCTATCACGGCCCGCGCGGGCTCAAGACCATCGCGCTGCGCGTGAATCGCGTGGCTTCCGTTTTCGCGGCCGGCGTCGAGAAGCTCGGCTATGCCGTGGCGAACAAGACGTTCTTCGACACCGTCACCATCGATAGCGGCGCGAACACGACCGCGCTGCATCAGGCGGCGTATTCGGCGCATATCAACCTGCGCCGCGTGAGCGCCACGCAAGTCGGCGTCTCGCTCGATGAAACCACCACGCGCGACGATCTGCTCAAGCTCTTCGCGCTGTTCGCGGAAGTCGCGGGCAAAACCGAAACCTTCGACATCGACGCGCTCGATCAGGCCGCGCAGGATTCGCTGCCGGCCGAATTGCATCGCACGAGCGAATTCCTCACGCATCCGGTTTTCAATCGACATCACTCGGAAACCGAAATGCTGCGCTACCTGCGCAGTCTCGCGGACAAGGACCTCGCGCTCGACCGCACGATGATCCCGCTCGGTTCCTGCACGATGAAGCTCAACGCGACTTCCGAAATGCTGCCGGTCACGTGGCCCGAGTTCGCGCAGATTCATCCGTTCGCGCCCAATGAGCAGACGGTCGGCTATCGCACGATGATCGACCAGCTCGAACAGATGCTCGTCGCGTGCACGGGTTACGCGGCGGTTTCGCTGCAGCCGAACGCCGGCTCGCAGGGCGAATACGCGGGCCTGCTCATCATTCACGCGTATCACGAGTCGCGCGGCGAAGGGCATCGCAATGTGTGCCTGATTCCGGCGTCCGCGCACGGCACGAATCCGGCGTCGGCGCAGATGGCGGGCATGCAGGTCGTCGTCGTCGCGTGCGATTCGAACGGCAACGTCGATATCGAAGACCTGAAGGCGAAGGCCGAAAAGCATTCGGCGAATCTCGCGGCGATCATGATCACGTATCCGTCCACTCACGGCGTGTTCGAGCGCAATGTCCGCGAAATCTGCGAGATCGTGCACGCGCACGGCGGTCAGGTCTATGTCGACGGCGCCAACATGAACGCGATGGTCGGACTCTGCGCGCCGGGCCAGTTCGGGGGCGACGTTTCGCACCTGAACCTGCACAAGACGTTCTGCATTCCGCACGGCGGCGGCGGACCGGGCGTCGGTCCGGTCGCGGTCGGCGCGCATCTGGCGAAGTTCCTGCCGAATCAGGCGTCCACCGGCTACAAGCGCGATGACGCGGGTATCGGCGCGGTGTCGTCGGCGCCGTATGGCTCGGCCGCGATCCTGCCGATTTCCTGGATGTATATCGCGATGATGGGCGCGAGCGGCCTCACCGCCGCCACCGAAAACGCGATTCTTGCAGCGAACTATGTCGCGAAGCGTCTCGCGCCGCACTATCCTGTTCTGTACAGCGGCGCGGGCGGGCTGGTCGCGCACGAATGCATTCTCGACGTGCGGCCGATCAAGGAATCGAGCGGCATTTCGGTGGAAGACGTGGCCAAGCGCCTGATCGACTACGGTTTCCACGCACCGACTATGAGCTTCCCGGTTCCCGGCACGCTGATGGTCGAGCCGACGGAATCGGAGTCGAAGGAAGAACTCGACCGCTTCATCGACGCGATGATCGCGATCCGCGAGGAAATCCGCGCGGTGGAAGAGGACCGCGCCGACCGCGAGGACAATGTGTTGAGGAACGCGCCGCATACCGCGGCGGTGGTCGCTTCGGATGCGTGGGAGCACAAGTACACGCGTGAATCGGCGGCTTATCCGCTGAAATCGCTGGTGACGCGCAAGTACTGGTCGCCGGTCGGCCGCGCAGACAACGCGTATGGCGATCGCAACCTGATGTGCTCGTGCGTGCCGATTTCGGAATACACGGACGAGTAAAACGGCAGGCGCAAGAACCTGAGAGACGGCCGCCCGAAAGCGTAAAGCATTGTCGGGCGGTTTTGCGGCACGTTCCAGAACAGCTAACATCTCACCCCGGACCAAAAAGCCAAAACAGGGAGTTCATATGGCGTTCAAGGTGCGAGAGGTGAAAGGGACGAGCCGCGCGTGCGCGGCGCGAGCGATGCTCGGGGCGATGCTGCTCGCCGCATCGTCCGCGCAGGCCGCGATGAATTTCTGCGCCGCGCCCGCAATGCAGACGAGCGAGCGCACGAACGCCGATCCCGGAGTGCGGGCGCTGGTGAAGATGGTGCAATCACACGTCAACGACCAGCCGAAGCCGCGCGCGAAGCTGCACACGGAAGGCACGCTGCCGCACGAAGGCATCTACGACGAGAGCGTCGCAGCGGAAAAGGATCTTGGCCTGATGCGCGATGCCGCGCTGGCGTGGCGCGCGACCGGCGACGAGCGCTATCTGCGGCTGGTCGACCGCTTTCTGTTCGCGTGGACGACGACTTATCAGCCGAGCTTCAATCCGATCGACGAGACGAACTTCGAATCGCTGATCCTCGCGTACGACCTCACCGCGAGCGCGCTGCCGGTGAAGACGCGCAACACGGCGAATGCGTTCATCACGAAGATGGTGAGCGGCTATATCGCCGATATGGACAAGCAGCCGCGCCCGCTCACGGGCAACTATCGGAACAACTGGCAGAGTCATCGAGTGAAGCTGGTGGCGATGGGCGCGTTCACCATCGACGATCGCAAGATGATCAATGCGGCGCAGCGGCTGTTCGTCGAGCATATCGGCGACAACATCGCGCCGGATGGCTCGACGGTGGATTTCGCCGAACGCGATGCGCTGCGCTATGTCACGTACGACCTTCAGCCGCTCGTGACGGCCGCGCTCGCGGCGCGCCGGCATAACCGCAACTGGCTGCCGGAGCGCGCGCAATCGGGCGCGACGCTCGCGGAAGCGCTCAACTGGCTCACACCGTATGCGCTCGGCACCAAAACGCACGACGAATTCGTGAAGTCTTCAGTGCCTTTCGACGCCAAGCGTCGCGAGGCGGGACTGCCGGGTTACTCGGGTCAATGGGACCCGAAGAACGCGGCGGAACTCTTTCATCTGGCGGCGCGTCTCGACGGCCGCTACGCGCCGGTGGCGCTGCGGCTCGCGCCGACGCCGCCCGCGTGGCTCGCGGTGTGTCTGCCGCTGCCGGCGCGTTAATCTTTCCAGCTAGGTGATGTCATGGCAGTCAGCGTATTCGACCTCTTCAAGATCGGCATCGGCCCTTCGAGCTCGCACACCGTCGGGCCGATGCGCGCCGCGCTGATGTTCGCGCAAGGGCTCGAGCGCGACGGGCTGCTGGCATCGACGGCCTCGGTGAAATGCGAGCTTTACGGCTCGCTGGGCGCGACGGGCAAGGGCCACGGCACCGATCGCGGCGTGATGCTCGGCCTGATGGGCGACGCGCCCGACACCGTCGATGCATCGAGCATCGTGTCGCGTCTCGGGCAGGTGCGCACGGCGAAGACGCTCGCGCTGCTCGGCACGCACGAGATTCCGTTCACGCTCAAGGAGCACATCGCGTTCTATCGGCAGGCGCTGCCAGAGCATCCGAACGGCATGAAGCTTTTCGCGTTCGATGCAAGCGGCGCGGAGTTGCGCGAAGCGACGTACCTGTCGGTAGGCGGCGGCTTCGTCGTCACGGCGGGCGCGGCGAACACGGCGGTGCTGACCGCGCACGAGCAGTTGCCGTATCCGTTCCAGACCGGCGACGAGCTGATGAAAATGTGCGCGGAGTCGGGCAAATCCATCGCGCAGTTGATGTGGGAAAACGAGCGCGTCTGGCGCAGCGAAGAAGAGATCCGCAGCGGGCTTTTGCGCATCTGGGACGTGATGCAGGATTGTGTCGCGCGTGGATGCGGCATCAACAACCCCGAGGCAGAAGGGAATCTGCCCGGACCGTTTCAGGTGAAGCGGCGCGCGCCGCAGTTGTACAAGGCGCTGGCGGAAAAGCCGGAACAGGCGCTGCGCGATCCTTTGTCGATGATCGACTGGATCAACCTTTATGCGATCGCGGTGAACGAAGAGAACGCGATCGGCGGACGAGTCGTGACGGCGCCGACGAACGGCGCGGCGGGCATCATTCCGGCGGTTCTGCACTATTACGATCGGTTCGTTCCCGGCTCGAATACACAAGGCGTGATCGACTTTCTGCTGACGGCGGCGGCCATCGGCATTCTGTACAAAATGAACGCGTCCATTTCCGGCGCGGAAGTGGGCTGTCAGGGCGAGGTGGGCGTCGCCTGTTCGATGGCGGCCGGCGCGCTCGCCGCGGTGCTCGGCGGAACGCCGGCGCAGGTGGAGAATGCCGCGGAGATCGGCATGGAGCACAACCTCGGGCTGACCTGCGATCCGGTCGGCGGAATGGTGCAGATTCCGTGCATCGAACGCAACGCGATGGGCTCGGTGAAAGCCGTGAACGCGGCGCGCATGGCCATGCGCGGAGATGGCTCCCACTACGTTTCGCTCGATTCGGTCATCAAGACCATGCGCGAAACGGGCGCGGATATGAAGACCAAGTACAAGGAAACTTCGCGCGGCGGATTGGCGGTGAATATTGTGGAGTGTTGAAGGGACATAAGCGGGGCGGCGTTCGACGCAAGTCGGCCGTTCGGCCGATTACCCACGCCGCATTCATTGCTTAGGATGACGACATGAGTCATCGACGGAACAAGCAATGTTTGAAGTTACCGAAGTAAAGGAGTGGCGCTGCCTTTCCACCATCAGCGTGCGATACGAAGGCAAAGATGCCGCATCGCATGAGATAGATCTGAATCAGCTCGGGCAGTCGATTCAGGGCTTAGCACGCGTCTTCGCGTTGTGCTCCAATGCCTTGCTGACGGGAGAGATCAGTACTCGTCTCGAAGCGCTTGATGTCCGCGTAGTCTGTTCTCCCGTCGCGGAACATCGCTGCTTCGAGGTCTTGGCGATGGTGAAAAGTATGGCGATCAGCAAGGAACTTTGGTCCGGTGCGTTTGGCGCCGTGCTTGCTGTCGTGGTTCAGTATGTATTGTCTCGACGCGAGCAAGATCAAATGAAATACGTCAACGAAATATTGTCTCGCCGCGAGCAAGCTCAAGTGAGATACGACGAACTATCGTCCCGCCGCGAACAAGATCAAGCGAAATACGTCAACGAAAGCTTGAAGCATTTCCATGATGCGTTGCAGGTTGCGCTGCGAAACAATCAGGCGAGTACCGAGAGTGTCGTAAGCGTGGCTGACAAGCTCGTGTCTCTCATCGACAAGCTCACCGATGTTCTTCGTCCTGCCGCGCGTCAGGCGCTCAGTCCCATCGACCGCTCTTGCAGCCGTATCGATCTCTACAGCGAAGGAGACCGGTTCATGACGTTGAGTTCGGACCACAAACGCGCGTTCGAGAAAGCAGACACTGCGATATCCGAGATCGCGCCATATGTCGGCGTCATCTCCGAGTTCGACATGGCAACGGGCGCGTGCAAAGTCACGCTACACGGTGACACCGCACGCATCGCTGCACTCGTGATCGATCCGGTGTTCAATCAGCCGAACAACCGCTACGTACGAGCGATGGCGTCGGCCAACCCGATCCGCTTTCTCGCGAAGGCGGGCCTGGACTCGGAGAGCAATCTCATCAAGCTTTATATTTCCGACTCGTCGGAGCTTGAAACGGAACTCGCCGTGGAGTAATCACGCCCCGATCAAATTAACCACTTTCACATTCCGCGTATCCGGCACTTCCGCATACGACAGCACCTTCAACTGCGGCAGGCTCCTCCGCAGGAACCGCGCCAGCATCGCGCGCAATGAATGCTGCACCAGCAGCACCGGCGGAAGCCCGAGATTCTGCTGACGCATGATCGCGTTCTGCGTCGAGTTCATCAGCGTCTGAGCGAGCCCGGGCTCCAGCCCCGGATTCGCGCCTGTCGAAAGCGCCTGCGACAACACACGCTCCAACGTCGGATCGAGGCCCATCACCTGCAAGTCGTCCGCGCCCGGATACCACTGCTGCGTGATCGCGCGCCCCAGCGAGAGACGCACCGCCGCCGTGAGATCGTAGGCGTCGGACATCTTCGGCGCGTGTTCCTGCAGCGCGTCGAGAATCGTGCGCATGTCGCGGATCGGCACGCTTTCGTCGAGCAGGTTTTGCAGCACCTTTTGCAGCGTCGTGAGCGATAGAACTTTCGGCACCAGATCGTCCGTGAGCGAAGGCGTGTCCTTGCCGATGCGCTCCAGCAATGCCTGCACTTCCTGACGCCCGAGCAGCTCGGCGGCATGCGTGACGACCAGATGGTTCAAATGCGTCGCGACGACCGTGCTCGCATCGACCACCGTGTAGCCGTACACCTGAGCCTGTTCGCGCAGATTCGTGTCGATCCACACCGCCGGCAGGCCGAACGCAGGGTCCTGCGTCTGCGCGCCGGGCAGCGCGGCCGAAACCTGGCCCGGATTGATCGCGAGCCACTGACCCGGGAACGCTTCGCCGACACCCACTTCCACGCCCTTCAGCGCGATGCGATAACCGTTCGGCCGCAGTTCCAGGTTGTCGCGGATATGAATGACCGGCGGCAAAAAGCCGATTTCCTGCGCGAACTTCTTGCGAATGCCCTTGATGCGCTTGAGCAGCTCGCCATCGGCGTTCTTGTCGACGAGCGGAATCAGGCGATAACCCACTTCCAGCCCGAGCGGATCGATCAGCGCGACATCTTCCCAGCTCGCTTCGGCATTCTCGGCCGAAGCAGCCGCTGCGCTTGCCGCGAGCGGCGTGACATCGGTGACGGCGCTCTTCTTCTTTGCCTCGGCGCGCTTGTTCATCGACCGCGCGGCGTACACGAGGCCGCCGCCGAGCAGCAGAAACGCGAAGTGCGGCATGCCCGGAATCAGTCCCATCACGCCGATGATCACGCCCGTGATCATCAGCACACGCGGGTTCTGGAACAACTGGCCGGTCAGCTGCGTGCCGATGTCTTCCTCGGTCGCCACGCGCGAGACGATCACGCCCGCCGCCGTCGAAATGATGAGCGACGGAATCTGCGCGACCAGACCATCGCCGATGGTCAGCAGCGTGTAGTTGGTCGCCGCGTGCGAGAAGTCCATGTCGTGCTGGAGCATGCCGACGATCAGCCCGCCCACCACGTTGATGACCATGATGAGCAAGCCCGCGATCGCGTCGCCGCGCACGAACTTCGACGCACCGTCCATCGAACCGTAGAACTCGGCTTCCTGCGCCACGCTCTGGCGGCGCTTCTTCGCGGTTTCCTCGTTGATCAGGCCGGCGTTCAGGTCGGCGTCGATGGCCATCTGCTTGCCGGGCATCGCATCGAGCGTGAAGCGCGCGCCCACTTCGGCGATACGTCCCGCGCCCTTCGTGATCACCATGAAGTTGATGATCATCAGAATGACGAACACGACGATACCGACCGCGAAATTCCCGCCGACGAGAAAGTGCCCGAACGACTCGATCACCTGACCCGCCGCATCCGGACCGGTATGACCTTCGAGCAGCACGATGCGCGTCGACGCGACGTTCAGCGAAAGACGCAGCAGCGTGGAGAACAGCAGCACGCTCGGGAACGCCGCGAAGTCGAGCGGCTTTTGCGTGTACATGCTGACGAGCAGCACCATCACCGACAGCGCGATGTTGAAGGTGAACAGCAAGTCCAGCAGAAACGACGGCAAGGGCAAAATCATCATGCCCAGGATCATGCAGATCAGGATCGGGCCGGCTAAGGCTCGAAGGTTCTGCGTACCCAGCGCGTCGGGGCGTTTGGCGAAAAATCCAGCGCGCGCGTTCATGCTGCGGCTCCATTGTCAGTGTTGTCGCCGGACAGGACTTCGGAGGCTTCCTGATCGGCGTCGGCGTCGGATACGCCGCCCTTGTCGAGTTCCTTCGGCACATCGAGATCGGACGGTTCGTCCGGCTTGATGCCGCCATCTTCCTTGTAGCGCTTGAGCTGATAGACCCACGCCAGCACTTGCGCCACCGCGCCGTACAACGCGCCCGGAATCTCGCGGTTGATCTCGACGTTGTGATACAGCGCGCGCGCCAGCGGCGGCGCTTCGAGAAGCGGCACGTTGTTCTCGCGGCCCAGCTCGCGGATGCGCGCCGCCACCAGATTCACGCCCTTCGCGACGACCTTCGGCGCGCGCATCTCGCCGTCCGCGTACTTCAGCGCGACGGCGAAGTGCGTCGGGTTGGTGACGATCACATCGGCGGTCGGGATCGCCTGCATCATCCGGCGACGCGCGGCCGCCCGCTGCTGCTGGCGGATCTTGCCCTTGATGTGCGGATCGCCTTCGCTTTCCTTGTGCTCGCGCTTCACTTCTTCCTTGCTCATGCGAAGCTTCTTCGCGTGCGAATACAGCTGATACGGCACGTCCACTGCCGCGACGAGAAACAGCCCGGCGATCGCCATACCGCAGCAGACGAAGATCAGGTGCATCGCGTCGGCGAGCGCGAGGTTGATCGGCTTGCTTAGGAGGCCGAGCACTTCGGCCTTGCGGCTCCAGATCGCCGAGCCCGCCATGCCGCCGACGACGATCGTTTTCAGGAGCGACATGCCGAGCTGCACCGGGCCCTGCACCGAGAAAATCTTGCCCAGGCCGCTGATCGGATTCAGCCGGCCGAAGTTCGGCGCGAGCGGCTTGGTGGTGATGAGCCAGCCGCCGAGCGCCATCGGCGCGGCCAGCGCGGCGAAGGCCGTCAGCAGCAGCACCGGCAGCACGGCGAACAAACCTTCCTTGCTGGCGTTCGCCGCGCCGATCATCATCTGGTGCGTGTCGAGCACCATCGCGTGATCGAAGGTGAACGCGCCGCGCAGGATCGACTGCAAATGCTGGCTGATCGGACCCGACAGGCCCCAAACACCGAAAAATCCCGCCGCCAGCAGCGCGAACGACGCGAGCTCCCGCGAACGCGCAACCTGGCCTTCCTCCCGCGCCTTTTCCAGGCGCTTGGGAGTGGCTGATTCGGTTTTTTCGAGATCGCTTTCTTCTGCCACCGGGCCTTACTCCGTTCCTTCAATCGTTTCCACATGCAAGCGGCACGGAGCCGCTTTTTGATGAAACCGATTATTGCGGAAGGCGTCGAGCGACCATCGGCGGATAAGGCCGGGGAAAAGGGGGTTATTCGGTAGATGAAAGCGCGGGAAACGAAAGCGGCGCATACCCCGCATGAGGCACGCGCCGTTTTATGGTTGTAGCGTCGAAAGCGATCACGTGCCCGGCAGGCGCCCGTCCGGACCGTAGAAACCGGCCTTCGACGGCGCGACCTGCAACGCGGCGAGCGCTTTGCGGTTGTATTCCATGCGCGTGCGGATCAGCACGCCATTGTTGTTGTTGCCTTGCTTCGCGCGACGAGCGGCGGCGGTGAGCAGGGCCCATTGCTCGGCGAGCGGGCCATCGCCCGCTGCGGCGGCTTCCATGCCGACGAAGCCAGTGGGGAAACCGAGCGCCGCCAGTTGGGCGTCGCGCTCTTTTTCGAGCGCCGAGATGCGCTCGGTCAGCACGGTCTTGTTCTCGACGATTCCGGGCAGCGCCGGAAGCGGCTGCGCGGCGATCAGCGCTTTTTCCTCGTCGACGAGGAGGGATTCGAAGGCCTGAACGGCGGCGACTTCTTCAGTGACGGTGGCAAGCAGGGCGTCTTTCATTGCATCGCTCATAAAGCAGAAGCGGTTTCAAAAAGCCGCCGTGCGATGAACGCCGCTGCGCCGCCCGCGCGCCTGCTTTCTGAGCGGCGCGGCCGGATCACTGCGTTCAGCCGCCGGTCGGCGGGGTTCTCGTTTGCAGCAGGTCGCGGGCGGTGTTCAGAATGCCGTCGGCGATCTTGCTGGTGTCCATCTTCAGGCTGCCGTCGCGAATCGCCGCCTTGATCGAATCGACTTTCGCCGTGTCGATGTCCGAGCCATTCGATGCGCGCAGGTCGCTCGACAACGACGACAGGTTCACCGTCGAGTTCTGCGCCGGGCTCGCGCCCGATTGCTGGGTCGTGCTCGCGGCCGCCTTGGCGTCGCTTTGCGACGCGCGCGGCAGGTTGTCTTGAAGGCTTGCCAGAGTGGTGTTGCTATTCGATTCGATCTTCACGATGTCCATTCCCGAACGTGTTGAGTCCTTTAACGGCGACGGGTGTTGAAAACTTTACCCTGCCGATGGACCGCCAACTGTCGCTCGCCGTGCTCATCGCGCTAAAAGCCTTATCTGGCGGGCTTCGAGCACATTTGCAACAAAATGAAACAAACGTGGGGGGGCGAACAAATCGCTGTTTTTACAGCGAAACTTCTACGGTCTGACTGTCTTTCACGATGCCGGTGATGATCTGCCCACCGGCGGTTTTTACACGGACCTGCTGGCCGGGCGCGGCGTTGTTCATCGCGCTGCCTTCGACGGAAATGGAGAAACCCGAGCCGCCGGCGACCACGCGCACGTTCTGGCCGATCGCGACGGAGCTCGCGGCGCGCAGCATGTCGGTGCGCAGCGGCAGGCCGGCCGGCACGCGCGACAGCGCGACTGCGCCGACGGCCTGCGCCGGATCGGTGACGATGGCCTGCGGCATCGCGGTGATGTCGCCGTCGCGGGCGATCAGGTCGGCCTGGCCGAGCACTTCGCCCGGCGCGATGGCGCGCGCGGCCAGATAGTAGGTGGCGTTGATCGAGACGCGCGCCTGCACGTAGAGCGTCCACGGCCGCTCCCCGACGCAGCGCACGCCGACCGTCATGCGGCCCCAGAGGCGCGCGCCGGTCGGCAGGAACGGATCGAGCGACGAGCACGCGGCCAAGCCGCGCGGAAACACGGGCGTGACGGTGATCTCGACCTTGCCGGGCAATCCGGCGGCTTGCTGCTGAAGGAAATTCAGCGCGGCTACGCGGATGGATTCGCCGTCCTGCATCGTTGCGGGCGTGGCGGCCGTTCCGGGCGCTGGCGGCAATGTCGCGGCGGCGGGCGTCGCGGCCGTTGCCGCTGACGACGACGGATTGAAGCTCACGCGCCGCATCGGCGACGCGGCGTTCGCGGCGGGAACCGCCGTGCCGGCCGCGACGGGCCGCGTATTCATGGTGCGCGAGGCGGCGGCGTCATCGCGGGTGACGACGACCGGCATCACATCGCGCGATGCGGATGCAGCGGGGACTTTGATAATTGCCGGAGCCGGAGCCGGAGCCGGAGCCGGAGCCTGGGCCACAACCGCGCGCGCAGGCTTCGCCTGAGCCGGACCGGGAATGACGATCATGCCGCTCGCGTCGTTCATCGAATCATCGGCCGCGTCCGCGCGGGCTTCGAGATCGAGCGCGGCGTTGCGCATGGCGGCATCGGCTGCTTTCGTCGCGGCGCGATAGCCGCTCGAACGCACGGGAGCCGGCGCGACAGCAGTCGCGACCGGCGTGGACGCACGCGCGGCCGGCGCATTGAGGCTTTTCGCCATGTCGGCCGCGGCGGCGGGATTGGTCTCCGCGTTGCCCGGAATCACGATCATGCCGTCGCTCGACTGCGCATACGCAGCCGCCGCGACGCTCATGAACAGCGACACACCCGCGAGGGCGCGCCACGTGCGGCGTGCGAACGTCGCTGCGGCGCGAGCCGTAGGGTTCGATGCACGCTTCGCCGACCTGCTCATCCCATCTCTCCCTCACGCCGCCTATCTGACACGCGACGTCTCCAGATTCAAAAGCGCCGTGGACTGCGCGGCGACTGCATCGGCCGAAGCTTGCGGAAAAAACGCCCGCCATCGGCCACAAAAACGAATTCTAGTGAGTGCCCGCCGCGCGGAAGCGTCGAATAGAGGCCCCGTTTCCCGGTTATTCGTCGGATTAGTTCTTGCCCGGCGCTCCTAAGATGCGTGTCATGCAAAAAGGCCTCGGCGTTGCCCGACAGGAGAAACCGGAATGCTAGACAGACTCGACAAGGAATTCGCCTTTGGCCGTGAAGCGCTCGATGTGCGCGCTTACCGGCAGGAATTGCTGTCGTCGAATATCGCCAACGCCGACACACCCGGCTACAAAGCGCGCGACGTCGACTTCTCGAGCGCGCTCGCGGGCGCGCTCAAGCAGGGCGGCGGCGCCACGAACAACACGACGCTCAAGATGGCGCAGCCCGTCAGCGTGAGCACGAGCGGCGGCATGGCCGTGACCGCGAAAGGCCACATGAGCGGCACTTCGACCTTGAGTGCATCGGGCGGTTCGAGCGACGACTACGGCAAGCTCGCCTACCGCGTGCCGAGCCAGCCTTCGCTCGACGGCAACACGGTCGATCTCGACGCCGAGCGCGTGCAGTTCGCGGACAACGCGCTGCACTTCGAAGCGGGCATGACCGTGCTGTCGTCGCAGATCAAATCGATGCTCTCGGCGATCACGTCGAACAGTTGAACGAGGCCAAAGAGAAACCATGCCTTCCCTGATGAACATCTTCAACGTCGCCGGCTCGGCGATGTCGGCCCAGGCGCAGCGCCTGAACGTCACCGCGTCGAACCTGGCCAACGCGGACAGCACGACCGGCCCGGACGGCCAGCCGTACAAGGCCAAGCAGGTCGTGTTCGCGGTCGACCCGCTCGGCGGCGCGCGCACCGCGTCGGGCCAGCAGGTCGGCGGCGTGCAGGTGACCGGAGTCGTCGACGATCCGAGCCCGATGAAAACCAGCTACGACCCGAGCAATCCCGCGGCCAACGCGGACGGCTACGTCACCATGCCGAACGTCGATCCCGTGCAGGAGATGGTCAACATGATTTCCGCGTCGCGTTCCTATCAGGCGAACGTCGAAACGCTCAATACCGCCAAGCAGCTGATGCTCAAGACCCTGACCATCGGCACCTGATAGAGACTTCAAGGAACACAACGTGAGCTCCTCCAGCACAACCATCGGCAGCAACGGCACGACCGTCTCGCAGACGCTGCTCGACACCATGAACGGCGCGTCGTCGAGTTCGTCGACGTCTTCGTCGAGCTCCGCGACCGGCACGCAGTCGGCGTCGGATCTGCAGAACACCTTTCTCACGCTGCTCGTCACGCAGTTGAAGAACCAGGACCCGACCAATCCCGCCGACAGCTCGCAGATGACCTCGCAGCTCGCGCAGATCAACACGGTGACGGGCATCGGCCAGTTGAACACCTCGCTGTCCTCGCTCGCGACGCAGCTTTCCGCCGGCCAGCAGACGCAGGCCGCGCTGTTGATTGGCTCGAACGTGCTCGCGGCGGGCAGCAACGTGACGGTGTCGAGCGGCGCGTCGTCGAGCTTCGGCGTGCAGCTCGCGAACGATGTCAGCGACCTGCAGATCGTCGTGAAGAACTCGTCGGGCCAGATCGTCAACACGCTCGATCTCGGCGCGCAAGGCGCGGGCGTCGTGCCGGTCACGGGCTGGACGCCGGTCGATTCGAAGGGCAACACGCTCGCCGACGGCAGCTACACGATCACCGCGCAGGGCACGATCAACGGCCAGCAGGCGACGGCCACGACGCTCGCGGCCTCGCAGGTGCAGAGCGTCGTGCAGATGTCCGGCGGCGCGCCGGGCCTCAAGCTCTCGAACGGTTCCACGGTTGCGCTGTCGAGCGTCGCCTCGATCCTTTAAGTCAACGTTTTTAGGACGAGCGCGATCTCGTCACGGAGATACATCACATGAGCTATCAACAAGCACTGAGCGGTCTGGGCGCCGCATCGAGCGACCTGGACGTCATCGGCAACAACATCGCGAACGCGAACACGGTCGGTTTCAAGCAGGGCGCGGCGCAGTTCGCCGACATGTACGCCAACTCCATGGCCACGGCCGTCAGCAACCAGATCGGTATCGGCACGCGTCTGTCCGAAGTGCAGCAGCAGTTCTCGCAAGGCACGATCACGACGACCAACCAGGCGCTCGACGTCGCGATCAACGGCAACGGTTTCTATCAGTTGTCGAACAACGGCTCGATCGTCTATTCGCGCAACGGCGTGTTCCATCTCGATGACAGCGGCAAGATCGTCAACTCGTCGGGCATGCAGCTGATGGGTTACGCGGCCGATTCGAGCGGCGTGGTGAACAGCGCGAGCACGGTGCCGCTGACGGTGCCGACCGCGAACATCTCGCCGACCGCGACGAAGAAGATCACTGCGCAGTTCAACCTGAACTCGCAGGACGCCGATCAGACGATGACCTTCGATCCGACCAACGGCAACACGTACAACGCGTCGACTTCGGTCGACACGTACGACACGCTCGGCGGCACGCAAAAGGTATCCGTCTATTTCCAGAAGACGACGACCGGCCAATGGGAAGCATGGGCGGGCTACGGCGATCCGGTCACGCAAAAGACCGATCTCGGCTCGATCACGTTCGATTCGAGCGGGACGCTGAACGGCACGACGGCGAACACCACGGCCGGCGTGAGCTCGTCGGACAAGGGCATTTTCACGTTCACGATCCCGAACGGCGCCGACCCGACCGGCAACACCAAGCAGACGCTGACGCTCGACCTGACCGGCACGACGCAGTACGGCGCGAAGAGCGGCATCAACAACCTGCATCAGGACGGCAACAGCACGGGCGAGCTGACCGGCTTCACGGTCGGCACGGACGGCATGCTGACGGGTAACTACTCGAACGGCGAGACGAAGGCGCTTGGCCAGATCGCACTGGCGAACTTCAACAACCAGAACGGCCTGCAGAACCTCGGCGGCAACGTGTACGCGCAGACCGCGGCTTCGGGTGCGCCCCAGGTGTCGGTGCCCGGCTCGACCAACCACGGCACGCTGCAGGGCGGCGCGGTGGAAAACTCCAACGTCGATCTGACGAGCGAACTGGTGAATCTGATCACCGCGCAGCGCAACTATCAGGCGAACGCGCAGACGATCAAGACGCAGCAGACCGTCGACCAGACGCTGATCAATCTGTAAGCAACGTCCGCACGCATAGGCTAGAAGGAAGCGATTCATGGACCGTCTGATCTACACCGCGATGACCGGCGCCAGCCAGGCGCTCGAGCAGCAGGCCGTCGTGGCGAACAACCTCGCGAACACGTCGACCACGGGTTTCAAGGCGCAGCTCGCGGCGTTCCGCCAGGTGCCGATGTCGTTCGAGAACCAGTCCGCCGATGGCACGACGCGCACTTTCGTGCTCTCGTCGACGCCGAACGCGGACTACTCGGCAGGCCCGATCCAGCAGACCGGCAATCCGCTCGACGTCGCGGTGCAGGGCCCGGGCTGGCTGTCGGTGCAGGCGGCTGACGGCAGCGAGGCTTACACGCGCGCGGGCAATCTGCATGTGGATCAGAACGGCCAGCTCGTCACGGCGAACAATCTGCCGGTGCTCGGCAACAGCGGTCCGCTGTCGATTCCGCCAGGCGCGGAAGTGACGATCGGAAAGGACGGCACGATCTCCGCGCTGATCCCGGGCGACCCGCCGACGGCGATCGCGGTCGTCGACCAGTTGAAGCTCGTGAATCCCGATCCGGCGTCGCTCACGCGTGGCGACGACGGCCTGTTCCGCACCGCGAGCGGCGACCCCGCCGACGCGGACCCGAATGTCGTCGTGGCCGGCGGCGCGCTCGAAGGCAGCAACGTGAACCCGGTCTCCGCGATGGTCTCGATGATCACCAACGCCCGGCAATTCCAGATGCAGACCAAGCTGATGGAATCGGCCGACCAGAACGAACAGTCGGCCAACAAGCTGCTCAATTTCTCCTAAAGCCGCGCACGCGGGCTACATCGGACACGAAAGAACATGAATCGCTCTCTCTACATCGCCGCGACCGGCATGAATGCGCAGCAAGCGCAAATGGACACGATCTCGAACAACCTCGCCAACGTGAGCACGAACGGCTTCAAGGGCTCGCGCGCGGTGTTCGAGGATTTGCTGTATCAGACCACCCGCCAGCCGGGCGCAAACTCGACGCAGCAAACGGAACTCGCGTCGGGTGTGCAGCTCGGCACCGGCGTGCAGCAGGTCGCAACTGAACGTCTCTACACGCAGGGCAATCTGCAGCAGACCGGCAATTCGAAGGACGTCGCGATCAACGGCCAGGGCTTCTTCCAGGTGACGATGCCCGACGGCACGACGGCCTACACCCGCGACGGCTCGTTCCAGACCAACGCGCAGGGCCAGCTCGTCACGTCGAGCGGCTATCAGCTGAATCCGGCGATCACGATTCCGCAGAACGCGACCTCGATCACCATCGGCTCGGACGGCACGGTGTCGATCACGCAGCCGAGCAGCACCGCCAGCACGACGGTCGGCGCGATCCAGCTCGCGACCTTCATCAACCCGGCCGGTCTGGAAGCGCGCGGCGAGAACCTGTTCTCGGAAACGGGCAGCTCGGGCGCGCCGAACGTGTCGCAGCCGGGACTGAACGGCGCGGGTTCGCTGCAACAGGGTTATGTGGAAGCGTCGAACGTGAACGTGGTGCAGGAACTGGTCAACATGATCCAGACGCAGCGCGCCTACGAAATCAACAGCAAGGCCGTGACGACGTCCGATCAAATGCTGCAGACGCTCTCGCAGATGCAGGTTTAACCCTCTATTCGACGGATAGGAATCGCGATGATGGCGTCACACTAACGCTCATTTCGCTTCAAACGAGTTATCACGATGTCGTCACTTCATCTCGCCGCGCGGGTTTCGCGCCTCGCTTCGGTTGCTGCGCTCGGTGCGGCGCTCGTCGCATGCGGTCTCGTGCCGAAAGAGCCGATCGTCCAGCAGCCGATGACCGCGCGTCCGCCGCAACCGCCGGTCGGCACGCGTTCGCCCGGCGCGATCTACAACGCGGGCTATGCCGGACGGCCGCTGTTCGAAGACCAGCGTCCGCGCAACGTGGGCGACATTCTGACCATCGTGATCTCGGAAAACGTCAACGCGACGAAGTCGTCGGCGGCGAACACGAATCGCGGCGGCAACGCCTCGTTCGCGGTGCCGACGACGCCGGGCATCTTCGGCGGCCTGTTCAACAACACGAACCTGTCGGCGACCGGCGCCAACAAGTTCACCGCGGCGGGCGGCGCGAGCGCGGCCAACACGTTCAGCGGCACGCTGACCGTGACCGTCACGGAAGTGATGTCCAACGGCAACCTGATGGTGAGCGGCGAGAAGCAGATGCTCATCAACCAGGGCAACGAATTCGTGCGCTTCTCGGGCGTCGTCAATCCGACCACCATCTCGGGCAGCAACACCGTGTTCTCCACGCAAGTCGCCGACGCGAAGATCGAATACTCGGCGAAGGGTTATATCGACGAAGCGGAAAACATGGGCTGGCTCCAACGCTTCTTCCTCAACGTCGCGCCGTTCTGACCGATCATGAATCCGCTTCTCCGTTTCGTTTCGTTCTCGCTCGCCGCTGCGCTCGTCGCAATTGGTTCCGCGCATCAGGCGCACGCCGAGCGCCTCAAGGACCTCGTGTCGTTCCAGGGCGTGCGTGACAATCCGCTGATCGGCTATGGCCTCGTCGTCGGTCTCGACGGCACCGGCGACCAGACGATGCAGACGCCGTTCACCACGCAGTCGCTCACCAACATGCTCGGCAATCTCGGCATCACGGTGAACTCGGCGACCACGCAGAACATGCAGTTGAAGAACGTCGCCGCCGTGATGGTGACCGCGACGCTGCCGCCGTTCGCGCGTCCGGGCGAAGCGATCGACGTGACGGTTTCGTCGCTCGGTAACGCGAAGAGCCTGCGCGGCGGCACGCTGCTGATGTCGCCGCTGAAGGGCGCCGACGGTCAGGTGTATGCGATGGCGCAGGGCAATCTCGTCGTCGGCGGCGCGGGCGCGAGTGCGAACGGCAGCAAGGTGCAGGTCAATCAGCTCGCGGTCGGCCGCATTTCGGCGGGCGCGATCGTCGAGCGCGCGGTGCCTTCGGCGCTGCAGCAGCAGGGCGGCGTGATGCAGATGGAACTGCGCGAGATGGATTTCGACACGACGCAGCGCATCGTCGCGGCAGTGAACAACCAGTTCGGCATGGGCACGGCGCTCGCGCTCGACGGCCGCACGATCCAGTTGCGCGCGCCGCAGGACCCAAGCCAGCAGGTGTCGTTCATGGCGGAGCTGCAGAACATCGACGTTCGTCCGGCGCAGGCCGCCGCGAAGGTGATCCTCAACGCGCGCACCGGTTCGATCGTGATGAATCAGATGGTCACGTTGCAGAACTGCGCCGTGGCGCACGGCAATCTGTCGGTGGTCATCAACACGAAGACGGCGGTGAGCCAGCCGGGTCCGTTCTCGAACGGCCAGACGGTCGCGGCGAAGGAGTCGTCGATTCAGCTCAAGCAGGACAGCGGCGCGCTCAAGATGCTCAACGCGGGCGCGAATCTGGCGGATGTCGTGAAGGCGCTCAACGCGCTCGGCGCGACGCCGGCGGATCTCATCTCGATCCTTCAGTCGATGAAGGCCGCCGGCGCGCTGCGCGCCGACCTCGAAATCATCTAAGGGACGAAGGCTCATGAACTCGAACACGACCGGCATCGCCAGCGCCGCGCTGGCATCGACCGATACGACGAGCGGCTTGTCGAACCTGTCGAACCGTTTCGCGCTCGATACACAGGGCTTCGACGCATTGCGCGCGCAGGCCGGCGCGAATCCGCAGCAAGGTTTGAAGGAAGCGGCCAAGCAGTTCGACGCCGTCTTCACGCAGATGATGTTGAAGAGCATGCGCGACGCGACGCCGTCGGACAGCCCGTTCGAATCGAACGATACGAAGTCGTTCACGGCGATGCTCGATCAGCAGTTGTCGCAGCAGATGTCGTCGAAGGGCATTGGCGTCGCGGACATGATGCTCAAGCAGCTGATGCGCAACTCGGGCGCGCAGACCGGCTCGAACGCGGCAGGCGGTTCGGGCGCGATGAACGCGATGCAGGCGCTCGGCGGCATGTCGGGGGGCGGCGGCGATATCGACGGCAACGCGGGCAACCTCGCCGCGATGAACGCGATGGCGAAAGCCTACGCGGCGGCTCAGGCGAACAAGAGCCAGGCGACGCTCGCGGGCAGGGGTTATTCGGCGGCGGATTCGCTGGAGCCGCCGGCGCGCGGCAACGGCTCGGACAAGGTCAACGCATTCGTCGACAAGCTCGCGGTGCCGGCGCAGGCCGCGAGCGCGGCGACGGGCATTCCGGCGCGTTTCATCATCGGTCAGGCGGCGCTGGAATCGGGCTGGGGCAAGCGCGAGATCAAGAACGCGAATGGCACGTCGAGCCACAACATTTTCGGCGTGAAAGCGACGAAGGACTGGACCGGCAAGACGGTGAATTCCGTCACCACGGAATACGTGAACGGCCAGCCGCAGAAGGTCGTGGAGAAATTCCGCGCTTACGATTCGTACGAGGACGCGCTCACCGATTACGCGAGCGTCATCAAGAACAATCCGCGCTATGCGCCGGTGATCCAGGCTTCGCGCGACGTCGCGGGCTTCGCGCACGGCATGCAGAAGGCGGGCTACGCGACCGACCCGCAATACGCGAAGAAGCTGATTTCGATCATGCGCCAGATCGTCTGACGACGAGGCGCATCGTATTCGCCGGATGATTGCGGCCGCGTTCTTGCTGAAGAGCCGGTCGCACGCGCGTTTTCGCGACGCGCAAAATGCGATTGATCGGACTTTTGACGGCAAACGTTTTACGTGCATGGGGACGGCGCACCACATACATTTTTCGCCGGGCGACCCTAAACTTTTAAAGTGGTATGCCGCTAACCTGAATAATCGAAGTGCCGGATCAATATCGATCCGGATCGACGCACGATGTTCGGGGATTTGAACGGCGTGCGAGCACATTGAACACGGCTAGCACCATGAACACCAATCACAAGCATGACGTTGCCGACGAGGACATTGCACCGAACGTGGATTTCGGCAGGCGCAATCCGCTGGAAATCGGCGTGGCGCTGCGGAATCTCGCGAATCGCGGCGATTTCCTTACGGCGCAATATGGCGACGGTCAGATCGTCACGCGTCTGCTCGACGTCGATGTGACTGCGCATCGTTTTACTTTCGACTGGGGCGGCGTTGCGGAACAGAACCGTGGCGTGCTTGCATCGAACAGGCTGGTGTTTCACGCGGCGCCGGAGGGCGTGCGTGTGGAATTCACGACGCCGACGCCTCGCGAGACGGTGTTCGATGGCCGGCCCGCGTTCGAGGTGGAGTTTCCGTCTGTGCTGTATTACATGCAGCGTCGCGAGTATTTCCGTGTCGAGGCGCCGGTGCTGGATCCGTATATTTGCTCGGGCACCTTGCCGGATGGGGAACGCTTCCGTTTCGAGGTGCATGACCTTTCGCTGGGTGGCGTTGCGCTGCGCACGACGGATGAGCGTGTGGCGAATCTGGAAATGGGCATCGTGTTGCAGGATGCTGAATTGCACTTCAGCGCGAACGGCAAGGTCACGGTGGATATGATGCTGGTTTCGCATCGGGAATCGACTAACGCCAAGGGTGATCGTCGATATACCATTGGGTTCAAGTTCACTTCGATGCCGGGATCGGCGGAAAATACGCTGCAGCGGCTGATTACTCAGCTCGAAATGAAACGGCGGTCATTGGCGAAGTAGGTTTTGCTGGCGCTTCGCATGTCGCTGGATTCGGATATCGTGAAATCCTGAATTCGTGTCGGTCTATTAGCACTGCCCCTCCCCGGGGCGGGGGTAACTTTCTTTGCTGCTGCAAAGAAAGTCACCAAAGAAAGCAGCTTTTCAGGCCCGCGGTCACACGCAATTTGGCCACACTTATTCTTTCCCCGTGGCCCTCGCCTAAGTGTCGCCCTCATAGGCCCCACCGGGCTTGGATCGCGGACCCACTGCCACATCGCACCGTTTAACTGACTGGTGCAGCGCCTGATAGCTCCGGCGCTGCGCTGCGCGCCGCCGACCGGTCAATCGGGTCCGCGCGCGCTTCTTTACTAACGCCGCCATCGCGCGGCATTTGCTCACCGACGGTTTCCCTTGCAGACCCAGCGGCAGCGCGTAGCGCTGTGCCGGTGCTATTTGGCGCTGAACCAGCCACTTTGACGTTCTAGCTCGTCAGACCGTGCGCGATCCACTTTGCGTCAGACCTTCGAGGGAGACACTGAGAGGCCGGGCCAATCAGAACGAGGACTACGAGCCCGTTTGGAGCACTCCGGGTCTAGAAAGCTGCTTTCTTTGGTGGGCGGCCTCAAATCTGAAGTGCAACACCTGTTTCGTATAAGGTGTTGCGATGCACGAAAGAACTCAGTATCAACAG
>NZ_FCOA02000002.1 GCF_001544875.2 Caballeronia hypogeia
GCTGTTGATACTGAGTTCTTTCGTGCATCGCAACACCTTATACGAAACAGGTGTTGCACTTCAGATTTGAGGCCGCCCCGACAATACGTGTCGTGTAATGTGCGCCTAAGAAAATCTGCGCCAATGTTCCGAGTTTGTTTTTGCCGAGCGGAAGGACGAACGTTCAGGCTGGTCCATAACAAACTTTGGACTGCAACTCAGTATAGTGCCGATTCTACGGATTGCTACACGATCTTATGCTTCTGTTTGATCCGTTGAATGACAATGGCCAGATCGCCGGGCGTGGAAAAACCCCGCGCCCGGCTATGTGCTCTCTCGATTACTTCGCTGATAGCGCGGGTCCGCGGTCCGCGAAAGCGGCAACGCCGTGATGCTATCGATGACAGGCCTGCTTAAGCCTTGGCCTTCGCCGGCGCCGAGGACGCGCGAGCCAGCCTTTGCGCTTCCAGATACTGTGCGCGCCCGGCGTCCGCCGCCGACACTTGTCCCACGGCATCGCCCTGCAAGTCGACTCGTGCCGCGCCCTCGACGAGACTGCTCCAGTATCGTGCTCCGCGACACCATGTCTTGATGGCATCGCGAACTTCCTTCTCCGTGAGGCGAAGGTTGGGCGCTTCCTTGAGCAGGTCTTCGAGGATGCCTACTTTCAGCGGCAGCTTGGGCGCCGGATTCTTCGGGAACGCACGTGGAAACTGTTTCTGCAGCTTTCCGATGGTGTGCACAACCGGATCGACCGGTTGCTTCGGCGTGGCGGGTGCAGGCCGTTGCGGCCGCGCCGCAGGTTTTTTCGCGGGCGCGCGCTCGTTGCGTTGCGCCAGTTGCTTTTTCAATGCTGCAAGTTGTTCGAAGCCCATCTCTCAGTACCGTTGCGATTGTGCGCAAGATTTTAGCAGCCGCGGGCGCCAGGCGTTCCGGTAGGCAACGGCAACGGTATTCGGCGCGAATTTTCCAGCCGATGGCGGCGCACTGTTCGTCGGTGGCGTGTCGCCGCAGCCGGTCGAAGGAACCGGTGTTGGCATTGCGTCCGCGCAACGCGTCGTCCATGACAAAACGCTCAGTTCCGGCGCTTGTCTCCCGGCTCGTCGCGCCGCTTTATCAGGTCGATATCCCACAAGGCGTCGTCTCGAAGCGCCTGCAGCGCGCGAAGAGACTGTTCGTAGTCGAACAGGGACTTCATTGCGTTCGAATACGCAGGTCCGTCGTCCGCCGGAAGTCGATTCAAATAAAAACGCAGACTCGTCAGCGCTTGTTCAATGGCGGCAATAGACGACTCGAGCCGACCTAACCGTGCCAGCGCTTCCTCTATGGACCGCATAAGCACCTCCAGCCGTAAAGCAACGCTTTCGGTCCATTTTAGGAGATCGATCGAGCCTCCTTCTCCAGCGATGACAAACGTCACCATTTCGGCACGGACGTTCCTGGCGGCGTCGACTCCCTCGCATACCCCGCCGGCGTACGCGCCAGTCCCGCACTCGGCCTGACCGCCATCAACTCCCCGAATCCGGACCGATAGCGCTCCAGATACGGCGTGACATCCGGCTTCGCGACCTTCAGCCCGTCGTCGATGCGTCCCAGGCCGCGCAGCCACTGCCCCGTCTGCGCCAGCGACACCTCCACATGCCAGCTCCCGCCCTCGCGCTGCTGCTTCCACAACGCGGCGGCCGCGCCGAACGCCATCAGGAAGCCGCTGGCCATATCGAGCATCTGCATGGGCAACGGCCGTGGCTTGCCTTCTCCGGCCGCTTGCCCTTCGGCCGCGTTGAATCCCATCGCCGTCTGAATGAGGGAGTCGAAACCGCGCCTGTCAGCCCAGGGCCCTTGCGTTCCATACGCGGTAAGCGACGTATAGACGATCCCCGGCCGCCGTTCAGCCAACGCCTCCGGCCCGAATCCCAACGATGCGATCCCGCCCGGCCGATACCCCTGCGCGAACACATGCGCCTCGTCGATCAGACGCCACAGCGTTTGTCTATCATCGTCCGCGCGCAGATCGAGCAAAGCCGACCGCTTTCCGCGACTCATATCCGCGATCGCCGGAATATTCGGCAGATGCGGCGCGTTGACGAGCATCACATCGGCGCCGAACGCGGCCAGTGCCCGCCCTCCGGCCGGCCCCGCGAGAATGCGCGTGAAATCGAGCACCTTCAATCCGTCGAGCGGACGCGCGTCGTGAGACAGGGAAGGCAGCGCAAGCGGCCCGGCATCGCCGATCCGCGTGATCGTCATCAAGGGCTGTGCGGCAACGGCCCGCGCCTGCTCGGTCGCATCCCATTCCTCGAAGGCGCGCAGCATCGTCACGACGAGCCCGCGCTGCGCCGCCGCGTTTTCGAAGTCGCATCCGCGCCACGACATCAACGCGCGCTCGACATCCTCGCGCGTGGCCGTGCGCGCTTCGAGCCCGAGCAGTCGCAGCGCGCCATCCTGATGATGTTCGAAGTTCGCATGAATGCGCACATGGCCATCGGCGCATCGATAGAGGCCGGAGAAACGTCCCCAGGTTTCCGGCTCCTTCCCGTCGACGGTGAATGCGCCGGTGCACTCGACAGCCGCATGCATCATGTCGACGGACACGCGCTGGCGCTCGACGCCGCGCGCATGCGCCAGTTCGCAAGCCGCGAGCGCCGCCGCGCCGATGCTCGCCTGCGCCGCCGTGCCGACGGCGAACGAAGAGGGAAAAACGGGATCGCGACCCGGCAGGTCGATGAAGGAAAGCGCATCGTCGGGCAGGCCGGCGATGCGCCAGATACGGCTCAGCGTATCGAAGGATGAGGGAGCGGGCATGGTCGTCATCGCGCTTTTGAGGCGCTCATTATCACGCCATGCCGACGGGCGCGCCTTATCGACGCGTCGCGAGTTCCGCGCCTTGGCGGAGCGCCTCCAGCATGCTGCGTTCATCGACGACGCCCTTGCCCGCGATATCGAACGCCGTGCCGTGATCGACCGAGGTGCGGATCACTTCGAGTCCGACGGTCACGTTCACGCCCGCTTCGAGCCCGAGCACCTTCACGGGACCGTGTCCCTGATCGTGATACATCGCGACGACGAGATCGAAGTCGCCACGGCCCGCGCGATAAAACAGCGTGTCGGCGGGCAGCGGGCCGGTCACGTCGAGGCCGCGTTCCTGCAGGCGCTTCACGGCCGGAATGATCTTTTCCTCTTCCTCGCCATAGCCGAACAGGCCGTTCTCGCCCGCATGCGGATTGATGCCGCACACGCCGATACGCGGCTTCGCGATGCCCGCCTTCACGAGCGTCGCATTGCCGCGCTCGATCGTACGCTCGACGAGACCCGGCTCGATCTTGCGGATCGCGTCGATGATGCCGATGTGCGTCGTCACGTGAATCACGCGCAATTGGGGCGCTACGAGCATCATCGACACTTCGTCGACGCCGGTCAGATGCGCGAGCATTTCCGTGTGACCCGGAAACTTGTGGCCGCCCGCGTGCAAGGCTTCCTTGTTGAGCGGCGCCGTGCAGATCGCGTCGATCTGCTTCGACTCCGCGAGTTCGACGGCGCGGGCGATGTACTGATAAGCCGCATCGCCCGCGATCGCGGAGAGTTCGCCGAAGGGCAGGTCGTCGGGAATCAGGCCGAGGTCGATGCAGTCGATCACGCCGCGCTCATAACGCGCGTCCGACGCCGCCGCGATGCGCCGCACCGTCATGCTGCCGCCGACGATTTCATTGGCGCGTTCGAGACGCCGCGCGTCGCCGATCACGAGCGGACGGCATTGCTCATAGACCGAAGCGTGCGCGAGACTCTTGACGACGACTTCGGGGCCGACGCCGCTTGCGTCGCCCATCGTGATGCCGATTACGGGAAGATAGTTGCTCATGATGTTTCGTCTGATGATGTCGGGTCTCAACGCGCGACGGGAAGATCCGCGCCGCGCAAGTGCAGGTAGGCGCCGAGCAGCGCATGTTCGCTGCCGAATGCGCCGGCTTTGGTGACGATGGCGGGGCCGTTGCCCGTCGAGGGCCGCCCGAGCGCGACGCCCGCTTCGATCTCGCGCACGAGTTCGAGGCTGCCCACGTTGGCCGCCGCGAGCATCGCGCGCGCGGTTTCGCCGCCGGTCGCGATCAGTCCGCCGAGCTGGTCGAAGTGAGGGGCGACGAGCGCCGCGAGCGCGTTCGAGAGGCGCGCGCCTTCGGCGGGATCGAACGCGTCGTCGCGGCCTATGCGCACGATCGCGTCTTCCTGATTGCGCACCGACGCGCCGATGCGCTCCTGCCACGCCCGCCAGTCGGGATGATTCACGCCGCCGCGCAACACGGCAGGCGGCACGGTCGTTTCGCAGACGCCTGCTTCGGCGCACAGCAGCGCGCATTGACGCTCGGAGATCGCCGAAAGACTGCCGACGAGCGCGAGGATCGGGCCTCGCGCCGGTGCCACCGTAGTCGCTTTCGGCAGGGCGGCGTTCGCATCGAACAGATCGGGCAGCGCGGCCAGCTCGCGGGCGAGTCCGCCCGAGCCGACCCAGAAGAACTGCTCTTCCACCGCTGCGGTCACGTGCGCCAGCGACGCGAGATCGTCGCTGGTTTCGGCATCGACGACGATCGCATCGACGCCATCCGTCGATGCCGCCGCCGACGCCACCATCGCGGCGACATCCCGCGGCGCGGCGCGGAAGGCATCGAGCGGAACGTGCGCGACGCGCAGGCCGACCATGTCGAGCATGGCGCGCAATCCGGCGTTCTGCCCGGCGTTTTCGAGCTGCCACGTTTCGGTTTCTTCGAGCGGCACGCCGCGCACGATCACGCGGCCATCACGCACGACGCGGCCCGTCGCGGGAAATGCCGGCGTGACGATCGCGGGGCCGGCGACGCGGACGAGCGCGGCGACTTCGGCGGTCCAGTTGCCGCGCAAGGTCGAATCGATCTTCTTGTACAGGCGGCGGCCCGGCGCGCGCAGCGTCCGCCACGCGTTCGCCGTGCGCTGCGCGGCCTCGGCGGGCGTGAGGCGCCGCGTGTCGGTGTCGGCGGCGATGACGGTCGCGTCGGCAGCCGATGCGCTCGCATCGAGCGACACGACGGTCTTCAGACCCGCCGCCGCGAACGCGATGGCGCAATCGGCGGCGCCCGACAGATCGTCCGCGACGATCAGCAGACTCTTCATTGCGTGGCCTCGCGTCGTTTCGCATTGGACGATGCGCGCGCCTCGTTGCGCGCATTCACGCGTTTGGCGATGGATGCGGTCAGTATCGGCGAGACGATCGCGGTCACGACCACACACGCGGCGACCAGCAGCGTCGCGCTCTTCGCCGCTTCGTTATAAACCGGATTCGCGGCCGCGATCAGCGCCGGAACGGCCGCCGCGTTGCCCGCGGTGTTCGCCGCCGCCGCGCCCGCGACGCCCGTGCCGCCCGTCAGACGGTCCGCGAAGTACAGCGGAATGCCAGTCACGATGACGACTGCGAAACCCAGCCCGATGCCGAGCAGGCCGGCTTGCCACACCTTGTGCAGGTCGAGGCTCGCGCCGAGCGCCAGCGCGAAGAACGGAATCATCACGGGCACGGCGCGGCCGAGAAACTCGCGCATTTCGCGATCCAGGTTGCCGAGCAGCATGCCAACGGCGAGCGGCAGAATGCTGCCGACGAGCGTCGGCCACGGAAACGCCGAAAGACCCGCGACGCCGAGCGTGACCATCGTCAGGAACGGGCCGGATTCGAGTGACATGATCGTGTACGCGCCGACATCTTCCGAGCGCCCGTACTGGCCCATCAGCGCCATGTAGAGGCCGCCGTTGGTGTCGTTCATCGCGGCAACGACGGCGAGCGTCGAAATGCCCGCGAACAGTCCGGACGAGATCGGCTGCTCGCCGAGAAAATGCCCGAGCACGATGCCCGCGACGATCGCCGTGCCGACCTTCGTCGCGAACAGCGCGCCGCCCTTGCGCAGGAGATACGGCGTCGCCTTCACGTCGATGCCCGCGCCCATGCAGACATAGAACACGGCGAGAATCGGCAGCGAACCGGTGAACAGCGCGTTCGTGAACGATCCGAAGAACTTCGGCATGCCGGGCGCGAACGTCGCGATCAGCGAGCCGAGCAGCAGCGGGACGATCATCATGCCGCCGGGAACGCGCTCGACGGCGCGCTTGATGTGAATCTGAGCCATGCATGTCTCCAGAGTGGTTTCTGTCCGATTCAATCATAAATTGACTGAATCGATCAATTCGGAGTTTAGTCCTCTGTCTTGATTTGCGCAAATCGGTCGTCTAAGTGTTTACTCTGATCGATTCGGGCTAAATTTATTTGATTGAATGATCGAATCGATCAAACTCATTGGGAACCGGTCAAGCCGGCTCGGCAGCATTCGATGGTCCCGGCGCGTTCGCTACACTGTGCGGCTCGCCGGAATCGCAAAAACTCAGGGAACGGAATGAAAGTCGAAAAACGCCGCGAAGCGATGCTCAAGGCCGTGCTGTCCGGCATGAACGATGTGGCCGCGCTGTGCGAGCATTTCGGCATGTCGGAGGCGACGGTGCGCCGCGACCTGCGCGCGCTCGCCGATGAGCGGCGCATCGTGCGCACGTATGGCGGCGCGGCGTCGGTGGGCATGCACGAGCCGGAGGAGTCGCTCGACACGCGAAGCGCGAGTTTCCGCGAGCAGAAGGAGGCGATCGCGCGCGTGGCGGCGCGGCACGTGCAGGACGGCGACACGATCTTTCTCGATGGCGGCACCACGACCGCCGCGCTCGCGCGCTGCCTCGCCGGGCGCACCGGGATTCACGTCGTCACGAACAATCTGCTGGCCGTGGGCGCGCTCACGGCGGCGGACGTGCGCGTGACGCTGATCGGCGGCGACGTGCGGCCGTCGAGCATGAGCACGCTCGGGCCGATCGCGCAGGTGGCGCTCACGCGTATCACGTTCGACAAGGCGTTTCTCGGCGCGGATGGCGTCGTCGCGGGTCGCGGGCTGTGCGAGGCGACGGCGGAGCAGGCGTTTCTGAAGGAGTGCATCGCGGGCCAGGCGGCGGGCGTGTTCGTGCTCGCCACGTCGAACAAGCTGGAGCGCGCGAACCAGCAGCACTGGACGCCGCTGGAACGCGACTGGACGCTCGTCACCGATGCGCTGGCCGAAGCGCCGGTGCTCGCGCGCTTCGAGGAGCGGGGGAATGTGACGGTGCTGCGGGCGGGTGTGAACGACTGATTACGTCGAAAGAATCGTGACGAGCGCGACGGCCGAATCGCCCGCGAGCTGACCGCCGTTGTTTTCCGCGAGCGCGACTTTCGCGCCCGGGCGCTGACGCGCGCCAGCCTTGCCGCGCAACTGCTGTGTCAGTTCGACGATCTGCGCGACGCCCGTCGCGCCCACCGGATGCCCGCGCGAGAGCAAGCCGCCGCTCGGATTCACCGAAATCCTTCCGCCGATGCCCGTATCGCCCGAACGGATCAGCTTCGGCGCGTCGCCGGGCGCGCACAGCCCGAGGTTCTCGTAGTGAATGAGTTCGGCGGGCGCGGACGCATCGTGCAGTTCGACGACATGCACATCGTCCGGTCCGATCCCCGCTTGCTCATAAGCCTCGCGCGCCGCGCGCACCGCGACGAGTTCGCCGGAGCCATCGGCTTTCGCCGACACGATCGAGCTTGCGCGAATGAACACGGGGCGAATGTCGTGCTTCGCCGCGAATTCCTCCGAGCAGATGAACACGGCCGCGCCGCCATCGCCGATGGAGGAGCACATGAACAGCGTCAGCGGATCGCTGACCATGCGGCTCGTCAGCACTTCCTCGACGCTGGTCTCGTTGCGGAACTGCGCGTGCGGATTGAGCGATCCCGCGTGACGGCTCTTCACGACGACGCGGGCGAAGTCGCTGGCATCGGCGCCGGTCTTGTCCATCCACTTGCGCGCCTTCGCGGCGTAAAGGTCCATGAACAGCGAGCCGGTGCCGGTCGTCACGCCTTCGGGCAGCGGCTCTTCGAGATCGACCGCTCTCGCGAACGCGCCGAACGAAACCGCCTTGTCTTCATGCGAGAGCTTCTCCACGCCGACGACCAGCGCCGTCTCCACTTGCCCCGAAGCCACCGCGAGGCACGCGAGATTGAGCGCCGAGCTGCCCGACGCGCACGCGTTCTCGACGTTGAACATCGGTTTGCCGTCGAGTCCGGTGTTGCGCAGCGACGACTGCGCGCGAATCATCTCCTGGCCGGTGACGACGCCCGCCGCCGCGTTGCCGAAGAACACGCGATCGACATCGTTCACGGTGACATGCGCGTCCTTCAGCGCGAGCGACACCGCTTCTTCCGCGAGCGACTTGAGATTACGTTCGAGAAACTTGCCGAAGGGCGTCATGCCGACGCCCCCGATTACGACTTTACGCATCATTGCCTCCATTGCATTTGAAAAAAGAAAGTCTCAGTCGAGCGTCTTGCCGCGCGTCTCCGGCATGCGCGCATAGACGATGCAGCCCGCCGCGCAGACGACGGCCACGTAAATCCACAGGTATTGCGCGAGCCCGGCGTTGTTCATCGCGGTGACGATGGTGGGCAGCGTGCCGCCGAAGAGCGCCGCCGAAAGCGCGTAGGGAAGCGCCACGCCGGTGGCCCGGACATGCGCGGGAAACTGCTCGGCCATGACGGTCGCGCAAGTCGCGGCGAAGCCCGACGACAGCAACATGCCGATGCTCACGATGACGACCGCGCTCCAGTAGTCATTGCCGAGAAAGTGCAGCGCGGGCCACGCGAAGAGTCCCGAACCGGCGGCGAATGCGAGCAATATCGGCTTGCGGCCGATGCGATCCGACAGCATGCCCAGCAGCGGAATCGCGACGAGCGACACGACGATGGACACCACGCTCGCGCTGAACGCATCGCGCAGCGGCAGGCCGCGCATGTGAGCGAGCGTAGGGAACAGCACGAGCCACAGATAGATGCAGAGATTGCCCGCCATCGCGATGCCGATCACGCGCAGGGCCGCGCGCCGATGCTCGCGCACGATGGTCACGAACGGATGCCGCGTGTGCTCGTGCACGGACACGTTCTTCCTGAACGCATCGGTTTCGGAGACGGCCAGGCGGAACCACAGCGCAACGAAGCCCATCAGCCCCGCGATCGCGAACGCGATGCGCCAGCCCCACGCGGCCATCGAAGGTGCATCGATCGTCGACGTGAGCAGCGCGCCGATGGACGCCGCGACGAGCACGCCCGCGTTCACAGCGAAGTGCTGCCACGAGCCCGCGAAGCCGCGCCGGGAAGGCGCCGCCGACTCCATCAGAAACGTCGATGCCGAGCCGAACTCGCCTCCCGCCGCGAACCCTTGCACGAGCCGCGCGGCGACGAGCACGAGCGGCGCGGCCACGCCGATCGACGCATAGCCGGGACACGCCGCGATCACGAGCGAGCTGCCCGCCATCAGCGCGACGGAAAGCGCGAGCCCGTTCTTGCGCCCGTGGCGGTCGGCATATGCGCCGAGCAGCGCGCCGCCGATGGGCCGCATCACGAAGCCCACGGCGAACACGGCGAAGGCCGCTAGCAGCGCGATGCTGGCGTTGTTCGCCGGAAAGAACTGCCGCGAGAACAGCGAGGCGAAAGTCGCGTAGATGATCCAGTCCGTGAACTCGACGATGGTGCCGAGCGTCGCCGCGACGATGGCCTTTTTCTGCGTCCGCGTGAGCGGCGTCGCGGCCGGTTCCGCGACCTGGGGAAGCGTGGTGTCCATGCTTGTGTCTCCGTGTGTGTTTGTGATGGACGCATCGTAGAAGTGGCTTTGCGCGCGCTCAAACGACTTTTTTTGCGCGTTCGATTGACTTCTTCTCAATCGAAAACCACTGCAGGAAAACTCAATCGACGACGCAAAAAATGTCGTTTGAGCGCACCCGATGAGCCTTCTAGCATCGAGGCATTCGTTCAAGGAGACAGCACATGAATGCATCGAACAAGGAAGTCGCCATCGTCACGGGCGGCGCGAAAGGCATCGGATTCGGTATCGCTCAAGGACTGGCGAACGATGGAAAACGCGTCGCGCTGTTCGATCTCGATCGCGCCGCGCTCGACGATGCCGCCACGAAACTCGCGGCTGAAGGCGCGGATGTGATCGCGCTGCCCGTCGATGTGACGCAAGGCGAATCGGTGAATCGCGCGGTCGATGCGGTGATCGAACGCTTCGGTCGTATCGACGTGCTCGTGAACAACGCGGGCATCGTGCGCGACAAGCGCATCACGCGCATGAGCGATGACGACTGGGACGCCGTCATCGGCGTCAATCTCAGGTCGCAGTTTCTGTGCTGCCGCGCGGCGCTCGCGCACATGAGCGCGGCGCAGTACGGGCGCATCGTGAACATCTCGTCGCGCGCGTGGCTCGGCGGCGCGGGGCAGGCGAACTATTCGGCGGCGAAGGGCGGCGTGGTGAGTCTCACGCGCAGCCTCGCGCTCGAATGGGCGAAGGACGGCGTGACGGTGAACGCGGTCGCGCCCGGCATCGTCGATACGCCGCTCTTCCGGACGTTCGATATCGGGTTGCAGGAGAAGCTGAAGAAGTCGGTGCCGGTTCAGCGCATCGGCACGCCGGAGGATATCGCGGAAGCGGTGCGCTTTTTCGCGCGGCGCGAGGCCTCGTATGTCACCGGGCAGACCCTCTATGTATGCGGCGGGCGCTCGCTCGCGTCGCCGAGCGTTTGAGCGGCGGAGGACATCATGAGCATTCGCTACAGCGTGTCGGATCACGTCGCCGTCGTGACGCTCGATCGGCCCGAAGCGCTCAACGCACTCGATCTCGAAAGCCTCGTCGAACTGCGCGCGCATCTCGCGCAGGCACGCGACGACGATGACGTGCGCGTGATCGTCATCACCGGCGCGGGCGCGAAATCGTTCTGCGTCGGCGCGGACCTGAAGCGCACGCTGCCGCCCACGACCTCGTTCGGCGCGTCGTTCGTGAAGTCGATGGATCGCGCGGGCGCGGAAGGTATCTACGTGCGTCTGATGGAGCTGAGTTCGCTACGCATCTTCAAGCCGATGATCGGAGCTATCAATGGTTATTGCCTGGGCGGCGGACTCGAACTCGCGTTGCAATGCGATCTGCGCATCGCATCTAAGAGTGCGGCGTTCGGCCTGCCGGAAGCGGTCGTCGCCAGCATTCCGGCGGTGTGCGGCATTCAGGCCTTGCAGCGCGCGATCCCTTCCGCCATCGCGATGAAGATGCTTCTCACCGGCTGCAGGATCGACGCGGAATACGCGCATCGGATCGGGCTCGTTTCGGATCTCGCGGAGCCCGAAGCGCTCATGGACTGCGCGCTGCAACTCGCGCGCGAGATCGCATCGAACGGTCCGCTCGCGGTGCAGATGATCAAGAAGGTCATCGAGACGAGCGCCAATGTGCCGCTCGCGCAGGCGCTCGAATTCACCGAGCTCGCGTGGGGCGCGATGCGCGAATCGGAAGACCGCGTGGAAGGGCGCAAGGCGTTCGCGGAGAAACGCAAGCCTCGCTATACCGGCCGCTGACGTGTCACGCCTGATCTTCGCCGCTGGACAGAAGCCAGGTGCGGAAGGCGGCGAATTCCGGATTCGAAAGATGCGTGGGCGGATAGATCAGGTAGTAGGTGAACGCGCCGAGATCGAGCACGAAGGAAAACGGCATGACGAGCGTGCCCGCGCGCAACTGATCCGCGACGAGCACGCGCTGCGCCATGGCGATGCCGTGCCCTTGCGTCGCGGCGAAGTACGCAAGGATCGAGCTTTCGTAGGAAAGGCCCCCGAGCGGATTCACGCCGCGCACGCCGGCCGCGTCGAGCCACTTCGCCCAGTCTTCGCGGCGCGCGAGCGAATGCAGGAGCGGCACGTCGCGCAAGGCTTCGGGCGTGGCGTCGGAAAGCCCGGGATGCGCGCGCAAAAAGTCCGGGCTGCATACGGGCACGAGTTCGTTCGGCACGAGCCGGTCGAAGCCGAGATCGGACGAAGGCGCGTGCGACAGACGAATGGCGCCATCGACGTCTTCGACATTGAAGTCGACCGGTTGCAGCGATGTCGTCAGGCTCACTTCGATATCCGGATGGTCGCGATGAAACGTCGAGAGGCGCGGCAGCAGCCAGTTCATCGAGAAGGTCGTGTAGGCGCGGATCCTCAGCGTGCGACGTCGCCGCGCCTCGGTGAGATTGACGGTCGCGGTGCGCAATGTGTCGAAGCTGCGGATCACGTCGGCGAGATAGCGCGAGCCCATGGGCGTAAGCGTGATCGCGCGATGACCGCGTTCGAACAGCAGCACGCCGAGCTGGTCTTCGAGCAGCTTGATCTGCCGGCTGACTGCGGCGGGCGTGACGTTCAGCTCGTCGGCTGCGAGCTGGATGCTGAGCAGACGCCCGCAGACTTCGAAGGCGCGCAGCGCGTTGAGGGACGGAAGGGTTCGCATCGAAAAATGGTAGCAACGCGCGCGTGAGCGCGCCAGCCGTGCAGACACGGAGAAGGAGACGATCATGCTGGAAGGAATACGGGTATTGGCCTGCGGCGCGCGCGATGCGGTGAGACTCTGCGCGACGCTGCTCGAACGCGCGGGCGCCGCGGTGGAACGGACCGCGTCGGATTCCGCGGATTACGACGTGATCCTGGTTTCGTCGGACTTCGACGATGCGAACGTCGTCGCGAGATGGAAGACATCCGGCTCGCACATGGTCTGCGATATCACCGCGACGGGACCGCAAGACTCGCGCGCGGGCAGGCGCTGGTCCGACGCGCAAATCCAGGCGATGAGTGGTCTCATGGACACGACGGGCTTTGCGCACGGCGCGCCGGTGCGCATCGGCGTTCCGCTGACGGAGATATCGGCGGCGCTCTACGCGGCGGCGGCCATCGCGGCGGCCGTGCGCGTGAAGCGCATGCGGGGGATCGTGCAGAACATCGACGTGACACTGAGCGGCTGCGCGGCGAGCGCGCTGACGACTTTTCTGCCGGCCGCGTTCGCGCGCCGCGCGGTCGGGCGCTTGGGCAACCGCCATCCGGCGTGCGCGCCGTGGAACGCGTATCGCACGCGCGACGGCTGGATTCTCATCTGCACGGGCACCGAAGAGCAATGGCGCAAGCTGAAGCAGGAAGCGCGCGTGCCGCAACTCGACGACGCGCGTTTCGCGTCGCTCGCGGAACGCGTGCGCCATGTCGATGAACTCGACGCGCTCGTCGAAAGCTGGACGACGACGCTCACCACGGACGACTGCACGCGCATCTGCGAAAGCATCGGCGTGGCGGCCGGGCCGATCGTCGGTGTCCGCGATCTGGCGGACGAGCCGAATTTCCGCATGCGTCATGCGCAAGCCGCGCGGGCGATGAAAGCGCATGGCGTCGACGCCGATACCTACCGCGACGTTTCGATCTTCGAAACCTCGGCGCTGAGCGATGCGCTGCCCGTCGCGAAGCGCGCGGTCCCATGCGAACGCGGGGCGAACGCCGCGCCGCTCGCGGGCGTCAAGGTCATCGAAATCGGCCAGTACACGACCGCGCCGCTGGTCGGCAAGCATCTCGCGGCGCTGGGGGCGCAAGTCGTGAAGATCGAGCCGCCCGGCGGCGAAGCGGCGCGCGCGTGGTCGCCCGGACAGGGCGGCACGAGCTATTTCTTCGCGCTCAACAACACGGACAAAGAGACCATCGCGCTCGATCTGAAGCAGGAAAGCGCTCGCGCGTACCTGCGCACGCTGTTGAAAGACGCCGACGTGCTCGTCGAGAACCTGCGTCCCGGCGCGCTCGCGAAGCTCGGCTTCACGCGCGAGGCGCTCGGCGCGATCAATCCGCGCCTCGTCTATTGCTCGATATCGGGGTTCGGCATGACATCGGCGTATCCGTCGCGGCCGGCGTTCGACACCGTCATCCAGGCGATGGGCGGTCTCATGGACCTCACGCGCGCCGACGGCGCGCCGGTGAAGATCGGCGCATCGGGCGCGGACATTCTCGGCGGGCAGGCGGCGCTGTTCGCGATCCTCGCGCGTCTCGCCGCACGCGAGGAAAACGCCGGCGCGTTCATCGAAATTTCGATGCAGGACGTCGCCGCCTGGTGCGCGCTGTTCGCCGCGGGCAATAATTCAGCGCGCGGCCAGGCGCTCGCCTGTCTCGACGGCCACATCTGGATGGAACGCGAAGTCTCCGACGCCGAACGCGCGCAATGCAGCGCGCTGCCGAAAGCCGTCGCGGCCGTGAAGCTCGCGGGCGCGACGCCCGTCATGCGCGTCGATGAACTTCTGCAGGACGGCGACTTCCTCGCGGATGTGCTTTCCGCCGCGCGCGATGCCAACGGCGCATTCTGGCCGGTGCTGAAGGCGCCGTACCGGCTGACGAAAACCCCGGCGTGCGTGCGCGCCGCGCCGGGCGCGCCGCAAGCCGTCAGGCTCGCCCCGCCAGCGCCAGCACGCGCTCCAGTTCCGGAAGATCGACCGGCTTGACGAGATGGGCATCGAAGCCCGCGGCGCGCGTGCGCGCGATGTCTTCGTCGGAGCCCAGACCGGTCATCGCCGCGACGATCACGCGGCGGCCCTCGTCGCGCATCCTGCGGATCACGTCGAAGCCTGTCATGCCCGGCATCGACAGATCGAGCAGCACGATCTGCGGCCGGTTCGCTTCGAACGAGTCGAGCGCGCCGGGGCCGTCGTAGGCGGCGCGCGCGTGGTGGCCGAGCATGTCCACGAGCAGGGTCATGCTGTCGGCGGAGTCGCGGTTGTCGTCGACCACGAGTACGTCGAGCTGACGCGTCGCGGCCGCGCCCGGCGTCGTGTCCGAGGCCGCGCCGCACATTGGCGGCTCCGCGAGCGGAAGCCACAGCGAGAACGCGCTGCCCTGGTCCGCGCCGCCGCTTTTCGCCTCGACATGGCCGCCGTGCAGTTCGGCGATCGCGCGCACCAGCGTGAGGCCGATGCCGAGTCCGCCTTCGTCCGGATGCGCGCCCGGCGGATGTTCCTGCACGAACAGATCGAACACGATGCCGAGCGCTTCCGGCGAAATGCCGCGTCCCTCGTCTTTCACGCGGACCATGACCGAGCCGCCGCGCGGGCCGACTTCGAGCGTGATGGTGGAATTGTGCGGGCTGAATTTCGACGCGTTGTTGAGCAGATTGTTGAGCGCCTGCACGAGCCGCGTCGAATCGCCGTTGACGTGGACCGGCTGGCCGCTGTCGCGCACGACGATGCGCTGGCCGCGCTCGTCGCACAATGGCTGGCTAGCCTCGACGCTCAGATGCACGACATCGGCGATATCGACGATTGCGTTCGTGAGGCGAATCTTTCCCGAGCTGACGCGCCCGGCTTCGAGCAGGTCGTCGACGAGCTTGGTCAGATGCGCGAGCTGCCGGTCGACGATCTGACGGCTGCGGATCACGTCGGCGTCGTCCGACGACTTCAGCTTGAGAATGCTCACCGCGTTGCGGATCGGTGCGAGCGGATTGCGCAACTCGTGGCCGAGCAGCGCGAGAAACTCGTTCATGCGCCGGCTCGACGCCTCCAGTTCTTCGAGCCGCCGCCGCGCGGTCATGTCGCGCGTGATCTTGACGAAGCCCTGCGCGCCGTCGCCGTTGCCGGGCAGGGCGCTCAGCATCACGTGCGCCCAGAACTCCGAGCCGTCGCGGCGCACGTGCCAGTCTTCATGCTCGACCCGGCCGCGTTTGGTGGCGAGCGCGAGATCGTCGGCGGGACGGTCGCGGCCGTGCTCGTCGGCGGTATAGAACAGCGCGAAATGCCGGCCAATGGCCTCCTGCGCCGTGAAGCCGTAAATGGCGCGCGCGCCGTCGTTCCACGAGCGCACGTAGCCGTTCTGATCGAGCATGCAGATGGCGTAATCGCTCACCGAGTTGATGAGCAGGCGCAGGCGCTCGTTCGCCTCGGTCGCGACGCGCCGGTCGGTGATGTCGTGCACGAAGCACGCGAACTGGCGCTGGCCTTCGTACCAGACTTCGCTGATCGTCAGCTCGGCGGCGAACTCGCTGCCGTCCCGGCGCAGCGCCGGCAACTCGACGCGCTTGTTGATCATGCGCGCCTCGCCGGTCGCGAGATAGCGCGTGAGCCCGGTGCGATGCGCGTCGCGAAAGCGCTCGGGCACGATGAACGACGCCAGCTCGCTGCCCGCGACCTCGTGCTGCTTCCAGCCGAACAGCCCGCCCGCGGCCTCGTTCCAGTCGACGATCATGCCCGCTTCGTCCATCGACACGAACGCGACGTGCGCGTTGTCGAGCACGGTCTGACGGCGACGCATGGCGTCGGCGAGCTTCTTCTCGAACTCGATGCGCAGCGACGACTCCACCGTCAGATCCGCCGCGACGCTGGCGTTCTCCTTCAGCAGCTTGCGGTTTTCCTGCGCGATCTCCTCGCGCGCGATGGTCTCGGCGATGCAAGCACAGAACGCGTCGAGAATGCTGATGTCCGCGTGACCGAAATGATCGAGCTCGCCGGAGATGAGCTTCAGGACCGCGACCGAGCGGCCTTCGTAGATGACGGGCGCGACGACCATGGAGATCGCGCCGACCGCCTCGCACGCGGCGCGATCCACGCGATGATCGGTGGCCGAATTGCGGCAGATGAGCGCCTGCTGGCGCGTGATGCACAGGCCGGAGAGGCTCCCGGCGGTGGGCAGCCGCACGCCGATATGCGCGGCCGCCGCACCGCTCGCCGCGCGATAGAAGAGCTCGTCGCCCTCGATCCATTCCACCACGGAGGAGTCGACGCCGGCGACTTCTCTCAGTGTGTCGGTGACTTTCTGCAAATAGGCGGACAGCGGCAGACGCGAATGAGCGAGGCTGGCGAACGTGGCGAACCAGCGCTGAAAATGCGCCACGCGCTTATGTTCGGCCTTGATTTTCTTTTCCGGCGTCGATGCCTCGTACTGAGTCCGCATGGGCCATTTCCATTCGATGGATCGCGATTGTGATCGCGGAGGTATCGGGAATTGTGCAAGAAGAATAACAACTTCAATTGAAACACAATTATCGCGGCAAACGTTTGGCTATTTTGTCCTTTTGAAAAGGAACGTACCGGCGTCAATACCCGTGGGGTCGCGTGCGGTTTTGGCGTCGCAATACGGATTAAATGCGGAAGTGGATATCGGTAATTTCGCCGCGTCCGAAAGCACGATCGGTCAAAAGGCGCGATCGGTCCGAAGGGTCGCCGATGTATCCATGACAATTTTTTGATTGTATCGGGCGTCCGCCGTAGCATGCGGTCATGTCAATACGGTCGCAGGGAGGTCACGATGCACATCGCCATTCTGACGTTCGAGGGCTTCAACGAACTGGATTCGCTGATCGCGCTCGGCATTCTCAATCGCATCAAAAAGCCGGACTGGAAGGTGTCGATCGCGTGTCCGTCCGACGAAGTGCGTTCGATGAACGGCGTCACGCTCAGGGCGCAGGCAACGCTCGAAGACGCGGCGCATGCCGATGCGGTGATCGTCGGCAGCGGTGTGAAGACACGCGAAGTGGTCGCCGATGCCCTGCTGATGTCGCGCCTGAAGTTCGATCCCGCGCGTCAGTTGCTCGGTGCGCAATGCTCGGGCACGCTCATTCTGGCGAAGCTGGGATTGCTGCGGGACGTGCCCGCATGCACCGACCTGACGACGAAGCCCTGGGTCGAGGAAGCGGGCGTGCGCACGCTGAATCAACCGTTCGTCGCGCACGGCAATGTCGCGACGGCGGGCGGTTGTCTCGCGTCGCAATATCTCGCCGCGTGGGTGATCGCGCGATTCGAAGGCGTGCAGGCCGCGCACGACGTGATGCATTACGTCGCGCCGGTCGGCGAGAAGGAAAGCTATGTCGAACGCGCGATGCGCAACATCGCGCCGTTCGTGGAGGTCAGCGTGTGAACGAAGCTGCGCGGTTCAGGCGCGCTTCTTTTGCTGCTTTTGCGGCGCGGTTTCGCGTCTGACGGGCGGCACCACCTTCAGCTTCTTGCGCGTGAGCGCGAGCGCTTCGGCGCGCGTCGCGACGCACGGTCCCGAGCCGAGCAATGACGTCTGCGCGGTCTCGCGCATCGCGAACACCGACACCATGCCGATCACCGACGCCGCCATCAGATAGTAAGCGGGCATCATCAGATTGCCGGTTGCATCGACGAGCCAGGCCGTGACGAGCGGCGTCGTGCCGCCGAACAGCGACACCGACACATTGAAGCCGATGGCGAGCGCGCCATAGCGAATGCGCGTCGGGAACAGCGCGGGCAGCGAGGAAGGCATCACGCCGGTGAACGTCGAGAGCAGTGCGCCGAGCAGCAGAAGGCCCAGAAACACCGGCACTACGTCGCCCGTGCGCACGAGCAGCAGCGCGGGAATCGACAGCACGAGCAGGCCGACGCAGCCGACCATCATCACCGGCTTGCGGCCGATGCGATCGGACAGGTGGCCGGCGTAGAGCGTCATCGGGATCATCAGCAGCATCACGAGCAGCACGAGGAAGAGGCCGTGCGTTTCGTCGAAATGCAGCGTCGCGGACAGGAAGCTCGGCAGATACGAGAGCGCCATGTAGTCGGTCACGTTGAAGATCAGTACGAGGCCCACGCATTGCATCATCGGCCTGAATTGCTGCTTCAGGAGATCTGAAAACGACTGCTTCGGGCGCGAGCGTTCGTGTGCCTCGCGTGTCTCCGCTTCCTTCTTGAACGCGGGCGTTTCCTCCAGCTTCATGCGGATATACAGGCCGACGAGACCGAGCGGACCCGCGATCATGAACGGCACGCGCCAGCCCCACGAAAGCAGCGCTTCCTGCGAGAGCGTCGCGGTCAGCAGCGCGACGGTGCCCGCGCCGAGGATATAGCCCACCAGCGTGCCCACTTCGAGAAAGCTGCCGGTGAAGCCGCGCCGCGCGTCGGTGGAGTATTCGGCGATGAAGGTCGCAGCGCCCCCATACTCTCCGCCCGTGGAAAAGCCCTGCACGAGACGCGCGACGAGCAGAAGCACGGGCGCGAGTATGCCGATCGAGTGATAGCTCGGAATCAGGCCGATGCAGAAGGTGCCCACGGCCATCATGATCATGGTCATCGCGAGCACGCGCTGGCGGCCGATCTTGTCGCCGAGCGGACCGAACACCATGCCGCCGATGGGCCGCACGAGAAACGCCGCGGCAAACGTGCCGAAGGTGGCGATCAACTGCGCGGACGGACTGCTCGACGGAAAGAACACGCGGCCGAGCACGACCGCGATGTAGCTATAGACGCCGAAGTCGAACCATTCCATGGCATTGCCGAGCGCCATCGCGCCGACGGCGCGCTTCAGCAAGGCATGATCGACGATGGTGATATCGCCCAGCGTGAGGGGCGGGGAGGGTTTGATTCCAGCGTTGCGCTCATACGTGGGGGGCAATTGTCTCACTCCTGATTTCGATGTCGAACGCACAGGGCGATGGCGCGTTCCGGCAGAAGGCAGCCGATGAGGCGCGTGGCCCTCGGCATGTTTGATGGTTCACCAGAGTGTGCGGATCGCGGCGCGCGCGTGCCTTCGCTCACGCGTCCGGAAATCGGCTCAAAACGACATCGGCGGTGTCGGGCTGTCGGATGGTGACGGACACGCAAGGGCGGATTCGTTGGCCGAAGCCCGACAGACGCGCCTATCGGTTCGATGCCGCGTCGTCACGCAATCCCTTTTCCTGCAAGGGTTTCAGCGGTTCATGGCGAGATTGGCACAGGCCGTGCATCGACCGGCGCGTGCATCGGCACGTTCACTGGAGTCGACATGAAAGCGAAATATCACGCCGTCATTCTGGCCGCGAGTGCGGCGCTGTTTGCCGTGCCCGCCATCGCGGGCGTGTACGGCGCGGCGGACATGCATTGCCGGGGCGCGGTGGCGCCGGTCGCGCACAGCAGCGACGCCGATCACGCGATGAACGCAAAGGACATGAAGCACGACCCGCAGAAAGCGCTCGGCGGCGACGACGAATACAGAACGCAGTCCGGCAAGCGCCAGCCGCGCGACAGCATCGACCCGATGTATCGCGGCGGCTGATCGAGTGAGCGATCAATCGAGCGTGATGCCGTCGAAACGATGCCCGCCGAGCGGGCTGATCAGATAGCCGTGTACGCGCTTCGAGATCGGCTGAAAGATGTTCGCATGCGCAAGCGGCGTGTACGGCACCTGATCCTTGAACACGACCTGCGCCTCTTCATAGAGCTTCGTGCGCGCGTTCTGATCAGTGACGAGGCGCGCTTTCGCCAGCAGATCGTCGAACTGCCTGTTGCACCACTTCGCCATGTTGCTGCCGTGAACCGCGTCGCAGCCGAGCGTGGTGCCGAGCCAGTTGTCGGGATCACCGTTGTCGCCGAGCCAGCCATAGAGAATCGCGTCGTGCTCGCCGTTGGTCTTCGCGCGCTTGTTGTACTCGGCCCATTCGTACGTGACGATGTTCGCCTTCACGCCGATCTTCGCCCAGTCCGACTGAATCAGTTGCGCCATGAGTCGCGCGTTCGGGTTATAGCCGCGCTGCACGGGCATGGCCCATAGCGTGATGGTGAAGCCGTTCGGAAAGCCCGCCTCCTTCAGCAACGCCTTCGCCTTCGCGGGATCGCGCGGCGCGTCCTTCAGCGCCTTGTTATAGGACCATTGCGAGGGCGGCATCGGATTGGTCGCGACGGTGGCCGCGCCTTCGTAGACGGTCTTGATGATCGCCTG
The DNA here is from genome assembly GCF_001544875.2 of Caballeronia hypogeia. Taxonomy (GTDB): domain Bacteria; phylum Pseudomonadota; class Gammaproteobacteria; order Burkholderiales; family Burkholderiaceae; genus Caballeronia; species Caballeronia hypogeia. Next base: position 20,549 of record NZ_FCOA02000002.1, read on the forward strand.
CTTGTCGATGGCCATGTCGAGCGCGCGGCGCACGTTCACGTTGTCGAGCGGTTTGTGCGTCGTGTTGTAGCCGACATAGGCCACGTTGAAGCCGACGCCTGACAGCACCGTCAGCTTCGGGTCCTGCTTCGACGCGGCAATGTCGGCGGGACGCGGGAACGACGTGATCTGACATTCGCCGCCCGAGAGTTTCTGCTGACGCACGGCTGCGTCGGGCGTGATCGAGAACACGAGCTTGTCGATGTGCACGTCCTTCTTGTTCCAGTACGTCGGGTTCGCGTCGTAGCGGATCGTCGCGTCTTTCTGATAGTCGCGAAACGCGAACGCGCCGGTGCCCACGGGCTTCTGGTTCAGGTCTTCGGGCTTGCCTTGCTTCAGCAGTTGCGCAGCATATTCGGCCGATACGATCGAAGCGAACTCCATCGCGATGTTGCGCACGAACACGACATCCGGCGTCTTCAGCGTGAAGCGCACGGTGTAGTCGTCGAGCTTCTCGACGGAGGCGATGTTCTTGTCATAACCGAGGTCGGTCAGATACGGGAAGCTGACCGGATGCGCTTTCTGAAACGGCTCGTTCGGATCGATCATGCGTTTGAACGTGAACACCACGTCGTCCGCATTGAAGTCGCGCGTGGGCTTGAACCAGGCAGTCGACTGGAATTTCACGCCGCGCCGGAGATGAAACGTGAAGGTCTTCGCGTCGGGCGATTCGTCCCATTTCTCGGCGAGACCGGGCGTCAGATCGAGCGTGCCGCGCTTGAATTCGACGAGTTGGTCATAGACCGAATGCGCGCCTGCATCGAAGTCGGTGCTGGTCGTGTATTGCGCGGAGTCGAAACCGGCGGGGCTGCCTTCGGAACAGAATACGAGCGTCTTGCTCGCGGCTGTCGCAACCTGCGAGGTCACGGCGAGTGCGGTAAAAAGTGAAACGGCAAGGCTACGTCGCGTCAGAACCATTTTTCTTGTTTGCTCGGAAGAGTGGACGAGCCGCCTCGCGGCGGGCGTGATCCGTACTCTACCAAGCAAACGTTTTTGCTTCGCGAACGCGCTACATCGAACGCAGGGCGAAGCGCTTGAGCTTGCCGGTCTCCGTACGCGGCAGCGCGCTCAAAAAGGTGACGAGACGCGGATACTTGTACGGCGCGACATTGCGCTTCACGAAGTCCTGCAATTCGGCGATGAGCGCATCGTCGCCGGCGAAGCCGGGCTTGAGCACGACGAACGCTTTCACGACCTGTCCGCGCGTTTCGTCGGGTACGCCGATCACGCCGCATTCGGCCACGGCCTCGTGCTGCATCAGCACGCTCTCCACTTCGGGGCCGGAGATGTTGTATCCCGCCGATACGATCATGTCGTCGGCGCGCGCCTGATAGAACACGTAGCCGTCTTGATCGATCACGACGGAATCGCCGGGCAGGTTCCAGCCGTCGCGCACGAACCTCGACTGGCGATCGTCGGCGAGATACCGGCAGCCGGTCGGGCCGCGCACGGCGAGTTTGCCCAGCGTGCCGGGCGGCACGGGCTGCATCGCGTCGTCCACCGCTTGCACGATATAGCCGGGCACCGCGCGGCCGATTGCGTGCTCGCGCACATCCGCGCCCGCCGAGGAAATGAATATATGAATCATCTCCGTGCCGCCGATGCCATCGATCATTTCGATGCCGCTCGCCTCGCGCCACAACGCGCGCGTGGAGTCGGGCAGCGCTTCGCCTGCGGACACGGTCTTTTTCAGGCTGGAAATATCGAAGCGTTCGACCAGCGGCGCCATCTGCCGGTAAAACGTCGGCGCGGTGAACATGATGGTCGCGCGAAACCGCTCGACGGTTTGCAGAAGCGTTTCAGGCGTGAGCTTTTCGAACAGTACCGTCGATGCGCCGACGCGCAGCGGAAAGCACAACAAGCCACCCAGGCCGAATGTGAACGCGAGCGGCGGCGTGCCGCAGAACACATCGCTCGACGTGGGCTTCAGGATGTGACGCGGGAACAGGTCGCACATCGCCAGCACGTCGCGATGAAAATGCATGCAGCCCTTCGGCGCGCCCGTCGTGCCGCTCGTGAAGGCGATCAGGCACACGTCATCGGCGGCGGTGTCGCAGGCATCGAAATGATCGGGCTTGTTGCGTGCGAGTGCATCGAGCGAGGCCGGCGCGTCATGGTGGAACGTCACGACTTGCGCGAGCGTTTCGCAATTGAACTCGTCGCCCTGCGTGTGACAGCGCGCGAGTTCTTCTGTCAGGCGCACATCGCAGAGTGCGGCCGTAATTTGCGCCTTGTCGATAATCTGTTTCAGTTCCTTCGAGCGCAACAGCGGCATGGTCGGCACGACGACGAGACCCGCCTTCAGCGCGGCGAAGAACGCGACCGCCATCTGCAAGGTGTTCGGGCCGCGCAAGAGCACGCGATTGCCCGGACGCAAACCCATTTCATCGACGAGCACATGCGCGCTGCGATTCACGAGCGCGCGCAACTCGCGGTAAGTGGTCGCGTGGGCCTCGCCGTTGTCGTCGGACCAGATCGCGGGACGATCGCCGTGTCCACTTTCGATCGCGCGGTCCAGCAGCTCGGTCGCGCAATTGATGCGCGCGGGATAGGCGACATCGGCGTTATCGAGCAGGAGCACGGGCCATTGATCCTGCGGCGGCAGATGATCGCGCGCGAATGTATCGACATGGGCTGACCGTTCCATCGTGCTCTCCGCTTCAGTTGGGGATGACAGCCGTTGCTTCGATTTCCACCAGTGCATCGTCTTCGATCAGCGCGACGACCTGCACGGCGCTCATCGCGATGTCGTAATCGCCGATCAGTTCGCGGAATGCCGCGCCGATTTCCTTCGCCGCCGCGAGATACGCGCGCTTGTCGGTCACATACCATGTCATGCGCACCAGATGCTCGGGCTTGCCGCCGGCTTCGCGCAGCACGGCCATGATATTGCGCAGCGCCTGCACAGCCTGCGCGCCGAACTCGCGGCTGACGAAACGCGCCTGTTCGTCCCAGCCGATCTGCCCGGCGATATATACCTGCGTGCCGCGCACCGCGACGCCGTTCGCGTAACCGCGCGGCTTGATCCAGCCCGAAGGCAAAAGCGTTTGCTTCATGAGCGTGTCTCCTCCTGTATTGCGCGGCTCGTGCCCGGCGCGAACAACTCGATTGCGCCGGCGATGTCGCGGGGAATGTCGATGGAACGGCCGTCGTCGAGCGATGTCGTGACCAGTACCTGCTTCGCGCGAAAGCGCACTTCGCCCGCGCAATGACACACGATGTCGATGCGAATGGAGCGCTGTCCGACCGAATCGACCCCAAGCGTGAGCGTCACGGTTTCTCCCATGCGGCTCGGCCGCGAGAAGTCGCAGTTGAGCCTGACGATGGGCAGCCCGACGCGCCGCGTCGAGATCATGTCCGCGTAGTCGATGCCCAGCGCATCGCTGAACCAGTCCTCGACGAGCGCGTTCGTCATCACGAGGTATTGCGGAAAGTAGACGATGCCCGCCGGGTCGCAGTGCGCGAAACGGATACGCACGGGCATATCGAAGGTTCGCGTCATCGCCGTGCTTCTCCGTGCGCTTTCAGCAAATCGCGTCCGACGATCAGTTGCTGCACTTCCGTCGCGCCTTCGTAGATACGCAGCGCGCGAATCTCGCGATACAACGATTCGACGGCAGTGCCGTGCTTCACGCCGAGGCCGCCCCACAACTGCACGGCGGCGTCGATCACCTGCTGCGCGCCTTCGCTCGCATGCCACTTCGCCATCGCGGCTTCGCGCGTGACGGTTTCGCCCTGATCGCGCAGCCACGCGGCGCGATAGACGAGCAGCGCGCTCGTGTCGATGGTGAGCGCCATCTGCGCGAGCTTGGCCTGCGTCAGTTGAAAGTCGCCGAGCGTCTGGCCGAACATCTTGCGCGAGGCCGCGCGTTCGAGCCCTTCCTGCATCGCGTGACGCGCGAAACCGAGCGATGCCGCCGCAACCGAGGTGCGGAAGATATCGAGCGTACGCATCGCGATCTTGAAGCCTTCGCCGGGCGCGCCGAGCATCTGGCTGCGCGGTACGCGCGCGTTATCGAAATGCAGACGCGCGAGCGGATGCGGCGCGATCACGTCGATGCGCTCGGCGATCTGCAGGCCCGGCGTATCCGCATCGACGATGAACGCGCTGATGCCGCGCGAACCCGGCGCTTCTCCGGTGCGTGCGAAGACGACATAGAAGTCCGCGATGCCGCCGTTCGAGATCCAGGTCTTGTCGCCGTTCAGGATGTAGTCGTCGCCTTCGATGTGCGCTTCCAACGACATCGCCGCGACATCCGATCCCGCTTCCGGCTCGGACAACGCGAACGCGGCCAGCGCCGTGCCCTTCGCGACGCGCGGCAAATAACGCTCCTTTTGCGCATCCGTGCCCGTGAGCGAGATCGCGCCCGAACCGAGACCTTGCATCGCGAAGGCGAAATCGGCGAGGCCGTCATGCTTCGCGAGCATTTCTCGCAGCAGGCACACGGCGCGCGTATCGATCGTGTCGTTCGATGCGCCATAGCGCGTGCCGCCGATGCAATGCGCGAGCCAGCCCCCTTCGCCCAGCATGCGTACGAGCCGCTTGCAGGCCGCATCGGTATCGGTGTGATCGATGTGCTTCAGGTGCTCTGCTGCCCACGCATCGACGTCATGCGCCAGCTCGCGATGCCGTTCCTCGAAGAAAGGCCAGGCGAGCGCGCTGTGAGGATCGGCTTTCATTCAGTCTCCTTCGAACACGGGGCGCGTCTTCGCGGCGAACGCGCGGTAGGCGCGCTCGAAGTCACGCGTGCTCAAGCAGATGGCTTGCGCCTGCGCTTCCGATTCGATCGCCTCGTCGACGCTCATGCTCCATTCCTGATGCAGCATCTTCTTCGTGATGCCATGCGCGAAGGTCGGGCCCGCAACGAGTTCGGAGGCGAGCTTCGCGGCTTCGTCGAGCAAGGTTTCGGGCGTGCAGAGGCGGTTGTAGAAGCCCCACGCGTAGCCTTCGTCGCCGCTCGCGGAGCGGCCCGTGAACAGCAGTTCCGAGGCACGCCCCTGGCCGATGATGCGCGGCAGGATCGAGCAGGCGCCCATGTCGCAACCCGCGAGGCCCACGCGCGTGAACAGGAACGCGAGCTTGCTGCGCGCGGTGCCGAGACGCATGTCGGAGGCCATCGCGAGGATGGCGCCCGCGCCTGCGCAGACGCCATCCACCGCCGCGATGACCGGCTGCGGACAGTGACGCATCGCCTTGACCAGATCGCCGGTCATGCGCGTGAAGAGCAGCAGTTCGGGCATCGGCAGATCGATGAGCGGCGCGATGATTTCATGCACGTCGCCGCCGGAGCAGAAGTTATCGCCCGCGCCGTGCAGCACGACGGCCTTCACATCCGTCGCATACGCGAGCTGGCGGAACAGGTCGCGCAGTTCCGCATACGATTCGAAGGTCAGCGGGTTCTTGCGCTCGGGACGATTCAGCATGATGGTCGCGACGCCGTTCGTCACGGACCAGCCGAAGTGCGTCGCGCGATAGTCGGCGAGCGTAATGCGATTGCCAGCGAGCAGCGCGCTGGCGGCGGATGAGTTCATCGAGGTCTCCTTCAGTCCTTCAGCGTTTTCATCAGATGCTGCTTCAACTTGCCGAGCCGCTGATGCGTCTGCGATTTCTCGTTCAGTTCGAGGCCGCCAAACATTTCGACGACCCATTGCTCATGCGCGGTCGCCATCTTGTCGAACGCGGCGCGGCCTTGCGGAGTGAGTCGCACGCTGATGGAGCGGCGGTCGTTCGGATCGGTATAGCGCGAAACGAGGCCTTCCTTTTCGAGCTGGTCCGTGATGCCCGTCACGTTGCCGCCGGTCACCATCATGCGGCGCGACAGTTCGGTCATCTTCAGGCCTTCGGGATGACGCTCGAGTTGCGACATCAGGTCGAAACGCGGCAGCGTCGTGTCGAATTCGGTGCGCAGGCGCTTGCGCAATTCCGCTTGCACGAGGTTGGTCGTGGTCAGCATGCGCAGCCACAGCCGCAGGCCCATATGGCTGTCGGCGCCCGTGCTCATCTCCAGGTCGACGACGTTGTCGGCCGGTTTTTCGATGCCCTTGCGCGGCGCTTTAGGCTCCGTCGCGGCGGTTTTCTTGTTGCGCGTGGCTTGAGTCACGTGACTTCTCCACCGGATACGGATAGGGACTGGCCGTTCATCGCGCCAGAACCGGGTGAGCAGAGCCATAGCACGGCACTGGCGACTTCTTCCGGCTGCACGAAGCGGCGTTGCGGGTTATGACGCACGAGCGCGTCGCGTGCGTCCTGTTCGCTGCGCGAGGTCTTCGACATGATCTGGTCGAGCGAAGCGCGCAGCAGTTCGGTTTCGGTGTAGCCCGGGCACACCGCGTTCACCGTGATGCCTTTGGTCGCGACCTCGGCGGCGAGCGCACGCGTGAGACCGATGACGCCGTGCTTCGCTGCGCAATAGGCGGCGACATACGCGTAACCGATTTGTCCGGCCGTGCTCGCGACGTTGACGATGCGGCCATAGCCGCGTTCGAGCATGGCGGGCAGCACCGCGCGCGTGCACAGGAACACCCCGGTGAGATTCACGTCGAGCATGCGCTGCCAGAGCGCGGCATCGGTATGCGTGAAGGGCGCGGCTTGCGCGTGGCCCGCGTTGTTCACCAGCACATCGACGGGGCCGTGCGCTTCGACCGCGCGTGCGAAGGCTTCATTGATAGCGGTTTCGTTCGTTACATCGACGCTCACACATGACACGTTGCCGAAGCCACGCATGGCGTCGCGCTGCGCTTCGAGGCGCTTCATGTCGCGGCCCATCAGCGTGATGCGCGCGCCTTCTCGCGCCAGCGCCCCGGCGCACGATGCACCGATGCCGCTGCCTCCGCCCGTGACGACCGCGTGTTTGCCGGCGAGAGATGTCATGGTCAGATGCTTCCTTCGGCGCGTTGCACGCGTTCTTGCGGCGTCAGCCGCGCGTTGTCGGCGGCCATGGCGCGTTCGCGTTCCAGATTGCGTTCGAGTTGCGATTTTGCGGCCGCGTATTGCTTCGGCCACACGATATCGAAATAGCCGATCCTGGCCGCTTCGTTGAGCGTCCACGACGGATTCGCGAGATGCGGACGCGCCACCGCGCACAGATCGGCGCGCCCCGCCGCGATGATGCTGTTCACATGATCCGCTTCGGAGATCGCGCCCACCGCGATGGTCGCAATGCCGGCTTCGTTGCGGATGCGGTCCGCGAACGGCGTCTGGAACATGCGGCCGTAGACAGGCCTTTCGTCCTTGCTGACCTGTCCCGATGACACGTCGATCATGTCGGCGCCCGCAGCCTTGAACGCGCGTGCAATCTCGACGGCGTCGTCGGGTGTCGTGCCGCCGTCGACCCAGTCGTGCGCGGAGATGCGCACGGACATCGGCCTGTCTTGTGGCCACACCGCGCGCATCGCCTTGAATACCTGCAGCGGATAACGCAGGCGATTTTCGAGCGAGCCGCCGTATTCATCGCTGCGATGATTGGTCAGCGGCGAAAGAAAGCTCGAAAGGAAATAGCCGTGCGCGCAGTGCAGTTCGAGCCAGTCGAAGCCCGCTTGTGCCGTCATTTCGGTGGCGCGCACGAATTGCGCTTCGATGGCGCGCAGTTCGTCATGGGATGCTTCACGCGACCATTGGCTTACTTCGCGCAGGTACTGCTGCGGCGACGCCGACACGAGCGGCCAGTTGCCATCCGCTAACGGCTGATCGATGCCTTCCCAGCTCACGCGTGTCGATGCCTTCGCGCCCGCGTGGCCGAGCTGCATGCCGATCTTCGCATCCGACTGCGCGTGCACGAAATCGACAATGCGCTTCCACGCGGCGAGATGCTCGGGCGCATACATGCCGGGACATCCTGGCGTGATGCGCGCTTCGGGCGAAACGCACGTCATTTCCGTCATGACGAGCGCGGCGCCGCCCATTGCGCGCGCGCCGAGATGCATCAGGTGATAGTCGCCCGCGATTCCGTCTACAGCGGAATACTGCGCCATCGGCGAGACCACCACGCGGTTCTTCAAGGTGACGCCGCGCAGTTTGAACGGCGTGAACATCGGTGGAACCGGGCGCTTGTTCTCGTCGCGCTCGAAGCCCGCGCGCGCGGCCAGCCAGTCTTCGAACGAAGCGAGATAACGCGCGTCGCGTTCGCGCAGATTTTCATGCGAGATGCGTTGCGAGCGCGTCAGCAGCGAATAGGCGAACTGTTCCGGTTCGAACGATGCGTAACGGTCCACATGTTCGAACCACTCGGTCGAATTGCGCGCCGCGTTCTGAATGCGGAGGACATCGACGCTGCGAACCTGCGTGTAGTGTTCGAGCGCGCCATCGAGATCGCCGCTCTGTTTCGTGAACGCAGTGTCGATGCTGTTCGCGAGTTCGATCGCGTCTTCCAGCGCGAGCTTCGTGCCTGAGCCGATCGAGAAGTGCGCGGTGTGCGCGGCGTCGCCCATCAACACGATGGGCGTGCGCTCGCCGTTCGCGCCGTCGCGCCAGTGCACCCATTCGCGATTGACCACGCGCGGGAAGCGAATCCACTGCGCCGAGCCGCGCAGATGCGATGCGTTCGAGATCAGCGCGTTTCCGTCGAGATACTTCGCGAAGAGCTTCTCGCAAAACGCGATGCCGTCTTCCTTGCTCATGTCGGCGAGACCGGCGGCGCGCCAGACGCGCTCCGGCGTTTCGACGATGAACGTCGAAGTGTTTTCATCGAAGCGATATGCATGCGCCTGAAACCAGCCCCATTCAGTCTTTTCGAACGCGAAGGTGAAGGCGTCGAAGCACTTGTTCGTGCCGAGCCACACGAAGCGGCAATCGCGCATGTCGATATCGGGCTGATACGTGGACGCGTACTTTCCGCGGATGGCGCTGTTCGCGCCGTCGCTGGCAATGATGAGATCGGCTTCGTAATCGACGTCGTTCACGACCTGGGTTTCGAAGACGAGCTTCACGCCGAGTTCCTCGCAGCGCGCCTGCAGGATATTCAGCAGACGTTTGCGCCCGATGCCGCAGAAGCCGTGACCGGAAGAGCGAATGCAACGTCCGCCGATGTGGACCTCGATGTCGTCCCAGTGATTGAAGGCCTCGAGAATCGCGTCGGCGCTTTGGGGGTCTGCCGCGCGCAGATTGCCGAGTGTCTGATCGGAGAAAACCACGCCCCAGCCGAACGTGTCGTAAGCGCGGTTGCGTTCGACGACCGTGATGTCATACGTGGGGTGCCGGCGTTTCATCAACAGACCAAAGTAGAGGCCCGCCGGGCCGCCGCCGATGCAGACGATGCGCATGTGTGTCTCCGACTGATGTCTCCCTGTGACGGTAATTTAGGTTTATATAGTTTAGATGTCAAGTAAATATTCGGAGCGATCGGGGAACTCGCGAATCACTTCCCGCGTTCATGCCCGCACTTTGTCCGCGGTGGTCGAACGCGAAACGCACGCGCGTTCGACGCGAATCACGTCATTTTCCCGAATCACGCGAAAGAGATTCCTCTTTGGGCTCTTTGATCGAGCGAATGGGGAATATAAACTCGGCCACACATTTGAATTGGCTTGGCTGAAGGCATCGCTTGCGAAGCATAACAATTACCTAGGATAACGATATAAACGGAGATGAAGATGAAGATGAAGAAACTTCTGTTCAGTGCGTTCGCCTTATCGGCGGCGGCAACGGTCAATGCGCAAAGCAGCGTCACGCTGTACGGCATCGTGGATAACGGCATCGTGTATGAGACGAATCAGCCGAAGGGACACGTGTTCGGCGCGCAAAGCGGCGGCTGGGCGCAATCGAGATTCGGCTTCAGAGGTATCGAGGATCTGGGCGGCGGCACGCACGCGGTCTTTCAACTCGAGTCGCGACTCAACACGATGAACGGCAGCTTCGCGAACGGCAGCTTCTTCGCGGGACAGGCGACAGTCGGTCTGCAAAACGATACGTGGGGGCAAATCAAGTTCGGCAACATGGGTTCGGCCGAGATCAGCCAGTATTCCGGCGATGTCGATCCACAGCAGACCAAGAAGTACGCGATCGGCACGCTGGTAAGAGGGCGCGTCTTTTCGCAAGCGGCGAATGGTGTCGAGTACCTTTCGCCGACGATCGCCGGCTTCACGCTGCAAGGGCAATACGACCTGACGAACGCGCCGACATGGAACGCCGGCAATCCCGGCAGTGCGCCGGGTCAACTGGGCACATCGAGCGGGCTGGGAAGCGCTCAGGGTCGCTCGGATGGCCTCAAGCTTTCGTACGCGAATCGAGGCCTGTTCTGGCAAGCGACGTACGATGAAGTGCGCGACCCGAACGGTCAATTCAGCAACGTGTACCTGACATCGCGCTCGATTCTGACCGGCCTGACTTACGCTTTCGGACCCGTGACCGCTTATCTCGGCTATCAGCACTTGAGTGCGCCGGATGCTTCGAACGCGGGCTATTTCGGCACATCCACGCCGTCCGCATTGCCGGCGGGAACCACATTGCCGACGAACGTCAATCACGAATGGATCGGCGCGATATGGCAGACGACGCCCGCGCTCGCCGTCACCGGCGCGGTGTATCACGCCAACGCGAACAATGGCAACGGCAATGCGACGCTCTACACGCTGGGCGCCAACTATCTGCTCTCGAAGCGAACGCTGCTCTACACGGAACTCGCCTACGTGCGCAACAGTTCGACGTCGAACGTCGGCCTCGATAGCGGTCTGTACGGCGCGAACATCAATAACGATCCCGTTAACGGCAATCCTTCGAGCACGAACCCGAACTATGGAAAGAGCCAGTTCGGGGTGATCGCGGGACTGGCCACGCGATTCTGATTCGCGCGTGCGGCGATCAGTCGCGAAAACGACTGGCGATGTGATCCGGAATGTTTTCAGGCGTGACGACCATCACCGACGAAGACGCAGCGACGGACGAAGCGGGCAGCAGTTTGTGATAGTGCATGATGTGATGACATGCCGAACGCATGTCCTGTCTCAGATCGTGATGCAGGATCGCCTGAATCTTTCCGTCGCGCAGAAGCTGAACGTTGTCCCTGTCGAGATCGTGCCCGATGAAGAAGAACGGCGCGTGCTGCCGCGCTTGCAGCGCGCGAAGAATCGCGACATTGCCGCCGCCCATCGAGTACACGGCGGCAATCGACGTATCGTCGTCGAGCACGCTGCTGACGCGCTGCCCGGTGGCGAGATCGAGTCCATGACCGCCGCTCGCATCGATCAGCCTGAGTTGAGGATGATGCTTGCGCAACGCACGACGAAAGCTGATCTCGCGCTCTTCCTCGCCACGAAAATGTTCGTCGCTCATGGTGATCAGCACGTTCGCGGTCTGCGGTCCCAGCCACAAGCCGAGAAGGTAAGCGGCGGTAGCGCCCGCCACGCGATTGTCGAGACCGGCATAGGCGATGCGGCCCGACAAGGGTATGTCGGTGAACACGGTGACGACAGGAATGCCATGACGTTGAAGCTCGCCGACCGCTTCGGCGATCTCCGGAACGTCGCGCGCTTTCAGGAACACGCCGTGGCTTCCCCGGCGTGCGATGGAACGAAGCGCATCGACGACTTCGGCGGTCGTCATTGTCTCCTGCAGCAGAAAACGCGGACGCACGATTGCCGGATGCATCCACGCAAGCTCCGCTTCGAGCGCACTTCTTATTTCGTCACTGAAGCGCGCGGGCGCTTCCACGACGACGTCGACGATGAGCTTGCGTCCCGTGTTCGCCAGATTCAGTTCCTGGCGCTCGAGTTCCTTGATGGCCTGCTCGACGCGCTTGCGAGTGTGCTCGCGGACATTCGCACGACCGTTCAGAACGCGGTCGACGGTCGCGACGCCGAGCCCGGCCTGAAGCGCGATTTCCTTGATCAAGAAGCGGTGAGCCAATTCCACTCTCCTTCGCTGATAGTTTCCTGATGTGTTCGCAGACTTTCTATCCACTCTCGCGAGCCATGCTACATCTAAAACGCGAGGCACGGGGTTAGCCACCAAAGCGCAGGTGCTGATAGATTTTTGATCGATTTTCGCCTCTCAAAGATGGCCTCGCCAAACTATCATGATGTCGACGCGACGCTAAAAACAACTCAACGACGTCGCGCATGCTCTCGCATTCGGCGCGAATGCGGGCGGAGAAAAGGCGTAACGGTGCAAGCGCATGGACCAGTTCAAGGAACTACAGTTGTTCGTCGAAGTGGCGGACACGGGCAGTATCAGTCGCGCGGCGGAAGCGGTCGACTTGTCGATATCGGCGGCAAGCCGGTATCTGATTTCGCTGGAGGCGAGGCTCGGAATACAGCTTGTACGAAGAACCACCCGCAATCTTTACCTGACCGAAGCGGGTGCGGAGTTTCACCGGCGCTGCAAATCCATTCTGGCCGATCTCGGCGAAGCAGAAGCGGTGATCAAGGAAGCGGTGGTGCGACCGAGCGGTGTGCTTCGCGTCACGGCCTCGCTGTCGTTCTGCCTGCTGCACATCGCGCCGATGCTTCCCGATTTCACCGCGCGCTACCCCGACATTACGGTGGATGTCGTGGCGGCCAATCGCTACTACGACATCATCGAGAATGGCATCGACGTCGCGATACGAACGAAGGTTCTCGAGCCCGACAGCAACATCACGATCAGAAGGCTTGCATCGACGCGCCGGATTCTCGCGGCGGCTCCCGGCTATATCGAAGCGAATGGCCGTCCCCGATTCCCCGCTGAACTTGCGAAGCACCGGATTCTGAACTATCAGCTCGCGGACAATCCTCGCGAGCTCTCGTTCACGCGCGGCAACGAGAACGTCGTGGTGCGCGTGAAGCCGCTGCTGGAATCGAACGATGGCCAGATCCTGCGCACCGCCGCGCTGGATAACATGGGCATTCTCGTGCAGCCTAAATACATCATCTACGACGATCTCGCGGCCGGCCGTCTCGTTCCCGTTCTCGATGAATGGGACCTGCCCCGGCTGACGATGAACATCGCGTTTCAAACTCGCTCGCATCTTCCCGTGAAAGTGCGATTGTTCATCGAGGCACTCGTCGAGCGGTTTCAGCAGAACGACTACGAGCGGCACTGGACAGCGTGAGCCTGTTTCCCATCTGACGCGAAAGACTTTCCCTTTTCAGCTCTGTTTTGCCAGCCACGGCGAATATAGACTGGTCTCAAAGCTGAAGACAAGATTGATGGAGACACGACATGCAAAACGCATCCCCCGCAATTCAGTCCACATCGCCGTACTTCGACGAGGCGCGCTCGGCGGAAGTCGTCAACGCGCGCATGAGCGATGAAGCCAGTCCGCGTCTGCGTGAAGTGATGTCGGTGCTGGTGAGGCACCTTCACGCCGCGATCAAGGAAATCGAACCCACGCATGAGGAGTGGTTCAGCGCGATTCGCTTCCTGACCGAGACCGGTCAGATGTGCACGGACTGGAGGCAGGAGTACATCCTGCTCTCGGACATACTGGGTGTCTCCATGCTGGTCGATGCGATCAATCATCGTCGTCCGAGCGGCGCTACGCCGAACACGATCCTGGGTCCGTTCTATGTCGCCGATGCGCCCGCGTATCGGAACGGCGAGAACATTTGTCTGGACGGGAAAGGCGAGCCGATGGTCGTCGAAGGTCGCGTGACCGACATCGAGGGCAACCCGATTCGGAACGCGAAGCTCGAAGTGTGGCAGACCAACGACGGCGGTTTCTATGACGTGCAGCAGAAGGGCATTCAACCCGACTCGAATCTGCGCGGCGTGTTCTCTTCGGATGCCGAGGGGCGTTACTGGTTCAAGTCCGTCAAGCCGCGCCACTATCCGATTCCCTCGGATGGTCCGGTCGGAAAACTGCTCGGCGCAATGGGCCGGCATCCGAATCGAGCGGCTCATCTGCATTTCATCGTGACGGCTCCGGGCTTCGATCCGGTCATCACGCACATCTTCACGCCCGACTGCCCGTATCTGGGTGAAGACGCGGTCTTCGGCGTCAAGCGCGAACTCATCGCCGAGTTCAACCAGATCGATGACCCGGAAGCGGCAAAACGTGTGGGATTGTCATCGCCGTTCTGGTCGGTGTCGTGGGACTTTACTCTCGCGGCCTGCGGCAAGCCCATGCGCGCCGTTCCTTAATCGTCGGGTACGAAATAGAAACGGCATCAACGACATCAATAGATAAAGGATTACTAACTATGAGCACGAAGAAAGTGGAACTTCTGGCGGCATACTGGACGCTCGCTGGCGACGTCTATCCGTGCGCATCGAGCGAAATCAGCCCATTCTCGCTGCGTGAGCGCTGCGAGGCGGCATCGCGCGCGGGCTGGAGCGGTATCGGCCTCATTCTCGACGATCTCGAGCACAGCGTCGGAAAATATGGTCTGTCCGGCGTCAAGGCGATTCTGGACGACACCGGCATGAAGTACTTCGAGCTCGAAATTCTCATGGACTGGTATCTCGAAGGCGATGCGCGCGCGAAATCGGATGAATGCCGCAAGCGCTTCATCGAACTCGGTGGCGAGCTTGGCATGCGCAATCTGAAAATCGGTGCGAGCCCCTTCGACGAAACGCCGGCCGACTTCGCCCGCATGACCGACGAGTTCGCGAAGCTCTGCTGCGACGTGGCGACCGTGGGCGCGACCGTCGCCATCGAGTTCATGCCTTTCTCGCCGATTCGAAACATTGCGGAAGCGCTGAAGATTTCCGAAGGCGCGGATCAGCCCAACGGCGGTCTGATGGTGGACCACTGGCACGTCGCGCGGGCCGGCACGCCCTATAGCGAAGTCGCGCGCATTCCGGCGCGCTATATCAAGGGCGTCGAGATGGACGACGTAGGCGCGCAAATCAGGGGCACGCTGTTCGAGGATTCCACTTTCAACCGCCAGCTTTGCGGCGAAGGCGCGGGCGACTGTCGGGCCTTCGTCGACGCCCTGGACCGCGCGGGCTGCACGCTCCCGTACTACGGCGTGGAACTCATCTCGGAGGTGCACCGCAAGCTTCCGCTCGACGAGATGGCCCGGCGCGCGTACGAGAGCACCATCGCGCAATTTTCGACGAGCGCCACGACGGCCGCCTGACGCCTGCCTTCGACGACACACAACATTTCTGGAGACTGACATGATTCGAATCGCTGTACTCGGTGCGGGCCGCATTGGCCGCATTCACGCTGGCAACGTTGCCGCGAGCCCGAATGCAAAACTCGTCGTGGTCGCGGACCCGGTCGAAAGCGCGGCAACTTCGCTGGCGACGCGTCTCGGCTGCGAGGCATCGACGGACCCGCAAGGCGTCCTGGAACGCAACGACATCGACGCCGTGGTCATCGGCACGCCGACGGATACGCACATCACGTTCATGCTCGAAGCCGTCAAGCGCGGGAAGGCCGTGTTGTGCGAGAAGCCCATCGACCTCGACATGGAGAAGTCGCTCGCCGCCGCGAACGAAGTGGAGCGTCGTGGCGGACGCGTGATGCTCGCGTTCAACCGACGCTTCGATCCGACGTCGCAGGCCTTTCGCAAGGCGATCGACGCGGGCGATGTCGGCGAAGTGCGGCAGGTCATCATCTCGAGCCGCGATCCGGGCATGCCCCCGCGCGATTATGTCGAGCACTCTGGCGGCATCTTCCGCGACATGGTCATCCACGATCTCGACATGGCGCGCTGGCTGCTGGGCGAAGAGCCGGTCGAAGTCATGGCGATGGCGAGCCGTCTCGTCGACGAGTCGCTCGAGAAGCTGACCGACTTCGATACGGTCATGGTTCAGTTGCGTACCGCCTCGGGCAAGCAATGCCATATCAACTGCTGTCGCGAAGCGGTGTATGGCTATGACCAGCGCATGGAGGTATCGGGTTCGAAGGGCATGCTGCTGCAGGAGAACCTGCGTCCCTCCACGATTCGCCGCTGGTCGAAGGAAGCAACCGATGTGCGCGAGCCTCTGCTCAACTTCTTCCTCGAACGTTATGAGGCGGCATACAAGGCCGAACTCGAAGCCTTCGTAGATGCGCTCAACACGAACTCGCCGCTGCCGACATCCGTGCAGGACGGACTGAAGGCGCTGCGTCTCGCGGATGCCGCGCTCGAATCCGCGCTGTCGGGCAAGGCAGTGAAGGTGTAACGAACACAACAGGAGGAGACAGGTCATGACACGAAAGATTGCTCCCAATGAGACGCTCGGTGTGGCATGCCTCGGCATCACTCACCCGCACACGTCCGGGCGAGTCAAGGCAATCCAGCGCCGCGCCGATGCGAAGATGCTCGGCGCGTGGGATACGAGTCCGCTGCTCCAGCCGTTCGTCGACGCACTCGGTCTCGAAGCGCGCTCGAAGGAGGAGATTCTGGCGGACGACAACGTTCATGTGGTGCTGGTGCACTCCAAGAGCGAAAAGATGGCGGACCTCGCCATCGAAGCGCTGGAGGCCGGCAAGGCGGTGCTGTGCGAAAAGCCAGCCGGCCGGAGTTCGGCGGATGCGAAGCGCATCGTCGAGGCGGTGGAGCGCACGGGCGGCCTGTTTCAGGTGGGCTATTGCTGGCGCTTCGCACCTTCGGTCGACGCCATGCAGGCCGCGCTTCAGAGCGGCCGTCTCGGCAAGGTGGTTCAGGTGCGCGCACATGGCGGTTGCTCGCACGACGAGGCGGGTACAGCGCACATGACGCAGCCCGGCGATATCGGCGGCGCGGTGTTCGTGATCGGCTGTCATCTGATCGACCGCATTCTTCTGCACTTCGGCATGCCGCGCTCCGTGAACGCGCGCATCACGAAGTTCCCGAACTTTCATGGCGATGAATCGCGTGAAGACGCGGCAGGCGCGGTGCTGAATTACGAGGACAAGATCGTTACCGTCGACTTCATGTCATGGGACGTGCTGCCGTGGACCGAGAGCTGGGACATCACCGCGTACGGCACGGAAGGCATCATGTCGTCCCGTTCGCTGCCCGCGAGTTACAAGATCTACGATGCCGGCAAAGGCGCGCATCCCGAAGGCTGGACCGAGTGGCAGGAGACGAGCTTCCCGGAAATCTGGGCGACGAAGAAGACGGAGTATTCGCCCGATATCGCGGAGATCGGCAACCCGGTCTATTTCGACCGCGAGTCGAATGCTTTCTTCGATGCGTTGCGCAGCGGCACGCAATCAGTCGTGCCCGCGACGCAAGCCTACAACATCAGCCGCGTGATCGAGGCGATGTTTGCGTCGTCGAAAGATGCGGGCGCTGAAGTTTCGCTTCGCTGAAGCAGGTTTAGAAAGACATCAGTAGATGTCTTTCGGTAAATAAATACGGAATCCTTATCAGGAGACAATGTCATGAAAATCTTGAAGCATGTCGCGGTCATTCTGGCCGCATCGGCGGCTTTCGCTGCAACGTCGGGCGCTGTGTTTGCACAGGACAAGGGCGTGGTCGGAATCTCGCTGCCCGACAAGACCGAATCGCGCTGGATCACCGATGGCAAGAGCATGGTCGATGCACTGAAAGCCAAAGGCTATGCCGCCGATCTTCAATACGCGAACTATGACGTTCCGACGCAGGTGAATCAGGTCGAGAACATGTTGGCCAAGGGCGTGAAAGCGCTAGTCATCGCGCCCATCGACGGAAAGACCTTTTCCGAGGCGCTTGCGCTCGCGCAGAAGAAGGGCATCAAGGTCATCTCTTATGACCGCCTGATCAGTCAGACGAAGGACGTCGATTACTACGCGACCTTCGATAACTACGGCGTCGGCGTGCTGCAAGGGCAAAGCATCGTCAGCGCGTGGCAGAAGGCCGGCAGCAAGACGCCGTTCAACATCGAACTGTTCGGCGGCTCCTCGGACGACAACAACGCGCACATGGTCTATGCGGGCGGCATGTCGGTGCTCAAGCCGTACATCGACAGCGGCAAGTTCGTGGTTCGCAGCAAGCAGATTGCTTTCGAGAAGGTCGCGACGCGCAACTGGGACGGCGCCACGGCGCAGGCGCGCATGGACAACCTGCTGAGCGCGTTCTACGGAAAAGATCATCTGGATGCGGTCTGGACGCCCAACGATGCGATCGCTATCGGCGTGATCTCGTCTCTGAGAGGCATTGGATACGGTTCGGCGCAACAGACCATGCCCGTCGTCACGGGACAGGACGCCGACATCCAGAACGTCAAGAGCATCGTTCGCGGCGATCAGACGTCGACCGTGTTCAAGGACACGCGCAAGCTCGCGAGCGTGGCAGCCGAGATGGTCGACGACGCGCTGACGGGCAAGCAGGTGCCGGTGAACGACACGAAGAGCTACAACAACGGCGCGAAGATCGTGCCGACCTATCTCGTGAAGCCGGTGCTCGTCGATCGCGCGAACTATCAGTCGGAACTGGTATCGAGCGGCTATTACACGCAAGCGCAGATCAAGTAAGGCGGCGCGACATCGGAGGAATTCGATCATGGATACCATTCTGGAGATGCGCGGCATTCAGAAAAGCTTTGGCGCGGTCAAGGCGCTGAACAACGTGAATCTGAGGGTGCGCCAGGGCGAGATTCACGCCATTTGCGGAGAAAACGGCGCGGGCAAATCGACGCTGATGAAAATTCTCAGTGGCGTTTATCCACACGGCTCTTACGCTGGCGACGTCCTTTACGACGGACAGACACGGACCTTCGCCGATATCTCCGACAGCGAGACGGTGGGCATCATCATCATCCATCAGGAGCTTGCGCTCGTGCCCATGCTGTCCATTACCGAGAATATCTTTCTGGGTAACGAACAGTCGAAGCGCGGCGTGATCGACTGGCAGGGTTCGCGAGCGAAGGCCCGCGAGCTGCTGGAAAAAGTCGGCCTGACGGACTCTCCGGATGCGCCGGTCGGCACGCTCGGCATCGGCAAGCAGCAACTCGTCGAAATCGCGAAGGCGCTCTCCAAGGAGGTCCGTCTGCTCATCCTCGACGAGCCTACCGCCAGCCTCAACGAGAAAGACAGCGACACGCTTCTCACGCTGCTGCTCGAACTGAAAGCGCGCGGCGTCACCTCGATCATCATCTCGCACAAGCTGAACGAGATATCGCGCGTCGCGGACGGCATCACCGTGATTCGCGATGGCTCGACCGTCGACGTGCTGGACTGCAAAGCCGAGACCGTGAGCGAGGACCGCATCATCAAGGCGATGGTCGGCCGCGAAATGTCGGACCGCTATCCGCCGAGAACACCGCATATCGGTGAAGTGATCTTCGAAGTGCGGGACTGGCGCGTTCAGCATCCCGTTCAACGCGACCGGGCGGTCATCAAGGGCGTGGATCTCAACGCTCGAAAGGGCGAGATCGTCGGCATCGCCGGGTTGATGGGCTCCGGTCGCACCGAACTCGCGATGAGCGTGTTCGGCGGCACCTACGGACAGGACATCACGGGTCAGGTGCTGATGCATGGCAAGCAGGTCGACACGTCATCGGTGCGCAAGGCGATCGACGCGGGTATTGCATACGTCACCGAGGACCGCAAGGGCAACGGCCTGCTTCTGGACGACAACATCAAACGAAACATCACGCTGGCGAACCTGTCCGGTGTTTCGAAGTTCGGCGTGGTGAACGAGCACGAGGAAATCACGGTCGCCGCGGACTTCCTCAAGAAGCTTCGGATTCGCGCTCAGGGCGTGACGCATGTGGTGGGCAACCTGTCGGGCGGGAACCAGCAGAAGGTCGTGCTGAGCAAGTGGCTGTTCTCGGAGCCCGAAGTGCTGATCCTCGACGAGCCCACGCGAGGCATAGATGTGGGAGCGAAATACGAGATCTACAACATCATCAATCAGGCGGTAGCGGCAGGTAAATGCGTGATCATGATCTCCTCGGAGATGCCGGAGCTTCTCGGCATGTGTGACCGCGTTTATGTCATGAACGAAGGCCGGTTCGTCGGCGAATTCACCGCAGAAGAGGTCTCGCAGGAAAAAATCATGCGAGCGATCATGCGAAATGGAGGCATCGAAAATGCGTAAGGCACTCTCTCCGGTGGCCGCCGAAGGCGCCGAAGTCGGTAAAGGCGAAATGTTCGGAATGGTCAAGCGTATCGGCAGCGAATATGGACTGCTTCTTTCGCTCGTCATCATCATGTTGTTCTTCCAGGTCTCGACCAGCGGCGTGCTGATGCAGCCGCTCAACCTGACCAATCTGGTGCTGCAGAACAGCTACATCGTGATCATGGCGCTCGGCATGCTCATGGTGATCGTGTCCGGTCACATCGATCTTTCGGTCGGTTCCACGGCGGGTCTGGTCGGCGCTCTGGCGGCGGTGTTGATGGTGCAGTACGACGTCAACTATGTCTGGGCCACGATCATCTGTCTCGCGACGGGCGCGCTCATCGGCGCCGTGCAAGGTTACTGGATCGCGTTCTGGCGCATGCCGTCGTTCATCGTGACGCTCGCGGGCATGCTGGTCTTCCGTGGCATGACGAACCTCGTGCTGCAAGGACAGTCGATCGGTCCGTTCCCCGAAGGCTTCGGCGCGGTGAGTTCCGGCTTCATCCCCGATGTGTTTCACGGGCAGGCGCTGCACATCACGTCGATTCTTCTCGGCGTGCTCGTCGGTGCGCTGTTCTTCGTGATCGAGCTCAGGCAGCGCGCAGGCGCCGCGAAACACGGCGTCGAAAGCGGTTCGTTCGCCATGTTCGTGACGAAGAATGTCGTGCTCACCGCGCTCATCGTGTTCTTCTGCTCCCTGCTTGCCTCGTATCGCGGCCTGCCTACGGTGCTCGTCATCATGGGCGTGCTGATCGGCGTGTACACGTTCATCATGAATCGCACGACCATCGGGCGGCGTATCTATGCCGTGGGCGGCAACGCGAAGGCCGCGCGGCTTTCGGGTGTGAGCGTGCCGGCGGTGAGCTTTCTGACCTTCGTGAACATGGGCGTGCTTGCGGCGCTCGCGGGCCTGATCTTCGCCGCGCGTCTGAATAGCGGAACGCCGAAGGCGGGCACCGGCTTCGAGCTCGATGTCATCGCGGCGTGTTTCATTGGCGGCGCCTCCGCGTCCGGCGGCGTCGGCAAGGTGGTCGGCGCGGTGGTCGGCGCGTTCATCATGGGCGTGATGAACAACGGCATGTCCATCATGGGCATCGGAGTGGATTATCAGCAGGTCATCAAGGGCATTGTTCTGCTCGCGGCCGTGTTCGTCGATGTGTACAACAAGAACAAGGCTTAACGGCTCTTTCTACGGCAGACATATATGGTCAAGCACATTGTGATGTGGAACGTCCGCGGCGACACGCCGGAGGCCAGGCAAAAATCCGCGCAGCTCGTGAAGTCCGCGTTCGAAAGCCTGAGCGGCAAGATTCCGGGGCTCACCAGGCTCGAGGTCGGACTGGACGTCAGCGCCGTGGATTATGCGTGCGACGTCGTCCTGTACACGGAGTTCGAAAGCCAGGAATCGCTCGACGCCTACGCCTCGCATCCCGAGCATTTGCGGGTGAAGCAGGTGGTGGGCGATGTTCGTATCGCGCGTCATCAGGTCGATTACATCTAGACGGGTCAGAGCATGTACGAGTTCACCTATACCACGCAGGCATCGCGCGTCGTGTTCGGCGCGGGCAGCATGAAGCTGATCCAGCAGGAAGTCGAGACGCTCGGCGCGCGGCGCGCGCTGGTGCTCTGCACGCCCGAGCAGAAGGCGCAGGCCGAAGTCGTCTCGGCGCTGCTCGGTCCGTCGAGCGCGGGCGTTTTCGATGGGGCGCAGATGCACGTGCCCATCGAGAACGCGCGGCGTGCGCGAGAGCACGCGAAGGCGGTCGGCGCGGACTGTGCGGTGGCGATCGGGGGCGGTTCCACGATCGGACTCGGCAAGGCGATCGCGCTCGAATCGCCGCTGCCGATCATCGCGATACCGACGACCTATGCCGGCTCGGAGATGACGCCGATCTACGGCATCACCGAAGACGGCCTGAAGAAGACCGGCCGCGACGCCAGGGTCATCCCGAAGACTGTGCTGTACGACGCTGAACTGACGATCGGACTGCCGGTTCGATTGTCGATCGTGAGCGGCCTCAACGCGATCGCGCATGCCGCCGAGGGCCTGTATTCGAAGGATGGCAATCCCGTCATGTCCCTGATGGCGGAGGAAGGCATTCGCTCGCTCGCCAATGGTCTGCGCGGCGTGAATCGAAACAGCAGGGACAGGACGGCGCGCAGCGAGTGTCTCTACGGCGCGTGGCTGTGCGGCATGGTGCTGGGCAACGTCGGGATGGCGCTTCATCACAAGCTTTGCCATACGCTCGGCGGAACCTTCAACCTGCCTCACGCGGAGACGCACGCAATCGTTCTGCCGCACGCACTCGCTTACAACAGCATCGTGGCCGACGACGCGATGGAGCGCATCGCGCGCGCATTGAACGTGAAGTCGGCGCCGGACGGGCTGTATCGACTCAACCATGAACTCGGCGTGCCGCAAGGGCTCCGTGAGATCGGCCTGAGCGAAGCCGACCTCGATCGTGCATGCGAGGTGGCGATGTCGAACCCATACTGGAATCCGCGTCCGGTCGAGGAGAAACCGCTCAGGGCGTTGCTGCAGCGCGCGTGGGAGGGCGCGCGGCCCGCCGCCTGAGCCGGAAGCGATCCTACGCCTGTCGCTTGATGTATCTGTTGCGGTAGAACATCGTCCAGACCGTCAGCGCCGCGTAGGTCGCGTAACTGACGAAGGTGGACAGCCGGTTGGCGTCCGTGTCAGGCAGGTGAAGCGTGATCCAGAGTCGCGCGAGATTCTCGCCGACGAGACCGGCGCCCCACACGGCGGTCATCAGCCGGATCGATCGGGCCAGCGCCGGACGTGTGGCCCAGCGATCGTCGAAGTCGGCTTCGCGTCCCTGCTGTTCGCGCGAGAGCGTCGAGCGCGCGAGGTAATACACGAGAGGGCGGTCGAGAAAGAGCGAAAGCAGAAAGAACATGCCGATGACGCCGCTGACCGCCGGCTCGCGTGAATTTCGCAGCCAGCCGTCCGCGCCCGAAAGCAGCACGAGCAGCGACATGACGATGCCCGCCAGGACGATGCCGCTCAGCGCGTCGAAGTGGCGGTAGCGCGTCAGATCGAAGGTCATCCACACGACCAGCGGCAATGCCGATGCAATGAGCGCGCCGACCACGCCGAAGTGCCCGATCGCGATCCTGTAGGCGAGCGCGGGCAATGCCACGTTGACTACGATCGCGATCACATAACGCGCTGACAGAACGGTCATGTCGAGTTCCGCGCAAACCTGACGAGTGTCCGAGCGTAACAGAAGCGCGGTTTCGTTCATCGTCCGACGAAATCGCCGGTGAACGAAGCGCCTGCCGCACATCTTGCGAAACGAATCATCAGATTGATTCGAGATCCGCACCGGCGAGCCGCGCGGTTCGCGAAAGCCATTCTTGTCAGAACCCGTCGTCTGGCGCGATGATGGAGCGCCAGCAGTTCGAGACGATGTTTTCTTCCCTCAAGGAGATGAACGTGCGAGCTTCCGACATCATGACGACTTCGATCATTACCGCCAGCCCCGACATGTCCGTTCGCAACGCCGCGGGCACCATGGTCTTCGCTGGCATCAGCGGCATGCCCGTGGTCGACGAGTCCGGGAAGTTGCTCGGCATCGTCACGGAGGGCGATCTGATGCACCGTGCGGAGCTCGGCACCGGCGTCAGGCAGCGTGCCTGGTGGCTCGAACTGGTTGCATCGACGAGCGAGCTGGCGAGCCAGTACGTGAGGGAGCACGCGCGGAAGGTCCGCGATGTGATGACCACCGACGTCGCCACGATCACCGAATCGATGCCGGTCGCGGACATTGCCGATCTGCTCGACCGCCGGAAAATCAAGCGCGTGCCGGTCATGCGCGACGGCAAGCTGGTGGGCGTCGTGAGCCGCGCCAACCTCATTCGCGCGCTCGTGACGATGGCGCCCGAGGTGCCCGCCGATATCGAAAGCGGCGACAACGCGATACGCGAAGACGTGCTCGCCGCCATGGCAGGCCAGCCGTGGGCGCTCGCGCGGGAGAACGTCATCGTCGAAGGCGGGACGGTGCATCTCTGGGGGCCCGTCGTCGGCTCAGACGAGGGCAATGCAATTCGCGTCGCGGCAGAGAACGTGCCGGGCGTGAAGGGTGTCGTGCCGCATTTCGGGCTTCCGCCGACGCCTTCGTCGCAGGGCTAGGCGCAAGACGGGTTCGTTCGTGCGATCCCGTTTCAGCTCCTGATTGCACGGGGAATCGGCCTCGTTTGCCGGCGCGAACGAAGCTTGCCGTTGACTATGCTGCGCGATGACCGTGCGCAGACGCCTGAGCGTGGCCGCGCGGTTCCGGGCGGCTTTCCGCCTCGCTCGCCTAGTGGTCCGCGGACAGGAGCGGCGGGACCGGAGGTGTGTCGCCGTCGATGAACGCGGTCGCGCAGGCCACCGCGAAGCAATACGCGCTTTCCTCGTTTGCGAAGGCGCCGAGTTCGCCCAGCGACGTGGTATGTCCGTCCTCTTCCAGAATCGATGCTGTGGCGATGTAAGCCGCGCCTTCCCGGCTTACGGCGGCCTTGAACGCTGCGCCACGGTGGTAGATGACCATATTTTCGTTTGACTCGAGGCTGGCGTGAGAGTGAAGCGACGCGTGAAACGGCGTCGCATGCTTGTGAACGTTGGGTTCGCGCAAACCAGTGTCCCCATTTTAGGAAACTAGTACGAAACAGATCATGTACTTATCGAACCGTTTCCGGACACGCGACGAAGCGCGAGAACAAGATGCTCGATGAAATACTGCGGGGCGTGACGCGCTGCTATCGCCTGCCGCCGCTCGACAGCGCAGCCGCCTCAAGCCCGGCGAAGGCCCTGGCGCTCGCGCTGGAACAGGCCCGCGAGGCGCTGGCCCGCGCCGGCACGCCGGATGAAGCGCTGAAGCGCCGTTTCATCGATTCGCTCGCGCGCATGATCCGCGACGCACTGCGCACGGACGGCGGCGACCCCGTCTTTCAGGCGATGACGCTGCGTCACCGGGTCGTGCGGGTGCGCGAATACGCGTCGTTGTCTGCACATGCCGGGCAGGATCGGCGCGGGATTCGCGCGGCCGTTGCTTCGCTCGCGCATCCGGGAAAAGTGGCGCGGATCGTTTCCGTCGCGCAGCGCGACGCGCTGAGCGGGCTTCATGCCGCAGCGACATCGGCGGACTCGTCGGCGTTTCACGAGACCGTTCGCGCCCTGCTCGAAGTGCCGGAGATCGCGCAAGATTCGGCGCTCGCGAGCGGGCTGGTGCGGCTGCGCGACAGCGACGCGTTGACACGTCTGCGCCGGCTCGAATCCTTGGAGGCGGATGAATCCGTGCGCCATTACCGGTCGCTGTGTGACCTTCAGGGCCCGCGTCCGGGCAGTGCGCTGGCCGTGGCTCACGGCGCCGCTTCGCAACGGCGCGGCGTGGCCACGGAAGCGGCGGCGGCCCGCGCGCTCGAAGCGCTGGCGCGTCGCCTCGACGAGGCAGACGGCACGCGCGACGCGTGGCGCGTGGTGACGTCGATGCGTGTTCCGGCTTCGATACCGGCGAGTCACGCGCACGCGAAGACAGAATGGGACGCGGTGCTGCTGCATCGCGTGAGTGCGGACGACGAAGCCTGGGACGTGCGTCTGCTGGTCGAAGCCAAGGCTTCGGTGGATGCGGCCGCCACCGACTTTGGTCGCCTGCTGCGCGGAATACGGCTGCTTGCACATGCGGAACGTGACGCGACTTACGCCTTCGAGACTCGTTGCGGCACGATGCGTATTCGCGGCGCGTCGCTCGGCGCGCTGCGAACCGACGAAGCCAGCCTGCGGCGCACGGTGCTGTATTGCTGCGACGCGCCGGCGGAGGCGAATCCGCGCCTGCTCGGCGCGGCCATCCGCATGCAGCTCCTGTCGGCGCCCGCAAGCCTGGAATATGCTGCCGCGCTCGCGGAAAACCCGCATGCCGATGCGCAGGTTCTCGAAGCGATATGGACCGATCTGCTCGCATCGCCGCGCTGGCGCGCCGTGCTCGACCAGTATCCGATGCTGCGTCAGGTCCGCGAACTGATGGTCCACACGAACGACCTGGCCGCAGCGGCCGACAACGCTCACTGCGAATCGGGCAACGCATAGGCGATCACGCAATCGTCCGGCTTCGTGGGAAACGAGCCGTGTCCGCTCGCCGCTATCGCTATGGATGGAAGCGCATCTCCAGCACCCGGCCGATGTTCGCGAGATTCGATTCGATCTGATCCAGCGCAAATGACAGCGTGGATAGCGCCTGCGATTGCAACGGCATCACTTCAGACCCGCCGACGCGCGCCCGCACCGCGGCCGCGGCGTCGTGCAGCGGCCCGAGGAAGCGCTGCGTCGGAGGCAGCGGCACGCCGCCGCGCATCCACTCGGCGAGCGCTTTCAGATAGCTGTTCGCGCAATGGCACACCGCGTCAATGCGCTCGATCAGCGCATCGCGTTCTTGATGCGGCAGCGACGCGCATTGCGCCTGCCCGACGCGGTCGAGCAGCACCAGTCCGTGCCAGAGCGTCTGGAACGCGTTGAGGGCGGCGGCGAGCGTCGAGCCCGTCTCGAAGCGCGCGCGCACGCGCGTTTCGCCGCAGACCGCGCGCGCCTCGACGAGATGGCGCAGGAAGCGCTCATGCAGCGCGTCGACACTCGTGCGGTCCTCGACAGGATGCAGGATCGGCAAGGTCGTGAGCAGCGCGCGCGAGTCGTCGAGCAGTTCGCCCATGATGTCGAAGGCGCGCGAGCGGGCGAGTTGCGGCCACACGCTCACCGACACCGCAATGCCGATGGCCGCGCCCGCCACGATGGCCTCCGCACGCGCGAACGCGCCCGCGATGCCGGCGGACGGTTCCAGCGCGAGCGCCGCCGCCACGACGATGCTGTAGTTCGTCGTGGGAAAGATCGTCGAGGACAGGCAGGTGACGAGCGTCGCGAGGCTGAGCCTTAACAGCGCATTGTCGGGCGCGGCGAAGAAATGCAGCGTCGCGACGCCGACCGCCGTGCCGAGTACCGCGCCGATCATCTGCCCGGTGCCGTGCTTCAGGCTGCGGTCGAAGTTGACCTGCAGCGTGAACAGACTCGAAAACACGCCCCAAGTCAGGCTCGGCGAGGCGATGAACTTCATGCACGCATACGTGAGCACGCTCGCGATCGACGACTGCACGCACATGCGCGCCGCATCGAAGCGGCCGATGCGCCGGCGACGGATGATCGGATTCACTTCGGATTCACGTCGGCTCGTGCGCGGTCTTCATGCAGGCCAAACGCATTGCATTCAGCGCGGTGAGGAAGGCAGGGTTCTTCATGGCGTCAACATCGGATGAGTCGTGCCGGAATTCAGCAAGTGTCGTTCCGGTGCGCTCCCGCGGGACGTATGTCTCTCGAAAGCTGCACTTGCTAAATTCTTTTCATCCCTCTCGAAACCCCCCACATGAACGACAAGAACCCGCTTCCCGATGCCGCGCCCATGGATACGGTGCCTTCGACATCGAGTCCGGGCTACGCGAAGGCACATCCGGTCACGCGCGCCTTCGACGCTTTCGCCAGCACCGTGACGCGCTGGGCCGGATCGCCCGTCGCCTTCGGGCTCGCGGTGATATCAGTGGTCGTCTGGCTCGTGTCGGGGCCGTTCTTCCATTTCTCGGAAGGCTGGCAACTGGTCATCAACACGGGCACGACGATCATCACCTTTCTGATGGTGTTTCTCATTCAGCAGAGCGCGAACAAGGACAGCGTCGCGGTTCATCTGAAGCTCAACGAACTGCTCGCGTCGCACAAGCACGCGAGCAACAAGTTGATTGGGATCGAAGACGCGACCGAGGAAGACTTGCGCAAGCTCGCCGCGGCCTATCTCCAGCTCGCGGAGGAACGGGAGAGCGAGGGCGCGGCGACGCACGAAGACGGCGCGGCGGCGGCCGAGATCGCGCGCCGGCTCGCGAAAGCGCAGGCGCGCAACGCGTCCAGACGCGGAAGCGACGAACGCGTCGAGGCGGAATAAGGCTGACCGGACGGCTCCGCGCGCTTACTTGAGATCGTCGGGCACCTTGCCGCCGTTCTCGGCGAGCTTCTGCATCACCTGCTTGTGCAGCCAGATGTTCATCGCGGCGGAGTCCTCCGTGTTGCCGCTGTAGTGCAGTTCGGAGGCCAGCTCCTTTCTCGCGGCGAGGCTGCTGTCGAGACCCAGCAGCTTCATCAGATCGACTATGGAGGTGCGCCAGTTGAGCTGCTCGCCGTGGCTCGCCTGCATCTGCGTGAGCACCGCTTCGACATCCACGTTCTGTTGCGGGGCGTCGGCCTGCGCGGGGGGCGATGCGGCCGTCGATGTCGCGGGCGCGGCGGCGCCTGCCGCCGGCGCACCGGAAGCAGGCGGGGCGGCGCTCCCGCCTGCTTGTGCCGCTGGCGTATTGCTGTCCTGATGGCCGAAGATCTTGCTCATGATCGATGAAAAGATGCTCATAGCGCCTCCTGTGGGTTAAGGCAACTTGCCGTCGCAAACCATGTGCCGCGACCACTTGTGCAGCGTTTTGGCGACGCATCCATCTATCATATGGAAATGAACACGAGCGGCCGCCCGCATGACGCAGCCGGCCCCCCCATTATTCTTACCGATAGACCGAGAACACCATGTCCGAAGCCGCGCCGAATCCCCAGAACGAATTCCTCAACGTCCTGCGCAAGGAGCACAAGCGCGTCTCTGTTTTTCTCGTCAACGGCATCAAGCTGACGGGTCACATCCAGTCATTCGATTCGTATATGGTCTATCTCAACTCGACGACCGGCGCGCAAGGCATCTTCAAGCACGCGATATCGACCATCAGCGAGGATCAGGGCCGCACGCACCGGCCGGAACGGCCCGAGCGCCACGAGCGGCCGGAGCGCCGTTCACACGAATGAACGCTTGCGTGCGATGCGCGTCCGCTCGCGGCGGCCGGCGAGCCGCGCGCTTCAGGCTGAGCCGCGCGAGCGGAGGCCGACGGGCTGCAGACCGCCGCGCAACAGGAACGCGACGAGCTCGGCCTGGCGATGCGTATCGGTCTTGGCGAGAACCTGCTTCAGATAGCCGCGCGCCGTTCCGATCTCAATATTCAACTGCCTCGCGGCGAGACGCAGGTCATCGCCGCGCGCGAGCAGGGCCGCGAGCGCTGCTTCGCGCCGCGTGAGGCCAAAGGCGGCGCACAGGAACGATGTGTCGATCGCGGGCGGCCGGTCGGCTTCCATGACGAACACGATCGTGCGTGCAGTCGCCACGCCGAGAGAGGACGGCAAGGAATAGCCCGCCGGAACGACTCTGGCGACCAGCGGACCGCGCGGCGGCCGGCGATGAATCAGGCAGTTCCACGCGGACGCCGCCCGCGCCGCCGGATCGGGGTCCCGGCGTCGGGCGTCACCGAAGTGCGTGGCGGCGGCGATCGACGCGGCGAGATTGCGCGCGTCGTCGGCGCGCGTGGCCGTGAGCCCGCTGGCTTCGAGCACGAGACCATCGCGCGACGAGCCAGCGCCTCGGCGCAGGGATTGGCGAGCAGCGGACGCATGGTTTCATCGAGAAACACGACGCCCACGTTCAGTCTGGCGATCGCCTCACAGGTCGCCGACGCCCGTCCCTCCGAACCGGCGATGCGCCGCCATACCTTGAACGCCGTCACGACGTGCGAGCCAATCACGCTGGTCGCGCGAACGTCGTCTTCCGTGAAGTCGGCGGCGCCCGCGTTGCGCGCCAGTGTCAGCAGAATGCGACGGTCGGCCCCGCGCACGAGCGGCGCGACGATTCCATAGAAGCCGCCGGCGGGGCGCACGGCGGCATCATAGAGATCGGACATCCGGAAGTCCGCGTCCGATATCACCGAAGTCTGGCGCAAGGGCGTGCCCGTGGGTATCGCCTCGATCCATGCGGGCAGCCGGTTTTCGATCTCGCGCTGAAGACGGGGGACATCGTCGGCGCTGAATCCGCTGGTGACCGCGAGCGTGGGTCCGCATGACGCGGCCGCATGCAAGATGGCCTTGTGCGCGCCGCCCGCGAGCGCCACCGACGCAATCGCTTCGGGCCAGTGCTCCGGCGCGAGCGTCGCCTCGTAGATGCTCTGGATCGCGCGATGAATGGCATCGACTCGTTGCATGCGGTCTCCCGCGAGCCTTCACGGCGCCGCGTCTTCAGAAAACCTGCCTGGCAGTATAGGAAGCTTTTCGGACAGGCGGAGCCCGATCGAAGGTCCCCTGCGCGCGAGATTGCCCTCAAATGGGGGTATCGGCTGAGATTGCCGTGCGCGACACTTTTCCCCGGCAGCGCGACGCCATGTCAATGATCATAGGTAGACATGCTGAATAGTGTCGGCGCGAGAGCTGGCGTCCGTTGGCGCACGTTCGTGTCGGACATCGGCATAGGGAGAAGGGAATTCAGAAGTAATCCGTCTGGAGGTCGACGATGAAAAGCACAACCCGCGCATCCGGTATTACCGTGCTGTCCTCGACAGCGTTCGTCGCGATGACGTTTCTGCCGGCGGTCTGCGCGGCCGAAGCGCTGCCGAAGCAGGGGGCCATCGAGGCAACCTACGTCGCCACCGGCAACGACGTCCGGGAGCTCAAGGCGGGCGGCGACGACGCGGTGTATCTGTTCGAATCCACGCTGCTCATGACGAACAACCAGAAGACGCCGCTGATGCACAACGTCACGGCGCGTTGCGTCGAAGCGGGTTTCAGCGCGAGTTCCGCGACCGGCTACTGCGTCTATACGGACAAGGACGGAGACAAGTTCGTCGAGACCTATAGCTATCCGGGCGGTTCGACATCGGGCAAGGGCACGCTCGGCGCGGGCACCGGCAAGTACAAGGGCATCGAGGGAAAGTTCGACTGGCAGCAGGTGCAGGTATTGCCGGCGGACAAGGGCTCGTACAGCTATATCGGGGAAAAGATGGGGAGCTATCGCATTCCTTAGACGTAACCCGTGCCGGCCGCCTCCCGTTTGATCGAGATCAATACGCGGGCCAAATTCATCGCAAAAACTTAAGGGATATGTCCGCTTCGGGGACGTCCCGTTCGTTCGATGCGTGAAGCACGCGCAGCGTCGTTTTGCGAGGTCTCGGCATGAACATCACGTTTTTGAGTCACACGCCCGTCTATCAGGGCGATGTCCCGTCGCTCACGTTCGCGGCCGTCGCCGATGGCGAGCGCGTCGAATGCATCATTTCCGCCGAGGCGCTGGAAGATCACTTCGGCGCCGCGTCGTGGCGCGAGGAAGATCTGCGGCTCGCGTTCGAGAGTCACCGGTCGTCCATCGAAGGCGCGGCGGAACAGATGCTGAGCCGGTTCGGCTGCAACCCCGTCATGCTGCGCAGCGGCTATTTTCGCTTTCGCGAAGCGCGCGCGAACGCCGCTTCGATCCGGAGCTGAAGCGGCGTTTGCGCTTCTATGGCGTGAGGGATTTGCCCGCGCTTACTGTGCGATCGTCTGGAATGGCGGCAGCGGCATCTCGTCGCCGTCGATGAACGCGGTCGCGCAGCGGACCGCGAAGCCGAGCGCGACATCCTCGCTCGCGAATGCGCCAAGTCTTCCCAGCGAAGTCGAATGGCCGTCTTCTTCCAGAATCGACGCGCTCGCCATGAACACGTTGCCCACGCGCGTGGCCGAGGCATGGAAGGCCGCGCCACGGTGATACTTGATGGTCGGGTGAAAATCTTCGAGGTCGTCGAAGGAAGGTGTGACCGGCATTGCGCCGCGTACCGAATGCAGACCGAACAGGCGGTCTCGCTCTCTCAGGATGACGTCATTTGTCGGGGTCATCTGTCTCTCAGGTTCTTTTATCGGAAGGCATACAAGCCTAACCGTTCAGCTTTTGTCGCCTGAGGCGTTTTAAGCTTTTTTACCTTTCTTTGGTAGACGCTTAAGTATGGGGAAAGCGCCGAAATTCGCGTTTCCTGACGGACAGATTGTTCATACCTATACACATTTCCATCAGATTATTCGGCCAAATGTTAGCTTTCTCCGACGCCTTTTTATTGCTGCAACATCTCGCGGACCATAATCGCCGCACCATCCAGCTCGGCCCCCTCAAGAAATTCGAAGAAACGGGAGATTCCGCAGATGAAAGGGCACTTCTCGCTTGGCGTGATCGTAGTCGTCGCTGCCGTTGCGGCAGCAATCATCGGTGGATGTAGCGGAGGCAGTTCGAATTCCGACACGGCCGCGACGTCCGGAGGCAACGCATCGTCTTCGGGGCCGTCATCCGCGTCGAGTCCCGCCACGGCGTCGAGTCCGTCGGCGGCTTCGTCGGCGAGCGGGGCCAGCACGCCGGCCGCGAGCACGGCATCGCCATCCACGCCGATGGACGTCGTCACGTATCACAACGACATTCGCCGTACCGCCGGGCAGCTCGCCGAAACCCGGCTCACGCCCGCCAACGTCAAGGCAGCCACGTTCGGCAAGCTCGGCTTCTATTCCGTCGATGGCGCCATCGACGCGCAGCCGCTTTATCTCGGCAAAGTGCCGATCGCGGGCGGCACCCACAACGTGCTCTACGTCGCCACCGAGAACGGCACCGTCTACGCTTTCGACGCCGACACCGGCACCGTTCTCTGGCGCGTCTCGACCTTGGGCGCGGGCGAAACACCCAGCGACGATCACGGCTGCAACCAGACCACGCCGACCATCGGCGTCACGGCGACGCCGGTCATCGACCGCGCGCGCGGGCCGAACGGCGCGATGTATGTCGTGGGCATGTCGAAGGACAGCTCGGGCGGCTATCACCAGCGCATCCACGCGCTCGATATCGCCACCGGCGCCGAGCTCTTCGGCGGCCCGACGGAAATCACCGGTTCGTATCCCGGCACCGGATCGGGCAGCGTCAACGGCGTCGTGCCGTTCACGTCCGGCCAGTACATCGAGCGCGCATCGCTCCTGCTGATGAACGGCGTGGTGTACACGTCGTGGAGCTCGCATTGCGATGCGCTGCCGTACACCGGCTGGGTCATCGGCTACAGCGCCGATACGCTCAAGCAGACGAACATCGTCAACGTAACGCCGAACGGCGAGATGGGCGGCATCTGGATGAGCGGCGCGGGCCTCGCATCGGATGGCGCGTCGATCTATTTCCTCGATGGCAACGGCACCTTCGACCCGACGACCAACGCGCAGGACATGCCCATTCACAACGATTTCGGCAACGGCTTCCTGAAGCTCACGCCGACGCCGACGCTCCAGGTGACCGATTACTTCCAGCCATCGGACACGGTCGTGCAGTCGAGTCAGGATCTCGACCTCGGCTCGGGCGGCGTGCTTGTGCTGCCCGATCTCACCGACGTCAATGGAAAGGTGCGCCATCTCGCGATAGGCGGCGGCAAGACGCGCGCGCTCTACATCGTCGATCGCGACAACATGGGCAAGTTCGATTCGGCCGGCGACCACATCTATCAGGAGCTTTTCTCGACGATCACCGGCCCGATGTTCAGCGCGCCCGCGTTCTACAACAACACGATTTACGTCGGCCCGGCGGGCGATCGCCTGAAGGCTCTGCCGGTCGTGAACGCGATGGTGGCGACCACCGCATCGAGTCAGAGCACGAGCCCGGCGACCAACTGGGGTTTTCCGGGCTTCGCGCCGGTGATCTCCGCGAACGGCAACACGAACGGCATCGTCTGGGGCGTGGAAAACGTCACCCCCGCCGTGCTGCATGCGTACGACGCCGGCAATCTCGCCACCGAGCTGTACAACAGCAACCAGTCGGGCACGCGCGATCAGTTCGGCGCGGGCAACAAGTTCGTCTCGCCGACAATCGCGAACGGCAAGGTGTATGTCGGCACGAAG
The DNA here is from genome assembly GCF_001544875.2 of Caballeronia hypogeia. Taxonomy (GTDB): domain Bacteria; phylum Pseudomonadota; class Gammaproteobacteria; order Burkholderiales; family Burkholderiaceae; genus Caballeronia; species Caballeronia hypogeia. Next base: position 54,228 of record NZ_FCOA02000002.1, read on the forward strand.
ACGGGCGTCGCGGTGTTCGGCCTGACCGGAAGCTGATGCGGGAAGCCGATGCAGGAAGCCGATGCAGGAAGCCGATGCGTCGCGGGTCGGGGCCACATCGCGATAAGATCGCGATACCTCGACCCGCGGAGCCTTCGATGCAACTGACCCGTCTTCTCGTCCCGACCTTTCTGCAAACCTTGAAGAGCCTGTCGGCATGGCTCGACAAGGCCGCCGCGCTCGAGAAGGAGCAGGGCGCCGACGCCGATGCGCTCATGACGCTGCGTCTCGCCCCGGACATGTTCCCGCTCGCCGCACAGGTGCGCTTCGCGTGCTTTCAGGCGCTGGAGCCGGTTTACCGGCTGCGTGGCGAGGCGTTGCCGCAGAGCCTGCTCGGCATTCGCACGGAGGGCGCGAAGTCGAACGAAGCGCCGGGCACATTCGCCGATGCGCAAGCGCGTATCGCCGAGGCGAGCGCGTTTCTTTCGGCGCTCACGCCGGATGCGCTCGATGCCTGCAGCGCGTCGCCCATCGCGCTCGATCTGCCGAACGGCATCGTCTTCGATCTGACCGGCGAGCAATACGCGCGCGACTGGTGCCTTCCGCAGCTCTATTTCCACGCGGTGACCGCCTACGCGATCCTGCGTCATCACGGCGTGGCGCTCGGCAAGGCGGATTACGTGTCGCACATGTTCCCGTACATCCGGCCCGGCACGATGCCGCAAGGCTGATTCAGGCGGCGCAACGAGCGGAAAAGCACGATTGTTGGGCACAATGCTTGCGAAATCAGAAATCGCGCCTTCGTGCCTGACCCATCCCATGCGACCCGCCGACCCGAACGTCACTCCCGCCCTCGAATGCCGCCGCCTGACGAAGACTTACGCGGGCGGGCGCATCGTGCTCGACGCGCTCGACTTCGCGCTCGGCGCGGGCGAGTTCGTCGCGGTGATGGGCGACTCGGGCGTCGGCAAATCGACGCTGCTCAATCTGATCGCGGGTCTCGATCATGCCGACAGCGGCGAAGTGCTGATCGACGGCGCGGTCATCTCCACGCTCTCCGACGACGCCGCCACGCGCCTGCGTCGCCAGAAGCTCGGCTTCGTATTTCAGGCGTTTCATGTGCTGCCGCATCTGACGCTGTATCAGAACGTCGCGGTGCCGCTGCTGTTGAACGGCATGCCGCCCGAACCCGCGCGCGCGATGCTCGCGGCGGTCGGCCTCGACGGACGCGACGGCGATATGCCGCGTCAGCTTTCGGGCGGCGAGCTGCAGCGCGTGGCAATCGCGCGGGCGCTGGTGCATCGGCCGCGTCTTTTGCTGGCCGACGAACCCACTGGCAATCTCGATCCGCAAACCGCGCATGAAGTGCTGGAACTGCTGCGCGCGGAAACCAAGGCGACGCGCGCCGCGACGGTCATGGTCACGCATTCGGAAGCGGCCGCCGCCTTCGCGGACCGCGTGGTGATCCTGAGCGACGGCGCGCTGCACGCGGCGACACTCGCGCGATGAGCGATACCGCAATCGGGCGTCGCAGCTTCGACACGCTCACGCGCTGGCTGCTCGGCGCGCAATGGCGCAGTCATCGCGGCCGCGCGCTGACCGCCGTGCTGACGATCGCGCTCGGGGTCGGTCTGGGGTTCGCGGTTCAGCTCATCAACGGCGCGGCGTTCAACGAGTTTTCGGCCGCCGCGCGCAGCCTGTCGGGTCAGGCCGATCTGCAGGTGCGCGGCGCGCAGGCTCTCATCGACGAGAAGGTTTATCCGCAACTCGCGACGCACGCGGGCGTCGCGGTCGCGAGCCCGGTGCTCGAAGTCGATGCCGCCGTGCCCGGCAAGAGTGCGCCGCTCAAGGTGCTGGGCATCGACGTGTTTCGCGCGAAGCGCATTGCGCCGGATCTGACCGGCGTGCCGTCGCCGCAAACCCCGTTCGATGTGCTCGCCGACGACACCATCTTTCTTTCGCCCGCCGCGCAAACCTGGCTCGGCGCACGCGACGGCGCGCATATCGAACTGCAAAGCGGCACCTCGCCAGTCAGCCTGCGCGTGGCGGGCGGCATCGCGCGCACGCGTCCCGGGCAGCGCATCGCGGTGATGGACATCGCCGCCGTGCAGACGCATTTCGCGATGACCGGAAAGCTCTCGCGCGTCGATCTGCAACTCGCGCGCGGCGTGAATCGCGAGGCGTTCCGCCAGTCGCTGCAACACGAGCTGGGCGGACGGCTCGTCGTGACCGAGACGCGCGATGTCGAAAGCCGCACGGATCGGCTGTCGCGCGCGTATCGCATCAACATGAACGTGCTCGCGCTGGTCGCGCTGTTCACGGGCGCGTTTCTCGTGTTCTCGACGCAGGCGGCGGGCGTCGTGCGCCGCCGCGCGCAATTCGCGATGCTGCGCGTGCTCGGCATGACGCGCGCATCGCTCGTGCGCCAGATCATGCTCGAAGGCGCGCTCCTGGGTGTCGTGGGCGGCGTGCTCGGCATCGCGCTCGGCTTCACGGTCGCCGCGCTCGCGCTGCGCTTTTTCGGCAGCGATCTCGGCGGCGGATATTTTCCGGGCGTCGAGCCGCGCGTTGCGTTCGATCCCGTGGCGAGCGCGATCTTTCTCGCGCTGGGCATCGGCGTCGCGCTCGCGGGCACGCTGGTTCCCGCGCTCGAAGCGGCGCGCACCCGGCCCGCGCCCGCGCTCAAGGCCGGCAGCGAGGAAGCCGCGCTCGCGCCGCTCGGCAGGCCGTGGCCGGCGCTCGCGTGCCTCGTGGCGGGCGCGGCGCTGACGCAGGCGCCGCCCGTTTTCGATATGCCCGTCGCCGGATATCTCGCCGTCGCGCTGCTGCTCGTGGGCGGCATTGCGCTGATGCCGCGGCTCACCGCCATTGTCTTTCGCCGGACGACGAAGCCGCGCGGAGCCGTCGCGACGCTCGCGCTCGCGCGCCTCGCCAATGCGCCGGGGCAGGCGTCGATCGCGATGGGCGGCGTGCTGTCGAGCTTCACGCTGATCGTCGCGATGGCGATCATGGTGACGAGCTTCCGCGTGTCGGTGGAGGACTGGCTGGCGCACTTGCTGTCGGCCGATCTCTATGTGCGTATGGCGTCGAGCGGCGACACCGGCGGCCTGAGTTCCGCGCAGCAGGCGCGGCTCTCGGCGGCGAACGGGATCGCGCACGCGGCGTTCTCGCGCACCTCGAAGCTGACGCTCGATGCCGCCAAGCCGCCCGTCGCACTGATCGCCCGCGAGCTCGACGCCGCGGACCCCGGCGCGACGCTGCAAATGACCGGCGACGTGTTGCCGCCATCGGCATGGCATGAAGGCGAAACGCCCGTGTGGGCCTCGGAAGCGATGGCGGATCTGTACGGCTATCGGGTGGGCGAGCGCGTGACGCTGCCCATTGGCGCAACGGGCGCAACGGGCACAACGGATGGCCGCTTCGTCGTCGCGGGCATCTGGCGCGATTACGTGCGGCAGACGGGCGCGCTGCAAATGCGCGTCGGCGACTATCGTAGCCTGACCGGCGATGCGAGCGCGACCGATGTCGCCATAACCTTGCGCGCCGGTTCGACTGCCGCGCAGGTCATCGAGTCGATCAAAAAGCTGCCCTTCGGCGGCGCGCTCGAATTCTCGCAACCGGGAGAAATCCGCGCGCGCACGCTGACCATCTTCGATCGCAGTTTCGCGGTGACGTACCTGCTGGAGGCGGTGGCGATCGTGATCGGCCTGTTCGGCGTCGGCGCGACGTTCTCGATGCAGACCCTCGCGCGCTCGCGCGAATTCGGCATGCTGCGGCACGTCGGCGTGACGCGCGGGCAGATTGTCGCGCTGCTCGCGTCGGAAGCGGCGTGGCTCACGCTGCTCGGCATCGCGATGGGTTGCGTGCTCGGTTTCGCGATCAGCCTGATTCTCGTGTTCGTCGTGAATCCACAGTCGTTCCACTGGAGCATGTCGCTGCACATTCCTTGGTCGATGATCGCGGTCATCGCCTGCGTGATGCTCGCGTCGTCGTGCGCGACGGCCGTGCTGTCGGGGCGCCGCGCCGTCTCCGTCGATGCGGTGCGCGCCGTGCGGGAGGACTGGTGATGCGCGTGCTGCTCTGTGCGTTGCTGTTCTCTTCGATGACCGCCTTCGCCGCCGAACCGGCGTTCGCGCCGGTCGTGCCCGGACGCGCGATTCAATGGCCCCGGGACAGCGGCGCGCATCCGCCGTATCGCACCGAATGGTGGTACGCGACCGGCTGGCTGGAAACGCCGGATCATCAGCCGATGGGTTTCCAGATCACGTTCTTTCGCTCGAATACGGGAAAGAAGGCGAGCGGCAGCGCGTTCGATCCGTCGCAGTTGATCATCGCGCACGCGGCGTTGTCCGATCCGGCATACGGGCGGCTCGTCCACGATCAGAACATCGCGCGGCAGGGCTTCGGGCTCGCGTACTCGAAGGAAGGCAACACGGACGTGAAGCTCGATGCGTGGCGCATGACGCGCGCGCCGGATGGCCGCTATTCCGTCGATGCCGATGCGGCGGGCTTCGCGCTTCATCTGACCTTCACGCCGACGCAGCCGCCGATGATGCAGGGCGACCAGGGCTTTTCGCGCAAGGGACCGTTGCCGGAGCAGGCGAGCTATTACTACAGCGAGCCGCAACTGAAGGTGACGGGCAGCGTGGTGCGGCCGACTGAATCGGGGAAGGCGACTGCGAGCGTCGCGGTGACGGGCCGCGCATGGCTGGATCACGAATGGTCGAGCACGCTGCTGTCATCCGATGCCGCCGGCTGGGACTGGATCGGCGCGAATCTCGATGACGGCGCAGCGCTCATGGCCTTCAAGGTCCGCGCCCGCGACGGCCATGCGGTCTGGGCGCACGCCGCGCTGCGCGAACCGGACGGCCGCACGACGCAATTCGGTCCGGGCGATGTCGATTTCACGCCGGAGCGGCAGTGGCGCTCGCCGCGCACGAACACGGTTTATCCGGTCGCGATGAACGTGCGCGTCGGCGGCATGCGCTGGCGGCTGAGCCCGCTCATGGACGATCAGGAACTCGATTCACGCGATTCGACCGGCGCGCTGTATTGGGAAGGCGCGGTCACGTTGAGCGGCGACAAGCCGGGGCGCGGCTATCTGGAACTGACGGGATATGCGAAGACGCTGGAGGTGGAGAAGCGGTAACGGCTCGTATCGTTTATTATCTTCAGTCAATTGCAGCCAAACATCGTGCAACGTTGTAAAACGGGGTCGGCTTAAGTTTCGTTTAAGAAAGCTCGCATAGTCTCGACCGGACCGTTCTCCTGCTGCACGCGCAGAATCGCTTCGATGCCCGTTCGCCTGTTCGCCCTTTTTTCCCCGAAGATCGCGCCGATTTCCCGGCAGATCGAGTAACGCGCGCTATTTCCGCCGCTCGCGGCCCGCGCGCCGCGCCTTTCGCTCCCTGACGGACGATGCATCCCAAGCGTATCGTCCGCTCCGCTTCTTCCTTCGATGCCCTTCATTCCCACCACCGCCTCGCCCGGCAAGGCAGGCAGACTGTTTTTCGCTTGCGCGATCGGCTCCGTTTGCACCGTCGTGATCTGCGACGCGCTGCATCGGACGCATGAGCCATCCATCGACAAGGACGACGCGCCGGTTGTTGCGCTCAGACCGGGCACGCCGCCCGCGAAGCCCGCTCCGCCGCCGGCACCGCCGGCGCCCGTGCGCACGACCGAGAGCGCGACGGTCGACGAAACCTTCTCGCAAGCCGCCCAGAGCCTCGGCATCGACCAGGGCACGATCGCGACGCTGACTGAAGCCTTTGGCAATAAAGTCGATTTGCGCCGCGACCTGCGCAAGGGCGATACGCTGAGCGTGATCTACGACCGCGCGCCCGGAAGCGATGCACCGATCGACGCGCCGCTCGCGGTGCGGCTCACGACCGGATCGTCTTCGCATGACGTGTTCCTGTACCGCGATCCGGAAGGCGAAGCGCGCTATTACTCGAAGAACGGCAACAGCACCAAACCCGCGTTCTCCCGTTATCCTGTCGACTTCACGCGCGTATCGTCCGACTTCTCGTTGCGGCGGCTCGATCCGGTGACGCATCGCTGGCAAAGCCACGATGGCGTCGATCTCGCCGCGCCCATCGGCACGCCGGTGCATGCAACGGCGCAAGGCAAGGTGACATTCGTCGGCCGGCAAACGGGTTACGGCAAGGTGGTCATGCTGGAGAATCCGCCGCCGTATTCGACCGTGTACGCGCATCTGTCGCGCTTCGCGAAAGGCTTGCGCAACGGCGCGACGGTGCAGCGCGGCCAGGTGATCGGCTATGTCGGCGAGACCGGCTGGGCGACGGGACCGCATCTGCACTACGAAGTGCACGTCGACGATGTGGCGATGGACCCGCTCACCGTCTCGCTGCCCGGCGACGACCGTCTGCGCGGCGAGGAACGTCAGCGCTTCGCGAAGGAAGCCGAGAGCCTGAGCGCCGCGCTGAACGGCTAAAGACTTACGCGACCTGCGCGATGTCCTGAGACGCGCGCTCCGGCTCGCGTCCGCCCGCCGCGACCCAGCGGCTCTTGCCAGCGCGTTTCGCTTCGTAGAGCGCGTTGTCGGCGTCGCGGAGCACGCCGTCGAGTTCGTCGTGATGATGGTCGAAGCGCGCAATGCCGATCGACACGCCGATATCGAGCGGCGCCACGCCATCCACATGGAACGGCTTCGACAGCTCGCGCACGAGGAGATCGGCCAGCACGTGCGGATCGGCGTGCGGCGGCGTGACGATCACGAACTCGTCGCCGCCCAGCCGTGCGGCCAGCGAGCCATCGCCCGACAGATGCCGCAGGCGGCGCGCCGCCAGCGCGAGCAGCGTGTCGCCGACTTCGTGACCGTGCGCGTCGTTGACGGCCTTGAAACCGTCGAGATCGAGATAGAGCAGCGCCGCGTGCGCGGTGTCATGCGCGGCCTCGGGCGCGCGCGAACGCACCGCCTGAAACAGCCCCGCGCGATTGAGCAGGCCGGTCAGCTCGTCGTGGCGAGCGCGGCGGTCGTTTTCCTGCTCGGCTTTCATCGTCGAGACGAGCATGCCGTTCAGACGCCACGCGGCGGCGCTCATCGCGAAGAGATAAAAGGGAATCTGCAGCAGCGTGAGCCAGAGCGTCGGCTCGCCCGACAGCACCGCCCCCAGGCAACACGGCCCGAGCGACAGGAAGATCATCACCGCGACCAGACGCGGCGCGCCGAAATTACGAAAACAGATGCCGCCAACCATCGCCGCCGCCGACAGAAACGAGAGCGTGGCGGCCACCCAGTCGCCCGAAAGCACGCAGACGAGCGCGCCATAACCGACCGTCGCGCCCCATAGCGGCGCGAGCAGCACGTAGGTGTCGGTGAGCGTGGACTTGCCCTCGCGCGCCCGCTTGCGCGCGACGATCAGCACGACGAGCCGCACGAGACACACGGCCACTTCGAGCGCGAGCCAGATGTCGAACGGCACGCTTGGATGACGGCGATCCAGCACCCACGCGACCGCGACCGTGTTGAGCACGCCACCCGCGAAGATCGGCAAGGTGCCGAACAGGCTGCCGACGAGGGCGACACGAATCGCGCGGGGAATGTCGGCTCCCGCGTGCAGCAACCACGTCGCCGCGCGTCCGCGCGGCAGGGTGAATACCTCAGTTTGATGGTCCATGTTGGCTTCCGGCGCGGTCCGGCGATGGCTGAACCCTCGCGGGAAAGCCGGACCTCAATTCGGATAACGGTCGTTCGCATCGAAACTTTAGCGGCTGTCTCAAATTCGGCTCGGTGCCACGTGTCCACCGGACAAAAAATATTCGCCGCGCAGACGTTATTGACAATTCGTCCGCTTGCCGGGCTGCCGCAATGGGCGTGGACCGCATGGGAATCGGATCAAATCTTACAACCAGCTAACATACAAGGATAAGTTGAGAATGATTCGCGTTTACGTTAGCTTCCCAAGTCTTACGGAAGTGGAGCACGATTTATGGCTTACATGCACGCCCAGCCGGCATCGTCGAAACGCACGTCGACTTCGCCGCCGCCTTCGTCGAATTTGCCTCTCGATGCGCTGCCGTTCGATACGCACTGGCATCAGCATCAGCCCGTCGCGCCTGTCGTCACTGCGCCGGCGCCGGAGCCGCAACGGACGAGCGCCGCGCCGGACCTGCTCGAACTCGCCATCGCCAACCGGCAGATGCTCGTGAACATGGCGCGCGGCGTCGTGGGTTGCGCGAGCCGCGCGGAGGACGTGGTGCATGACGTCTTCGTCAATCTCATCGACCTGCCGCAGCACGACGGCGTGCGCCAGCCGATGGGTTACCTCGCGCGCATGGTGCGCAACGCGTCGATCGATGCGTGCCGGCGGCAAAACCTCGAAAACACCTATCGCGCGGACGAGGAAGACGGTCTCGACGTGCCGTCGCAGGAATCCACGCCCGAAGCGTGCGTGCAGGCGCGCGACACGTTGCGCCGCGTGTGCGACGCGCTCGCGCAGTTGCTCGAGCGCAGCCGCACCGCGTTCGAAATGGTGCGGGTGCGCGAGGAAACGCTGCAAAGCACGGCGCGCGCGCTGAACGTCTCGCAGACCCTGGTTCATTTCATGGTTCGCGATGCCGAACAGCATTGCGCCGCCTGCCTCGACGCGCGCGAGCGCAACGCCGCGTGTCCGGCGTTCGTCGGCGGGCGGGCGCGGCGGCGGTAAAAAAACGGGCGCCCCGAACGTCTCTATCGATGAACGCGCTGCAAGCGCCACCGACCAAGGACATTCCGAACGAGAGGTATCGACATGACGCAACAGAGCCACGCAGCGGACGAGCTCGTCTACACGGTCGTCATCAACGACGAAGAGCAGTACTCCATCTGGCCGACGTTCCGCGACGTGCCCGCCGGCTGGCGCGAAGCCGGCGTGCGCGGCCCGAAGGCGGAATGCCTCGCGTATATCGAGGACACGTGGACGGACATGCGTCCCGCGAGCCTGCGCCGTCATATGGACGCGCTGAATGCGCAGGCCAAGGCGCGTCTGAACTGATCCGCACGAGTCACGAACTTTCGCATGACAGAACTCTCGATGATCGCACGCGCGCCGCGACTCGCCGATCTGCGCATCGAGCCGGGTTTGCCGGTGGTCGTCTCGCCGCGCGTGGGCGCCGACATGACGCTCGCGCAAGCCGGGCCGCTCCTGCACGCCATCGCAGCCGGGCACCTGGAACGCGCGGGCGGCGTGCGCTTCACCGGCTTTCGCGTGGAATCGATCGAGGCGTTCCAGCGCTTCGCGGCGTCGTACGGCGATCCGCTGATCGGCTACGAATTCGCATCGACGCCGCGCAGCCAGGTCGAAGGCGGGGTGTACACGTCGACGGAATATCCGCCGCATCGCTGGATTCCGCTGCACAACGAGCGAAGGACCGCGCAAGGTGGTCGTCGCGATGGCGCGGAGCTACCGCGAGGAACAATGACTCGATGACGTTGAGCACGGCGCTTCGCGCGCGTTCCCTGAGCGTCGCTTATCGCGACGACGTGGTGTTGCGGAACCTCGATATCGATATTGCCGCGGGCCGCGTCACTGCGCTGTGCGGGCCCAACGGCTGCGGCAAGAGCACGCTGTTGCGCACGCTCGCCGGATTGCAGCCGGCGAGCGCGGGCGACGTGGAGGTGGACGGCAAGCCGATCGGCTCGCTGCGCCGACGCGCGCTCGCCCGCACGCTGACCATGCTCGCGCAGTTCAACCAGATTCCGGCCGGCCTGACGGTGCGCGAGCTCGTCGCTTACGGGCGCTACGCGCATGGCGGCTGGATGCGCGGTCTGACGCGCGCGGACCACGCGGCCATCGATGCGGCGCTGGACGCGAGCGGTCTAGTCGACGACGCCGCGCGCGATGTCGCCGCGCTCTCGGGCGGCGAACGTCAGCGCGCGTGGATCGCGATGGCGCTTGCGCAACAAGCGCCCATCGTGCTGCTCGACGAGCCGACCACGTATCTCGACATCCATCATCAGCTCGACATTCTGCGCGAGTTGCGGCGGCTCAATCGCGAGCGCGGCCTCACGATCGTCTGGGTGCTGCACGACCTCAATCAGGCAGCCGCGTTTTCCGATGAAATCGTGCTGATGCGCGCGGGTCGCATCGTCGCGCAGGGCACGCCCGAGGCGATGATCGATCCGCGTCATCTGCAGGAAACCTTCGGCTTGCGCATGCTGCGCGTGTCGCATCCGCAAACGGGCGCGCCGATGTGCGTGCCGGCTTACGAAGGCGTCGCCGAATCGACGCGAGCCGCATGACGGCGCTTGCTCCCGCCAAGCCGGCGAAGCATCGCACGGCGGCGCCGAATCGCGTCGGCGTAACGGCGGCCGCGTTGGTCGCGCTGATTCTCGCGCTCGCCGCGGCGCGCCTCGGCCCCGAGATGCGCGCCTGGCTCGACGCGCCTTCCGGCAGCGACGCCGCGCAACTCGCGCGGGTCTTTCTCTTCGATCTCGACGCGCCGCGCGTGGCGGCGGCGCTCGTCGCGGGCGGCTGCCTCGCGGTGGCCGGCGCGCTGTTTCAGGCTCTGACGCGCAATCCGCTGGCCGCGCCCGATCTGCTCGGCATCACCGGCGGCGCGCAACTCGGCCTGCTCGCCGCGATGATCGCGCCGCGTATCGTCGGCGCGGCTTCGGTGCCGCTGCTGTTCGTCTGCGGGCTCGCGGCGGCGGGCTGCGTCGCGGCGGCGGCGGGCGGCTGGCGCGCGACGCCCTTGCGGCTCGTGCTCGCGGGCAGCGTGTGCATGCTGCTGTTTTCCGCGATCAGCACGCTGCTGCTGGCGTTCTTCGAGCAGACGGTCGTGGGCGCGTCGTTGTGGGCGAGCGGGAGTCTGTATCAGCCGGGCGCGGCGGGATTGATGTCGGCGCTCGCGTGGCTCGTGCTGCCGCTCGCCGCCTTGCCGTTCGTGATGCGCCCGCTCGATCCGCTCGCCCTCGGCGACGATGCCGCCGCCGCCGCCGGCGTGAATGTCGATGCGACGCGCCTCTTCGCGATGACCGTCGCGGTCGGCTTCGCGAGCGTCGCGGTGGCGATCGCGGGGCCGCTGTCGTATGTCGGGCTGATCGCGCCGAATCTCCTGCGCCAGGTGCGCGGCGCGAAGTCGTCGAAGCTGGGCGCGCTGGTGCCGCTGTCGGCGCTGGCGGGTGGCGCGCTCGTGCTCGCCACCGACAGCGCCGTGCTCGCGCTCGATCTCGATTCGACCTTGTCGACGGGCGTGGCGATCGCGTTCGTCGGCACGCCGCTAATGCTCGCGATGATCCGCAACGGCGCCGCGTGGTCCGGCGCGACGCATGGCGAGCGTGCGCGCGCGGCGGCGCAACGCGGCATGCGCGTGGTGCGGATGGTGTCGTCGCTGCCGTGGCCGGCGCTTGCCGCGTTGCTGGTGTTCATCGGATGCGCGGTGCTCGTGATCGGCGCTTCCATCGGTCCGACGATGCTTGGCCCCGCGCGCTGGATCGATGCGCTCACACAGCGCGACGACATCGCCCGCATGCTGCTCGAACTGCGCGTGCCGCGTCTTCTGTGCGCGCTGCTCGCGGGCGCGTTGCTCGCGGCGAGCGGCGTGCTGATGCAGAGCATCGTGCGCAATCCGCTCGCCGGTCCCGAAGTGCTCGGCGTGACGCAGGGCGCGGGACTCGCGACGCTCGTCGCGCTGATGATCTGGCCGCTCGCCGGCCATCTGTTTCTCGCGGCAGCCGCGCTGCTGGGCGGAGGCGCGACGCTCGCCATCACGCTGCTGTTCAATCGACGGCATCAGTACGCGCCGCTCGCGATGGCGCTTACGGGCATCGTTATCGGCACGCTGTGGACGACGCTCGCGCAATGGCTCATCACGCAGCAGAGCGTGCAACCGGCGCGCTTCGTCGTGTGGCTGGTCGGCGGCACGTATGGGCGAAGCTGGGGCGACGCGGCGACGATCCTGCCGTGGTGCGTGCTCGCGCTGCCCGCGCTGGCGCTGCTCGCGCGTCCGCTCGATCTGCTCGCGCTCGGCGACGATCAGGCGTCGGCGCTCGGCCTGCCGATCGCATCGTTGCGTCCGCTCGTGCTGAGCGTCGCGACGCTCGCCGCGTGCGCGGCGGTGGCGGCTGTCGGGCCGGTCGGGTTCATCGGCCTGATGGCGCCGCATCTCGCGAGCATGCTCGGCGCGCGTTCGCACGGCACGCGGCTGTGGCTCGCGGCGTTGCTGGGCGCGCTGGTGCTGGCGGCGGCGGATCTCGCCGCGCGCACCTTGCTCGCGCCGCGCGAGATTCCAGCCGGCGTGCTGACCGCGCTGATCGGCGCGCCTTACATGCTCACGCTGCTCGTGATGGAAACGCGCCGCGACAGGCGGCGAGGCCGCGCGCGATGAGTTCGCCGGCACGCAGTTTTGCGGACTTCGCGTCGCCTGAGCTTGCGCCGTATCTGCGCAATGTATGGCTCGGCGCGCCTTGCGACGACGCCGCGCTGATTCCGCTGACGTCGCTGTCCGAACATCGCCCGGCTTTGCTCGACGCGATGACCGCGCGCTATGGCGGCGACGCCGCGCTTCACGCGCGGGCGTTGCTGTCGCAGTGGAGCAAGTACTACTTCGGGCTTGCGGCGCCAGCGGGCGTCGCGGCGGCGCGATTGCTCGGATGTCCGCTCGACATGGCGCCGGAACGCACCCGGCTCGTTCTCAAGCAAGGCATGCCCGCCGCGCTGCATTTCCACGCCGATGCATTGCAGGAGCCCGATGCCGATCCCGCGCGCCGTTATGCGAGTCTCGTTGCACATCTGGACGATGTGATCGGCATGATCGGGAGCATGACGAAGATTGCGCCGCGCGTGTTGTGGAGCAACGCGGGCAATCTGCTCGACTATTTGCTGGCGAATTGCCCGTCGCGTTCGAGTCATGGCGAGATCGACGCGAACTGGCTCTTTCGTTCCACCGACGACAACCCGCTGCGTACGCCGCTGCGCGACGCGAAGCCGCGTTCGGCGCTCCTGCCCGATCCGTTTCGCGCGCGCCGCGTGTGTTGCGTGCGTTACGAGATTCCAGGAGAGACGCAACTGTGCGCAACCTGCCCGCTGCTTTTGACGATGCGCGACGAACAGCTCGCGTTGCAGGACGCCATCCGCTGAAGCGTGCGCGCTCGCTTGCGGTTTGCCTGTGTATCGCGATGGCGGGCCGCGTGGCGCTCGCCGACGACCACGCCGAAACCTGCACGCCGCTCGCCGGCAACCCGACGGTCTCGCAGTTCAGCAAGTCGATGCCCGTGCGGCCGCAGCGCATCGTCGTGCTGGAATTCATGTTCGCGGAAGATGTGGCGGCGCTCGACCTGACGCCTGTCGGCGTGGTCGATCCGGAGTATTACGACGGCTGGATCGGCTACGACAGCGCGCGCTTCAAAGGCGTGCCGACGGTCGGCACCCGCCAGGAGCCGAGTCTGGAAGCGATCGCATCGACGAAGCCGGATCTGATCATCGGCGTGGGTTATCGGCATGCGCCGATTTTCGCGGCGCTCGATCGCATCGCGCCGACCGTGCTGTTCCAGTTCAGCCCGGATGTGCAAAACGGCAAAGGCGACGGCGCGCGTACGCAGCTCGACTGGACGCGTGGCATCTTTCACACGATCGCCTGCATGACGGGGCGCGAGGCGCAGGCGCGCGAAATCGATGCGAAGCTCGATGCGGGTCTCGCGCGCGATGCGGCGCGTCTGAAGGCGGCGGGTCTCGCGGGCACGCGCTTCGCGCTGCTACAGGATCTCGGCTTGCCCGATCGATACTGGGCTTATACCGGCAACAGCACTGCGGCCGGCGTGGCCCGCGCGCTCGGCGTGCGGCTGTGGCCCGAAAAGCCGACGCGCGAAGGAACGGTGTATGTGACGTCGGCGGACTTCCTGAAGCGGCCGGATACGGCGGTGTTGTTCGTGACCACGTCGAGCGCGGATGTGCCAATCGACACGCAACTGAACTCGCCCGTGTGGCGCTTCGTGCCCGCGAAGAAGGACAAGCGCGTGACGCTCGTCGAGCCGAACATCTGGGGATTCGGCGGTCCGATGTCGGCGTTGCGGCTGGGGGACGTGATTACGGAGAAGCTGCTGGCGTTGCCGCGATGAGGGCGGGTCTTCTGTCCGGGAAGCCTAAATGAGCTTTTCGTACTTTGCGAAAATCGTGTCGAAAACCGGATCGAGAATTGTCAAATCAGCCGTGAGCAGATTCCTGCTCTTCATTGTTTTGCTTTCCGCGACCAGTTTCTCGATATACAGGACACGGCGTATATCCTTCATGTAACTGGCTGGCAGAGGCATATCCTTGTCACGAATGTTCTTCTTCGCCCGCTCGGCGGATGCGCCGAGTCGCTCGAAGGTGTACATCCCGATTTCGTCGTTGATGAAACAGGCCGGCACCGCCGGCTCATCGACAATGTAGACCTCCTGATTCTGATGTTGCGCCGCGTCTTCAGCCAGGTGACTGCGCAGCCACTTCAGCGACTCTCTCCAGATATCGTGCGCTTCGGCCCGAGTCAAAGGCGCCTTGCGGCTGGCGCTCACCACGCGAAATCCCTCGGCGACGACGTCGCCTCGAATGCAATAGAGAATCGAGCCGCCCGATTTAAGGTAGAGATGAAGCTGCAACAACTCATAGCACCGGCCAAGCATGTCGGCATCGTCTGGTCGATTCAGGTTGTCGGGTTCGCCATCGTGTCGAACAAGCAGTTTGAACAAGAGCAATGGGAGTCCCGACAGGACGATGAGCGCCGGCGTGTCTTTGACCAATCGCTTCGTGGCGATGTTCTTGCGGGCGCTTCGCACGATATCGCCGATCGCCTTGGCGACGCATACACCATTGGGCAATCCGCCACTCTCGTCTTCCGCCCAGCAGAGAACGATCTCCCATGGCTTGAAGTAGGGTATGCCAAGAAAATTAAGGGCTAGCCAGCAGGTCGTGAGCAATTCGATTCGGCCCCGATCGACACCCTGCGTCTCAGAGATATCGCACCCCAAGCAAGCCGACACGAATGCCTTGTGGTCCTTGCTGAGCAAACGTTCAGCCGACTGCACGAAGATTTCGTACATGCTCTTGGGCTCGGCGTTCAACTGACTCTCATCGCTTTCGTCGGCGCCGTCGTTCTCGAGCGCCCTGAGCTCTTTCAGCCCCTTGACGACTCGTTGCGAGAAATCGCGCGGCTCGACAGCGGCATCTTGATCGGAAATGATCGATTTCTGGCTCACGATCCCGGTAAGCTCTTTGAGGCTGGTGAGAAATTCCAGTGCAAGTTCGGCGTCCGACGGCGCAACGACCTGATTCATTGCAGCTCCCGAATAAGAATGTCGACCGTTGGCTCAAATTGTTCGAATTCAATGCTCTTGCCAGTGGCGGACTCCCTGAGCATGTGCAGGAAGCGACGAACCAGCTCGCAGAAAGACGGCTCGTATTTCTCCCTTTTCTCTTTCGTCGTTGCTGCGTATGCATCGAGACCAAGCTGGGAAAGGAGTTTATTGATCGTGCCCGGATCGAGTGGATATTCGGAATGATAGATTCCCTTCATCAGCAATGCGTGACACAAACTCGAGCAGATATAGTCGGTTGCGCGCACGCCCCGATTTGCCTCTCGCTTGATCTCCTTTGTTGCCCACGCGACCAGATCTGGCGTTGTGTCTTCCGGCACGCGCTTTATCTCCATTGTCAATTCGCGCAGATAAATGCTATCGGGTTCCGTGCCGAATACCTGGAACACCTTTTTGTCGACCACGTGCATCCAGGTTGAGGCCTTCACGACCCTGATGGCATAGTTGGTATCCAGTGTCTTCCGCAAATTGGTTGCTGCCGTTCTCACCACCATCACGTACCAGATCAGCCCCATCAGGCGCAAGAAGTCTTTCGCGATTTCGTCGTTCGTGAGCAAGGCGTTGCGACTGGTGAGTTGGGATGCGCGGTGACGCATGTCGGTAATGATCAATATCTCTGGGCGACGGCCTCGAATCAGGGCTGCGTACAAACCCTCCGGATGACCATCCGGCGTGAAGTACTTGTCCCAGCCGCGTGCGGATGCCATCGACTCATGCCATTTCTTGTCGATATCCAGCAGGTGATAGACGGCATAGATACCGCCGTAGGGCGGTTCCCAGTCCTTGGCATAGTGAGAATAAAGGATCGACTGCGAATACTCCTTGCCGAGCGCATTTCGAATGCTCGTCACCTCGGTACTCAGAACCGCTGCCGTGCGGCCGAGATTTTCTGCGATGGTGTTCACGCTCTCGATGGCGTGAACGGCGTTGGACAGTGACACGAAGTGTTCGGCGGCGACGAAAATGGCGACGATTGCCATCAGGAAGACGGCAGCGTCACGATGATCGCGGGCAATCATTGCGGTCAGAAACACGAACGTCGGAATGGCGAAGAACGCCCATCGCACGAGACGCACATTCAAGGCTTTCGATAACGAGGAAGCCAATGATGTTCCTGGATTCTCTTTTGCGAAGCGTTTCTCGATGTCCTCAAGCGAATTGGCCTGAAACGCGAGTATCGTCAGAACTACGACGAAGCCCGCCTGAAACCAGCTCTCGAGCCGCGTTTCTTTTCCGTCTGGTTTGTATTCACAGGGCCACGGCGCGACATAAAGAGCGGCTGCGGCGGTGCAAACGAGGAATATAAGGGCGGCGGCAAAGAGCTCCAATCTGGAGCGACGCTTGTTAGCAGGGTGATCGCCATCCGCCGCATTCTCTTTGGTTTCGTCGTTGCCCTCGGCCGCCGGTTCCTGAACAAGACGAGGCGTCCCACTGTCTGATGAATTCGACATTCATTTTCCCCGGTCAACTCATCCAGCCAGAGGCGTTCTTGGGTCAGAATAGTCACGGGAACGCTTGTGTACAAGTGGAATTGTTTGCCGGAGTCGCATTCGAATGAAAGCAAAATTATCTCGATGCTTGTCGATTAGGGATTCCGAAAGAACGCGGAACACCAGACGGTGTTGAAAGTGCCGCGTGAAGCAAGCGGCATCAGTTACCTCTCAGATTCCTTCCTTACGAATTCCATTCGCCCTCGCGCGCCGCTTCCCACCACATCCACCGCCGCCGTTCTCACGCCACCCCCGCGCGTCTCACTCGCCACCACGCCATTCTCCAGCTTGAGCACCCTGTCCGCGATCGGGAAATAACGGTCATCGTGCGTCACGACGATCACGGTCTTTCCACGCGAGCGCAGCTCCGGCAACAACTGCTCATAAAACACCGCCTTGAACGCCGGGTCCTGATCCGCTGCCCATTCATCGAAAAGATAGAGCGGACGGTCTTCGAGATAAGCGACCACCAGCGCGAGCCGCTTGCGCTGCCCGGTGGAAAGCGAGCGCGTCGAAAATGCGCCGTCGATTACCTGCACCTTGTGATCGAGCGCGAGCTTCGCGACGAGCGCATTGGCCCGCGCATCCGCCGCCGCGCGCGATGCGTCGCTCGGATCGACGATGCCGAGCAGCCCATCGAACAGATGGAAGTCGTTGAACACCGCCGTGAAACGCTCGCGATAGGCCGCGCGTTCGCCCTCGGTCACGGGCATGCCATCGATCTCGATCACGCCCGACTCCGGCTCATACAGCCCCGTCAGCACCTTCGCGAGCGTGGTCTTGCCGCTGCCATTGCCGCCGACGATGAACACAAGCTCACCCGGCGACAGAGTCAGATCGACAGGACCGATGCGAAACATCCGTTCATCGCGTTCATGAAAGTACGCATGCGTGACGCCGCGCATCGTGAGCGTGCGGAAACGCGCGTCATGTGTCGATGAAGTCTGCTCCGCCGTTGCGACCGAAACACTGCCGAACTCCGCCATCACCTTCTCGATACGCGTCAGCGACACGCGCGCCGCGTTCAAGGTCGGGATGTTGTTCAGCAATCCATCCAGCGGCACGAGCATGAAAAGAAAGACGACGACATAGCCCGCCGTCGCGCCCGCATTCGCGCGCACGCCTAGCGATGGCCAGAACGCCGCCGCGCCCAGAAAGCCATAGAACAGAAAGATGATCCAGCCCACGCCCACCGCATACGCGCTGAACGCGCGGCGACGATGATCGCGGACTTCGCCGATTGCCGCGCCCAGTTGTCCATCGACGAATTGCCGCAAGCGCGCCCGATGCAGCTTCAACTCCTTTGCGCCCGCGAAGAGCGCGCCGAGATAGCCGAACAACTTGTCCTGCGACTGGCCCGCCGCTTGGAGCGATGCGATCGCGCGCCGGTCGCCCAGGTGATAGCCGAGCGATCCCGTGACGATCGCCGTGAGCGCGAGCAGGCACACGGGCCACGAAAGCCAGGCCAGATAACCCAGGCACCCGAACACGATGGACCCATGCATGACGATGTTGGGCAACGCGAAGAAGAGCATCGACACGTTGGTCGCGTCGTCGGTGAGAACCGATTGCACGGGCGCCGCGCCAATGCGCTCGACATCGCGCAACTCCGCCGCCGCCACCCGCCGCGCGACGTGCTCGCGCAACTGCGCCATCGTGTCTTGCGAAAGCCGCGCGAACAGGACGCCTGAAACGACGCGCGTGCAAAGCGCGACGACGGCGCACAGCGCGAAACGCCACGCGAGCGTGCCGTCGGACGAAGCGGGCGCCGATAGCGCGCGATTGAGCGTCGCGACGAGCATCACGCTCGCGACGCCATTCAGCACGCAGGCGACGAGCGCGACGCCGAACGCGCGGCGCGAGCGCGTGAGCAGCGCGATGATGAGCCGCGCCGCGGGCTTCTGCTCGGAAGAGGAAACGAAGGTCATCGGGTCATTGGCCGTGCATGTCGGTGAATGAATGGGAGCGGCGCCTCTTGCGCCTTCTCATGGAGAGACGTTTGAGCACGCCGAATCTTTAGCGCATCGATGGTGCGCAAAAAACGGTAAAAAATTTCTCGCGCGAAACGTCATTCCGAGTGAGGCCGCTTTTCGAGCGGCACCCCGTTCATGCCGCCTTTTTTTGGTCCGGCCAGAACCGAAGGATTTCATGCCGATGACGAGTTTCCCGACCGCGCTGCATCAACGCATTCAGGCGCTCGCGCGTCTTCATCCCGAAGCTGCCGACCTTGCCTTCCATGCGGATCGCCACGCGCGTCTGTCGGGCGGCGAACTCGATTTCCGCGCGCCCTGGCTCGCGGGCGCGTCTGCGAGCGGCCGGTGTGCGCGCCGAAGCGCGCGTGGGCGTGTGCGTCGAGCGTTCGTGTGAGCTGTTCGTCGCGTTGCTCGCGGTGTGCTCGGACGAGATCGCAGCATGGCTCGTCGATGCAGGACAGGACAACGTCGCGAAACAAGCGGCGGACACGAAGAAAACCGGGGTGAGCGGCGGGCGTGTGACCGTCGCTCTTTGACAAAGTAGCGGCGCACTCGAAGCCGCATTGCGATTGGAGAAAAGAAGAATGAAGTGGGGAAGAGGGACGCGCAAGAACGCGTTTGCGATAGCGGCGAGCGTGGCGTTCTGCGTGGCTGCGGCCGATCATGCACAAGCACAGGAACAGCAGGGACAAGCGCAGGACGCGCCGCAAACAAGCACCTTACCCGCCGTGCGCGTGAACGCATCGGCGGATAACGACGACACGGTCGGACTCGTTGCGCGCAAGAGCCGCACCGGCACGAAGACCGACACGCCCATCGACGAGATTCCGCAGACGATCAACGTCGTCACGTCGGCGCAGATCGAGGATACCGGCGCTACCAGCATCAACGAAGCGTTGCGCTATATCCCGGGCTTCTCGTCGTATGGCGCCGATGTGCGCTCCGACTGGTACTCGGCGCTGCGCGGCTTCACGCCGACCGTGTTCGTCGATGGCCTGCAAGTGCCCAATACGCTCAATCTGTCGAGCTGGCGCGTCGATCCGTACATGATCGACAGCATCACGGTGCTGCGGGGGCCGACCTCGGTGCTGTACGGACAGGGCGATCCCGGCGCGATCGTCGACGTGCAGAGCAAGCTCGCCGATGGCGGACGTTATCGCGAGGCGGGCGTGCAGATCGGCGACTATGCGCGCAAGCAGGTCATGTTCGATATCGGCGACAAGATCGATCAGGACGGCAAGTGGTCGTATCGCGTGCTCGCGGTGGGTCGCGATGGCAACTCGCTGACGGGCCCGCACGCGGAGCAGCGTTTCGCGATTTCGCCGTCGGTGCGCTGGCAGCCGAGCGCGAATACGTCGTTGACGATCGCGGCAAGTTATCTGCAGGATTGGGGTGATGCATCGAACAACTTTCTGCCCGCGCAAGGCACGGTGTTGCCGAATCCGAACGGCAGGATTTCACCGAATCTCTATACGGGCGATCCGACTTACTCGTATTACCGCAAGAAGGAATGGTCGGTCGGCTATCAGTTCGAGCACAAGTTCAACGACATCTGGACATTCCGGCAAAACACGCGCTGGATGCATCTGTCGCTGGATAACGGCGCGGTGTGGGGCGGCGGGCTCGATGCGAGCGATCCGACCGAACAGACGCTCTCGCGCTACGCGGGTCTGTTCCAGCCGAACTACAGCCGCTTCGATATCGACAATCAGGCGCAGGCGCGCTTCGGCACAGGGCCGCTCGAACATACCGTGCTGCTCGGCTTCGAGTACAACCGCCAGAATTCGACCGACAGTGAATGGCTCGCGCTCGGTCCGAGCCTGAACATGTACAACCCGGTCTACACGCCGGTTTCCACCGCGATCTTCTTCGGCCCGGATTCGTTCGGCCAGACCAATACGCGCACGACGCTGGATTCGTTCGGTCTTTATGCACAGGATCAGGTGAAGTGGAACCGCTGGGTGCTGACCGTGGGCGGCCGCGAGGACTGGAGCAATACGAGGCAGGACGATATCGTCGGCGGCACGCAAGTGAAGCAGGACGACAGCGCGTTCTCGGGCCGTGTAGGTCTCACGTATCTGGGCGATTACGGTTTGTCGCCGTACATCAGCTATTCGACTTCGTTCAATCCGATCATCGGCGTGAAGATGGCGGACGGCGGCCTGCCATCGCCCACCAAGGGCCGTCAGATCGAAGCAGGTCTGCGCTGGCAGCCGCCGGGCAAGAACCTGATGCTCGGCGCGGCGATCTATCAGATCAACCAGAAGAACGTGCTCACGCCGGACCCGACCGACCCGACCGGCACGTTCTCCGTGCAGACGGGCGAGGTCCGCTCGCGCGGCATCGAGCTGAGCGCGGTGGGCAATGTGACGCGCAATCTTTCGGTGATCGCTGCGTACGTCTATCAGGACGTGAAGAACATCAGCGCGAACGACGTGACGCTCGACAAGTGGCCGGTATCGATTCCGCTGCCGCGTCAGATGGCGTCTCTCTGGGCCGACTGGACGTGGCATTCGGGTCCGCTCGACGGCCTCGGCTTCGGCGCGGGCATTCGCTACCAGAGCGGGCTCGCGGGTGCGGCGGATAACTCGCTGTATATCCCGAGCTACACGGTGTACGACGCGGCGATCCATTACGACATGCCGCATTGGCGTTTCGCGGTGAACGCACAGAACATCTTCAACCGCACGTTCGTGAGCGGTTGCCAGTCCGAGTCGGCCTGCTTCTACGGCAATCCGCGGACGGTGATCGCGACCGCGCGATACAACTGGTGATGATCGACGGCGGCGCTGCCCGACGCATGCGCCGCCGCTTCCAGAGCAGGAATGGATGACGAAGATAAAGCTGGCCTTCATCATGTCCTTTTGCAACGCGGCGGCGGATCGCGCGGGACGGCATATCGAATACGAGAGCGGGACGCGAAGTCGCCGATCGAGTATCTCGTGGAGCGTCTTTTTACCGCGCTCGAAGGCGGGCTTCTGGCTTCGGAATCGGCTTCGGAGTCGGCGGTACGGAGGCTGAAAATCATGTCCGCTTGCGGGAAGTGGCGCTCGTAGATCGTGCCTTCGGTGTTCTCTGGCCGTACCAGATGCTTGTCGATCATGTGTTCGCTTTGCGCTTTGGCGACGAATGCTTCGACATCGTTTCTGACAACGGATGCTACGCCGCCGCGCTTCCCGCTTCGACGATCGCCTGCATCAACAACCGCACGCCCGGTGCAAGCGGTGCGTCGCGGCGCGTGACCATTTCATAGGGCTCGCTGCGCGAAGCGAGCGTGACCGGCAACGTGCGCACCACGCCATGTGCGGTGCAAAAGCGTGCGACATCGACCGATACGAGCGCCACCAGCGACGGATTCTTCTGCAGCAGGTTGAGCGTCGCGAATGCGGAGGTCGTTTCCAGCAGGTGCGCGGGAAAGCGCAGGCCGGCGTCGTGAAACTCGCGTTCGAGCAGAATGCGCATCGGCATGTTCGCGCGATAAACCACCCAGCGATGCTGCGCGACATCCTTCAGCATCACGCGCTTGCGTTTCGCCAACGGATGCGCAACATTCGCGATCACCGCGAGCGTTTCTTCCTTGACGAGAACGCTGTCGTACAGATAAGGCGTCTGACTCACGCTCGTGCGGCAAATGGCGAGGTCGAGCCGGCCCGCATCGATCAGCCCGAGCAGACTCGCGCTCGTTTCCTCGACGATCTCCACTGACATCTCGGGCTGGCGCTCGCTCACGGCGGTGATCGCATCGGTCAACAGCGGCACGGCGCCCATGATCACGCCCACCGACACGCGCCCGCCATAGCCGCGCATGATGCCGACAATCTCTTCGCGCAAATGCGCAAGGTCCGTATGAATGAGCCGCGCGTATCGGATCACGCAATGCCCGACGGCATTGGGCGCAAGGCCGCGATTGGTGCGCACGAAGAGCGGCGCGCCGAAGGTGGTTTCGATCTCGTGCAACGCCTTGCTCGCACCGGGCTGGGTGAGGGCGAGCTGCTTCGCCGCGCCGAGCAGCGAGCCGCGTTCTTCGAGCGCGATGAGCAG
This sequence comes from Caballeronia hypogeia, assembly GCF_001544875.2. Taxonomy (GTDB): domain Bacteria; phylum Pseudomonadota; class Gammaproteobacteria; order Burkholderiales; family Burkholderiaceae; genus Caballeronia; species Caballeronia hypogeia. The sequence continues at coordinate 77,003 of NZ_FCOA02000002.1, forward strand.
GCGCAACTGCTTGACGTGCAGACGCGAGACGATGGAGTTGAGCGAGGGCGTCATTCGATCGAGCCAGGCTTGAGGAAAAGCTATAGCGCTATTAAAAGTCGTCAGTATCGCGCGCAGGCGTCGACTCGTATACTGGCAGGCACCGTGCCGACCGAAAGCATCATTCGGAAAGCGGCATCGACTATAACCTTCCCTCAGTCACCATGTCTCTCATCAACTACATCACGCAGATTCAATTCGATTTCGGCGCGGTGCGCCTGCTGGCTGGCGAGTGCGAGCGCATCGGCATGCGCCGTCCGCTGATCGTGACCGACGCCGGCATTCGCGCGGCGGGCCTCGTCGACAAGGTGCTGGACGCGCTCGCCGCATCCTCGCCGGTTGCGGTATTCGACGCCACGCCGCCCAATCCGAACGAAGCCGCCGTGCGCGCCGCGGTCGCCATGTACAAGGACAATGATTGCGATGGCGTGATCGCCGTGGGCGGCGGCTCGTCCATCGATCTCGCCAAGGGCGTGGCGGTTTGCGCGACGCACGAAGGCCCGCTGCAAAGTTTTGCGGTGATCGAGGGCGGGCTTGCGCGCATCACGGCGAAGACCGCGCCCGTCATCGCCATTCCGACGACCGCAGGCACCGGCAGCGAAGTGGGCCGCGGCGCGATCCTGATTCTCGACGACGGCCGCAAGGTGGGCGTGATCTCGCCGCATGTCGTGCCGAAGGTCGCGATCTGCGATCCCGAACTGACGCTCGGCCTGCCGCCCATGCTCACGGCCGCGACCGGCATGGACGCCATCGCGCATTGCCTCGAAACCTTCATGGCGCCAGCGTTCAATCCGCCCGCCGACGGCATCGCGCTCGACGGCCTGTGGCGCGCGTGGCGTCACATCGAGCGGGCGACACGCGACGGTTCGGACCGCGCCGCGCGCTGGAACATGATGAGCGCATCGATGCAGGGCGCGCTCGCGTTTCAGAAGGGGCTGGGCTGCGTGCATAGCCTGAGCCATTCGCTCGGCGGCATCAATCCGAAGCTGCATCACGGCACGCTCAACGCGATCTTCCTGCCGGCCGTCATTGCGTTCAACGGCAGCGCGCCTACGATGATTGATGAAGGCAAGCTCGATCGAATCGCGCAGGCGATGGGCCTCGCATCGGGCGCTGAAGTCGGCGACGCCGTGCGCCAGATGACCGCCGCGCTCGGCCTGCCGCGCGGGCTTGCGGAACTGGGCGTGACGCGTGAAATGTTCCCGCGCATCATCGCGGGGGCGCTGAAGGATCACAGTCATAAGACGAATCCGCGCGACGCATCGAACGCGGACTACGAGGCGATGCTCGAGGCCTCAATGTAATCGAAGCAAAACGCGCTTCGGCCGAAACGGGGCCGGAGCGCTGTCGCCCAGGCGGCGGGCGATTTGCGGTGTTGCAACAAACCCTTAGGGGAAAACCCTTAAGTCTGTTACAATGTCGCCCAAGTCTTGGGAACAGATCATGCGCCGCCGCTACGAAGTCATCGAAAAAGTCGCCTTTGCCCTGCTCACGCTGTCCGCCGTGCTGGACGCGAGCTACATCACCTGGGAAAAACATCCCAACTTCCGCGAAAACGTCACCGAGATGGTCAGGATCGGCTCGGAACTGTCGCTCGCGAATCCGGGAGTCGGCGATCAGTCGCCGCTGGTTCCGATGGCGTTCAACTAAGATTTTCCCAACGGCGCGCGAATTCCTTCGCGGCCACCGCTTCAAGCCACATACAGGTTATTCGGTCCGCCGTCGCACGGCGCGCGCCGGGTGCTTTATGCTGGCGGCTTCCCAGCCGTCGCCGCCCAGCATGTCCTCCGCTCTCCATTCCCACGCCGTTCGCGGCGACCCGCTCCGCAGCTTCGCCCGCGCGATCGGGCAGATCGTGCTCCAGCGCAACGCCGCGACCGGCGTACTGGTGCTGCTCGCCGTGCTGTGCGCGAGCCCGCGCCTTGCATGCGGCCTGCTGATTGGCACGCTCACTGGCAATGTCATCAGCGTCATCATCGAAAATGACGACGCGCCTGTCTTTCGCGACGATCTGTACGGCTTCAACGGCGCGCTCGCCGCGCTCGCCGCATTCACCTTCATCGGCGATGCGTCGCAGGCGGCCGCCGTCGCGATCGTCGCCGCGATGTTCGCCACCTTTCTCGCCCACAAGCTCATGCGCGTGCTGTCGCGCCATGGTTTGCCGATCTTCTCCAGCCCGGCCATCATCGTGACCTGGTGCTGGCTGCCGCTGTTCGCCGATCGCGGCGATACCGGCGCGATTCCGCCTGTCGCCGCGGGCTTCATCACCATGCTGCAGGCCGCGTTTGCCGGACTCGCGCCGATCACCTTCGCGACCGGCGCGCTGGCGGGCGGATTGATCGCGGCAGGGCTATTCGCGTCGCGGCCGTCGCAGGCGGGCTGGGCGCTCGTGGGCAGTGCGCTCGGCGCGACGCTGCACGGGCTCGGCGGCGCGAGCGACGCGGTCGTGCTGTCGGGTGCGTGCGGCTTCAATGCGGCGCTCGCGGCGCTCGCGGCCGCACCGCTCGGCAAGCGCTACGCATTCGCCGCGATCGTCGCGGCGGTGCTGATCGAGCGCCTGATCGATTGCGCCGGTATCGCCGCGCTGACCGCGCCGTTCTTGCTGGCGTCGTGGGCGATCATCGCGATGCGGCGGCGCTGGCTTGGAACATCGAAACAAGGAGGCTCGCATGTCGTTCACCCACACGCCTGAGCGGAGGATCGCGGAAAGCGGGCCGCGCTCGGCCGCCGAACAGGCCACGCGCGTGGACCTCGCGGCCGCGTACCGGCTGGTCGCGCTCAACGGCTGGGACGATGTCGTCTACACGCATATTTCGGCGAGTGTGCCTGGCGAGCCGGGGCGTTTTCTCATCAACCCGTTCGGACTCGCGTTCGATGAAGTCACGGCGTCGAATCTCGTGAAGATCGATATCGACGGCAACGTGATAGGCGAGAGCGCGCATCCGGTCAACGCCACGGGCTTCGCGCTGCACGGGGCCGTGCATGCCGCGCGGGAAGATGCAGTGTGCGTGATGCATCTGCATGTGCGCGAGGCGATTGCGGTGTCGACGCAGCCGCATGGCTTGCTGCCCGCGTCGCAACATGCGATGCGCTTTCACGGCCATCTCGCGTATCACGATTACGAAGGCCTCGCGTTTTCGCCCGCCGAAGGTGAGCGGCTGGTGGCGAGTCTCGGCGCGCATCGCGCCATGCTCCTGCGCAATCACGGGCCGCTCACGCTCGGGCGCACCATCGCCGAGGCTTATGTGCTGATGGATATGCTCGTCAAGGCATGCGATATTCAGCTTCGCGCGCTCGCGGGCGCGGGCAAGATGATCGTGCCGACGCCGGAAGTCGTCACGCGCACTGCGGCGCAACTGCACGATGACGATGCCATCGAAGGCGCGCTCGAATGGCCCGCGCTGATGCGCAAGCTCGATCGCATCGATCCGGCTTATCGCGATTAATTCTTTCTGAAGGAGATCAACGGAATGCCGACATTCAACGTTCAACTGTTCGAAGGCCGCACGGCGGAAGAGAAGCGCAAGTTCGTCGAGGCGATCACGCGCACGACGTGCGAGACGCTCGGCTGCGAGCCGGGTTCGGTGGATATCATCCTGACCGATGTGAAACGCGAGAACTGGGCGACCGCGGGCAAGCTCTGGTCCGAGCAATAAACCTCATATAAAGAAAACGCGGCACATGGCCGCGTTTTCTCTTTGATGCCTTAAATTTACGCCGATTCCTTCACGGCCAGACGGAACTTGTGCAACAACGGTTCCGTATAACCGCTCGGCTGCGTGCGGCCTTCGAACACCAGCGCGCATGCGGCCTTGAACGCGAAGGAGCTATCGAACGCGGGCGCCATCGGACGATAGTACGGATCGGCTTCGTTCTGCTTGTCGACGACCGCCGCCATGCGTTCGAGCGTCTGGCGAACCTGCTCTTCCGTGACGATGCCGTGACGCAGCCAGTTCGCGATGTGCTGGCTGGAGATGCGCAGCGTCGCGCGGTCTTCCATCAGGCCGACATCGTGAATGTCCGGTACCTTCGAGCAGCCGACGCCCTGATCGACCCAGCGCACCACGTAACCGAGAATGCCCTGCGCGTTGTTCTCGATCTCGTTCCTGATGTCCTCTTCCGACCACGACGGTTTATCGACCACGGGAATGGTCAGCAGGCCATCGAGCAGCTCGTTCTTCTGGCTGTCGTAGTCGATGCTTTCGAGTTCCTGCTGAACCTGCTGCACATCGACCATGTGATAGTGCAGCGCGTGCAGCGTGGCCGCCGTGGGCGAGGGCACCCACGCGGTGTTCGCGCCGGCTTTCGGATGCACGATCTTCTGCTCCAGCATCGCGTGCATGAGATCGGGCATTGCCCACATGCCCTTGCCGATCTGCGCGCGGCCGCGCAAGCCCGTGTTCAGGCCGACGAGCACGTTGCTCTTCTCATATGCGCTGATCCACTTCGACGACTTCATGTCGCCCTTGCGCATCATCGGGCCGGCTTCCATCGACGAATGCATTTCGTCGCCGGTGCGGTCCAGGAAGCCCGTATTGATGAACGCGACGCGCGCGCCCGCCGCCGCGATGCACGCCTTGAGGTTGACGCTCGTGCGGCGTTCCTCGTCCATGATGCCCATCTTGATCGTGTGACGCGGCAGGCCGAGCAGGTCTTCGACGCGCGTAAACAATTCGTCGGCGAACGCCACTTCGGCGGGGCCGTGCATCTTGGGCTTCACGATATAGATGGAACCCGTGCGCGAGTTCATCTTGATCTTCAGATCGTGCATGGAGCCGAGCACGGTCATCACCGCGTCGAGAATGCCTTCCGGAATCTCGTTGCCGTCGCGGTCGAGCACGGCCGGATTCGTCATCAGATGGCCGACGTTGCGCACGAACAAGAGCGAACGTCCGTGCAGCTTGAGCGTGGAGCCATCGGGCGCGGTGTATTCGCGGTCGGGGTTCATCGAGCGCGTGAATGACTTGCCGTTCTTCGTCACCTGCTCCGACAGATGACCCTGCATCAGGCCGAGCCAGTTGCGATAGAGCTGCGTCTTGTCGGCGGCGTCGACGGCCGCGACCGAGTCCTCACAGTCGATGATCGTGCTCACCGCCGCTTCCATCAGCACGTCCTTGACGTGCGCCGCATCCGTCTTGCCGATGGGACTGTTCGCGTCGACCTGGATCTCGAAGTGCAGGTCGTTGTGCTTGAGGAGAATGGCGGACGGCTCTTTCGCATCGCCCTGGAAGCCCGCGAATTGCTCGGGGTTCGCGAGGCTGCTCTTGCCGTCCTTCAGCGTGACGACGAGCTTGCCCTGTTCGACGCTGTACTTCGTCGCATCGGCATGCGAGCCGTGCGCGAGCGGAGCGTTGTCGTCGAGGAAGGCGCGCGCATAGGCGATGACTTTCGCGCCGCGCTTCGGGTTGAACTGCGCGGTGCGCTCGGCGCCGCCGGATTCGTCGATCGCGTCGGTGCCGTACAGCGCGTCGTAGAGGCTGCCCCAGCGCGCATTGGCGGCGTTGAGCGCATAGCGCAGGTTGGAGAGCGGCACGACGAGTTGCGGGCCTGCCTGCTCGGCGATTTCGCGATCGACATTGGCCGTGCTCGCCTGCACATGCGCGGGCGCCTGCACGATATAGCCGATGTCCTCCAGGAATTTGCGATAGGCGCGGGAATCGCGCACGGGGCCGGGGTTGCTGCGATGCCAGTTGTCGAGCTCGGTCTGGAGGCGGTCGCGCTCGGCGAGCAGCGCGCGGTTCTTCGGGGCGAGATCGTGGACGATGGCGTCGAATCCTTTCCAGAAGGCGGCGCTGTCGACGCCGGTGCCGGGGATGGCTTCTTCGTCGACGAACTTCGCGAGGCTCGCGTCGACCTGCAGGCCGTGTTGTTTGATCATGTCGTTCATGGGCACTCCGGCTGAGTTGCTGCTACACAGGGTTTGGGGAATGGGCTGGTGCCTATGGTAGCGCGTCTTGGGGGAGGATCGAAGCGCGGGGGAGATGCAAGCGGTGTGCCTGGGGCGCGGGATCTTTTATCCGCCGTCGTCAATTCAGCGCAGCGTCATTCGCCCCGCAGCATTGCTTGTACTTGCGTCCGCTGCCGCACGGGCACGGCTCGTTTCTGCCGACTTTCGCGGTTTTCCTTTGCATCGGCGCGGGCTTGTCGCGCAGTGCATTCTCTTTCCGGAGCGGGTCGAAATAGCGATAGATACGCGTCACGCCCACGATCATTTCCTGGATGATCGTCTCGCGATCTTCGAGTGCTTCCGGGTCGGTGCGAAGCTCGGGATCGGGGTCGTCCTCGTGATAGAGCATCAGTACCGGAAGCGCCGATTCGGCTTCCTTCTCGTCTTCGAACAACGCGTCCCAGCTTTCGCGGCGCATGTCCATGCCGGCCATGAAGCCTTCCGCCCATTCGTTGGCATGCGCGGTGCCGTCCTCTTCGTCGATGGTCAGCACGGGCAGATACACCGCGTCTTCGTGCAGCGTGAATTCGAGATCGTCCGCGATGGTGTTCCAGTGGCGAATCAGCAGTTGCAGCGTCTTCCCGGCGTCCTTTTCATGCGCGGGAGCGACGGTTCCTCCCAGCGCCACGGGAAGCCATTCGTGCGGCTGGACCGGCTCGGGGCCGCAAATCAGCGCCGCGAAAAAGCCATCGACCATCTCGACGGTCATGGCGTTCTCGCCGAAGGAATAGAGCAGTTCTTCCAGCCGATCCAGTTCGCGTTCTGTCAGCGGTTTGTCAGTGAGGTCTTTCATGTGTTTGCCTGATGGATGCGCGATTCGACGTCTTTCACGCCGCGGACTGCATTATACGAATCCATCCCACTGAACAAGCCCGGCTCGCGCATCGTCGAACGAGCGCGAAGCCGGGCGTACCGCAAAAGACGCCTACAACAAGTTTTCGATCATCACCGGCAACTTCCTCACGCGCACGCCCGTCGCGTGATACACCGCGCCCGTGATCGCCGCCGCGATCCCCGCGAGCCCGATCTCCGCGATGCCCCGTGCGCCCAGCTCGTTGAAGATCGTATCGGGATGGTCGAGGAAAGTGACGTCCATCTTCGGCGTATCCGCGTTAGTCGCGACGACGTAATCCGCGAGGCTGCTGTTGACCGGCGCACCGCTTCTTTCGTCGTAGACGGTATGCTCGAACAGCGCCATGCCGACGCCCATCACCACCGCGCCTTCGATCTGATTACGCCCGGCGCGCGGGTTCAGGATCTTGCCCGCATCGATCACGGTCACGACGCGGCTCACGCGCAAGCGCGCGGTCGCGGGCTCCCACGTCACTTCCGCGAAATGCGCGCCATACGAGTGGATCGACCACTTCTTTTTCAGCGGATCGTCGAAGCCGCCTTTCGCGCTGCCGCTACCCGAGGCCGAATGCAGCTTCGCCGCCTCCAGAATGCGCTCGAATGGCACGCCGCTTTCGGGCTTCTCGTTCTTGCGATGAACGCGCCCGCCGCTCATCGCCAGTTGCTCTGCCTTGGCGCCCGCGAAAGGCAAGCCTTCCGCTTTCGCGGCGCGCGCGAGCAAGGTCTTGATGGCCGCGCGCACCGCATCCGATACCGCCGGAATCACCGATGCCGTCGCCGCCGATCCGCCCGAAACCGGCCCGAGCGGCAACGCCGTATCGCCGAGGCCGACTTCGATCCTGTCGAGCGGAATGCCCGTATGCTCCGCGACGAGCTGCGCGAGGATCGTGTACGTTCCCGTGCCGATATCCTGCGTGCCGCAGACGACGCGCGCCGTGCCGTCCGAACGCAGATCGACCGTCGCTTCCGCCGAGAAGCGCAAGCCCGGCCAACTGCATGCGCCGACGCCCCAGCCGAGCGTGAGCCCGTCGCGTTTCATCGAACCGACTTCGGACGTGCGTTTGCTCCAGCCGAATTTCTCCGCGCCGGTCTTCAGACATTCGACGAAATGCCGCGACGAAAACGGCAAACCGCTGCTCTCGTCCACGCTCGGTTCATTGCGCAGCCGCAGTTCGACCGGATCGATCTTCAACGCAATGGCGAGCTCATCCATCGCCGATTCGAGCGCGAACAGGCCGGGCACCGCGCCCGGGCCGCGCATCGAAGTGGGCGAGCCGACATTGCGCTTTACCGTGCCGCCGGTCACGCGCAGATTCGGCGTGCTGTACATGGAAGGCGTGGCTTCGCCGCAATCTTCCATGTACTCGTCGGCGATGGCTGCGTGATTCACGAAGTCATGCCGCAGCGACACGAGCTTGCCGTCCGGCGTCGCCGCGAGCCGCACGCGTTGCTGCGTGGTCGGCCTGTGCCCCACGTTCTGGAACATCATCTTGCGCGACAGCACGAGCTTGACGGGCCGTTCAAGCTGGCGCGTCGCGGCCGCCGCGAGCAGCGAATGCGGCCACACCCACAGCTTGCCGCCGAAGCCCGAGCCGAGATAGCGCGAGATCACGCGCACTTTCTCTTTCGGCATGCCCATCATCTGCATGAGCGTGCCCTGATGATTGGCGACCGCCTGGCTCGTCTCGTAGAACGTATAACTTTCGCCGTTCCAGTGCGCGATGGTTGCGTGCAGTTCGATCGGATTGTGCGTTTCGACGGGCGTCACATAGGTTTCATCGATCTTCACGGAGGCGGCGTCGTAGGCTTGATCCGGATCGCCGCGCTCGCTGTGGACGTCGAGCTTCTTCCCGGCGTCGAGCGTCGCGCTGACATCGTGCTCGGTCCTGTCATATCCGACCTTGATCGCAGCCGCCGCCGCGCTCGCCGTTTCGAACGTCTCCGCGACCACGAGCGCAACGTATTGCCCGTAATAGCGAATGATGTCGTCCTCGAAAGGCGGACGGTTTTCATCGACATAACCGGTGTCGATCGAATTGCCGGAGATGCGCCAGAAGCGGCCGATGTTGCCGCGATGCAGGATCAGCGTCACGCCGGGCATGGCCTGCGCGGCGGCGAATTCGAGCGACGTGATCTTGCCGCTCGCGATGGTGGCGCCGACCGGCACGGCATACAGCATGCCGGGCAGATCGACGTCGGATGTGTAAGTCGCGCGGCCGCAGACCTTCAGCGGTCCGTCGATGCGCGACTGGGGCCGTCCAATGAAGGACTGCGTGATGTCGGGCGCGGTGGACATGTCGGGTTCCTCGAGGTCTGTGGTCAGGCGGTTTGCGTCGCCATCTTCAGCGCATGCACGATGCAGCGCTTCGATAGCTCGACCTTGAAGCCGTTCTCGCTTTGCGGCTTCGCATCGGCGAGTGCGGCGTCGGCGGCGCGTCTGAACGCGGCTTCATCCGGCGATGCGTTCTGCAGCTCCTTCTCCGCTTCACGCGAGCGCCACGGCTTCGTGCCGACGCCGCCGAGTCCCACGCGCGCATGCACGATGCGCCCGTCTTCCACCTTGACCACGACACCGGCCGACGCCAGCGCGAACTCATACGACGCACGATCGCGCAGCTTCAGATACGCGGAACGCGCGCCTTCGACCATCGGCGGCAAGGTGACGTGCGTGACGAGATCGCCGGCGTCGAGCACGTTCTCGCGATCGGGCGTCGTGCCCGGCAGCAGATAGAACTCGTCGATGGGAATCGCGCGCTTGCCGCCCGTGCCTTCCACATGAATCGTCGCTTCGAGCGCCTGCAGCGCCACGCACATATCCGACGGATTGCTCGCGATGCACGACTCGCTGGTGCCGAGAATCGCCATCATGCGATTGAAGCCCTGAATCGCGGAACAGCCGCTGCCGGGCTCGCGCTTGTTGCACGGCGACGCGGTATCGCGGAAATACACGCAGCGCGTGCGCTGAAGTATGTTGCCGCCGGTCGTCGCCATGTTGCGCAACTGCACCGACGCGCCCGCGAGCACTGCTTGCGAAAGCACCGCGTAACGTTCGCGTATCAGCGCGTGATGCGCAAGATCGGAATTGCGCGAGGTCGCGCCAATGCGCACCCCGCCGTCCTTCGTCGCCTCGATCTTGTCGAGCGGCAGGCGGCTGATGTCGATCACGCGCATCGGGCGCTCGACGTTGAGCTTCATCAGGTCGAGCAGGGTCGTGCCGCCCGCGAGAAAGCGCACTTCCGCGCCTTGCTGCGCGGTATGCGCGAGTGCGCCGCCGCTGATCGCGTCGCGCATGTCGCGCGCGCGGGAGAGCTGAAACATGTCCATGTCGCTCTCCTTATTTCGATGAGGATTTAGTCGCGCGCACCGACTGGATCGCCGCGACGATGTTCTGATACGCGCCGCAGCGACACAGGTTGCCGCTCATCGCTTCGCGCACGTCTTCATCGCTTGCGCCGATCGGCTCGTCGAGCAGCGCGACCGCCGACATCAGCTGACCGGCCGTGCAGTAGCCGCACTGATAACCATCGCATTCGACGAACGCGGCCTGCAACGGATGCAGCGCTTCCACCTCGCCGATGCCTTCGATGGTCGTGACGGTGTCGCCCTCGCAGGCGGCGGCGAAACACAGACACGAGTTCACGCGGCGGCCATTTACATGCACGGTGCACGCGCCGCATTGACCGTGATCGCACCCCTTCTTCGTGCCGGTCAGATGCAGATGTTCGCGCAGCGCGTCGAGCAGGGTGGTGCGCGGATCGAGTGACAGCGTTTCATCGCGACCATTGACGGTCAGCGTGAAGGTGACGGTCGAGTCATCGGTCTTTCCGGGCGTCGGCGCAAGCGTCCTGGCGCGCCGCGTTTTGTTGGGCGTATCGGCGTGCGTGGTCTTCGATTGGGGGATGTTGCGTTGTGGCATCGGGCATTCTCCTGGAATAGTGCAGCAGGCTGCTGCACCGGATGCGGCAGAGCGGCCAAGCGTGAGAGAGGCGAAGATGCGGCGAAGCGTGTCGGGCGCCGGTGGCGCCGAGACGGAATGCGGCGGGAAAGGGTCTGCGCGTCGCGCGCAGGACTTTCTTGCGCCGACGATTGCGGCGAAAGACGACACTCAAGCCAGTATAGGCACCTGCCGCGAAACTTTCTCAGTCGAAAGCCGGAGCGGGCGTCGACGCAGAAGGAGCGCACGAAGCATGCCCGCGCACGCATCACATGCGTTCAGCGGTGCGCGACATTCAGTGCACGAGGACCGCGCGCGCGAACAAGGAAAGCAGGAACACGCCGACCGTCGTGAAGACGCAGAGCACCACGAGGATCGCGAAAAAACGAAGGATCAGTTGCATTGCGCCGCTCCAAAAAAATGGCCGCTTGCGCGGCCGGAAGGAGGGGTGGGTCGGTCAGCACTCAGGTTAAGTCCGCTTTCTTAATTCAGACTTAAGTGTGCCGCCTTTCATGCATCGACCCATCGTTTCCCGTGCGGGCGCGATGCCGTTCCTCAGCGCAGCGCCTCGCTATAGCGGTCGCGCAGCGGGAAGATCGTCAGAAGCGCAACCGCACTGCCGAAGATCACGTAGTAGCAGATCGAGAGCGGATCGCCCGTGGTCATCGTGAGCCATTGCACGATGGCCGGCGCGAAACCGCCGAAGATCATCACCGCGACGTTGTAGCTGACCGAAATGCCCGTCGAACGCACGCTCGAAGGAAGCAGTTCGGAAATGAACGCAGGATAGCAGCCCTGGAAAATGCCGAGGTAAGTCATGAGCAGCGCCTGGCACACGATCAGCATCGGCAGGCTCGGATGCGCGGTCAGCACGGCGAAGATCGGATACGCGGTGACGAGCGACAGCGCGAGCGCGGTGGCCATCAGCTTCTTGCGGCCGATGCGGTCCGACAGCCGGCCGAACACCGGGCAGCACACGAGATACACGAGCGCGCCGATCGTCGAGCTGATGAGGCCGTCGGTGAGCGCCATGTGCAGCACGCGAGTGGCGTGCGTCGGCAGATAGAGCAGGAAGATGTACGTGCCGATGGTGCCGAACACGGTCAGGCCGAATCCCGCGAGCACGGGCATCCAGTGTTTCGTCGCGGTGTCGCGGATCGGGCGCGCGCTGAGTTCGTTCTTCTGCGCCTTCTCGACGAACACCGGCGATTCGTCGAGCTTCGAACGCAGATACAGGCCCACAGGCACGATCAGCAGACCGATCACGAACGGAATGCGCCAGCCCCAGCTATTGAGGTGCTCCGGGCTCAGCGTGCGCGTGAGGACCGCGCCGAAGAACGAGCCCGCGAGGCTCGCGGCGGCTTGCGCGACCATCTGGAAGCTGCCGAAGTAGCCGCGCTTGTTGGCGGGCGCGTATTCGACGAGAAAGGCCGTCGCGCAGCCCACTTCGCCGCCCGCCGAGAAGCCCTGGATCAGCCGGCCCAGCAGCATCAGCAAGGGCGCGGCGACGCCGATCGCCGCATAGGTCGGCGCGAACGCGATGATCGCGATGCCCACCGCCATCAGCGAGATGGTGAGCGTGAGCGCCGACTTGCGCCCGACGCGATCCGCGACCGCGCCGAGCACGATGCCGCCGAGCGGCCGCGTCAGAAAGCCGACGCCGAAGGTCGCCCAGGTTGCGAGCAGGGAGATGGTGGGGTTCGTTGCTGGGAAGTACAGCTTGGCGATGATGACGGCGAAGAAGCCGTAGACCATGAAGTCGAACCATTCGAGCGCGTTGCCGATGGTCGATACCACGATGGCTCGTCGGCCGGACATGTTGAGCGCGGCGTTCTCTTCGGCCGCGTGGGCTGCAGGTAGTACGGTGCTCATCGAATGCACTCCGTGGGCGTGGGGCGATTGATCAATATGTGCGACGACATCCGCTCTTGTGAATGGCTTGCACGGTTAGGCGCCAAGCCGCTGCAACACGCAAACATTACGCCGAGTTGAAATAAGAAAATATAGAATTTCTGAACTGACACTCAAGGAAACCTGATCGAACGATCGGGGTTTTTCCCTAGCCCAATGAGCAATATCCGCTTCCTGCGCACGTTCATCGCCGTTGCGCGTCATGGTTCGTTCGCCGCCGCCGCCGAGAAAGTCGCGCTCACTCAGGCCGCCGTGAGTATGCAGATGCAGTCGCTCGAAGACGATCTGAAACGGCCGCTGTTCGATCGCGTGGGCCGCACCAACCGGCTGACGAACATCGGCAAGCAGGTGTTGCCGCAGGCCGAGCGCATCGTCGCGCTGTACGACAGCATGCGGCTCACCGGGCTCGATGACGAGATCGCCGGCTCCGTCGCCATTGGCGCGGTGGATTCGGCGATGGGCGCGCTCGCCTCCGTCGTAACAGAGTTGAAAGGTCAGTATCCCCGTCTCGATGTGCGGCTCTTCACCGGCAAGGCGCTCGCGCTCGCGCCGCAAGTCGAGGCGGGCGAAATCGACGCGGCGGTGATCGTCGAGATGTCGGGCAAGACGCCCGCGAGTCTGAACTGGACCCCGCTTTATTCGGAGCCGCTGGTCGCCATCGGCTCGCCTTCGAGCGTCTCCGCGAACGTCGCCGAGATGCTCGCGAGCCGGCCGTTTTTGCGTTTCGATCGCGCGCAGCGCACCGGCGCGCTGATTGAGCGCGCGCTCAAGCACAATCGCCTCGCGGTGAACGAATTCCTCGAGCTTAATTCGCTGGAAGTGATCGTCGAACTCGTGCGGCAGGGCGCGGGCGTGTCGGTCGTGCCGCTGCTCGAATACGGCTCGTGGGCGAGCGATCCGGCGTTGCGCGTGATGCCGCTTGCGAAGAACACGCCGCGCCGCGTGGTCGGCATGCTGGAGCGCAAGATTCACGACCGGCACGCGGTCATGAGCGTCGTGCAGGAGCGCATTCGCATGCGTTCACATGGCGCGATCGCGCCTCGCGAAAGCTAAAGCTTTCCTTAAGTCACGGACAAGAAATATCAGCTTTCGCTGTGAATTCCGGCCATCGACAATGCTTGATCCGTTCACGACAAAAGGACCAGCATGTCGATCATTCCCGAGATCGCCGAATCGCGCGATGAAATCCAGGCCATCCGCCGCGATATCCACGCGCATCCCGAACTCCGCTACGAAGAAGAACGCACCGCCGAACTCGTCGCGCGCAAGCTGGAAAGCTGGGATATCGAAGTGACGTGCGGGCTCGGCAAGACGGGCGTCGTCGGCGTGTTGAGGAAGGGCACGAGCCAACGCGCGATCGGCTTGCGCGCCGACATGGACGCGTTGCCGATTCCCGAGCTGAATACCTTCGCGCATGCATCGAAGCACCAGAACAAGATGCACGCGTGCGGCCACGACGGTCACACCGCGATGCTGCTCGGCGCGGCGCAATATCTCGCGAAGCATCGCGATTTCGACGGCACCGTGGTCTTCATCTTTCAGCCGGCGGAAGAAGGCGGCGGCGGCGCGAAAGCGATGATCGAAGACGGCCTGTTCCAGCGCTTTCCGGTGGATGCCGTGTTCGCGCTGCACAACTGGCCGGGCATGGCGGCCGGCGAATTCGGCGCGCGCGTCGGGGCGACGCAGGCATCGAGCAACGAGTTCGAGATTCGCATCGAAGGCGTCGGCGCGCATGCTGCGATTCCGCATGACGGCGTCGATCCGGTGTTCACGGCGTTGCAGATCGGCACGGGTTTGCAGAGCATCGTGACGCGCAACAAGCGGCCGATCGATGCCGCCGTGCTCTCCATCACGCAGATGCAGGCCGGCCATGCCGTCAACGCGATTCCGACGACCGCGACGCTCGGCGGCACCGTGCGCACCTTTTCCGTCGATGTGCTCGATCTCATCGAAACGCGCATGAAGGAGATCGTCACGGCGACGGCGGCGGCGTATCGCTGCAAGGCCGAGGTCAGTTTCGTGCGCAACTATCCGCCGACCGTGAACACCGAGGCGGAAACGCATTTCGCGCTGGGCGTGATGCGCGATATCGTCGGCGAGGAACACGTGAACACGAACGTCGACCCGACCATGGGCGCCGAAGATTTCTCGTACATGCTGCTGGAAAAGCCCGGCTGCTATGCGTATATCGGCAATGGACTGGGCGCGCATCGCGAGCACGGACACGGCATCGGGCCGTGCATGCTGCACAACAGCAGCTACGACTTCAACGACGAACTCCTGCCGCTCGGCGCGACCTATTGGGTGCGGCTCGTCGAAAAATTCCTGTCACGCGCATGACGGTCATGAGGAGCGACATGTTCTCAGCGACTTACAGAGAGGCGCGGCAGCGTTTCCTCGATAATGCCGCCGCGCGCAAGCACGCAGTCGATACGCGCGTGCTCGAAGGCGTGACCGGACTCGAAGGCGAGATGCTTGCGACCGATGTCGTGCGCATCGGTCCCGCCGATGCCAGGCGTCTGCTCGTGCTCACGTCCGGAACGCATGGCGTCGAAGGCTTTTGCGGCTCGGGCGCGCAGATCGCGCTGATGCAGGACGATGTGCTGCCCGCGCTGCTGGACAAGCTCGGCGTGGCGATGCTGCTCGTGCACGCGATCAATCCGTATGGCTTTTCGTATCTGAGCCGCACGACGGAAGGCAACGTGGACCTGAACCGCAACAGCGTGGACTTCGGCAAGTCGTTGCCGCAGAACGCGGGTTATGCCGAACTGCACGACTTGCTGATTCCTGCGAACTGGCCGCCTGACGCGGCGAATGTCGCAGCGATCCGCGATTACATCGAAACGCGCGGGCAGTGGGCGTATCAGCAGGCCGTGACCACCGGGCAGTACACGCATGCGCAAGGCATGTTCTACGGCGGCGCGGAAACGGCGTGGAGCACACGCACGATGCGCGCCTTGCTCGCCGAATACGGAGCGACGCGCACGGCGATCGGCTGGATCGACTTCCATACGGGTCTCGGGCCGAGCGGCTTCGGCGCGAAAATATGCGTGGGCGACGTGTCACGCGCGCGGCGCTGGTGGGGCGCCGACGTGACGAGCCCGTCCGATGGCACGTCGATCGCGGCGGACGTCGCCGGGCCGCTGCTCGATACGCTGCGGCAGACATGCGCGCACGCGGCGATTGCGTCGATCGCGATCGAATATGGCACCGTGCCGCTCACCGACATGCTCGACATGCTGCGCGCCGATGTCTGGGTGCGTCATCATCCGGACGCGCCCGATGCATTGAAGGCCGAGATTCGCCGGCAGATTCGCGCGGCCTTTTATATGGATGACGACATCTGGCGCGGCATGATCCTGGGACAAGCTCGGGCGGCCGTGCTGCAGGCGCTGTATGGCCTGTCGCGCGAAGCAGGCGGCTAGCGCAGTTCGAGCCACATCGGCTGATGATCGGATGACCGGCTCTTCTGATCCGCCTCGCAGCCGACGATACGCGGCTTCAGATCTTCGGTGACGAAGATGAAGTCGCACGCGAACGGGCCGTCGGGCCATTGATCGTGATCGTACAGGCCGACCGTCGCCGCGCGCGGTCCATTTGGATGCGCGCTGGTCCAGGCATCGGCGAACGAGGGCGCATCGGCAACCGGATCGAGCATCGCTCGGTACGCCGACGCTTCGAACGCGCTGTTGAAATCGCCGCAGATGATCGCGGAGTGTGGTCTCGCGGTGTCCGCGAACGGGCTGGCCTGGCTCTCGGCCTTCGCGGGATGCCGTTCGTGATCGCAGGCTTCGGCATGCAGTTCACGCAGACGCGCGACTTGCGCGAGCCGCTGCCTCTCCGAATAAAACTCCAGATGCGTGCTGATGATGCGCAGGGGGCCGACGTCGGTATCGATCACGGCTTCGAGCGCGACGCGCAACATCGATGGTTTCGCCGGATCGGCCGGCCACGGCAATGAATGGCGCAGCACCTGACGCACCGGCAGGCGGCTCACGATCGCGTTGCCGAACTGCCGCCGCGCGAGACCCGCGCCCACGGGCGGCAGATCCGAGCCGATGCCGTCGATGACGGTCGCGCCCGGCACCAGCGTTTCCAGTTCCGCGAACTGATCGGCGCCGGGGCGCCCCGGGAGCCCGCCCGCCTGTTCGCTTTCGTGAAAGCCGCGCGTGACTTCCTGCAGGCACAGAACGTCGAAATCGTGCAGCGCCTTCGCTTCGCTGACGATGCGTGCCAGATCGACGCGGCCGTCCACGCCGCGCCCCCATTGAATGTTCCAGTCGACGAGTCGCATTTTCGAACTCAGGGGAGTTGCCATTCCCTGACGGCAGCAAGGACTGTGCGCGCTCGGTTGCGCGCTGCGACATCCATAGTCGAAGTGGATGCGTACAACAAAGCGCGTTCAGATCATTCCCAATTGTTCGACGCGACAAATTCCATCGGCTCAAGCTCCGGGCGCGTGACGGTTTATTTCACAATTCAGAAACTCAGCATTTCTGACTATCTCGATAGAAGCCGGCTTACAATTCGCGCGCTATCAACGAACCTCCTTCGCATCATGAACGCAAGTATCAAACGCTCCCTCGCCGCGCTCCTGTTGATGTCCTTCGGAATCGCGAGCCAGGCGCAGCAAGCCCAGCCCGCACCGGTTCATTCCGCCGCTGTGAGATCGCTCACCAAGGAGCAGCAGGGCGCGCTCGACAAGCAGGATCAGGATGTCGCGCAGGTTGCCGTGGCCATCGTCAGACTGATTGACCAGGACAAGGCGGGCGAGGTGTGGGATCAGTCGTCACCCATCGCCAGGCAGATCATCGCCCGCGATGCCTTTGTGAAGAAGATCGCTCACGACCGCGCACCGCTCGGCGCGCCCGGCATGCGCATGCCCATGGGCGTCAAGCATTACCAGTACGACGGCACCGGCAACATGCCCGCCGGCGCGTATCTGAACATTCTCTTCGATACGCAATTCAGCCAGTCCGCTCAGTCGTCGCGCGAAATGGTGACCTTCATCCTCGATTCGGACAACGTCTGGCGCTTCGTCGGCTATTCGGTGCGCTGAGGCGGCGTCGCGTGTTCGCTCACATGTTTGTGTAGGACGCGCACCAGCCGCGTCCGGCAACCAGCTTCTCACCGAAGAGCGTGCAGCCGCCCCAGGCGTCGCCGGATTTGCCGTCGAATAGCGAGCAATTCGCGCACGTCTGCCCGGCGACGAAATTCGCGTATTTCGCCCGGTCGACCTTCGTGGCGTCCTCCTTGTAACCGACGGCGACCGCCGCCGGATCTTTTTCACTCAGATGTGGCGCATCGGCGCGGGCTTGCCTGAGCCACAGCGTCGAGCCCATGCCGATGCCGAAAATCACGAAGCTGCGGCGGGAAGCGTTCATTGTCATGCACCGTTTCTTTTCGTGGGGAAATCATCGCGCTTGCGGCGACGTGAATCGAC
This sequence comes from Caballeronia hypogeia, assembly GCF_001544875.2. GTDB lineage: Bacteria > Pseudomonadota > Gammaproteobacteria > Burkholderiales > Burkholderiaceae > Caballeronia > Caballeronia hypogeia. Next base: position 95,129 of record NZ_FCOA02000002.1, read on the forward strand.
GATACGCCGACGAGCGCCATCGCGCATCTTCCGTGGCGGCCGAGCCGGGGCGGCACACGTTTGCGAATCGAACGACCGTCCGGTTCGGGAAAAGCCGGTTTCGTCATTCTCCTGGAACGCGCCGGCATCGTCGTTCATTCCATCCGCCGCTAAACCTTTGCGCGCGCGTGCCGTAAATCAGGCCAGAACGAAGTTGCAATCGCGTGAATCACCCCCGCGGCGCCCCCGCTGCGGCTCAATTCGAAGGAGAAGGACCGTGAGTGAACTGGATTGGATGATGGCTGGCGTGTATCTGGCAGCGCTTGTCGGCGGCACGCTTTTCATGAGCGTGCTGGCGCGGCGCAGCCTGAACAAGGTGAAGGACCGGGGGCATTGAGAAAGTCGCGGGACCAGAGCGGATGGTCCGTAATCACGCGCCGAACGCCAGCTCGGCCGTGAAGCCAGTCATGTGCAGCAAAAAGAAAACGCGCGCCGCAAACCGATCATCAATCGGCCTGCGGCGCGCGTCGATTTCCTTCTTCGGACTCAGTGGAACAGTTTCATCGCTTGCGTGAGCGTGTTCGTCACGCCCCACGCGAGCGGAATCAGCACATATGCCCAGAACAGCAAAAGCAGCCCCTTGTTCGACGGATGCGCTTCCTGTGCATCGATGCGGTCATTCATCGCGAATCTCCTCGTTGACTCTTAGTTGGCGGTCTGCGCCGACATGTTCATGTGATGCTTCTCGTGCACGCGCGAGACGAGCAGGTTGCAGATGAAGCCGATCACCAGCAGCGTCGCCATGATATGCAGCGTCATCGTGTATGCGTCCGCGCCGGCGACGCCGTGCGAAACCTGATATGCGCGCACATAGTTGACGAGCACCGGACCCGCGACGCCCGCCGCCGCCCATGCGGTCAGCAGCCGGCCGTGAATGCCGCCGACGAAAGCCGTGCCGAACATGTCCGCGAGATACGCGGGAATGGTCGAGAAGCCGCCGCCGTACATCGACAGGATGATCCCGTAAGCCAGCACGAACAACGCGATGTTGCCGGCGCTCGCGAACTGCGGCACGAGGTAATACAGCACCGCGCCCAGCACGAAGAACACGAAGTACGTATTCTTGCGGCCGATCCAGTCCGACGCCGACGCCCACACGAAGCGTCCACCCATGTTGAACAGGGACAGCAGCCCGACGAAGCCCGCCGCCGCGCCCGCCGTGATCGACGTCTTGAAGCTTTCCTGGATCATCACCGACGCCTGGCCGAGCACGCCGATACCCGCCGTCACGTTCAGGAACAGCACGAACCACAGCAGATAAAACTGCGGCGTCTTGAGCGCCTGGTCGATGTGCACGTGATTCTTCGTGATCATCTTCTTGGCGGTCGTGGGCGGCGTCCAGCCGGCCGGCTTCCAGTCAGCCGGCGGAATGCGGATCGCCATGGCGCCGATGGTCATCGAGATGAAATAGAGCACGCCGAGCACGAGGAAGGTTTCGGCCACGCCCGCGCTCGTCGCGCTCTTGAAGTGGTTCATCAGTGCGACGGAGCCGGGCGCCGCGATCATCGCGCCGCCACCGAAGCCCATGATCGCCATGCCCGTCGCCATGCCGCGACGGTCCGGGAACCAGCGGATCAGCGTCGATACCGGCGACACATAGCCGAGCCCCAGCCCGATGCCGCCGATCACGCCATAGCCGAGATAAAGCAGCACGATCTGATGCAGATAGACGCCGAGCGCCGAGATCAGAAAGCCGCCGCCGAAGCAGCATGCCGCGGTGAACATCGTGCGGCGCGGGCCGACCTTCTCCAGCCACTTGCCCGCGAATGCCGCTGACAAGCCGAGAAATACGATCGCCAGCGAGAAGATCCAGCCGAGCGTGGTGAGCGTCCAGTCATCGGGTGCGGACTTCGTGATGCCGATAACCTTCGTGAGCGGCGCATTGAACACCGAGAACGCATAGGCCTGCCCGATGCACAAGTGAACAGCCAGCGCTGCGGGCGGCACCATCCAGCGCGAGAAGCCGGGCCGGGCGATGGTCGCCTCCTTGGAGAAAAAACCTGTCGGGCCGTGCGCGGCCCCTTGATTGATAGTGCTGTTCATTTGTGGTCTCCGTGGCGCGTCATACCAGCATGCGCGCACATCGTTTGCTCAAGGTGCCGCGCGGGGTCGCCGCACAGCAGTCGCCGTGGTCATGCGTTCGGCGATACGGTGTGCATCGCCTGTGCGCAAGGCCATTTCGCGTCGCCAAAACATGCGATGTAATCGCATATAAGTGCGACGCTTTGCCACGGCTGGCATGACCATAGACAAGTGTGAAAGGCTTTGCAATATGAACACTCGTGCCATAAGCGTTTGCCCGCAGCCCGTGCGCGCTTCATGCTGCAATGCGCGCCCATCGCGAACGCTTCGACGGTCTTCGTGCCAGTCCGATGACCCTGCGCGATTGCTGTATCGCATCGCTACAGGGCGGGGCAGGTGTTCTGAATGTGAACAGTTCACATCGACCTCGTATAAACCCTGACGATGCACGGCGAAGCCGCATGCCGACGCGGCTCGCGCTGGTATCGCGCGATGGCTTTCGCGATGGCATGGAACTCGCAAACAAGAGCGACCGGCGCCGGACATCGGCTGTGCCGGCCCGTTCACGTCGACATGCGAGGAGCACATAGAAATGAATCACGCTGAGATGCAGTTCCTGAGCACCGAATACCCCTACAAAAAGCAGTACGGCAACTTCATCGGCGGCAAGTGGGTGCCGCCCGCGGGCGGTGAGTATTTCGACAACATCTCCCCGATCACCGGCGAGCCCTTCACGTCGATTCCGCGTTCGCGCGAAGCCGATATCGAAGCCGCGCTCGACGCCGCGCATGCCGCCAAGGCGTCGTGGGGCAGAACCTCGGTCACGGATCGTGCGAATCTGCTGCTGAAGCTCGCGGATCGCATGGAGCAGAACCTGCCGCGCCTCGCGCTGGCCGAATCCATCGACAACGGCAAGCCGCTGCGCGAGACGATGGCCGCGGACATTCCGCTCGCCATCGATCACTTCCGCTATTTCGCGAGCGCCGCGCGTTCGCAGGAAGGCGGCATCTCCGAGATCGATCACGACACGGTCGCGTATCACTTCCATGAGCCGCTGGGCGTCGTCGGGCAGATCATTCCGTGGAATTTCCCGATCCTGATGGCCGTGTGGAAGCTCGCGCCCGCGCTCGCCGCCGGCAACTGCGTAGTGCTGAAGCCGGCCGAGCAGACGCCCGCGTCGATTCTCGTGCTGCTCGAAGTGATCGGGGACCTGCTGCCGCCGGGCGTGCTCAATGTGGTCAACGGCTTCGGTCTGGAAGCGGGCAAACCGCTCGCGTCGAACAAGCGCATCGCGAAGATCGCGTTCACCGGCGAAACCACGACGGGCCGCCTCATCATGCAGTACGCGAGCCAGAACCTGATTCCCGTGACGCTGGAACTGGGCGGCAAGAGCCCGAACATCTTCTTCGAAGACGTGCTCAACGCCGACGACAGCTTCTTCGACAAGGCGCTCGAAGGCTTCACGATGTTCGCGCTGAATCAGGGCGAGGTGTGCACGTGTCCGTCGCGCGCGCTGGTTCAGGAGTCGATCTACGAGCGCTTCATGGAACGTGCGCTCAAGCGCGTCGCGGCGATCGCGCAAGGTCATCCGCTCGACACCAGGACGATGATCGGCGCGCAGGCCTCGCAGGAGCAGCTTGAAAAGATCCTGTCGTATATCGATCTCGGCAAGCAGGAAGGCGCGGAGTGTCTCTCCGGCGGCGAGCGCAACGTGTTCGATGGCGAATTGAAGAACGGCTACTACATCAAGCCGACGGTCTTCAAAGGCCATAACAAGATGCGCATCTTCCAGGAGGAAATCTTCGGGCCGGTGCTGTCCGTCACGACCTTCAAGACCGAGGAAGAAGCGCTCGAAATAGCCAACGACACGCTGTACGGTCTGGGCGCGGGCGTGTGGACACGTGACGGCACGCGTGCGTATCGCTTCGGTCGCGCGATCCAGGCGGGCCGCGTGTGGACCAACTGCTATCACGCGTATCCGGCGCATGCGGCCTTCGGCGGTTACAAGCAGTCGGGCATCGGCCGCGAGAATCACAAGATGATGCTCGACCACTATCAGCAGACGAAGAACATGCTCGTCAGCTACAGCGACAAGCCGCTCGGCTTCTTCTAAAGCGCTCGTTGCAACGGAGCCGCCGCGTGAATGCTTCATGTGGCGGCTTTTTGCCATCTACAGAAACGGGGGACATCATGAGCGAACAGGAAGTGCTGCGCGTGACCGCCACGCCCGCCGCAATCGATCTGATCGAAAAGCTCAAGGCCGAGCACGGGAACGTGTTGTTCCATCAGTCCGGCGGATGCTGCGACGGCAGCGCGCCGATGTGCTTTCCGGTGAGCGAGTTCATGGTCGGCGGCTCGGACGTGAAGCTGGGCGCGATCGCGGGCGTGCCGTTCTACATGACCGAATCTCAGTACGAGTACTGGCAGCACACGCAGATCATCATCGACGCGGTGCCGGGCAATGGCGGCATGTTTTCATTGGAGCGTCCGAGCGGATTGCGCTTTCTCTCGCGCTCGCGTCTCTATAGCGACGAAGAGAACGCGTGGCTCGAAGCGCATCCGGTCGAACACGTGAGCTGAGCGCTATTCCCAGCGAGGTGGCCGCTTTTCGATGAACGCCTGCGTGCCTTCGAGCGTGGCGTCCTCCATCATGTTGCAGGCCATGGTTTCCGATGCCATCGCATAAGCCTGTTCGATGCCGGTTTCGAGTTGCCGGTAGAACAATCCCTTGCCGGCCGCCACGGCTTCGCGCGGCTTGGCGGCGATGGTCGCGGCAAGTTTGCGAACCGCGTCGTCAAGTTCGCCGGGCGACGCGACGCGATTCACGAGCCCGCGCTCTATTGCCTTGTGGGCGTCGATGAATTCGCCGGTGACGAGCATTTCGAACGCGGCCTTGCGCGATACGTTGCGCGACAGCGGCACGCTCGGCGTCGCGCAAAAGAGGCCCAGATTTACGCCCGAAACTGCGAAGCGCGCATCGCTCGACGCCACCGCGAGATCGCACATCGCGACGAGCTGACAGCCGGCCGCCGTCGCGATGCCATGCACGCGCGCGATCACCGGCTGCGGCATGCGCTGAATGGTCAGCATCATGCGCGAGCAGCGCGCGAAAAGCTCGCGGTAATACTCGCGTGCAGGCTCGGCCCGCATCTCTTTCAGATCGTGTCCCGCGCAGAACGCGCGGCCCGCGCCCGCGAGCACGACCACGCGCGCATCCGATCCACCGGCTTCCTTCAACGCGGTTTCCAGCGCTTCGAGCATTGCTTCGGATAGCGCGTTGAACGCATCGGGACGATTCAGCGTGAGACTGACGACGCCTTTGACGCCGTATGCGTCGCGTTCGATCTGGACCAGTTCGTTCATTGACAGGTTCTCCATCAAACGTCGATTGCGGAGACGGACCCCGCGCGCTTGCGCAGTTCGAACTTCTGTATCTTGCCGGTCGACGTCTTGGGCAGTTCGCAGAATTCGATCGCGCGCGGCACCTTGAAGCCCGCGAGATGCTTCTTGCAATGCGCGATCAGATCCTCCGCGCTCACTTGCGCGCCCGCCTTCAGTTCGACGAATGCGCAGGGCGTTTCGCCCCAGCGCGCATCCGGCTTCGCGACGACCGCAACCGCGAGCACGGCCGGATGCCGATACAGGACATCCTCGACTTCGATGCTCGAAATATTCTCGCCGCCCGAGATGATGATGTCCTTGCTGCGATCCTTGATGCGCACGTAGCCGTCCGGATAGGCGACCGCGAGATCACCCGTATGGAACCAGCCGCCGCGAAACGCCTCTTCGGTCGCGGCCGGATTCTTCAGGTACCCTTTCATCGCGATGTTGCCGCGAAACATGATCTCGCCGATGGATTCGCCATCGGCCGGCACGGGCTCCATCGAGATCGGATCGCGCACGGTCACCGCATCCTGCAGGTGGTAGCGCACGCCTTGCCGCGCGTTGAGCCGCGCGCGTTCGCCGATATCGAGCGCGCTCCATTCCGCCTGCTGCGGGCAGACGGTCGCCGGGCCATACACCTCGGTCAGCCCGTACACATGCGTCAGTTCGAAGCCCATGCGTTCCATGCCTTCGATCATCGCGGCGGGCGGCGCCGCGCCCGCGACCATCGCATGCACTTTCTGATCGATGCCGGCCTTCATCTCGTCCGGCGCATTGACGAGCAGGTTCTGCACGATCGGCGCGCCGCAATAATGCGTGACGCCTTCGCTCCGAATCAGATCGAAGATGGACTTCGCGTCGACCCTGCGCAAACACACGTTCACGCCCGCGCGCGCCGCGACGGTCCACGGAAAGCACCAGCCGTTGCAATGGAACATGGGCAGCGTCCACAAGTACACGGCGTGCTTCGGCATGTCCCATTCGAGGATATTGCTCACCGCATTCGTATACGCGCCGCGATGGTGATAGACCACGCCCTTCGGATTGCCCGTCGTGCCCGACGTGTAATTCAGGCAGATCGCGTTCCATTCGTCCGATGGCGGCGACCATTCGTATGCGGGATCGCCGCTCGCAAGAAACGCCTCGTATTCGATCTCGCCGATGCGCTCGCCCGCGCCGGTGTATTGCGGATCGTCCACGTCGATGACGAGCACTGTCTGCTGCACGTTCGCGAGCGCCTTCTTCATGACGTCCGCGAACTCGCGATCGACGAGCACCGCTTTCGCTTCGCCGTGCGTGAGCATGAAGGCGAGCGTGGCGGCGTCGAGCCGCGTGTTGAGCGTGTTGAGCACGGCGCCCGTCATCGGCACGCCGAAGTGCGCTTCGACCATTTCGGGTGTGTTCGGCAACATGGCCGCGACAGTGTCGCCCAGGCCGATGCCGCGCGCCGCGAGCGCCGACGCGAGCCTGCGCGTGCGGGCATAGGTATCGGCCCAGTTGCGCCGCACTTCGCCATGCACGATGGCCGGGCGCCGCGGATACACGGAAGCCGCGCGCTCGATGAAGTTGAGCGGCGTCAGCGCCGCGAAATTGGCGGCCGTCTTGGGAAGGCCATCGTCGTACATGCCGGCTGTCACGGTCGTCGTCTCCTGTGCGCGCATTTCGATGCGCTTTCTTCGATTATGCCTGCGTGTCTTACGCATGCCTGACGCCGGCGTTTCCCCGGGCGTGTTTCAGGGGATATCGTCGAGCTTCGCCTCGAAGCCGCGCCTGACGCCGGGACGCGCGAACAGCGCTTCGTACCAGCGCTTCACGCTGGGGAAATCGTCGAGCGAAACCTGATGACGCTCGTGCCGCCACGCCCAGCCGAGAATCGCGAAATCGGCGATGGACAGCTCACCCGCGACATATTCGACCTCGGCAAGGCGCTTGTCGAGCACGCCATAAAGGCGGCGCGTTTCGTCGGAATAGCGCTTCAGCCCGTAGCGGCGATCGATCTCGGATTCGACCATGCGGAAGTGATGCACCTGACCCGGCATCGGGCCGAAGCCGCCCATCTGCCACATCAGCCATTCGAGCACCGGCACGCGATCGCGCAGACTCGCGGGCAGGAACTTGCCGGTCTTCTCGCCGAGATAGAGCAGGATCGCGCCGGATTCGAACACGCTGATCGGCTGGCCGTCGGGACCGTCCGGATCCACGATGGCCGGAATGCGGTTGTTCGGGCTGATGCGCAGGAACTCGGGCGCGTGCTGCTCGCCTTTTCCGATGTTCACCGTCTTGACGGTGTACGGGAGTTGCATTTCCTCCAGCGCGACGCTGATCTTGCGTCCGTTGGGCGTGTTCCACGTATGCAGTTCGATGGTCATGGCGATGCGTCCCGGTTCAGGTGAGGGCTGGCGACACATAGCGCTGAAAGCCCGCGCGCTGCGCAATGCCCACGTACCAGCGTTCGAGCTCTGGCAGCGCGGGCCGCACGAGTTCGGCAATGCCGAACCAGCGGCGCGCATACGCGGCGATCACGAGATCGGCGAGCGTGAAGGTATTGCCTTCGAGATAGTCGCGGCCTTGCAGATGTGCATCGACGACGCGCCAGAGTTTCTCCACCTCGCTCACGGACGCGGCCAGTTGTTTGACATCGCGGTCGGCAGGGCTGGTGCGGATATACGCCCAAAAGACCGGACGTTCGGTGGGTTGCAGCGTGGAGAGCGACCAGTCGAGCCAGCGGTCGGCGCTTGCGCGGATTTTCGGTTCGGCGGGGTAGAGCGTACTGTCCGCGCCATATTGCATCGCGAGATAGCGGATGATCGCGTTCGATTCCCACAGCACGAAATCGCCATCGACCAGCGTGGGCACGCGGCCCATCGGGTTCATCGCGAGATAGCCGGGTTCGTTGTTGCGCCCGAATTGCAGGCCCGCGTCGATGCGCTCGAACGCGAGACCCAGTTCCTCACAGCACCACAGCACTTTCTGCACGTTGACCGAGTTGGCTCTGCCCCAGATCGTCAGCATTCGATGTGATCCTCCGTAGTTATCGTGGTTCTGGCGAAGGACCAATCTTAGCCGTGTTTCGGCTTTTTGCTTCAGTCGATGTGTGCGCCGAAACCCGTCCTGCCCGCCGCGAGTTCGTCGCGCAGCGTGAGTTGGGGAATCGCGTAATCGCCGCGATTCTGCTTGCGGAACGCGATGGGCGTGTCGTCCCAGAGCCGGTCGAGACGCTGGCCGAGAGCCTCGCGCGTTTCGTTCAGACGGGCGTCGTCCATCTTGCCCGACTGATAGACGACGAAGGGCGGCAGCACGTCGAAGCCCGGATAGAACAGCACGCCATGCTGAATCGGGAACAGGATGTCGTCGATCGGTCCGTTGATGCCGCGCGGACCATAGTGCGATTCCCAGCCGCCGGTCGTGACAACGATCATCGCGCGCTTGCCCGCCATTGCGCCTTCTCCGTAGCGATCGCCCCAATGCGTGTCGGAATGCTCGCCGACGCCATAGCCGAAGCCGTAGGCATACACGCGCTCGACCCAGCCCTTCATGATCGCGGGCATGGAGAACCACCACATCGGGAATTGCAGGATCAGCGTATCGGCCCAGCGCAGCTTGTCCTGCTCGATTTCGATATCGCGGCTTTGCAGGCCGTTCTCGAACGCATGCTTCGAATCCAATGACGCATGGAAGGGCGCTTCGCCGCTGCGTTCGCGGACGTCGTTCGCATCGAGCGGCGCCTTCCAGTTCATGACGTACAGGTCGGAGACCTGCACGTCATGACCGTTATCGCGCAGACGTTGCACGGTGAAATCATTGATGGCGCCGTTCAGCGAGCGGCGTTCGGGATGGGCATAAACGATCAGTACTTTCATGTGGCGACTCCGCTTTTTGCTTCAGGAATGGACGCCAGCATAGAGGCCGCTCAGGTATATTGGAAATGAATATCTAAAATTGCAGGAATTACGATGAATAATATGCTGAGGCGGCTCGACCTGAACTTGCTCGTCACGCTCGACGTGCTGCTCGCCGAGCAGAACGTCACGCGCGCGGCCGAGCGTCTGCACTTCTCGCAGCCCTCCGTGAGCGTGCATCTGGCGAAGCTGCGCGACATCTTCGGCGATCCGCTGCTGTTGCCGGGACCACGCGGAATGCGGCCGACCGCGCGGGCGGAAAGCTTGCGTGAGCCGCTGCGTGAAGCGTTGGCGTCGCTGGAGCGAGCGGTATCGCCCGAACCCGCGTTCAATCCCGCGACGGCCGGGAACACATGGCGCATCGCCGCCACCGACTACACCGAATCGACCGTGCTGTTGCCCGCATTGAGCGGTCTTCGTGCCGCCGCGCCTCATACGCGCATCGCGGTGCTGGAGATCGTGCCGCCGCGTCTTGCGAAGCAGATGGAAAACGGCGAGATCGATCTCGCGTTCCACATCACGTCAGCCGGTGCCGATAACTTTCATCAACAATCGCTCTTCACGGAAAGCTATGTGCTCGTGGGGCGCAAGGATCATCCGCGCCTGAAACGCCGGCCCACGCTCGCGCAGTTCTGTGCGCTGGAGCATGTGATCGTGTCGCCGGATGGAGGCGGCTTCGTCGGGCCTACCGATGACGCGCTCGCGGCGCTCGGCATGAAGCGGCGCGTGGCGCTCTCGGTGCCGCACTTTTTGTTCGTGCGCTCGGTGCTCGCATCGACCGATCTCGTTTCCATGCAGCCGCTCAGGCTCGCGCGACACTGGCCCGAACTGCGCTTCGTCGCGCCGCCCGTCGACGTAGCCGGCTATGAAATGCAGATGTATTGGCATGAGCGCGTGCATCGCGCTCCGGCGCACCGATGGCTGCGCGAATTCATTGCGCAAGCTATATGAAAGGATTGCTATTGATGACGTTTTCGCATGACCGTGTTTATCGTTATTACTGATTTAGCGCTTGAAACACGAGTGCTACTGTTTGTCGGCAAATCCTTAAATGCTGCATGTGTCTGCTGGCGTCGCTCCACGATCGATTACCGATTACAAAGAGGAGACTGAAGATGTCGAAGCGCAAGACGTGGCGGGGAATGAGCACCGTCGTCGCAACGAGCACGGTGATGGCGGGGCTGGGCCTTTCGGCCACGGCGCATGCGGCGGGGGAGCCGATCAAGATCGGCGTCATCAGCGAGGAGTCCGCGGTCGCGGGGGCTTCGATCAGCAAGTCGGCGCAACTCGCGGCGGAGGAGATCAACGCGAAGGGCGGCGTTGACGGCAGGCAGATCCAGATCATCGCGTATGACGATCACTCGTCGGCCTCCGACGGCGTGCGCGCGTTTCAGCGTGCCGCGAGTCAGGACAAGGTGGTCGCGATCATCGGCAGCTATATCAGTGAAGTCGCGCTCGCGATGGAACCTTGGTCCGCGCGCCTCAAGATGCCGTTCATCACGCCGGGCGCGGCGAGCAACGATATCTCCAAGCGCGTCCACGACGACTACAACAACTACAAGTACACTTTCCACGGCTGGATGACCTCGGCGTTCATCGCGCAGTCCATCTGCGATTTCTCGCATGACGTGCTCGTCGGCGAGTTCAAGATGAAGACGACCGTGGTGATGAGCGAAGACGCCGCGTGGACCAAGCCGCTCGACGAACGCTACCTCGAATGCCTGCCGAAGGCGGGTCTCAAGGTGCTCGATCACATTCGCTTCAATCCGGACACGTCGGACTTCACCCCGATCTTCAACCAGATCGAAGCGAAGCATCCCGACACGATCACGACCGGCATCAGTCACGTGGGCGTGCAGCCGACCGTGCAATGGCACGATCAGCAAGTGCCGATTCCGATGTCGGGCCAGAGCTCGCAGGCCACGACGACGAGCTTCTGGAAAGACACCAACGGCGCGACCGAGGGCGTCATCACGGCGTCGGCGGCGGCTCCGGGCGTCGCGATCACGCCGAAGACGGTGCCTTTCATCGAGTCGTATCAGAAGCATAACGGCGGCGTATCTCCCGCCTATGACGGCTTCACGAGCTATGACCTCGTGTACATCATCGCCGATGCGATTCATCGCAATCAGGGTTCCACCGATCCCGACAAGATGGTCGATGCGCTCGAAAAGACCGACTATGTGGGCACGATCGGACGCTGGCAGTTCTATGGCAAGAACGATCAGTTCACGCACGCGCTGAAGTATGGCGAAGGCTATATCACCGGCATCAACCTGCAATGGCAGAACGGCAAGCAGGTCGCAATCTGGCCGAAGTCGGTGGCGAATGGGAAGGTCAAGTTCCCGGCCTTCGTGAAGGTGCAGGCGGCCGCCAACTAAGCGCGATTTCATGGATGCGCCCGACGGTTCGCGCCGGTAGCGCGAACCGGTTCCAGTTGGTTTGAACTCGCATCGACATCGAGGGCCGCCCATGCTGCCTCTGCAAATACTCATCGACGGCTTCGCGATCAGTTCGCTCTATGCGCTGGGCGCGATTGGCTTCACGCTGATCTTCGGCGTATCCGGCGTGCTCAATCTCGCGCATGGCGGCGTCATGCTGATCGCCGCGCTGCTCGGCTGGGCGCTCGCGGGCGAAGCCGGTCTCGGCACCTATCTCGGCACGCCGCTCGGCGTGATCTGCGGCATGATCGCCGCGTTCAGCACGTACTTCATGGTGGTGCGGCCGATTCAGCGCTCCACCGCGATTCCGCGTGAAGAGAAAGAGATCTTCGTGCTGACCGGCACGCTCTTGTGGGGCATCATGATCCAGCAGGGCATGGCCTATCTCTTCTCCGACAACCCCATCACGATGCGTCCGCTCATTCCCGGCGTGGCGAGTATCGCGGGCGTGCGCGTGCCCTACAACGAGATCATGATCGCGGTGGTGTGCTGGGTCGTGATCGGCTTGTTGTGGCTCTTCGTGAATCGCACGAAAGCGGGCAAGGCGCTGCTTGCCGCGTCGATGAATCCGCGCGGCCTCACCCTGCTCGGCTTCGAGCTCTCGCGCATCTATCTGCTCGCGTGGACCATCTACGGCGTGCTCGCGGGGATCGCGGGCGTGCTGCTCGCTTCGTTTCTCGGCGTCAGCAGCAACAACACGGGGCAGCTCACGGCGAGCGCGTTTTCCATCGTCGTGCTGGGCGGACTCGGGAGCGTGTCCGGTTCGCTGATGGCCGCGTATGTCGTCGGCTATCTGGAGACCGTGACCGCGTATCTCATCGCGCCGACGTTGCGGCCGCTGCCGGCTCTGCTGCTGCTGGTGCTCGTGGTGTATGTGCGGCCGCAAGGCTTTCTCGGACGGCGCTGACCATGAAAGATCTCGTTCGTTCTCGCCTGATCTGGGCCGCGGTTTTGCTCGCGATCGTCGCGGCGACCTTGCCGTGGTGGCTCACCGGATACATCCTCGGCGTGCTCACGGTCGCGTACTACTTCGGCGTCTTCGCGATGTCGTGGGATCTGCTGTTCGGCTTCGCCGGCGAAGTCAATTTCGGGCCTACATTCCTGATCGGCCTGGGCGCGTATTCCGCCGCGATTCTCAACGCGCACGCCGGCGCGCCGATTGCGGTATGCGTGATGGCCGGCGGTCTCGTCGCGCTTGTCGGCGGCCTGTTGCTCGCGGTGCCCGCGTTGCGCTTGCGCGGTCCTTACTTCGGCCTCGTGACGCTGGTCGCGGTGTTGCTCCTGCAGAACGCGATCGTGATTTTCGCGGGCATCACCGGCGGCGAGATCGGCATGATGGTGCCCGATGTGATGTCGGTCGATGCGAGCAACAACTACTGGATCGCGCTCGCGTTCCTGATCGTCTGCGCGATCATCCTGTTCGGTCTGTCGCGCTCGGCGATAGGCCTCATCCTGCAGGCGAGCGGGCAGGACACGGTCGGCGCGCAGGCGCTCGGCTTCAACGTCGTCAAGCACAAGCTCGCGGCGTTCTGCATCAGCGCGGTATTCTCGGGCGTCGCGGGTGCCATGCTCGTGTTCTATCAGGGCACGGCTTCGGTGAGCACGGTGGTCGATATCGGCATCGGCGTGCAGATCATCATCGCGGCTGTGCTCGGTGGACGGCGCACGATACTCGGCGCGGTGCTCGGCTCGATCTTTCTCATCGTCGCGGGCGAGTTCCTGCGGCCGCTCGGCCAGATCAACACGTTCGTGGTCGCGGCCGTCGCGCTCGCGGTCATCCTGTTCTTCCCGGATGGATTGCTCGGCAACATCCTGCGTGTGAGGGAGCGCGAATGAACGATCACGAGAACAGCGCGCCTCTGCTCTCCGTGCGCGGACTGACCAAGCGCTTCGGCGGTCTCGTCGCGGTGAACGACATCGGCTTCGATATCCGGCCAGGCGAAATACTCGGGCTGATCGGACCGAACGGCTCGGGCAAGTCCACGGTCATGAAGCTGATCATGGGCATCGAGCGGCCCAATGCGGGATCGATCAAGGTCGATGGCGTCGAGATGGCCGGCTGGCTGCCGCATCGCATCGCGCGCGCGGGCGTGGGCATCGTGTTTCAGCATTCGCGGCCGCTGCATCGGCAGACGGTGCTCGAACATATCAAGCTCGCGCTGCTGCCGGACTCGCTCGTGAAGCTCGCGGCCGATCCGCATGTGAACCGGCGCGCGCGCGAGATCGCGGAGCGCGTGGGTCTGAGCCGCGTGATGCATCGTCACCCGGCGACGCTGCCGTTCGCCGATTTGCGCCGCATGGAGATGGCGAAGGCGATCGCGCGCGATCCGCGCGTCGTGCTCGTCGATGAACCTTTCGCCGGTCTCACGGCGGCCGAATCCGAAGCGTTTTCCGAACTGATTCGCGGCTTCCGCGCGGAAGGGCGAGCGGTGCTGCTCGTCGATCACAACGTGAAGAGTCTCGCGGCGCTCGCGGATCGCGTGCTCGCGATGTATCTCGGCGAGTACGTGGCAGAAGGCACGGCCGAGGAGGTGATGCGCAACGAGACCGTGCGACGCGTCTATCTCGGCGGCAAGATCGAAGCGCGCGATCGCGGCGTCCAAGTGGTGAACGACAAGCCCGAGATTCTTCGGGTCGAGGATGTGGGCGTGCTCTACGGCAAGGCGCGCGCGCTGGACAGCGTGAGCATGCATGTGCGCGAAGGAGAGTTCGTGTCGGTCGTCGGCTTGAACGGCGCGGGCAAGACCACGCTCTTCAACGCGATCTCGGGACTCGTGCCTTATCACGGGACCATTCGTTATGGCGCGCGCGATCTGAAGGGCATGAGCGGCGCGGCGATCGCGCGCGCGGGCATCGTGCAATGTCCTGAAACGCGCGAGTTGTTTGGCGACATGACCGTGCGCGAGAACCTCGATCTCGGCGGCTATCACCTTTCCGACAAGATGCGCAAGGGTCAGCTCGAATGGTTATTCGAGCTATTCCCGATTCTCGAATCGCGGCAGACGCAAACGGCGCGCACGTTATCGGGCGGCGAACAGCAAATGCTCGCCATCGCCCGCGCGCTGATGATGCAACCCAAACTTCTCATTCTCGACGAACCCACCCTGGGCCTCGCGCCCGTGATTCTCGAACAGCTATCGAAGGCGATGGATCTGATGCAGAAGACCACGCCGATCACCGTGCTGCTCGGCGAGCAGAACGTAACGTTTGCGCTGCCGCATGCGGATCGCGTGTATGTGCTGGAGCACGCGCGCATCGTGTGGGAGGGTAGCCCGTCTCGCTTCGAGAAAGAGATGGGGCGCGGGTTTCTGGAGGCGGTGCCTGCGGAACCCGGAGAAGCGGTGGCGCGCGCGCGAGTGTGAGACGCGCACGATTCTTTAAAGAACTATTTGCGAACGCAGCATGGCAAAGTTATCGGAAGTTATCGCGTTCGCGGCTTTTCTCTGACTAAACCGACTGTTGCTAAAACCACGACACGCCTTGCTACGAGTCGCGCGCTTCGATATTGGATGTGATAAAAATCGGCTGCTCATTCGAGTCTTACAAAAAACCGATAACTACACTTCCGACACATCATGAAGACAT
Source organism: Caballeronia hypogeia (assembly GCF_001544875.2). GTDB lineage: Bacteria > Pseudomonadota > Gammaproteobacteria > Burkholderiales > Burkholderiaceae > Caballeronia > Caballeronia hypogeia. The sequence goes on from NZ_FCOA02000002.1 coordinate 110,499, forward strand.
TCACATCGCGTGCCGTTGCAGGCATCGGCGTGTCGCTGATCGCGCTCGCCTGTCAGTCCGCATTCGCGCAAAGCTCGGTCACGCTGTATGGTGTCGCCGACGTGAGCGTGCGCTATCTGACGAACGCGAACGCCAATAACGACGGCAAGCTGTACATGACGAACGGCGCGATCACCAATAGCCGCATCGGCTTCAAGGGTGTCGAAGATCTCGGCGGCGGCCTCAAGGCGATCTTCCAGCTGGAAAGCGGCGTGGAACTGGAGAACGGCCAGTACTCGGACAGCGCGCGCGCATTCAATCGCGCGGCCTTCGTCGGCCTGTCGAGCCAGTACGGCACGGTCACGCTCGGCCGTCAGAAGACGCCGCTGTTCGATACGCTCTCCGACACCTACGATCCGCTCACCGTCGGCAATTACTTCGAGAACGCATGGCTGCCGGTGGCGCTGGGCGCGGGCCTCTATGCCGACAACGCGGTGAAGTACAACGGCACGTTCGCGGGTCTGACGATCGGCGCGATGTACTCGTTCGGCACCAACTACACGGCAACCGGCGCGGGCGGTTTTTCGGGCCAGGTTCCGGGCCATATGGGCGCGGGCAACATGTACGGCTTCACGGCCTCGTATGCGATGGGCCCGCTGTCCATCGGCGGCGGCTATCAGCAAAACAGCGACAACTCCGCCAACAAGCAGAAGATCTGGAACGCCAACGCGGTCTATACGATCGGCGCGGCGAAGCTTTATGTGGGCTATCTGCACTCGACCGATGACACGGGCTTCGTCGACAGCATCCTGCAGCAGCGCGGGCTCGTATCCGGCACGGACATCCTGAAGGGCTCGGGCCGCCGCGACGATGGACCGTTCGCGGGCGTCACGTATCAGGTCACGCCGGCGCTTCTGCTCACGGGTGCGTTCTACTACGATCACATGAAGAACGCGGCGATCGGCGGCGGCGCGACCGGCAGCGGCAATCGCTATACCGGCGTCGCGCTCGCGGAATATGCGCTTTCCAAGCGCACCGAAGTGTACGGCACGGTGGACTTCAACAAGGTCACGGGGGCAGCTGATGTCGAGCTGCCGGGCCGCTCGAACCAGACCGGCGTGTCGATCGGCTTGCGCAATATCTTCTGATCGCGCGTTCAGCGCACGCGCAGCGTATAGCGCGTGCGCTGTCGATACACCTCACCGGGGCGCAGCACCGCATGCCCGCCGTCCATGTTGATCTCGTTCGGAAAGCCTCCCGCTTCGAGACACAGTCCCGCATGCTTGCGATAACGCGCACCGCCGCGCGCCGCCACGCCTTCCAGATGATTCCCCGTATAGAACTGCAGGCCGTGCGCATCGCTGGCGACGAGCAGTTCGCGTCCGCTCGACGGATCGAACAGCGAGGCCACCGCGCGCGGTGCTTTCGCATCGTCGAAGATATAGCAATGGTCGAAGCCGCCCGCGAGCTTCAGTTGCTCGTTCGAAAGCGCGAGGCGCTCGCCGATGGTCTGCGGCGTATGGCAATCGAACGCGGTATTGGTCGCATCTTCACGCGCGACGGGAATCGACCCTGCATCGATCGCGAAGAACTCGCGCGCATGAATCGTGATGCGATGATCGCGAACGCTCGCGTCCTCTCCCTGCTCGCCGCTGAGATTGAAGTACGCGTGGTTCGTCAGGTTGACGGGCGTGGGCGCATCGGTGCGGGCTTCGTAATCGAGCGATAGCGTTCCGTCATCGGCGAGCGCATAGCGCACGGTGACATCGAGATTGCCGGGAAAGCCCGCCGCGCCCGCGGGCGAACGCAAGTGCATGACGAGCACGCCGTCCACATGTTCCGCTCGCCACATCTGCCGATGAAACCCCGCCGAGCCGCCATGCAGATGATTCGCGCCTTCGTTGGCCTCGACTTCGTGCGTGAGGCCATCGAGCACGTAGCGTGCATCGCGAATGCGATTGGCCCAGCGCCCGATGATGCCGCCCATGAACGCGGTGCTGTCGAGATACTCGGCGGGCGTGTCGTGCCCGAGCAGAACGTCGTCGAGATGGCCCGCGCGATCGGGCGCATGCCACGACACGAGCGTCGCGCCCAGATCGCTGATGTCGACGCGCATGCCCGAGGCATTGCGCAGGGTATGGAGATGCATGTCGCCCCATGGACGAACGTCGATGGCAGAGGTAGTCATGCGCGCGATCTTCTCACGATTCGGCGGGCTTCACGGCCGCGCCGCGACTTCATCGAGATGCAGCAGCAGATCGGCCGGATCTTCGTAGACGCGCAGCGCGCCCGAGCGCTCCAGTTCGTCGCTGCCGTAGCCGCCCGACAGGAGGCCCACGCCGAGCGAGCGGCAACGTCGCGCGGCCAGCATGTCCCAGATGCTGTCGCCGACCACGACCGTATGTTCGATCGGCACATTCAGGCGCGCGGCGGCGGCGAGGAACAGATCGGGATCGGGCTTCGCGTACTTGACCTGATCGCGCGTGACGACCACCTGCTTCGACGGATCGACGCCCAGCGCTTCGAGATTGACCTGCGCCGTTTCCATGCGTCCGCTCGTCGCGATCGCCCAGCGTGTGCCCGCCTGTGTCAGCGCGTCGAGCAGTTCGCGCGCGCCGGGAAGCGGACAGACCTGAGCGCGCAGACGCTTGTAGGCCTCGGCATGCAGCGCGCGCAACCGTTCGACGCGGTCCGCGCTGATCTCGCCGTGCGTCTCGCGCAACAACTGATTGGTGAAAAGACCGCCGCTCATGCCGATCTTCCGGTGAATGCGCCACACCGACAACTCGATGCCCTCTGCGTCCAGCGCTTCCTTCCACGCCAGCACATGCTGATAGACGCTGTCCACCAGCGTGCCGTCAAGATCGAAGAGAAATGAGGTTTCTATGCGCATGAAGCTCTCCCATTGAATGTGTCGTATCCGGCTTCATCATACGCAGGATCGAGCGCGCGGGCCTTCGCGGATGCGATAATCGAGGTTTGCGCCGTGAGGGGCCTCGCGCGCGGAAAGTACGCATAATCAAGCGAAATTTGCATCAATTACGCATCCCGGAGCCTATCTTGACACGCATTGACAATCCCTCCCGCGATCAGGAAACCGGCGTGGCCGACTCCACGCAAGACATCACGCGCATCGACGACACGCGCATCGGCGCGGTGCGCCCGCTGATTTCTCCGGCGCTGCTGCTAGACGAACTGCCGGTCACGCCCGGCGTGCAGACGCTCGTCGAAGAAAGCCGCGCGGCGATCGCCAGGATTCTTCACGGGCGAGATGACAGGCTCGTCGTTGTCGTCGGACCGTGCTCCATTCACGATCACGACCAGGCGATGGAATACGCGCAGCGCCTGAAGACGGTCGCGGACCGGCTGCGCGATGATCTCCTCGTCGTGATGCGCGTGTACTTCGAGAAGCCGCGCACCACGGTGGGCTGGAAGGGCTATATCAACGACCCGCGTCTCGACGGCAGCTTCCGCATCAACGAGGGCCTGCGCCGCGCGCGCGAACTTTTGCTCGACATAAGCGGCCTGGGCCTGCCCACGGCGACCGAATTCCTCGATCTGCTGAGCCCGCAATACATCGCCGATCTGATCGCGTGGGGCGCGATCGGCGCGCGCACGACGGAGAGCCAGAGTCATCGGCAACTGGCGTCGGGGTTGAGTTGTCCGATCGGTTTCAAGAACGGCACCGACGGCGGCGTGCAGGTCGCGGCGGACGCGATCGTCGCGGCGCGCGCGAGCCACGCGTTCATGGGCATGACCAAGATGGGCATGGCCGCGATCTTCGAAACGCGCGGCAACGACGACTGTCACGTGATTCTGCGCGGTGGCAAGAAAGGCCCGAACTACGACGCCGAAAGCGTCGCGGCGGCGTGCGGCGCGCTCGCCACGCTCGGCCAGCGCGAACAGGTGATGATCGACTGCTCGCACGCGAACTCGAACAAGTCGCATCTGCGCCAGGCCGATGTCGCGCAGGACATTGCGCGGCAACTCGAAGCGGGCGAGCGCCGCATTACGGGCGTGATGATCGAGAGCCATCTGGAGGAGGGCCGTCAGGATCTCAAGCCGGGCGTGCCGTTGAAGCATGGCGTATCGATCACGGATGCCTGCCTCGGCTGGACGCAAAGCGAGCCGGTGCTCGAACTGCTTGCGCAGGCAGTGAGAAAGCGCCGCGCGGGATAATCGCGCTCGGGCCAACGAGTGACATGGGCGAAGCACCAGGGCAGTGCAACGATTCACAAAAGCTTCACTCAAGTTAGTGCTGCGCCGGACGATAGTTCTGACGATAGACCGTTCGTTCGAAAACAGCCCCATGTCCCTCAGTCTGTGCGCCCCCGAGACGCATGCTCCCAGCATCCGGCAACTCATCGCGTCGAACGCGTTGAGGGCCGTGTTTCAGCCTATCGTGCGTTTCGCCGATGGCGAGATCATCGGCTATGAAGGGCTGATTCGCGGTCCGGCGGGCACGGCACTCGAATCACCCGCGGCGCTCTTCGAGCAGGCGGCGCACGAACAGCAGACCATCGCGCTCGAACAGGCGGCGGCGCGCGCGTGCATCGCCGCGTTCGCGCGGCTCGCGCGCAGCGGGCTGCTGTTCGTGAACTTCAGCGCGGCTGCGATCGAATCGAGCATCATCGAGTGCCAGACGCCGGGCGATCTCGCGCGCGCGGGCGGGCTCGATGCGAAGCGGCTCGTCGTCGAACTGACCGAGCAGAGCGTGATCGCCGATGCCGATCGCTTCGGCGCGAGCGTGCGTGCGCTGCGCGCGTCCGGCTCGCAATTCGCGCTCGACGATTACGGCAGCGCGAACGCGTCGATGAATCTATGGGTGCGCCTCGCGCCGCACTACGTGAAGATCGACCGCTTCTTCGTCGCGGATATCGCGCGCGATCCGCTCAAGTTCGAGGCCGTGAAGGCGATGGTGTCGTTCGCCAATGCGAGCGGCGCGCTGCTGATCGCGGAAGGCATCGAGACCCAGGCGGATCTGGAGATCGTGCGCGATCTCGGCATTGCGTGCGCGCAGGGCTATCTGCTCGGCCGCCCGGCGGCGTCACCCGATGCGCGCTTGCCCGAACCGGTCGCAAACGCGCTGCGCTCGGGACAGATCGCGGTCTATCCGGCGCGCACGCGCACGAGCGCGACCGCCGACATGAACGCCGTGCTGCTGGAGCGAATGCTCGTCGAAGCGCCGGCGCTCACGGTGAGGTCGCGCAACGACGATGTCGTGCGGCTCTTCAACGCGATGCCGTTGCTGCACGCGGTCGCGATCGTCGACGACGGCAGGCCCGTCGCCCTGATCAATCGCAGGTCGTTCATGGATCAATATGCGTTGCCGTATCACCGCGAAGTCTTCGGCAAGCGGCCGTGCATGCAGTTCGCCAATGTCACGCCGCTCGTGGTCGAGCGCGGTTCGACGCTGGAGCAGATCGCGCGCCTGTTCGCGAGCGACGACCAGCGCGACTTGTCGGATGGCTTCATCGTCACGGACAACGGGCGCTATGTTGGTCTCGGGACGGGCGCGAGCATGGTGCGCGCGGTGACCGAGGTGCGTGTGGAAGCGGCGCGCTACGCGAATCCGCTGACCTTCCTGCCGGGCAACGTGCCGTTGAATTCGCATATCGACCGGCTGGTCGCGCATGGTTCGGCGTTCGTCGCGTGTTACTTCGATCTGGATCACTTCAAGCCGTTCAACGACCGATATGGCTATTGGCAGGGCGATGAAGTGCTGAAGGCGACGGCAAACACGCTTGCTTCAGTGTGCGAGCCGACGCGTGACTTTCTGGGGCATGTCGGCGGGGATGACTTTCTGCTGCTGTTCCAGAGCGATGACTGGCGTGAGCGGATCGAGCAGGCGATCGCGGCGTTCAACGAACTGGTCAAACGCTTCTATGCACCGGAAGAGCGGCTCGCGGGCGGCATTCTCGGGACCGACCGCCTGGGGCGGCCGACGTTTTTCGGCTTCGTGCGCTTATCCGCGGGCGCGGTTTGCATCGAGGCGGGCGCGGCGCGGGGAAGCGCGCATGTGAGCACGGTCGCGGCGGTGGCGAAGCGCTGGGCGAAGGAACATACGCGCGGCTTCGCGGTGCTGGAGCTGGCCGAGTTCGATACGGGGACGATATAGGGCGTCAAGCCTGGCCCGCCATCGCGGCGTTCAAGGCGCTAACCAGCGCCAGCGGATCGAACGGCTTGCGCAATTGAATCGCTTTGGGCAGGGCCCGCCGTTCATCGTCCGAAAGCAAAAGATCGAAACCCGTGACGAACACGACGCCGAGCCCGGGCATTTCCGCGCACGCCGTCATCGCGAGTTCCACTCCGGACTTTCCCGCGAGATCGACATCCGTCAGCAGCAACTCGAAGCGATGTTCGCGCAATAGCGCAAGCGCTTCCTCGACGCTCGCCGCCTCCACGATATCCACCCCGAACGTGCGCAACAGTTCGGCGCTGCTCGCGCGCACGAGTTCGTTGTCTTCGACGAACAGCACGCGCATGCGCGCAGCCGGATCGTCTTGCGCCACGCCCGGCACGCTCGTCCCCTGATGCGGCGAAGCCAGGACCGGCGCGTCCACGCGTTGCCCCAGCACGTTGCGCACCTTGCGCGCCAGAGCCTCGTGCGTATAAGGCTTGCTCAGCAGATCGATGCCTTCGTCGAGCCGCCCCGCATGGACGATCGCGTTGTCCGTATAACCGGACGTGAACAGCACCGCGATGCCCGGCACGCGCTCGCGCGCCTTGCGCGCCAGTTCGGTGCTGCGCAACGGCCCGGGCATCACGACATCGGTGAACAGCAGATCGACCGGCACGCCGCTCTCGACGATCGCCAGGGCGCTCTGCGCATCCTTCGCGCGCAACACGCGATAGCCGAGATCCGCGAGCAGTTCGACGACCGTCCCGCGTACTTCCTCATCGTCCTCGACGACGAGAATGGTCTCGCTGCCGCCCTTCGCCGGGCCCGCATCGATGGTCGTTTCGAGATCTTCTTCCTCGCGCGCGCGCGGCAGATAGATGCGCACCGTCGTGCCGTGCCCCTGCTCGCTGTACACCTTCACATGGCCGCCGGACTGCTTGACGAAGCCATATACCATCGACAACCCGAGGCCCGTGCCCTGACCTTCGCGCTTGGTCGTGAAGAACGGTTCGAACGCGCGCTCGCGCACTTCCGGCGACATGCCCGAGCCCGTGTCGGTTACCGCGACCATCACGTACTGGCCGGGCGTGACGTCGGCGTTGCGCAATGCGTAGGTTTCATCGAGCGATGCATTGCCTGCTTCGATCGTGAGCTTGCCGTGACCGCTCATTGCGTCGCGCGCGTTGATCGCGAGATTGAGCAGTGCGTTCTCGACCTGAAACGGATCGATGAGCGTGTTCCACAAGCCGCCCGACACGATGGTCTCGATTTCGATGCCATCGCCGAGCGCGCGGCGGAACATGTCGTCGAGACCGCGCACGAAGCGGCCCAGATTCACGACCTTCGGCGCGAGCGGCTGCCGTCTGCCGAACGCGAGCAGTTGCGACGCCAGATTCGCTCCACGCGCGACGCCCGCGAGCGCATTGCGCACGCGCTGCTCAGCCTTGTCGCGGCCGGCCACGTCCTTGGCGAGCAGTTGCAGATTGCCGCCGATCACCTGCAGCAGATTGTTGAAGTCGTGCGCGACGCCGCCCGTGAGCTTGCCGATCGCCTCCATCTTCTGCGCCATGCGCAGCGCTTCCTCGGCGTGACGCAGCGCCTCGCTGGTTTCGCGGTCCGCCGTGACGTCGCGGCCCACGCCGTGAATGCGCCGCGTGCGCGGATCGAGCGACACCGTCCACGCGATCCAGCGCCAGCCGCCGTCCGCGCGCTTCAGCCGGCACTCGTAGCGCACCGGCTGGCCGCTCGCGCGCAGGAGGTCGAGCTCCGCGGCGGCGCTTTGCGTATCGTCGGGATGCACGAGGTCCAGCACGGCGTGTGAATGCAGGCGCTGCGAGTCGAATCCCAGCACCGTGGTCCACGAAGGGCTCACGCGCAGGAGCGCGCCCTCGGCGCTCGCGACATAGAACAGGTCCTCGCTCAGCTCCCACAACCGGTCGCGATCGGCAACGGCGTCGGCCACTCGCCGCTCCAGCGTCTCGTTGAGATCGCGTAACGCGTCCTGCGCCTTGGTGCGCTCGGCGATCTCGTCCTGCGCTGCGCGATAGAGCCGCGCATTGTCGATGGCGATCGCCGCCTGCGCCGCGATGCCCTCGAGAATGCGCTCCGCGCGCTCGGTGAACACGCCCGGCTCCGGATGGCCGAAGAACAGTCCGCCGAGCACTTCGCCCGTGCGCGAGACCACCGGCGCGGCGAGATAGCTGCACACCGCGAGATGGCCCTTCGGCATGCCGTGATGCGGCGCGTTGTGTCCATAGCGCGGGTCCTTCGTGATGTCGTCCGAACGCACGGTGCCGACGCCTTCGAAGGTCGGCCCGAACACGGCGGTGTTGCGCGGCATCGGGAACCGGGCGAAGCTGTCCTTCGGCACGCCCGACAGCGTGTAGAGCGTGTAACGGCCGCCTTCGTCGTCGATCACGTTGTAGAAGAACGAGCCGAAGGCGGCGCCGGTCAGCTCCGTCGCGGCGTCCACCACCACCTGCACGGCGCGGCTCAGATCGAGTTCGCCCGCGACCGCCGTGCCGACGCGATTGATGATCTCGAGCGTGCGCGATTCTTCGCGCAGCTTCTGCTCCGTCTCGCGGCGCAAGCGCGCGAGCCGCAGATTGCTCGCCACGCGCGCGAGCAATTCGCGCGCGGAGAAGGGTTTGGTCAGATAGTCGTCGGCGCCCGCTTCGAGGCCGTCCATGCGCGCTTCCTCGCCCGCGCGCGCCGACAGCAGCACGACCGGCGTCTCGCGCAGCGCCTCGTCCTCGCGCAGCGCGCGCAGCAGGCCGAAGCCGTCGAGGTGCGGCATCATCACGTCCGAGACGATGACTTCTGGGCGGCTCGCGCGGGCCATCGCGAGCGCGGCATCGCCATCGGCCGCGATGCTCACTTCGTGGCCCGCCGCCGCCAGCATGCGGCGCATGTAGTCGCGCAAATCGGCGTTGTCGTCGACCACGAGCACGCGGCCGGGCAGCGCGTGCGCTGGCTTCGGCTCGTCGGTCGGGGTCACGCCGAGCGGCGTGTCCTCCTGGCTTTCGATGTTGGCCCACTCGGTCGCGTCGGGCATCCAGCGCATGGCTGCGTCGACATAAGAGCGCGCGCGTGAGCTCGCTTCGGCATGCGGCGCGCCATGCCCGCCGGCGGCCTCTTCAGTCGACGCGGGCAGCGTCACCGTGAAGCGCGTGCCGGCGCCGAGCCGGCTTTGCACGCCGATCGCGCCGCCGTGCAGCTTGACGAGCTCCTGCACCATCGCGAGCCCGATGCCGCTGCCTTCCACGGACCGGCCCGCCGCGCCCGCGACGCGATGAAAGCGCTCGAACACGCGCGCGAGTTCGCTTTCCGGAATGCCGATGCCGGTGTCGCGCACGCTCATCTCGACGCCGCGCTGTGCGTTGGCGCGCAGCGTGATGGCGATGACGCCATCGAACGTGAACTTCAGCGCGTTCGACAGCAGGTTCATCACGATCTTTTCCCACATGTCGCGATCGATATCCGCGATCACCGGAACAGGCTCGATATCGATCTCGAGACGCAGGCCGGCCGTCTCGATCGCCGAGCGAAACAGCGACGCGAGTTCGGCGGTGAACACGGCGATGTCGGTCGGCTGCCGGTGAATCTCGATGCGTCCGGCCTCGATGCGCGAGAAGTCGAGCAGCGCATTGACGAGTTTCAGCAGCCGCAGTCCGTTGCGATGCATGATCTCGACGAGCCGCAGGTCCTCGGCGCTCACGCGTTCCGGACTGGCGAGCAGTTCTTCGAGCGGGCCCAGCATCAGCGTGAGCGGCGTTCTGAACTCGTGACTGATGTTGGAGAAGAACGTGGTCTTGGCGCGGTCGATTTCGGCGAGCGCTTCGGCGCGGCGCCGTTCTTCGTCGTAGGCATGTGCGTAGCCGATCGCCGCGCCGATCTGGCTCGCGACCAGATTCGCGAACGCGCGATAGCCTTCGTCGAAGAGCCGGTAGGGATTGAGCGCCGCGATGAGCACGCCCGCGCGGCCGGACTCGCCGGCTTGCGCGATCGGCAGCAGCACGGCGCTGCCGGGCGCCGTATTCCAAGTACCGCCCGGCAGCGGCGCGTCGAAGCGCTGCGCGAGATCCGTCACCACGCGCGCCTGGTTTGCGCGCAGCACGTCGCGCCACGGCCAGGGATGCGCCTGCTTCGCGTGCAGCATCGAGGGCGCGGCCGGATGCCCTGGCGCGATACCGCAAGAGCCCACCAGCGTCGCCGATTCGTCGCCCGGCTCCGCTGCGTAGAGCAGCGCGAAGGGCAGGTCGCGCGACGCGCTCTCGAGCGCGTTCATCGACAGTTCGCAGGCCTCGCGCCACGCGCGCGCATCCGCGGCCGACGCCGCGAGTTCGCGCAGCACGTTGAGCTGGCGCTCGCCGAGCACCCGCTGGGTGTCGTCGCTGTTGGCGCAGATGATGCCGCCCGCGCCGCCGCGATCGTCGGGAATCGGGCTGTAGGAGAACGTGTAGTACGTTTCCTCGGGAAAGCCGTTGCGCTCCATGATGAGGAGCTTCTGTTCGACGTAAGTGCCTTCGACGCCGGTGAGCGCCGTGTCGAGCAGCGGCCCGATGTCGCTCCATATCTCGCGCCACACGACCGACGTAGGCTGGCCGAGCGCCTGCGGATGTTTGCCGCCGATGATCGACTTGTAGGCGTCGTTGTAGAAGAACAGGAGGTCGGGGCCCCAGCCGACCCAGATCGGCTGGCGCGAGGTCAGCATGATGCGGATGGCCGTCTTGAGGCTTTGCGGCCAGTGCGCCGGCGCGCCGAGCGTGGTCTGCGTCCAATCGAACCCGCGGATGAGCGCGCCCATTTCGCCGCCCCCCAGAAGGAAGCTCGGGTCGAGCCCGCTATTCCTCGTATCCGCGATCAGATTGTCAGGTTTCATCGACGCTCGATCTCCTCGCCCGTCCTCTGGATCGGGCGATGTCAATTTTTGCAAAAGTAAATAATGTCGAATTCTCGCACGGAAAAGCGCTTCCGTTTTCGTCATCCGCACGCGCGATGCCTGCCCGGCAAGGCTTACGGGTTCGCCGGCCGGAAGCCGGCCTCGCATCCGCCTCGCGGCGACGCGGCGACCGGAATATCCGGGGTCGTCTTCGCTTGGGAACAGCGTGCCGGCAATTCTTTTGAAGCGTGATTTCATCGGCAAGAGCAGGTCAATTGGCCATAATTTTTTGCACTATACTGATTTGACTGCGTTATCGTCTGTTCCCGTTTAATCGCGGAATGGTGCGAGTTTTAAAATGGTTTGCCGATTAATTCGAAATGCAAACCGAATCGATGAAACAAAAGCGGCTTGTCTTTCCTTATCGGGGCGCGCGTTTATGCGATGCGCGCCCGGTCATCGTTCGTCGGTTGCTTCTCGACATTGCGTGACAGCAAGCCCACGTTCGTTCATCGACATGGTTTTAGCGCGTCGTCCTTTTATGTATCGGCCCATCGGGCCATCCCGTGCATGAGTGAATGCCCATGAATCAAGATAACAGTGGTCTCGAATTGAGCCTGGAACAGGCGGAAACCATGTTTCGCCAGCAACTGGAGCAGCGGCCGGATGCGGTTGCGCCGCATAACAATCTCGCGCTCGTGTTGCGACAACAGGGTCGTCTGACAGAAGCGGAAGAGATGTTGCGCAAGGCTCTGGCGCTGCAGCCGGATTCCGCGGATGTGCACGTCAATCTGGCGCTCGTCCTGTTCGACCTCGGGCGCGACGCGGAAGCCGGGGCCACGCTCGGCGCCGCGCTGAAGCTCCAGCCGGAAAACGCCATGGCCCATTACATGCACGCCGGCGTCATGGTCCGTCAGGATCGCCTGAGCGATGCCCGAACGCACCTGGAGAAGACGCTCGCCGCAGCGCCGGAGTTCGCCGACGCGCATTTCGCATTGGGCGATGTGCTGCGACGTCTGGGACAACTGCCCGAAGCGGAGGCGGCGTGTCGTCGCGGGATCGACTTGCGTCCGGACCTGGTTGCCGGTTACCTCGGTCTAGGCGATGTGCATTTCGCCACCGGCAAACTCGTGGCCGCCGACGAGGCGTTCAATCACGCCCTCGCCATGCAGCCGGAGTCGGCGGAGGCGCACTGCGGATTGGGCAACGTTGCGCATCGCCGCATGCTGCTCGACGAGGCCGAAGCGCAATATCGGCAAGCGCTGGCCAAACGCCCGGTATTTTTCGAGGCGAGCCGAGGCCTCGGGCTCGTGCTGATCGACAGCGGACATTTCGTCGAGTCGGAAGCCGCACTGCGGCAGGCATTGTCGATTCAGCCGGACGATCCGATCGCCAGAAATGCGCTGAATTTCGCTCTGGCGCGAAAGGCCGATTCCGACACGTTGGGACTTCAGACAGACCCCAAGACTCTCGTTCAAGGCAGCCGCCGCGACCGGGCCGAGAGCAAGACCGGCGGCAAGCGCTAATCTCCAGGCGGGCCTCGACCGGGGCTCGCACGAATCCCTGCAGTGATTCCATTACGGCACGTCGCGACTGCACCGCGACGAGTCCCGCTTCACCTCCATCGCCTCATCTTCTCCAGATGGCTGCGCGCCTTGCGCGGCACATCTCTTGCTGGATATGTCGCTCAAATCGATAACGTGCGCATGACCTCTCGAGCGCCAGCATGACTCAAGCGAAACCATGTCCAGACCGATGCCGAAATCCACCTCAAACTCCGACGCGGGAGCGCGCGAAGACTTCGACATCTACGCATCGTATGTGGTGAACGCGACGGGCATGCACATCGGCACCCTGAAGGTCGTGAGAAAGCGCGACAAGCGCGTGCTTTATCCGTTCGATGGCTGCGAGACCATCGGCCCGTTCGAATCGAGCGAGGATGCGCGGCGCGCGGCCGTCGTGCTCGGCGAGCGCATCGCCGACGCGGACCTAGCCAATCCGGAGCCCTGAGCAGCGCTCCGAGTGCCGTCCCGCATGTCCTATGACGATGTGGTTGGGTACGTCGTATGCGCCTGTCCTTGACGCAGACGGCACGCCGCGCGCGGCCAAATCTGACAAGAGTCCGACACGACCGTGAGCCAGGCGGTAAGAAGCCCCGCGCATCACACGGACGATCGGCAAGAATGGCGCGCGCTTCGGGGAAAACCCCAGCGTTTCGATCGTCCTAGGACATGCAGCGCACGCGGCATGCGTCTGTATCTTGACCTCAAGGCGGTGCAAGGCGCGCGAACGCGGGCGCAGCACCGGGTCACTGACGCATCCGGAACACGACTATGAGTTACCTGCAACCATCCACGAGGCAGGGCCAGCACACGGCGCCCGATCAGACGCCGTCGCGCGCGCCGATTCGACGCGCCATGGCCGCCTCGGCAATCGGCAATGCGACCGAGTGGTTCGACTACGGCATCTACAGCTACGGCCTGACCTATATCTCCGCCGCGCTCTTTCCCGGCAGCACCGCGCAAGCCACGCTGTTCGCGCTCGCCACTTTCGCGATCTCGTTCCTGGTCCGTCCGCTCGGCGGGCTGTTCTGGGGACCGCTCGGCGACCGCCTCGGCCGCAAACATGTGCTGGCGCTGACCATCATCATCATGTCGATGGCTACGCTGCTCGTGGGCCTGCTGCCTTCGTATGCGAGCGTGGGCATCTGGGCGCCCGCGGCGCTCGTCGTGCTGCGCATGATTCAGGGCTTTTCCACCGGCGGCGAGTACGGCGGCGCGGCGACCTTCATGGCCGAGTACGCACCGGACCACAAACGCGGCTTCTGCGGCAGCTTCCTCGAATTCGGCACGCTGGCGGGCTTCTCGCTCGGCGCGTTCCTGATGCTCGGCTGCTCCGTGCTGCTCGGCAACGACGCGATGCATTCATGGGGCTGGCGTCTGCCGTTCCTGGTCGCGGCGCCGCTCGGTCTGATCGGCCTGTATCTGCGCTCGAAGATGGAAGACACGCCGGTGTTCCGCGAGTGCGCGGAGGCGGCGGAGCGCGAGCATCATGCGGGCGTCCCGCTGCGAGAACTGTTCGCGAGCTACTGGAAGCCGTTGCTGCAACTGGGCGGTCTGGTGGTCGCGCTGAACGTCGTCAACTATGTGCTGCTCGCCTATATGCCGACCTTCATGAAGAAGGAACTGGGCATGAGCGACAACCTCTCGCTGCTGCTGCCGCTGATCGGCATGCTCTCGATGATGGTGCTGCTGCCGTTCGCGGGCGCGCTGTCGGATCGCGTCGGACGCAAGAAGGTGTGGTGGCTCTCGCTGGTCGGTATCTTCGTCGCGGCCGTGCCCATGTTCACGCTGATGTCGCATGGCATCGCGGGCGCGCTGATCGGTCTGAGCGTGCTGGGTCTTCTTTATGTGCCGCAACTGGCGAGCATCTCGGCCATGTTCCCCGCGATGTTCCCGACGCAGGCGCGCTATGCCGGCATGGCGATCGCCTATAACGTGTCGACATCGATCTTCGGCGGCACGGCGCCGATGGTCACCGACTGGCTCATCGGCCGCACGGGCAGCACGCTGGTGCCGGCTTACTACATGATGGGGGCGTGCGTGGTGGGCGCGGTCGCGTTGCTGTTCGTGACGGAGACAGTGGGCTGCTCGCTGCGCGGACGCGAGATTCCGGGACAGGCGGTGGTTGCGAAGCGCGACGCGCGACGTGTCGATGCGCATCATGAAGCGATGCCGGATCATCGGCACGCGTGAAACCGATAGCGGGCAGAAGCGACAATGATCCGCTGCTGAAGCAGCGGATCATTGTGTTTACTAGCTACCATCCGCTGTCATCTGGACGTGTACTAGTCTCTTGTCTCCTGAGCCGGCATTTCGAGCACGCGCTGTCCGTCCGTCCCCACGGCCGACTTCCCCGGGGCCGGGCGCGGCGTGTAGACGGCATTGCCGACCGTGACGGGTATCGAAGCCGCCTTGCTACCGCCAGGAACGTGGGCGAATACGTTCAGGAAGTACACGCCGGCGGTGCCGGCCTGAACCGTGACGGTGTCTTGCGCCGAACCTCGGGAATCGGCGCTGAGCCGGGTCTGAGCAGCGCTTTCCAGCGCGAGCCCGCCCTCCGTCGTGTAGGTGATGGCGGCGCCGGATGCCGGCAAGCCCGCGAAATCGATCCGCACGCGAATGGGCTTGCGCGGCTCGCCTTCGGCGCCGCTGGTGCTCACGCGAATGCTGTCGTACCCGGTTTTCACGCCCGGCTGCGAGCCCGCCAGCTCGCTGGCGCACACGCACACGCTCGCGCCGCCGCACACCATCGCAAGACTGATGAGTAGAAGGGAGATTTTCATCGACTGCTCCGGTTTATTGAGCCACGCGTTCGAGCGCGACCGTTAAACAGCGCGGTACGCTGTCGATCGCCGGATCGGCCATGTCCATATTCTTTTCCGGGAAGACGGTGGCGACGTAGTCGCCGGCCTCGGGGAGCGGGAAGGTCGCGACGAAGCCGTTTGGTGTGTCGTCGCCTGCTGTCGGATTGATCGGCTTGCCGCGCAGGACTAAGCGCATCGTGTAATCGTTCGCCGGCTTCGTTTCGTTCGGTGCGCTGGCGGCAGTTATCCGATACTGACCCACCGCGGGCACCGTGAGGCGAATTTGTCCGCGGTTGCCGAGCTTGTTTGGCGTACCGGCAAATACGCTGGAGCACGACGTGCCGCTGGTTCCGGGCGTGAGCGGCAGATAGATCGGGACGACGGCGGGCTTGAGGGCAGCGGTGAGATCGTTGGCCGCCGTCGCGGTTCCCCACGCATCGAGCGTATTGCCGCTGGTGACCTTTATGTCGGCGAGGAGTTGATCGAGCTTCGTCTTTCCGGCGTCGCTCAGACCAGGACGCAGCACGGTTGCAAACGAAAAGATGCTGGCAATGGCCGGCGTGACCTTCTGACCGCCGAGCATGGCGCGGTAGATCGGGGCGAAGCCGATGTCAGGAGACTTGTAAGCCTGGAAGAGCGTGCGGGAGAGCCACATTTCGTCGAACCAGAACTGGTTCGCGATCTTGGGGGGCTCGTCGAAGCTGAGCACATAGCCGGTCTGCGCCTGAAGCGGGCCGTTCGTGTTCGCGAGATAGGGAGAATCGCGCACCATCGACGAGAACGCGTTACCCCAGGCCTCGGAGAAAGCCGTGCCTATTTCTAGCGCTTCTCCGACTGAGTGACTGCCGCCCATGTTGTCGGAGCGGGAAACGCTGGACTCGACGTAATGCCCGAACTCGTGAAGCACCACGGAACTGTCGTACTCGTCCGTGTCGACGTTCTCGGCGCCCTTGATATAGAGCGCTTCCGTGTTGTCGGTGATGGTGTGATGAGTGGCCGAGAGCAGGCCTTTCGCCGGGTCGTTCAGCTCGCCTCCGGAGGGCCGGTTGTTGATGCTCCAGAAAACGTTCAGCAGGGGAAGCTTTACTTCGGGCGCGGTGGCGCGCATCTTCTGCGCGGCGGTCACCATCTGATCGAGCATGGCGAAGGGCGCCGCCGTGCGCGGTGCGCCGTAACCCTTGCCGGTCCAGCCCGAAGCGGCGTTCAGGTCGACTTGCGTCTTGCCAAGTTGGGGGGTCTCGAAGACGCCTCCGCGCATCGAATAGAGCGGGGCGGTGTTGGGAGACACGGCGTATTCCGGCGCGGTGTTGTCACGCGCTTTCACGAGGTAGTCGGGCGCGCTTTCGGGTCCGTCCGAGACTTGTGCCGTCACGCGCACGTAAGCGCGGGTGCCGCCCGGCAACTTCATGGAATAGCCACCGGTCTCGCTGGAATAAGTCTTGGCGAGTACGCTCTTGCCGTCCTCGGAGACGGCTTCGACCAGTGCATGGCGAACGGGGCGCTTCTCGGTGTTCGCGTAGTCGAGCTTGCCGTTGAACGTTCCGTCGGCTGCTTTCTGAATGGCCGTCGGTACGAATTCGTAGCTCAGGCTTCCCTTGACGCCCGGCGTGGAGTCAAGACCGCCGTCCGAGCCGCCGCAGGCCGACAACAATGCGGCCGACAGCGCGCCGAACGCGATCGCAGTAAGCCTGAAGCCACGCGCGGATTTCCCCGATTTCTGAAGCATTGTGTGCGTTCCTTTCGACTTGATCAGGGCGAAATCCTAAGATTGCGCATCGCCGACCAACTATCGGAACGCTCCCAAAGCCGCTGTAACAAATCAGCAATCGCGAAATGTCCTCTTTACAAACGCCGCGCGCTTGTTCTTGCAACGCGCCGGCCATCGGAGAAAGCGTTCGCGTCGTCGCTCAGTGCGCCACTTTCTCGGTCTTGCCGCCGCGATTCAGCACCCGCGCCTGCAACACGATCACCAGCAGCAAAAACGCGCCGCGAATCACCGACTGCCAGTACGCCGAGAGCGAGATATAGCCGAGCCCGTTCTCGAAGTTGAGCAGGTTGAACACCAGCCCGAGCAGCGCGACGCCGGCAACGGTCATCGCGATGGACCCTTCGCCGCCGGTCAGCCGCGTGCCGCCGAGCACCACGGCGGAAATCGCGAACAGCTCCCAGCCCACGCCTTCATTCGGCTGCCCCGCGCCGAACTGCGCGGCGAGAATCGCCCCGGCGATGCCGGCGAGCAGGCCGCTCACGGCATACACGAACACCAGCGTGCGGTCCACGTTCAGCCCCATAAGCCGCGATGCTTCCTCGCTCCCGCCGATGGCGAGCGCATGCCGGCCGAAGCGCGACGAACGCAGCGCGATCCATGCGGCGATTGCCGCCGCCGCGGACACGAGCCCCGGAATCGGCAGCGCGAACAGATCGCCTTGCCCGAAGCTCGCGAAGTTCGAATCGGACGAAATGCCCACGGCGTCGTTATGGCCGAGCAGCAAGGCAAGTCCATGCGCGCCGAGACTCGTCGCCAGCGTCACGATGAACGGCAGAATCCGCATATGCGTGATGACGATGCCGTTCAGCACGCCGACCGCGAGTCCCGCGAACGATCCCGCGAGCACGCCCGCCACGACGCCATGCGGGCTCGCCAGCGCCGACACGACGCTCGCCAGCGCCGCCACCGCGCCCACCGAAAGATCGATGCCGCCCGTGATGATCACGAACGCCATGCCGATGGAGATCAGCAGGAACATCGAGTTGTAGCGCCAGAACGAGGTGATGTTGTACGCATCCGCGAAATGCTCGTAACGCGTCACGCCAAGCACCAGCAACGCCACGAGCGCGATCAGGATCGGCAGGTTCTTTTTCATGTCGATATTCAGCCTCGCTTGCGTTGCACGTACACCGCCGCAATGATGATCGCGGCCTTGAGCACGAGCGCGGCGGCATCCGGAATGCCGTGCGCGAGCAGCGTATAGCGCAGCAACTGGATGATGAGCGCCCCGATCAGCGTGCCGGTGATATACGCCTTGCCGCCCGTCAACGCCGTGCCGCCGACCGCGACCGCCGCGATCGCGTCGAGCTCCACGCCGAGCCCCACCACGTTCGCATCCGACGACGAATTCACCGAGATCGAGATCAGCCCCGCGAGCCCGGCGAGCGCCGCGCACACGGTGTACGCGATCATCTTCACGCGCGCAGTGGGAATGCCGGAGAGATACGCGGCGTCTTCGTTTCCGCCGGTGACGAGCAGGTACTTGCCGAACAGCGTCTTGCGCACGATCCACGTGAACAGCGCGACCAGCGCGAGCATCAGAAGGATCTGGAACGGCACGCCCGCGATCTTGCCGAGCGCGATCCACTGAAACGCGGGATTGGTGAAGGCCTGCAGGCTGCCGTCGGTGACCACCTGCGCGATGCCGCGACCCGCGATGAACAGCACGAGCGTCGCGACGATGGGCTGCACGTTGAGGCGCGTCACGAGAAAGCCGTTGAACACGCCGCACACGGCGGCCGCGAGAATCGGCAGCGTGAACGCGAGCAGAATGCCGAGCGGTCCCTCGATGTTCATGAAGAGCATCGGCGCGAGCGCACCGGCGATCGCCATCGAAGCGCCCACCGACAAGTCGATGCCGCCTGTGGCGACCACCATCGTCATGCCGATGCCGACGATCACGATCGTCACCACCTGCGTCAGATTCACGTTGAAGGTCTGCAGCGACACGAAGTGCTGCGTGAAGATCAGGTTGAAGACGATCATCGCGAGCAGCACGGCGACTTCGCGCTGGATCGCGAGGCCGCGTTTTTTCTTCTTCTTCGCCGGCTCGGGCGCGATGGAGGCCGCGGCCGGTTGCGTCTTGTCGATCATCATTCGCTTCCTCGCGCCGTCGTCTCCACCGCTTCCGCCAGCGCCGAGCGCTCGCCCGCGCCGTAGGCGATCGCGTCCATGATCGCGGTTTCGTTCATCTGCGCGCCGTCCAGTTGGGCGACGGTTTCGCCGTCGCGGATCACGACGGCGCGATCGGCGATGGCCGTCAGCTCTTCCAGTTCCGACGCCGACAGCAGCACCGCCAGCCCCGCATCACGCAATTCGCGCACGATCTTCGCGACGTCCGCCTTCGCGCCGACGTCGATGCCGCGCGTGGGTTCGTCAAGCAAAAGCAGGCGCGGGTGCGTCGCGAGCCAGCGGGCGAGCAGCACCTTCTGCTGATTGCCGCCCGAGAGTTCGCGAATCGGCTGATCCGCCGAACGCAGCTTGATGCCGAGCGATTCGATGAAACCATCGACGATCTCTCTTTGCCTCTCGACATCGACGACGCCGTTCCTCGTCAGCGCCGGCAGGCACACGAGCGTGAGGTTGTCGCGCACCGAGAGCTCGGGGACGATGCCTTCCGCTTTTCGATCCTCCGTCAGATACGCGACGCCGCGCGCGATCGCGTCTTTCGGCGATCTGAACGCCGCGCTCTCGCCGCCGACTGCGAGCGCGCCTTTCGCGGGACGATCCGCGCCGAACAGCAGGCGCATGGTCTCCGTGCGTCCCGAGCCGAGCAGGCCCGCGAGACCGACCGCTTCGCCCGCATGCACGTCGAGCGATACATCGGTGACTTTCGCGCCGGCCGCGAGGCCCTGCGCCGCGAGCATCACCGGCCCGCGCTTCGCTAGTTTCGCTTCCTTCACCGCGCTGTCTTCGTGCACGACGGCGGCGAGCGTGCGGCCGAGCATCGTCGTGACGAGCTTCAGCTTGTCCATTTCCTGCATCGTGCTTTCGGCGACGGTTTGCCCGTCGCGCATCACGGTGACGCGATCGCACAGCGCGTACAGTTCGTCGAGCCGGTGCGACACGAAGATCACCGCGCGGCCGTCGTCGCGCAGACGGCGCACGACGGTGAACAGCAGTTCGACTTCGCGCTCGTCGAGCGAGGACGTCGATTCGTCCATGATGACCATGCGCGCGTCCGACGAAACCGCGCGCGCGAGCGCCACCATCTGCTGGATCGCGGTGGAAT
Source organism: Caballeronia hypogeia (assembly GCF_001544875.2). Classification (GTDB taxonomy): domain Bacteria; phylum Pseudomonadota; class Gammaproteobacteria; order Burkholderiales; family Burkholderiaceae; genus Caballeronia; species Caballeronia hypogeia. The sequence continues at coordinate 130,847 of NZ_FCOA02000002.1, forward strand.
ATTCGCGCACGGGTTTCTTCACGTCGATCGACAAGCCGAACGATTCGAGCAGCTCCGAGGCGCGCCGCTGCACCGTTTTCCAGTCGATCAGACCGAAACGGCGCGGCTCGCGCCCGAGAAAGATGTTCTCCGCGACCGAGCGGAACGGCACCAGATTGATCTCCTGATAGATCGTGCTGATACCGGCTTCGCGCGCCTCCTTGGGCGTGCGGAAATCGGCTTCGCGGCCGTCGAAGCGGATCGTGCCCGCGTTTCTGCGATACGCGCCGGTGAGAATCTTGATCAGCGTGGATTTGCCCGCGCCGTTCTGGCCGATCAGCGCGTGCACTTCGCCCGCCGCGACCGTCAGGCGCGCGTGCTTCAGGGCGGCGACGCCGCCGAACGAGATGTCGATGTCCTGCATGTCGAGCAGGGGAGTCTCTGGCATGGCTTCGTTCCATTCAGATGAAAACGCGAGCGGCCCCGACTGGCGAGGCGCGCCCGCAAAGCACCTTCACAGCATGGAGCTCAATACCCGTACTTCATGCTCTCGTCGACATTGCTCTTGTCGTAGAAGCGGTCCGACACCTTGACCCACGGCGGAATCGTTTCGCCCTTCGCGTATTTCTGCGCGACATCGCAGGCGAGCGGCCCGAAGAACGGGCTCGACTGCACGCTCGCGCCGAGCTCGCCCGCCTTGATGGCTTCGAGCCCGCCCTTGGTGCCGTCGATGGTCACGAGCACGATGTCCTTGCCCGGCTGCTTGCCCGCCGCCTTGATCGCGGCGATCGCGCCGAGCGCCATTTCGTCGTTGTGCGCGTAGACGGCGGTCACGTCGGGATGCGCCTGAAGCAGCGTCTCCATCACCTGACGGCCCTTGTCGCGCGCGAAGTCGCCGCTTTGCGACGCGACGATCTTCATGCCCGGATTCTTCGCGATGACGTCGTCGAACCCCTTCTTGCGATCGTTCGCGGCGGACGCGCCCGTCGAGCCTTCGAGTTCGATGATGGTCGCCTTGCCGTTCGTCGCCTTCACGAGCCAGTTGGCGGCGCGCTGACCCTGATCGATGAAGTCCGAGCCGATGAAGGTGATGTAGTCCTTGCCGGCTTTCGCCATCGACTGGTCGATGTTGCGGTCGACGAGAATCACCGGAATGCCCGCCTTCTTCGCCTGCATGACGACCGGAACGAGCGGTTTCTCTTCACGCGGCGGGAAGACGAGCAGATCGACGTGCTGCGCGATCATGCTCTGAATGTCCGAGACCTGCTTGGCCGCCGAGCTGTTGGCGTCGGTCATGACCATCTGCCAGCCGCACTTCGCGGCGATGTCCTTGAAGCTCTTGGTCTCCGCGAGACGCCACGGATTGTTGCTCTCGGTCTGCGCGAAGCCGACCTTCAGCGGCTTCTTGTTCGGAATCTTCGGCAGGCCGTCGTCGGCGGCGTGGGCGGCGGTGAAGCCGGCCGCGAGCGTCAATGCGGTCATGGCGGTCAGTGCGGCAGCGAGCGGGCGCAGGCCCAGGCGCGATTTCTTCGTGAGCGACAGCATGTCTTCCTCCATAGGATGGTTTGCCTCTTTGTATGAGTGCCGATGCTTGTGTTGCCCGGTCTGCCCTGCTGCGAGAGTGATATCGATGAAGCGTTTATTAATTTTTAATCGCTAATATTATTGCTTGCCAGAAGTTTCGCTTCGGTAATTTCCCTGACCGAGCCGCGTTCGATCAGCGGCCCGTCGAGCTTCACCGTGCGACGCCGCACCGGCGCGCCCGCCGCGCGATTCTCTTCTTCCTGGAGCAGTGTCTCGACGGCCCAGCGGCCCAGTTCGTAGTTCGGCAGCACGACGGTGGACAGCGGCGGATGCGTGTGCCGCGCGATTTCCTGATCGTCGTAGCCGAGCACGGAGACGTCGTCCGGCACGCGCAGGCCGAGCTGCTTCAGCGCTTCGATCGCGCCGAGCGCCATCAGGTCGTTCGCGCAGAAGATCGCGGTCGGCGGATTCGCCTCGCGCATCAATGAAAGCGTCTGCTCGAAACCGGTGTCGGGGCTCCAGTCGCCTTCGCGCACGAGTTCCGGCGCGAACGGCAGATCGGCTGTGGCGAGCGCGGTGCGATAACCCTTCAGCCGATCGCGCGCCGCGTCCTGCCAGGGCTCGCCGTTGATATAGCCGATGCGCCTGTGGCCCGCGGCCAGCAGATGATCCGTCGCCGTGTGGCCGCCCGCCACCTCGGCCGGCACCACCGACGACACGTTCGCCTCGCCCGTGTAGCAGTTGAGCAGCACCGTCGGCACGCGCGCGAGCGCTGCGGGCAGCGTGACGCGGCGCGTGTAGACGGTCGCGTAGATCACGCCGAGCACGTCGGGATTGCCGAGCGTCGCGTCGAGCACGCGCGCTTCGATCGCCGCGTTGCCGTGGGTCGAATAGACGGCCAGCACGCGGCCGTTGGCGAACGCGGCGTCGCGCGCGCCGTCGATGCTCACCACCGGATGCGGGCTTGTCGAGATCTCGTCGGCGAGGTAGACGATCAGATTGCGCTCCCCCGCGCGCTGGAGCGCCGCGACCGGCTCGCGCTGCGTCATGCGATAGCCGAGTTCCTGCGCCGCGCGCAGCACCTTGTCGCGCGTCGTGTCGGAAAACTTCGCGCCGCTCGCGTTGTTCAGCACGAGCGAGACGGTCGATTGCGAGACTCCGGTGAGCTTCGCGATGTCGGTCATCGTCGGGCGTCGTTGCGTGGATTTTTTCATTGTGTGGTGCGTCGCGAGAACGAAAACTTCGTCACTAATATTAGTGATGACCGATGTAAAACGCACGCGTTTATTCATCGATTCGAATCGGGGTTTTCACTGGTTATTACTAATAATATTGACGAACGGATTACACGCGTGCGATTCTGGTTTCGAACTCGAAACGAGGAGGCCACGCATGGGCAAGTACGACGAAGGCGCGCGGGACGCGCTCGCCGAAGCGTTCGAACGAGACGGCTTCGTGCTGCTGCGTGAGCATTTCCCGCGCGCGAAGATCGAAGCGTGGCGCGACGCGTTCGCGCCTTTGCTCGCACCGCACGTCGAAGCCGATGCCAGCGGCAATCGTGGTCCGGGCCGGTACTACGTGACGCTGCCGTTCGAAGGCGAATTCGCGGACCCGTCGATCATCTGCGACGAGGACATCGTCGGAATCGTCGAGCGCGTGGCGGGGCGCGATCCGGTCATGTGTCAGCTCGCCACCGACACGCCCGTGCACGGTTCGAAGCATCAGGACTGGCATCGCGACACGCCGCCGCTTTTCGACGACGCGCCCGAAACGCCGTCATTCCAGCTCGCGGTGAATTTCCCGCTGGTCGATGTCGATGACCATAACGGCCCGCTGGAAACGACGCGTGGCACGCATCGCATGTCGCGGGAAGAGGCGCTCGAAGGTCTCGAAGCAGGGCGCTTCACGGCGGAACGCGTACCGATGCGAATCGGCGACGTCATGATCCGCGACGTGCGCGGCCTGCATCGCGGCACGCCGAACCTGACCGGCGAGCCACGTCCGATGGTCGTGATCGGTTATAGCCGCGCGTGGTATTTCCGGCCCGAGGTGCATATCGACGTGCCGCGCGCCGTGCTTGCCGCATTGCCCGCGCGAGCGCGGCGTCTGTTGCGCTTCAACCCGCAAGTCGAGCGCACGCCGCGCATCTTCGACGAAAGTTACCGGCAGTTCGCATATTGAACGCCGCCACCGCCGACAAGCTCATCGAGCTGCGCCATGGCGCGCGGCGCGTGCTGCTCGCGCCGGAGATCGGCGGCGCGATCGCGGCTTTCGACGAGACGCGTGACGGCCGCGCGATCGACTGGTTGCGTCCCGCGACGCTCGCCGCGCTCGCCGCGCGCGATCCGCTCGGCATGGCGAGTTTTCCGCTTTTGCCTTATTGCAACCGTATCCGCGATGCGAGTTTCGTGTTCGACGGCGCGCCGGTCGATCTTTCCGGCGACGGCAACGCGTTCGCGCACGCCCTGCACGGCAATGCGTGGCGGCTGCCCTGGCGCGCGGGCGATGTGTCGGAATCGCGCGCGCGTTTGCATTTTCTGCATGAGCCCTCGCGCGCGGCGGGGCGCCATTGGCCGTTTGCCTACGAAGCGACGCAGGACATCGCGCTCGATGCACTCAGATTGACCGTGACGATTTCGGCGCGCAACCTGTCCGATCGGCCGATGCCGTTCGGCATGGGACATCACCCGTACTATCCGCGCACGCGCAACACGCGCATACATGCACGTGTCGCCGCGATGTGGCACAGCACGCCCGATCTGCTTCCGACTCATGCGGGACCGCATCCGTGCGTCGATGCGATGGCGTCGAACGAAGGAATGTCCGCCGATGCCTTCGACCTCGACAACAACTTCGCCGTCTGGTCGCGCAGCGCGACGATCGCATGGCCGGACGAAGCACGCTCGATCACGCTCGAAGCCTGCGCGCCTTTCGACCACATGGTGGTGTATGCGCCGGCGGCGCATCCGGATTTGCTGTGCGTCGAACCGGTGAGCAACGTCGCCGACTGGCTCAATCTCGATGTCGGCCGCGCGCTTACGGGCGGCGCGGTGCTGCTGCCGGGCGAGTCGGTCAGCGCGACATTCGCCTGGACGACTCGCGTGGACTAAAAGAGTCCGTCTTTACTGACCGAAGAAGACGTTGCAGTTTGGCACGCTGCAACCGCCGCCATCGCGACGGCCGCTCGCGGACGCGGCGCTCATGCCGCCGTAGGCGGAGCCGTCGCCGGTTTGCTCTTGCGGCGCGGCGGCGGTTTGCGTCTGATCGGGCGTCGCCTGCGAGATTTGCATCGGGCGCATGGTCTGTATGAGTTGCTGCGCTTCGGGCGGCATGCCTTGCGCGTGCGCCGCGCCGATGGTGGCGACATTGGTGACGACCGCACAGGCGGCCATCATGGCGATGAGATTCGGATTGATTCTGCGCTTCATGTTCCAGCTCCTTGAAACGAAGGCACAAGCAGCCGGGATCGCGCGTCTCGGTCTCCTTGCAGCGTGGTCGATGGATGGTGGATGAGATCGAGCGCGCGCCGCGAAGGCCGAAACAACGACTCGCCCGATGCGCCAATAGCCAGAAAGCCGGGCGCAACGGGTAGCGCTCAGGAGCTAAGGTAAGGCAGCGGGAAAGCAGGCGAAATCCCTATCTGGTAGGGATGCTTTAGAGGGGAGAGGGGCCCGTACTTGCGGTAAGCCGGGCCGATTCAAACCAAGAAACGTTTAGTATGACTTCGCGGCGCCACCGCTAGACGTGCCGGAAGCCGAACTACCTTTCTTATGCTTGTGCATCTGACTGCCGGAGTTCGATTGCGAGCCCATGGTGTTCGCACCCGATGCGCCCGACGTCGAGCCCGTCACGCCATTGCCGTTCGGCGTGCTCATGCCGGTGCCGCCCTGACCCGCGCCGTTGCCGCCCGCTGTGCCGCCGCCGGCACCTGCGCCTTGCGCGAACGCCGCGCCGGACAGACTCAGAACGATTGCAGAAACGAGCAGACTTCTCTTCGCTTTCTTCATGGTTTCCTCCCGTTGATCGATGATTTCGACGCACGCCGCTACTCGCCGTGCTGCGGCGTCGCGGCTTACATTGCGCAATCGTCGTGCCGCGCGAGGTTCACGCGGGGTCTTGCTAATCAGGTCGCGCAATCAAAAGGAAGAAGGGATTGCTAGGCCAGGGCCTCGTCGCACCATTCGATCGCCCACGCTCGCGCGCAATGCACGGCGTCCGATTCGATGGTGAAGACGTCGAGTTCGCCGGACTCGAAAATTTCCACATGCGCGGCGGCCTCGCCCGGATCGCGGGTGATGCGCGCATGCGCGTAGTAGCTCCCGTCCGGGTCGTGACGGGCGGTGCAGTCGATGTGAAACGTCTTGTAGTCGAATCGCATGAGGGCTGCGAAGGATGAATTCTGGAGGGCAGGCGCGAAGCATGCGGAAGTGACGACGAGGCTGGAATAAAACCATTTGCCTTTGACCGCGCCACTCATATGCGATACTGTATATATATACAGTATCGAACTCAAGATGGATCTCTCTGAAAAGCTCGCAATCCTCGCGGACGCCGCCAAGTACGACGCGTCGTGCGCGAGCGGCGGCGCACCGAAACGCGAGTCGCGCGGCATCGAAGGTCTCGGCGCCAGCACCGGCTCCGGCATCTGCCACAGCTTCACGCCCGATGGCCGCTGCGTCTCGCTGCTCAAGATCCTGTTGACCAACTTCTGTCTCTACGACTGCCGCTACTGCATCAACCGTCGTTCGAGCAACGTGCCGCGCGCCCGCTTCACGCCCGAGGAAGTCGTCAGTCTCACGCTGGATTTCTACCGCCGCAATTACGTCGACGGCCTGTTTCTCAGCTCGGGCGTGATTCGTTCGTCTAACTACACGATGGAGCAACTCGTTCAGGTCGCGAAATCCCTGCGCGAGCAGCACCAGTTTCGCGGTTATATCCACCTGAAGACGATTCCCGATGCCGACCCGGAACTCATCGCGCAGGCCGGACGTTACGCGGACCGTCTGAGCGTGAACATCGAATTGCCGACCGAGATCGGTCTCGAGCGTCTCGCCCCGGAAAAAAGCGGCCGCACGATCAAGCTTGCGATGGGCAACATTCGCGTGGCGCGCGAGGAGTCGGAAGCGGAGCCGCGCGCGCCGCGCTTCGCGCCGGCGGGGCAGAGCACGCAGATGATCGTCGGCGCGGACGAAACCGACGACCGCACGATTCTCGGCACCGCCGAAACGCTCTACGGCTCGTATCAGTTGAAGCGCGTGTACTACTCGGCGTTCAGCCCGATTCCCGACAGCCCGTCCGGCGTGCCGTCGAAGGCGCCGCCGCTGTTGCGCGAGCATCGGCTGTATCAGGCGGATTTTCTGATGCGCGGCTATGGTTTCGCCGCCGCGGAACTGCTCGGGGACGCCGGCAATCTGCCGCTCGATGTCGATCCGAAGCTTGCCTGGGCGCTCGCGCATCGCGAACGCTTTCCGGTCGATCTGAACGCCGCGCCCGCGCGCGTGATCGCGCGCGTGCCGGGCATCGGCATGCGCAACGCGAAGCGCATCGTCGAGTTGCGGCGGGCGCGGCGCGTGCGCTATCAGGACCTCGTGCGGCTGCGTTGCCCGATGGACAAGGTCAAGCCGTTCGTCGTCACGGCGGATTACCGGCCGCCGCTGGCGGAGACCTCGTCGGAAAGTCTGCGGCGCGCGCTCGCCACTGAACCGGTGCAGTTGTCCCTGATCTGATGCACGTCATCTCGATCGACGACGATTTCGCCGCTTGGCGCGCCGCCGCGCTCGACGCCATCGCGCGCAGGCTCGCGCCCGAATCGATCGACTGGCGCACGGCGCAGGCCGAGCCGGGGTTGTTCAACGAATCGGCGGCGCCGCAGAAAGTCGATCAGACGCCGCAGATTCGCGTGTCGCGCGAACTCGCCACGCTCTTGAAAGATGCCGCGCATTTCCGCGATTCGCGGCGCTGGAGCTTTCTCTATCGCGTGCTGTGGCGCTGGGCGCAGGGCGAGCGCGCGGTGGCGTCGGCGGCGGATGAAGACGGCGCGCGGCTCTCTAAAATGGCCAAGGCGGTGCGGCGCGCGCAGCACGACATGATCGCGTACGTGCGATTCCGGCAGCGCGACGCGGCGCTGGGCGCGCCCGAGTACGTCGCGTGGCACGAGCCGGATCACGACGTGCTTGCGTGGGGCGCGGAGCATTTCGCGGCGCGCATGGGCAAATCGACGTGGCTCATCGCGACGCCGGACGGCGCGGCCATGTTCGACGGCGAGCATCTGCAGATCGAGCGTCGCCGCGCACTCGCCTCCGAGCACGACGTCGACACGCCCGACGCCGCCGAAGCGCTCTGGATGACCTATTACCGCAGCATCTTCAACCCCGCGCGGCTGAACGAAGCGGCGCTGGAGCAGCACATGCCGGTGCGTTTCTGGAAAGGATTGCCGGAAGGCGCGCTGATTCCGCAACTCGTGAGCGATGCGCGCGGCGGGGCGCGGCGCGTCGCGCAGGCGCAGCGGGTCGGCGCGCTCGGCGGCAAGGCGGTGCAGGTCGAGGCGCATGACGCCCAGCCGGAACGCGACGCGCCCACCTCGCTCGATACGTGCCGTCGCTGCGACCTCTGGCGCAACGCGACGCAGGCGGTGCACGGCGCGGGATCGGCGGATGCGCGCATCATGCTGCTCGGTGAGCAGCCCGGCGATCAGGAGGATCTGAAGGGTGAACCGTTCGTCGGACCGGCGGGACAGTTGCTCGACGAAGCCATGCAACGCGCGGGCGTGCCGCGCGAGCAGGTATATCTGACCAATGCCGTGAAGCATTTCAAATGGGAGCCGCGCGGCAAGCGGCGCCTGCACAAGACGCCCGCGCAACAGGAAGTCGAAGCCTGTTCGTACTGGCTCGAACGGGAGTTGCACGAAGTCGGCGCGCGCGTGATCGTCACGCTCGGCGCGACGGCGCTCGCCGCGCTTTTTGGCCGGCGCGCGACGCTCTCGGCGCATGTCGGACGCGTGGTGCCGTATCGCGACAAGCTCGTCGTCGCGACGTATCACCCGTCGTATGCGCTGCGCCAGAACGACGAAGCCGCGCGCGAGCGTACCGTCGCGGCCATTGTCGCGGCGCTGGATCAGGCGCGTGAACTGAGTGCGCGTTAGCGTTCAGAACGCCGCGCGCACCACGCCGCCGTCCGCGCGCAGGGCCGCGCCGTTCGTCGCCGACGACAACTCCGAGCACACGTACGCCACCGTATCCGCGATTTCCTCGGGCGTGATGAAGCGCTTGAGAATCGACGTCGGGCGCGCTTCCTGGAAGAACTGCGTCTCGAACTCGTGAAAGCTCTTGCCGCCCGAAAGCTTTTCGACGAAATCGGTGACGCCTTCGGAGCTGGTCGGTCCCGGCAGCACTGAATTCACCGTGACGCCGGTGCCCGCGCAAGTCTCGGCGAGTCCGCGCGCGAGCGAGATCTGCGCCGACTTCGTCACGCCGTAGTGAATCATCTCGACCGGAATCTGGATGCCGCTTTCGCTGCTGATGAACACGACGCGCCCCCAGTTCTTCTCCTTCATCTTCGGCAGATACGCACGCGAGAGCCGCACGCCGGACATCACGTTGGCGTTGAAGAAGCGCAGCCATTCGTCGTCGGAAATCTGTTCGAACGGGTTGGGATCGAAGATGCCCATGTTGTTCACGAGAATATCGACGTGCGGAAAGCGCTGCACGAGCGCGTCGACCTGCGCGGGATCGGAGACGTCGCCGGCAAACCCTTCGGCCTGCGCGTTCGGCACGAGGTCACGCAGTTTCGCGAGCGCGGCATCGACGGAAGCCTGCGAGCGGCCATTGACGATCACGCGCGCGCCCTCGCGCGCCAGCGCCACGGCGATCGCGTGACCAATGCCCTTCGTCGATCCGGAAACCAGTGCGAGTTTGTTGGCGATCTTGAGATCCATGTCTGCTCCTTCGTGACGGTTGATGTAGTTTGACGGCGTTTGACGGGTTGCGCCGCGCGATGCGGTGCGTCGGCTGAAGTTAACCAGAAGCCCGCGAAGCGTGCAGAAACGGTGTTTCGGCGCGCTGCCGAAGACGCTTTTCGAATGCCCCGAAAGCCTTGCCGAACAAGGCTCTCCGGTCGATGAAACCCCGCGACATAAATGCTCGCTGGCCGCACTTGCCGCCATCCTCCATAGTTGCGCCCAGCGTGAAACGAAACGAAGCAGCAGCGAGAACCCGGAGCCGTATCACGCATCCACGAATCCACCATTCCAGAGGTGCAACATGTCCAGCCCGATCAACTTCTCGTCGCTCAACACGTTCTTCAAGAAGGCGCGCGGCGCGGCGCTCGCTAGCGTCGTCATCGGCACGGCGATGCTTGCTGGCTGCGCGAGCAATCCGGCGCAGGCATCGAATCAATATGGCCAGTACGCGCAGACCGTCGCGGCCACGCCCGCCATGCGGCCCGATACCATCTACGTCTACTCGTTCGCCAGCGACGCGAGCGACGTCAAGCTCGACAATCACGGCATGATCTCGAAGATCGGCTCGGCGTTCTCCGGCGATTCGCAAGCGCAGAAGCAGACGCAGGACGCCATCGCGGCGCAGGAGGAAGTCGCCAACGAGATCGTCGCGAAACTCCAGTCGATGGGCCTGCGCGCCGTGCGCGCCGACGTGCCGCCGCCGCAAGACCAGAACGTGCTGGTCGTGGAAGGCAACTTCAACACGATCGATGCCGGCAATCGCCGCCGCCGCATGCTGATCGGTCTGGGCGCGGGCGAGAGCAAGGTCGGCGCGACGGTGCAGCTCGTGTACAAGCCCGCGAACGGCGCGCCGCAACTGCTCGAACAGTTCGACGCCAAGGCCGACAGCGGCCACGCGCCTGGCATGGCGGAAATGGCGGGCGTCGGCGCGGCGGCGGGGCATGTCGTGAGTTCGATCGCAGTGTCCGGCGGATTGCACGCGGTATCGGAAAAGAAGCACGCGGATGTCTCGTCCGATGAAAAACGTCTCGCCGATTCCATCGCGAAGCAGATCGCCAAGCTCGGCCAGGATCAGGGCTGGATGCCGGCGAAGAGCTGATCCGGCGAACTCGGGCAATAGTGGGTCCGGAACGTGCTTCAAAATGGAATCCGGACGCATGTTCGCTTCGCGAGGCCCGCGCGTATGCCGACGATTGCCCTGATAGTCCTGACAGTTGTGGCGACGCTCGTCGTCGTGCTGGTGATCGCGAACCTGACGACCGGCGAAAAAGAGATCGAGCACAAGATCGAGCGGCTGTATTCGACCGACGATCCCCAGTTTCTCCGCTCGATGGGCCTGCTGCTCGGGCCGCCCGTCATCGGCGGAAACCGCTTCGAGGTGCTCGTGAACGGCGACGAGATTTTTCCGTCGATGCTGCAAGGCATACGCTCGGCGCGCGAGACCATCACCTTCGAGACGTTCATCTACTGGTCCGGCGCGATCGGCGAGGAGATCGCGCAGGCGCTCTCGGAGAAGGCGCGGGCGGGCGTCGCGGTGCACGTGCTGCTCGACTGGGTCGGCAGTTCGAAAATGGACAAGCGCTATTTGCGCATGCTGCGCGACGCGGGCGCGGAAGTCATCCAGTACCACAAGCCGCACTGGACCGGTCTCGGGCGCATGAACGACCGCACGCACCGCAAGCTGCTCGTGATCGACGGGCGCATCGGCTTTACCGGCGGCGTGGGCATCGCCGAGGAATGGACCGGGCACGCGCAGGACGAACAACACTGGCGCGACACGCATTTTCGCCTCGAAGGCCCGGCGGTCGGACAGATGCAGGCCGTCTTCATGGACAACTGGATCAAGACGACCGGCAACGTGCTGCACGGCCCGCGCTACTTTCCGGATATCGAGGACGCGGGCGACGGCTACGCGCACATGTTCAGCAGCTCGCCCTCGGGCGGCAGCGACGACATGCAGCTCATGTATCTGATGGCGATCACCGCGGCGACCCATTCCATCCACCTGTCGAGCGCGTATTTCGTGCCGGACAAGCTGACGATCAACGCGATCGTCGAGGCGGTGAAGCGCGGCGTGCGGGTGCGCATCATCACGCCGGGCAAACGCATCGACACGCATACGGTCCGCGAGGCGTCGCGCGCATGCTGGGGCGACCTGCTCGCGGCGGGCGTCGAAATGTTTGAATATCAGCCGACCATGTTTCACTGCAAGCTGATCATCGTCGACGAGTATCTGGTGTCGGTCGGCTCGACCAACTTCGACAACCGCTCGTTCAAGCTCAACGACGAAGCCAATCTGAATATCTACGACCGAGATTTCGCGCGCCAGCAGACCGCCATTTTCGACGACGACGTTGCCCACTCGAAACGCATCACGCTCGACGACTGGCGCCGCCGTCCCCTGTCCGAAAAACTGCTGGAACGCGTAGTCGCGCTGCTCGATTCGCAGCTCTGAGCGCGTGAACGTTCGTCCCCGGAATATTTACCGCATGCAGGCTAAAGATTGTCGGACGTAAGCCGATAAGACGAGCACGCAAACGAGTCTCGGCGACTGGCAATCTATGCACGGCACCTACAACTTTTGGCTGGTCGCGGCATCGCTGGTAGTCGCGACGCTTGCTTCCTACACCGCGCTCGACATTTCGGGCCGGATCACGATGCTCCCGCAATCGCGCATCCGGCATGTCTGGCTCGCGGGCGGAGCGGCGTCGATGGGCATCGGCATCTGGTCGATGCATTTCATCGGCGTGCTCGCCTTCGAGCTGCCGATTCCGCTTGGCTACGACCTGAAGATCACCGCCGGCTCGCTCGGCATCGCGGTGCTCGTGTCGTTCTTCGCGCTGCATGTGATAGCGAGCAGGCGGCTGACGCTCCGGCGCATCGTCGCGAGCAGCGTGCTGATGGGCGCAGGCATCGCGGCGATGCACTACACCGGCGACGCCGCGATGCGCATGAATCCGGCGATCACCTACGATCCCGTGCTGTTCGCGGCGTCGATCGCGATCGCGATGGTGGCGTCGGGCGCGGCGCTGTGGATCGCGCATACGCTGTCCGACGCCAACCAGACGAACGTGCTCGCCAAGCGCTGCGGCGCGGCGCTGGTGATGGGCATCGCGATCACCGGCATGCACTATACGGGCAACGCGGCGGCGAACTTTCTGCCGAACGCGATCTGCGGCGCGGCCAACGATGTCGACGGGCACTGGCTCGCGACGACCGTCGTGCTCTTCACGCTGGCGATCCTGATCATCACGCTGGTGCTGTCGCGCTTCGATGCGCGCACGGCCTTGCTCGCCGGCTCCGTCTCGCGGCTGAACGGCCAGATCGTGCGGATGGCGACCTTCGACACGCTCACGGACCTGCCGAACCGCCGCACGATGAACGAGCGCATCGAGCGCGCGATCGGCAACGCGCGGCACAGCGACAGCCGCTTCGCGATTCTCTTCATGGACCTCGACGGCTTCAAGACGATCAACGATTCGCTGGGCCATACCGTTGGCGACGAAGTGCTGAAGGCATTCGCGCGGCGCCTGCAGGAATGCGTGCGCGGCGGCGATACGGTGGCGCGTCTGGGCGGCGACGAATTCGTCGTGATGCTGGAGAACCTTCACGCGCCCACCGACGCCGAGAAGATGGCGGAGCGCATTCTCGACACCATGAAGCAGGGCCTGCTCGTGGGGAATCATCCTTTGCAGGTGATGCCGAGCATCGGCATTGCGCTGTATCCGCAGGACGGCGACAGCGTCGAGTCGCTGCTCAAGCACGCGGATGTCGCGATGTACGAGGCGAAGCGCGGCGGGCGCAGCACCTATCGCTTCTTCGAGGCGAGCATGAACGAGGCGGCGGTGCGGATCTTGCAGATTCAGCAGGCGCTGCACGAGGCGCTGAGCAGTGGCCATTTCTATCTGCTGTTCCAGCCGAAGTTTCGCGGCAAGAGCGGCGAGCTGGCGGGCGCGGAGGCCCTCATCAGGCTGGATCATCCGGAGATCGGTACGCTGACGCCGCTCGAATTCATTCCGATCGCGGAACGTTCGGGCCAGATCGTGCAGATCGGTTACTGGGTCGTGCGCGAGACGTGCCGTCATATGGCGCGCTGGATGAGCGAAGGGCGCCCGGCCGTGAAGGTGGCGATCAACCTGTCGCCGCGGCAACTGCATGAGGCCGATCTCGTCGAGACCATCATGCGGATCGTGCGCGAGGAGGGTGTGCAAAGCGAGCAGATCATGTTCGAGATCACCGAGACGGTGGCGATGCAGGACGCGCCTCGGACCATCGACATGATTCGCGCGTTTCAGGAGAACGGATTCGAGATCGCCATCGATGATTTCGGCACGGGGTATTCGAGTCTGGCTTATCTGCAGCGGTTTCGCGCAAAGCAATTGAAGATCGACCGGTTCTTCACCAACGGGCTCGACGAGAACGGGCAGGAAGGACGCGCGATCGTGTCGGCGATCATCGCGCTCGCGCACTCGCTCGATATGGATGTGGTGGCGGAAGGCGTCGAGACCGGGTCGCAGCTCGATCGGCTGCAGGACATGATGTGCGATGAGATGCAGGGATTCCTGCTGGCGATGCCGCTTTCCGCCGAGGCGTTCGGCGGGATGCTCGAGACGCAGGGGGCGGAGGTTTAGCATTCGCCGGCCGCGCGGCCAGCGACGGCATCAATCCATCGCTGCATGCGCCACGGTCTCGTCCGTGGCGGCCTTGCGCGCCGGCCGGATGAGCAGCAGCAACGGCACCACCAGCAAGGTCGCGATGAACATCAGCTTGAAGTCGTTGAGATACGCGATCATGGACGCCTGCTGCGTGATCGACTGATTGAGCATTGCCATATCCTGCATCGATCCGCCTGAGAGCATCGATTGCATCGCCGGATTGAACGGCGTCACCTGCGCGGCGAGGTCCGCGTGCGCGACCTGCGTGTTGCGCGTCATCAGCGTCTGCACGATCGAAATGCCGATACTGCTGCCGATATTGCGCATCAGACTATAGGTGGCCGTGCCATCCGCCCGCAGCTCGGGCGTGAGCGTCGAGAACGTCAGCGCCGACAGCGGCACGAACACGAGCCCGAGTCCAAAGCCCTGAAACACGCCCGGCCACACGATGTCCGACTCCGACAGCACGATCGTGTATTGCATCATCTGCCACAGCGCGAACGCGGAAATCAGAAAGCCGGAAAGCAGCAGCAAACGCGCGTCGATATACTTGAGCAGCCTTCCCGCGACCAGCATCGCGATCATCGTGCCCGCGCCGCTCGGCGCCGTGACGAGACCCGTGGTCACGACCGGATAGTTCATCAGGTTCTGCAGCATCGGCGGCAGCAGCGCGCGCGTCGCATACAGCACCGCGCCGATCACGAAGATGAAGCACGTGCCCGTCGCGAAGTTGCGGTCCTTCAGCAACTGATACTTGAAGAACGAACGCGGGCCGGCCGTCGCCGTATGCGCGACGAAGAAGACGAAGCTCACCGCCGCCAGAATCGCCTCGATGCGGATTTCGACCGATCCGAACCAGTCGAGCTGCTCGCCGCGGTCGAGCATCGCCTGGAATGCGCCGATTGCGAGGCCCAGCGTCGCGAAGCCGAACGCGTCGAACTTCACCGCGCGGCGCGCCGCCTGCGAAGGCAGAAAGGTCGATACGCCGAACAGCGCGAACGCGCCGATCGGCACGTTGATGAAGAACACCCAGCGCCAGTTGTAGCTGTCGGTGAGCCAGCCGCCCAGCGTGGGCCCGAGAATCGGCCCGACCATCACGCCCATGCCCCACACGGCCATGGCCTGCCCCTGTTTCTCGCGCGGATTGATGTCGAGCAGGATCGACTGCGACAAGGGCACCAGCGACGCCCCGAAAATGCCCTGCAACAGCCGCGACGCGACGATCTGCGCCAGCGTCTCCGAAAGGCCGCAAAACGCCGACGCGATCGTGAAGCCCGCAATCGAGATGCACAGCAGCTTCTTCACGCTCAGCCGATCCGAAAGCCAGCCCGTGAGCGGCGTCGCGATGGCCGCCGCGACGATGTACGACGTGAGCACCCAGGTGATCTCATCCTGCGACGCCGACAGAGTTCCCTGCATATGCGGCAGCGCGACGTTGGCGATGGTGCTGTCGAGCGTCTGGATCAGCGTGGCGAGCATGATCGAGACGGTCAGCATGCCGCGGTTCAACGGCGGCGCGGCGCTTTCCGGCGAGACTTCGGAGGACATGAGCGGGTGACCGTCGGCTGACGGCAAATTGTAATCAGGGTGATGATAAGCACGCTTATTATAAGGAGCGCGCTCGCTGCGGCGCAATGCGGTCAAATACGGGGGCGCGCGAACGCGCGCGCCGAGGCCTCTTTCATATAATCGCGCGATGGAAACTCAACTCGACAAACGCTTCGGCTTTCTGGTCGCGGACGTGGACCGCCTGTGCGGCAATCGCTTCGACGTGCTGGCCAGGTCGTCGCTCAATCTCACGCGCGCGCAATGCCGCGTGCTGGCGTATCTCTCGCACTACGGCGAGGTGAATCAGGCGCGGCTCGCCGGGTTGCTCGAAGTCGCGCCGATCTCCGCCGGAAGGCTGCTCGACCGCATGGAAGAGGGCGGCTGGATCGAACGGCGCCTGAATCCCGACGACCGTCGCGAACGTCAGGTGCGCATGACCGCGAAGGCGGAAAAGGCGCTGGATCGCGCGAGGCGTGTCGGCGACGAGATCACGTCGGAAGCGCTCGCGGGCTTCAGCCGCCAGGAAAGCGAGCAGCTGATCGCGCTGCTGCAACGCGTGCGCGGCAATCTGAGCCGTATCGTCGACCGCTGAACGGTTTGCGGCGCGCGCTGCGGCTTGCGGCGGGCCGTGCTAACGTGCCTCGCATGGATCGCTAATTGCTGTCGCGCTCCTCGGAAGTGTCGTTGTCAACCGTCGTCATCCCTTCGGAGAAGATCGATCATGAACAAACGCACCGCACCGTTGGCCGTCGTCGCACTGTCGCTCGCCGCCCTCGTCACGCTGCCCGTCGCGCCCGTGCAGGCGCAGGACACGGCGGCCTCCACGCCGAAGCAGGTCAAGAAGGCTCAGCGCAAGGAGGCGCGCGCGAAGAAAAACGCCGAACTGAAGGAACTGGAGAAGAACGGCTATAACCCGGCCGGCGAGCAGACGAACTATCCGCAGAATCTGCAGAGCGCCCAGTCCAAAATCAACGCGGAAAAGGCAGGCAAGCCCGCGCCGGCGTCGGCTCCCTGATGATCGTCGCGAACCCGGGGGCGCCGGGCGCGCCTTCAGGTCCGCGTGAATTGTCATGACGTGAATCGGCGGCCGTGGCCATGCACGGCCGTTTCGCGACGATGCACCGACGCCACGGTGAACGGCGCCGGACGTGCGGTGGCGCGCTCACGACGCTCGACGCGAGCGGCTGGTGCAGGCAGGATACGAAGTCGAAGCGCCAAAGACTCGGGCGACGCAACGTCGCAAGGAGGTGCGCATGGACTGGCGTTCGTGGCTGTTGATCTTCGCGCTGAGTGACGCGCATGCGGCATCGCGCTATTACGCGCCGATGAGCTTTTATCCGCACGACGCGACGCGCATCTCGCGCTTCGCCGCGACGCGCGGTGCGATGCAGGCGCCATACGGCGCGGGCGCGAAAGTCGGGGAGGGCGATTTTTATATCGTCTCCGGCGCAACCTTCAAGGCATTGACCGCGCAGCCGCAACGCGACGGCACGATCGCGCTGGTTCAATCGCGATGGACGCCCGCGCTCGCCGCCAACCAGATCTGGACCGTGACCAAGGAAGGCAGCGGCTTTCGCCTCCATTCGAAGCTGTATGACCGCGACGTGACGCTCGGCGTGCGCCTCGATCTCGAAGAGGCTGCGAGCGATGCGCGGCAGAACTGGAGCATCGAGGCGGATGCGAACGCGGTGACCATCGCGGCGAGCGGGACCAAAACGGGCCTCGTCGTCGAGCATCATGCGCTGCGCGACGGCGCGTTCGTCGAGGCGAGCGCTCAGGCCGGGCAATGGCGCATGTACAAGGTCGAGAACCCCGACACGGCGCACGACTATCGCACGCTGAATGCCTCCGCGCGCTCGACTTACGACAACGAGAACCGGCGCTATCACCTGAGCGCCTATGCGCCCGATGCGATCGAGGCCGACCGGCTCGGCGGCTTTCGCTGGACCGACTATCATCCGTCGGGGCTGTATGTGTCAAAGGGCGAATCCGTCGTGATCGACGTGCAAGGCCTCGCCGACGACGGACCCGATGGCCTTGTCGTGATGGTCGGCAACAAGAACGGCTTCTTCCGCCGCCAGCCCGCCGGCGATCCGCAGATGATCCTCGCGACCGAAGGGCGCAACACCTTCACCGCGTCGCGCGACGGGCTGCTCTACTTCGAGTACGTCGACAGCGGCTTCAACGAGCGGCCGCTCACTTCGATCGATGTCACCGTGCGCGAAGGCGGCAGGCCCGTGCCGTTCTATGTGGAGGGCGTGACGACGCTGGCCGCGTGGCGTGCGATGCTGCAACGTCATGCCGATGCCCCGCTCATCGAGATGGTCGGCGCGCGCACCATGTTCACGGTCGCCCGCGCGATGTACGACAAGGCGGGCGCCTCGGACCCGGCTGCGCTGCTCGGCTACGTCGAGCGCATCATGGGGTATCACGACGAGTTGTCCGGGCTCGACGGCGCGAGCGCGCTCGACATGCCTTCGCCTCTGCGCGTGCATTTCGTGCAGGACACGATCTCGACGCACGACGATCTTCAGAACGCGTATCTATACGCGACGTATTACATGATCGGCCTGCCGCTGAACAGCGCGGCCGAGACGCTATTGCAACCCGCCAAGTCCGACGAGTGGGGCGTGTGGCACGAGATGGGCCACATGTATCAGCAGTGGGACTGGACCTGGCCGGGCGTCACCGAGACGACGGTGAACCTCTATTCGCTGCATGCGTTGCAGCGTCTAGGAACGCCGATGCCATCGCCGCTGTTGCAGGTGGTCGATCCGCGCGGCAGGAAGAATCGCCTCGATCTCGCGGCGCAGTATCTCGCGCAGCCGTCGAAGGATTTTCTGCGCGATGCGTCGTTTCCGGTGCCGTCGGAGGCGGTGTGGATCAGGCTCGTCATGTACGAGCAGTTGCGTCGCGCGCTGGGCGATGGTTTTTATATGCGGCTGCACAAGTACTATCGGCTGCATCCGCTGACCGAAAATGAGGGCGGCGACAGCAATGAGGTTCAGACCTTCGTGCTGCGCGCGTGTATCGCGGCGAATCTCGATCTCACGGACTTCTTCGTGCGCTGGGGCTTGCCGGTCGATGCGCGCACGCGAGCGACTGTCGTCGATGCGAAGCTGAAGCCGCCCGCCGTGGATCTGACGCGCACGCGCATCTGAAGCGCAAGCGGCGCGGTCATGACTCATGGCCGCGCCGCTCTTGCCTGCAAAACGTCAGACCGCCATCACAGTCACGGACTTCGTGACCAGATACGGCTCGAGCGCTTCCGGTCCGCCTTCCGAGCCGTAACCCGAATCCTTCACGCCGCCGAACGGCATTTCAGGCCAGGGCGTGGCCGGCTGGTTGATCCACAGCATGCCCACTTCGAGCTGGTTCGTGAGCAGATGCACGTTCTTGAACGAGCGCGTGAACGCATAGCCCGCGAGACCGTACGGCAGACGGTTCGCCTCGCTGATCGCATCTTCGAGCGAATCGAAGCCGCGCACCGCCGCGACCGGGCCGAACGGCTCCGCGTTGAAAACGTCGGCTTCGAGCGAGACATCCGTGATGACCGTCGGTGCGAAGAAGTTGCCTGCGCTGCCGATGCGCTCGCCGCCCGTCGCGATCGTCGCACCCGTCTTGCGTGCGTTTTCGATGACGCTGTTCATCGCGGTGATGCGGCGCGCATTCGCGAGCGGCCCGAGCGTGGTGCTTTCCGCGAGGCCGTCGCCGACCTTCAGGCTTTCCGCGTGCTTCACGAGCGCCGCGATGAAATCCTGCTTCAGGCTGTTGTGCACGAGAAAGCGCGTGGGCGAGATGCAGACCTGCCCGGCATTGCGGAACTTGGCCGCGCCCGAGGCCTTTACGGCGAGCTCGACGTCCGCGTCTTCCGCGACGATCACCGGCGCATGGCCGCCCAGTTCCATCGTCGCGCGCTTCATGTGCTGGCCCGCGAGACCGGCGAGCTGCTTGCCGACCGCCGTCGATCCGGTGAACGTCACCTTGCGGATATCCGGATGCGCGATGAGGAATTGCGAAATCTGCGGCGGATCGCCGAACACCAGTTGCACGACGCCATTCGGCACGCCTGCATCGGCGAATGCGCGGATCAGCTCGGCGGGCGACGCCGGCGTTTCTTCCGGTGCCTTCACGATGAACGAACAGCCCGTCGCGAGCGAAGCGCACAGCTTGCGCACGACCTGATTGACCGGGAAGTTCCACGGCGTGAACGCTGCGACCGGGCCGACGGGCTCCTTCACCACGGTCTGCTGCGCGTTGATGTTGCGCGGCGGCACGATGCGGCCATACACGCGACGCCCTTCGTCCGCGAACCATTCGATGATGTCCGCGGCGGAATTCACTTCGATGCGCGCTTCCGCGAGCGGCTTGCCCTGTTCCTGCGTCATCAGGCGCGCGATGGCGTCGGCGCGTTCGCGGATGAGGCCCGCTGCCTTGCGCATGAGCGTCGCGCGTTCGAGCGCCGTCTTGTTGCGCCACGTCGCGAAACCGCGCCGGGATGCGGCAACGGCGCGTTCGAGATCGACCGTGCCCGCTTTCGCCACTCTGCCGATGACTTCGCCCGTGGCCGGGCTCAAGACGTCGATCGCTTCGCCGGATTTGGCGTCGCACCATTCGCCGTCGATGAAAAGGCGCGTATCCGTATAACCTGCAATAGCCATGAAGCATCTCCTGTTCGGTTGCCAAACCTGTTCACTTTACCAGCGCAAGGGGTGGGGCTGCTTGACTCGCCGCCGTTTGCCGCGCGGCTTCTCCGGGTTGTGCGCACGAAGTTTTGAATTCGTCGCTTATCTGATATTTAATAGCAGGACATTCCGGCATTAAGGTCCGTTAAGTGCTCGATTTCGAAGATCTCAGGCTCATCCGCGCCATCGGCGCGTCGCGTTCGCTGGCATCCGCTGCTCGTCTGCTCGATCTCACGCCTCCCGCCGTCACGATCCGGCTGCAAAGAATGGAGGAACGTCTAAAGGTCAGGCTCGCCGTCCGGAAAGCGCGCGGCATCTCGCTCACCGACGAAGGCCAGCGGCTGTATCAGGAATCGCTCGCCATCCTCGAACGCATCGAGGCGCTGCCCGCGCGGATATCGGGCGGCGAGGGCGAAGTACAGGGAACGCTTCGCGTCGTGGCGCCGTTCGGCTTCGGGCGGAAGTACGTGACGCAGATCGTGCGTGACCTGCAACGTGTTCACCCGAAGCTGCGCGTGGCCCTGCATCTGTCCGACAGCCCGCTCTCCGATTCATCGGCGGCGGATGTCGTCGTGCATGTCGGCGCGCTCAAGTCGTCGTCGTGGATCGGGTATCCGCTCGCGTCGAACGAGAGGCTGCTCTGTGCGAGCCCGGCGTATGCGCGTCGTACGAAGGGCATGAATCAACCGTCCGATCTGGCTCGCTTCAATTGCCTGTGTCTGCAGGAGAACGACGAGGATGTCGTCCGCTGGCGCTTTTCGCACCGGAGCGACGATAGGCGCGATGCGCGAAAGCCGGTCGTCGTGCGCGTCGCCGGGACGCTGTCCTCCAACGACGGCACGGTGATCACCGAGTGGGCGCTGGCCGGACTGGGTATCGTCGAACGCTCCGAGTGGGACGTCGCCGATCTTCTGCGCGCCGGCAAGCTGGTGCGGCTGCTGCCCGACTGGCATCTGCCGCCCGCGCCGGTTACGGCGCTGTTGCCTTCGCGAACGGGCGCATCGGTGCGTCAGCGCGCGTTTCTGGAAGCGGCGAAGACTTTTCTCAGTCCGCCGCCGTGGCATCGCAAGGCGTGACTGGCTCGTTCGAGCATTAAGACTGCTTTAATTTCGGATTAGTCCGTCGTTAAACACGTGCAAGCGCACGGCCTCTATAGTCTCGTCATCCAAACGCATCGAGGCACACGCATCATGGGAATCGAATCGCTCAATACTCCGGCCGCACTGATCGACGTCGGCCGCATGCGCCGCAACATCGATCGGATGCAATCGCAACTGGATCGGCTCGGCGTCAGATTCCGTCCTCACGTGAAGACGACGAAATGCAGGAACGTGGTCGACGCGCAGATCGCGGCGGGCGCTCAGGGCATCACGGTCTCGACGCTCAAGGAAGCCGAACAATTCTTCGATGCCGGGATTCGCGACATCGTCTACGCGGTCGGCATGGCGCCGTCCAAGCTCGGGCAGGCTTTGGCGCTTCGGCGCAAGGGTTGCGATCTAAAGATAGTCGCCGACAGTCTGCTGGCCGCGAACGCCATTGCCACATTCGGACGCGAGCACGGCGAGCGATTCGAAGTGTGGATCGAAGTCGATGTGGACGGTCATCGATCCGGCATACAAGTGGAAGACGACGTGCTGATCGATGTCGCGCGTGCGCTCGTCGAGGGTGGAATGATGCTGGGCGGCGTGCTCGCGCACGCGGGATCGAGCTACGAATACGACACCCGGGAAGCGTTGGTGAAGATCGCGGAGCAGGAGCGCAGCCTCACGGTGCGCGCCGCCGAACGCCTGCGGGCGGCGGGCTTCGCGTGTCCCGTGGTGAGTATCGGATCTACGCCGACCGCGCTCAGCGCCGAACACCTCGAAGGCGTGACGGAAGTGCGGGCCGGCGTGTACGTGCTGTTCGACCTCGTCATGCGCAACGTCGGCGTGTGCGAGATATCGGACATCGCGTTGTCCGTGCTGACCACCGTCATCGGTCATCAGGAAGAAAAAGGCTGGGCGATCATCGACGCCGGATGGATGGCCATGAGCCGCGATCGCGGCACGCAGCGGCAAGCCCGCGATTTCGGCTACGGACAAGTGTGCGCGGCAGACGGCACCGTGCTCGGCGATTACATCGTCAGCGGGGCGAATCAGGAGCACGGCATCGTGTCGCGGCTGAATTCGACCGATACCAACATCGCGGATACGTTTCCTGTCGGGACGCTTCTGCGCATCGTTCCGAACCACGCGTGCGCCACGGGCGCGCAGCATCCCGAGTATCACGCTGTCGGCGACGACGGCTCGGTCGAAACCTGGCCGCGTTTCTACGGCTGGTAGTCTGATCGAAACGAGAAAAATGCCGCGATTTGCGGCATTTTTGCTTACTTCGCGTCGTTGTAGACGGTCGCGCGCGACACGCCCAGATGTTGCGCGACCGTCTCCATCGACCGTCGCAAATCGAGGTATCCCTCTTCCCTGAGCGCCTGCATCAGCGCTTTTCGCTGATCGGTGCGCAGCGCCTGCGGCGTCGTCGCGAGACCGACCGCGAACCGGTCGATCCGCTCGCGCAGCGACTCCGCGCTCGACGAATCCAGCGACTCCCTGACCCCGTCGCTCCTGAGCGAGGAAAACTGCTCCAGCATGTTGGCCATGCTGCGGAACAGCGTCACATCGACGTTCAGGCAGAGCGCGGCAATGTAATGTCCGTCCGAATCCTTGATGCCGATCGACGTGCTCTTGGCCTGCCGCCCATCCGCGAAACGATTCGCGTAATTCGCGAGCACTTGCGGATATTGCGCATCGGCGATGCGCGCGAGACCCAGCTCGGTCGCGGGATCGCCGACTTCGCGTCCGGACAGATTGTTATGGATCGCAAGAACCGCGTTCTTCGGATGCAGAAGATCGTGAACCACGACTTCCGTGAACGGCGCGAGCGTCTCTCCCAATCCCGCTGCAATGTGCTTGACCTGATCGAGGATGGTTTGCTGCTCGGTGGTGAGTTTGCTCTTGGCCATTGGACGATTCATCTACATTTCGCCACATTGTATAGGCTATCGGCGCGCGGCGGGAAATCCTCGGATTCCCCTATGTTTTACCGAACGTCTAAATGTAGATAATAAGTCCAGAAGAGATTCAGCAAGCCCTTTCAGCCAACGCGATCACTCACGGGATCAAACGCATGTCCACACCAGCCCGAACTTCCGCCATCACTTGCGCCAATGCGCCCGACATGCCCCCGCCGGCCGGGCATTACGCTCACGTCTGCATGGCGAACGGATTCGTGTTCGTCTCGGGTCAACTGCCCATCGACGCCACTGGAAAGCCGCTGAGCGACGCGCCCTTCGATGCGCAGACGAAACAGGTCCTGCACAACGTGGATGCCGCCTTGAAAGCCGCTGGCGTCACGCGCGACGATCTGGTTCAGGTGCGCGTGTTCGTATCGGATATCGCGCACTGGCCCATTTTCAACGCGCTGTATGCCGAATGGATCGGCGCGCACAAGCCGGCGCGGGCCGTGGCGCAGTCCGCGTCCCTGCATTACGGCGCGGCCGTCGAAGTGGAAGCCGTCGCGCTGGCTTCGGCCGATTGACATCGATAAGAAAATCGAAGGAGACACCCTCATGAAAAAGTGGAAGCTTTCCCATTGGATCATGCTCGGCATGATCCTCGGCATCGTCGCGGGCTATGCGTGCCATCGAAATGCATCAGACGAAACCGCCGCCAAAGCCATGGCCGCCGACTTCGGCGTGGTGACGACGATCTTCCTGCACATGGTCAAGATGATCATCGCGCCGCTGGTCTTCGCGACGCTCGTTTCCGGCATCGCCAGCATGGACAGCGGCAGATCGATCGGACGAATAGGCGCGAAGGCGCTCGGCTGGTTCGTCGGCGCGTCGCTGGTGTCGCTCGGCATCGGCCTGCTGTTCGTCAACATCGCGAAACCCGGCGCGAATCTCAACATGCCGCTGCCGCCGGCGGACGCGGCGACCCATCTGCAAACGAGCGCGCTGAACGTGAAGGACTTTCTGACGCATATCGTTCCGAGCAGCATCGCCGAAGCCATGGCCGGAAATCAGATCATGCAGATTCTGGTGTTCTCGCTGTTTTTCGGCATTGCGCTGGGAAAGGTGCCGGGCGAACCCGGCGTGTTCCTTAAGCGCGCCGTCGATGGCCTGATGGAAACGATGCTTCTCGCAACGAACGCGGTGATGGCCTTCGCGCCTGTCGGCATCTTTGCCGCCATTGCGGGTGTCATCACCGTGCAGGGTCTCGGTGTGGTCGTGACTTACGGGAAGCTCATCGGCTGGTTCTACGTCGCGTTGTTCGCGCTGTGGACGGTGCTTTATTTCGCCGGGCGCGCCGCCCTGGGCCGTCGCATGCCCGAATTGATCAGGAAGATTCGTGAGCCGATGATGATCGCGTTCTCGACCGCCAGCAGCGAGGCCGCGTTTCCCGTGCTGACCGAGAAGCTGACCGAGTTCGGCGTGCATCGACGGCTCGTCGGCTTCGTGCTGCCCCTCGGCTACTCGTTCAATCTCGACGGATCGATGGTGTATCAGGCGTTCGCGGCCATTTTCATTGCGCAGGCGTTCGGCGTGCATATGTCGATCGGCACGCAAATCACGATGCTCCTCATCCTCATGATCAGCAGCAAGGGAATGGCGGCGGTTCCGCGCGGCTCGCTGGTCGTGGTGGCCGCGATCCTGCCGATGTTCCATCTTCCCGAAGCCGGCCTGCTGTTGGTGATGGGCATCGATCAGTTGCTCGACATGGGCCGCACGGCGACCAATGTGCTGGGTAATAGCATCGCCAGTGCGGTGGTGGCCAAGTGGGAAGGGGCGTTGTCGCCGGCCGGGACGCACCAACGAGATCAGGCATCGCCGAGCGCGAGTGTCGAGCCGGTCCCCGATTATGGAAGCGTTCGCTCCTAGCCCATCTTGATTGTTTGTCCATTTTTGGACATAATTTACAGAATCAGCCACCACCTGAGCAATGTGCGATCCTGCCGACGGACATTGGCCTTTGGTCGATCCAATTCACTTTCGAGTCTGACATGACTACTTTCGAGCTTCCCACTTACGCCGACGTCGAGGCTGCCGCATCCCGCATCGCCGGCTACGCGCATCGCACGCCGGTTCAGACCTCGCGCACGCTGAATGAAATGATGGGCGCGGAAGTGTTCATCAAATGCGAGAACCTGCAACGCATGGGTGCGTTCAAGTTTCGCGGCGCGTTCAATGCGCTCTCCAAGTTTTCGCCCGAGCAGCGCAAGGCGGGCGTGGTCGCGTTCTCGTCGGGGAATCATGCTCAGGGAATCGCCTTGTCGGCGAAGATTCTCGGCATTCCCGCGACGATCGTGATGCCGCACGATGCACCCGCGTCGAAAGTGGCGGCGACGAAGGGATACGGCGCGACCGTGGTTTCGTACGACCGCTACACGGAAGATCGTGAAGCGATCGGCCGGCGTCTCGCCGAAGAAAAAGGCCTCACGCTGATTCCGCCTTACGATCACCCGGACATTCTGTCGGGACAGGGCACGGCCGCGAAGGAACTCTTCGAAGACGCCGGCGCGCTCGATTATCTGTTCGTGCCGCTGGGCGGCGGTGGTTTGCTCTCGGGCACCGCGCTGTCCACGCGCGCGCTCGCGCCGCAATGCGTGTTGTACGGCGTCGAGCCGGAAGCGGGCAATGACGGTCAGCAATCGTTCCGCAGCGGTCAAATCGTTCATATCGATACACCGAAGACCATCGCGGACGGTGCGCAGACGCAGCATCTGGGCGACTACACGTTCGGCATCATCAAGCGCGATGTGAACGACATTCTCACGGCATCGGATACCGATCTCGTGAACGCCATGAAGTTCTTCGCGACGCGCATGAAGATGATCGTGGAACCGACCGGATGCCTCGGGCTAGCCGCTGCGCTGAACATGAAGGATGCGCTGAAGGGCAAGCGTGTCGGCGTACTGATCAGCGGTGGCAACATCGACCTCGAGCGATTCTGCGCGCTCGCGACGGCCTGAGCAGCATCGCCGGTTATGCGCGGCCAATGCGTTCGGGCGCATAATCGGAAACTGCCGACCGTCCGCCAGGGCCGCGCTGCGCCCTCTGGTGCGATCGGCGGGCGCCGAACTAGCGCCGCGCGGCATTCGCGTCAACGCAGTGAGTCCCGGACCGATCGCCACGCCGTTTCACGGCAAGCTCGGACTCTCGGAGAAACAGCTCGCGAATACCGGTGAAACGATCACGGCAGCGGTGCCGCTCAAGCGCTTCGGTCGGCCGTTGGAGATCGCGAAAGCGTCGCTGTCTCTCGCCAGCGACGATGCATCGTTCGTCACCGGCATCGAACTCGTCGTCGACGGCGGACTGCCCCAGTTCTGAACGCGTGGTGCCGCATGAACGATCCGGACGCGAACCTCGACCGTTTCAGCGCGCTCTCCGACGGCATCTTCGCCGTCATCATCACGATCATGGTGCTGGCGCGGAAAGTCCCCACCCGCAACGACGGACGCGCGTTGCTCGAACTCTGGCCCGATCTGGTCAGCTATGTGGTCAGTTACGCGTTCATCGCGGTCGTGTGGCTGAACCATCATGACGTCTTCAAGCACGCGGAATCGCTCACGAGCTTGCTGGCGTGGTCCAACTTCGCCAATCTTTGCTGGATATCGCTGATTCCGTTCACGACCGCGTGGCTCGCGTCGAGCAGGGTCGCGAACGTGCCGTCGACTGCCTATGCAGCGGTCTTTCTGCTCGTCGAGCTGACCTACATGGTTCTGATGTACGAGAGCTTCCGCCAGCGTCCGACGAGCGATGCAGCGACGCTCGACCAGCGACGCATGCAATGGATCAGGGCGTGGGTGATGGTGGCGTTATTCGCCTTCGCGGGACTCGCGTTCTTCCTTCCTGCGCTCGTGCGGATGGGTTTGCTCGGCGCGTTTCTGATCCTGCACACAAAGCCGGATTTGTTGCGCAATCGCGCGATAAAAACGCGCAGTTCCACGTAGAAGCCATAAAAAAAAGCCGGCGCAAACCGCACCGGCCAAGTTCTGGCTATACGAGGGCTGCCAGAAACTCTATTGGTCCGGACGATTCAACGAATCGCGTCCGGACCTTCGATCTTCACGCGGCATCCGCGAGCCGCATCGTGCGCGATCCGTCACGTCGCGCCGTCTTGCGACGCGCGATCGCGAGCCGCGCGCCGGGCACGTTGCTCATGCCGAAAGCGGGGCGCGCGAGAAAGAAGCCTTGCGCGAGCACGTGCGGCCATTGCGCGAGCCACTGCGCCTGCGCGGGCGTCTCCACGCCTTCGACGACGATCGCCACGTTCAGCCGCGTCAACAGCGCGAGCACGGACGAAAACACCATGCACGCGTTGGGGCTGCGCGGCGCTTCGGCGAGCAGTTCCTTTGCGATCTTGACGGTCTTGAAGTCGATCGGACCGAGCGCGGCGAGACAAGCGTAGCCCGTGCCGAAATCGTCCATGGCGATGCTCACGCCCTTGTTCCTGAAACGCCGCACGACCTTCGACATCGAAGGAAAGCGCGCCAGATCCTCGCTCTCCGACAACTCCAGCTCGATGCAATCCGGCGAAACGCCGTGCGCGCGGCAAATGTTCTCCATGCGCTCCGCGAAGCCGGGCAGCGCCGCGACCGAAGGCGGCACGTTCACGGCCACCGGATAATGCGCGCCGCCGCACTCGCGCCATGCTTCGATGTCCGCCGCGACGGCGTCCATCACGAACCATGTGAGCTCGAGCATGATCTCGGCGTCCTTGAACGCCTCGCTGAAAGCGCCCGGCAGCATCAGTCCGTATTCCGGATGACGCCAGCGAATCAGCGCCTCCATTTGCGCGAGGTCGCCGCTGTCGACTCGGTAGATTCCCTGATAGGCAATGCAGAACTCGCCAGTCTTGAGACCTTCGAGCACGCGTTGCCTGAATGCATGATCCGAGATCGGCGCGGCACCAGATGCAGGCGAGCCGTGTATCGTTCTTTTCATGCTTGAGCCATCCCCTCCCAGTTGGTCGTGAGTTGGGTCGCACGAGTCGTGCCAGATTCAACGGCGGTTGGCGCTTTGGCGTGTTTTCCGGCGGCGGCCGTGGCTGGGCAACGTTTGCGCGATGCCGTGCACCGTCAGGACGGCGTCTTTAACCGGTCGGTGTTGCGTTTCGAGTGTGGACGCGCGCCGGGCTTTGTGGGCTGACGCACATAAGCTTCGGGGCGCGCACGGCGTCCTTTTGCAGTTTTGTGCAGACCCGCGCCGGAACTTTTGTAATCCCGACTAGCTTGCGGGTGTCATCGGATCAACCGCGCGAGCGCTTTCGGAACGCCATTTCGTCGGCCGCTGACGATCAGGCAGTGGCGGTCTCGGCCACCGGGCGCATGCGCTCCAGCGCGCTGCCGTCCTCGCGGAACAGATGCACATGCCGGATGCTGAAGCCCGCATTCAGGCGCTGACCTTCGACGGCCGTGGATTCCCCCGAGCCCTTTACCTGAATCACGAGATCGTTCGGCAGCCGTACATGGAGCAGCGTTTCGCCGCCGAGATGCTCGATCACCTGGACTTCGCCGGTGAGACCGCTGTCGATATCGCCGCCGCATGCCTCGATGAAATGTTCGGGACGAATGCCGAGCGTGAGCGTCTCGCCCGCCTTCACGGACGCCGCCGCGAAAGGCAGCGTGAGCGGCTCGCCGCCGGGCAGCTCGATCGTCACGCCCGAGGCGTCCACGCGCGCCACGCGCACGTCCATGAAGTTCATCTTGGGCGAGCCGATGAAACCCGCGACGAAGCGATTGTGCGGCGTGCGATACAACTCCAGCGGCGAGCCGATCTGCTCGACGCGCCCATGATTCAGCACGACGATGCGATCGGCCATGGTCATCGCCTCGGTCTGGTCGTGCGTGACGTAGATCATCGTCGCGTTGAGCTGCTTGTGCAGCTTGATGAGCTCGAGGCGCATCTGGACGCGCAACGCGGCGTCGAGATTGGAGAGCGGTTCGTCGAACAGGAAGACTTTCGGCTCACGCACGATCGAGCGGCCAATCGCGACGCGCTGACGCTGCCCGCCCGACAGCGCGCGGGGACGCCGTTCGAGCAACTGACCGATCTGCAGAATATCCGCCGCCCGATGCACGCGCTCCTTGATCTGCGCCTCGGGCAGCTTCAGCATGCGCAGCCCGAACGCGATGTTTTCGTACACCGACATGTGCGGATAGAGCGCATACGACTGAAACACCATGGCGACGCCGCGTTGCGAAGGTTCGAGCTCGGTGACGTCCTCGCCGCCGATCAGCACTTGCCCCGAGTCGCTGCGTTCGAGACCGGCGATGGTGCGCAGCAAGGTGGATTTGCCGCAGCCCGACGGACCGACGAAGACCATGAACTCGCGATCGGTCACTTCGATATTGACCCCTTTCAGCACTTCCACGCCGGCGAAGGTCTTGCGGATCTGCTGCAGGTGAACTGCGCTCATACGTGTCTCCCGTTTTTGCTGCGGCGGCGCAGCATCGGACGCATCGTCGAATTTGTTCTTGACAACCTGTTCGCGCCAAAATATACAATTGTAAAACCGAAATTACAAGTGAAACGGCGCCCACGGTCCGAAGCTCGACACGACACTGTGACCGTGTGATTTCATGTTATTTACCGCAGGCAGAAACACGAAGGAATCGCACCCGCAAGCCGTACCCGCTCGATAAAAACCAAGGAGACAGGCATGAAGAAGCGCTTCATCCCGGCCGCGCAGCTCGGCCCGATCAAACACGTCGCGGCAGTCGCGCTACTGGCGGCCAGCGCAGCGTTCGCCGCATCGAACGCGCAGGCCTGGACTCTGAAGGAAGCGGCGCAGCCGTACTCGGGCACCACCATCAAGGCGATCTTTCTCGATCGCCCAGGCTACAAGGCCGCGCAGCAACTGATCCCGCAGTTCGAGAAGGAAACCGGCATCAAGGTGAAGTGGGAAGTGATTCCCTACGAGAACACGCGCGAGAAGGAAGTGCTGAACTTCGTCGGCGGCGGCGATCAGGACATCGTGCTGGTGGACGTCGTGTGGATCGGCGAATTCGCGAGCAACAAATGGCTCGTGCCGATCAAGAAGTTCACTGACGACCCCAAGCTCGCGGACCCGAACCTCAATCTCAAGGGCTTCTTTCCGATCCTGCTCGATTCCTTTGGCACCTGGGACAAGGTCACCTACGGCCTGCCGTTCGATAACTACTCGGGCCTGATGTTCTACAACAAGTGCATGTTGAAGGACGCGGGTTTCGACGAGCCGCCGAAGACCTGGGACGATCTGCTCAACACCTACGCGCCCAAGCTCACGAAGGGCGACAAGTTCGCGTTCGCGCTGCAATCGCGTCGCGGTGAGACGCAATCGGCGGACAGCTTCATGCGCGTGTTGTGGCCCAACGGCGGCTCGCTGCTCGACGCGAAATTCAAGTCGAATCTGATGTCGCCGCAATCGCAGGCGGGTCTCGAATATCGGCAGAAGCTCATGAAGTACATGCCGCCGGGCATCGTCGATTTCGATCACGCGGAAGCGGTGAACGCGCTCGCGCAAGGCCAGGTGGCGATGATCACCGAATGGTCCGCGTTCTATCCCACGCTGACGGACCCGAGCAAGTCGAAGATCGGCAACTGTCTTGCGATCACCACCGAGCCCAAGGGTCCGGCGGGTCTTAAGCCCGCGCTCGGTGGCTTCTCGCTCGCGGTGAACGCGAAGTCCAACGCCAAGAAACAGGCGGCCTCGTGGCTCTTCATTCAGTGGATCACGTCCGAGGCAATGGCGAAGCCTTATCTCGAAGCGGGCGGCGTGCCGGCGCGCATGGCCATCTATCAGGACAAGGCCGTGCAGGACAAGTATCCGTTCGTGAAGCCGATGGTCGAATCGTGGCAGGGTGGCGTGCCGGATTATCGTCCGCGCTTCCCGGAATGGCCGGCGATCTCGGAAGTCATCGGCGAATGGGGCAGCAAGATGATGCTCGGCCAGGTGACGGTGAAGGAGGGCGCGCAGACTATCGGTCAGAAGACCGAGGACATCCTGAAGAAAGCGGGCTATTACGACGGCAAGAAGCCTTTGCTCAAGTAAATCGTTCAAGGAACCGGAGGCGATCGAATGGCATCACCTGCAATGCACGCGAGAGGACCGCGCAAGCCCACGCGCTATTTCGGCATCCTGCCGCGTTCGCCCGCCTTCTGGTTCCTGATTCCCGCCATCGCCGCGCTCGCGATCATCGGCATTTATCCGCTGCTGCTCGCGTTGTATAACTCGTTTCATCAGTACAAGCTCGCGGATCTCGGTTCGGGCACGCCGTTCGTCGGCGTGGACAACTACGTTTCCACGCTCACCGATCCGACCTTCTGGGAAGCGCTCGGACGGACCGCGCTGTTCCTGTGCCTCACCTTGCCGATCGAGGTGGCGCTGGGTCTGTTCGCGGCGCTGCTGCTTCATCGCACCGAGTTGCCGTGGATGCGCGCGGCCGCCCGCGTGAGTCTCGTGATTCCGATGGCGACCACGTACGCGGTCGTGGGCCTGATCGGGCGTCTGATCTTCAACCGTCAGTTCGGCGTGGCGAACTATCTGACGGGCTTGCTGGGCATCCCGCCGCAAGACTGGCTCGCGGACCCGACGCTCGCATTCGTCTCCGTGATGATCATGGATATCTGGCAGTGGACGCCGTTCTGCACGCTGATTCTGCTCGCCGGCCTTTCGATGGTGCCGAAGGAAGCGGAAGAGGCCGCGCGGCTCGAGACGCCCAAGTGGAGCATGATCCTCTGGCATCTGCAGCGCCCGTATTTGCTGCCGGGCCTGACGGCCATTCTGATTCTTCGCTCCGCCGACATGCTCAAGATGTTCGACGCCGTCTTCACGATGACGCGCGGCGGCCCGGGGGCGGCGACGGAGTTCATCAGTATCTATATTCAACGCGTGGGCTTTCGTCTTTTCGATCAGGGCATGGCGTCCGCGCAGGCCATCATCCTGCTGATTCTGACCATCGTGCTGTCGCGTCTTTATATCCGCTTCGTGTATCGGGAGGCCGCGTGAGTTCACCGACTTTGCAGGCATCGAACGGC
This sequence comes from Caballeronia hypogeia, assembly GCF_001544875.2. Classification (GTDB taxonomy): domain Bacteria; phylum Pseudomonadota; class Gammaproteobacteria; order Burkholderiales; family Burkholderiaceae; genus Caballeronia; species Caballeronia hypogeia. The sequence goes on from NZ_FCOA02000002.1 coordinate 163,250, forward strand.
GGCGTTTCGCAACGCGCGAAGCGTGCGCGCGCCGCGCGAAAGCGCGCCACGGTATGGCATTTTCTGGGCCTCGTCGTCGTGTTTCTGTCCTCGGTGTTTCCGTTCTACTGGATGGTGACGACCAGCCTCAAGAGCCAGGCGGATGCGCTCGCGTATCCGCCGAAGTGGCTGTTCTCGCCCACGTTCCATCACTACTCGGCCGCGCTCTTCGAACACGATGTGGCGAGCAGTCTCCTGAACTCACTGATCATCGCGAGCAGCACAACGGTGCTTGCGATCCTGCTCGGAACGCCCGCGGCGTATGCGCTCGCGCGCTATGAATTTCGCGGCAAGGAAGACCTGTGGTTCTGGTTCATCTCGAATCGCATGGTGAGCCCGGTCGTGCTGGCGGTGCCGTTCTTTCTGATTGCCACCAAGCTCGATCTCGTCGATACGCACATCGTGCTGATCCTGCTCTATCTGACGTTCTCGCTGCCTATCGTCGTATGGATCTGCACCGACCAGTTCCGCAACATCCCGGTCGAACTGGATGAAGCCGCGCGTCTCGATGGCGCGTCGCCGTGGCGTGTGTTCTGGCGCATCAATCTGCCCCTCGCGATGCCGGGCATCGTGGTCTCCGCGATCTTCGCGTTCATCTTCTCGTGGAACGATCTGCTGTATGCGCTCGTGCTGACGCGCAGCGACGCGATCACATCGCCGGTGGCGGCGACGAGTTACATGAGCGGTTATGAATTGCCATGGGGCGAAATCATGGCGACTGGCACGCTGATCGTGCTGCCGATGGTGGTGTTCGCGCTGGCCGTATCCGGCCGGCTGGTGCAAGGGCTCACGATGGGCGCAGTGAAATAGAATCGCGCGACCTTCATTGAACACTCGGGACAACATGAGCAAGAGCGCACCGCCCATCGCGATCGCAGAAGCGGACGAATCCATCGATACCGAAGAAGAACTGCAGGCGCGCGTCGCGTGGCATTACTACGTCGGCAATCTGACGCAGCAGGAGATCGCGCAGCGCATCGGCAGCAACCGCGTGCGCGTGAACCGCCTGCTCGCCGCGAGCCGCGAGTCGGGCCTCGTGCAGATCACGATCAACAGCAAGATCGCGCCGTGCGTCGCGCTGGAGGAAGCGCTCGCGAAGCGCTTCGGGCTCGAATGCGCGGTCGTCGTGCCGAGCGGCGCGAACAACGAGGCGAACAACGCTGCGCTCGGCATTGGCGCGGCGTCGTACTTCGCCAAGCAGATCGTCGCGGGACAAACCATCGGCCTGGGATGGGGACGCACGATCCGCGCCGTGCTGCGCGCCATGCCGCAGCGCACGTATGCGGCGGTGTCGGCAGTGTCGTTGCAGGGCGGCTTGTCGCATTGCCCGAGCATCAATACCTTCGACATCGTGTCGGACTTCGCGAACATCTGCCGCGCCGATGGCTATCTCTTCGCCGCGCCCATTTACGTGAGCAGCCAGAAGGCGCGCGACGTGATCCTGCAGGAAGAGACCGTGCGCGAAACCTATGAGCTCGCACGCAACGCGGATCTTGCCCTGCTCACTTGCGGCGACCTGACGGAATCGCTGGTGGTGACTTACGGGATCGACAATCCGGAGCAGTTGCGCACGCTGGAGAAAGCGGGCGCGGTCGGCGACATGCTCGGTCATTTCATGGATGAATACGGCGAGCTGATCGATCATCCGCTGAATCGTCGCACCGTGGCGATCACGCTCGAAGATCTGCGCAGGATCAGGCGCGTGATTCTCGTGAGTGGCGGCAAGAAGAAGTTTCATGTGACGCGCGCTGCATTGCGCGGACGCTATCCGTCGGTGCTCGTGACGGACGAGGACACCGCGCGGCGGCTGTGCGACGAGCCCTGAAGACAACACCATGACCATCCACGACAGAAACCGCGAGTTCGCGGGCAAGACCGTGCTCGTCACGGGCGCGGGCAAAGGCATCGGTCATGCGACCGTGCATCTGCTGATCGAGCGCGGCGCGCGCGTGATTGCATTGAGTCGGAGCGCCGCCGATCTCGACGCGTTGAAGCGGGAGACGGGCTGCGAGACCATCGCCGTCGATCTCGCCGACGCCAACGCCGCGCGCGAGGCGGCGCGCGCCGCGCAACCCGTCGACCTGCTCGTGAACAACGCGGGTCTCGCCGTGCTCGAGCCGTTTCTGGAGACGAGCGCCGAGTCCTTCGACCTGACGATGAACGTGAACCTGCGCGCCGCGATGATCGTCGCTCAGGAGTGTGCGAAGAGCATGATCGCGCGCGGCACGGGCGGCGCGATCGTCAATGTGTCGAGTCTGTCGGCGAATGTGGGTTTTGCGCTTCACGCCGCGTATTGCGCATCGAAAGGCGGACTCGATGCCATGACGCGCGTGATGGCCAACGAACTCGGGCCACACGGCATTCGCGTGAACGCCGTGAACCCGACCGTCACGATGACGCCGATGGGCGAGCGCGCGTGGAGCGATCCCGCCAAGTCCGGGCCCATGCTCGCGCGCATTCCGATGAACCGCTTCGTGCAGCCGGTGGAGGTGGCGCACACGATCGCTTATCTGCTCAGCGACGATTCGAGCATGGTGAGCGGCGTCAGTCTTTTGGTCGATGGCGGATTCCAGTCCTGCTGATACCGCAACTCTCTCTCCGTGAAAGGAACGACGATGGAAGCACTGGTTCTCGAGGAAGCGAAGCGCATCAGCCTGCGCCCGTTCAGCCTGCCGCAGGTCGTGGGCCCGCGCGACGTGCGCATCAAGATTCATACGGTGGGCATTTGCGGCAGCGACATTCACTACTATCAGCACGGCCGCATCGGTCCGTTCGTCGTCAATGAGCCGATGGTGCTGGGGCATGAAGCGTCGGGCACGGTCGTCGAAGTGGGCGAGGACGTGAAGCATCTGAAGGCGGGCGATCGCGTATGCATGGAACCGGGCGTGCCCGACATGGAGTCGCGTGCGTCGCGTGAAGGCCTGTACAACCTCGACCCGAAAGTGCGCTTCTGGGCAACGCCCCCCGTGCACGGCTGTCTTGCGCCGTTCGTCGTGCATCCGGCGGCGTTCACTTACAAGTTGCCGGACAACGTGAGCTTTGCCGAGGGCGCGATCGTCGAGCCGCTGTCCATCGGCTTGCAGGCGGCGAAGAAAGCGGCGATCAAGCCGGGCGACGTGGCGGTCGTGCTCGGCGCGGGCACCATCGGCATGATGTGCGCGCTCGCCGCGCTCGCGGGCGGATGCAGCCGCGCGATCGTCTGCGATCTCGTGCAGGAGAAGCTCGATCTGATCGGTAGCGTACAGGGCGTCACTGCGGTGAATATCCGCGAGCGGCGCGTGCTCGACGTGATCCACGAACTGACGGACGGCTGGGGCGCGGATGTCGTATTCGAGGCGAGCGGCAACGAGCGTGCGTTCGATGGCATCGTGGATCTGCTGTGTCCGGGCGGTTGTCTCGTGCTCGTCGGCATGCCGCAGCGCGCGATTCCGCTCGATGTCGTCGCCGTGCAGATCAAGGAAGCGCGCATCGAGTCGGTATTCCGTTACGCGAACATCTTCCCGCGCGCGATTCAACTGATCGCATCCGGCAAGCTCGATGTGAAGCCGTTCATCTCACGCACGTTTCCCTTTGCGGAAGGCGTCAAGGCGTTCGAGGAAGCGGCGAGCGGCGTGCCGACCGACGTGAAGGTGCAGATCGTACTGGAAGAGTGATTACGCCATTCATATAGCCACACGGAGACACGTCATGGCCGATACCGAAATGACGGCGATCGTATGCCGCGCGCCGAAAGATTATCGCGTCGAACGCGTTGCGCGCCCCGCCGCCGGTACGAATGAAATCGTGATTCGCATCGCTGCGTGCGGCATCTGCGCGAGCGACTGCAAATGCTGGTCGGGCGCGAAGATGTTCTGGGGCGGGCCGAATCCCTGGGTGAAGGCGCCCGTCATTCCGGGACACGAGTTCTTCGGCTATGTCGAGGAACTGGGCGAGGGCGCGGCCGAGCACTTCGGGGTGAAACAAGGCGACCGCGTGATCGCCGAGCAGATCGTGCCGTGCGCGAAGTGCCGCTACTGCAAGTCGGGCGAGTACTGGATGTGTGAAGTGCATAACATCTTCGGCTTCCAGCGCGAAGTCGCGGACGGCGGCATGGCCGAATACATGCGCTTTCCGCCGACCGCGATCGTGCACAAGATTCCCGATGGCATCTCGCTGGAAGACGCCGCCATCATCGAGCCGCTGGCGTGCGCGATCCATACGGTGAATCGCGGCGATATCCAGTTGAGCGATGTCGTCGTGATCGCGGGTGCAGGGCCGCTCGGTCTGATGATGACGCAGGTTGCCCATCTGAAGACGCCGAAGAAGCTGGTCGTGATCGATCTGGTCGAGGAGCGCCTCGCGCTCGCGCGCGAGTATGGCGCGGATGTCACGATCAACCCGAAAACCGACGACGCGCTGGAAACCATACGCTCGATCACCGACCGCTACGGCTGCGACGTGTATATCGAAACGACCGGCGTGCCGGCGGGGGTATCGCAAGGGCTGGAACTGATCCGGAAGCTTGGCCGTTTCGTGGAGTTCTCGGTATTCGGCGCGGATACGACCGTGGACTGGTCGATCATCGGCGACCGCAAGGAACTCGACGTGCGCGGCGCGCATCTCGGGCCGTACTGTTACCCGATAGCGATCGACCTGCTTGCACGCGGTCTCGTGACCTCGAAGGGCATCGTCACACACGGCTTCTCGCTGGACGAATGGGACGAGGCCATCAAGGTCGCCAATTCGCTCGACTCGATCAAGGTGCTGCTCAAACCGAAATGATTGCGTTTGCAACTATCGGATGAAAAGCAAGCGCTTTATGCACTTTCCCTTTCGCCCGATTGCGTACGTCAGAAAGGAACCTCGCCCACGTGCCAGAGCACGCCCGACGGATCGAACACGAAGCCTACTTTCATCCCCCAGCTTTGCATGGCGGGAGCGCGCGCGGGGTTGACGGGAAAACGGCCGCTCAGCACTTCGGGGTTAATCTCGCGCCACCATGCATCGACATCGCGCACGAGCATTTGCAGCATGCAGTTTTCCGCGAACTCTTTCACATAGAAGTTCTGCAGGATGAAGCTGAAACTGCCGGATTTCATCATCGCGAGGTTCTCGTCCTGATGCGTGACGCGAAAGCCGAGTGCTTCATAGAAGCGTTGGGACAGCGCGAAATCCTGCGCGGGAACGAATGGGCGCAGCGCGAGAAGTTGGCTCATGAAGTCGATTCGTCGTGGAGTGAGCGCTCAGTGTAACGGCTCGCGTCCACGGGACTGCGCGGTTGTCCCACAACGCGCGTCATATTTACATCGCAAGCGATTCGCGCTGTAGAAGCGCTTACCGGTCCGCGTCCTCAGGAAAGGGACACGCCGAGCAGTCTGCCGACGCCGTACGTGCAGCCCGCGGCGATCATCCCGATCAACACCTGACGCACGGCGGAAAAGATCGCGCCGCGTCCATTGAACAGCGACGTGAACACCCCGATTCCCGCGAGCCCGAGTCCGCTCAACGCGATGCATTGCACGATGGCGTCCGTTCCGCTGGACCAGAGAAACGCGATGGCCGGAAAGATGGCGCCGACGGCGAACAGGGTGAACGACGCGAGCGCTGCGGTCCATGGATTGCCGCCGAGCTCGCGCGGGTCGAGACCGAGTTCCTCGCGCGTGAGCGTGTCGAGCGCCTTGTCCTTGTCGAGCATGATTTGCGCCGCCACGCGCCGCGCTTCAGTGGCATCCACGCCCTTTGCCTGATAGATGAGCGCCAGCTCGTGGCGTTCCGCATCGGGCATGTGGTCCAGTTCGTCCTTTTCTTTCGCGATCTGCGTGCGCGCGAGCTCGCGGGCGTTGGTGACCGAGAGCCATTCGCCGAGCGCCATCGAAGCCGCGCCCGCGACCAGTCCCGCGAATGCGGTAAGCAGCACGTTCCTGCTGTCGGTGCCCGCGCCCGCGACGCCCATGATGAGACAGAAGTTCGACACGAGTCCGTCGTTCGCACCCAGCACGGCGGCGCGCAAGTCGTTGCCGGAGGCCACGCCGCGATGCCACGATTCGGCCTGCGCAATCGCGCCGCCCTTGCTGATGCCTTTGCTGCGGTTCGCGACTTCCTGCACGATATCCGCGTGATGCCGCTCTTCCAGCGACATCTGCGCGGCGTCGGGCTGGCCGGCGTATTTGTCGCGATCGGCCATTTCGCTGGCGGCGACCGAACCCAGCACGAACTCGGGGCCGAAGACACGCGCGAGCGTACGCATGATGCGCGTTTTCGCCCCGAGCCGATGCGCACGCACGGACACGCCGTTGGCCTTGAGCTTCGCGGCCCAGATATCGGCGTGGCGGCGTTCGGCCGCCGCGAGTTCGCTGTAGATGCGTCGCTTGTCGTCCTGCCTTTCCGCTTGCGCGAGCGTGTCGTAGAGCGCGGCGCTATCGAGTTCGTCGGCGAGATTGGAGCTGAAGCGTTTCAACTCGGCCTGGGACGCCATCACGTCACCTTTGTCGTTCGTCTCATTGATTCAAGAGTAAAGACGAAGGACGCGCGCACGCATGAATAGCCCTATAAGACGCGGTGAGTGAGAATGGAATCGCGTCTCATCGTCGTCATTGTTCAGACCGCGCGCGATCTCCATGAGCCGGCAGCATGCGCCTCAGGGTTCCATCGCCCAGCACGAACTGATGGAACAGCGCCGCCGCGACATGCAGGCCGACGAGCGCGAGCAGCACCCACGCGAAGTTGCGATGCCAGTCGCCGAGCGCGTGTCCGATGGACGATCCGGCACGCGACAGCGGCGGCATCGGCACGCCCAGCAAGGTCACGGACCAGTCGCGCGACGACGCGTTCGCCCAGCCCATCAACGGCACCGCTATCAGCAATGCATACAGCAATGCGTGCGTGAAGCGAGCCAGCGTGCGCAAGGCGGACGGCAACGTGTCGGGCTCGGGCGGCGCGCCATGCACGCCGCGCCAGACCAGACGCACGACCAGGAGCAACACGATCACCATGCCGACGCCGAGATGCCACGCAATCAGTCCGACGGGCTTCGTGTCGCGATGCACGTCCGGCATGGTCCAGGCGAGCACATATTGGATGAGCAAAAGCAGGGCGGTGAGCCAGTGGAACGCGCGGGCGGGCGCGTTATAGACGAACGACGGTTCGTTTCGCATGGAACGGTTTCTCCGATGAGACGAAGCTCGGAACAAAAAAGATGAATCATCGGAGAAGAATCTTATCGGAAGCTTAGGGAACTCAAGAAAGCGCGCTGTCGATATCGACGACGATCTTGCCGCGCGCCGTCCCGTCCTGCAGTGCTTCATAAGCACGCTCCGCGTCGCGAAGGTCGAAGCGACGCGCATCGACGCGCGGTGCGAGCTTGCCTGCTTCGGCGAGTCGCGTGGCTTCGCGCAACATCTGGCCATGGTGAGCGCGATGTTGTCCGGTCAACAGCGGATGCAAGGTGAACACGCCCGAATAGCTCGCTTCGCGAAACGACAGTGGCGCGAGCGCGTGCGTGCCCCATCCCAACGCGCTGACAACGTGGCCGAAGTGCGTTACTGCCGCGAACGAGGCATCGAGCGAAGCGCCGCCCGCCGTATCGACGACGAGATCGAAGCCCGATCCATCCGTGTGCATGGCGACGTATTGCTCGACGGTCATCGTGCGGTAGTCGATTGCCGTCGCGCCGAGGCTTTCGACGTAGGCATGATCCTTCTTGCTCGCGGTTGCGAAGACGTGCGCGCCGGTTGCAAGCGCGAGTTGCACCGATATGTGACCGACACCACCTGCGCCGCCTTGCACGAGCACGGTTTGTCCGGCCCGCAGATGCGCGCGATCGACGATCCCCGCAAATGACGTGATGAACGCGAGCGGCAGCGCGGCGGCATCGCGCAACGAGAGGTTCGCTGGCTTGTGCGCGAGCAGCGCGGCATCGACCGATGCATATTGCGCGAGCGAGCCCTGGATGCCGCCGACGCCGCCCGTCATGCCATAAACGGCATCGCCCGGCTTGAACGTATCGACGCCGGCGCCGACCGCTTCGACGATGCCCGACATATCGATGCCGAGCACGAGCGGCAGAGGATGCTTCGCATGAGCCGCCGCGCCTGCGCGAATCTTCGCGTCGAGCGGATTGAGCCCGCTGGCGGCGATGCGCACGAGCACTTCTCCCGCGCGAGGCTCGGGACGCGCAAGCTCGGTAAGTTCGAGCGGACCATTGTGATGATGGAGAACGAGTGCTTGCATCGTGGACATGGAAGGCTCCTGAGCGGTTGATGACGGGATTCGATGCGCTCATACTCGGTCATGCACGTCGGCATGTAAATCCACATAACTGCACGATGGTCATACAAAAATGAATGGGGCGAATCCGGACTGGAGCGATGTGCGCATCTTCCTCGCGATCGCGCGAAGCGGCACGCTGGGCGCGGCCGCGCGAGCCATTGGCCAGACGCAGCCGACGATGGGCCGGCGTTTGCGCGCGCTCGAAGAGGCGTTGGGCCACACGCTGTTCCAGCGCACCAGCGACGGCTTCGTACTGACTGACGAAGGCGCCGCCGTGCTTTCGTATGCCGAGCGCATGGAGGAAGAAGCGCTCGGCTTCACGCGCGCACTCGCCGGTCAGGACGCGAAGCTGACGGGATTGCTGCGCGTTTCATCGTCGGACTGGTTTGGCGTGCATGTGCTCACGCCGGTATTCGCGCGCTTTCTCGCGAAGCATCCGGAGGTATCGATCGAACTCGTCACCGATGCGCGACGCTATAACCTCGCGCGGCGCGAGGCCGATCTCGTGTTTCGCATCACACCGTTCGACGAACCGGACGTCGTCCAGCGCAAGCTCTTGCATATGGATTACGCCTTGTATGGACGTGCGGGACGTGCGCAACCCGGCGCGGGAGATGGACAAGGGCTCACGCTCATCAGCATGGACGCCGCATTCGATCACCTGCCCGATGTGCTGTGGGTCAAGCGCATGCTGCCCCGAGCCCGAATCGCTTTTGGCAGCAACAATCGCGACGCGCAGGCGCAGATGTGCGCGCAAGGCGTCGGCTTTGCTGTCCTGCCTTGCCCATTGGGCGACGCCGACGCGCGCCTGCAACGCTTCGACCTTGGCGAGACGCCGCCAGGGCGCGACGTGTGGCTCGGCTATCACCGCGATCTCAAACGCGTCGCGCGATTGCGTGCCTTGCTGGAAGAAACCTTCTCGGCATTGAGCGCGGAATAGGTATCAAAGAGCGGCTAGACGGATAAATGCGCAAACAGCCTGAGGCTGCAACTAACCGTCTTTTTCTTATCACCTCTTTAAATCAGGACATCGCGAATCCAAATCTAGTCGGCCGAAGCAATCAGAACCGCGCTGCACTCGGAGCCATTCAGAGCTTTAGGCAACGCGCCAATATGGATCGAATAACAAAGCGATCCATAAGCACGGCGTCATTCAAGCTCGATTTTTAAAGCGGGGCTACAATCCCGATGCCTTATCCGCGCCCATTCTGCGCGCAGTTATCGTTCTATCCGCAAGCCGATTGCAGCCCCGCGCAGTTGGCGCCTTTGCGTTATCCGCGAAAACCATCTACAAGCCGGAGCCGCTCATGACCACGCTTTCCATCAACGGTCAGAACCATACTATCGATGCGCCGCCCGACATGCCATTGCTTTGGGTATTGCGCGATATCGTCGGCCTTACCGGCACCAAATTCGGCTGCGGCATCGCGCAATGCGGCGCATGCACTGTCCATCTCGACGGCGCCGCCGTTCGTTCATGCGTATTGCCCGTTGCGGCTGTCGGCGATCGAAAAATCACGACCATCGAAGCTATCGGCGCTACGCCATCAGGAAAGAAAGTGCAGGAAGCATGGCGTCAACTCGATGTCGTGCAGTGCGGCTACTGTCAGTCCGGGCAAGTGATGTCCGCAGCCGCTTTGCTCGCGACCGTGCCGGCTCCGACCGACTCCGACATCGATGCAGCAATGGCGGGCAACATATGCCGCTGTGGCACCTATCACCGCATTCGCGCCGCCATCAAGCAGGCCGCGAAGGAGGCGTGACATGTCCCAGGGATTGATCGAAGCAGGACGTCATGCCGCTCGCGCGGGATTTTCGCGTCGCGCGTTTCTGAAACTCGGCGTAAGCGCGGGCGTGGCAGCGGGCGGCGGATTGCTGATCGGCTTCAGCATGCCAGCGGCGAGTCAGGACCAGCACAAGGGCACGTCGGTGATCGGCGGCGATGGCATCGAGACGCCACAGGATGGCGTGTTCGCGCCGAATGCATTCGTGCAGATCGACAAGAGCGGCAAAGTCGTGCTCATCGTGCCCAAGGTAGAGATGGGGCAGGGCGTCTATACGGCGCTGCCCATGCTGATCGCGGAAGAACTGGATGTGCCGCTCGACAGCGTGACGCTCGCCCATGCACCCCCCAACGAGAAGCTCTTCACCGACCCGCTGTTGGGCGGCCAGTTGACCGGTGGCTCGACTTCCGTGCGCTATGCGTGGGAGCCGTTACGAAAGGCGGGCGCGGCCGCGCGCTTGATGCTCGTCGCGGCGGCCGCCCAGCAATGGCAATGCGATCCTTCATCGTGTCGCGCGCAAGGAGGCAAGGTCACGCATGAATCGGGCGATCGAAGCGCAAGTTATGGCGATCTCGCAGAGGCGGCCGCGAAGCTGCCAGTGCCGCAAGACATCAGGCTCAAGGACCCGAAGGACTTCAAGATAGTCGGCACGCCGGTGAGGCGTCTCGATTCGCCGGAGAAGATCGACGGCAGCGCGATGTTCGGCCTCGATGTGCGTCTGCCCGACATGGTGTATGCGGCGATCGTCAATTGCCCGGTGTTCGGCGGCACGCTGGCATCGGTCGACGACAGCGTTGCGAAGAAGATTCCCGGCGTACGTCAGGTCGTGAAGTTCGATAACGGCGTCGCGGTGATCGGCGATCACACATGGGCCGCGAAACGTGGTGCATCCGCATTGCGCATTCAGTGGAACGAAGGTGCGGGCGCGAAGTTATCGACGAAGCAGATCGTCGAAGATATGGCGATTGCGTCGCAACGCACTGGCGCGGTCGCACGCAAGGAAGGCGACGTCGACAACGCGTTCTCGAATGCGAAGACGCGTGTCGATGCGGTCTATATTCAGCCCTTGCTCGCACATGCGACGATGGAGCCGATCAATTGCACGGTGCATGTGCGCGCCGACGCCTGCGATATCTGGCTCGGCACGCAGGTGCCCACGCGCATTCGCGACGCCGGCATGAAAGCGACCGGTCTTCCGGCGGACAAGATAACCGTGCATAACCATCTGCTCGGCGGCGGCTTCGGCAGACGGCTCGAATTCGACATGGCGACACAGGCGCTCAAGATCGGCAAGGCGCTGGGCGTGCCCGTCAAGGTGACGTGGTCGCGTGAGGAAGACATTCAGCACGACATGTATCGCCCGTGTTATTACGACAAGTTATCGGCGGGGCTCGATGCGAATGGCAAGCCAGTGGCATGGACGCATCGCATCGTCGGTTCTTCGGTGCTTGCGCGCTTCGCGCCGCCCGCGGTCAAGAACGGCGTCGATCCGGACGCGGTCGAAGTCGCGTCCGATCTTCCCTACGACCTGCCGAATCAGCTCATCGATTACGTGCGTCTCGAACCGCATGACGTGCCGACCGCTTTCTGGCGCGGTGTCGGTCCGACACGCGGAACCTTCGTCGTGGAGAGCTTCATCGACGAACTCGCGATACAGGCCAAAGCCGATCCGGTCCAGTACCGGCGCGATCTGCTCGGCAAATCGCCGCGCGCGCGCAATGTGCTCGACGTCGCGACGCAGGCGGCGAATTGGGGAAAGCAAAGCGTGCCGCAAGGTCAGGGACGCGGCGTATCGGTGATGCACGCATTCGGCAGCTTCTTTGCAATCGTCGCGGATGTGGCCGTCGACAAGGACGGTTCGGTGGAAGTGAATCGCATCGTGTGCGCGGTGGATTGCGGCATGGTCGTCAATCCGAATACCGTCGAAGCGCAGGTCCAAGGCGGCATTCTGTTTGGCATCACGGCGGCGCTGTACAGCGAAATCACGATCAAGGACGGTCGCGTCGAGCAAAGCAATTTCACCGATTACCGCATGTTGCGCATTCACGAAACGCCGCCGGTCGAAGTGCATATCGTCAAGAGCACCGAAGCGCCGGGCGGGATCGGCGAGCCGGGCACGGCAGCGCTCGCGCCTGCCATCACGAATGCGATTTTCGCGGCGACGGGCAAGCGCCTGAGGCAATTACCGGTCGGCGATCAACTGCGCAACGCTTGAGGAGGTCGTCATGAAAAACGCATTCAAGCCTCGCTTTTCGGCATTGCTTGCCGCAGGTCTGATGGCCGGCGCGGTGATGTCCGCGCACGCAGCCGACGATGCACTCGTCGCGCGCGGCGCCTATCTCGCGAAGGCGGGCGATTGCGTCGCGTGTCATTCGGCGCCGCGTGGCAAGCCTCTCGCAGGCGGCTTGCCGATGATGACGCCGCTTGGCGCGATCTACGCGACCAACATCACGCCCGATGTCGAAACCGGCATCGGGCGTTATACGGAAGAGGATTTCGCGCGGGCGTTGCGCTCAGGCGTGGCGAAAGACGGGCATAACCTTTATCCGGCTATGCCTTACCCGTCCTACGCAAAGATCAATGACGACGACATGCATGCGTTGTATGCGTATTTCATGCATGGCGTCGCATCCGTGAAGCAGGTCAATCGCGAACCCGATATCAAATGGCCGCTCAACATGCGTTGGCCATTGAAGCTATGGAATGTCGTCTTTCTGGACAAGGGGCCGTATAACAGCAAGCCCGGCAAGGATGTCGCCTGGAATCGCGGCGCTTATCTGATTCAGGGGCTCGGGCACTGCGGATCGTGTCACACGCCGCGCGGCATCGCGTTTCAGGAGAAAGGGCTGGACGAAAGCAGCAGCGCTTATCTGACCGGTGGTCTCCTCGATAACTGGTTCGCATCGAATCTGACAGGTGAGCACAATACAGGTCTCGGGCGCTGGTCCGAGCAGGATATCGCGACCTTTCTCAAGACCGGCGCGAACGCTCATGCATCGGCATTCGGCTCGATGACGAGCGTCATCAACAACAGCACACAGGAACTCAGCGACGCCGATATCGCCGCGATGGCGCGTTACCTGAAATCCTTGCCCGCATCCGGCGACAACGGCAATGGCGGGGCGGCGTATTCGTATGATGCTAAAGCGACGAAGGTCTCACTCACACGCCCGGCCGCTACCGATTCGGGCGCACGCGTCTACACGGCGTATTGCATGCACTGCCATGGCGTGGACGGCCGTGGATTCGCGCCCATGCTCGCGCCGCTGGCGGGCAATCCGAACGTGCTGGAAAAGGATGCAACGTCGCTCATCAACGTTACGCTGAACGGAACGGGCGATCTCGTGATTCACGGCGTGCCCGCGCCTTATCCGATGCCGCGTTACGCGCCGGTTCTGAGCGACCAGCAGATCGCCGACGTGCTGAGCTTTATTCGCGGGGCCTGGAACAACAACACACCGGCGGTGCAACCGGACGATGTGGCCAAGTTGCGAAAGGCGACGCAGGCGGCGCGCTGAAGCGCATTGTTCCTGCGGCTGCCGGCGCAGTCAGGAAGAAAAATCCATGACGTCCAGATGAATCGAGCTGGCGGGGTGCGCCAGAAACTTCCGGTGAACACGGGCGCTGATGCGCTCATAGCCATCGTTCAGCGCTTTGAGCAGGCGCTCGTCGCTGGCTCCGACCGGAGCCCAGAAGCATTGCTCGAGCGCCTTGCGCGTGATATTGCATTGAATCGCCTGCTCGCGAGAAAACGCGACAAAGCTGACGGAGGCGCGGTCCGCTGAAATAGTGGCATGGATCGTGAGCTTGCTCGTCATGATTCGACAGGAGATTCCGGTTTGCTGGTTTTAATTGTGTCAGAAATCGGCGAGTTCGCGCATCCCGAAACAAACGGGAAACGTGCGCAAACGGTCAAACACGGCAGATCGCGCCGGTTTCATCCGTCTGTCATATTCAAATGTTTCGATTGTATCGAACGTTCGTTCTGTTAAGACGTCTGATACACGATGCATTGGCCACGGGTGCAACTTCCGTGTCTCACGAAAGTTGCCCATCCGGTCAATCTCAGATAGCGGGTCAGCCTGACGGCAATTGCGCAATCCGACGCGGTTGTTCAATCATGACGGATAAAAATGAAACCAAAATCATGCTCAGTTGTACTACTCTAGGAACGATTATCCGAAGCGGCAGCGTCGCCCAGCGCAAGGGCGATCCATTTCCCGAAACTCCACGGCAACATCCACTCCGGCTTCTGTTGCGGCGTGCGTTGCCGACAGCAGGAGCGGAACATGAAGCATCCATCGCTGATGGATCCCTGGAGCCGTACCCTGGCAATGCTCGACACCCGGTCGGGCCGCACGACCGAAGCGTGCGAAAAGCCCGCGTTGCTGACACGATCGCTCGTGCGTAACGTATCCGTAAAAGGCGGCTGCACAGCGCCGAACGAAGGACATTGCGTAAACATCCGCGTACTGGAGCGCCTGAGCGAGTCGACGCTCTCCTTGTCTTGGCACGATCCCACTTCCTTTAACTACTCCGAGCAAGTCTGGGCGCTTTGCACTGCCCGCAAGCGCGGAACATGCGCGTTGAGCGGGCAGGCGATCCGGCGCGGGCAGCCGGTTTATCGGCCGAGGCGTGTCGGCAGTTCAGTGCCGCTCAATAGCGGCGCGATGATCCTGGCGCTCGCGCTGACGCCGGCCGATCAGGAAGCGGCCGTAGCAGCCGTTTGACCGATCCTGCAAAATGACGCGGGCGCCATGCCCGCGTTCTATCGCTCGCGCGCGGCACGCTCGCTCGAGCGCGAAACTATATGGATTGCGCTGACCAGTCGATGCGCAACGTTGTCCTTGACGCCAATCGTCTGACTGGCGGTTAAATGCCACAAGCATTCGAACCCGTGTGTGAAACGGCGCGAGCGCTAACGTCCAGCAAAAAATCGATGTATTTCGAGCACATTTATCCGCAGGACGGCTTATCCATGTGGTATTGGATATTTAACCTCTCCATGTGACAAAATGCGTGCGTTGGGAGAGAGTGTCGTCCATGTCAGGCGCGTACATCGATTCGGGAGGAACAATGGCTACATTGGCGCAACTGGAAAGCCAGATCGAGAAACTGCAGCGCCGCGCGCAAGCATTGCGCGAAAAAGAATCGGCTGAAGTTATCGCCAGGATTGTCAGGATGATGGACGAATGCGGCCTGACTACGGCCGATCTGCTCAAGGCTGGCCTAGCGTCGGGAAGAAAGCGGGGACGTCCGGCGGGGTCGACGAACGCACGCAGCGTGCATGTGAAAGCGGGTGGTGCGTCGAAGCTGCCGCCCAAGTATCGCGACCCTGTTTCCGGTGCAACGTGGAGTGGTCATGCGCGCCCGCCCGCATGGATCAAGGATGCGCCCGATCGTAGCGTCTATCTGATCGATGGCGCCGCAAAGCAAGACACGAGGCGAAAGCGCGCCGCATCGGCTTCACGCGCGGCAGGCGCAAAACGCGCCGCGCGCGGTACAGCCAAAAAAGCCGCCCGGCGGTCGGCGCATGTATCGACCGGAAAGACCTCACGCAAGAGCGCTGAGAGCGCTTCTGCGTGATTTTTCCTTAGCCGAGCAAGGGACTGCGCGTGCTGGAATAGCCGCTTGACCGCTCATATGCGAGCCCAAGCTGCAACACGCCGAGATCTCCCTGAGTCGGTCCGATGATCTGCAATCCGGCCGGCAAGCCTGCGGGACCAAAGCCCGCTGGCGCGCTCAACGCGGGTAGCGACGCCATGGTTGCGGGCACGACGGTCTCCATCCAGCGATGGTAAGTATCCATCGCGCGTCCGGCGATCTCATGCGGCCAGTCGAGGTCCGCGTCGAATGGAAAGACCTGGGCCGAAGGCATGACGAGATAGTCGAAACGATCGAATAGCGCGCTCAAAGCCTGATACCACGCCGAACGGTCGCGCACCGCACGCGAAACATCTTCGCCCGATAACTTCAATCCGCGTTCGACTTCCCACACCGCTTCCGGCTTCAGCAATTTTCGTTTTCCCGTATCGCGATAAAGCGACGCGTTGGTGCCCGAAAAATTCAGACAGCGCAAATCGATCCAGGCATTCCAGAGACGCTCGAGATCGAAGTTCACATCGGCTGGCTCAACCGTGCAGCCCGCTGTTTCGAAGTGACGCAATGCGGCTGCGAATGTCTCCATCAGACCGGGGTCGAGAGGCAGCCGTCCGTTCAGATCGCCCAGCCAGCCTATGCGCGTGCCGCGCATGTCACGCTCCAGCCCTTGAACGAAATCCGCGGGCCGGTCGTTTCTGCGCGAAAGCGGCGCGCGGGCGTGGAAGCCGGACTGCACGGACAGCAGAAGGCCCAGATCGGGAATCGTGCGCGCGATGGGGCCGACGACGCTGAACTGCTGAAAGAAGACATCGTCGCTGGGTGCGTAGGGCACGCATCCCGGCGACGTGCGGAAGCCGAATACGTTGTTGAATGCGGCCGGCGTGCGCAACGAGCCCATCATGTCCGTGCCGTCGGCGAACGGCAACATGCGCAACGCGGCGGATACCGCAGCGCCGCCGCTGCTTCCGCCCGCCGAGCGCGAGGGATCGAACGCATTGCGCGTGGTGCCATAGACCGGGTTATACGTATGGCCGCCGAGGCCGAACTCCGGCGAGTTCGTCCGGCCGATGAACAGGGTGCCGGCGCGACGCATGCGTTCGAACACGACTGCATCGGCCTTGCTGATTTCACCTGCAAAGATCGGCGAGCCTTTGCTCGTGACCATGCCGGCAACCGGCAGGATATCCTTGGGCGCCTGCGGAAATCCATGCAAGGGCCCCAGGCTTTCGTTACGGGATAACTGCGCGTCGCGTTCGGCGGACAGCGCGAGCAAGACGTCGCGGTCCTGCATCGCGACGATCGCATTGACCGTCGGATTCAGGCGGTCGATCTGCGCGAGATACGCGCCCATCACTTCAACGCACGACACTTCGCGTGCATGGATGGCGTGCGAGAGCGCGATGGCGTCGAGCGATACGATTTCGTCGTGAGGCCCGGAGGCAATGTTTGCGTCGGATGCGGTCATGGTCTGGTTCGTGAATGAGCGAGCGGATTCAGCGATGAAACTCGGGAAGCACATGTGCTGCGACTTCTTCGATGATATCGCGCGCGGGCCGCCGCTCCGATGTGATGTTGAGCGTGACGTGATGTGTGCCGCTTGCGCGCATGTCGCACAACAACGCCGTAAGCGCGCGACGCCCCGTGCGATAGCCGAGCGACAGTTCGGTCGCCGGTTCGTCGGGATCGTCGCTCAGATCGAGACCCATCGCGACGCCGAACCCGCGAAATGCGCCGGAAGCCGTGCGCTCGACGGCCGCGCGCCACATGCTGTAGCGCCCGCGCTGCGCTTGCGGCTCGCGGTGATAAGTCATCCAGCCGAGCGAATGTCGCGCGATCCAGTCGACGCTCTGGCCGCCCGAGCCGACCGCGAGCAGCGGTATCGACGCCTCCTGCCGAGGCAGCAGATAAAACTCCGGCGCATCTTCGGGGGCGTGGTCGGGAATCACGCGCGAGGGCACGGAAACCGCCGCCGCCAGCGTATCCCAATGCTGCCGGTATAGATCGCGCCTATCATCGGGATCGCGGCCGAAGGCGGCATATTCCGGAGGACGATCGCCCGAGCCGAGACCTAGAATGAAGCGCCCGCGCGCGAGCGTATTGACCGACATCGCAGCCTTGGCGACATGAAGCGGATGCCTGAGCGTGAGCACGATCGCGCCGCTGATGAGCGCGATGCGTTCGGTGTTCGACGCCAGCGCGCCGAGCAGAACCCAGGGATCGAGGTGCCCGACGGGATCGGGATAGTCGGTGCTGTTGAGCGGCACGTCGCGAACCCAGAGCGCGCGATAGCCGAGTTGATCGGCCAGGCGCGCGTGTTCGATCTGCTCGTTGAAGTCGACGACGCTTTGATGGTCGCCCGTGATCGGCAGCGTGATGCCGATGGAGAGCTCGCCTTGCGCGAAGACCTTATTCGCAATGGAAGACGGAGCCGAAGTGGTTTCGCTCGAAGGCATGACACGCGTTGGGTCAGGAAATGAACGTGCCGTCGATGGTATCACCGCCCCTCGATGGAATACCCGGCGCACGCGTGCGCCGGGTATTCCCGAACGTCGCGCGCTCAGGCCGTGGAAACGACACTGCGCC
This sequence comes from Caballeronia hypogeia, assembly GCF_001544875.2. Classification (GTDB taxonomy): domain Bacteria; phylum Pseudomonadota; class Gammaproteobacteria; order Burkholderiales; family Burkholderiaceae; genus Caballeronia; species Caballeronia hypogeia. The sequence continues at coordinate 181,504 of NZ_FCOA02000002.1, forward strand.
GCGTGACGAGCGACACCGCATACGTCACGACGATGTTCACGACAAGCGCGATCAGACCGATATACGTGGGCCACGTCGCATCGCCGACATGCAGGGCATAGACGGGCTTAAGGCCCTGCGAGATCGCGAGCCCGGTGCCCAGCACGATGCCGCACAGCCAGCCGAGAAACAGGCCCGGCGTGGTCAGGCGACGCGTGAAGAGAGAGAACACGATGGCCGGGAAGATCTGCAGGATCCACACGCCGCCGAGCAGTTGCAGATCGATCGCGTACTGCGTCGGCAGGAACACGATGAAAAGCAGGGCGCCGAACTTCACGACGAGGGACACCAGCTTCGCGGTCGATGCCTCGGACGCGGGCGTCATGTCGGGCGAAACCAGCGGACGCCACAGATTGCGTGTGAAGAGGTTCGCCGCGCCGATCGACATGATGGCGGCAGGCACGAGCGCGCTGATGGCGATGGCCGCGGCGGCGAAGCCGACGAACCACGACGGAAACAGCGTGCCGAACAAGGCCGGTACGACATCGGAAGCGGACTTCACATGCACGCCCGCCGCAATCGCCATATAGCCCAGCAACGCGATCAGGCCGAGCAGCAAGGTATAGGCGGGAAGGAAGATCGCGTTCTTGCGCACGGTCGCCGCCGACGAGGACGAAAGCACCGCGGTCATCGTATGCGGATACATGAACGCGGCGAGCGCGGAGCCGAGCGCGAGCGATGCATAAGCCGTGAACTGACCGGGCTGCAGGATGATGCCGGTCGCGCCGCCCTTCGCCTTGAAGTATTGATCGGCGGAATCGAACACGTGTCCGTAGCCGCCGAGCTTCAACGGAATCAGCCACACCGCGGCGATCACCACGATATAGATCATGATGTCTTTCACGAAGGCGATCATCGCGGGCGCGCGCAGGCCGCTCGTATAGGTATAGAGCGCGAGAATCACGAACGCGATGATGAGCGGCAACTCGCCCGTCACGCCGAGTCCCTTGATGACCACCTGCATGCCGACGAGTTGCAGTGCGATATAAGGCATCGTCGCGACAATGCCCGTCACGGCGACCGCGGCCGGAAACCACTTGCCGCCGTACTCGCCCTGCACGTAATCGGCGCCGGTGATGTGGTCCTTCGCATGTGCGATCTTCCATAGCTTGGGCATGACCGCGAACACGAACGGATAGACGATGATCGTATAAGGCAGCGCGAAGAAGCCATATGCGCCGACCGAATAGACCAGCGCGGGCACGGCGATCACGGTGTAGGCCGTATAGAAATCGCCGCCGACGAGAAACCATGAGATCAACACGCCGAACTGGCGGCCGCCGAGGCCCCATTCATGAAGCTGCGTGAGATCGCCGCGTTTCCAGCGCGCGGCGAAGAAGCCCACGATGGTCACGAGCGCGAAGAACGCGATGAAGATGGTCATCGCGACCGGATCGACCGGAGTGAGATCGTTCATTTGAGGCCCCTGTACACGACATAAAGCAGGAGCGAGGTGAGCGGCACCCAAAGGAACTGATACCAGTAGAAAAACGGAAAGCCGGCGATCGAAGGGCGCGTGTCGTTATAGAACGGCAGCCAGAGCAGGGCGACGTACGGTATGAGTAGCGCGACCCAGAGCCAGGGGCTGCGTGGCGCATCGTTGTTCGATTCCAAGAGTTATCTCCTCGTTGATCAGCGCTGACAGGAACATGCCGGCGAGCGGCTTCCATGTTCGTTTCGCCGATGCGAGCAAGGGCCGCGCCGCCAACGGGTGCGGATTATCCAAGATATTCGGTTTTATTGCCGATGTCGCAATGAATCGAAGGATAGCTTCATAAAGCATGATTACGCGATGCTTTCTTCATAACATTCATTCGCTGAACTGGCAGGCCATGCGCAATGAATAAGCCTTCACATAAGCGATGAAATTGCTTACGTCATGTTGACGCTGAATGGGGCGCTCGCTCTCCGACGAGCATGGCGCGCTTGCCGCCGAACCCCGCGACCTTGCGATATTCGAAGCCGCTTTGCAAGAGCGCGCGCTTGACCGAGCCCGCGCTCGTATAAGTGGCGAAGGTCGCGTCGTCGCTTGCGATGCACGCGAGCGAGGCGAAGATGCCGGGTGTCCACATGTCCGGATTTTTGGCCGGCGCGAAGCCGTCGAGATAGATCGCGTCCGCTCTGATGCCATAGTCGGGCAGACGTGGCAGGTAATCGCCCGCGTCGCCGAAAGCGAGGGTCAGCGTGATCGCGCCTTGCTCGAAGCCCAGCATGTGAATGCCCGGCATGAGAGGCATGAGGGACGGCCACGCGCTCGAAAGAGCGTCGGCGAGCGGTGTGAGCGGCGCATCGTCGATGATTGCCGCATGCGCGTGACACAGATCGTTCGCGCTGAAAGGATGCTTCTCCATCGACACGAAATGGAGCTGGCGGGCACGCGTCGGGTCGCTGCGCCACGCGTCCCAAGTCGCGAGAAAGTTGATGCCCATGCCGAAGCCCGTCTCGAGGACGGTGAAATGTGTGCGCTGGCGCCAGCGCGCGGGCAGTCCGTTGCCTTTGAGAAAGACATGGCGCGCCTGGGCAAGCGCGCCGGCAGTGCTGTGATAGATATCGTCGTGGCGCGGCGAGTAAGGCGTGCCATCGCCGCGAAACACGAGCGATGCCAATGCCAGCGGCGCGTCCATGACTCAGGCGTCGGTCGAGGGTTGTTCCAGCGTAATGCCGAGTTCTGCCGCCATGCGCTGAACCATCGCACGCAATTGCCCGACTTCGTGAGCGAGGCGCTTCTGCTCGGACTTCAATGCCTCGAATTCAGAAAGCGAGAATGATTCGCCGCCGCCTTGCGCTTCGCGCACCGGGAGATCGCTCAGGCTGACTTCGCCGCACAGCAGATGCATCCAGCGGCTCTCGCGCTCGCCGGGCGTGCGCGAGAGCTTCACCACGCGGGGCGGATCGTTGGCGGCGAGTTCATCGAGAAAGCTTTCCACCGATGATATGTCCGCGAACGAATGCAGCCGCGCACTGTTCGCGCGCAACTCCGCGGCCGTTTGCGGCCCGCGCAGGAACAACGTCGCGAGCAGTGCGACCGACTGGCTCGGCACGCCCAGCACTCGATTCACGTTGTGTTCGAAGCGCGGCACCCGGCTGCTGCTGCCTTCGAAGACGAGGCTCAGCCGCTTCAGGCCATCTATGGTCGTGAGCACTTCATCTTCGCTGACGTTCATGACGGGCGAGCGCGCCGTCTTCTGATTGCAGCCCGAAGTTAGGGAATTCAGCGAAAGAGGATAAGTGTCCGGCACGGTATGCTGTTTTTCGACCAGCACGCCGAGCACGCGCGCCTCCAGAGGCGTGAGTTCGCGCAGGGCGGGACGGGGTGCGGCTTCGGAAGGCGTGTTCATGGTTTTCGTGTGGTGCCGTAATCGTGCGGGAAGACGCCTATCATACCGGCCCCGCGATGCGATTCTGTAACGTCCCGTGGTTTGTGCACCGTGTTGCAGCATGAAGGCGAAACACAAGCTGTGCAGCGCCCGGAAGCGGCGCGCCGATTTGGTGCAAGGCAGATAACTCATCACGATCTGAAGGCACGTTTTGCAAGGAGGCTCATCACTTCAAGCATTGGCATTGAAGTTGCTTTTTCCCAGTCGGCACTGGGCTGCCCACGCAAGCGATGCTCACACGGAACCGGTGTGACGGTAAGAAGAAATGCATCGCGCTTAGAGGTCGCCTATCGACGTATCCGGAGCTTCCGGTTGCGTCGCGTCTTTCAGGCTCTTCGAAGCGTCTTTTGCGAGTGCAACCCGGTACAAAAAGCGAAAGGGGATCGCCACCCCGGCATGCACTTCATATGGAAGACCGGCTATGACGCAAGCATTCTTCAACGAGATGTTCGAGCGCAGCGATTTCGAGGCGCGGGGTGTGCCGGCGGCGGCATTTCGCGGCGTGGGTGATCCACGCACGCACTACCGCGACTTCATGACCTGGCTGACCGCGCAGAGCGAGCAGCAAATCGATATCAAACGTGCGGAAGCGGACCTGAACTTTCGACGCGTGGGCATTACATTCGCGGTGTATGGAACGAGCGATGTTCCCGGCATCATTCCCGAACGCACGATTCCCTTCGATGTGATTCCACGCATCTTTCCCGCCGACGAATGGCGCGCGCTGGAGCGCGGACTTCGCCAACGGGTGAATGCGCTGAATCGCTTCATCCACGACATTTATCACGGCCAGGACATCATTCGCGCGGGCATCATCCCCGAGGCGCAGATTCTCGGCAACGCGCAGTATCGCCCGGAGATGCGAGGCGTGAACGTGGCGCGCGATATCTATGCGCATATCGCGGGCATCGATATCGTTCGAGCGGGGCAGGGGGAGTTCTATGTTCTCGAGGATAACCTTCGCGTGCCGTCGGGCGTGTCGTACATGCTCGAAAATCGCAAGATGATGATGCGGCTGTTCCCCGATCTCTTCGCTCGCAACCGCGTTGCGCCGGTCGCGCATTACCCGGACTTGCTGCTCGACACCTTGCGCGCGGCCGCACCCGCCGCGGCGGAAAATCCGACGATCGTCGTGTTGACGCCGGGCATGTACAACTCGGCATATTTCGAGCACGCGTTTCTTGCGCAGCAGATGGGCGTCGAGCTCGTCGAAGGGCAGGACCTCTTTGTCGAGAACGACTATCTGTATATGCGCACGACACAGGGGCCGCAGCGCGTCGACGTGATCTATCGTCGCGTCGACGATGATTTTCTCGATCCGCTCGTGTTCAGGCCGGACTCCGCGTTGGGCGTGCCGGGTTTGATCGGCGCTTATCGCGCGGGCAATGTGTCGCTGTGCAATGCGGTGGGCACCGGCATCGCGGACGACAAATCCATTTATCCGTATGTGCCGGACATGGTGCGCTTCTATCTCGGCGAAGAGCCGATTCTCAACAACGTGCCGACATGGATGTGCCGCAAACCCGACGATCTTGCCTATGTGCTCGATCATCTGCCCGAACTCGTCGTAAAAGAGACGCATGGAGCGGGCGGCTATGGAATGCTCGTCGGTCCCGCGTCGACGGCTGCGCAGATCGCGGAATTTCGCGCGGTGCTCGAAGCGCATCCGGAGAAATACATCGCGCAGCCGACACTCGCGCTCTCCACTTGTCCGACGTATGTGGAGGCGGGCATCGCGCCGCGCCACATCGACCTGCGTCCGTTCGTGCTGTCGGGCAATGATGTGCGCATGGTGCCGGGCGGCCTGACGCGTGTGGCATTGCGTGAAGGCTCGCTCGTGGTGAATTCGTCGCAGGGCGGCGGCACCAAGGATACGTGGGTTCTGGAGCGCTAGAGAAGCACAGCATCACAGGCGTCAAACACAACGACAAACGACCGGGAACACCCATGCTGAGCCGTACCGCGGATCATCTCTTCTGGATGGCGCGCTATACCGAGCGCGCCGAAAACACCGCCCGGATGCTCGATGCGAATCATCAGCTTTCGCTGCTGCCGCAATCCGATGAATATGCGGAACTGGGCTGGCGCGCGATGCTGTCGATATCGGAGTTGAGCGGCATCTATTCCGCCGCGCATCACGGCATGAAAAGCCGCGAAGTGATCGACTTCATGGCGCGCGATCTGTCGAATCCGTCATCGATCGTGAGTTGTCTGCGCGCCGCGCGCGAGAATGCGCGCGCCGTGCGCAGTTCGACCAACAGCGAGCTATGGGAATCGCTCAACACGACCTGGCTCGACTGTCAGCGCATGCTCGCGGACGGCATTCTGGAGCGCGAGCCGTATGCGTTCTTCGAGTGGGTCAAGTTCCGCTCGCATTTGTCGCGCGGCGTGCAGCTCGGCACGCTCGTCAAGGACGATGCGTTTTATTTCATGCGTCTCGGGACTTTCATCGAACGCGCGGACAATACGGCGCGCATTCTCGATGTGAAGTTCGAGATGATGGAGCAGCGCGCGGACACATCCGCCCAGCCGTTCGACTATCACCACTGGACCGCCGTGCTCGGGTCGGTGTCGGGCTTCGAGGTGTATCGGCGCGTCTATCGCGATGTCATCACGCCCGAGCGCGTAGCCGGCCTTTTGATTCTTTATGGCGACTGGCCGCGTTCGCTCGCGGCGAGCATCGCGGAAGTGGAGCAACTGATCGGGCAGGTGACGAAGGGGCGCGACACGGAAGCGGCGCGGCTTGCGGCCGAGCTCAGCGCGGAATTGAAGAACGCGCGCATTGGCGACATTCTGCAAGGCGGGCTGCATGCTTATCTCGTGAGTTTTCTCGCGCGCGTGAACGATCTGGCGAGCCGCGTGAGCCGCGAATTCCTGTTGCCGATCGCGCCAGAGAAGCCGCCGGCGCCGGAGCAGACGCAGCCGTCACAGAGCCAGTCGCAAAGCATGGGGTGAACGCGTGTCATCAGCGTCGGGCCGCGGCGGCGACGACTCGATGCACGAAGCGCAGTTTGTCGATGACCGCGGGCGCGAGCGTGAACGGGTATCCGTCCGGCATGCCGAGGCTGCGGTTCAGGCTGTTCAGCACATAAGTGAGCGGAAACCAGCGGTCCATCAGGTTATCGAAATTGGTTTCCTCGACTGGCGTCTGATCGGTGAGCGTGGGCTCGTGCGGGCTGTCGGGCACGAGCACGAGACCGCACGACACCGCCGTATCGAGCGTGTCGACGATATGCAGGTAGTGCGCCCAGGTTTCCGCCCAGTCTTCCCACGGATGCACGCTGGCGTATGCGCTGATGAAATTGTCTTCCCACTGCGCGGGCGGGCCTTCCTGGTAGTGACGGTCGAGCGCGGCGGCGTAGTCGGCTTGCTCGTCGCCGAACGCGGTGCGGAACGGCGCGATGCGCGCCGTGTCGGCGATCAGGCGGTCGAAGAAGTAGTGCCCGGATTCATGGCGGAAATGACCGAGCAGCGTGCGATACGGCTCGTGCAGCGCGGAGCGCGTCTTCTCGCGATGGGCGTCATCGGCTTCGGCGATGTTGAGCGTGATGACGCCGTTGTTGTGTCCCGTCACCACGCCGTGACCCTGTGCATCGCCTTCGAGAAACTGAAATTCGAGGCCGTGCCCGGGGTCGTCCTGGCGCGATTTCACGGGCAGGCCCAGTTCCGCGAACGTGTAGAGCAGCCGCCGCTTGGCCGACTCGATGCGATACCAGTAGACGCGGTTCTCGGGATTGGCGAGGTTGGGAATCGTGCTCGTCAGCTGGCACGAGCAGCAGAGCGTGTCGGGCGTGTTCGCATCGGGCGCGGGGACCATCCAGTTGCAGACGTTCTCGACGGTGTAGTTATGGCAAGGCCTGTAGAAAAGATCTTTCGCGAGCGGATGCAGACTGCGCCAGCGGCCGTCGCCGGTTTCCTCGAACGCGCTGATCTGGTTGATGTCGGGCACGTAGCCGAGCCGCGCGCCGCATTTTTCGCAATGCGTGTTTTCGAAGAACACCAGCTGATTGCAGCGGTTGCAGTGAAAAGTCTTCATCGTGTGGTGGCGTCAGGTTGAGCCTTGCGGTGTTCGCATGCGCGAGATGGCGGCGGTGCAGTCGCAAACATCGTGCCGCGTCGACGCAATTCACGACCGCTATCGACGACGGTGGCGGCGTCATTTGAACAAAGGAGTCCGGTGTGTCCATTCGTGTCGCGTTGAACCATGTCACGCATTACCGTTATGACCGGCTCGTCGGTCTTTCGCCGCAGGTCGTGCGTCTGCGGCCCGCACCGCATTGCCGCACGCCGGTCGTGTCGTATTCGATGCGCGTCGAGCCGGAGGACCACTTCATCAACTGGCAGCAGGACGCGTTCGCGAACTATCAGGCGCGGCTGGTTTTTCCCGAGAAGACACGCGAATTCAGTGTGACGGTCGATCTCGTAGCGGAAATGGCCGTCTATAACCCGTTCGACTTCTTTCTCGAACCTGTGGCCGAAAAGTTTCCGTTCAAGTATGCGCCCGAGTTGTTGCACGATCTCGCGCCCTACATGGTCAAGCGCGAACCGACACCTCGCTTCGCGGCTTTCGTCGAAAGCATCGATCGTTCGCCGCGCGCCACGGTGGATTTTCTGGTCGAACTGAATCAGCGTCTCGCGAATGAAATCCGCTATCTGATTCGCATGGAGCCCGGCGTGCAGACGCCCGAGGAAACGCTCGAAAGCGCGGCGGGATCGTGCCGCGACTCCGGCTGGCTGCTCGTCGAGACGCTCCGGCATCTCGGTCTCGCCGCGCGTTTCGTGTCGGGCTATCTGCTGCAGCTCGCGCCGGATACCAAATCGCTCGACGGCCCGAGCGGCACTGAAGTGGACTTCACGGATTTGCACGCATGGTGCGAGGTTTATCTGCCGGGCGCCGGGTGGATCGGCTTCGATCCGACCTCGGGGCTGCTCGCGGGGGAAGGGCATATTCCGGTCGCGTGCACGCCGGAGCCGGACAGCGCGGCGCCGGTATCCGGCGCGGTGGATCCGTGCGAAGTGGAATTCGCCCACACGATGTCGATCGCGCGCGTGCTCGAAACGCCGCGCGTGACCAAACCGTACGCCGAGGAAGACTGGAGCGCGGTGTTGCGCATGGGCGAACTGGTCGATGCGCAACTGAACGCGTCGGACGTGCGCCTGACCATGGGCGGCGAGCCTACGTATGTTTCCGTGCGCGACCGCGACGAGCCCGAATGGAACACCGATGCGCTCGGCCCGACGAAGCGCGCCTACGCCGTCTCGCTGATGGACAAGCTGCGCGCCCAATACGGCGCGGGCGGCTTCCTGCACATCGGACAGGGCAAGTGGTATCCGGGCGAGCAATTGCCGCGCTGGGCGCTGTCCTTATTCTGGCGAGCGGACGGCGAGCCGTGCTGGCGCGACCCCGCGCTGTTCGCGGACGAACGGCGGCCAGCCGCGTACACGTCGGATGACGCGGCGCGCTTCATCCGCCATCTCGCGGGCAAGCTGTCTCTGGATTCAAAATACATTCAACCGGCGTACGAGGACACCTGGTATTACCTGTGGCGCGAGCGCCGCCTGCCGGTGAACGTCGATCCGTTCGATTCGCGTCTCGACGACGAACTGGAGCGCGCGCGTCTGCGCCGCGTATTCGATGCGGGCCTTCCCTCCATCACCGGCTACGCGCTGCCGATCTCGCGCGACGGCGGCCCTGCGATGCAGCCCGGGCACTGGGAGAGCGGCCCCTGGTTCTTCCGCGACGAACGCATGTATCTGATTCCAGGCGATTCGCCGATGGGCTACCGCCTGCCGCTCGATTCGCTGCCGTGGGTATCGGAAGCCGACTATCCGTGGCAACACGCCCACGATCCGTTCGGGCCACCGACGCCATTGCGCAGCGCGACTGAATTACGCATGCAATATGCAGATTTAAATAATGAATCACGCATGCAAAATGTCATTCCGGACGCGAGCGCGCCTGCATCCGCGACCGCAACGGCAAGCGCATCCGCACGGGCATCCGGCGAGTCGCGGGAGCGCGTGCCCGGGCGCGGTGAATCCGCTGGCTGGATCGCGCGCACGGCGCTGTGCGTGGAGGCGCGCGATCCGTCGCGCGCAGCAGGCCCGAAGGCGGAAGCCGATGCGCTCAGCAAGCTCGGCAATGGCAACAAGCTGATGCACGTTTTCATGCCACCGCTCAGCGCGCTCGACGACTATCTCGATCTTCTCGCAGCGGTTGAAGCGACGTCCGCCGATCTCGGTATTCCCGTCATTGTCGAAGGCTATCCGCCGCCGCGCGACGCGCGTCTGAAGATGCTGCAGGTGACGCCCGATCCCGGCGTGATCGAAGTGAACATTCATCCGGCGGCGAACTGGAAAGAACTCGTCGACCACACCGAATTTCTCTATGGCGCGGCGCACGAATCGTATCTGAGCCCCGAGAAGTTCATGCTCGACGGACGCCATACCGGCACCGGCGGCGGCAATCATTTCGTGCTCGGCGGCGCAACGCCCGCCGACAGCCCGTTCCTGCGCCGCCCGGATCTGCTGGCGAGCCTGATCGCGTACTGGCACAACCACCCGTCGCTGTCGATGCTGTTCTCGGGTCTGTTCATCGGTCCGACGAGTCAGGCGCCGCGCGTCGACGAGGCGCGCAACGACCAGGTCTACGAACTCGAGATCGCGTTCGCGGAATTGCAGCGTCAGCTCGATCTGCTCGGCGGACGCGGCAGCGCGACGGTGCCGCCGTGGCTCATCGACCGCATTCTGCGCAACATCCTGATCGATGTGACGGGCAACACGCATCGCGCGGAGTTCTGCATCGACAAGCTGTATTCGCCTGATGGCCCCACCGGCCGGCTCGGGCTGCTGGAGTTGCGCGGCTTCGAGATGCCGCCGCACGCGCGCATGAGTCTCGTGCAGCAGTTGCTGCTGCGCGCGCTCGTCGCGAGGTTCTGGGATGCGCCCTATACCGCGCGTCTCACGCGCTGGGGCACGGAGCTGCATGACCGCTTCATGCTCGGCACCTTCGTGCAGATGGACTTCGACGACGTGCTCGCGGATCTGCGCGACGCCGGCTTCGCGTTCGAGCGCAACTGGTTCGCGCCGCATTTCGAGTTCCGCTTTCCGCTCATCGGCGCTTACGACACGAATGGCATCGCGCTGACGATCCGCAATGCGCTGGAACCGTGGCACGTGATGGGCGAGGAAGGCGCAATTGGCGGCACGGTGCGTTTTGTCGATTCGTCGGTCGAGCGGCTCGAAGTGCGCGCGCTGGGCTTGAATGGCGACCGTCATGTCGTGACCGTGAACGGTCATGCGTTGCCGCTGCAGCCGACCGGGCGCGTGAGCGAGCATGTCGCGGGCGTGCGCTTTCGCGCGTGGTCGCAGGCGGCGTCGCTCCATCCGACCATCGACGTGCATGCTCCGCTGACCTTCGATATCGTCGACACGTGGACAGGACGCGCGATCGGCGGCTGTCAGTATCACGTCGCGCATCCGGGCGGGCGCAATTACCAGACCTTCCCCGTCAACGCGTACGAAGCCGAAAGCCGGCGGCGCGCGCGCTTCTTCGCGACGGGACACACGCCTGGCGAGATGCGCGTCGAGAGTCGCGAGCGCAGCCGCGAATTTCCGTTCACGCTCGACCTGCGCTATCGTTGAAGCGTTTCGCGGCAATCTTCATTCGAATAGAAACAATCAGAACGGAAAGCAGAGACGGCCTTGGCTCATCAATCGACCTTGCCTTTCGACATCGCCGGCACGAGCGTCGATGCGCTCGCGCTGTTGCGCACGTTGCCCGCGCGCGAAGGACACTGGGACGAATTGCGCGAGCCGGGCGGTGCGTTACGCGAGCCGTGGCGGCAGTTCTTCGAGTTGCTCGGCGAGCAAGGCATTGCCCGGCTCGACGATGGTGTGGCCGCCGTTGCGCGGCAGGTGCGGGACAACGACATCACCTACAACGTCTACGCCGATAACGGTAAGCCGCGCGCGTGGTCGCTCGATCTTCTGCCGCTCATCATCGACGAGGAAGAGTGGGCGCTCATCGAACGCGGTGTCGCGCAACGCGCGCGCCTGATGGACGCGATCGTCGCCGATAACTACGGCCCGCAAACGCTCCTGCAGCGCGGGCTCCTGCCGGCCGCGCTGGTCTTCGGACATCCCGGCTATCTGCGTGCGGTAAAGGGTTACATGCCGCCGCTCGGCCGCTTTCTGCAGATCGTCGCGGTCGATCTCGCACGCGCGCCGTCGGGCGCGTGGACGGTCATCGCGCATCGCACCGAGGTGCCTTCGGGACTCGGCTATGCGCTGGAGAACCGGCTGATCGTCTCGAGCCTGTTCGCCGATCCGCTTCGCGCGATGCGCGTGAGCCGGCTCGGCGCGACCTATTCGCAGCTCATCGCGACGATCGCGCAAGCCGCGCGCGCGACCATGCGCGACGACGAAGGCGGCCGCGGCGATGGGTCGAACGAAGCGCCGCATATCGCGCTGCTAAGTCCGGGACCATTCAGCGAGACCTACTTCGAGCATGTGTTTCTTGCACGCTATCTCGGCGTGACGCTCGTCGAGGGCAAGGACCTCACGGTGCGGCACGACAAGCTCTATCTCAAGACGCTGGCCGGATTGTCGCGCGTGCATGCGGTGCTGCGGCGCATGGACGATGCGTTTTGCGATCCCGTCGAACTGCGCGCGGATTCGAGCATCGGCGTGCCCGGTCTGTTGCAGGTGATGCGCGCGGGCAACGTGATGGTGTCCAACGTGCCGGGCGCGGGCTTCACGGAATCGCCGGCGCTCAACGCGTTCTTGCCGGGCATCGCAAAGGCGCTGCTGGGCGAGGCGCTCGCCTTGCCGACGGTGCCGACATGGTGGTGCGGCGAGGAAGCCGCGCGCACCGAAGCGTTCGAGCGTCTCGAGCACGCGATCATCGCGCCGACGTGGCCCGGCGCGCAGGCCGATCAGGCGCCGGGCATCGATGCAGGCGTGCAGGATCTGGCGGCCTGGCGCGAGCGGATCGAGCGCGCGCCGGATGTCTTCACGTTGCAGGAGGACTTGCCTTTCTCCACTGCGCCGCGCTTTTACGATGGCGCGCTCGGCTCCCGTCCCTGCGTGCTGCGCGCGTATGCGATCGCGGATATGGACGGCGGCTTCAGCGTATTGCCGGGCGGCTTCACGCGACTCGCGGCCGACCGGCGCGCGACGGTGTCGATGCAATTCGGCGGCAGCAGCGTCGATACCTGGGTGATGTCGAGCCAGCCGGGCGGGGCGGTCCCGCTGCGGCCCACGCCGATGAAGCCCGGCGACTTGCGCAAGCATCGCACGGTGTCGAGCCGCGCGGCGGAGAATCTCTTCTGGGCGGGACGTTATGGAGAGCGCGCCGAAAACAACGTGCGCTTGTGCCGCTTGCTGCTCGGCATGCTGGAAGGCAGCGACGCGGAAGAACTCTTTCCGACGCTCGCGGAACTCGCGGCGCAATGCGGCTTGATCCCGACTGTCGATACGCTGGCGCGCAGCACGCCGCAAGCGTTCGAGCGCGTGCTGGTCGCGGGGTTGCCGGAATCGAGCCGTGTGACGAGCATAGGCGGCAATCTCGCGGATCAGGTGCGCGCGTGCGGCGAGATACGCGACCGCCTCTCGACCGATCACTGGCGCACGATACTCGCATCACGCAACGACTTTCGCGATGCGCTCGCCGATCCGAACACGGCGGACACGACGCCTCCCGGACGCGACTACGATCGCGTGCTGCTTGCCGGCGCGCTCGAACATCTGGCGACGCAACTGTCCGCGATCAGCGGCGCGCAGGGCGATCGCATGACGCGCGACGAGGCGTGGCGGCTGCTGTTCATCGGCCGGCACATCGAACGCGTGACGACCATGGCCACGATTCTGCGCGTGGTCGCCGCGTGCGGCACGCTCGCATCGCCTGCGGGCTTCGATCTGCTGCTGCAACTCTTCGACAGCACGCTCACGTATCGCTCGCTTTATCCGGGCAGACTCGAGGTGCCGGCGCTGATCGATCTGATCGTCGTCGATCAGACCAATCCGCGGGGACTCTATGGCGTCTATGCACGCCTGCGCACCAAGCTCGACGAGATCGCGGCGGCGGCCGGCGGCGCGCGACTCATGCACGCGACGCGCTTCGCCGACTTGCTCGTGCACGCCGACGCGTTGCCGTCACTTGCGACGCTATGCGAGACGCCGGCACTGATCGCGTTGTGCGACAGGCTCGTTGCATCGGTGAGCGCGGCGTCCAACGAAGTGAGCGCGCGCTACTTCAGTCATGCGAATACGCTTGCCGCGCAGGTGTCGTCATGAGTCCGGGCGTCGATGACACGGTGCTCGCGGTCACGCATCGCACGACCTATCGCTACTCCACGCCGGTGGAGATCGCGCAGCATCTCGCGACCATTCGTCCGTTGCATTGTCCGTGGCAGCAGGTGATCTCACATACCGAGCGCATCGAGCCGGTGCCGTCTTATGTGCATAGCCGCGTCGATGCATTCGGCAATGACCTGTTGTACTTTTCGCTCGATGCGCCGCATGAGCGTCTGTCGATGACGAGCGAGACCACGGTGCGCCTCACGCCGCGCTGGAACACGCTCGATGTCGATGCGACGCCGCCATGGGAAGAGGTCGCGCGACGCATGCGCTATAGCGCGGGCGCGCCGTTTCATCCGCAAAGCGAGTTCTGTTATGCGTCGCCCAATATTCCGCTCGACCTTGCATTGCGCGATTACGCAAAGGCGAGCTTTGGTGCGGGCACGCCGGTCGTTGCGGGCGCCATCGACCTGATGCATCGCATTCACGCGGACTTCGAATATCTGCCTTCGTCGACGGCGTTCGACACGCCCGCATCGCGCGCGTTCGAGTTGCGACATGGCGTGTGCCAGGACTTCTCGCAGGTGATGATCGGATGCCTGCGCGGGCTCGGCTTGCCGGCGCGCTATGTGAGTGGCTATTTGCGTAACGATCCGCCGCCGGGGCACGCGCGGCTGATCGGCGCGGATGCGTCGCATGCGTGGGTGTCGGTGCATTGTCCGCAGAGCGGCTGGATCGATCTCGATCCGACCAACGACGTGCTCGCGGACCTCGATCATGTCACGCTCGCGACGGGCCGCGACTATAGCGATGTATCGTTACTGCGCGGCATGATTCTCGGCGGGGGCGCGCATCACATGGATGTGGCGGTGAACGTGCTGGCCTTGTGAGCGGCAAGCGATACGGGCCGTGCGCTTGCTCCTGAAGTGGACTCGCGCAAGGCGCGAGCCCCACGGGCTAGACGTGCGCGGAACCTTTCGCGGCGAGTTCGTTCGCGTACCGGCGGTAGAGGATGGTCGCGGTGCTGGCCCCTTGAACCGCAGCCAACGGTAGGAAGAAGCCGTTCACGATGGACAGAAAAGCCGACTTGTCGCCCAGCATGACGCCCGCGAAGATCGCGAGGAACGCCGAGATGTAGGTGAGGGCAAAAAGCGCCAGAAAGGTTGCGAACATCACGGCGAACATGCTCCAGAAATGACCTCGGCTGTCGCGCCAGGCGGCGCGAAATTCGAGCTTCTGACTCAAGGCGATGCCGGCGTGTAACAGGCTGAGTCGAATCACAATGAAGCACGACGCGCACACAAAAGAGAAGGCAAACGCGCCGATGATGAATCGGTGACTCATCATCGTCCGGAGGTCGCCCGGAGAAGAAGCCAGTATCGTGGCAATGACGAAGAGAGCTATCGCGAGGCCAGCGAAGAGGGTGTAAATCAGCGCCAACGCGATAAAGCGTCCATAGCACGCGCCTGAATCCGGCATGAGCGGACGCGCACGCTCGCCGAGCGCCAAAAAGCGGCATACCTTGATTTGGAGGACAGGCACGACAACGAGAAGCAACGCGAGCTGGACCATCGATCCGATGAAGCGGCCCCTCACGTCGCTCTCACCGCCGTTGGGCCCCGCCAGAAGATACAAAAGCATGGAGAGCGCAATCGATCCCCAGAAAAGGCCGGGTATTTGACTGATGAAGCGGAAGGTGCCTTTCCAACTATCTTTGACGCATGCGCCGAAAGTCATTTCTTGCATGAATGAACCCGTTATTAATCTGCTGTTCGACTTCCAAAGGCGTGCGGCTTTGAGGCACGACGGAGGAGCGGCAGATTATAGGTAGCATTCCAGACGGATCTATCAAAAAACGTTCCGTGATTCATGCATGCGCGCGCTACAACTGCGATTCGATCGGCAAAATGCCCAGCATCCAGATTCCCGCGCGCTTCAGCGCCGACACATCCGGCTCCTTATCGAGCTCTGTCGTCTTGCCGTTGGCGTCGGTATCGATCCACACCATGCGCGTGCCGCCGTTCCCGTCGTCTCGCAACTCGACGCGCCACGCGATCCGGTCGATGTTCTCACCGATTCCATCCGCCACCTGCTGCGCCGCCGCTTCGCTTTCACAGTACACGCCGATCTCCGTGTTCAACTGCACCGAACGCGGGTCCAGATTCATCGACCCGATGAAGATGCGCTTGCGATCGAATACGTAAGTCTTCGCGTGCAACGAGGCTTTCGACGATCCGAAGGTCGTCTTCTTCGCGCTCTTCGCTTCATCGGTCGATGCGACGGGCTTCAGCTCGTACAGCCGCACGCCCGCTTCGAGCATGTCGCGCCGATAGCGTTGATAACCCGCGTGCACCGCGGCGACATCGGTGGCGGCGAGCGAGTTCGTGAGCACGGTGATGCGCACGCCACGGGCGGTCATCGAGCGCAGCCAGCGCACGCCTTCCTTGCGCGGCACGAAGTAGGGCGAGACGATCAGCATCTCCTGACTGGCGTCCAGCGTGAGTTCCTTGAACTGCGACATCAGATGCCCTTCGGTATCGCCGGGCGCGCGCGTGATCTTTGCGGGATCGTCGTAAAGCAGCGTGGCTTTGCCCCAGGAAAACGCGGTGCCGTGCGCCTGGAGCACGTTCGCGAGACGCTCGCGCACCTGCGCGACATAGGGCGAATGCGTCTCCGAAAGCAGATACGCATCGAGCTTCCCGCGATAGTCGGCGAGCGCCTTTGGATCGGCATGACGGCCCATCAGGTTCTCTATCGGATAGGCTGCGTCCGAGTTCCAGTAGAGATCGAACGCATTCGATACTTCGCGCACGACGGGTCCGTGCACGAGCACATCGAGATCGCCGAAGGCAACCGTGCTCGATGCGCCGAAGTATTCGTCGCCGATATTGCGCCCGCCGAGAATGGCGGCCTGATTGTCCGCAATGAGCGCCTTGTTGTGCATGCGGCGGTTCACGCGAAAGAACTCCATCGCCGAACCGAGCTTCTTGAAGCTGCGGTTCGCGACCGGATTGAAAAGCCGCACGTGCGCGTTCGGATGCGAGGCGAGCGCGAGCAGGAACTGGTCGTCGGCATCGGTGCCGAGGTCGTCGAGCAGGAGACGCACGCGTACGCCGCGATCGGCGGCGCGCATGACGGACGCGGCCATCTCGCGGCCCGTCAGATCGTCGTGCCAGATGTAGTACTGGAGATCGAGCGTGCGTTCGGCGGTTTCGCTCAGAATCACGCGGGCGATGAGCGCGTCCATGCCATCCGACAGCAGGTGAAACGCGTTGTCGCCGGGATGCGCGGCCTCGCTCGACGCGAACGCCGTGCCGAGACGCGTGTTCGACGTATTGGTTTCGGCGTGCGTTTGCATGCGCCCGGATTGCGGCGGCAGGCTGGCGCAGCCCGTTGCGAGCAGCGTCAACGCGATGACCGGAAGTGCGGCGAACCATCTGCGAAGCTTCATTCTTGTATGTCCTCCGCGTGCTTCATTCGAAGCGACCTCAGGCCATGCTCTTGTCCCGCCGCAGCGCTTCGCTCAGACGCGAGCGCACGAAGCCGACGTGTTCGCGCAGCACGTAAAGCGCATCGGTATAGGCGAGCGGCAGCTTGAGCGTGTCGAGCGATTCTTCGATGTAGTCGAGCTCGACGAGCAGCGCGCGCCGCTCGTCTTCGGTCGTGACGCGCATCGCGCCGCGCTCCACGGCGATCAGCGCGCCGTAATAGCGATAAATGCGCGAGCGCACGCGCCAACGATACAGTGCGGGCACGAGCCGCAACGCGGGAAAGATCAGCACCGCGACGGGCAACAACAGCACGAGCGCGCGATCGGCTATGTTCGCGAGCCAGAACGGCAAGGTGCGATACAGGAAACTCTTGCCGGAGCGATAGTACCGGCTCGCGTCTTCGCTGATCGGAAACTCATGCGCCACGGGGCTCGGGAACTGACCGGCGCGTTGCAGGAGGCCGGCCGTGCCATGCACTTCCTGCGCCGCCTCGATGAGCAGATCGGAGAGTGCGGGATGCAGGTCCGGACGCGCGACGATCTCGGCCGTCGGACTGATCAGATGCACGGTCTCGGGTGGAATGCGGCGGCCGAGATCGAGCACGCCGGGCGGCAGTTCGATATCGTCGAGATAAGGAA
This sequence comes from Caballeronia hypogeia, assembly GCF_001544875.2. GTDB lineage: Bacteria > Pseudomonadota > Gammaproteobacteria > Burkholderiales > Burkholderiaceae > Caballeronia > Caballeronia hypogeia. The sequence goes on from NZ_FCOA02000002.1 coordinate 199,348, forward strand.
AGAGCCTCGTATAAGCGCGCGCCTCCTTGAAATCCATCACCGAGATGCCGGGCACGCGCAGCAGACGCAGCATCAGGCCGCGCGTTGCCGAGTCGCCGGAAAGAAACACCGCGTCGGCCTCGTTGCTGACGAGCTGCGTGGCGGCCTGCAGGCCGTCGGTCGGCAGAAGCTGCGTGTCGCCGCCCGGATAAATGCCGTTCGCCTCCAGCAGCTTCAGCGACAGCGTGCGCGTGCCGCTCCCCTCACGTCCGATCGCAATGCGCTTGCCTTCCAGTTGCGACAGCAACGTGAGCCCCTTGCCGCGATAGAACACGACGATCGGAACATACGTCACGCTGCCGAGCGACATCAGCTTCGACGCCTGTTCTTTCGTCGCAATGCCGCCTTGCACGAGCGCGAGGTCGACATGCTGCTTCGGATCGAGCAGGCGTTCGAGGTTCTGCACGGAGCCATCGGAGGGCAGCACCTTCAGCTTGATGCCGTTGCGCGCGAGCAGCTTCGAGTATTCCTGCGCGATGACGTAGAACGAGCTGTCCGGCTGGCCCGCGCTCATCGTGATGGTCTTGGGCGGCGCGGGATCGACGAGCCAGTAGACGAGTGCGGCGACGATCGCAATGATCAGCACGACGGGACCGGCGGTCCACGTGATGTCGTGCAGGACGCCTTTGGCATGATCGCGAGGCAGATGCGGGCGCTTCATGCTGTGCCTCGTCATGGACTTGCGGTGTGGTCGGCTTGCGCGTCGGGAAAGACGTCGGGCATGTCGTGCCTGTGTAGGAAGCGGCGTTGCCTCGCAGTGTAACGCCGCTTTCCGCATCGACAAAACGACAAGGCCGGCGCATGTGCGGCCGGCCTTGTCGATTGTTTCGTCGCGGGTTTCGTTGCTGCGCTGTCGTCTCGTTATGCCCAGTGCGCGGGAATCCAGAACCGGCCGACCCACTGACCCGGAATCAGGACCGGTCGGTGCGGCACGACATACACCGTCTTGGCGGGCGGCGGCGGGGCGACATAAACCGTCTTGACCGGAGCGGGCGCGGGCGCGACGTACACGGTTTTGACCGGCGCGGGCGCGGGCGCGACGTACACGGTCTTGACCGGCGCGGGCGATGCGACCACCACGGCCTTGGCGGGCGGCGGCGGGGGCGGCGTGACGACGACCGTCGACGAAGCCGGCGCAGGAGCGACCACGACCGTCGTCGAAGGCGGCGGAGGCGGCGGCACGATCACCGGCGCGGCGATCACCGTCGTGCCCGTGACGACCGGCGTCGTGGCGACCGCGACCGTCGTGCTCGACGTGACCGTGCTGCCGCCGCCGACGACCGTCGTGCTGTGCGAGCCGTTCGTGACCGTCGCGCTGCCCGAGGTGGTGACCACGCCGGGCGCCACGCTCGTTGCACTGCCCGAATGCGTGACGGTGCCGCCGTTCGCGGTGTTGACGGTGCCGGAGCGGTTGCAGGTGTAACCACCGCAATTCGTCGATGCATTGTGCGTCGAGGTGTTGCCGTTCGGGCCCGTCACCGAACCCGATGACGTGTACTGACCCGGCGCCGTGCGCGTCACGGTATCGCTGCCCGTCGCGGTCTTGCCGTTCGGGCCGGTCGCGCTGCCGGTGTGCGAGCAGCTTCCGCCAGCGCAGCTCGTGTCGCCCGCATGTTGCACGGAGCGGCCGTTCGGGCCGTATGCCGTGCCGGAGTTCGAGAACTGTCCCGGCGCGTTGCGCGTCACGGTGCCCGAGTTGGTGCCGACGCGGCCCCACGGATTTTCGACAGCGCCCGCATGCGAGCAGCTGCCGCCGCCGCAGGAGCCGACGTGCGCGCCCTGATATTCGCCGCGGCCGGTGTAGGCAGTGCCGCTGCGCGCCCAGCCTGCGAAGGCGGAGCTGCTGCACAGCGTTAGCGCGGCGGTCGCTGCGATCAGCAGCGCGCTGCGCACGCGGCGCGTGTTGGAGGCAACGCGGTCGTTTGAAGCGAAAGTCGATTCGTTTTTCACGGGATGTCCTTCTCGGTCCTTGGGCCACGTTGCGTTTCGTGTGGCGACGGAAGTGACTATAGAGAAGCGCTCCCGCGAAGTCCCGCGGTAACTTATTTCACCTCGTGTCATGGCATCGAACCCTTATGGAGAAAGGCTTTGCGCGATATCGGGCGCGCGCTGGGCGGTCGTTCGCGACATGAATTCGCGCATTGCGTCACACTGGCGGAAGCTGTCCGATTTTTTTTGTCATAACAATAGAAACCGCCATGTCCACATCCAATCCGGTCAAGGTCGCGATCCTCGACGACTACCAGAACGTCGCGCGCTCGATGGCCGACTGGTCGCCGCTCGAAGCGCGCGCCGAGATCACCGTGTTCAACGATCACATCGCGGAGCGCGGCGCGTTGATCGATCGCCTGAGTCCCTTCGATGTCGTGTGCGCGATGCGCGAACGCACGCCGTTCTCGCGCGACATCATCGAGAGCCTGCTGAACCTGAAGCTGATCGCGTCCACCGGCGCCGCCAATGCGTCCATCGATCTCGACGCCGCCGCCGATCATGGCGTCGAAGTGAGGCATACGGGCTACACGTCCGCGCCGACGATCGAATTCACCTGGGCGCTGATTCTCGCGATGATGCGCAACATTCCCGCCGAAAACCGTTCGCTGAAGGAGGGTGGCTGGCAGGTCGGGGTCGGCGGCGATCTGGCGGGCAGGACGCTCGGTCTGCTCGGTCTCGGGCGCGTGGGTTCGGCGGTCGGCGTGATCGGCCGCGCGTTTCGCATGAACGTGATCGCATGGAGCCAGAACCTCACGCATGAGCGCGCGGCGGAAAAGGGCGTGCAACTCGTCGACAAGGACACGCTCTTCGCCACCTCCGACGTGCTCTCGATCCACCTGCGCCTGAGCGGGCGCACGCATCATCTGGTCGGCGCGAAAGAACTCGCGCAGATGAAGCCGACGAGCCGTCTGGTCAATACATCGCGCGGGCCCATCGTCGACACGGCCGCGCTCGTCGATGCCTTGAAGTCCGGCAGGCTGGCGGGCGCGGGCATCGACGTGTATGACGAAGAGCCGCTCGCCGCAAACGATCCGTTGCGCTCCCTGCCGAACGTGCTGGCGACGCCGCACATCGGTTATGTGTCGGAAGAGTTGTACCGCACGTTTTATGGCGATACGGTCCGCAATATCGTCGAATGGCTGGACGCACGCGGAGCCTGATGCGTCACGCGCGGGGCGGCAGCAGCGTGAACAGGGTTTCGAGCGCCGTGCTAGCGCGGCGCTTGCCGTCGGCACGGCCGACCGCCAGATCGATGACCGCGAGCCCGACCGCGAGCGCATGCACCATCGACACGTGCTCTTTGCTGACGGCAAGGCCCATTGCTTCGAGCATGCGCGTGATGCGCTCCGCGACGCCGTCGGCGAGTTCGCGAAAGAGCGTGCGGATCGTGGGTTCTTCATCGGCGGCTTGCGCGAGCGCCATCAATACGCGCGTGTTCTCGTGGCGAACCACCACGTTCGCGATCGCGCCTGCGTTGGTCTTGAGCGATGCTTCACCCACGAACTCATCAATGGCCGCGAGCTGAGCGTCGATCGCGGTGCGCGCGACGGCTTCGATCAGCGCGAGCCGCGTCGGAAAATAATAGGTGAGGTGACTTTGACGCACGCCCGCGCGCGCGGCCACGCGCGGCTGCGTGAAGCCCGAATAGCCTTCTTCGCGCAGCGTCGCGAGCGCGGCCTCGAGTATGGTTTGTCGACGATCCTGCACGAGACTCGATCCTGATTTGGTTTGTGTACCAAACGTTAGCCTGAGGGTGCTGCCGCGTCAACCGTGGGAAGGCGGCTGAGGATTGCTTGCGGGATTCGTGTCGTACTTGCGGATATCGATGATCGCCTCGCTGGCGAGTTTCCGGAGATCGGTTTCGAGTGCATCGGCCAGGGCTTTTTCATAGACCTCTTCGTCGTTCACGTAGAGCGTGAACGATTCCAGATACCTGGCCTTTTTCACGGGGTTTTCAATGGTATCGCGCGTCCATCGATACAACGGATAGTGCTCGACGCCATCGTGCTCGGCCTGCGCCACGTAATCGGCGAAGGCGTCGTACTGGCATTTCACGCGGGCGTTGTGCTTCTCGAGTACGGCGTTGAGCGGCGCGAGCATCGCATTTGACGGGTCCGCACGCGCCATGGCCGCATGCTCGGGCGCGAGCTTGATCCGAATCTGGTATTGCCACGTCTCGTTCATGATGTCCTTTCATTGTTGAAAGCGATGAAACGGCCGCTTGATGCATGCGCTTCATGCACTACACTTCCTCTCGCATCGCGAAGCAATAACCATCATCGACGTTCATCAAATGCAGGCGAGGAACAAGAGGAGGGTAACAGTGAGTCTTCGACACTCGATGTACTGCCCATGTTGCGACACACAACCGGGCGCCGCAAGCCGCCGGCGTTTTCTGGCGCTGGCGGGTCACAGCGCGGCCGCGCTCGCGCTCTTTCCGCATCTCGCGTTCGCCGACAGCGACGTGCCGTCCATTTCGTACGATTCCGTTCCCGACCCGGTGCGCTTGCCGCACGACGTGTACTTCGGCGAATGCTCGGGTGTCGCGCTCAATTCGGCGGGGCACGTCTTCGTGCTTTCGCGTGGCAACAGCACGGGGCCGGCCTACGGCGCGGCCGCCGCGCAGCTTCTGGAGTTCGACCGCAACGGACGCTTCGTGCGCGAGATCGGTCATAACCTCTATGCGTGGTCGTTCGCGCATACGGTCAAGGTGGACAAACAGGATAACGTCTGGGTTACCGACAAGGGCTCGGACATGATCATCAAGTTCACGCCGGAAGGCCGTGTCGCGATGGTGTTCGGGCGCAAGCAGGAGGCCTCCGACGAAGAGACCGCGCCGCTCAAGCATCCCAATCCGCCGCTGCCTTCGGAGCCGGGGCGCTTCCGCCAGGTCACCGATGTCGCGTGGGACGCGGCGGGCAATACCTACATCAGCGACGGCTATATCAATTCACGCGTCGCCAAAGTGGATCGCGACGGCAACTGGCTCAAGTCGTGGGGCGATCGCGGCAAGGGACCAGGGCAGTTCCATACGCCGCACAGTATTGCCGTCGATGCGAACGGCATGGTCTATGTCGCGGACCGGAGCAACCGCCGCATTCAGGTGTTCGATGGCGAAGGCAATTTTCAGCGCCAGTTCACGATCGACGTGCCCGTGCCGGCCGATGCGCGTCCGGCCATCGGCAACATGCCCGATGAAGCGGCGATCGCGGCGGGCACATTCGCGCCGGGCTCACCATGGGCGATCTGCATCTCACCCGGGCCGAATCAGGTGCTGTATTCCGCCGATGCGTTTCCGGGACGCATCTACAAACTCTCGCTGGACGGCAGGCTGCTCGGTGTGCTCGGACGCTCGGGAAAGCAGTTGAAGCAGTTCGGCTGGATTCACGAGATGGCCTGCCCCGCCGAGAACACGCTGTTCGTCGCCGAGTTGCTCAACTGGCGGGTGCAGAAGCTCGTGCTGCACGCTTGAAACCGTGGTTCGCGCCGGTGATTCGATCGGAGCGATGGCATTTTGCATGCGTGATGTTGCATGCAATAGACATCGCTCCGATTAGCCGCCGCGCGCGAGCCCGGTTTCCATCGCCACGCCGTTCCACAGATGCATCGCCGCATAGGCGCGCCACGGACGCCAGCGTTCGGTGCGCGCGCGTTGCTGCGCGGGCTTCACGAGCGACGGGTCGCGTCTGGCGATGGCCTGCATCAGCACGAGATCGGCGTCTGGCCAGGCGTCTGGATCGCGCAGTGCGCGCATCGCGACATAGCCGACCGTCCACGGTCCGATGCCCGGCATCGCGAGCATCTCGCGCTTGAGGAATTCCGGATCGGCGCCCGGCGTGTCGAGCGGCAGCGCACCGGTGGCGACCGCCTTCGCGAAGCGTTGTACGGTTTCGATGCGCTTCGTCGGCATGCCGATCTTCTCCAGATCGGCGGCGGCGAGTTCGGCGGGCGTCGGAAAGCGCCACGCGGTGCCTTCGTGCGGATGGCCGTCGATCTTTCTGCCTGCCCGCTGCACGATGCGGTTCATGATCGTCGATGCGCCCTTCACGCTGACCTGCTGCCCGACGATGGTCCGAACCACGAGTTCGAAGCCCGACCAGGCGCCCGGCACACGCAGGCCTGGCGCCGCTTCGACGAGCGGCGCGAGTACCGGATCATCCGCGAGACAGCGGGCAATCGCGCGCGGATCGGCGTGCAGGTCGAACATGCGCGCGAGCGGCGCGGCGAGTTCATCCGCATGGCGCGAAACCGCGCCTTCCACATTCACGATCAGACGATGCTTGCGCTCGTGCGGCCTGGCTTCGAGCGTGCCGTCGTCGCCGCGCCATTCGATCGCGCGCCGGTACACGCCATCCTCCACTGATTCGACGCCCGCCGATGCGCGCCCGCCGATGAATTTCAGCATGCGGGTCCAGTCGAAAGGGCGCCTGAAAGGCAGTTCGAGCGTGGCGGAGCGGTCGATTGTCGAATTCATTTTGAATGCCGGATGCGGAATGCGACTGGGTCGACCGCAAGGGTCGATTGCATGCCGATCTTACCGCGTCGGACGTGGCCGAACGGCGGCTCTCGCGAGGCTCATTCTTCGCTAACACTCGGCGACCACAATGCGTCTCACGGACAGGACAACATCAGGGCAAAGGAGCCGAACATGAACGCCATCTCGATCAGTATCGTCGCCATCGTCATCACCGCCGCGCTCGCGGCCATTGCGCCCGTCACGCGTTATACGCAGCATGAAGTCGCGGTGCTGAGCGCGCATGCGGCAAGCGCGCGCCCCCGGATACAACCCGGCGCGGGTAGCGGAATGTCGGTGTGAGACGCCTGCTGGATTACCGGCCCCGAGCGAGTTCCATCGTGCTGGCGGTCAATAACTGCCTGAACTCGGGGTCGTGGGAGAGGGCCTGGCGTGCGCTCGTGACCAGTTGCGGACGACGGTCCCATTGATCGGAGCGCACGACGCAGCGCGAAAGAATGTCGGTGTAGACGGGACGAAGCCCTTCGCGGTCATGTGCCGCGGTGAGTCGGGCGATGCGGACTTTCTCGTCGCGCGTGAGTCCGCTGGTGAGGCAGTCGACGGTCTGCCGGTCCATGGCAGCCGATGCGGTTTCGAAATCCGACGAGTGATAGAAGGTGAAGCCCGTGATGACGAGCACCGCGCCGAGCGCGATGCATGTCCCTCGAATCTTGTTCAACGTATTCCCCGAATTGAAGGCTCTGACGGCCGTAGGCGCGTATCGTACCTTACAGCGGGGTAATTCGTGCGGGCGTTCTGTTTCCGAAGGCTAGCCCTCGCTCGACTCAGCACGATTCGCGCGCTTCCTCGGCGCCGACGGCTTGACCGTCGTGAGCGAGCGCTCGGCCAGGACCGCGTCGCGCTTGGAGAGCAGATGCTTGCGCAGGATCTCCGCCATGCGCTTGCCGTCGCGCGTTTCGAGCGCCTCGATCATCTCCTCGTGATCGTGAATGGCGCGGTCCCATTTCGGCGTCTGAAAGTTCGATCGAAACCGTAGCGCCATGAGGCGCCGGTTGATCGACACGTAAGTCTGACGCAGCGCCGTATTGCGCGCGGCCTCGTTGATCTTGTCGTGAATGGCCTGATTGCGGCTGTAGTAGCCGGAGAGATCGTTCTGCGCGCGGCAGGTGAGCATCGCAGAGTGCAACGCCTTGATATCGGCAATCTCGAGCGGTGTGATGCGCTCGCACGCGAGCTCGCCCGAAAACGCTTCCAGGCCGCTCATCAGTTCGAACATCTCGCGGATCTCGAAGTCGCTCATCTGCGATACCGACGCGCCCCGGTTCGGCGAGATATCGATCAACCCCTCCGATGCGAGCACCTTCAACGCCTCGCGCAGCGGCGTGCGCGAGATGCCTAGCGTCTCGCACAGCTTGCGCTCGTTGAGCTTCACTCCCGGCGCGAGCAAGCCCTCCACGATGAACCCGCGCAGATGATCGACGACCGTGTCGTGCAGGCGCAGGCGCTCGACCTTCGGCAGAGGAGTCGAGACGTGAGTCTCGGGAAAATCGGGATTTTGCATTCAATACCTCGGATTCCGTTTGCGGCAATTTTAACTCGACCATAGCGGAAAAAACCGCCAGCGGGTTATCCCTAGGCCATTCGGCCTATGTATTCCTTTACCCGGATAACTTGCTGCGCTATTGTATTTTGCATGCAAAATTACATTTAAGGACATGAACTCATGCTGAAGCTCGACTCCCATCCCGCTGGCCGTCACTTCCTGCAGATCCCCGGTCCGAGCCCGGTGCCGGACCGCATCCTGCGCGCGATGAGCTATCCGACGATCGATCATCGCGGCCCGGAGTTCGGCGTGCTCGGCCTGAAGGTGCTCGACGGCATCGGGAAGATCTTCAAGACGAGTCAGCCCGTCGTGATCTATCCGGCGTCGGGCACGGGAGCGTGGGAGGCGGCGCTGTGCAATACGTTGAGCCCGGGCGATACGGTGCTCATGTACGAGACCGGCCACTTCGCGACACTGTGGAAGAAGATGGCGGAGAACCTCGGTTTGAAGCCTGAGTTTCTCGGGCTGCCGGGCATCGAAGGATGGCGGCGCGGCGTGCAGGCCGACATGATCGAGAAACGCTTGCGCGAGGACACCCAACACACGATCAAGGCCGTGTGCGTCGTGCATAACGAGACGTCGACGGGCGTGACGTCGGACATCGCCGCCGTGCGCCGCGCGATCGATGCCGCGCAGCATCCGGCGCTTCTCATGGTCGACACGATCTCGGGTCTTGCGTCCGCCGATTATCGACACGATGAATGGGGCGTGGACGTGACTGTCTCCGGCTCGCAGAAGGGCTTGATGCTGCCGCCGGGGATCAGCTTCAACGCGGTGTCGGAGAAGGCGCGTGAAGCGTCCAAACGCGCAACCTTGCCGCGCGCGTTCTGGGACTGGACCGACATCATCGAGATGAACAAGCAGGGTTACTGGCCGTACACGCCGAACACGAACCTGCTGTATGGGCTCTCGGAAGCGCTCGACATGATTCTCGGCGAAGGGCTCGACAACGTGTTCGCGCGACATCAGCGGCTCGCGGCGGCGTGTCGCGCGGCCGTCACCGCTTGGGGGCTCGAAATCCAGTGCGCCGATCCGTCCGTCTATTCGCCGGTGCTGACGGGCGTGATGACGCCCGAAGGCGTCGATGCCGATGCGGTGCGCAAGCTCATCTACGAACACTTCGACATGTCGCTGGGCACGGGACTCGGCAAGGTGAAGGGCCGCATGTTCCGCATCGGCCATCTTGGCGATTGCAACGATCTCACGCTGATGGCCGCGCTTTCCGGCTGTGAGATGGGGCTCAGGCTCGCGGGCATCGGTTTGAAGGACAGCGGCGTGGCGGCGGCAATGGACTATCTGACGAGTCACGTCGCGAAGCCCGCGCTGAAGGCGGCTGCATGAGCGCCGCGTTCGACGCCGCCGCAGTCGCACAGTTTTTCGTGCAGGCGCGAGCGCATCGCGCGAAGCTCGACGGTTTGCCCGAAGGCGCTCGTCCCGCCAACGCGGACCAGGCGTATGCGGTGCAGGACGCGACGCTGCGCGCCATGCAAGCGAATGTCGCCGGCTGGAAGGTCGGCGCGAAGTCACCCGATGGTCCGATCCAGGGCGCGCCGCTTCCCGCCGAAGGCGTGCATGGCTCGGGCGCGCGCCTCGCGATGCATGCGTTCGGCCGGGCCGGTCTCGAACTCGAAGTAGCGTTCAGGATCGGCAGGCGCTTCGAGCCGGGCGGCGGTCCGTATCGCGACGAAGAGGTGCTCGATGCAGTCGAGTCGGTACATGCGGCGATCGAGATCGTGGTGAGCCGTTTCGCCGCGTGGCCCGACGTGGAGAAGCCGTGGCAGCTCGCGGACCTGCAGAACCACGGCGCGTTGATCGTGGGCGAAGGCGTGCCGTACGACGCGGCGTTTCCCTTCGTCTCGCCTTCGATGACCTTCACGCTCGATGGCGCTGCGCTCTTCCACGGCGAGCCCGCCAATCCGGCGGGCGACCCGCGCAGGCTGCTTGCATGGACGGTCAATCACAGCGTCGCGCGCGGGCTGCCCGTCGAGCGCGGAACCGTGATCACGGCGGGCTCGTACACCGGCCTGGCGATTCCCGATGCACCCGGCGTGGCGGTGGGCGTGATCGAAGGCTTGCCCGTCGTCGAATTGCATTTCGCATAACGCATTCATAAGGCCAGGAACGTATTGCGCCCTGGCGTTCACAGACAGCGACGATGCTCAATTCCCCGACCGACCGGCTCGTCAAGCCGATCCATCTGATGCCTGCCACTGCCCGCGCGAGACTCGCGTCCACGCCGACGCCGCTGCAGGCGCGTCTGCAACGCGAGTTGAAGGGCGACGTGCTGTTCGACCGCGCATCGCGCGGACGGTACGCGACCGATGCATCGATCTATCAGATCATGCCGCTCGGTGTCGTCGTACCGAAGGATCAGACCGATCTGCGCCTCGCCCTGCAGATCGCGCGGGACAGTCACGCCAGCGTGCTTGCGCGTGGCGCCGGCACGAGCCAGTGCGGACAGACGGTCGGCGAGGCGCTCGTCATCGACACGACGAAGTGGCTCAACAACATCATTCACTTCGACCGCGACGCGCGCACGGTCACGGTGGAACCGGGCGTCGTGCTCGATCATCTGAACGCGTGGCTGAAGCCTCACGGCCTGTGGTTTCCGGTGGACGTATCGACGAGTGCGCAGTGCACCATCGGCGGCATGACGGGCAACAACTCGTGCGGCTCGCGTTCGATGGAATACGGGATCATGGTCCACAACGTCGACGCGATCGACGCCATTCTCGCCGATGGTCATGAAGCGCGCTTCGGCAAGCTCTCGACCATGATGACCGACGTGCGCACGCGCGATCTCGTCGACGGCGTGCGCGGCATTGCATTGCGCGAAAAGGATGAGATGCGCGAGCGCATCCCGAAGGTGCTGCGACGTGTCGCGGGCTATAACCTTGATCTGTTCGACTGCCAGAGTCCGGTGCCCTTCACCGGCGACGGCGAGCCGAATCTCGCGAATCTTCTCGTCGGCTCGGAAGGCACGCTCGCGTTCAGCCGGCAACTGACCCTGAAGCTCGCGCCGCTGCCCGAGCACAAGACGCTCGGCGTGGTGAATTTCCCGAGCTTCTACGATGCAATGGACATGACGCAGCACATCGTGAAGCTCGGTCCCGTCGCGGTCGAACTGGTCGATCGCACGATGATCGATCTCGCAATGTCGAATCCCGCGTTCCGGCCCGTGATCGAAAAGGCGCTGGTCGGCAGGCCGCAAGCCGTGCTGCTCGTCGAGTTCGCCGGCGCGGATCGCGACGTGCAGATGGCGAGGCTCGCGCAACTCGTCGAACTGATGAGCGATCTCGGCCTGCCCGGTTCGGTCGTGCAGATGCCCGATGCAGGTCCGCAAAAAGCCTTGTGGGAAGTGCGCAAGGCTGGTCTCAACATCATGATGAGCATGCGCGGCGACGGCAAGCCGGTGTCCTTCATCGAGGATTGCGCCGTGCCGCTCGAGCATCTCGCGGAATACACGAGCCGCCTGACTGACGTGTTCAGGAAGCACGGCACCGAAGGGACGTGGTACGCGCATGCGAGCGTCGGCACGCTGCACGTACGGCCGATTCTCGACATGCGCCGCGACGGGGCCCTCAAGATGCGCGCGATCGCTGAGCAGGCCGCGGCGATGGTGCGTGAATACAAGGGTGCCTATTCGGGCGAGCACGGCGATGGTCTGTGCCGCGGCGAATGGGTCGCGTGGCAATACGGTCCGCGCATCAACGAGGCGTATCGCGACATCAAGCGACTCTTCGATCCCGAGAATCGAATGAGCCCGGATCGCATCGTCGCGCCGCCGAAAATGGATGATGCAGCGAATTTCCGCTTTCCGCCTTCATATCGTGAGCGCGCGTTGGAACCGCAACTCGACTGGTCCGCATGGAACGTGACGCGTGATCCGTTGACGGGCGAGGAGGGCGCACCGGGCTCGGGCGGCGATGCATCGAACGGACTCGCGAAAGCGGTCGAGATGTGCAACAACAACGGCCACTGCCGAAAATTCGACGCGGGCACGATGTGCCCGAGCTATCGCATCACGAAGGACGAGCAGCATGTCACGCGCGGCCGCGCGAATACCTTGCGGCTCGCGTTGTCGGGACAGTTGGGCGAAGACGGTCTCGCGAGCCAGGACGTAAAGGATGTGCTCGACCTGTGCGTGTCATGCAAGGGCTGCAAGCGCGATTGCCCCACAGGCGTGGACATGGCGCGCATCAAGATAGAGGCGCGCGCTGCATGGACGGAACGCCATGGTGTTCGCTTGCGCGAGCGGCTGACCGCATTTCTGCCGCGTTATGCGCCGTACGCCAGCCGTGTGCCCGCGTTGTCAGCGGCGTTCGAAGCGGGTATGCCGGGTATCGCGCGCTGGCTCAAGACCCGGCTCGGTCTCGCGCCTCAACGCGCGTTTCCACGCTTCACGAAGCCCTTCCTCGCGGACGCGCCGGCGAGACCGGTTGCATCCGCAACCAGCGAAGTTCTGCTTTTCGTCGATACGTTCAACAACTACATGGAGCCCGACAACGCGCGCGCCGCGCAGCGCGTGCTGGAAGCGGCGGGCTACACGGTGCACTTCAACGTGAAGCCGGGCGAGCGGCCGCTATGTTGCGGACGCACGTTCCTGTCGGCGGGGCTCGTCGATGAAGCGAAGACCGAAGCCCGCCGCGCGCTCGATGCGCTGATGCCGTATGTCGAACGCGGCGTCGCGATCGTCGGCCTTGAGCCGTCCTGTCTGCTCTCGTTGCGCGACGAGTTCCTCGGCTACGGATTCGGCGACGCCGCGCGCAAGCTCGCGCAGGCATCGTTTCTGTTCGAGGAATTCCTCGTGCGCGAAGAGGCGGCCGGGCGTCTGAAGCTGAAGTTCAAGCCCTTGCAAACGCCGAAGGCGCTGCTGCATGGACATTGCCATCAGAAGGCTTTCGACGCCGTGCGTCCCATCGAAAAGGTGCTCGCGTGGATTCCGGGCCTCGATGTGAAGCCGATCGAATCGTCGTGTTGCGGCATGGCAGGAAGCTTTGGCTACGAAGCGGAGCACTACGAGGCATCGCAGGCGATGGCTGAGCTGGCGCTGCTGCCGGCGGTGCGCAAGGCGGCCGATGCCGTGATCGTCGCGGACGGCACCAGTTGCCGTCATCAGATCGCGGACGGCGCGCAACGCGAAGCGCTTCATGTGGCACGCGTGCTCGCGATGGCACTTGATTAGAAGGATTGACGACAGCGGGAAGAAGCATTCACTCATCGACACATAACAGCGGACGGCGACGAACCGCGATCAGGAGACAAGCCATGACATCACCGCGCAAACCACGCATCCGCAGCTTGCGCCGGCGCACGCAATAAGCGCGATTCCCGGGCAGAAGCACTCATCCGACGTACCACACGCGAAGTTCCGCATGCCGTGACTCACGGCGCCTCTCGATGACCGAAGGCGCCTCGCCCACGCACGCGGTTACACAAGGAGACGATGATGTTCCGTCGAGCCACGACGCGCGTTTTGCTGCTGCTATGCGCGATGTATTTCATCACCTATATCGACCGGGTCAATGTCAGCACCGCGGCGAGTCAGTTCGGCGCCGAGCTGGGCCTCTCGCACACGCAAGTCGGTTTCGTTTTTTCCGCGTTCGCCTATCCGTATCTCGTGTTTCAGATCATTGGCGGATGGGTCGGTGACCGCTTCGGTCCGCGCCGCACGCTCACGCTCTGCGCGATCATCTGGGCCGGCGCGACCGTGCTGACCGGTCTGGCGGGCGGCTTCGCATCGCTGATCGTCGCGCGCGTGCTGCTCGGACTCGGCGAAGGCGCGACCTTTCCGACCGCGACGCGCGCGATGTCCAACTGGATGCCCGCCGATCAGCGCGGTTTCGCGCAAGGCATCACGCATGCGGCATCGCGTATCGGCAATGCAGTGGCGCCGCCGCTGATCGTCTGGCTGATGGTCGCGACGAGCTGGCGCGGCGCGTTCATCATCACCGGGATCATCAGCTTTCTGTGGGCGATCGCATGGGTCTTCTACTTCCGCGATAACCCGCGCGACCATCCGCGCATCACGGAGACGGAATGCGCCACGCTCTCGACCTACTCGGGCGTGAAGCAACGCACGCCGGTGCCCTGGCGCAAGCTGCTCGGCCGCATGGCGCCCGTCACGGCCGTGTATTTCTGCTATGGCTGGGTGCTGTGGCTCTTCCTCGGCTGGATTCCACAGTACTTCCTGCACAACTATCACATGCAGCTCGGCAAGTCGGCGCTGTTCGCCTCGGGCGTATTCTTCGCGGGCGTGCTCGGCGACTGGCTCGGCGGCTCGCTCACCGATCGCATCCTGAGAAAGAGCGGCAACGTGCGCCTGGCGCGCAACGTGATGGTCGGCGTATGCATGCTGCTCACATTGCTTTCGCTCGCGCCGATCATGTTCATCTCGAACATCTCGATCACGGTCGCGGCGCTGTGCCTTTCTGCCGGCTTCTTCTTCAACGAAATGACGATCGGCCCGATGTGGTCCGTGCCGATGGACATCGCACCGAAGCATTCGGGCACCGCTGCCGGCATCATGAATTCCGGCTCGGCGCTTTCGGCGATCATCAGCCCGGTAGTCGGAGGCTGGCTGATCGACCGCACCGGCAACTGGAACCTGCCGTTCACGGTGTCGATGATCCTGATGGCGGTTGGCATCATCCTCTCGTTCACCATGCGCCCGGACCGCGCGCTCGAAGTGGAGGAGGAAAAGGAAGACGCCGCGCAGGGGCGCGAGTTCGTCTGATCGGCGAATGTCACGGTGCAATGCATTCCGCATGCATTGCACCGATCCGGAATAACGCATGCAGTATTCAAACTACGGAGGCGATGTGGCGGAACCATCCATCCTGATCGAGCGCGACGGCGATATCGCGACGGTCGTCATCGACCGGCCCGACAAGCTCAACGCGATGACCAAGCCCTTGTGGCGCTCGCTCGGGGAGACCATCGAAACACTGTCCGGCGATGACACGCTGCGTTGCATCGTGTTGCGTGGCGCGGGCGAGAAAGCCTTCTCTCCCGGTAACGACATCGCCGAATTCCGTACGGATCGCGCCAACGTCGAGCAGGCGCGCGAGTACGGCGCGATCATGCATCGCACTTTGCATGCATTGCACGAGTGCCGTCATCCGATCGTCGCGATGATTCACGGCATCTGCGTCGGCGGCGGTCTTGAGATTGCCGCGATGTGCGACCTGCGCATCTGCGGCGAATCGAGCCGCTTCGGCGTGCCCATCAAGAACCTCGGGCTCGTGATGGCGCACGCGGAAATGGAGGGACTGGTGCGTCTGGCTGGTCCGGCTGTGGCGCTCGAACTCCTGCTCGAAGGACGCATCTTCGATGCCAGGGAGGCGCTCGCGAAAGGCCTCGTCACGCGCGTCGTCGCGGATGCGGAAGTCACCGCGCACGCCCGTGAGACCGCGCGGCGCATCGCGGATGGCGCGCCGCTCGTCGCGCGCTGGCACAAGCAGTTCGTGCGTCGCGTGATGGACCCCGCGCCGCTCGGCGACGAAGAGCGTGACGAAGGTTTCGCCTGCTTCGGCACGGAAGATTTCCGCACCGGCTATCAGGCTTTCCTCGACAAGATCAAACCGCAATTCAAGGGACGTTGACATGTCAGACATCAAACCAGCGGCCGCGCCCGGCGCGGGACCGCTCGCGGGCATGCGCGTGGTCGAGCTCGCGCACATCATGTCGGGACCGATCTGCGGGATGATGCTCGCGGATATGGGCGCGGATGTCATCAAGGTCGAAAAGATTCCGAATGGCGACGATTGCCGGCGTTTCGCTCCGATTCTGGCGAGCGGCGAATCGGCGTCGTTCATGATCGTGAACCGCAACAAGCGCGGCATCGCCCTCAATCTCAAGACCGAGGGCGGCAAGGAAGTGCTCCGCAAGATGCTCGCAAGCGCGGACGTCGTGACCGAAAACTATCGGCGCGGCACGATGGAAAAGCTCGGCATGGGCTACGACATGCTCAAGGCCATGAATCCCGGCCTCATCTATTGCGCGATTTCCGGCTATGGCCGCAGCGGGCCGATGGCCGACAAGGGCGGCTTCGATCTGATCGCGCAAGGTCTGAGCGGACTCATGAGCATGACCGGCGAGCCGGGGCAGGCGCCGATCAAGGCAGGCTCGCCCGTCACCGACATCAACGCGGGCATTCTCGCCGCGCTCGGCATCAGCGCGGCCTATGCGAGAAAGCAGGCGACTGGTCTGGGCCAGATGGTCGACACGTCGCTGTTCGAAGCGGGCTTGCAGCAGATGTACTGGGCCTTCGCCAACTACTTCGCCGACGGCACCGTGCTGCCCAAAGCGGGCTCGGCCAATCCGACGAGTGCGCCGTATCAGGCGTTTCGCACACGCGACGGCTGGGTCAATATTGGCGCAGCCAATCAGAGCAACTACGAGCGGCTCGTCGGGGTGTTGAACATTCCCGGGCTGGCCGAAGATGAGCGCTTTCAGACCAACGCGGGGCGCCTGAAACATCGGGAGCTGCTGGTGGAGATTCTGACCGCGCGCCTCGTCGAGCGGACCACCGATGAATGGCTCGTCTCGTTCGATGAAATCGGCTTGCCGAGCGGCGCGGTTCTCGGTGTGCCCGAAGCGTCGTCGCACGAGCAGGCCATCGCGCGCGGGATGATCGTCGAAACCGAGCATCCGCTGGCGGGCCCGATGCGCGGCATCGGCTTGCCGATTCACTTCTCCGAAGGGTGCACCAGGGTATCGCGCCCCGCTCCGCTATTGGGACAGCACACGAGCGAAGTGCTCAACGAATACGGCTTCGACGATACCCGCATTCAGGCGCTCAAGGAGGAAGGCGCGATCCTTGAAACGGAAGTTCCCGCGTGATGGGCGGACTCGGGTGCTCGGCATTCTGCATTCATCATGCAGAATGCCGGGCTATGATGTTCTCACTCCTACGCCACGAAACGCCATGACACTTTCACCCCCTCCTGCCGCCCGCGTGGGCGACGCGCTCGTATCGGTCGGCACGCCGTCACTGATCATCGACCTGGACGCCTTCGACGCGAATCTCGCCGCGATGTCCGCATTCGCGGCGCGCCACGGCGTCGCCTTGCGTCCGCATGCCAAGGCGCACAAATCCAGTGCAATCGCGCAGCGTCAGATCGATTCTGGGGCCGTCGGTGTGTGTTGTCAGAAGTTGTCGGAGGCGTATCCGTTCGCTGCCGCGGGCATTGCGAGCATCCATGTGAGCAATGAGTTCGTCGGCGCGGACAAGCTTGCCATGGCCGTCGAACTCGCCTCGCACGTGCGGCTTTCCGTGTGCGTGGATGCATTGCCGCAAGTGCAGGCCGTGGGGGAAGCGGCCGCGCGCGCTGGCGTGACGATAGACGTGCTGCCCGAAGTCGACGCCGGGCAGCATCGTTGCGGCGTAACCAGCGAAGACGCGCTCATCGAACTCGTGGACGCGATCGGCGCGCAAAGCGCATTGCGCTTCACCGGGATTCAGGCATATCACGGCGGCATACAGCACGTCGCCGACTGGCACGCGCGCAAGAGCGAAGCGCGCCGCGCCGCCGACAGCGCTGCACGCTACGTGCGCGCGCTCGAAGCGCGCGGCATGCGTTGCGCGATCGTGACGGGCGGCGGGACGGGCACCGTCGAGTTCGATGCCGCGAGCGGCGTCTACACCGAGCTTCAGCCCGGTTCCTATCTGTTCATGGACGGTGACTATGGCGGCATCGGCTGGGGCGGCGAAATGCGCTGGCGTCACAGTCTGTTCGTGCTGTCCACGGTGATGAGCGCGACGCGTCCCGGCATGGCTGTATGCGATGTCGGCTTGAAGGGGCTCGCGGTGGATTCAGGGCTGCCGCGCAGCGCGCGTTGGCTCGACCCGAGCATTGAACCGGTGCTGACCTACGGCTCCGCGAACGACGAGCACGGCATGCTTCAGGCGCACGGCGCACCGGAGGACGACCTGGCGGAACTCGTCGGCAAGCGGCTCCTTCTGCCCCCCGGGCATTGCGATCCGACCGTGAATCTCTACGACGAATACGTTTGCTTTCGCGGCGCCCACGTGACCGATATCTGGCCGATCGACGCGCGCGGCCTCTCGCGCTAGGCTGACTGTTCTTTGGGCGGATAGATCGTCGAGATCAGCGCATCGAGATCGGTCACGATGAGATCGATCACGAATTGCGCGACTTCCTGCGCGCCGTGCGTCGACTCCTGCGCCGCGAGCATGTCCTTGAGTTCGCTCACGGCGCCGCGCGCGCGTACGAGTCCGGCGTCGTCCTGGCGCGGCGATGCCAGCACGCTCGCAAGCGTCTCGAACAGCGCCTGCAGTTCGCGGCCTGTTTCGCCGAAGCGCGCCGCGCACGTATTGGCATCGACGCGCGACACGGCCTTTGCGAGAAACAGCGCATCGCTGTGCAGACGGCGCAGGAACGGCGCGGCTTTGTCGATGGCGTCCGAGCGCCGGTTCTGCACGAGCACGATGATGTGTTCTCGTTCGGCTTCCTTCAACGCATCGTCGAGCGCCTTTTGTGCGTCCGTGCTTTGCGCTTCGAGGCGCATTGCGCGGGCTTCGTCCTTGTCGCCGGAAAGATGCAGGCCGATCAATTGGCCGAGGCTTTTCAAGGTATCGGCGACGCCGCGATGCGCGGCCGTGAGCGCACGATTCGGCCAGATAGCCGACACGACGAACGACGACGCCGCGCCGATCAAGATCTCCAGCACGCGATGCATTGGCCGCTCGAAGGGCGAGCCTGGTCCGGCGGGAATCAGCACGACGATCACGAGAGTGACGCACGCGAGCCTGAACGCGGGTCGCTTCGCGCTCAAGGTGGCGAGCGGCACGAGTCCGACCGTGAAGACGGCGAGCGGCGGCGCGCCACGTTCCATGGCGACGATGCCGAGCACCCCCACTACCGCGCCGATGAACGCGCCGATGATCTGGTCGCGCGCCGTATCGACCGCTTGCGTGAGGCTCGGCTGCGTCACGATGACGAGCGTCGTGATGAGCGCCCAATAGCCTTCGGGCAATGCGGCGAGACGCGCTGCGCCATAGCTGATCGCGCAGCTCAGAAGCGTGCGGGCGAGCCGTCTGGCTTCGGGCGCGCCGAAGAATGCGCGCAAGCGGCGTCGAGTGCGGGTGATCGCGATCATGCGCTCTTGTATGAGTGACGAAGTCGCGGCGGATGCGCGCGTCCGATGCCGCATTATGCCAATACGCGCGACGAGGACGTTGCAGGAAACGAGGACGAAAAATGAAGAAGGCGACACACACCCATGAAGCTGGGCGTGTTGCCGCCTTGGTGTCGCGACGAACCGAAGACTCGACGAAACTTCAGGGTGTGTCGTCAGGTGAGTATCGGCACCGCTTCGATCAGCGCAAGCCCGAGTAGCGCCCCGATGGCTGCGCTGATGAGCTTCGGATGCCAGCGATCCAGATGCAGCACCGTGAGCAGCGCGCCGATCAGGATGACGCCGAGCAAAGCGAAAATTACCACAAGATAGCCGATTTCGAAGTCATTATTGATAAGCACGACGCTGGCCTCCCGCCGACACAAGCCGGCTGATTTGCGCATTGCGCCACGCTTGCGGCGCTTCTCGATCCGCCTGCGCGACGTTTCGATTATATATCACGTTGTGATGTATTTGAAGTCGCGCGAACGATGTCCGCATGGGAAGCTCAATGGCCAGGTCCGGCGTTCAGCGGCAAGGTGGAGGCGCGCGCGCTGTCGGCGGTCAGCTTTGTCGCGCCGGCCTTGTAGCCGTTCGAATTGAGCAGGAACGCCATGATGTCGGCGTAATCCTGATCTTTCATCTTGCCCGGTCGATCAGCGGGCATGTTGGTCGCCATGTAGGTGAAGATGCCGCCAACCGTCAGATGCGAGTTCGCCGCCGGCGCGAACGATGGCCCCTGCAATGCGGGCGCGGTGACGCCTTGCAATTGGGCGCCGTGGCACTTCGCGCACGAGCTCGCGTAAAGCGTCTTGCCGTGAGCGATCTGCGCCTGTTCGAACGATGGCGGCTCGCCGCCCCCTTCGTTCGCGACCTTGATGAAGCGTCCCATGCGCGCCGCATTGGCGTCGGCGAGCATGATGCCCGTGCGCGCCGACGATGCTGTCGAAGCCGTGTCGAGATAATGCGCCGATGAACGCACCGACGCAGTTTGTGCCGGGAGGGTCCACTGCTTCGTGAGCGCCTGCAGGCGGCCATCGTTGTTCATGGCGGTGAGTGCATCGTCGATGCGCGGAAGCAACGCGGCAGCCTTGTCGCCGAATGCGAACGTGAGATGCCAGTCCGCATAAGGCGAGTCCGCGAGCGCCACATCGAAGCTGTGCTCCGGATGGGCCATGCGATAGGCGACGACAGCCGGATACCAGACGATGGCCTTCTGCGCGCGTCCTTTCGCGACCGCTTCGACCGTCGATGCCGAGGTGTTCTCCAGATCCAGCGTCACGTCAGGTTGCTGCACGGCGATGAGTTGCGCGGGGCTCGCGTAGGTCGCGGCGACCGTGCGCTTCGCCGCGTCCTGCAACACGGCGCCGGGCGCTTCGACGCTGACATAGCCCGCACGCAGATAGCCTCGCGAGAAGCGCATCTTGCCGCCGGATGCATCGGCGACCGTCGAGCGTGGAAAGCCTGCGATCACGTCGCAATCGCGGGCGAGCGTCTTGTCGAGTTCGCTGAGCGAGACGCCGTCATCGTCGCCTTCGCCGATACCGTGCGTGACGAGCGTCGCCGCAATGTTGGCGCGCGCGAAGACCGCTTGCGCGACGGCGCGATCCAGTGCCACGGACGGGCTGCCGGGAAACGTGCAGATCTTCACTGCGGCGTGCGAGGGCGACGGTGCGAGTGCGATGCATGCCGCGAGCATGCCCGCCGCACGAATGGAGTTGAGTGGATGATTCATGACCAGGCGTCCGATGATGTAATGAGCATCGCGAGCGCGCGATGAAGTTGAGCGCTCGCGCTTCGATCAGGTGTTGTCAGGTGCGATTGAGCGCGAACACGTAGAGCGTGCCTCCGCGCGGCACCTTGTCCGCGGCCTTGGCCATCGGGCCGCCCCAGATCGGGTTGGCGCCGCCGTAGCCCGCGAGCACCGCGACATATTCCTTGCCGTCGATCTCATAGACCGAAGGCTGCGCGATGATGCCGCTCGCGAGCTTCGGGCTCTGCCAGAGGACCTTGCCGGTTTTCTCATCGAACGCGAGCAGATGGCCGTCGAGCGAGCCGCTGAAGGCGAGGCCGCCCGCCGTGGTCGCGACGCCGCCGTTCCACGGCAGCTTGCTCCAGTGGCTCCAGACCTTCTTGCCGGTATCGACGTCGATCGCCTGCAGCTCGCCATAACCCTTGCTGCCCGGCTCGGGCTTGATCTCGAAGCCTTCGCCGAGATAGGGCAGGCCTTCCATGTAGTTCACCGACTTGCCCGACAAGGACATGCACGCATGCAGCGCCGGCACGATCGCGAGATGCTTCTCCGGATCGTATGACACGGACCACCAGTTCTTGCCCCCCAGGAAGCTCGGACAGGTTTCGATGGTCGTGCCCGTCTTCGGGTACTTCGCCGCATCCTGAACGGGCTTGCCGTCGTCGGTATAACCTGTCACCGAGGTTGCTTTCACGAACGGACGCGCATAGATCAGCTTGCCGTTGCTGCGATCGATCGCATGGAAGAAGCCGTTGCGATCCGCGTGAATGATCGCGTCATAGTCCTTGCCCTGATACTTGATGTTCGCGAGCACGGGCGTGTTGACGCCGTCGTAGTCCCACGTGTCGTGGGTCGTGTACTGATAGTGCCACTTGAGATCGCCGGTCTTCGGATCGAGCGCGAGCAGCGAATCGGAATATAGATTGTCACCGGGACGGAGGTCGGCGAGCCACGGCCCCGGGTTGCCCACGCCCCAGTACAGCGTTTTGCTCGCGGCATCATAGGTGCCCGTGAGCCACGCGGGCGCGCCGCCGTGTTCCTGCATGCCATCGGGCCATGTGTCGCCGCCCGGCTCCTTGGCGCCGGGCACGGTAAAGCGCTTCCACAACACCTTGCCGTCATTGGGATCGAGCGCCGCGATGAAGCCGCGAGCGCCATACTCGCCGCCCGAACTGCCGACGACGATCGCGCCATCGAGTGCGAGCGGCGCCAGCGAGAACGCGTAGCCCGTACCCGGATCGAACATCGCCTTCTTCCACACGAGGGCGCCGGTCTGCGCATCGAGCGCGGCGACTTCACCGCTCAGCATCGCGACATAGACGTTCTTGCCATACAGCGCGACGCCGCGATTCACCACATCGCAACAAGCGGTCTTGAACGATCTCGCGTCGAGATTCGGTTCGTATTTCCAGAGCTGTTTGCCCGTTTCGGCATCGAATGCATAAACGTTGTCCTTGGGCGTCGTCACGAACAGGAAGCGTCCGTTGATGATAGGCGTCGCTTCGAAGCCTTGTTGCAGATCGGCGGGAAACTTGTAGCTCCATGCCTGCTTCAGTCCCTTCACGTTGCTCGTGTCGATCTGCTTGAGCGGCGAATGCGCATGGCCGTTGTACGTGCGGTAATAGGTGAGCCAGCCTGGATCGTTCTGTGCGCTCGCGAGCCGTTCATAGCTGACGTCGGGATACTGCGCCGGCGTGCTGTTGGCCGCGACGGCCTGATGTTGCACGAAGCCGAATGCAGCCGCGATGCCTGCTGCAAGGGCCGCGATGCGCATGGACGGGACGGTGGGGGTCTTCATCGTTGTCTCCTGGGATGATATTGCGACGTTTCTTTTGATCTCGTGTTGGCCTTGATAGGCATGCGAAACGGTTGCCGGTTCATCAAGGCAAGTCATGTGCCATTCGCGATGCATGTGCGCGCATGCCTTGTCGCATGCGGATGTGGCGCTTACGGCGATGCCTGCACATGGCGCATGGCGTTGATGCATGAGTGTTGCAACGTGGAGCAATGGGACGCAGGCGTGTTGCCCGATGTGACAGTGACGTGCGTCAGTCGATCCAGCCGAGACGGCGCGCTTCATCGATGAAGCGATACACGTCGGCCGCGAGCCCGGACACGCCGAAGCGCGCTTCGAGTTCGCCGATGATGTCGTCGAGTTCGCGCGTGCCATCGCAGCGCGCGAGTATTTCGCCGGCGCTGCGATTCAGTTCGATGCTGCCGTGCGGATGCACGATTTCGCACGTGCGCATGTCCGCGTGCCAGTGCAGCTTGAGGGGCGTACGCAAACGCGGGCGCGGGAACGCACCCGCACGCGCGGTCGTCGGGTTCATGTGGAAGAGATGAGGAAGGTGCGCATGCCCGGGTCGATGCGAGCCCGGCCCGGGCATGTCTTTAGTGAAGCATCAGCGTGTGGCGATATACATCGTGATCTCGAAGCCGAAACGCAGATCGGTGAAGGCGGGCTTGGTCCATTGCATGGTCATCTCCTTGAGTGATGTTCGACATTGGATCGCGAACGGTTTCGCAACCAGAGGTCGAAAATGCAAGGTCCATGCCTTCGATGAAAAGACCGCGCAGAACACGCTCTTGCTTTCAGTTCTATTTCGACGATACGCGTCCCGATTGGGCACGCTGTTCCTCTTCGCGACAGGGGTGTATCGAAGTGGAACACCGCATGCAACAGTTCACTGCTCCATCGCTGAACAAGTGGGCATCTTTCGATAGATCGTGTTGCGTGAAATGCCGAGCGCGCGCGCGGCAGCGGACACGTTGCCATGATGGCGCGCGAGCGCCGCCGCGATCACGGAAGTTGTGACCTCGTGGAGTCGTCCGGAAACAAATGCCGACGGAGCGCTTGCTTCAGATATGCCTTCCGCACGACTGTACGGCTCATCGAAGAAGTCCTCCGGAAGGTGATCGCGACGGATGCAGCCGTCTTCGTCGACCATGGCGGCCGCTGTGCGTAGCAGGTTGCACAACTGCCGGAAGTTGCCGGGCCACGCATAACGCTCGAACAAGGCCATGACTTCGTCGTCGATGGAAAGGCGCATGCCGCATGCTTCGTCGGCGCTCATTGCCTGCAGCATCTTCGTGATGACGGCCGCGAGGTCGGTTCGATCGCGCAAGGGCGGCAGCTTCACGACGAGCCCGTTGAGCCGGTAATAGAGGTCTTCGCGGAAGCGGTTCTGCGCGATCATTTCGCGCAGGTTGCGGTGCGTCGCGCAGATGATCGCGACATCGACCGGTATCGATTTGCTCGAGCCGAGCGGATCGACGACACGCTCCTGCAGCACGCGCAGAAGACGGACTTGCAATGGATAGGGCATGTCGCCGATCTCGTCGAGAAAGAGCGTGCCGCCGTTCGCCTGTAACAGCTTTCCGGCCGCGCCCTTGCGGCGTGCGCCCGTGAAGGCGCCTTCTTCATAGCCGAAGAGTTCCGACTCGATCAGGTTCTCGGGAATCGATGCGCAGTTGACGGCGATGAACGGCCCCGCGCGGCGCGGCGAGTCGCCGTGAATGGCTTGCGCGAGCAGTTCCTTGCCGGTGCCCGTTTCGCCGGTGATGAGAATCGGAATGTCTTTGCCGATGACCTTGCGCACCTTGCCGATGACGGCGGCGACCGTGGCGTCGCCCGTGTCGAGCGGTGCGAGCTTGGATTGCGTCTCGCGTGTGCTTACAGCGCGCGGTGCGGGCCTCGCGGCGAGTGTCGTCGCAGCCATTTCGGCGAGCGGCGCGCGATTCAGGCGCACCCGCGCGCACACCACCGTGCCGTTGTTCAGGTCGAGCGCAATATGCGGAGCGCGGCTCGCGTGCGAACGATCGATCAGTTGCGCGCTCGTCACACCGAACAGCGACGAAAGCGTATGCGCGCGCAGCGCCGACAGCGGCAGGCCGAACTGAAATTGCGCGCTGCGATTGGCCGACAGAAAGCGGCCATCGCACGTGAACGCCATGATGCCTTCCATGAGCGTGCCGAGAAATTCGGGGCGGCCATGAAACGAAACTTGCAGCATGCCCTGAAACGTGCTGGAAAACAGGTGGTTTTCGATCATCTGCACGGACATGCGCGCGAGCGCCATCGTGTGGCGATGATAGCTGCGATGATCGCCGGTGACGTCGAGCACGCCGATCAGATCGCCGTACGGATCGAGGATCGGCACACTGGAGCACGTGAGAAAGCGATTGGCCGCGAGATAATGCTGGTCGCCGTGCACGACCGTGGGCGTGCGCTCCGCGATCGCCGTGCCGATCGCGTTCGTGCCTTGCCGTTCCTCGGCCCAGTTCGCGCCTGCTCTCAGCGCGACCTTCTCGGCGCGCGCGAGGAAATCGTCGTCACCGGTGGAATGCAGGATGAGACCCTGCGCATCGGTCAGCACGATCATGCTTTGCGTGTTGACGATTTGTTCACGCAGGGTTTCCATCACCGGCGTCGCGTGCGCGCAAAGCACGCGGTTCTGCTCGAGCTTGAGCAGCAGGTCGCCTTCGGTGAGCACGTCGTAGTCGGGTCGCGTCGAGGCGTTCAGGCCAAAGGTTTCCGAGCGCTCATGCGCCTTCTGGATCGACGGAATCAGCCAGCCGCTGTCGCGTTCACCATGACTCGCCGCGATTTCTTGAATCTCGTCTTGCATCGTCTCCTCCTGTGTGCAAGTGCCGGTCGAATCGCCGGATGTTCGAGCGTCTATAAGAGCAAGGTCCGCGCCAATCAGCGAGGGCGTACTCGTATGTCGGGAAAACGAAAGAAATCGGGTGTCGTCGGCGCGCAGACAGAGGCATGCGTATTGTGTCGGGCCATGTCCGACTTAGGGGTTTGACACATCACGTGGGCTGATCGGCTCGACGCCCGCTGCACAAGGCCTCGACGGTCTTGGGCTGTGAATTGGCATGCCGCATGCAAAAGGGCAGGCGAGCGTGAAGACACGCTCGTTCCGGACAAACTTTTGCTACGTACCGCCAGGAGAACCGCCATGACGCAACTGAAGCTCGACGATCTGAAACACGCCGAAGAACTGTCCTCTGCCGAGATGTCACGCATCGTCGGTGGCGACAAGCAGGAGCCGGCTGGCCGTCCGACTCACATCGATGCCCAAAACGGCGTGCTGACTTTCAAGGATGGCTCGAAGTGGACAATGGACCTCGATGGCAAGCTGCATCCGCTGTGAGGCACGCGCATTGACGCAGCCTTGCGCAACGACCGGACGCCCGGCGTGTCCGGTCTTTTGCATTCGTCATGCTTGATGCGATTCTGCGCCCCGCGTTTTTGAACCACGCATGCAAAATCAGAAGCCGGCCTTGCTGGCGGTGAGCACCAGACGCAGACCGAGCGCTGCGATGACGCCGGAAGCCACGCGATCGATCCATTTCCTCGAGCGCAGGTACATCTCGCGCGGACGCTTGCTGGAGAAGCCCAGCGCGACGATGGTGTACCAGCCGGTTTCGATCGCGAAAACCATCGGCGGCAGCACGAAGTAGCACCACAGCGGCGGGTGTTGCGGCAAGAGGGCAGCGAAGATGCTGCCGTACCAGATCGCGGTCTTCGGATTGCTCAGTTGCGTCGAGAGTCCGAGCCAGAACGATTTGCGCGCGCTTCCCGGATGCGCGGGCGCACCGTCTCGTGCCGGCATGTGCATCGGCTGCGCGGCGCCGCGCCAGATTTTCGATGCGATATAGATCAGATATATCCCGCCCGCGACCTTGAGCGCGATATAAAGCCATTCGACGGCGACCAGCAGCGTGTACAACCCCGCGAGCGCTATGCCGCCGAAGAAGATGCCGCCGACGCCCATGCCCAGCGCGGTCGCGATGCCATCCATGCGCGATACGCCGATAGCGTTGCGGGCCACGATCACAAAGCTCGGACCGGGAATCATCGCGCCCAGCAGCAGGGAGAAAAGAATGGCAAATACGGCGGTCGAAGCGTTCATCGGGTTGTCTCCTTCCGGAAGCGGTCGCCTGAATTCTTAATGCAACATGTCAAACGCGCGATTGCATCAGGAATGCATGATACGCGCGACCGTCTGCGTGTCGTGTCAAGCGCCGTCGCTCGCCACGCTGCCTTCGTGGATCGCGCGATTGCGGCCCGCGCGTTTGGCGAGATAGAGCGCGGCGTCCGCGCTGTTGAGCAGCCTGAGCGCGTCGTCGCTCTGGCGCGGCGAGGCCGTCGCGCAGCCGATGCTGATCGTCAGTACCCCCTTGGACGCCTCGCTGTTCGCGATCGCGAGCGCTTCGACCGACTCCCGCAGACGTTCCGCGAACGTCACCGCGCCGCTCGCGGCCGCGCCCGGCAACACGATCACGAACTCCTCGCCGCCATAGCGCGCGACGATATCGCCGGGGCGCCTCGCGGAATTCGAAATGCAATCGGCCACTGCGATCAGCGCGTCGTCGCCCATCATGTGACCATATGTGTCGTTGTAGAGCTTGAAGTAATCGACGTCGATGAACAGCGCGGAGATCGGCTGGTCCGCGCGGCGGGCGCGTCGCCATTCTTCGTCGAGACGGCGGTCGAGCGCGCGCCGGTTACACAGGCCGGTGAGCGAATCGGTGCCCGCGAGCCGTTGCAGCTTTTCCTGCGCGATCGCACGCGAACGCAGCGAGATCGCGAGCAGCCACGAGATGACGATGAAGCAGCCTCCGAACGTCAACGTGAGGCCGCCGATCACGATGCTGCGTTGTCGCCACGACGCCAGCACGTCGTCTTCGGCAGGCGCGACGGCCGCGATCAGATGCGTGCCCGGCACGTGCTGGAAGGTATACAGGCGCCGTACGCCATCGAGCGGTGACCGGGAGATGTACGAGCCGGAGTTCGTGTCCTTCATCGCGGAGAAACTCGGTGACTTCGCGACGTATGCCGCTGTTGCATCGGACGTCAACGCTGGCTTGCGCGCGATCATTTCGCCGTCTTGCTGGACGATGAACACCGAGCCGGACGCACCGACGTTCACGCGTTCGAGCAGGCTCCTGAAGTATTCGGTGTTCAGCGCGATGACCGCCACGCCCGCGAACGAGCCATCGGGTGCGTTGATGCGGCGGCTCATCGCGAGCGAGGTCGCGCCCTTGCGTAATCTCGATGCGTAGGGTCCGGAAATATAGAGGCCCGCATCGGGATGCGCGACGTGAACCTTGAAGTAATCCCGGTCATTGAAGAGCATGTCCGTGTGCTCGCTCGGGTCTCGTTCCACGACGATCCGCCCCTCTCGATTCATGACGAACGCGCCGCCTACATAGCGCATTGCCGTCGCGCCATCGAAGAGGACGAGCTTGCGCAGTTCGGGAGATAGCGCCATGACTTGCGGATCCTGCACGCCGCTCACGATGGTGCGCAACGACAGATCGCTCGATTCGACATTGCGCGCGATGTCCGCGCTCAGCGTGGCGACGAGATTCGCCGACGCCGCGTGCGCATTCTGCAAAGCCTGCGCGCGTCCTTGCCAGAGGGCGGCGAACGAGAGCACGGCCATGGAAATGGCGATAGCGGTGCCGATGAGGCCCGCGAGCACCGGATGTCGTGAAAACGCCTCGGCGAAACGCATCGCGGCGGTGCTGTTGCGCCGCATCAGGCGGCGGCTGACCACGCGCCCGGTCTTGCGAACGGCATTGAATCTGGGTGGCATTCAGTTTCTCCGCGTGGCGCGAGCCACCCCGCATGGCGTGCGGCGCCGCCTCGCATGGCGTCGAAAACTCCGTGATTTACGGGTTGAAAATGGATGTAACGAACGCGCGCTCCGCGCGTTCGATGATCGATTGTAGTCGCTAAGGCCTGAGCGCCCTCGAAGCGGACTCGCCCGTGATTCAGTTGTTCCCGCGTCCGGCGAGCCGCTTGCGAATCTCCGAGTCGAGAATGAGCCGTCCGCGCAGCTTGCCCTTCATGCGCTTCACATAACGCGGCGCCTCGGTCATGTGAATCACCATCAGCTCGCGCACCTTCGCGGAGTCTCGCGCGCGCGCAGCTTCGGTGATCGCCTTGTGGATCTTCACGTTGGCGCGTCCGAAGCGCTCGTGCTCGGCCTGCGGCGTGTCGTTCCGGAACTCGATGAGCTGCCGGATCATCTCGTTGATTAACTCGCAGCTGAAGCGCAAGAAGGGATTCGGATTCGCGGCGGCGAGGATGTCGTGAAAGTTCACGTCTTCCTGACGCTGCCTGACGATGTCGCGATTCGCATGCGCCGAGGCCGGTTCATCGCAGCACGCGATATTCGCTTCGAGCGCGGCGAAGTCCGCTTCGGTGAGATGCGGCACCGCGCCGGCCGCGAGCTCGGGCTCGAGCAGTTGCCGCACGGTGTAGATGTCGTCGATGCTCACGTCCTTGAAGAACAGATAGTTCTGCAAGAGCTGCAAGGTGCGGTCGAGCGGGACTTCGACAATCGTGCCACCACCCGAAGGACCGGTTGTCACCTTGATTAGCCCTTGCACTTCGAGCGACTTGAGCGCCTCGCGGATCGTGCTCTTGCTCACCGAGAAGAGCTGCTGCAACTCGACTTCGCGCGGTAGCTTGTCGCCGGGCTTCAGGTTCTTCTCCGTGATCAGCCGTTTGATCTCCTCGGCGACCAGGTCCGCGCGCTTGGGCTGCTTGATCGGCTGCTGCGCGATTTCGATTGCCGCGCCGCCGCGTTTGGCACGTTCCATCACCATGTCGATGTTCCTCTCGTTTCGCTCGCGGTTCGTGTCCGTCTTGTACGCGCGCATGCGCTTTCGCGCAGACCGGAATATTGCCTTATTGACACTTGAATTTATTGTTCCTAGCATCGGGTTCATTCTATTTATCATGATAAATAGGATGAAGCCAGCCGATGCCTGAACGTACCACGAAAAAAAGCGCGGCGGCCGCGCAGGTCTTCTTCTCAAGGAGCGACAACTTTGAATCGCCGAAACATGTTGAAGCTGGCCGCGCTGTCGGCCATTCCCGGATCAATCGAGGCGCTCGTCACAAGAAGCGCCTTTGCACAAGGCTCGCCGATCCAGTTTGCCTGCCCGGTTCCGATGTCCGGCCCGTTCGCGGCCAACGGTAAATACGCCGATCTCGGCATGAAGCTCGCCATAGAGCAGTACGGCAAGGTGCTCGGCCAGCCGCTCGCCTACACCACGCTCGATACCGAGGGAAAACCCGCAACGGCGGTGCGGCGTGTGCAGGAAATCGCGCAGCAAAAGAATGCGCGCTACTTCGCCGGCGGCATCCTTTCCTCCGAAGCGCTTGCGATGGGCAAGGAAGTCGAGAAGGCCGGCGGCATCTTCATCACCACCGCAGGGGCGGATGAACTGACCGGCAAAGACTGCAACAGCGCGACCTTCCGCTGGTCGGTGCCGACCTTCGGCGCGATCGAGCAGACGGTGCGTCCTCTGATTCAGGCAATGCCCAAGGCAAAGCGCTGGTACACCATCACGCCACAATACGTGTTCGGCGACGGCCTTTTGTCCGCCGCGAAGAACATCTTCAAGGAGAAGGGCATCGAGCATGTGGGCAATAGCTATCACTCGCTCAATGAAAAGGAATTCAGCGGTTATCTGACGAATGCTGTCGCCGCGAAGCCCGATGTTCTGTTGATTCTCAACTTCGGCTCGCAATCGTCTGACACATTGCGTCAGGCCGTGAGCTTCGGCATGAAGAACAATTGCACGATTCTCATGGCATGGGCATCGGGTCTCGAGCAATTCGAAGCGCTCGGTCCGGATATCTGCGAAGGCGTGTATTTCGGCGCACAGTACTGGCATGCGATCGATTCGCCGCTGAATCACGATCTGGTCAAGCGCGTGAACGACGCGTACAAGGCGAATCCGAATTACAGTCTCGCGGGTTCCTACATCTGCACCAAGATTCTTCTCGATGGCATCGTGAAGGCCGGCACCGTCGATCCGAAAAAGGTCATCACGGCGCTCGAGGGCATGAAGTACGCGGGACTGACCGGTCCCGAAGAAATTCGCGCGGGCGATCATCAAGTGCTGAAGAACTACTATCTTCTCAAAGGCAAGGCAAAGAGCAAGATGAAAGACAAGGACGATTACGCCGATATCGTGAGTTCCGGCCAGTCGTTCCTGCCGCTCGACAAGACGCAGTGCAAGCTCGCGTGATGTCGTAGCGCGCGCTGTTCCCATGCGAATGCAGTCAGGCACTGCATTCGCGCCGCAACTCTTCTGAAGCAAGGCCATGAACGTTTATCTGTTGCAGGTCGTGAACGGCATCGGCGTGGGGATGCTGTACTTTCTGCTCGCGGTCGGCTTGTCGATCGTCTTCGGGCTGCTGCGCTTCGTGAACTTCGCGCACGGCGCGTTCTATCTGCTGGGCGCCTACTTTTGCTATCAGGCGATCCAGTGGTCGATGAATTTCTGGACCGCGCTCGTCGTCGTGCCCATCGTCGTCGGTGCACTGGCCTGGGTCGTCGAGAAGATCGTGCTGCGGCACGTCTACGCGCAACAGCACGAGTTTCACATTCTCGCGACGGTCGGGCTCGCGCTCGTGATTCAGGAATGCGCGATCATCGCCTGGGGGCCGCTCGGCGATAACGTCGCCGTGCCCGACGTCCTCAACGGCGTGGTCATGTGGGGCAGCTTCATCTACCCGAAGTACCGGCTCTTCGTGATCGCGTTCACGGCGGTGCTCGCGGGCATTCTGTGGTGGGTGCTCGAAGGCACTCGCCTGGGCAGCGCGGTGCGCGCGGGCAGCGAATCGAGCGAGATGGTGTCGCTCCTCGGCATCAACGTGACGCGCATCTTCAGCCTCGTGTTCGCGCTGGGAGCGGGCACGGCGGCGCTGGCGGGCGTGCTGGCCGCGCCGATACGCGGCGTCGATCCGTTCATGGGCATCGAAGCGCTGGGCGTCGCCTTCGTCGTAGTCGTGGTGGGCGGCATGGGCAACTTTCTCGGCGCGCTGGTCGGCGGGCTTCTGGTCGGCATCGTGCAGAGCGTGATGAGCACACTGTGGCCTGAAGGCGCGCGTCTCATGATCTACGTGGCGATGGCCGCGGTGTTGTTGCTGCGTCCGAACGGATTGCTCGGGAGGGCCGCGTGAATTCCAAATCGAGTTCGAAATCGCTGGACGTGAGCGTGCCAAGACGATCCCTCCGACATTCCCTGCATCGCTACCGGTTCCTGTTGCTCGCGGCGTTCGTCGTCTGCCTGTTGCCGATGACGATGCGTTCGGGATCGCTCGCAACCGAAGTACTGGTCTATGCGCTCGCGGCACTGGGCTGCAATCTGTTGCTCGGGCATGCGGGCCTGTTGTCGTTCGGGCAGGGCATCTTCTTCGGTCTCGGCAGCTACAGCGCGGGACTGATCCTCACGAAGTCCGGACTTCAGGTCCCGGCCGCGCTGCTAGGTGCGATCGTCGTAGGCGCAGTGGCGGCGGCCATCGTCGGATGGTTTTCCATTCGGCAGCGCGGCGCGTACTTCGTCATGCTCACGCTCGCATTCGGCCAGATGTTCTACTTCCTCGCATACACGACACCCGATCTCACCGGTGGCGACAACGGCCTGCTCGATATTCCACGTCCCACGTTGTCGATCTTCGGTCAGCCGCTGGTTTCGATCGCCTCGCCATGGCAGTACTACAGCTTCGTCGCGGTGCTGTTTCTGATCGCGTTCTGGCTGATGCTGCGCGTGTCTCACTCGGTCTTCGGGCGCACCTTGCTCGCCATCCGCGACAACGAAGCGCGCGCCGCCGCGGTGGGCTACGACGTGCGGCGCTTCAAGCTGGCGGCCTTCGTCGTATCGGGCGCGGTCACGGGACTCGCGGGCGCACTGCACGCGATGATGACCGGCATCGCGCCGCTCTCGAACATCGACTATCACACGAGCGAGATGATTCTGGTGATGACGGTCATCGGCGGAACGGGCAATCTGTTTTCCTCCGTGCTGGGCGCTGCTTTCTATGTGCTCTTCGCCGACTGGCTGTCGACGCTCTGGCCGCGCTGGCTGTTGTTGCTCGGTCTGGTTCTGATCGCCGTGAGTCTCTTCATGCAGCGTGGCTTGTGGGGACTGGGCGAACGTATCTGGCGCGCGGTGAAGCGCAATGAGGGAGAGGCGGCATGAGCGCGTCGATACTGGAAGCGAAGGGCGTCGGCAAACGCTACGGCAAGTTCGCGGCGCTCACGGATGTGAACCTGCGCATCGCGCGTAACACGGTGCATTCGGTGATCGGACCGAACGGCGCGGGCAAGACCACGCTGTTTCATGTGTTGACGGGCACCGTGCCGATCAGCGCGGGCAACATTGTGTTCGACGGCCATGATGTGACGCACGAACCGGATCATCGTCGCGTGAAGCGAGGTATTGCACGGTCGTTTCAGGTGACAAGTCTTTTCGCGAATTTGCCGGTGCGCGAGAATCTGCGGCTTGCCGCGCAGGGCGTCGATTCGAAGCGCGCGCTCAACGCCTGGACGCCGCCGCGTGGGGCGCTCGAGCATCGCGATACGGTCGATGGCATTCTCGAACGGCTTGCGTTGCAACGCTTCGAATCGACGCAGGCAAGCGCGTTGTCGCATGGCCAGCAGCGGCGCCTCGAAGTCGGCATGGCGCTCGCCGCGCGACCCAAGGCGATTTTTCTCGATGAGCCGACCTCGGGCATGGGCATCGACGATCTCGACGACATGAAGCATCTGATACGCAGCCTGCGCGAGGATTACACGGTCGTGTTGATCGAGCACAACATGGATATCGTGATGGACATCTCCGACACGATCACGGTGATGCAGCAAGGGCGCGTACTGGTGGAAGGCAAGCCCGCTGAGATTCGCGGCGACGAGCGCGTGCGCAGCGCCTATCTGGGCAACATGATCACCGGAGGCCGCGCATGATGCTCGCAGTCGATAACATTCACGGCTACTACGGCAAGAGCCATATTCTTCAGGGCGTGTCGCTCACGATCGCTGAAGGCGAGACCGTCACGTTGCTGGGCCGTAACGGCGCGGGCAAGTCGACGACGCTCAAAAGCATCGCGGGCGTCGTGACGCCGCAGCGAGGCAGCGTGAAATTCAAGAACGTGGAGCTTGCGAGGCTGCCGCCGCACAGGATCGCGGCGCGCGGCGTGTGCTTCGTGCCGGAGCACCGCGGCATCTTCAAGCTTCTGTCGGTCGAAGAGAACTTGCGGCTCGGCGCGCGCAAGGATTCGCCCTGGCAGCTCGCCGATATCTATCGCATCTTTCCGCGTCTGAAGGAGCGCAGAACCAACGGCGGCGGCCAGTTATCCGGTGGCGAGCAGCAGATGCTCGCGATCGGTCGCGCGCTGATGAACCATCCGCGTCTGCTGATGCTCGATGAACCGGTGGAAGGACTCGCGCCCGTCATCGTCGAAGAGATCGTCGCGCAATTGAAGCTGATTCGCGAGGCGGGCGTGACGATTCTGCTCGTCGAACAGAATCTCGAAGTGTGCACGCAACTCGCGGACCGGCATTACATCATCGAGCAGGGACGCATCGTGTATGAAGGCGGCAATGCCGACTTCATCGCGGATGAAACGATCAAGGATCGATATCTCGGTGTCGGCGTGGTCTGAACGTCGCACCAGCAACACTCAGCGAAGGAACTTCGAATGCAAGCTCACGATCTGCCGGCGCATGCCGGCTTGCGCATCGACGGTGCGCGTCTCTGGAACAGTCTCATGCAGCTCGCGCGAATCGGCGCGACCGAGAAGGGCGGCGTATGTCGTCTCGCCTTGACGGATCTCGACAGGCAGGGCCGCGATCTTTTCGTCGCTTGGGCGAAGGAGATCGGCTGCACGGTGCGCGTGGATGCGATCGGCAATATCTTCGCGCGTCGTGCGGGCGTGCGAGATGATCTGCCGCCCGTGGTCACGGGCAGTCACATCGACACGCAGCCCACCGGCGGCAAGTTCGACGGCAACTACGGCGTACTGGCGGGACTCGAAGTGTTGCGCACGCTGAACGACAACGACGTGCGCACACAAGCGCCGCTGGAAGTCGCGGTCTGGACCAATGAGGAAGGCTCGCGCCTCGTGCCTGTGATGATGGGCTCGGGCGTGTTCGCCGGCGCCTTCACGCTGGATCATGCGCTGGCGCAGGTCGATCGCGAAGGCGTGTCGGTGCGCGATGCGCTCGCATCGATCGGCTATGCGGGAGAACGCGTTGCGGCGCATGACGTGGGCGCGTACTTCGAGGCGCATATCGAGCAAGGGCCGGTGCTGGAGGCGAACGACAAGGTGATCGGCGTGGTGCAGGGCGCGCTCGGGCAACGCTGGTACGACGTGACGATCGAGGGCATGGAAGCGCACGCCGGACCGACGCCGATGGAATTGCGCCGCGATGCGCTGCTGGTCGCTGCGGACCTGATTCGCACGGTCAATCGCATCGCGCTCGATCACGCGCCTCATGGACGTGGCACGGTCGGCTGGGTAAGCGTGCATCCGAACTCGCGCAACGTGATTCCGGGACGCGTGAAACTGACCGTCGATTTGCGCGCCGCCGACGATGCCACGCTGCTCGCGATGGATCGCGCATTGCGCGAAATCTGCGCGCAGGCGGAGTTGCCCGTGACGGTGGACGAAGTCGTCTACTTCGCGCCGCAGCCTTTCGAGTCGTCGCTGGTGGCGTCGGTTCGAGAGAGTGCGGATGCGCTCGGCTTCACGTCGATGGACGTCGTGAGCGGTGCGGGACACGACGCCGTTTATCTTGCGCGCGTGGCGCCGGCTGCGATGATCTTCGTGCCTTGCAAGGACGGCATCAGTCACAACGAGATCGAGGATGCGCGCGCCGATCATCTCGAAGCAGGCTGCAACGTTCTGCTGCAGGCGATGCTGCGCGCGGCGAACGCGGCGGTCGTTGGGGAGCGCGCATGAAGATTCTCATCGCGCGGATGAATCACGAGACCAATACGTTCTCGCCAGTGCCGACACCGCTCGAAGCCTTCGGCCGCGACGGTCCCTCCTATGGCGACGACGCCTATCGCGAGAACGCGGGCATGCGCACGGCGATGTCGGCATTCATCGATGCCGCGAAGCGCGCAGATGCGGAGATCGTCACGCCGGTCTCGGCGCAGGCCAATCCGAGCGGGCGTGTGGCGGCGGCGGCTTATGACGCGATCTGCCAGTCGATCGTCTATGCAGCCGCGGGTTGCGATGCCGTGATGCTCGATCTGCATGGCGCGATGGTCGCGGAGAACTCGCCCGATGGAGAGGGCGATCTGCTGGAGCGCGTGCGCCGTGCGTTGCCTCATGCGCCGATCGCCGTGTCGCTCGATCTGCACGCGAACGTCACGCAGAAGATGATCGACAACGCGGATGTCATCACGAGCTTCAAGACGTATCCTCATGTCGACATGTATGAAAGCGGCGAGCATGCGGCGCGGCTGCTGCTCGATCTGATTCATGGCAAGGCGAAGCCCGTGATTGCGTGGGCGCAGCCACCACTGCTGACGCACACGCTCAGGAGTGCGACGGCCGAGGGCGCGATGAAGCGCGCCGTGGATGCCGCGCGCGAAGCAGAAGACGAGGAAGGTGTGCTGGCCGTGTCGGTGCTATCGGGCTTTTCGCTTGCCGATATCGCGGCGCCGTGCATCAGCGTCGTCGTGGTCGCCGATGGCGAGCGCACAAAGGCGCAGCAAGTCGCGCACCGCATCGCGCGGCAGATCTGGAGCGAGCGCGATGGTTTCGTGTATCGCAGCGCGCCGCTCGCGCAATCGGTCAGTGAGGGCGCCGCGCTTGCGCGTGAGACAAACAAGCCGATCCTGCTGCTCGATCACGGCGACAACTGCATGTCGGGCGGAACGTGCGATACGACCGACGCGTTCGAGGAAGCATTGCGTCAGGAACTCGATGGCATCGTCGTCGGACCGCTGTGCGATCCGGAAGCGGTGGCGAAACTGTTCGCGGCGGGTGAGGGCTCGAGGATCACGGTGGGCATTGGCAACAAGCTCGCGAGCGTAGCATCGTGCGGCAAGCCGCCGCTCGAAGTGACGGGTGTCGTACGCGCGTTGACGGATGGCGAATACATCATCAGCGGCCCGACCTACACGGGGCAGCGCGCGTACATGGGTCGCGCGGCGGTGCTCGAAACGCCTGCTGCGCGCATTCTCCTGACGGAGCGCACGCACGAGCCGTGGGATCTGGGTGTGTTCGAGAGTGTCGGCATCGACCCACGAAGTGCGCGATTCCTCATTCTCAAATCGCGCATGTATTGCCGCCCCGTGTTCGTGCCGATCTCGGGTGGTCTCGTCGAATGCGACAGCCGCGGCGTGACGAGTTCCGACTACGGCCTCTTCGACTTCGGCAACCTGAAGCGCCCCGTGTATCCTCTGGATGTGGAAGCCGACTACTGAGCGGGACGCCTATTTGACGAGGCGCAGGCGCTTCGTCACGATCGTGCCTTCCTTGCGATCGATGAGCCACGCCGCATCCACGCTGCCATTCAGCGTGGATGTCCTGCGCGTGATATCGGTGGGTTCTTCATCGGTGGGCGCGCTGTGTTCGACGTCGTCGCTCAGGTAGGGCGGCGTGAGCGTGCAGATGAGAACGATCGCGAAATCGCCGTTTCCGTGCGCATGGCCGAAGTTTGGCAGGAGTGTATTGCCACGCACGGTCGTCTTGATGTCGCCATCGGGTTTCAACTGAATCACGTCGAAGGTCTGGATGAACCCCTTCTCCTTCGCTTCGGGTGCGACGACCAGCTTGCGGCCGCTTTGCCCCTTGACCGTCTGCTTGAGCAGAATGGCGGTGGGGTTCTCAGGCGCCGACAGCGACACGTTCACCGTGAGCATTTTCTTCTTGGACAGATAGCGCACGCCGTATGAAACGGGGATCACGAATGTGAACGTGCGATCCGCCTGTGCGTTCGCGAGCGGCTGACTCGCTCCGGACGTCGCCGATGCGGCTTGACCTCGACGCGTTCTGCTGAACGGATGCGAAAGAAATGTCCGTACCCGGTTCGAGATGGAAGGCGGCTGCCCCGGTGCGGGATGACCTGCGAGCGCGTCGCGGACGTGCTCGGGGTCGTCGCCGTCGAAGTTAGGCGGAAGCGCATCGGCTGACATGATGTCTGACGCCGTTGCATTGCTCGCTGCGATGCTCGTCGCGCCAACAGCGCTCGCTGCTTGGCCGCCGGACGTCGTCACTGCGCGCGCGGATACCGAGATGCAGAGGGACGCGCCGATCACGCACGCAACGATGCTTCGTCCATGTTTCAAAAAGAACACTGCCACTCCTGGCGCTCGAAGCCGGGTCAAGATGAAGCCGCTATCTTAAAGCGAAGCTGCCGGATCGGCAGGCTTACGCACAAATCGGCATCTTGCATGCGGAATACTTAATTCAATCGAGGTTCGCATATTCCTCGATCGCCGCGAGGGCGCCGCTCGCCAGTTTCGTTGCGGCGCCTACGAGCGCTTCGCGAAGCGCCGGATTGCCCGCGAGCGCTGCCGGAAACACATCGCTCACGGCGAGCAGCGCATCGACGAGATGCTCCGGGGTATCCGCGCTTTCCGCTGCCCGTGTGAGACGCGCGGCGAGCGGGTCGCTGATCGCGTAGCGGGTGCCGTCGTCGGCACGGCCGCGCAGGAACGTGAACCACGCGGCGACCGCGAGCGCGAGCCGTTCGATCGGCTGGCCAGCGTCGAGCCTCGCCGTAATGGTAGACAAAATGCGCGGCGGCATCTTCTGGCTGCCGTCCATCGCGATCTGCGCGCAACGGTGTTTCAGCGCCGGATTCGCATAGCGATTCAGGAGCGCGTCGCGGTATGCCGCGAGGTCGAATGACGCCGGCACCGCGAGCGTCGGCGCGATCTCGCGCGCCATCATCGCGTGAATGAGCTTGCGCAGGGCCGCGTGGCCGATCGCGTCGCTTATGGTTTCGAATCCCGCGAGCATCGAGAGGTACGCAAGCGTCGAGTGCGTGGCATTCAACATGCGAAGTTTCGCGATCTCGAACGGTGCGACGTCGTCAACTAGTTGCGCGCCCGCCGTTTCCCAAGCCGGACGTCCGGCTGGAAAGCGGTCTTCGATGACCCATTGACGGAACGGCTCGCACGGCACCGGCACTTCATCGCGCACGCCGAGAGCGGATTGTGCGGCCTCACGGTCGGCATCGGTGGTCGCGGGAACAATGCGGTCGACCATCGTGGACGGGAAGGCGACGTGCGTTTCGATCCACGCGGCAAGCGCCGGATCGAGCCTGCGCGCGAAGGAGCACACCGCCTGCCGCAACGCGTCGCCGTTGTGCGAGAGGTTGTCGCAGGACAGCACTGTGAAGGGCGGCTGGCCCGCGTCGCGTCGCGCCTTCAGGCCGGCGCACAGGATGCCTGGCACCGTACCGGGCTCATCGGGATGCGCGAGATCGTGCGCGACTCCCGGATGCGTGAAGTCGGCATCGCCCGTTTGCGGGTCGCGGCAGTAGCCTTTCTCGGTGACGGTGAGCGACACGATGCGCACGCGCTCGTCGGCGAGGAGTTCGAACAGACGCGCGCGATCGAAAGGCATCGCGAGCACTTCACGCAACGATCGGACGACCGTCACGCGCACGCCGTCCGGTCCGCGCTCGACGACGCTGTAAAGCCCGCCCTGCGCCATCAACGCGTCGCGCTTGCTGACGTCGCCCTGCAGCGTCACGCCGCAAATACCCCAGTCGCCGGTCTGCACGAGCATGGCTTCCTCGGTATAGAGCGCCTCATGCGCGCGATGAAAATTGCCGATCCCGAGATGCACGATTCCAATCGCGGGTTCCTGCCAGCGCGGCGAGAGGCAATGAGCGTCGAAAGAAGCGGTCGACGAACGGTTGAGCATTGATTTCTCGTTCATTTTCGATCGAATTTTGAATTCAGAATGGGGAAAACCCGTAATTGACGATGTGACATACTGGTATGGTAGTATCCGCTACATCGCATGCCCATTCAAGGAAATACCTATGAAAATCATCCGCGCCGACGTGATCGTGACATGCCCCGGCCGCAACTTCGTCACGCTGAAGATCGAGACGGATGAGGGCATCCACGGTATCGGCGATGCGACGCTCAACGGCCGGGAACTGGCCGTCGCATCGTATTTGAAGGACCACGTGTGTCCGCTTCTGATTGGCCGCGACGCCGGCCGCATCGAAGACACCTGGCAGTTCCTCTACAAGGGCGCGTACTGGCGTCGCGGGCCGGTGACCATGTCGGCGATAGCGGCGGTCGACATGGCGCTGTGGGACATCCTCGGCAAGGCCGCGAACATGCCGCTGTACAAGCTGCTGGGCGGTGCCTCGCGCGAAGGCGTGATGGTCTATGGACATGCGACCGGCCGCGATATTCCCGAGGCGCTCGACCGCTACGCCGAGCATATCGAAGAGGGCTATAAAGCGATCCGCATTCAATGCGGCGTGCCGAACATGCGCTCGGTCTATGGCGTCGCGAAGGGCAACGGCATGTACGAGCCGGCCACGAAGGGTGCGGTCGAGGAGCAGAGCTGGTCTTCGGAAAAGTATCTGGATTTCGTGCCGAAGCTCTTCGAAGCCGTGCGGGAGAAGTTCGGCTTCGATACGCATCTTCTTCACGACGTGCATCACCGTCTTACGCCCATCGAAGCCGCGCGCCTCGGCAAATCGGTCGAGCCGTATCGACTGTTCTGGATGGAGGATCCGACGCCCGCCGAGAATCAGGCCGGATTTCGTCTGATCCGCGAGCACACCGTCACGCCGATTGCCGTGGGCGAAGTGTTCAACAGCATCTGGGACTGCAAGCAGTTGATCGAAGAGCAGTTGATCGACTACATCCGCGCGACGCTCACGCATGCGGGCGGCATCACGCATCTGAAACGCATCGCGGATTTCGCGGCTTTGTATCAGGTGCGCACCGGTTGCCATGGTCCCTCGGATCTGTCACCGGTCTGCATGGGCGCGGCGCTTCATTTCGATCTGTGGGTGCCGAACTTCGGCGTGCAGGAATACATGGGCTTTCCGAAGGAAGCGCTCGAGGTATTCCCGCATGCGTGGTCGTTCGACCGCGGCATGATGCATCCGGGCGAAGCGCCGGGGCATGGCGTCGATATCGACGAGAAGCTGGCCGCAAAGTATCCGTACGACCCGGCCTATCTGCCCGTGGCGCGCCTCGAGGACGGCACGCTCTGGAACTGGTGATCCCGGTCGGCACCGATTGGCATTACGCATTCAAAACACAAGATTCCGGAGAGAGACATGGCAGACAGGCAAACCAGCGCGATGCTGCGCCGCGTGGCCGCGGCATCGACTATCGGCACGGCGGCTGAGTATTACGATTTCTTCGTCTACGGCACGGCGGCAGTGCTCGTGTTCGGCGCGAAGTTCTTTCCTAGCCACGATCCGCTGATCGGCACACTCGCCGCGTTCGCGACCTATGCGGTCGGCTTCGTCGCGCGGCCGATCGGCGGCATCGTGTTCGGGCATTTTGGCGACAAAGTCGGGCGCAAGAAGGCGCTGATCGTCACGATTCTCATTGTGGGTCTTGGGACCTTCGTCATCGGTCTGTTGCCGGACTATTCGCAGATCGGCATCTGGGCGCCCGCGTCGCTGGTGCTGATTCGCGTGCTGCAAGGCTTCGGCGTGGGCGGCGAACAAGCGGGCGCCGTGCTCCTCACTGCGGAATACGCGCCGCCGCGCGAACGCGGTTTCTTCGCAAGTCTGGTACAACTCGGCGCGCCCGCCGGCTTCCTGATTCCGTCCGGCATCTTCGCCATTCTTACGGCGGCGCTCACGCACGAGCAACTGATGGACTGGGGCTGGCGGCTGCCGTTTCTCGGCAGCATCGTGCTCGTCGTGGTGGGTCTCTACATTCGCTTGCGCACGGAGGAGTCGCCGGTGTTTGCGGCGATTCGACAAACCAAGGCAGTCGAGTCGCGGCCCGTCGTGGAAGTAGTGAAGCAGCACGGCG
Organism: Caballeronia hypogeia; assembly: GCF_001544875.2. Classification (GTDB taxonomy): domain Bacteria; phylum Pseudomonadota; class Gammaproteobacteria; order Burkholderiales; family Burkholderiaceae; genus Caballeronia; species Caballeronia hypogeia. The sequence continues at coordinate 241,159 of NZ_FCOA02000002.1, forward strand.
CGACGATCGCGAAGGGCGTCGGCGCGAAGCTGATCGAAGCGTGCACGTTCGCGATGTACACGATGATCGTGCTCGCCTACGGCCGCGCGCACGGTATCTCCGATGCGCTGTTGCTGCAGACCATCATCGTCGCCGTCGTGCTCGAACTGATCACGATTCCGCTCGCGGGCGCGCTGTCGGATCGCATCGGCCGGCGCGTAACCTTCATCACGGGCGCGGTGCTGCATGTGCTGCTCGTGGTGCCGCTGTTTCATGCTATCGACAGCGGCAGCCGTCTCGCGATCCAGACGGTCATGATTCTGGCGATCAGCATTGGTCATAGCCTGTGCTATGCGCCTCAGGCCTCGCTGTTTCCCGAACTGTTTCCGGCGCGCGTGCGCTGCAGCGGCATCGCGCTCATCTGGCAGGTCGGCTCGCTCATCGGCAGCGGCGTGCTCGGCCTCGTCGCGGTGAAGCTGATTCAGACGACGGGCGGCAGCTCCATCGGGCTCATCGCCTACGTGGCGGTGCTCGGCATCGTCTCGACCATCTCGCTGTTGCTGCTGCCGGAAACCGCTCCCGCGCGGCTCGGGCGCGATCTGCATGACTGGGCCGCGCCGCAGCACGGCAAGGAAGCCACCGAAGCCTCCGTCGCACCCGCGCTTGCCGCGCGCCGTTGATTGAATTCAAAACTCTTTATACAAACCGCTGAATCCAGGACATCGACCATGCTCGCAGCCGTTCTCCACGAACCGAAGAAGCTCGTCATCGACGAGATCGACACGCCGGAGCCGCTTCCCGGCCAGGTGCAGATCCGCGTGCGTGCAGGCGGCATCTGCGGATCGGATCTGTCGTATTACTTCAAGGGCAAGAGCGGAGACTTCGCCGTGCGCGAACCGTTCGTGCTCGGTCACGAAGTCGCGGGCGAAATCGCCGCGCTGGGCGAAGGTGTAAGCGGCCTTGCGATTGGTCAGCGCGTCGCGGTCAATCCGGGTCTGAATTGCGGCGCGTGCCGTTTTTGCGTGAAGGGCATGCCGAATCATTGCCTGAACATGCGCTTCATGGGCAGCGCTTCGACATTTCCCCACATGCAGGGCATGTTTCGCCAATACATCACGGCGGCGGCGCGGCAGTGCGTTCCGGTGCCGGACAGCCTCGACTTCGCGCAGGCCTCGATGGCCGAACCGCTCGCGGTCGCGTTGCACGCCCTGAAGCTCGCGGGTTCGCTCGTCGGCGCGACGATGCTTCTGGTCGGATGCGGGCCGATTGGCTGCATCGTGCTGGCGGCGGCCCGGCGCGCGGGCGCGCATCGCATCGTCGCGATCGATCTCGCGGACAAGGCGCTCGCGATGGCGGCCTCGCTCGGCGCGGATGAGACCGTGCTCGCCAACGATCAGGCGCGCATCGACGCGTGGTCGCGCGAACGCGGCACCTTCGACGTGGTGATCGAGGCATCGGGCAGCCCGGCCGGTCTCGACACCGCATTGCGCTCGGTGCGCGCGGGCGGCACGGTGATCCAGCTCGGGAATCTGCCCGCGGGCCAGTCGCCCGTGGCGGCGAATCTCGTCATGGCCAAGGAACTGCGCTATCAGGGCTCGTTCCGCTTCACGGACGAATACGCAACCGCCGCCGACGAGCTCGCGTCGCAGCGTATCGATCTGCGCCCGTTGATGACGCATGCGTTCCCGCTTGCCGAGGCGAACCGCGCTTTCGAGGTCGCGCTGGATCGCAATCAGTCGATGAAGGTGCATTTGCAGTTCGACTGATCCGCGTTCCCGGCATCGGCAGCGGCATTCAAAATTCATTATTCGTTATTCATTGAACCGCCCGGCTAAAAAGCCAGAAGAAGCGGTGCATCGGAGACTCACCATGATCAAGAGCCAGCGATGGTTCGTCGTCGGCCTGCTGTTTCTCGCCGGCGTCGTCAACTATCTCGACCGCGCGGCGTTGTCCATCGCCGCCCCGCTGATTCAGAAGGATCTGCATTTCACGCACGCGCAGATGGGAATCGTGTTCAGCAGCTTTTTCATCGGGTATGCATTGTTCAATTTCGTCGGCGGCGTGCTGTCGGACAAGATCGGCGCGAAAAAGGTGTTCGGCGGCGCGATGGGCATCTGGTCGCTCTTTTGCGGCGCGACCGCGCTCGCGAGCAGCCTGGTTTCGCTGATCGTGCTGCGCGTGCTGTTCGGCATGGGCGAAGGACCGTTCAGCTCGTCGAACAGCAAGATGGTGAACAACTGGTTCCCGCGTCGTGAAGTGGCGAGCGCGATCGGCGTCATCAGTTCGGGCACGCCCCTGGGCGGCGCGCTCGCGGGACCGATCGTCGGCTATATGGCGATTCAGTTCGGCTGGCGCTGGGCCTTCGTCATCATCATGCTGATCGGCTTTGCTTGGCTCGTGTTGTGGTCGCTGGCGACTACCGAGCATCCGCAGCAGAACAAGCGCGTGACGCAGGCCGAACTCGATCTGATCGTCGCGGGGCAGCAGAATGCCGCGTCGATGGAGCACGGCGCGCATGGCAAAGAGGCCAATCTACGCTTCTATCTTCGTCAGCCGATCATCCTCGCCACGGCATTCGCATTCTTCGCGTACAACTATGTGCTGTTCTTTTTCCTGTCGTGGTTCCCGACTTATCTGACCGAAGCGCATCACATGTCCTTGCGCGACATGAGCTTCGCGACTGTGATCCCGTGGCTGCTCGGCAGCATCGGGCTTGCGGCGGGTGGCTTCGTCACCGATGCGATTCTGCGCATCACGGGCAAGCCGCTGATGTCGCGCCGCATCGTGCTGACGGTATGCCTTGGCATGGCCGCGCTGTGCGTGGCGTTCGCGGGGCGTGTGCAGAGCACGCAGGGCGCGGTGGCCCTTATGTCGGTGACGATCTTCTTCCTGTACGTGACGGGGTCGGTCTACTGGGCCGTGATCCAGGACACGGTGCGCCGCGAGAACGTCGGCGGCGTGGGCGGCTTCGTGCATCTGCTCGCGAATCTCGCGGGCGTGATCGGGCCAGCGGTGACGGGCTTCATCGTCGAGGCGACGCACGGTGCTTATGGCAGCGCGTTCGTTCTGGCCGGCGCGATCGCGGTGCTCGGCGCGCTGTGCTCGCTCGTGTTCATCCGAGAGCCGAAAACGCGCGAGAAGCGCGAAGGGGCGGCCACGACCGCGTGATAGTATCGGGAAGCGCGGACCCGTAAGCGCTCCGCGTTTTCCTCACCAGCGCTCAGATTTAATTCAGGTTCAATCATGCAAGACGGTATCGTGTCGGACGGGGCGGCAACAGTGCGGCGTACGCGCATGCGCAGGCCGCTCGCGTCGCAGAAGATCGAGTTGCCCGATCTCACCTCGCTGATTTCGCACGACTCGCACGAGCCCATCGGCAAGCAGATTTTTCGGGCGCTGCGTCAGGCCATCTTCGCGGGACAACTCGTGCCCGGCACGCCACTTTCGGAGAAGGAAGTCTCGGAGATGTTCCAGGTTTCGCGCCAGCCCGTGCGCGAGACCTTCATCAAGCTGGTCGAAGCCGGCGTGCTGCAAGTGCTGCCGCAGCGCGGCACCTTCGTGAAGAAGATCTCGCCGCGTCAGGTGCGCGAGGGGCGCTTCATTCGCGAGGCGATCGAAACGGCCGTGGCGCGGAAGGCTGCCATCGCGATTACAGATTCGCAACTCGACGATCTTGCCGCGAACCTGCGCGAACAGAAGACCGCGTCGAAAGTGAACGACACCAGCGCGTTCCTCACGCTCGACGAGCAGTTCCATATGCAGATCGCCCAGTCGATCGACTGCGTCGCCGCGTGGGACACCATTCAGGATATCAAGGCTCAGATGGACCGCGTGCGCTATCTGAGCCTGCCCGATGTTTCGCCGCTCGATCTGCTGATCAAGCAGCACGCACGCATCGTGAGCGCGCTGAAGGCGCACGATCCCGATGGCGCCGAAGAAGCGATGCGCGCGCATCTGCGCGAGATCCTCGTATCGCTGCATCCGATCGCGGCGCGCAATCCCGACTGGTTCGAGCCGGACGAGCCGGAGCGCGTGCCATTGGGAGGATGATCGAAACGGCTGGAAAGGCGGCGCAAGCCGCCTTTTTGTTTTGCGTGACGCGATCGTAAGTGAGGAGCAAATGAAATACTGAATGTTTCATTTTCTCGAATCGGACGCGTTCGCCGGTTGCTAGAATTTACATCTGACATGCCCGGCCATAACGTCGCTGTACCGCGATCAATTCGCTGAACAATCGAAGCGGCAAGCACTACGATGCAAGAAGAGTTTCACTCGATGTACGCCCAGGCAGCCGATGCCTACAACTCCGGTCACACGCAAACGGCGTTGCACTGGATCGAACGATGTTTAAGGGTCGCTCCGGACCACGCGGATGTGCTTCATTTGCGGGGTGTGCTCGCGCTCGCACTGGGCGACGCAGGGGATGCCGAGCGCTGGCTCATCAAGGCAGTCGAACGCTCAACCAATCCCGCCTTTCACAACACGCTCAGCGTGGTACAGACGAAACTGCGCGCGTTCGATCGAGCCGCCGCGACCGCAAGTTCCGGATTGGAGCATGCGCAGCGTTGGCAACCGAAAGTCGATCAGACCGTCCTGCTCTATAACCTCGGCCGCGCGCTGCAATTGGGCTCGCGCTTCGAAGAGGCTGCAGCGGCTTATCGGCAACTGCTCGCGCTCGATCCCGGTCACGCTCACGCGCATAACAACCTCGGCGGCGTGCTGAACAAGCTCGGTGCGTTCGACGACGCACTCTCGCACTTCAGTCATGCGACCACGCTTCAACCCGGCAATCTGGAGGCGCGAAGCAATCTGGGTCATGCGTTGCTCGCCGCGGGGCGATATCGCGAGGCGTGGCCACATTTCGAGCATCGCTGGTCGAACTTTCAGGACGAGACCGGACGCCCCGAGGGCGCGCCTCCTGACTTGCCCATTCCGCAATGGAAGGGCGAGCCGGTGCGTGCGGAACGTGATCGTCTGCTGATTCTGAACGAACAGGGTCTTGGCGATTCGCTGCAATTCGCGCGCTATATCCCGCTAACGCTGGCGCGTTTCGCGAAAGTGGGTTTCGCGGGCCCTGGCTCATTGCGCGAGCTGTTCGTCGAGTCGTTCGGTCGCGGATCAACGGAGTTCGAATATCTCGATGCCGGGCGCATCGATTTGCGCGATTGGGACGTGCACAGTCCGCTCATGTCCTTGCCGATGGCCTTCGACACGAGCATCGATACCGTGCCCGCAGACATGCCCTATCTTCGCGCAGACCCGCGAGCCGCCCACCGATGGTCGACCCGTCTCGCCAAATTGGGCGATGCAGCGCTGCCTCGCATCGGCATCGCGTGGGCCGGCGGCAGATTTCGCCCGGAGGTCGATGCGCTGCGCAGCATGCCGGTGGAACTGATGGACGCGCTCGTTTCCTGGCCGCAAGCGCACTGGATCAGTCTGCAGAAACCAGTGGATGAAGCGAAAAGTCTGCTGCCTCGACAGCGCGCCCATGTCATCGACTGGATGGACGAGGTCACGGATTTCGCCGATACCGCCGCGCTAGTCGCGTCGCTCGATCTCGTGATCTGCGTGGACACATCGGTCGCTCATCTCGCGGGCGCGATGGGCAAACAGGTATGGCTATTGAACCGCTATCACGGCTGCTGGCGCTGGATGCGCGATCGTGAAGACACGCCGTGGTATCCGCGGATGCGTCTCTTCAACCAGAACGAGCCGGGCAACTGGAACGAAGTGCTCGGACGGGTGCGCGCGGTACTGGAGGGCGGCGCCTGGCGGCCCGCGTAAGACGCTCCGGCCGCGCGCACGCGGCCGGATTCTTCGATGAAGCAAGTGAAGCGTGTTTCGAGGGCGTCAAGCAGCCGCGGCTTCCACGCGCTCGACGAACGCACACACGGCAGCGGTCACTTGCGCGGTCGTCGCCGTGCCGCCGAGGTCACGCGTGTGCAGCGAGGGATCGGCGGTGACGGCTTCGACCGCGGCCATCACGCGCTTTGCGGCTTCGAATTCACCGAGGTGCTCGAGCAGCATCACGACCGACCAGAACGTGCCGATGGGGTTGGCGAGACCCTTGCCCATGATGTCGAACGCGGAACCGTGGATCGGCTCGAACATCGACGGGTAGCGACGCTCGGGATCGATGTTGCCTGTCGGCGCGATGCCCAGGCTGCCCGCGAGCGCGGCGGCCAGATCGCTCAGGATGTCGGCGTGCAGGTTGGTGGCGACGATCGTGTCGAGCGTGGCGGGCCGGTTCACCATGCGCGCGGTGGAAGCGTCGACAAGTTCCTTGTCCCACGTCACATCCGGGAATTCCTTCGAGATCTCCAGCGCGACTTCGTCCCACATGACCATCGCGTGACGCTGCGCGTTGCTCTTCGTGATGACGGTCAGCAGTTTGCGCGGACGCGACTGCGCGAGTTTGAACGCAAAACGCATAATGCGTTCGACGCCTGCACGCGTAAGAATCGATACATCGGTCGCCGCCTCGATCGGATGCCCCTGATGCACGCGCCCGCCAACTCCCGAGTATTCGCCTTCCGAGTTCTCCCGCACGATCACCCAGTTCAGGTCTTCCGGCGCGCAGCGCTTGAGCGGCGCGTCGATGCCCGGCAGGATGCGCGTCGGGCGCACGTTCGCATATTGATCGAGCCCCTGGCAGATCTTGAGGCGCAGGCCCCACAGCGTGATGTGATCGGGCACGTCGGGGTCACCGGCGGAGCCGAACAGGATCGCGTCCTTGTCACGTATCGCATCCAGCCCATCGGCGGGCATCATCACCCCGTGCTGCCGATAGTAGTCCGCGCCCCAGTCGAAGTTTTCGAATTTGAATTCAAAATTTTGCGTGCTGCGTGCCAAAGCTTCGAGGACTTGCTGGCCCGCGGGCACGACCTCCTTGCCGATGCCGTCGCCGGGAATGGTTGCGATGCGATAGGTTTTCATGTCGTGTCTCCGTCTTCGATATGCCGGTAGGTTGCGGCGTGTATTCACTCTAGCCAACTTTCGGCGCTGCAACCGGGACGAAACTCAAAGCATCTTTAACTTAAATTCACAAATGAGCCGGCCAGTGGCGACCGAAAGCGCTGTAAGCGCATCAAATCCCGGCGCTATACTGACCGTCCCTTCAACGCATCCGGTCCGCGAAACCGCACAACGGCGCACGCTCCAAAATTGGCTGAACACGATCTCGAAAAACTCAAAATCGACCGGGGACCGTCCGCCGTCATGCCGCGGCGACGGCGCAACTGGCTGCGCTATGCGGTCATCGCCGCGGTTCTGCTCTTGCTGATCGGCGTGGCATTCAGGCTGACCGGCCCGCAAGCGGTGGAGACCGCCACCGTCACCTCCGTCTATCCGTCGCAAAGCTATACCCTTTTGAACGCCACCGGTTATGTCGTGCCGCAGCGCAAGGCCGCGGTGGCCTCGAAGGCGCAGGGCCGCGTCGAGTGGCTGGGCGTGCTCGAAGGCTCGCAGGTGAAGGAGGGCGAGATCATCGCGCGACTCGAAAGCGCTGACGTCGCCGCGTCGCTTGCGCAGGCGAAAGCGCAGGTCAAGGTCGCGCGCGCCAATCTCGAACTGCAACGCGCCGAACTGAAGAACGCGGAAGTCGATCTTCGCCGCTTCAGGATTCTCGCCCCACAAGGCGCGATTCCCGCGACGCAGTTTGATGCCGCGCTCGCCCGCTACGACAAGGCTCAGGCATCGATCAACAGCGAAGAGGCCGCAATCGCGTCCGCGCAGGCCAATGCGCAGGCGGCGCAGGTGGCGGTCGATCAGACCGTGATCCGCGCGCCTTTCGACGGCGTCGTGCTCGTGAAGCACGCCAACGTGGGCGACAACATTACGCCGTTCTCGTCGGCGTCGGACAGCAAGGGCGCGGTCGTCACCATCGCCGACATGAAGACGCTCGAAGTCGAGGCCGACGTCGCGGAATCGAACATTGCGCGCATTACCGTCGACCAGCCGTGCGAAATCCAGCTCGACGCGCTGCCCGATACGCGCTTCGCGGGCCGCGTGTCGCGCATCGTGCCGACGGTCGATCGCTCGAAGGCCACCGTGCTCGTGAAGATTCGTTTCGTCGAACGCGATGCGCGCGTGCTGCCCGACATGTCCGCGAAGGTCGCGTTCCTGTCGAAGCCGGTGCCGCCCGACGAAAAGAAGGCGGTCGTCGCGGTGCAGCCGTCGACGGTCGTCATGCGCGGCGGCAGACAAGTCGTCTATCTCGTCGAGCACGACACGGCGCGCGAAGTGCCGGTGACGAAGGGCGAGCGCATCGGCGATCTGCTCGCGGTGCAAGGCGTGAAGCCCGGCGATGTGCTCGTGCTCGCGCCCGGCGACAAGCTCAAGGACGGCGCCCGCGTGACCGTGGCGAAGAAATAGCGTGAGCACGACGCCTCTCGTTCGGATCAGCCACGTCGCGAAGTCGTATCGGCGCGGCGTGCAGATCGTGCCGGTGCTGACCGACATCACGCTCTCCATTGCACGGGGCGATTTCGTCGCGCTGATGGGCCCGTCCGGTTCCGGCAAGAGCACGCTGCTCAACCTGATCGCGGGCATCGACCGGCCCGACAGCGGCGAGTTGCTCGTGAGCGGCCTCGACATCACGCGCCTGCCCGAGGCCGCGCTCGCGGACTGGCGCGCGGCGAATGTGGGCTTCATCTTCCAGTTCTATAACCTGATGCCGGTGCTCTCCGCGTTCGAGAACGTCGAGTTGCCGCTGATGCTCACGCGCCTCACGCGCCACGAACGAAAGGAACGCGTCGCGATGGTGCTCGACATGGTCAACATGGCCGATCGCATGAGCCACTATCCATCGGAGCTTTCGGGCGGACAGCAGCAACGCGTCGCGATTGCGCGGGCGCTGATCACGGACCCGACGCTGATCGTCGCCGACGAACCCACCGGCGATCTCGACCGCAACTCCGCCGCCGATGTCCTCGCGATGCTGCAACGCCTGAACGACAAGCTCGGCAAGACCATCATCATGGTGACGCACGACGCGCACGCGGCCGGCGCGGCGAAGGCGCTCGTGCATCTGGAGAAGGGAGAGCTGATCGATGGCGCCACGCGCTGAATCATCATGTATGTGCTGAAGCTGATCCTGCGCAACGCGCTGCGCCACAAGCTGCGTACCGCGCTGACGGTGCTCGGTCTGACCATTGCCGTGCTCGCTTATGGATTGCTGCATACGGTGGTGGACGCGTGGTATGCGGGCGCATCGGCGGCGTCGAATGCGCGGCTCGTCACGCGCAACGCGATCTCGCTGGTGTTTCCGTTGCCGCTCGCCTACGAGAACCGCATACGCGGTGTGGATGGCGTGACGCTCGTCGCGCGCTCGAACTGGTTTGGCGGCGTCTATCGCGATCCGAAGAACTTCTTCGCGCAGTTCGCCGTGTCGGATAACTATCTCGATCTCTATCCCGAGTTCATCGTGTCGGAGCAGGCGCGCGAGGACTATCTGCGCGATCGCAAGGGCGCGCTCATCGGCCGGCAACTCGCGGATCAATACGGCTTCAAGGTCGGCGACGTGATTCCGTTGAAAGGCACGATCTATCCCGGAACATGGGACTTCGTCGTGTGCGGGATCATGGAAGGGCGCGACGAATCGACCATCACGCGGCAGCTCATTTTTCACTGGGACTATCTGAACGAGACGATCCGCAAGACGACCAAGCGCAATGTCGATCAGGTCGGCGTGTATGTGGTCGGCGTCAGGGACCCGGATGAGGCGGCGGTGGTCTCGCGCAACATCGACAACGTGTTCAAGAACTCGCTCGCCGAAACGCTGACCGAAACCGAGCAGGCATTTCAGCTCGGCTTCGTCGCGATGTCGAATCAGATCATTGCGGCGATACGCGTCGTGTCCTACGTGGTGATTCTGATCATCATGGCCGTGATGGCGAACGCCATGGCGATGAGCGCGCGAGAACGCACGACCGAATACGCGACATTGAAGGCGCTCGGCTTCGGCCCCGGCTTTCTCTCCGTGCTCGTGTTCGGCGAGTCGCTCGCGATCTGCGCGATAGGCGGCGGAATCGGCATTCTGGCGACACCGCCGATGGCCGAAGTCTTCAAGCACGCGACAGGCGGCGTGTTCCCGGTCTTCATGGTGTCGCGCGAGACCATGCTCCTGCAGGCCGCATGCGCGTTCGCGGTCGCGATGGCGGCGGCGATCGTGCCGGCGGTGCAGGCGAGCCGCGTGCGCATCGTCGAAGGCCTGCGGGCGATCGGCTGAGGGCGCGCGATGGCGATTCCCGTTTCCTACGTCGCGCGCAATCTCTGGGCGCGCCGTCTCACGACGATGCTGACGGCGGGCGGCCTCGCGCTCGTCGTGTTCGTGTTCGCGACCGTGCTGATGCTCGACGCCGGCCTCAAGAAAACGCTCGTGTCCACCGGCGAGCGCGATAACGTCGTCGTGATTCGCAAGGGCGCGGAAACGGAGATTCAAAGCGCGATCGATCGCGGCCAGGCGAACGTGATGGAGATGCATCCGTCGGTCGCGATGAACGGCGACGGCGAGCCGCTCGCATCGAAGGAAACCGTGGTGCTGATCTCGCTCACCAAGCTCGGCACGAACACGCCGGCGAATGTCGTGATTCGCGGCGTGTCGTCGATGGGCGTCGAATTGCGCCCGCAGGTGAAGCTGACGGCGGGGCGCATGTTCAGGCACGGGTCGTCGGAGATCATCGTGGGGAGCAGCATCGCGAAGGGTTTCGGCGGCACGGGCATTGGCGACCGATTGCGTTTCGCGCAGCGTGACTGGACCGTGGTCGGTCATTTCGATGCAGGCGGCAGCGGCTTCGATTCGGAAATCTGGGGCGATGTCGATCAGCTGATGCAGTCGTTCCGCCGCACGAGCTTTTCGTCGATGGTCGTGCGTCTCGCGCGCAGCGATGCGTTCGAGCGCTTCAAGGCCGATATCGACGTGGACCCGCGCCTGACCGATGAAGCGAAGCGCGAACAGGTTTTTTATAGCGATCAGTCGAAGGCGCTGTCGACGTTCATCAATATCCTCGGGTTCACGCTGTCGATCATCTTTTCGATCGCCGCGATGATCGGCGCGATGATCACCATGTATGCGTCGGTTGCGAATCGCGTGGCGGAGATCGGGACCTTGCGGGCGCTGGGGTTCAAGCGCTTCGACGTGCTCGGGGCGTTTTTGCTGGAGGCGCTGTTGCTGGGACTGGTTGGCGGTATCGCGGGGCTGTGCTGCGCGGCGCTGATGCAGTTCGCTTCGTTTTCCACGACCAATTTTCAGACCTTCGCGGATTTGTCGTTCCGGTTCATTCTTACCCCCTCCGTGATTGGCAAGACGCTCGGGTTCTCGCTCGTGATGGGATTCGTAGGCGGGTTTTTGCCGGCCATGCGGGCGTCGAGAATGAGTATCGTCGAGGCATTGCGGGCGCGCTGACCCTTCGATTCCATCAAACGATCCATCCAGAACTTCTGAATTTTCAGAACGCGCATGACGGCGTATCTTCATCCTCATCGAAACCGGATTTAACGTGAGGAACAACCATCATGCCGCTCGTCAGAATCTCGCTCATAAGAGGCAAGCCCCGCGATCACATTCATGCTATTTCGAACAGCATTCATCAGGCGCTGGTCGAAGCATTCCACGTCCCCGCCGACGATCGCTTCCAGTTGATCCAGCAGTACGACCGCGACGATTTCGCGTACGATCCCGGTTATCTCGGCGTCGAGCGCAGCGACGATCTCGTGTTCATTCACATCACCGCGAGCGACTGGCGCGACACCGCGACCAAGAAGGCGTTCTACAAGACTCTCGCGGCGAAACTCGCCGCATCGCCGGGTCTGCGGCCCGAGGACGTGATGATCGTGCTCGCGCCGAATCGCCGCGAGGACTGGTCGTTCGGACGCGGACTCGCTCAATATGTGGAGGACGCCGGCTGACCACGACGAGCACTTTGGAGATGCATTCACAATGACGACCCTGAAAGGCGCGTGCCACTGCGGTGCGGTCACCTTCGAAGCCGATACGCCGCCCGAACCGGCCAAGCGCTGCAATTGCAGCCTGTGCCGGCGCCGCGGCGCGGTCATGTCGCCGCCGTTTCTCGCCGACGCGTTGCGCATCCTCAGCGGCGAAAGCGACCTCGTCCTGTACCAGTTCAACACGCGCACCGCCAAACATTTCTTCTGCCGGCACTGTGGAATTTACACGTTTCATCAGACGCGCTCGAATCCGGCCGAATGGCGCGTGAATCTCGGCTGCGTCGAAGGCTTGGATGCGTATGCGCTCTCTTCAGCGATCGCGGACGGCGCGAGCAGCTCGGTGATATCTGGCGCGTAGGTGCAGCGCCGTGTGAATGAAGGCGCCGGGTATGGCAAATGCTATATCCCGGCACCCACAAGCCGTTCGCCTTCGAATTTTCGAAGCGCAACCGCGTCCGCAAACGAACGGCGTTCGACAACTACATTCACACGGAGCGCCGCCATGGCCCAGAAACCCTCCAACGAACCCGACGCGGTACGCCGCCGCCTGCTCGCCGCGCTCGCCAGCACGGCCATGCTGTCCGCCTGCGGCGGCGGGGGCAGCGACGACAACTCCGGCACCATCACGCCGACGAGTCCCATCGGCAACATTCCGCCCGACCGCGCGAACCTGCCGCGCCCGACGCTGCCCGCACCCGCGACTTCTGGCATCGATCACATCGTGCTCGTCACGATGGAGAACCGCTCCTTCGATCACATGTTCGGCTGGGTGCCTGGCGTGGCGGGCGTGCAGGCGGGCAGGCAATTCACCGATGCATTCGGTCAGACGCAGACGACCTTTTCGCTGTCGGCCAATCCGGCGTTCGGCTTTCAGGGCTGTCAGTACGCGGACCCGGATCACGAATACGACGCGGGCCGCACGCATCTCGCCAACGGTGCGATGAACGGCTTTCTGCTTACGCCGGACACGAACAAGACGCGCGGCGACCTGCTGCCTATCGGATATTTCACGGGCAACGATCTTGAGTTCTATCGACAGGCGGCCGCGCAATACACCGTCTGCGACTACTACATGAGCGGCATCCTCGCCGACACCTTTCCGAATCGCGTCTATCTGCACAGCGGCGAGACCGATCGTCTGAGCGACACCACCGACACCTCATCGCTTTCGACGATCTGGGATCGGCTCGACGCGAAGAACGTGTCGTCGAAATACTACTTCCACGATGTTCCGTTCACGGCGCTCTACGGCACGCGCTATGTCGGGCGCTCGCGGCTCTTCTCCGAGTTCCTGTCCGATGCGGCGGGCGGCAATCTGCCGTCGTTCTGCATGGTCGATCCGAGCTTCGGCGGCGAGGCCAACGGCACGTCCAACGACGATCACCCGCACGCCGACGTGCGCAACGGTCAGGCGCTGCTCGGACAGATCTATGAAGCGCTGCGCACGAGCCCGAACTGGAGCAAGACGCTGATGATCATCATCTACGATGAATGGGGCGGCTTCTTCGATCATGTCGCGCCACCGGTCAAGTCGTTGACGGTTGCGGAGCAGAAGCTCGGCAACGACGGCCGTCTGGGTTTTCGCGTGCCGTGCATGTTGCTCGGACCGCGAGTGCGCGCGAACAACGTGGCGCGCTATCCATTCGATCCGAGTTCGATCCATCAACTGCTCGCATGGCGCTTCGGGCTCGATCCGCTGGGCGTGCGTGCAAGCGACCCGAGCACGTTCAACATGGCCTATGCGCTCGATCTGAGCGACGCGCCGCGCACGGATGCGCCCGTGCTGACGGTTTCGCCGGGGCCGTTCGGCCTCGAATGCTCGAACTCGTCGGTGCTCGGAACGGGTATCGGCATCCTCGACAAGTCGCGCGTGGCGAAAGGGGCCGAAGGCGCCTCGCAAACCACGACGCCGGGCGGTCGCTTCGCCGACTTGCGCGTCAAGGCGGATTCGCTGGGCTTCCGTTGATGCAACGCTGACGCCGGCACCTTGCATCGGCGTCGGGCGCATTTCTCCTCGATTCACACAAAGACCGGGTCCGCCTCGCGGGCCTGGTCGCACGCGTTTCCCCAATAGAAGCGAAGTTATGAAATGCTCAATATCGAATTCCTTTTTCAAGAATTGCGAGCTATAAAAAACGCTTCGTGAATCGAGGCTCGCAAACGGTTTAGTTCGATATGGCTTCCATTCGAGCGTCAACGCGCATGGTCGAATAAGCGTTTAGCAATGACTTCCGCATAAAGGAAATCGGCATACTGAAGGATCATACGAAGTAAAGAGGCCGTTTCTTTCGCTGCGTCCTTAAAAAATCTGAAATTTTGCTCATGGATAAATGACGCGTGCAATACTGCACGCCGCACGTCATCGTGACATCAACCTGCACCCAAGAAGACACTATGCGGAGCCAATTGATCGCAGGCACAGCCACAGCGAAACTCGACGCGCAAATCACGGCGTTCGTCTCCATGCATTCGGACGCGACCGAGCCGCTGTTCGACATGCGCGTGGGCATCAAGAACGAATACGGCGATGTATATCGTCTGATACTCGCGGATGGCGTCATCGAATTGATTCGCGTCGACAAGTTTCTTCTTGGCCTGGGCTGTATCGAGGAAGTCACCGATGAATTCGACATCCTGGTTCGCGTGCCATGCCGCGACGCCGAGATGTTGCTTCAAACGCTCCGCGCCAATTGAAGCGTCATGAAGAGCGAATCGTGACAGACGCCGTCGATCTTCAACGCTCGCGGCTCGCGCGCATACTCGACGAAGCCCGCTGCACGATACAGCCTGAGCGCTGCGAGATTGTCGGGCGCCACTTCGAGCTTGATTTCGTCGACCACACCGCGCGCATGCGCAAGCACGCGATCGAGCAGCGCGGCCGAGAGCCCCGTGCCGCGCGCACCCTCGCGCACATACATGCCCCACAGGATGCCTTTGTGCTCGAAAGACCCTTTCCTACCGCTGCATGACTCGATGATCCGGCTTTCGGGAATCGCCATCATAGTCCGCGTTCAGAAGCTCACCGTCGCGACGATCCACTGTCCCTTAACGGCCATCGGAAATATCTCCTCGAGTCGTTTGATGACTGCATTTGGTGGGTAATTTTAACCGTGTAGTTAAATCGCGTCACATCGGCGGCTGTTGCGTCCCGCGTGCTTTACAAGGCCGCTGAATTCCAATATTGCTGGGAGCGGTTTTCGGTTCTATCGATTGCAGGCTTCGGGCTCGCGGAGGTGCCAGGCATGGGAACGCTGACCAGACGGTGCGTGCGTGCGGTCGTGCTCGCGTGTGCGTCGACATTCGCCGCGGGCGGCGCGCAGGCGACCGAGGGCGCGCTAGGGCGTCCCGTCGCGGGCACGAGCGTGCTGTCGGGCGTGGGCATCGTGCCAACCGAGCCGGTGTGGATCGCGAGCCTGGAGACCGTCTATCTGGATGGCTCGATCGGCGGCAATCGTCAGGTGCCGATCGCGGGCCAGTCCTCGCTCGGGCTGAACGGCGAAGTGTCGCTCACACTGGCGAGCCTTCTGAAAGTGTGGGGGAACTACGGCGGCTGGTCGCTGGCGTCGGGCATCACGCTGCCGTACATCTGGGAGCAGGTGACGGGCACCTTCGCGGTCGGTCAGTTGAACCGGACCACGAGCGATCGCGTATCGAATCTCTATGACATGCTCTTCACGCCGATCGAGGCGGGCTACCATTTTTCGGAGACCGATCATATCGCGCTGTCCTTCAACATCTGGGCGCCGACCGGCAAGTACGATGTGAACGCACTCGCGAACGCAAGCCTGAACAACTGGACCTTCGTGCCGCAGATCGCGTACACGAAGCTGGTGCCGAAGTACGGCCTCGAATTCGATGCGGTGATGAGCTTCCAGTTCTACACGCGCAACTCCGCCACGGACTATCAGAACGCCCCGTTGTTCACGCTCGACGTGATGGGCCTGAAGAAGTTCGCGAACGGTTTCGGCATGGGCGTCGTGATGGGCACGGTGCAGCAGCTCGGCAACGATACCGGCCCGACCGCCGATCGCCTCGACGGCTTCGTCGGGCACGATTTCACCATCGGCCCCATCGTCACTTACGACACCAAGGTCGATGGCAAGCATCCGCTGTCGGCGAGCCTGCGCTGGGTGCCGTCCGTCACCAGCACCAACCGTCTCAAGAGCACGAAGACCTTCATGGCGACGGCGACGATGGTGTTTTAGAGACCGCCCGTCACCCAGCGGTAATACGGATTTCCGCGATCCGCCTGCATCACCATGCCGATGTCCCGCGCCCACGCATCGCGGTCGCCGCGATAGGCATCCAGACCCGCGCGGTAGAACGCATGCAAAATGCCACGCTCGGTGGCGAGCGTTTCCTTGAAGGCGGCGTCGGCGCCTGTCAGCGGCGGCTCGCTTTGCAGCGCCAGCATGTGCGCGAGCGTCGCGGAGAAATCGCCGCGACGCACCCACGGCGCATATTCGATGCGCGGATCGTCGTCGGTGACGGGACGTGCGTCTTCGGCGTAATAGGCCAGCGCCGAGCGGTCCGCCACCCACGTCGCGGCGAACGCTTCCGGTGACGCGATGCCGACTTCGCGCAACGCGCGCGCGACTTCCGGCTGCGCGAAACGCGCGCGCAGACGCGCCACGTCGAGCGGCATCGGCTGCATGGAGCCGACCAGCATCATCTCGTGGAACTCCGTGGTCCAGAGTGCGGCGTGCGGAAAAACCTGCAGAAAGCTCTGGATCAGCGAACGCGTCTGATCTTCGTTTTGCGTCGCGAGCGGCAGCCATTGCGCGACGATGCCGCCTTCGTTCAAACGCGCGGCCGCGAGCCGGTAGAAGTCGGTCGAGTACAGGTTCACGACGCCCGCAGCGGACGGCGGCGGCGGCTCCAGCGTGACGAGGTCGTAATGCTCGTCGCGCGCGAGCAGCTCGCGCCTGCCATCGGCCATGCGCAGGTCGATGCGCGGATCGGCGCTCATGCCGTAATTGCCGTCGAAACGCGATGACGCGCGCGCGACCGCCGGCAACAGTTCCGCGACGACGCGCTTTTCAAGCGTCGGCCAGGTGAGCAGCGCGCCGCCGGTGATGCCCGTCCCGAGGCCGATCACGAGCGCCGAGCGCGGCGTTCCGGTATGGATCATCAACGGCGCGAGCGCTTGCAGGCGCATGTAGCGGCGCGAGGTCATCGCATCGCCCGAATTGGACACGCCTTGTATGTAGAGGCGGCGGAAGCGCCGAGCGCCGTCGCCCTGTTCGAGCACCGCGACCGTGCCGCCCCCGCTTTCCTCGTAGAACGCGAGATCGCCGCCGTGCGCATGGGCGAGCAACGTGCCGAGACGATCAGCGGGCGTGACGAAGGCCACGACCGCGCACAGCATTGCGATGACCGCACATGTGGCGATGCCCGCGCGCCGCGCGCCGCCGCCGCTCAACGCCGCCGACACGCCGATGAGCCCCGCCGCCACCGCGAGCACGCCGAGCGCCCGGATCAGTCCGAGCGCGGGCACGAGCTCGAATCCCGCGAACAGCGTGCCCGCGATGCCGCCCGCCGTGTTCAGCGCGAGCACGCGGCCGACGTCCGCGCCGGTGCTGGCTCCACTTGCGCCGCGCCCGTCGTCTCCATGCGCCGCCATGCGCAAGGCGAACGGAAACGCGGCGCCGAGCAGAATAGTCGGCAGGAGCACGATCGCGCAGGCGGCGACGGCGAAGCTCGCGCACATCGACGCAAGCAGATTGCCGGTCGCGGCGAGCACGAGCGCCGACGCATGCGCCTGCGCGGCCGCGAGCCAGTCGCCCGCGCCCGCGACGCCGCCCAGCGCCGCCAGCCCCGCGAGGCCGATCAACGCGCCGAAGACGCTCCACGGATCGCGCACGCGCCCGACATGGCGCGCCGCGACGGCGCTGCCGAGCGCGAGCCCGAAAAGATAGGTCGCGAGCACGATGGAAAACGCGAAGCTGCGCGTGCTGATGAACTGCGCGATGGCCTGCGACCAGACGACTTCATAACCGAGCGCGATGCCGCCCGCGACCGCGTACAGCGCGACCGCGACGCGTGCCTGGGCGGGCGCCGCCGATCCATCGGAACGCGCGACGCTGGCTCCGATACCGGGCCGCACGCCACGTGAAAGCGCCACCGCACCGAGCGCTGCGAGCGCGTTCAGCGCGGCCGCCGCGAGCGCGCTGCCTTGCACGCCGAGCGCGGGAATCAGCACGAAGGCGGGCAGCAACGCGCCCGTGATCGCGCCCGCGGTGTTGGCCGCGTAGAGCCGTCCGCCCGCGCCGCCGACGCCTTGCCGCGATGGCGCGAGCGCGCGCGTGAGCACGGGCACGGTGCCCCCCATCGCGATGGCCGGCAGCCCGACGAGCGTGAAGGGCAGCGCCCACGCGAGCGGCCCGACGCTCGCCTGCAGCTTCGCGAACCACCCCGCGCTGTGCGCGAGCGCCTGCGTCGCGCCGACGCCGAGCAACAGCGCCGCGACCTCCAGCGCGGCATACAGCAGCATGGGCCGCGCAACGCGGTCGGCGAGTTTCCCCACGCGCCATCCGCCGAGCGCGAGGCCCGCGAAGAACGCGCTGATCGCGATCGTCACCGCCTGCACCTCGATGCCCACGACGAGCGTGAGCTGCTTCACCCAGAGCACCTGATAGATGAGCGCGGCCATCCCCGAGACGAACAGCAGCAGCGCGGGCACGGCGGTTCTCTGCGCGACCGGCGTGTCATGCGAATGCGCGCGGCGCGTCTTGCGGGCGGCGTCGGGCCGGGTCGATTTCGGATGGTCGGCGCTGAGATGGCTCATCGTGAATGCAAAATCCTTTATGCAAGAACACCCGCTGCGTCTTTCGATGCAGCGGGCGTGGTCGTCGAACCAATGCGATGCTTACTTGCCCGTGCCGCTCAGGCTCTTCATCAGCGCGTCGGTCATCTGGTCGATGCTGAAGCTCGACGGTCGCTGGCTCGGCGGATATTGCTTGAACGACGCGAGGAACGGCGCGACTTTCGATACCGCGTATTGCGCGAGATAGACGTTCTTCGTGGTCCAGTCGTAGTACTGGTCGGACACCACGTCCGCGCGTTCGTACGGGTCCATGCGCAGATTGAATATCTTCGGCACGCGCAGGCACGTGAACGGGTTGGCCCACACCTGGAAGCCGCCCGGCTCGCGCTGCTCGCAGAAGACGATCTTCCAGTTGTCCTGGCGCATCGCGACGAGCAGGCCGTCGTCGTTGAAGTAGAAGAACTCGTGACGCGGCCCTTCCTTCGCCTGGCCGGTCAGGTACGGCAGGAAGTTATAGCCGTCGAGATGCACCTTGAAGTTCTTGCCGCCTATCGCCGCGCCCTTGAGCAGGCGGTCGGAGATGGTCGTGTCGCCCGCGGCCGCGAGCAGCGTGGGGAACCAGTCGAGGCCCGACATCATCTGTCTCGATACCGAGTTCGGCTTGATGTGTCCCGGCCATCGGACCATGGCGGGCACGCGGAACGCGCCTTCCCAGTTGGTGTCCTTCTCGCTTCTGAACGGAGTCGTGGCGGCGTCGGGCCACGAGAACTGGTTCGGGCCGTTGTCGGTCGTGTAGACGACGATCGTGTTGTCGGTCAGCTTCAGATCGTCGAGCGTCTTGAGCAGCTTGCCGACGTCGCCGTCGTGTTCGATCATGCCGTCCGCATACTCGTTGCCGGGCATGCCGCTCTGCCCCTGCATCGATGGACGGACATGCGTGAACAGGTGCATGCGGGTGGTGTTCATCCACACGAAGAAGGGCTTGTCCGCCTTCGCCTGCTTCTGGATGAAGTCGATCGCCGCCTGCGTCGTTTCGTCGTCGATCGTCTCCATGCGCTTGGTCGTGAGCGGGCCGGTGTCCTGGATCTTGCCGTCCGCGAAAGAATGAATCACGCCGCGCGGCGCATTGGCCTTGACCCAGTCCTTGTCGTTCTTCGGATAGTACGGGCGCTCCGGCTCCTCTTCCGCGTTCAGGTGGTAAAGGTTGCCGAAGAATTCGTCGAAGCCGTGTGCTGTGGGCAGGAACTCGTTGCGGTCGCCCAGGTGATTCTTGCCGAACTGGCCGGTTGCGTAGCCAAGTGGCTTCAGCGCCTGCGCGATCGTGACGTTCGCCGCCTGAAGGCCCACATTCGAGCCCGGAATGCCGACCTTCGACAAGCCCGTGCGCAGCGTCACTTCGCCCGTGATGAAGGTCGAGCGGCCCGCCGTGCAGCTATTCTCCGCATAGTAGTCCGTGAAGATCATGCCTTCGTTCGCGATACGGTCGATGTTCGGCGTCTCGTAGCCCACGACGCCGCGGCTATACGCGCTGATGTTCGTCTGGCCGATATCGTCGCCGAAGATCACGAGAATGTTCGGCTTCTTCGAGTTCTGATTCTGCTGATTCGCGGGCGCCGCGTTGTTCTGCGCGGCCGGTTTCGCGGGCGCGGCGGGCTTCGCGTTGTTCTGCGTCTGCGCGGTCGAGATCATCGGCGGGACGATCAGGACACAGACGGCCGCGATGGCGGCGAGGGCGCCGGTCAGATACCGGACGCGTCGAAGATTCGGCTTTGTCATTGTTGCTCTCCATTCGCGATGCACACCGCATTGCCCCCAAGAGACATCGTCATCATTGCCCCGCGCCCGGCGGATAGATCACGTTCCAGTCGTCCTTCATGCTCACGACGGTCCAGCCTTTCGCGCGCGCCTCGTCCCATGCCTTATCCAGCTTGCCGACCTTCGATTGCCGGTCGTAGGCGAATTCGCGCGCCGCGTCGTCGTGATGCACGAGCAGCGCGAGATGCGGACCGGTTTGCGCCGCCGTGTACTGCAACATCTGCAGATCGCCGTCCGAGTTGCCGAACGCGAGCACCGGCCTGCGCCCGATATTGCGATAGATGCCGACGGGCTTGCCCGGCCCGTCATCGACGAAATCGAGCTTCGGTTCGCGCACGAGCACAGGCTTGCCGTCGCGCATCTCATACTTCACGCGCTGACTCGACCCGATAACCTGCTCGGGCGGAATGCCGTAGACGCGCTGGGCGAATACGCGCATGAATTCGACCGTTCCGCCGGACACGATGTACGTCTTGAAGCCGTTCGCGCGCAGATAGGCGAGCAGTTCCAGTTGCGGTTGATAGACGAGCTCCGTATAGGGCCGCCGAAACTTCGGATGCTTCGCGCGCCCAAGCCATGCGCGAATCGTGCTGTCGTATTCATCGACGCTCATGCCGCTGTTGGCCACCGCGATCAGCTTCATCACTTCCTTCTGCTGTCCCGCGAGCGCCGCCTGATCGTGGGCGGCGAGCGCGCGGAACGCCGGGTTGTTGCGCCACTCGGGATGCTTCGGTGCGGCGGCCTTCACCTGGTCCAGCATGAATACGAACTGGAAGTACAGCGGTTGCTCGCTCCACAAGGTGCCGTCGTTGTCGAACACCGCAATGCGCTCGTCGGGCGGCACATAGGACGGCGAACCCTGTCGCGTCACGTCGTCGACGAAATGGATGATGGTCTCGCGCGCGATGCCGTCGCGCCACGAGGGCAGCACCGCGGTCGCGGCGGGCTGCGCCTGCGGGCTGGATGCGCTCGCGCTATCGCCCGGATTCGCGCATCCGGCGATGACGAGCGCGGCGAGCAGCGTCGCCGCGAGCGCGAGCAGACGCTCAGCGCGCTGCCGTATCGATCGATGAGCGAGCATGCGTCCGATCCCACACGTCCTTGTCCATCACGAGGCGAAATCCCAGATGTGACATGCTGTTGTACGGATCGGTGCCGCGCCGCGCGCTCGGGCGATAACTCAGGCAATAGCTTTCGTTGCACAGGAACGAGCCGCCGCGGGTCACGCGCTTGGGCGCCTGCACGGGCACGCCGGGGTCGGCCGGGTCCCAGGATTCCGCGGGGCCGGCGGGCTCGTTCACCACGCCGCCGATGGACGCCTCGCGCCGGAACTGATCCGCGCGATACCAGTCCGCGACCCATTGCCAGGCATTGCCGGTCATGTCGGAGAGGCCGTAGCCGTTGGCCGGAAAGCTGCCCACCGGACTCGTTCCCGCCGCGCCGCCCGCTTTCGCGTTGAGCACGGGAAAGGGCTGCGGCTGTTGCCCTTGCCAGACGTTCGCCATCTGCTTGCCGTCCGGCGTGAACTGATCGCCCCATGCGTAAGTAGCCTGATCGAGGCCGCCGCGCGCGGCGAACTCCCATTCGGCTTCGGTCGGCAGGCGCTTGCCGGCCCACTTCGCGTAGGCCTCGGCATCTTCATACGACACTTGCACGACGGGGTGATCGTCGCGGCCGTCGATATTGCTCGCAGGTCCCGTCGGATGACGCCAGTCCGCGCCGGGCACGAAGCGCCACCAGCGCGAGTAGTCCTGCAGCGACACTTGCTCCTTCGTGCCGGTGAACACCATCGCGCCCGGCACGAGCTTGCTGTCGGGCGGGCGCGGCGTGCCGGGCGGCAACTGCACGCGCAACGTGTCCCAGTCGGGTTTCTTCTCGGCGGTGGTGACATAGCCCGTCGCCGCGACGAACGCTCGGAACTCCGCGTTCGTCACGTGATGCTCGTCCATCCAGAAGCCGTGCACGCGCACCTTGTGCGCGGGGCGCTCGTTCGCCTGCGCGAGCTTGCTGTCGCTTCCCATCAGGAATTCGCCGCCGGGCACCCAGGCCATGCCCTTCGGACCCTGCGTGCCGTCGCCCAGCACGATGCGAATCTCAGGCTTGTCATGCGCGCTCATCGCGCGGCTCACCCCGTAGCCGACGAGCGCGGGGCACAGCAGAAGCAACGTTCCCCATAGCGCGACACGGCGCATGCGCGAGCCAGGCGTCGCGCCTGGTTCGTGCGTCGGCTTCTCCTGACCCGTCGATCCCTTCGACATTTGCGTGCTCCGCAGGCGCCTCGAGCGCATCCGGTGTCATCAATATACGAAGGGTTATTCGAATTCAATCTTTTTTTAAGCGCTTTATCGAATGCACCCGAGGTATTGATACAAGCGCGAAACGCGCTGTATATCATGTCCGCCGTTTCGCTAAATGAACCAATCCGACGCTTTGACGAAAGAGCCACGCTCCAGTAACTTGTCGCTCACGCGGGCGCTTAACGTGGTGGAGCGAGCGGTACACCAGGACGAACGAGAGGGCGAGCCAGTCATGCGCGATACCATCCGGCGATTCGAGGCAAGCATCGGTGAGGCGGTCGTGGGACAGGAGGCGGTCGTGCGGCAAATCCTGATCGCGCTGCTCGCCGACGGCCACGTGCTGCTCGAAAGCCTGCCGGGTCTTGCGAAGACGCGCACGGTGAAGGCCATCGCGGCGCGCCTCGCGGCAACCATGAAGCGCATTCAGTTCACACCCGATCTGCTCCCGTCCGACATCACCGGCGGCGAAACGCTGCTGCAATCCGGCACGGAGCGCACGCTCACGTTTCAGCCCGGCCCGATCTTCGGCAATCTGATTCTCGCGGACGAAATCAATCGCGCGCCCGCGAAAGTGCAATCGGCATTGCTCGAAGCCATGGAAGAGCGGCAGATCTCGGTCGCGGGCAAGACGCATGCAATGCCCGATCTCTTTCTCGTCATGGCGACGCAGAATCCGATCGAGCAGGAAGGCACGTATCCGCTGCCGGAAGCGCAGATGGACCGCTTTCTGTTGAAGGTGCTGATCACCTATCCGTCGCCGCAAAGCGAGTGCGAGATGCTGCGTCTGTTGCGGCGCGAGAACGAAGGCGAGAAGGCGAGCTTCGAAACGCTCTCGCAGGAAGAGATATTCGCGGTGCGCGAGGCGGCGCGGCGCGTGTCGGTTGCGCCCGCCATCGACGAATACATCGTGTCGATCGTCAATGCGACGCGTCATGGCGAAATCCTCGATGCCGATCTCGGCAAGTGGATCGAAGTGGGCGCGAGCCCGCGCGGCGCGATCGGGCTCGATCGTGCGAGCCGCGTGCATGCCTGGCTCGACGAACGCGACTTCGTCACGCCCGACGATGTGCGCGCGGTGATTCATCCGGTGCTGCGCCATCGTCTGATGCTGTCGTATGACGCGAACGCGGACAACGTGAGCGCCGACCAGGTGATCGACCGGCTCGTCGAAAAGGTGGCCGTGCCGGCTTAACTCCGGAGGATCGCTTCAATGGCGGCAAGCGCAGAGGACTCGATCGGAAGCGTGTATGTCGATGCCGCGCATCTCGCGCGGCTCGAATATCGTGCGCGCGGGTTGAGCTTTCTCAAGCCCGCACCGGTGTCGAGCATTCTGTCGGGCCGGCACGCGTCGCGCATGCGCGGGCGCGGTCTCAACTTCGAGGAGCTGCGCGGCTATCTGCCGGGCGACGATATCCGTCATCTGGATTGGCGCGTGACATTGCGCACCGGCAAGCCGCATGTACGCGTGTACACGGAGGAGCGCGACCGGCCTCTGCTGGTGGTGGTCGATCAGCGCATGAACATGTTCTTCGGATCAAGCCGCGCGTTCAAGTCGGTGGTCGCCGCCGAAGCCGCCGCCCTCGCCGTGTGGATGGCCTTCGCCGCGGGCGATCGCGTCGGCGGCGTGGTCTTCGGCGACGACGACATCGTGCGCGTGCGGCCTTTGCGCAGCCGCAGCCGCATCGACATGTTGTTCGGTGCGATCGGCCGCATGAATCGCGCGCTCGCCGCCGAGAGTCCCGCGCGCACGAACTACGCGCAACTGAATGCCGCGCTGGAAGGCGTGCTGCAGATCGCGGGGCACGATTTTCTCGTGTGCATCGTGAGCGATTTCGCGGGCGCCGATGAACGCACGCGGCAGCTCTTGCGCCAGCTCGCGGCGCACAACGACGTGATCGCCGCGCTCGTCTTCGATCCGATGTGGCAGCGCATGCCGGAACATCGCGCGCTGGTCGTGAGCGAAGGGCGCTTGCAGGTCGAATTGCGCATCGAGCATGAGCGCGTGCGCGAACCGCTCGCGAGTCTGTTCAAGGGACGCGCCGCCGGCATCGCCGAGTTGCTGCGCGCGAGCGGTGTGCCGCTGATGGCGTTGTCGACGGCCGAGCCTGTCACGGATCAGGTGCGCAGGCTCTTCGGCGAGCGGCCGCGCCATGCACCGGGAAGCGGCATATGAGCGATCCTCTCGTTCCCCGCGATACACCCGCCGCGTTGCAATCGTTGCGCGAATTGCCTTTACCCGCGCCGGTTTCGTATGCGCCGAAGACCATCGGCTGGTTGCTCGTCGCGTTGTTGCTCGTGCTGATCGCGTTGTTCCTTGCGTGGCGCGCGTGGCGACGTCACGAGAAGGCGCGCTATCGTCGCGAGGCGCTGGCGGAACTGACGCGCATCGAAGCGAAGCTCGACGATGCAGCCACGCGCGCGACCGCGCTTGCCGAGATCGCGCCGCTCATCAAGCGCACGGCGCTCGCGACCGCATCGCGAGAACGAGTGGCCGCGCTGAGCGGTGCATCGTGGCTCGCCTACCTGCGCAAGACCCGCGCATCCTTCGACGATGAATGCGGGGCGCTGCTCTGCATGGCGAGCTACGCTCCCGCCGAACGCCTGGGCGACGTGACGCCGGATCAGGCGAAGCATCTCGCGCAAGCCGCACGCGACTGGATCGCGCATCATCATGTGGAAGCTTGAATTCCCGTGGATGTTCGCGCTGTTGCCGCTGCCCGCGCTCGTGTGGTGGCTCGTGCCTGCGTATCGCACGACGGCGTCCGCGGTGCGCATGCCGTTCTTTCAGGAAATGGCCGACGCCGCCGGCGAGAAGCCCGCGCCCGGCGGCGTGCGTCTGCGCAGCAACTGGCTGCAACGCCTGCTGATGCCCTTGCTGTGGGTGCTGCTGCTGATCGCGGCGGCGCGTCCGGTGTTCGTCGAAGCGCCTGTCACGCGCGACATGCCCGCACGCGATCTCCTGCTTGCGATCGACCTGTCGCAATCGATGAGCGAACGTGATTTCATCGACAGTGCGAGCGGCGAACGCCTGGATCGTCTGAGCGCGGTGAAGCGCGTGGTCGCGGACTTCATCGCGAAACGCAAGGCCGATCGTATCGGTCTCGTCGTGTTCGGCGATGCCGCCTATCCGCAAGCGCCGCTCACGCTCGATCACGACAGCGTGCAGATGTTGCTCGACGCGATGCGCATCGGCATGGCGGGACCGCGCACGGCCATTGGTGACGCGATCGGTCTCGCGGTCAAGCTGATGCAGAACACGCCCGCGCAGGAAAAAGTGCTCGTGCTGCTAACCGACGGCAACGACACCGCGAGCGCGATTCCTCCGGAGCAGGCGGCGCGTATCGCGAAACGGCATGGCATCGTCGTGCATACGATCGGTATCGGCGATCCGGGCACGCAAGGCGAGGACAAGGTCGACCTCGACGCGCTCGCGCGCATCGCGACAATAACGGGCGGCAGTGCGTTTCATGCGCTCGGGCGTGAAGAGGATCTCGCGTCTGTGTATGCGCAGATCGACAAGATGACGCCCGAGAAGGTCAAGCGCGAAGTCTATCGGCCGCAGCGCGAGTTCTATTGGGCGCCGCTCGCGCTCGCGGTCTCGCTGCTGACGCTCTATCACGTGCTCGCGTTACTCGTCGCGTGGCTGCGCGCGCCGCGTCGCGCGACCACTGAAGAGGCGGAGGCCTGACATGGCCATCGACCTCACGGCGTTTCACTTTTTGCGACCGCTGTGGCTGCTGCTGCTGATTCCCGCCGTGCTGCTGCCCTTCGTCTGGCTGCGTCGCAACGACGTGCGCGCGCGCTGGCGCAATCTCATCGCGCCGCGCTTGCTGGAGCATCTGATCGTCGGCGACGGCGCGCGTCGCGGCGTGCAGCCGGTGCATACGCTGGCCGCGCTGATCGCGCTCGGCGCCATCGCAATCGCGGGCCCGACGTGGCAGCAGGAACGCCCGCCGTTCGATCAGGACAAGGCGCCGCTCGTCGTGGTGCTGGAGCTCGCGCGTTCGATGGATGCCGCCGATATCGCGCCGACGCGCATCGAGCGCGCGAAGCAGAAGGTGCTCGATCTCGCGGCGGCGCGCAAGGGCGCGCGCACCGGGCTCGTCGTGTTCGCGGCGAGCGCGCATCTGGTCGTGCCGCCGACCGAAGACCCGGCCATGCTCGATCTCTACGTGCCCGCGCTCGCGCCCGAACTGATGCCGCGCGACGGCAAGAACGCGGCCGCGGGTCTCGAGATCGCGGAGCGCATGCTGGAGAAGGATGAAGCGGCGGGGACGATCGTCTTCGTGAGCGACGGCTTCGACGAAAGCCATGCCGATGAGTTCCTGCGCGTGGCGAAGGCGTCGAAGCATCAGTTGCTTTGGCTCGCGGTGGGCACGGAGAACGGCGGGCCGATACGCAAGCCGAACGGCGAACTCGCGATGGACGATGCGGGCCATCCGCTCACCGGCACCTTCGACGCCGCCGCGATTCAGAAGATCACGCGAGCCGCATCGATACCGCTCGCGAGCATGCGCGCCGATGACGACGATATCGAATGGGTGCGGCATCGCGCGCAGGTCTATCTCGAAGCGGAGCAGGAATCGAAGGTCGTGCCGCGCTGGAAGGAGACGGGCTACTGGCTGATCCTGCCGATTCTGCTGATCGCGTTGTATTGCTTCAGGCGCGGCTGGACGGTCAAATGGCTGCCTGTCCTGATCATTGCGCTTGCAGCCAGCGGCACGCCGAAGGAAGCGCATGCGGCGTCGTTCGAATGGCTCGACCTGTTCGCGACGCACGATCAGCAGGGACGCTTCAGCTTCGAACACGGCGATTACAAGCGTGCCGCGCAACGCTTCGACGATCCGATGTGGAAAGGCCGCGCGCAATATCTCGCGGGCGACTATGCGGATGCGCTCGAAACCTTCTCGCGTCTGGATACGGCGGATGCGTATTTCTACATCGGCAACACGCTCGCGCACTTGAAGGATTACGAGGGCGCGGTGAAGGCTTACGACAACGCCATCGCGCGCCGCGCAAATTTCACCGATGCGCTCGCCAATCGCGATCTCGCGCGGAAGCTCATCAAGGACGAAAACGAAGGCGACGAATCGACGACGCTCAAGCCCGATCAGATCGACATCGAAAAGAAGAAGGGCAAGGAAGGCAAGCAGGTGCTCGTGCAAGGACAGCGTCCGTCGGAAGACGCGTGGATGCGCAACCTGAACACGTCGCCGGCGGCTTTCCTGCATCAGCGCTTCGCCCAGGAAGCGGAAGGCGCGCCATGATGATGCGCCGCCTTCTCTCGATGCTGTGTCTGTGGCTCGCATGCGCGATCGCATGGGCCGACGACGCGCCGCGCACGATGCTGCGCGCGCATCTCGAACCTTCGGGTCCGGTGGTCGCGGGCAGCGCGGTGATGCTCGTGGTCGATGCGCTCACCACGACCTGGTTCACCGCCGCGCCCGACTGGCCGCTCTTCGAAATCCGCGATGCCTTCGTCACATTACCCGACGACAGCGCGCAGAACATGAACGAGACGATCGACGGCGTGCGCTGGTTCGGCGTGAGCCGCGCGTATCGGATCGTGCCGCGCACCTCGGGTTCGTTCGACGTGCCCGCGTTCACGATCACGCTGCATCCCGGCGGAATGGATACGCCCGTCGCGCAACAGACGCCGGCGCTAAAATTCCTCGCCACATTGCCGCCCGGTGCGGAAGGCATGACGTCGTTTTTCCCCGCGCCGAATCTCACGGCGACGCAGCGCATCGAGCCGCAGGACGGCAAGCTCGAAGTGGGCGGCACGATCACGCGCATGGTCACGCAGCGCGCCGAGGCGACCGAATCGATGCTGATCGCGCCGGTTCGGTTCGACGATATCGAGGGCTTGCGCCGCACGCCGAAGCAGCCCGCGACGCGCAATATCGCAAGCGACCGGACCGGTCTCGTCGCGGGCGAGCGCACGGATACGGTCACGTATGTCGTGAACCGGCGCGGCCATTACGAGTTGCCGCCGATCGATATCGAATGGTGGAACACGACGACGCAGCGGCGCGAAACCGTTCATCTGCCCGCCGTGCGTTTCATCGCGCGCGCGGCGCACGAAAAGCCGCTGTGGGAAATTCCCGCCGATGCGCTCGCCGGCGCCGCGCGTCATACGGTCATCTTCCTGAACGCGCGTGACATGGTGATTGCGTGCATCGCGTTGCTTGCAATCGTGGCCGGCGTCTGGTGCTATCCGCGCCTGCGCAGATGGCTCGAACGCCTGTCGCGCTGGTGGCGCGCGGAACGAAAGCGCCGGGCGGAAGGCGAGTTCGCCGCGTGGCGCGCATTGCGCCGCGCGGCCGACTCGGGCCTCATGCAGCGCGTGGCGCCGGCGCTGTATCGGTGGATGGACACGAATCCGCATATCGCGCATCCTGCGAAGCTCGACGACCTCGCACACGAGGAAGAACCCGCATTGCAGGAACTCGCGAGGGGCGTCGAGGCTCATTATCAAAAGCCCCAGGCCGACGACGCCCGGATGCGCGTGAAGCTTCATCGTCTGATGCCCTCGAAGCGCTCGCGTCATGCGAGAAAGCCCGCGTTGCCGCCGCTCAACGAAGGATGAGGCAGGATCTCGATCATCGACAAGAAAGGATTACGGCCATGAATCGCTTTACCCGGAGGCTCGCGTGCCTCGTCGCGCTCGCCCTGCTT
Organism: Caballeronia hypogeia; assembly: GCF_001544875.2. GTDB lineage: Bacteria > Pseudomonadota > Gammaproteobacteria > Burkholderiales > Burkholderiaceae > Caballeronia > Caballeronia hypogeia. Next base: position 270,640 of record NZ_FCOA02000002.1, read on the forward strand.
TCCACGTCGCTGGCGCTGGCTTGCACGCGCGCGCTGTACGTCGGCGACAAGGGACTCGTCATCACGGGCCGCACGATGGACTGGTCCGAGGACATGCGCTCGAACCTTTGGGTGATGCCGGCGGGCATCGAGCGCGACGGCAACGCGGGACCGCGTTCGATCAAATGGAAGTCGAAGTATGGGAGCGTGGTGGTGTCGGGCTACGAGATCGGCACCGTGGACGGCATGAACGAACGCGGGCTCGTCGCCAACGCGCTGTATCTGGCCGAAACCGATTACGGGAAGCCCGACCCGAAGCGCGATCCGATGTCCATCAGCCTGTGGGCGCAATACGCGCTCGACAACTTCGCGACCGTCGGGCAAGCGGTCTACGTGCTGTCGCGCGAGCCGTTCCAGATCATCGCGCCGCCGCTGCCCAACGGCAAGCCGCTCACCATTCATCTTTCGCTTTCCGATGCGCGGGGCGATTCGGCCATCTTCGAGTATCTCAACGGCAAGCTCATCATCCATCAGAGCAAGAAGTACAAGGTGATGACCAACTCGCCCGTCTACGACGACCAGCTTGCGATCGATACCTACTGGAGGAGCGTCGGCGGCTCGGGCTTTTTGCCAGGCACGAATCGCGCGGCGGATCGCTTCGTGCGCACGTCCTTTCTGCTCGACGCCATTCCGAAAAAGGCCGATCCGAACTACATGGCGGGCGTGCCGCAGCAGTCGTATCCATTTCAGGCGGTGGCGAGCGTGATGAGCCTGATGCGATCGGTGAGCGTGCCGCTCGGGATCAGCACGCCCGAGCAGCCGAATCTTTCTTCGACGATATGGCGCACGGTGTCCGACCAGCAGAACCTGAACTACTACTTCGACTCCGCCACGCGGCCCGACACGTTCTGGGTGTCGATGAAGAAGCTGAACCTGAATCCGGGCGCGCCGGTGATGAAGCTGACCATCGATTCAGGGCAGGTTTATTCGGGCGAAGTGTCCGGAAGCTTCGTGGCGACGCCGCCGTTCGCATTCATGCCGGCGAAAGCGCCCTGACTCGGCCAGGAGGCGTGATTTTCACGGCGCTGTCATGAAACGGGGCGACGCTCTCGCCAGCACAGGTAAAATAGCGAGCTTTTGCCTCCCCTGACATCGTGCAAGGCCCCAAGCGCACGGCATTCAGCGGCCCGGCGCTCGTGCGCCTGCTGGCGCAGTTTGCCGATCTCGACGTTTTCGAACCCGCTCCGTCGCTCGCGGACCGGCTGAGCCAATGGCTCGGCTGGACCGACGCGATCGCGCTGTCCACCGCGCTCGCCTCCGATCCGCCCGCCGTCTCCGGCGCGCGATCCGCCGGACGCAGCATGGAACACATGGAGAAGGAGTGCGCGCGCGTGCGTGCGTCGCTCGGTGGCGCATTCGCGCGCGAGGAAGCGGCGGCGCGCCGCAGACATCGCGCGCCCGCGCAGCCGCTCGCGGATGAAGCGCCTGCCGATTACGCGGACTTTCGTCAGCGCTATCTGTCCCTGCAACAGGCGATGGACGCCGACATCGGCGCGCTGCGTGGCCGCCTGCGCGCGACGCTCGCCGCGACGTCGCCCGACATGGCGCGCCTCGCCGTGGTCGACGCCGTCATGGAGCAGGCGTTGAGCGCGCGCGAGCGCAGCCTGCTGGCCAACGTGCCCGTTTTGCTCGGCAAGCATTTCGAGCGCCTGCGCAGCGCGCACGCGACATCAGAAACGCCTGCGCCGAACGCGTGGCTCGACGTGTTCCGCCGCGACCAGCAAAGCGTGCTGCTCGCCGAACTGGACGTCCGTTTTCAACCGATCGAAGGCTTGCTCGCGGCTCTTCGCCTCCGCTAACTTGCTCGCTATGCCCCGAAATCTTCTGAACATTGTTGTCTTCGCGATTGGCCTCGCTGCGGTGTGCGGCATTGGCATCGCCTACGTGGCCTCGAATGCGCTCGCGTTCGCGGTCACGCTCGTGATCGCCGGATGCTATCTCGCGGGAGCCGCCGAACTGCGGCGCTATCAGCAGATCACCGAGACGCTGCAGCAGGCCGTCACGCAACTCGCGACCGCGCCGCGCAGTCTCGCATCGTGGCTCGATACCCTGCATCCGAGCCTGCGCAATGCGGTGCGCCTGCGCGTTGAAGGTGAACGGGCCGCGTTGCCCGGGCCCGCGCTCGCGCCTTATCTCGTCGGGCTTCTCGTGCTGCTCGGCATGCTCGGCACGCTGCTCGGCATGGTCGCGACCCTGCGCGGCACCGGCACCGCGTTGCAGAGCGCGTCGGACCTGACGGCGATTCGCGCATCGCTGGCGGCGCCCGTCACGGGACTTGGCTTCGCGTTCGGCACATCGATCGCGGGCGTCGCGACATCCGCGATGCTCGGACTCCTGTCCGCGCTGTGCCGCCGCGAACGGCTGCATGTCACGCAGCAACTCGACGCGAAGATCGCGACGACGCTGCGCGTGTTCACGCAGGCGCATCAGCGTGAGGAAACGTTCAAGCTGCTGCAATCGCAGACAGAGGTGATGCCGAAGCTCGTCGACCGCCTTCAATCGATGATGCTCGCAATCGAGCAGCAAAGCGCGGCGGCAAACGAGACGCAGATCGCGAATCAGGAGGCGTTTCATGCGAAGACGGAGACTGCCTATCGGCGGCTGGCTACATCGGTCGAACTGTCGCTGAAGCAGAGTGTGGCCGACAGCGCGCGTGCCGCGAGCGCCGCGCTGCAGCCGATCATGCAGACGACCATGGACGGCATCGCGCGCGAAGCGAGCGCGCTGCATGGCGGCGTGGAGCAGGCGGTCGCGCGTCAGCTCGAAGGATTGTCGAGCGGCTTCGAGGCGACGTCCGCGAAGGTCGCTGAAATCTGGGGCGAGTCGCTTGCGCAGCACGGCCGGTCGAATGCGGCACTCGTCGGCGAAATGGGCGTGTCGCTGGATCGGTTCGCGCAAAGCTTCGAGCAACGCGCGACGCATCTCGTCGAAGGCGTGTCGGCGCAGATGGATCGCGTGTCGAATGGTGTGGAGTCGTCGGTGGCGAAGCATTCGCAATCGAGCGATGCCCTTGTCGCGCGCATGGATGCATCGCTGGCGCGCTTTGCCGAAACGTTCGAGCAGCGCTCGCTGCATCTCGTCGAAGGCGTGTCGGCGCAGATGGACCGCGTGTCGACTGGTGTGGAGTCGTCGGTCGCGCAGCATGCGCAATCGAGCGATGCGCTCGTCGCGCGCATGGATGCGTCGCTGGTGCGCTTTGCCGAAACCTTCGAGCAGCGCTCGCTGCATCTCGTCGAAGGCGTGTCGGCGCAGATGGATCGCGTGTCGACTGGTGTGGAGTCGTCGGTGACGAAGCATGCGCAATCGAGCGATGCGCTCGTCGCGCGCATGGATGCGTCGATGGATCGCTTCGCGCAGACGTTCGACACGCGCTCGTCGAATCTCGTCGATGGCGTCGCCGCACGTCTTGAAGCCGCGACGGGCAAGCTGTCGCAAGCGTGGAACGAAGCGCTCGCGCAGCATGCGCGCGCGAACGAGCAGGCGGCGGAACGAAACCAGAACGCACTGAGTGTGGCCGCCGCGAGTTTCGAGCAGCATGCGGCATCGCTCGTGCAGGCTGTGGACCGCTCCCATGCGGACTTGCGCGTCGAACTGGCCGAACGCGGCGAAGCACGCCTCGCGGCATGGAGCGAAACGCTCGACGCGATGGCGGCGTCCTTGCGTGAACAATTGCAGACCACAAGCGAAGTGGCCGCGAGCCGTCAGAAGGAAATCTGCGACGCCCTCGCGCACACGGCAAGCGAGATGTCGGCTGAAGCCCGGGCGCACGCGGGTGCGACCATCGCGGAGATCGGGCAACTGGTGCAGGCCGCGTCCGAAGCGCCCAAGGCGGCGGCCGAAGTCGTCGCGGAAATGCGTCAGAAGCTCAGCGATTCCATGGTCCGCGATACCGCGATGCTCGACGAACGAAGCCGTCTGCTCGCGACGGTGGAAACCCTTCTGGATGCGGTCAATCTCGCATCGAACGAACAGCGCGCCGCGATCGACGCACTCGTCGACACCTCCGCGACGCTGCTCGAACGCGTCGGCGCGCAGTTCACCGGCACGGTCGAAAGCGAAGCGGGCAAACTCGGCGCGATGGCCGCGCAGGTCACGACCAGCGCCGTCGAAGTGGCGAGCCTGTCGGATGCGTTCGGCGCGGCCGTGCTGATGTTCGGCGAGTCGAACGACAAGCTCGTCGCGCATCTGGAACGCATCGAAAGCGCGCTCGACAAGTCGCTTGCCCGCAGCGATGAGCAGCTCGCGTATTACGTCGCGCAGGCGAAGGAAGTGATCGATCTGAGCATGCTGTCGCAGAAGCAGATCGTCGAGGACCTGCAGCATATCGCGGGTCAGCGCGTGGCCGGAGCCAGAGCGGCATGAACGAGGAAATCGACGGCGGCACGGAGCACGCCGCGCCGATCTGGGCCGCGTTCGCCGATCTTATGTCGGTGTTGCTCGGCGCGTTCGTGCTGATACTCGTCGGCGTGATCGGGGTGCAGTTGCAGCTCGAAAACAAGCTCGACGAAGAAGTGAAGCACCGGCAAATGGAAACGCAGCGCCGCAAGACGCTGGAGCAGGCACTGGCTGGGCCGCTCGCATCGGGGCGCGTGACGCTCGTGAACGGGCGCATCGGCATCAGCGGCAACGTGCTCTTCTCGCTCAACTCGGACCAGTTGCAGCCGCAAGGGCGCGATGTGCTGAAGAGTCTCGCCGGCCCGCTTTCCACGTATCTCGACGCGCATGAGGAAATCCTGATGGTCAGCGGCTTCGCCGACGATCAGCAGGTCCACGAAGGCAATCGGCGCTTCGCGGACAACTGGGAGCTGTCGGCGAAACGCGCGCTGACCGTGACGCGCGCGCTGATCGACGCGGGCGTGCCGTCGAAGTCGGTGTTCGCTGCGGCGTTCGGCTCGGAGCAGCCGGTCAGCTCCAACGCCGATGAAGTCGGGCGGGCGAAAAATCGCCGCGTCGAGATTTCCGCCGTGCCCCGTCCGACCAATGGTGCGGTGAAGGCGCATGACTGACGCGGCGCGCGCTCGCGCGAGGCTCGACGCATGGCGTGCGAATGGCGACGACCGCGCGAATCCAGTGAGTTTCCATCTGATCGATGGGCTGGAAAAGCGCACGTCCGCTTACGACGGCGAAGCGCGCCGCATGCTCGACGAACGTCTCGCGCAATTGCTCGATGCGTACGAGCGCGATATCGAGCTTGCCGCATCGAAGCGCGTCGTGGAAAAAAGCGCGCGCGGTCCGCTCGCCATGCTCGTCGAAGATATCGCGAAGGCTTCATCGGTGCATGAAGCAACACATGCGGAACTGCTCGAGTACTTTCGCGCGGTGTGGTCGAAAGTCAGCGCGGAGAAACAATTGCGCGATTCGTTTGCGCAAGTCCCGAAGAACGCCGGGCCGCTCAATTCGAGCAGTCTCGTGCATCGGTCGCTTTCGCTGATGCGCGAGGTTTCGCCGGAATATCTTCAGCAATTCCTAGCCTACATCGATGCGCTTTCGTGGATGGAAGAGCTGAGCGGTCCGGTCGTGACCGCCGCGAAGGACGCGCCCCGTGCGGCGGCCGCGAAGAAGGGCGGACGCGTCAGAAAATAAAGCAGCGCCGCGCGGCTCATCGAACCGCGCGGCATGCGGGCGTTACGCCAGCCAGCCCTTGATCTTAGTCGCCATCACGTTCGTCGAGATGCCGTATCGATCGTGCAGCGTGGGCAGCGCGCCCGCATCGAGGAACGCGTCGGGCAACGCGATCTGGCGATACGCGGGCGTGACGCCGGCGGTAAGCAGCGTCGTCGCGACCGCTTCGCCGAGGCCGCCGATCGTCGTATGGTTCTCGGCCACCACGACCAGTCGGCCCGAACGCTGCGCCTCGCGGATGATCGTTTCCGTATCGAGCGGCTTGATGGTCGGCACGTGCAGCACGGCGACATCGACGTTGTCGGCTTGCAGCGCCTTCGCGGTTTCCAGCGCGCGCATGGTCAGAATGCCCGACGAGATGATGAGCACGTCGCGCCCATCGCGCAGCAGTTTGGCCTTGCCCAGCTCGAACTTGTAGTCGTATTCGTCGAGCACGGCGGGTACGTTGCCGCGCAGCAGACGCGCATACACCGGACCCTTGTGCGCGGCGATGGCGGGCACCATCTGCTCGATGTCGAGCGCGTCGCACGGATCGATCACGGTCATGTTCGGCATGGCGCGCATCAGCGCGAGATCTTCCGCGGCCTGATGGCTCGGGCCGTAACCTGTCGTGAGTCCTGGCAGCGCGGCCACGATCTTCACATCGAGATTGTCTTCCGCGATGGTCTGGTGGATGAAGTCATAGGCGCGTCGCGTCGCGAACACCGCATACGTCGTCACGAAGGGTTGCGCGCCTTCGTGGGCGAAGCCCGCCGCGGCGCCCATCAGCAGTTGCTCGGCCATGCCCATCTGATAGTAACGCTCGGGAAATTCCTTCGCGAAGATATGCAGGTCCGTGTACTTGCCGAGATCGGCCGTCATGCCGATGACGTTCGACTTCGCGCGCGCCAGTTCGACCAGTGCGTGGCCGAAGGGCGCGGAACGCGTGAGCTGCCCTTCGCTTGCGATCGACGCGATCATCGCGGATGTTTTCAGACGCGTGCTCATGCTTGTCTCCCTGCTTCGAGTGCTTCGAGCGCCAGCTTCCACTCGTGTGGATCGACGCGGATGAAATGGTTCTTCTCGCGTTGTTCGAGGAACGGCACGCCACGGCCCATCTTCGTATCGCACACGATGATGCGGGGCTTCGCGTCCTTCAGATTGCGCGCGTTGTCGAAGGCCTGCTTCACTGCGTCGAGATCGTTGCCGTTCACGCGCTGCACATACCAGCCGAACGCTTCGAGCTTTTCGACGAGCGGTTCGAACGACATGATCTGCGTGGACGGGCCATCGGCCTGCTGATTGTTCACGTCGACCATCGCGATGAGGTTGTCGAGCTTCCAGTGCGCCGCCGACATGAGGCCTTCCCAGACCGAGCCTTCGTCGAGTTCGCCATCGGAGAAGAGCGTATAGACGAAGGATTTCGATCCTTTGCGCCTGAGGCCGAGACAGCGGCCCACGGCGATCGTGAGACCTTGACCGAGCGAGCCGCCGGACATCTCCATGCCGGGCGTGTAGCTGGCCATCCCGGACATGGGCAGACGGCTGTCGTCGCTGCCATAGGTTTCGAGTTCGTCTTGCGGCAGGATGCCGGCTTCGAACAGCGCGGCGTACAGCGCGATTGCGTAATGACCGTTCGAAAGCAGGAAGCGATCGCGTCCTTCCCATTCGGGATCTTCGGCGCGGTAGTTCATCGCGCCGAAGTAGGCGACGGCCAGCACATCGGCGATGTCGAGCGCCTGGCCGATATAGCCCTGGCCTTGCACTTCGCCCATCAGAAGCGCGTTGCGGCGGATACGGTAGGCGCGCTCGGCGAGCGTCACCTCCTCGATGACGGGAGTGCTCATGCGTTGTCTCCTTGAGTGATTGAATTCAGCGATTGACGGTCTTGGCGGGCACGAAGAACACGAGCACCGCGCCCAGCACGATCGCAATCGAAATGAAGAGCAGGCCGGCGGTCGCCTTGCCGGTGAGGTCGTTGAGCCAGCCGACGATGGCCGGCGAGAAGAAGCCTGCGAGATTGGCAAAGCAGTTGACCGCCGCGATGCCCGCTGCCGCCGACATGCCGCCTAGCACCGCCGTGGGCAGCGCCCAGAATTGCGACGACGAAGCGAGAATGCCGGCGGCCGCAATGCTCACGCAGATGATCGATGCGCCCACGCTGCCCAGCATCGGCAGGGTGGCGAAGCCGGCGGCGGACACGAGCATCGGAATCGCGAGATGCAGGCGGCGTTCGCGGCGCTTGTCCGCGCTCGCGCCGATCAGCGGCAAGGCGACGATCGCGCAGAGATACGGAATCGCGGTGAGGATGCCGACCCACAGCGGGTCCGCTACGCCGGTGCGACGTACGATGGTCGGCAGCCAGAACGTGAGGCCATACTGACCCATGACGACGCAGAAGTAGATCGCGGCCATGAGCCACAGGCGACGGTCGGCGATGAACGCGCGAATCGACACATGCTTGACGGTCTGCGCGTTGTCCTTTTCGACATTGCGCTTGAGCAGGGCCTTTTCTTCGTCGCTGAGCCATTTTGCGCCGGCGATGCCATTGTCGAGATAGAACAGGATCGCGACGCCCAGGAACAGCGAGGGAAGCGCTTCGAGCATGAAGAGCCACTTCCATCCGGCGAGCCCGTGCACGTCCTGGAACGCGTGCATGATGTAGCCGGACAGCGGTCCGCCGACTATGCCCGCGAGCGGAATCGCCATGAAGAACAGCGAGAGCGCTTTCGCGCGGCGCGCGGCGGGAAACCAGTACGTGAGATAAAGAATCACGCCGGGCGCGAAACCGGCCTCCGCGACGCCGAGCAGAAAGCGGAGGATATAGAAGACCGTCGGCGACTTGACGAACACGAAGCTCGCGGAGATCACGGCCCACGTGAGCATGATGCGAGCGAGCCAGTTGCGCGCACCCAGCTTGTGCAGGACCACGTTGCTGGGCACTTCGAAAAGGAAGTAGCCGAGAAAGAAAATGCCCGCGCCTATGCCATAGACGGTTTCGCTGAAGCGCAGGTCGTTGAGCATCTGCAACTTCGCGAAGCCTACGTTGACGCGATCGAGATACGCGCCCAGATAACACAGCATCAGAAAGGGAATGAGGCGACGTCCGACCTTGGCGTAAGTCTTTGCCTCGAAGCTGCCCGCATCCTCCGACGATGCGAATTCAGCCGTGACCGCCGATGTGGCAAGTTTGGATTTCATAGATGTCTCCAGCCATGTTTGGCGCCCTGGTTTTCCAGGTGCGCGGGCGCGTGCGATCAGTGAATCAGCATGCCGCCGTTCACGTCGAGCGTAACGCCCGTCAGGTACGAGGAAAGATCGCTTGCAAGGAACAGGCACGCATTGGCGATATCCGCTGCATCGCCGAGCCGGCCGAGCGGAATGCCCTTGATGATGTCCGTGCGCATCTCGGGCGTGAGCTTGTCGCCGGTGATGTCGGTCTGGATCAGGCCCGGCGTGATCGAGTTCACGCGGATGCGGTCCGCGCCGAACTCGCGCGCCATGGCTTTGGCGAGTCCGAGCACGCCCGCCTTCGCGGCGCTGTAGTGCGGCCCGCCGAAGATGCCGCCGCCGCGCTGTGCCGACACCGACGACATGCACACGATGCTGCCGCGCTGCTGCTTTTTCATCTGCGGAATCACGGCTTGCGACATGTACAGCGTGCCGCGCAGGTTCACGCCGATCACGGCGTCGAAGTTATCCGCGCCGATCTCCAGCGTCTTGATCGGCTGCGTGATGCCGGCGTTGTTGATGAGCGCGTCGATGCGTCCGTACTTCTCGATCGTCGCATTGGCGGCGGCGACGCACGCGGCCTTGTCGGTGACATCGCAGGCGAGGCCGAGATGGCCTTCGCCCAGATCGTTCGCGGCGCTTTGCGCGTCCGCTTCCTTCAGGTCCAGCACGACGATGCGCGCGCCCTGTGCCGCGAGCGCTTTAGCCGTTGCCTTGCCGATTCCGCGCGCCGAAGCCGCGCCCGTCACGATCACTACCTGGTTCTCGAGCAACATCGTTGTCTCCGTTGATTGTCTGGTGTAGGCGCAGTTTCTTCGCCTTCGACCTGACGATCAACGCAGTTCGGTTCAACTATTGCTGAGAAATTTTCAGCTATTGGCGTGACGCCCGACTTGCCGGTCCATCCACGCGAGAAACTTCGCCACGCGTGGCAATCCCGCGTTCTGGCTCGGGTAAACCAGATGATGCGCATCCACCTCGACCGCATATTCGCGGCCGAACACGGGCACGAGCGAGCCACGTTCGAGATGCCTCGAAGCGAGCATGGTGCTCTCGAGCGCAATCCCGTGACCCAGCGCGGCGGCTTCGAGGGACATGTACGAGCGATCGAACGAGAAGTCGAACGCCTTGCGCTTCACCGCGACGCCGAACTTGCCGAACCACTGCTGCCATTGCACGAGCGGAGACTCGGAGAGGATCAGGCGGCGCTCGAGCAGATCATCCGGCGATGAAACGGGAAAGCGCGCGAGATAGTCGCGCGATGCGAGCGGCGCGATGGTTTCGTGAGGCAAGGTTTTGACTTCGATATCGGTCCAGTGCGCGTAACCGTGACGCACGGCGATATCGTAGTAACCCGAGGTGAACGACACATCTTCGTACGAGCACGCGAGGTTCATCTGGATATCGCCGTTCGCTTCCTGGAACGCGGCAAGCCTCGGCAGCAGCCACATCAGCCCGAAGCTCGGGCTCGAATGAATCCGCAATATCTCGACCGATGTTTCGCTCGACGCCCGCTCGGTCGCGCGATTGAGTTCGGCGAGCGCACCGGTTACGTCGGAGAGATATTGCGTGCCTGTCGGCGTCAGCACGAGACCGCGCCCGAGCCGCGTGAAGAGCGGCCGGCCCACGATGCTTTCCAGATTCGCCAGTTGATGGCTGACGGCGGAAGGCGTGAGGCCGAGTTCGTCGGCGGCGCGGTTCACGCTCTTCGTGCGCGCGACGCTTTCGAACGCGATGATGGATTTCAGCGGAGGAAGGCGCATGGCAGCTTACTTCGGCGCTTTCGGCACGCGTCCCATCAGGAAGAACTCGTCGTTGGGCCGCATCGAAATAACGTTGGCCATGCGGTTCGACAAGCCGAAGAACGCGGTGATCGCGGCGATGTCCCACGCGTCTTCATCGCTGAAACCGTGGGCGTGGAGCGCGGCGAAGTCGGCATCGTCCACCGTGCCCGATGCACGGCACACCTTCAGTGCGAAATCGAGCATGGCCCTTTGGCGCGGCGTGATATCCGCCTTGCGATGATTCACCGCGACCTGATCCGCGACCAGCGCGTTCTTCTCGTAGATGCGCAGGATGGCTCCGTGCGCGACGACGCAATAGAGGCAATCGTTCACCGCGCTCGTCGCAACGACGATCATCTCGCGCTCGCCTTTGGAGAGGCCGCCTTCCTTCAGCATCAGTGCATCGTGATAGGCGAAGAACGCGCGGAATTCGTCGGGCCGATGCGCGAGCGTGAGGAACACGTTGGGCACGAAGCCCGCTTTCTCCTGCACTTCGAGAATGCGCGCGCGGATATCGTCGGGCCAGTCTTGCGGATCGGGAACCGGATAGCGGCTGATGGGCTTATGCGTCATGGCGTCTCGTCGTGGGTTCGGTGCGTTGGCGTTGAACGCACATTGTAGAGCGACGTTCCCTAACGCGTGACGGTCAGCGATGCCAGCAGCTTGAGCAGGCTGTCCACGTTCACCGGCTTCACGAAGTGATAGTCGAAGCCCGCCGACTGCGCGCGCAGCCGGTCCTCGGCCTGTCCGTATCCGGTAATGGCGATCAGCAACGGGGTCGTGTCGCCCTTGCGGCGCAGGCGGCGGGCGAGCTCATAGCCGTCGATATCGGGCAGGCCGATATCGAGCAGCGCGACGTCGGGCTGCAAGGGCTGGGCGGCCTCCAGCGCTTCCGACGAGGAATACGCGACGCGCGCGACATGGCCTTCGGACTCGCACAGCATGGCGAGCGAATCGGCGGCGTCGCGGTTATCGTCGACCACGAGGATGCGCAGCGCCGCGCGCGCCTCGCGCACGCCGCTATCGGAAAGGGCGAGCGCGGAATGCCGCTCGTGATGCTGCAGGCGCGGCAGCCGCACGGTCACGGTCGTGCCGAGACCCGGTCCGGGACTCTGCACGGTGATCGTGCCTTTGTGCATCTCGACGAGCTTCTTGACGAGCGACAAGCCGATGCCGAGCCCGCCGTTCGAACGGTCGAGCGTGCGCTCGCCTTGCGAGAACAGCTCGAACACCTTCGGCAGCAGATCGGCGGAAATGCCCGTGCCCGTATCGGCGATGACGATGGCGACCCATTGGTCATCGGCCTGCACGCTGACCGTGATGCGGCCTTGCTCCGGCGTGTACTTGCTCGCGTTGTTCAGCACGTTCACGAGAATCTGCGAGAGCCGCGTCGGGTCGCCGCAGACCCAGGTGGTGGCGTCCGACACATCGACGTGAATGCTTTGCGAGCGTCCCTCGACCATGCCCGCGATCGCCTCGACCGCGTGATAGACGGCGGTGCCGACGAGGATCGGCTCAAGTTGCAGCGCGATGCGTCCTTGCGTGATGCGCGATACTTCGAGCAGATCGTCGACGATGCGCGTCATGTGCTCCACCTGCCTGCGCATCAGATCGATCAGCTCGCGCCGATGCTTCTCGACATCCTGATCCTTCTGCAGCAGCGCGATGGCGGTGCGCAGCGGCGCGAGCGGATTGCGCAACTCATGCGCGAGCATGGCGAGAAATTCATCCTTGCGGCGGCCCGATTCGCGCAACATCAACTCCATGTGCTTGCGCTCGGTCATGTCGATCACGCTGCCGATGATGCGCAGCGGCTTGCCGTCCTTGCTGCGTTGAAGCAGGGCGCTTCCCTGCATCCACTGTTCGCCATGAAGGTTGCTCACGCGAAACTCGAAGTGGCCGCCCGGATCTTCGCCCGCCGCGAGGCTGCGCACATAGCGGTCGAGCGTGGCGCTGTCGTCGGGATGCACGCGCGCGAGCGCGGCCTCGTAGCCGAGCGTCTCGCTGAACTGCCGCTCGCCTCCGGTTTCGATGGCGAGCGTCCACGTCTCGAGCTCCAGCGACGCGATATGAATCTTCGCGGCCTGCATCGCGACCGTGAGACGCAGGCTGCGCGCTTCGATCGCGGCCTGCGCCTCGAAGCGCGGCGTCACGTCGGTCGTGGTCCCGAACCATTCCTGCAGATTGCCTTGTTCGTCATACAGCGGTGCGGCATGCGCCTGCACCATGCGATAGGCGCCGTCGCGCCGGTACATGCGAAAGGTGAGCGTGCGCGCGGTGCCTTCCTTCAATGCTTCGAGCCACGCCTGATGCGTGCGCTCGCGATCCTCGGGATGAATGAAATCGAGCCAGCCCCAGCCCGACAACACTTCGGGAGAGACGCCGGTGAAGGTCTCCCATTCGCCGCCCGAAGGACGGATCTCGCCGTTCGCGTCGGCCGACCACACGAGCGCGCCCGTCGATTCGACCAGCGCGCGATAACGCCGCTCGGAAAGGCTCAGGCGGTCTTCGTCGGCACGTTGCGTGCTGATGTCGAAGCTCACGCCATAGACGCGCGCGAGCACGCCGTGACGATCGAACTCGGGATGGCCGCGCATGCGCAACCAGCGGCGTGCGCCGGGGTCCGCCTCCAGCACGAAGTCGAATTCGAACGGACCGCCATCGCGCAATGCTTCGGTGAGCTTGCGCTGAAACGGCTCGCGATATTCGGGCGCGACGCGATCCCATACTTCCGAGAGCAGGACGGCTTCAGTACCTGGCGGAAAGGAATAGAGCGCGGCGAGTTGCGCGGTCATGCGCACGACGCGCGTTTTCATGTCCCATTCCCACGCGCCCATGCGCGCGCCCGCGAACGCGGCCTGCAGACGCCGCTCGCTCGCCTCGTACATGGACCATGCGTGCCGGCACTCGTGGATGTCGATCGCGACCCCCACGGTGTCGCCGATCTGTCCTTCCTCGTCGCGGCGCGACTGGAGATGCAACGTGTGCCAGCGGAAGGCGCCGTCGTGGCGCAACAGGCGCACGTCGACGTTGCGCAGCAACGTGCCGTCGCGCATCTGCCGCAGCGCGTCGAGAACGGGCGGGATGTCGTCCGGATGGACAAAAGCTTTCCAGTGCCGTCCGACCAGTTCGGGAAATGCAACGCCGAGATAACGGCACGCCCACGGATTTGCGTACTGGATGACCCCGTCGCGCGCCGCGCGCCATACGAACGACGGTAAAAAATGAGCAGGATCGTGCATTGAGCGTCCTTGCTTCCGTATTTGGCGAGACGCGTCGCCTGGCGCGGCATCGAGAGCAGCGATAGCTTAGGGATACCATACAACAAAAGCTATGCGATATAGCTTTTGAAGGCGTCATACGGAAACATGGAAATGGACGGGAAGAAATTGCTGAATACCCTTGCGAAAAGTGTTCACTCGTTCGCCCGACCAGGCGATGCAGAATGTCAAAGTTATAAAAGACCGTCCAATCATCTAATGAATTGAAGCAAAGTTATCAGCCAGCTTCACCGACATCCTTGGGATTCGGCATGTCCGCTTTTTCGATCTTGTCGCGTTGCGGTGGCGCGGGTTCGTTTTTCATCGCGCGCTTCTGTTCGTCGGAAAGACGGCGATCCGCGACATTCGGATCGTCGGGCGTTTGCTTCGGCGGCGTCGGGCGATCAGTCTGCTCGTTGGTTTGTTCGCTCGCTTGCTGGTTTGCTGGCTGATTCATGAGGCGCTCCTGGTCGTCATCGATGAAGTCTCGCTTCACGTGCGAACGCGCATGTCCCGTGCCCGGGCATAGGTCATGCTCACGACGCATCCCGACGTACGCCGCGAAGGCAGCATCGAACGCTTTTCTCTCAAGCCGCTTATGTCACTCACGGACCTCGTCATCATCCGTTTTGCCGCTGCAACATGCGCGGCCCTGATCCCGCTTGGCGGATGGGCCGCATCGGTCGCGTCGGCGCCGTATGGGACGACGCGGCAGGGTCAGCAGGTCACGCAATACACGCTTTCCAACTCGCGCGGCGTGACGATGAACTGCATCACGTATGGCGGCGTCGTGACGCGGCTCGATGTGCCGGACCGGCGCGGGCATCGCGCGGATATCGTGCTCGGTTTCGGCTCGCTGGCCGACTACGAAAAGTACAACGGCAAGATTCACTTTGGCGGTCTCATCGGGCGCTACGCAAACCGAATCGCCGATGGCCGCTTCGAACTCGAAGGTCACACGTGGAAGCTGCCCGTCAACGAGCCGCCCAATACGCTGCATGGCGGGCCGCATGGCTTCGATGAAAAGGTCTGGAGCGTCGTGCGAACGTTTCAGGGCGCGCAGGGCGCGGGCGTGCAGCTGCGCTACGTGAGTCCCGACGGCGAGAACGGCTTTCCCGGCACGCTCACGGTCGATGTGACCTACACGCTCACGGACGACAACGAAGTGCGCATCGACTATCGCGCGAAGACCGACAAGCCGACTGTCGTGAACCTCACGAATCACAGTTACTTCAATCTCGCGGGCGAAGGCAGCGGCAGTGTCGAAGGGCAGCTCATCATGATCGCCGCGTCGAGCTATACGCCCGTGCGGCCCGATTCGATTCCCACCGGCGAACTCGCGAGCGTCGAGAACACGCCGCTGGATCTGCGTGCACTGACGCCGATCGGCGCGCGGCTGCGTTCGTCGTTTCAGCAGATGCGCTATGCGCACGGCTACGATCACAACTGGAAGCTGAACAAGAACGGCCAGCGCAACGGCGAACCGACCTTCGCGGCGCGCGTCTACGATCCGTCGAGCGGCCGCGTGCTCGACGTCTACACGACGCAGCCCGGGCTCCAGTTCTACGCGGGCAACGGCCTCGATGGCGGCGTGACAGGCACGTCGGGCGCGGCGTATCGGCAAACCGATGGCTTCGCACTCGAAGCCGGGCATTTCCCCGATTCGCCGAATCACGCCACATTCCCGTCGACCGAGCTCAAGCCCGGCGACGAGTATCACGAAGTCACCGTATGGAAGATCGGTGTGCGCTAGCGTCAGAGCCGGGGCCGGTCGGCAGGATCGACCTGTGTGCCGGGTATGCCTCGAGTGCGCGCGCTGATGTCGAGTTCACGCCGCAAGGCCGCGCTGCGTTCCTTCGAGGGCCGTGCATGATCCGCATTGTCGAGCGCGGGGATCACATAGTTGTTGACCATCTGGCGGAAGATCTGGAGATTCTTCGCGTCACGCAGACCGCCATCGACTGACATGACGCTCGTCATCACGATCACCGTGTTGCGCTCGGGCAGCACCGTGATGAACTGCCCCTTGAAGCCCATCGCGTCGAATTCCGGCTCGTTCTGCACGACGTTGTTGATCCACCAGTAGTAGCCGAAGTAAGGCGCGACGCCCGGCGATGTCATCTGCGCGATCCATGGCTCGGGCACGATCTGACGACCTTGCCAGCGGCCATGGTCGAGCACGAGCATGCCGATTTTCGCCATGTCCACCGCGCGTAGCCGCAAGCCCCATCCCGCCGAAACGAGACCAGAACGGTCGGCGCGCGTCCACATGGCGTGCTTCATGCCGAGCGGCGCGAACAGATTCGCCTGTGCATATTGCTCGACGGGTTCGTGGGCAGCGGCGCTCAGCATGGCGGCTGCCAGGATCGGGTTGATGTCCGTGTATTCGAACTCCGAGCCGGGTGCGGCTTTGGGATTGGTTTCGGCCGCAAGCTTCAGTCGATCGGGCGCGGCGTAATAGATGGGATCGTCTTTCGGCTTGAAGTCGTAGTGCAGTCCACTCGACATGGAGAGCACATGTTTCAATTCGACCTTGCGCTTGTCGGCGAAATCGGCGCGCAGGTCGGGACGCCATGCGGCAAGCTTCGTCGCGACCGAATCGTCGAGACCGATCTTGCCCTGGCCGATCAGTATGCCCGCGACCATCGACGTTACCGACTTCGTGACCGAGTACAACTCGAAGTTCGAATCGCGCGATACGCCCGCGCCATAGCGCTCGAAAATCAGCTTGCCGTCCTTCACGACGAGCAGGCTGTATACCTCGAGCTTCTGCTCGCGAATCCATTGAGAAAGGCGCACGAGCTCGCGCGAATCGACGCCCGCATCTTCGGGCGATGCTTGCGTGAGTCCTGTTTCGTTCAGCGGCGCGGCCTGTGCTGCATGTGCGCTCGCAAGCGATATCGCAACGACGGCCGGCGTGATGCATTTCAGCAGCATGCGTGGCTTCATGATCAGGTCTCGGGTGCGTCGTTGAATGCGGCAGCGGTGCCGGGCACGCCTTGAGTCTTGTTGCTGCGTTCAAGCTCTTGCTTCAAGGCTTCCGTTTTGGTCGCCGTGACGACGGGTCGCGCCGAAGGCGTCAACGCGGGCAGGATGAAGTCGTTCACCATGCGCCGATACTGGTTGAGGTACGTGGCGTCGCGCAATCCGCCATCGGTGGGCAGCAGGCTCGTCATCACGACGACCGCACGCTGTTTCGGCAGCACCGTGATGAATTGCCCCTTGAAGCCCATTGCGCCGAATTCCGGTTGTCCCTTTTCGACGACGTGCTGAATCCAGCAGTAGTAGCCATAGTCGGCGGCGGCGGGCGAGGGCGTCGCCATCTGCTTGATCCACGCTTGCGGCACGACTTGCCTGCCTCGCCAGCGCCCGTTGTCGAGCATCAGCATGCCGATCTTCGCCATGTCCACCGCGCGCAGACGCAAGCCCCAGCCGCCCGCGACCGCGCCTTTATCGTCCACCCCGGTCCAGCGGTAGTGCGACATGCCGAGCGGCTCGAAGAGCTTCTTCTTCGCGAAGGCGTCTTCGCGTTCGTGCGCGGCGACGCTTACCGCCGTGCCGACCAGCACCGGATTCACGTCGATGTAATCGAAGTCCGTGCCGGGCGTCTTCGCGGCGCGCGCGGTCACCGCGACGCGCAGCCGATCCGGTGCGCCGTAGTACAGTGGATCGGTGCCTTCGCGTGTCTGATGGCTGAGACCGCTCGACATGGACAGGAGATGGCGCAACTCGATGTCCTGTTTGTCCGCGAGCTGCGCGGCGAGATCGGGCCGCGCCTTGGCGATCAGCGGCGCGACTCTCGTCGATGGACTCAGCTTCCCTTCGCCTTCGAGCACGCCGACGAGCAGCGAGGTAATCGTCTTCGTGACCGAGTACAACTCGTAGCTGTTATCGCGCGTGAGGCCGTCGCCGTACCGCTCGAACACGATCTTGCCGTCCTTCACGATGACCAGACTGCGCACGTCCAGTCTGTCCGTGCGTATCCATTCCGACATGCGCACCAGCGGCGCCGAATCGACACCGACAGACTCGGGCACGACTGTCGGCATGTCCTTCGACGCATCGCCCGCCGCATGCGCGGCGACGCAGACCAGCGCCGCTGCCATGGAAGTCATCATCAGCTTCATCGCTCGCACCTTCATTCGAGATTGGGTTTGCCTGCGGGCAGAAAGCGTCCGCGCCCCGCGCGCACGTCGAGCAGCCTGCCGTCTTCGACGAGCAGTTCGCCGCGCGAGAAGCAATGACGCGGCCATCCGGTGACTTCGATGCCTTCATACGGCGTGTAATCCACCGCATGATGCAGGGACGCGTTGGCGATGCGCACGCGCTTTTCCGGGTCCCACACGACGATATCCGCGTCCGCGCCGACCGCGATCGTGCCTTTCCTCGGATAGAGTCCATAGAGCTTCGCGGGCGCGAGCGAGGTCAGCTCGACGAACTGATGCAGCGAGATGCGTCCTTCCTTCACGCCCTTGAAAAGCAGCGGCAAGCGCGTTTCAAGCCCGGGAATGCCGTTCGGAATGTGATCGAACGCGACTTCCTTGCCGCCGGGCTTCTTGCCTTGCGGATCGTCGTAGGAGAAGGGCGCGTGATCGGACGAGACGAGCGAGAACACGCCTTGCCGAAGCGCTTTCCACACGGCGTTCTGATTCGCCGGATCGCGCGGCGGCGGGCTGCATACGCACTTCGCGCCTTCGTATTCGCCGTGGCCGAGATCGTCGGCGGTGAGGTACATGTACTGCGGGCAGGTCTCCGCGAGAATCGGCAGGCCGCGCGACTGGCCCCAGCGAATCTGCTCGATCGCATCGGCGCCCGATACATGCACGATGAGAATCGGCACATCGACGAGTTCCGCGAACGCAATCGCGCGATGCGTCGCCTCACGTTCGACGACCGCGGGCCGCGCGAGCGCATGGGCGTGGGGCGCATGCAGGCCTTTGCCCAGCAGACGTTCCGTAAGCCAGCCGATGCAGTCCGAATTCTCCGCATGCACCATCACGAGCGCGCCATGCTCGCGCGCGACGGTGAGTACATCGAGCATCTGACGATCGTCGAGCTTGAGGTCGTCGTAAGTCATGTAGACCTTGAACGACGTATAGCCGTTCCTGATCAGACGCGGCAGTTCTTCGGCCAGCACGTGCGGCGTCGGATCGGCGACGATCAGATGAAAGCCGTAGTCGATCAGCGCGCGTCCTTCCGCACGACCGTGATAGTCATCGACGGCCGCTTGCAGCGATTGTCCCTTCGCTTGCGCGGCGAACGGAATCACCGTGGTCGTGCCGCCGCATAGAGCGGAGCGCGTGCCGCTCAGAAAATCGTCGGCCATGCGCAGGCCATCGGGCATCGGCTGATCGAGATGACAGTGGCCGTCCACACCGCCCGGCAGCACCAGCATTCCGCTCGCGTCGAGCTCGCGCGGCGCATCGGGCAGGCCTTGCCCGAGCATCGCCACGCGGCCGTCGCGAATGCCGATGTCGCACGAAAACCGGTCCGACGCAGTAACGACGTCGGCGTGACGGATCACGAAATCGAGATCGTTCGACATGGCATAGCCCTCAGATGACTTCGCTGAACAGACGTCCCCAGCCCTTCACGCTGCGCGTGTCGTAATCGGCGAGTTGCAGCGATTTCCATACGACCGTCGAGATCGTGTCGTAGATCGGAATGCCGGTTTCCTCTTCGAGTTCGGGCACGAGATGCGCGGCGTTCAGGTTCGTGCAGAAGATGGAGATCGCGCGCGGCTTGTCCTTCGCGACTTCGCGCACCATGCGGCGGATTTCATCGGGCTGGACTTCCGAGAACGAGAAGTTGACCTTCAGGTTCAGATGCCGCTCCGCGATGCAGTTCAGCCCTTCGCTGCGATAGTTCGCGATGATCTTCTCCTGCACGTCGTCGAGATACGGCGTGACGAGACCGAACTCGCGCGCATCGGTTTTCTTCAGGATCTCGTTCAATGCGAGCACGGAAGTCGTGGCCGGAATGCCTGTCGCTTCGGTAATGCGGCGGCACAGGCGCTCATCGGCTTCGAAGCCCAGCCAGCCCGAGGACGTGCCGTTCCATGCGATCACGTCGACTTTTGCATCGGCGAGCAGTTGCGCGGCTTGCAGGATCTTCGAGTCGTCGAACTGGCCGAGCGCCTGATCGGAGAGCGAGATCTCGGTCACCGGAAAGCGCGCGAAATGCGCGGACACGCCGGGCAGGTTGGCGACCATCGCGCTCGTCAGAGGTTCGAGCGACGTGTTGGACGAGGGCGTGAGCATGCCGAGCAGGGTGCGTTTTTTCATCATGTGTCTCTGTGTGAATTGAGCGAAGCGTTGCTGCGTGAAGACTGATTCCGCTCAGACGGGAATCTTCTTTTCGTAGTCGATGGCGCTGGAGCACACCAGCAAGCCGATGCCAGCCGCCGCGAAGAACATCAGCGCGAGGAAGTACGAGTGCGTGAACTGCACGATCGCGCCGACGATGATCGGCACCGCAACGCCGCCGATATTGCCGCCGAGATTCATGAAGCCGCCGAGAAAGCCGATCTTGTTGCGCGTGCCGATCGACGACGGAATGCACCAGTAAAGGCCGCACCAGCGCAGGAAGAAGAGCGTCGTGGAGAGCAGGGCGACGACCGCGACCGCATTCGTCACATACGCGACCGAAAAGATCGAAACGGTTGCGATGACCGCCGCGATGCCGAAGAGCGTGCGCATCACGACATTCGGACGTCCCCCCGCGGCCTTCCATTTGTCCGCGATCCAGCCGCCGATCAGCTCGCCGACGAAGCCGCTGAAAAAGATGATGAAACTTGAACCGCCCATCTGCTTGATGTCGAAGCCGTGAACCATGTGCAGGTAGTTGGGCATCCACGTGAGCAGGCCATAGAACACGCTGTTGAAGCACATCCAGCCGAAGAACATGCACCATACCGAGCGGTACTTGAAGAAATCGCTCGTGCGGCCCGAGAGCGACGGCGGTTCGGCGGCGGCGTCGCGTGCATGCGATTCCTCGATATACGCCGCTTCGAGTTCGTTCACGCCGGGATGCTCGCGTGGCGTATTGCGTACATAAAACCAGGCGAGGATGCCCGCGAGCACGGTGCCGACGCCCGCCACCGCGAACGCGAGGCGCCACGAGCCGAGCGTCGCGATCAGTCCGGTGATGAGGATTGCGCCCAGCGCCGCGCCGAGCGGCGCGCCGCCGTCGAGCAGGGTCGCGCCGCGGCCGCGCTCGGTCTGCGTCATCCAGATCGCGTTGAGCTTGCCGCCCGCCGGGTAGATCGGCGCTTCGGATGCGCCGAGGCCCAGACGCGTGAGCAACAGGCTCGGCGCGTTGGTGCACACCGCCGCGATTGCCTGGAAAAAGCCCCAGAACACGGTCGCGGAGGCGATCACCACGCGCGGCTTGAAGCGGTCGGCGAGCATGCCGCCGGGAATCTGCATGACCGCGTAGGTCCAGAAAAACGAGGAAAGGATGAGCCCCTCCATCGCCGGACCGATATCGAACTCCTTCGAAATGAGCGGCATCGCGACCGACAGCGACGCGCGGTCGATGTAGTTGATCGCGATGAGGCTCAGCATGACGACGAAAATCTTCCAGCGAACGGTGGATTTACCCACCGTCATTGCGGCTACACCGGATGTTGAAGACATGAACAGGCTCCTGGATAGGCGGATGTTTTCGTGACGTCGCGCAACGTTGAAGAGAGTATAGGATTAGAAATTTATAATTACAAACAGTGTAAACCATTGGTTTTAAACAAATTCATTTTGCACGTTGACGGTGCAGGGTTTTCACCAAGATCGTGATAAGCTTGCACTGCGATGAACCAGACCACCAAAAGCCCCCTCCTTTTGCGCACGCGCGGCATGGCCGCGGAGATTGCCGCGCGCCTGCGCGACATGATCGACGAGGGCGAGTTGCCGCCCGGTGCGCGCATCGACGAAAAAGAACTGAGCACCGCGTTCGACGTCTCGAAGACGCCGCTGCGCGAGGCGTTGAAGGTGCTGGTGTCGGAGGGGCGCGTGACGCATCGGCAGTACATCGGTTATCGCGTCGCTGAGATCGATCTCGGCGATCTCGCCGCCACGTTCGAACTGCTTCACGGCCTCGAAGCGATGGCGGGCGAGCTGGTAGGGGAGCGCATTACCCATGCGCAGGTCGCGGCAATTGCGGCGAAGCATCGGCGCATGGTGGAGTGTCACGACGCGGGCAAACGCGTCGAGTATTTCAAGCTGAATCAGCAGATTCACCAGATGATCGTCGACGCCGCCGGCAACCCGGTGCTCGCGAACGTCTATTCGACCTTGATGGCGAAGGTGCATCGCGGACGCGGTGCCGCGAATGCCGACACCCTGCGCTGGGCCGAATCCGCCAACGAGCATGATGCCATTCTGGCTGCGCTCGAAGATCCCGCGCACGAAGGCCTGGCCGAGATCCTGCGCGAACATTCACGCAACACGGCGCGCGAAGTGCTCGCCGTGCTCACGCGCGCGAAGGGCGATGCGCCCGCCGCCAGCATCGGCGATCGCGCGCGCGAGAAAGCGTCGGGCTAAGTCCTTTCTCAAACGCCATCGGATTCGAATACGAGAGCTTTCGCGTCCCGCGCACGTCGTCGCCATCATCGTGCGAAACATGCGCGGGACGCGAAGCCCCTTCGTAATAGCACTTTCGTTACGCGGGCCGAAAACGGACCATGCTTCGATCGTGCTCTCTCAGGCAGCCCTCGCCTTGGGTTTTGCTTCCTGCGTCTTGTAATTTTGCGTTTTGAATGCGACATGCCTTTTGGTGTTTTGCATGCCGCGTGCTCCATGCAGGCGGACGGCGAACCCGCGCCCCGACGACTAGCGGCTACGCCGCCACCTTCTTCGAAGCCGCGCCGGCATGATCCTGTGCGAGCAACTCCAGCAGTTGCAGCACACGAGCCCGTTGCGTCGAGACGAGATCGCTCTCGTCGCCGAGGATGGCGAGCCGTCGCTTCCAGTACGCGCGATTGAGACAGGCGAAGGCCTTCCGGTCAGCCGACCGGGAGATCGACCTGATCATGTGCTCGAGATGATCGAGCTCGGCGTCCGCAACGCGTGCCGGTTTAAGTGCCGCGCTCGCTGCGCGGGTAATATGCAAGGCTTTCGACTTTCCCATGTTGACGCCCCGAAACGTCTTTTCGCGTGCCTTTGGCTACGTTTTATGTGTCGAGCGGCCGTAAACCACTCTTGAGGCAAGGAGACGGCGATGTGACAGCAGCATGAAGGCAGGAATCGCCGACCCGCCAGCCGCGATGCCGCACTCGCCGCTCCTCACCCGCCACGATAACCCTGCATTTTGAATTCGCTTTACCATGCGTCTCATTTGCCGCACTTGCGCGGCGCGCGTCGTGTGCGCCATCGAATGAAAGGACGATCCGACCGAACCCGCTGCCCATGCCTGCCGATTCCGACACACCCACCTTCTTCACGCGCTTTTCGACACAAGCGGTCCCGCGCGAGCGGCAACTGCTCGCGTGGCGCGATCGCGTGGGGCATGTCGTCGATGTGCTGCCGGACAAGGCTCAGGTCGAGCGCGGCTTCGAGGGCAAGATCGATCTGCATGCGGCTGGCGGCCTCGTGTTCACCGAAGCGCGCACCGAGGCGCTGGTGCTCGAACGATCCATCGCGCGTGTTTCCACGGACACGCGGCGCGATTTCGCCTTCCATGTGTACGCAGAGGGCGAGACCGGCCATGTCGGCGGCGTGAACCTGAAGCGCAGCGAGCCGGGCTCGGTGCGTGGCATCGTCGCGTTCGATCTGAACCAGCGTTTTCGGCTCGAACGTCCGGCATGCCGCGTGTTGACGATGTTCGTGCCGCGCCCGATCGTGGCCGCGCATATCGGCGACTGCGAAGCGTTGCACGGGCGCGTGCTGTCATTCGACGCGCCGCTCGCAGGGTTCGTGCTCCAGCATTTCGACGCCACCGCGCGCGAGCTGCCGACGCTCGAGCGGCCCGACGCCATCGACCTGCTCGACGCCGGTGCGCAGCTCCTGCTCTCGGCATTCGCCGGCAAACCGCACGCATCGCCCGACGCACGCACCGCGCTGCAAACGGCCGTGAAGGCTCAGGCGAAGCGCTACGTCGAAACGCATCTGCACGAGGCAGATCTCACGCCGATGAACGTGGTCGACGCGCTCGGCGTGAAGCGGGCGACCCTTTATCGCTGGTTCGAGCGGGAGGGCGGTCTTGCCGCGTACATTCGCGAGCGCCGCTTGCGTGAAGCCGCCGACGAACTCGTGCGGCTGCCAAACTTGCAGATCGCGGATATCGCGTTCGGTCTCGGCTTCAAGAGCGCGTCGGATTTCACGCGCGCGTTCCGGCGCGCCTTCGATGTGAGTCCGCTCGAGATGCGCATGTGCGCGCTCGAATTGCTGCGCGCGCAGCCCGCCGGTCATCTCACGCGAGCACGCGCCGCGCGCTCAACGGGCGCTCGGGGAAGCGGCTGAGCGCGCAGAGCGCCAGGCAGTTCGCGGCCAGCAGATACCATGCGGGCGTCATCGCGTTGCCGGTCGCATCGATCAGCCACGCGACCGCGAGCGGCGAGAATCCGCCGAAGATGACCACGCCGAACGTGTAGATCACCGAGAGACTCGCCGCGCGCCGATGCTTTGGAAATGCTTCGAGCATCAGCACCGAGCCCGCGCCCGCGTTGTTCAGCGCGATCGCCACATAGAGAAGGATGATCGCGAGCGCGAGCGTGTCGGGTGCGCCACGCGTTAGTGCATGAAACGCCGGATACGCGGTCATGAGCGCCGCCACGAGCGATGCGTATTGCAGCGTCTTGCGGCTCGTCAGCCGGTCGGCGGCGAGCGCGACGAGCGGCGTCACGAGAAGAATCACGAAACCCGAAAGCGATGCGATCAGGAGACTCATCGTGGCGGGGCGGTGCAACGTGTGCGTCAGATAGCTCGGCATGTACAGCACGGCGATGTAGATGCTCGACGATGGCGCGGCCATCATCAGGATGCCGCATGCGAGCGGACGAGCGTGTTCGTGCAGCACAACGGGAAGCGGCGTGCGTGCGGGCCGATCAGCGACGGAAAGCGGGGCGCCGGGAACGCGCCGCAGAAACCAGCCGAGCGGCGCGATCAGTCCGCCGACGACGAAAGGCACGCGCCATCCCCATTGCGCGATTTCTGCGGGAGACAGAAACGCCGATGTGCATGCGCCGACGAGCGCCGCCGCGCATGCCGCCGCGCCCTGGCTCGCGCCGCGCCAGCTCACCATGAAGCAGCGCCGCTCGTACGGCACGGATTCCATCAGCAACGCCGACGCCGGGCCGATCTCGCCGCCAGCCGCGAGCCCTTGCAGAAGCCGCGCGAATACGATCAGCACGGTTGCGCTCGCGCCGATCGCGGCGTGCGCCGGCAGACATGCGATGAGCCAGGTGCCCGCCGCCATCAGGCCGATCGAGAGCCGCATGCCGGCGTCGCGGCCGTGACGGTCGGCGTATCGGCCGATCAGTATCGCGCCGAGCGGACGCATGACGAAACCCGCGCCGAATGTCGCGAGCGACAGCAGTAGCGATGCAGTGGGGTCGTGCGTGGGAAAGAACAGCCGTCCGATGATCGCGGCCGAGAACCCGTACACCGTGAAGTCGTAGGCGACGAAGCCATTACCGATCACCGTCGCGACGATGAGGCGGGTCATTCCGGGGGACGCGTCGTGGGTTCGAACGGGTGTCATCGATAAAGCGGGCTTTGGTCATTGGCGATTGATTACGTCCGGACGGTCCGAATACTTGAGGACCGCGTGCGCGTAATATACGACGCCTTTCGAAAAAGCCCACTCAACGGTTTGTCATTCGAACTGCCCGATCCCGATCGATTCACGCGACGCATCGCGCTTGCTCAAGGCGCCCAACGCGAAAGCGGCGACGAATGCGGGGAGTGCGAGCAGCGTGAAGACCGCGCCGAACTGCAGCCCCATGCTCATCAACAAGCCTCCCGTCATTGCGCCCGCCACCGCGCCCATGCGGCCGATGCCGAGCATCCACGCCACGCCCGTCGCGCGGCTCCGGGTCGGATAGAACGATGCGGCGAGCGCCGACATCGACGTGACTGCGCTCGTGACCGCCGTTCCCGTCAGGAAGATGAGCACGGCGAGCCAGAACTGATCAGTCACGCCACGGCCGATGGTCAGCACCAGCGCCGCCGCGAGAACATAGGCGCATGCGTTGACGCGTCGAGGGTTCGCACGGTCCATCACCCAGCCGAGACACAGGTTGCCGAGTATGCCGCCGAGCGGAAAGAGCGACGTGGTGAGCGCGGCGCGTTCAGCCGAGAAGCCTGCATCCTTGAAGAGCGTCGGCAGCCAGTTGGTGAGCAGATAAAAGATCATCAGCCCCATGAAGTACGCGAGCCACAGCATCAGCGTGCCGAAGCGATACGGCCGCGACACGATGAGTCCGATCGACGACCGGCGTGCGCCCTCGGTGTGCGTATCGGCGGCGACGAACGAGACGGATGCGCCATCGGCGAGACGCGGATCGTCCGAGATGCGGCGCAGGACACGCGCGATATTCTCGGCGGGGCGCTTGCGCATGACCATGAACTGCGCGGACTCGGGCAGCAGCGCGAGCAGCAGCACCGTCAGCACGATCGGACCGGCACCGCCCGCGACCAGCACGCTCTGCCAGCCGAAATGCGGAATGAGCCACGCCGCGCACAACCCGCCGATGGAAAGCCCGACGGAAAAGCCGCAGAACATGGCGTTGACCGCGACCGCGCGAATGCGCGCGGGCGCGTACTCCGACATCAGCGTGACCGCGTTGGGCATGGCCGCACCGAGCCCGAGGCCCGTGAGAAAGCGCCACGCGGTCAGCGCTTCGATCGAACCCGCCTGCGCCGACGCGAGGCTCCACGCGCCGAAGAAGAACACCGACAACGCGAGCACCGCTTTGCGTCCGATGCGATCGGCGGCGGGTCCCGCCGCGAGCGCGCCGATCCCCAGGCCGACGAGCGCCGCGCTCATCACCGGGCCAAGCGCGGCGCGCGTGACGCCCCAGTCGCCGATCAACGACGGCGCGATGAAACCGATTGCCGCGGTGTCGAAGCCATCGGCCGCGACCACGAGAAAGCACAGGATCAGAATGACCCATTGATACGGCGAGAAACGCTCGCCGTCGATGAAGCCCTGGACCTCGATGGTCCCACGATTCGTTTCCATGCCGCTATGTCTCCATTCATTTATGTATAACGGTGACGCACCCGCGTCACTCAACGCACTGCCGGCGAAAGGCTCCTGAAATCCACACGTTTGATGATGCGGCTCTCCTGAGCCACGATGAGATGCGCCGACGCCTGCAGATAAGCCGGCCATTCGGGATCGTTGTCGCGCGCGGTGCGTCGCTGGTCGTAATCCGCGATGCTTTCGTAAGCCCACAAGTGCACGACCTGGTTCAACGCGCCGATATCGCTCATGTAGAAGCCGACGGGCGCGCCAAGATACTTGAGCTGAATCGGCATGGCGAGACGATCGAATACGTCGATGAATTCGGCCATGCCACGCGGCTTGATCGTGTAGATGCGGTGATCGACGAAAGGCTTGCTCATGCTGCGCTCCTCAATTCGCTGTTCTGCTCGCGTGCGTCGATGCGGCCCGCGAGATGCAATCCGGTGAGATAACCGAAGGTCATGATCGGGCCGAGCGTGATGCCCGCGCCGGGATAGTTGCCGCCCATGACGCTCGCGCGATCGTTGCCCACGGCATAAAGACCGGGGATGACTTCATCGCCCTTGAGCACTTGTCCATGCGGATTCGTCGCGATGCCGTCGAACGTGCCGAGATCGCCCATCACGAGCTTGAGCGCGTAATACGGCCCGTCGCCGATTGGCGCGACGCACGGGTTCGGCTGATGCGCGGGATCGCCGAGATAGCGGTTGAACGACGTCGTGCCGCGACCGAATGCAACGTCCTTTCCGTCCGACGCATCGCGGTTGTATTCGCGCACCGTAGCTTCGAGTGCGGCGGCATCGATGCCCGTGCGCTGCGCGAGTTCCGCGAGCGTGCGGCCACGGTGGAGATAGCCGCTTTTCAGATGAGGGCCGAGCGGCAACGGTGCGGGCTTCGCGAAGCCCAGACCGTATTTGCGGATGGTCGCGTGATCGCAGACAAGCCACATTGCCGTTTCCTTGTCGTCGCTGCAGGCCTGGATCATCGCCGCGCCGACATCGTGGTATGAGTTCGATTCGTTGGTGAAGCGCACGCCTCTGCGCGTCACGCCGATCACGCCCGGCTTGTATCGATCGAGCAGATGCGGGAACACGCCGTATGCGCCGTCTTTCAGCGGCACGCGCGAGACCGGCATCCACGCTGCAGGCTGCGGATAACGAATCTCGACACGACCGCCCGCGCGTTCGGCCATGCGCGCGCCATCGCCGGTATTTCCCGCCGGCACCGGCGACCTATGTTCGCCACCACGGCGCACATGCGGATAAGCCTTCGCGATGCGCGCGACATCGTGTGAGAAGCCGCCGCATGCGAGCACCACGCCGCGCCGTGCACTGATGCGTACCTCGTGTCCGTCCGCGATGACGATCGCACCGGCTACGCGACCTTTCACCGTGATGAGTTCCTTCGCGCCGGTGCGCGTGTGGATCGGAATGCCCAGTTCCAGCGCCGATTTGGCGAGACGCGCGGCGAGCGCGTTGCCGCTCGTGATCTGCACGCCGCGTTTGTAGAGCGCGAGTTCCTTGATGTGACTCGCGAGCCGCCTGGTCACATACCACGCGGAAGCCAGCGACTTCGTCGCGTTGAAGAAGTGCTTGAGATCCGCGCTCGACGAATTGAACATCATGCCGATGAACGTGATCGTCTTGAGCGGCGGCCGCAGGCGCGCGATGTCCTTGCCGAGCGCGCGTGCGTCGTATGGCCTGGCGACGACCGAGCGTCCGACGTCGACGCCGCCCGGCGCATCGGGGTGGTAGTCGGGATAGAGCGTCGGCAGGAACTCGACCGAAGTCTCCCGCTCGAAGAAATCGATCATGCGCGGGCCCGCGTCGAGGAACGCATCGACGGCGGCTTCGTCGTACATCGCCCCGGTCTCGCCGCGCAGATACTCGATCGCCGCTTCGCGCGTGTCGTGAATGCCCGCCTGCCTTGCGTGGCGATTTCCGGGTATCCACAGCACGCCGCCCGAGAACGCGGTCGTGCCGCCGAAGTATTCTTCCTTCTCGACGACGATCACGTCGAGCCCTTGTTTCTTCGCTGTAATGGCCGTGGAAAGGCCGCCGGCGCCCGAGCCGATCACTAGCACATCGCAAGCGAGATCGGACGACCGCGTCACGGTAGTCATGATGATGTCCTTTGATTGATTGAGTGCGTTCAGGCGCCGCGCGCCGCTTCGAAGCCGGGACGCGGAACGAGGTCCATCAGCATGCATTCGAGGCCGCCATCGACTGCGATCTCCGCGCCGTTGACATACGCTGCGCGACGGCTGGAAAGAAACGCCGCTACTTCAGCGATATCGCGCGGCTCCCCGATGCGGCGGCTCGCGGTCATCGCGCTGCGGCGGGCTTCGACATCGCCTTGCTCATAGAACGCCTTCGAAAGCGGCGTGCGGATCATGCCGGGGCAAATCGTGTTGCTGCGCACGCCGCGCGGGCCCCATTCGGCGGCGATCTGACGCGAGAGCATCGCAATGCCGGCCTTGCTCGGGCTATACGCGCCGCTCCACGTTTGCGGATGATGCGCCGCCACCGACGCGACATGCACGATGCTCCCCGCGCCACGCGCGAGCATGCCTCGACCGAACGCCTGCGCGCACAGCATGTAGCCGGTGAGATTCACGGCGAGCATGGCGTTCCATGCATCGAGTCCGATATCTTCGATGCCGCCCGGGCGCAGCAGTCCCGCGTTGTTGACGAGCACATCGACATGACCGAATCTGCGTTCGACCTGATCGCGCGCTCGGTTCACGCTCGCTGCATCGCTGATATCGCACGCGACGGCGATTACCTCCACGCCGCTCGAACGCAGCGCATCGGCCGCTTCCTGGCAGCCTGCTTCATCGCGATCCACCAGGGCGAGGCATGCGCCCGCATCCGCGAATGCCGACGCCATTGCGCGACCGATCCCGCCCGCCGCTCCCGTCACCACGCATACGCTCGATTCGAGGCCGAGCCAATGCGGCGCGACAGCGTCGCGCGCAATCTCCTTAGTCATCCTTGTCTCCTGAGTCCCTTCGATTCGAAGGCCTTGCGCAGCCTTCCCTGTGAAAAAAGTATATTCACGGGCGTGCACGAAAAATTGGACAAAGGCGGCAGACGACAGGACAATTTGTGCATCAGGAGACGGCACGACATGCGTAAAATCCCTAACTACAACCTGTACGGAGAATCGGCGCGTCCGCCGTGGTATGACGCGTTCAACTTCGAATGGATCGTCGAGCGCAGCGCCCCGAACGACTGGCATATCGACGCGCATCGGCACGACGCGCTCTTGCAGTTTCTGTACATTCGCGGCGGCGGCGGGCAGGTGCTGATCGAGAACAGCATGATCGAGATCGCGCCGCCTTGCGTCATCATGCTGCCCGCGCAGACCGTACACGGTTTCAACTTCGCGCCGGACATCGACGGACTCGTCGTGACCGTCGCGCAGCGATCGATCGAAGCGCTCGCAGCCATCGCGGCGCCGGGACTCATTCCCGTGCTGCAGCGGGCAGGCCTCATTCGCATGAGCGCGCAGGCCGTCAGGCAGAGTGCTTTCATTCCGATCATCGAATTGCTGGAAAAGGAATTTCGCGCGACCGATCGCGGGCACATGGCGGCGGGCATGTCGCTCCTGATTGCACTTTTCGTGCATGTGGCGCGGCTTTGCGAAAGCGCATCGACGCCGGGCGTCGCGTCCACTGAAAGACGCGCGCAACAGATCAAACGCTTTCGTGAGCTGGTGGCGACGCATTTTCGCGAGCATCGGCCCGTCGAGTTCTACGCGGAGAAGCTCGACATGACCGTGACACAGCTCGGGCGCATCTGCCGCGAGGCGCTGTCGAGCTCGCCGCTCGCAATGATCAACGAGCATCTCGTGCGGGAGGCGCAGCGGGATCTGGTCTATTCGAACATGTCGGTCAAGCAGATCGCGCATGGTCTCGGGTTTGCGGATATCGCTTATTTCAGCCGCTATTTCCGCAAGCAGACCGGCGTCACGCCGACGCAATTCCAGGCTGAAGCGCACAAGGCATTGGCGATTCAATAACGAGGGTTGCCACGCGCGTGCAAGCGTGCGATCCTTCGCCGTGCCGTGAAACACAAGAATCAGAACACGGCCCGAGCGAGACCAGTCCGGCTCAATCATCCTTCTGTGGAGGAAGTATGGTCGCACTGTCATCGCATCGCACAGCGCATGAGGCGTCGAAGCGCTTCCAGTTCAAGGCACGCGGAATGCTAGGCGCCTGGCTCATTCTGGGCACGGCCGCAGGCTTCGCGCATGCCGACGCGCAAACCGGTTTTACGCTTCTGCCTCCTCCCAGCGAGTTATACGGCGATCTTTTCGTCGCCGTGCAGACGCAGGGCGTTTATCCGGATCAGAAGACGTTCGTCGATGCGACGCCGAAGATTGATCCTGCGCAGATCGTGCAGGCTTACCATCAACAGATGGGCGTGCCCGGATTCAATCTCAAGGACTTCGTCACTCAATACTTCATTCCGCCTGCCGACCAGAGCGTCACGCCGCCGCCGAATCAGACACTGCGCGAACATATCGACTGGCTCTGGCCAGAACTCACCCGCTTGACGACCACGGCGAACGTGCCTCAGTACAGCTCGCTGATCCCGATGCCCAAGTCATACGTGGTGCCCGGCGGACGGTTTCGCGAAGGTTACTACTGGGACACGTATTTCACGATGCTGGGCCTTCAGGAAGCGGGGCGCGAAGATCTCGTCGATAACATGCTCGATAACTTCGCTTATCTGATCGACACCATCGGCCATATTCCCAACGGCAATCGCACCTATTACGTGAGCCGTTCACAGCCGCCGTTCTTCTCCTATATGGTCGAACTTGCCGCGCAGAAAGAGGGCGGACGCGTCTATCAGAAGTATTTGCCGCAATTGCGCCGTGAATACGACTACTGGATGCAGGGAGCGAATTCGGTGCAACCGGGCGGCGCGGTGCGCAACGTCGTGATGCTGCCGGACAAGACGGTGCTCAATCGTTACTGGGACGAGCGTGACACGCCGCGTGACGAGTCCTATCTGGAAGACGTCAATACCGCGAAGCTGGTCACGAACCGTCCGGCCAGCGAGGTGTATCGCGATCTTCGCGCGGCGGCGGAAAGCGGCTGGGATTTCAGCTCGCGCTGGTTCGGCGACAACATGACGCTCGCGACCATTCGCACGACGTCGATTATTCCCGTGGATCTGAACAGCCTGATGTTCCACCTCGAAACGACCATCGCGATCGGTTGTGGCGAGGCGCGCAACTTCGGCTGCGTCGGCGAGTTCGTCGGGCGCGCGGCGAAACGCGCCATCGGCATCAACAAGTATCTGTGGAATCACAACGGCTACTACGGCGACTACGACTGGCAACTCGGGCAGCCGCGCAACAATCCGTCGGCGGCAATGCTTTATCCGTTGTTCGCGAACGCCGCGTGGCCGGATCGCGCGCACAAGACCGCCGAGACCGTTCAGGCGCTTCTGCTTAAACCAGGCGGTCTCGCCACCACCACCTACAACACGACGCAGCAATGGGACGCGCCCAATGGCTGGGCGCCCTTACACTGGATCGCGGTGCAAAGCCTGCGGCGCTATGGGCGCGGCGATCTCGCACAGCAGATCGGCACGCTGTTCCTCGCCGATGTGAACAACGTCTACAAGACGCAGCAAAAGCTGGTGGAGAAGTACATCGTGGAGGGCGAGGGGACGGGTGGTGGAGGCGGCGGCGAGTATCCGTTGCAGGACGGTTTCGGCTGGACCAACGGCGTTACGCTGAAGCTGCTGGATCTCTACGCGCCGGGGCAGTGAACCTGCGATAAGAGCGACATCGCCGCCACATCGGTAACATGCGGCGATGTCATCTTCATTCACGGCGCATTCAGGCTTTCTTCGCCTGCTTTTGCCGCCGATATTCGGGCACGGGGACGCCACCTACGCCCCAGTTCTCGAGTTCCACTTCCTGAATCACGACGAATGTGGTATCGAGCGGCTTATTGAGAACTTCGAGAAGCAGTTCGCTCACACCCTTGATGAGTTGTGCTTTTTCATCGGCGGTGACGGCGTTCGTGCCGGCTTTGTTGCCTTCGCGTGTCACCTGAATCGTAACGATCGGCATCGCGTTTCTCCTTGCAGTTGAACGTAACGAAGCGCCCCGCGAGGGGCGCATGCGCCATCGACATGCAATCAATGTCCCGCGCTCTGACCGCCGTCGACGTGCAGGATCTCGCCGGTCACGAACGGAGCCGAATCAAGATACAGCACCGCGTTCGCGATGTCGCTCATTTCGCCCATATGTCCGACCGGATGCAGCGCGCCGAGCGCTTCGTGAGTTTCGGGCGCATGCATTGGCGACTTGATGATGCCGGGCGACACCGCGTTCGCGCGAATGCCCGACTTCGCGTATTCGATCGCGAGCGACTTCGTCGCGGAATTCAGACCTCCCTTCGTCAGCGAGGCCAGCACCGAAGGCACGCCGTTCACCGCGTGATCGACGAGACTCGTCGTGATGCTGACGATATGCCCGCTCTTGTTCTTTTCCAACTGCTCGATGGCGAGTTGCGTAATATGAAAGAAGCCGTTCACGTTCACATTGAGGATCGCAGCATAGTCCTCTTGCGTGTATTGCGTGAAGGGCCTGGCGATGAAAATGCCCGCGTTGTTGACGAGCGTATCGATGCGGCCGAAGCGCGCAATCGCTGCTTCGATCACGCGTTGCGCGGTGGCGCGTTCGCCGATATCGCCCGCGACCGCGATAACATTCGGATCGTCCGGCTGCTGAATCGACCGCGCGGTCGCGACGACTCGATAACCTTGCGCGCGAAATGCCTTGACGATCTCCGCGCCGATGCCTTGCGATGCACCGGTGACGATAGCGACTTTTTGTACGTTGCTCATGATGAACCTCGAAAGTAGAAGATTGGGTCTGATGCGGATCGGACCGACGGCTCCGATGGCTCGTAATCTAGGCTTTTCGACGTTCGTTGCGTACACACGCGGTGGACAATCAGTCTTGCGCGCGAGGAACAAATGCGCGGCGAAAGCTATCCATCGGATGAATTGAACAGGAGGAAACCGGTGAGCTTGCCCCAGGTAAAAGCATTCGTATTCGACGTGTTCGGCACCGTGGTGGACTGGCGCGGCGGCGTCGCGCGCGAGGCCGCGCCGTTCCTGCGACGGCATGGCGCGACGGGCGCGCAACCCGAAGCGTTCGCCGATGCGTGGCGCAATCGCTATGTGCCGGCGATGCGCAAGGTCATCAGCGGCGAGCGCCCGTTCGAGCAACTCGACGTGCTGCATCGCGAGAATCTGCTGGACGTGCTGCCGGAGTTCGGCATTGATCAGAACGCTATCGCTTCAGAGGAAATCGACGAACTGAATCTCGCATGGCACAGGCTCGATCCGTGGCCGGATTCGGTAACGGGTCTGCAAAGACTCAAGGCGCGCCATATCATCGCGCCGTTATCGAACGGCAATATCAGGCTGATGGTGGATATGGCGAAGCGGGCCGGCTTGCCGTGGGATGCGATTCTCGGCGCGGAAGTCGCGCGCATGTACAAGCCCGATCCGCAAGCGTATCTGCGCGCGGCCGAGGTGTTGATGCTGAAGCCGGAAGAGCTTTGTCTCGTCGCCGCGCACAACGACGATCTCGCTGCGGCAAGAAAGTGCGGCCTGCGCACTGCGTTCGTCGCGCGTCCGTATGAGCGCGGTCCCGGTCAGACGAAGGACACGAAAGCCGAGAGCGATTGGGATGTCGTGGCAAACGACATGAATGCATTGGCCGATGCCGTGGGCGCCTGAGCGGCGCGCGGACATCGGCCAATCAAGAGCCTTGCCTTAAGCGACGCCTTCCGCGATGCGGAAATCGCGAACCACGGAATCGCCGAGCACCTTCAGCGCCTGCTGGTAGGTCGCGCTGTTATACGCCGCGATCGCGGCTTCGAGCGAATCGTATTCGATGACCACGGTGCGCTCGAGCACGCCTTCGCCCTGAACCATCGACGCGACGCCACGCACCAGCGGGCGGCCGCCGCCTTCCGCGATAGCTTGCGTCGCGAGCTTCGCGTATTCGGCGACTTGTTCGGGTTTCAAGATCTTCGTGTACACGCTGACCCAATATCCTTTTGCCATCTGCATCTCCAGTGATTGACGGGCGTCTTGCGCCATGAGCCGAATGCAACGCGCGCAATGCGCCGGCGCATCCGGTTACGGCGGCCAGCATAGCAAATTCTCGTGCGAGGCAAACACGCGTGTTATCGCGGCGATTGTGCGTGTTTCAGTGAAAGGTGCTTTCCTGTGCTAGGGGTTAACCCGTGAGAGCGGCAGTCATAGACTGCTCTCACTGCTTCGAACGGCAGGTCGTTCGAAAGCCAGGCACCCAACAACACTGGAGTTTCATCATGAAGTCGATCATCCGCGCCGCGCTCGTTGCAACCGCTCTCGTCATTCCCGTCGCTTCGTTCGCGCAGAGCCAGATCACGCGGGCACAGGTGCGCGCCGAGATGGCTGAACTCGCGAGCGTCGGTTATCACGTGGGCGATGGCGATCAGGCGCACTATCCGGAAGCGATCCAGGCAGCCGAAGCGAAGCTCGCCGCACGCAACGGACAGACCGCTTACGGCAGCGATGCAAACGGCACGTCGCAAGCGGGCGGCCCGCGCGTGTCGCAAGCGGACTGGAACTCGATGTACTCGCGTTGAGCGTCGAGCGTTGAGCGGTGGTTTCAGTCCGCCGCGTACTTGCGATCCAGCTCGTCGAATAGCGGCTTGTTCACGAGCCGCTGACGCTCCGCGAAGGGCGCGACGACCGAAGGATCTTCATCGAGACGTCCTTGCGATTTCAACGCGCCGAGCGCCGTCTGCATGCCGCGCACGGCGCTTTGCAATGCGGCGTTCGCATACAGCACGAGACTGAAGCCCAGACGCTGCAAGTCCGCCTGATCCGTGACCGGCGTCTTGCCGCCGATCACGATGTTGATGAGTTGCGGTGCATCGAGCAGCTTGGGCAAGGACGCGATCTGCTCCGGCGTTTCGATTGCCTCGACGAACAGAATGTCCGCGCCAGCTTCGACGAACGCACGCGCCCGTTCGATCGCCGCATCGAAACCCTCTACCGCGCAGGCGTCGGTGCGCGCGATGATCTGGAAGTTCTCGTCTTCGCGCGCGTCCACGGCTGCGCGTATCTTGCCGACCATCTCGCTCGTCGAAACGACTGCCTTGCCCGCGAAGTGGCCGCATTTCTTCGGCATCACCTGATCTTCGAGCTGGATCGCATCGGCGCCCGCGCGCTCGAGCGTGCGCACCGTATGACGCACGTTGAGCGCATTGCCGAAGCCCGTATCGGCATCGACGATGAGTGGCAGGTCGACCGCATCGCGAATGCGCGAGGTATGCTCCGCGACTTCCGCAAGACCGATGAAGCCCAGATCCGGCATGCCGAGCGACATGTTCGTGACGCCCGCGCCCGTGATATAGATCGCCTCGAAGCCGAGGTCGGCAGCCACGCGCGCGCTCATCGCGTTGAACGCGCCCGGCAGAAGCAGGGCGCGCCGGGCATTGACCGCTTCGCGGAAGGCGGCGCGGCGGCGGGAGGAAGAAGTGGTCATGGCTCGGTTCCGGAAAGTGAGTTCGTATCGGCGACGACGTGCGCCTGCGTCTGCCATGCTAACGCGAGGAGCGCTTCGATGCTCGCTTTCGCACGGTCATCGGTCGAAGCGAAACAGCTTGCGCGGCGCATCGCGCAACACGATGGTACGCAGCGACGCGTCCGGAATCCAGCGGTCGAGTGCATCGCGCGAGCTGTCGTAATCGATGAGCTTTTGATGCTGCGTATGGGGCCAGTCGCTGCCCCACACTAGCCGCGATGCGCCGAACGAATCGAGCAAAGCCGACGTCAGTGTTTGCCCGAGCGCGGCGCCGTCATCGCCATGAATGTTGCGATACGCTGCCGAAAGTTTGACCCACACACGGCCGCTTTGCGCGGTCGTCAGAAGATAACGGAAGCCCGGATCGTCCACGCCGAAAGCCGGATCGGGCCGGCCGAAATGATCGATCACGACAGTGCAGCCTTGTTCGAGCAAGGGCGTGATGATCATCGGCAAATCCACCGCATCGCGATGAATCTCGACATGCCAGCCAAGCGCGTTGATGCGAACGAACAACTCGCGCCATGCTGCTTCGCGCAGATCGGGCAAGACGAGGCCGATCAGGTTCAGCCGCATGCCGAGCACGCCGAGACGCGCGAGGCGCTGCAGTTCCTCGTCGCTGATCGAGGGATCGATGACGGCCACGCCGCGAAAGCGTTGCGGATAGCGTTGCAGCACGTCGAGGAAGAATGAGTTGTCCGTGCCGAGAAAGCTGGGCTGCACGAGCACGGCATGCGACACGCCGTTCGCGCGCAGATGGGCGGCGTAGGCATCGAGCGTTGCGTCGTAGTCGGGTGCGTGGCGGCGATGCGGCGCGAGCGGAAGGCCGCGCACGAAGACATGCGCGTGAGCGTCGATCGCGTCTATCGATGTGCTCGCCGCATCGAGCCATTGCTCGTCATCGGCGAGCGCCGCGTTGGAAGTAGGCGTCATGGATGATGATTCAGACATGCTTGGGCGAGGCTTCGCCCGATTGAGCTTGCGCGGACGAGGCAGCGATGCGGCGTCCCTTCGTTTCCGGCAACAGCAAGGCGGCCAGCACGACGAGACCATAGGCGATGCCCGCATCGATGCCGAGCGCCTGGCCGAGCGGCATCGAGTTGCCCATGTGTCCGACGAGCACCGGAAACACCGCGGACACCACGCGTCCGAAGTTGTAGCAGAAGCCTACGCCCGTGCCGCGCACGCCTTGCGGATAGAGCTCGTTGAAGAGCGCGCCGAGCGTCGCGGGAATGCCCGCGGAAAAGAGGCCGAGCGGGAAGCTCAGGATCAGCATCGCGACATCGCCGATGGGCAGGAACACATACACGTTCACCGTGACCGCGCAGCAGATCGCGAACACAATCACGTTCTTGCGGCGGCCGATCTTGTCCTGCAGCCACGCACTGACGAAGCATCCGACGATGAACGCGCTGATCACGACAGCCAGATAGCCGCTCGTGCCGAGCACCGACAGATGTCGCTCGGTCTTGAGATAAGTGGGCAGCCATGTCGTGATGGCGTGATAGCCGCCATGCGCGCCGAGGCCGATCAATCCGCCGACGATGGTCGTGCGCAACACCGAGGGATGAAAGATGCCGGCGAGGATCGCGAACGCACCCTGACGCTGTGTTTCGCCTCCTTCGTTCGATTTGGCCTCGCGCGGCGGCTCTTCGATATTGCGGCGCATGTAGATGACGAGCAACGCCGGAATCAGGCCGACTGCGAACAACACGCGCCAAGCCCAATCGGGCGACACCCACGAGAATACGATCGTATAAAGCAACACCGCGCCGGCCCAGCCGAAGCCCCATGCACTCTGCACGATGCCCATGGCCTTGCCGCGATGCTTCGCGCGAATCGTCTCGCTCAAAAGCACCGCGCCCGCGGTCCATTCGCCGCCGAAGCCGAGTCCCTGTAGCGATTTGAGCACGAGCAATTGCTCGAAATTCTGCGCGAAGGCGCTGAGAAACGTGAACAGCGAGAACCACAGAACGGTCACCTGCAGCGCCTTGACGCGGCCGATGCGATCCGACAGCACGCCCGCGAAGAGGCCGCCCAATGCGCCCGCGACAAGCGTCGCGCCGCCGATCAGACCCGCTTGCCCCTTGCCGATGCCCCACGTCGCGATGAGCGTGGGAATGACCAGACTGAACAACTGGGTGTCGACGCCATCCAGCGCCCAGCCGGCGAAACATCCCCACAGCGTGCGTTTTTCCGCCGTCGAAACCTCACGGTACCAACTCATCTTGCGTCTCCTGTGCGGGCTCGCGCCCGGCGCTCGTTTCATTTGTCATTGCATTCTAGAAACGAAACCAGGTGCCGCATACTATGGATGTGTTTATCTTTCATTGCATTTTGATATGCTCGCCGGATGGAGACGCGCAACCTCAAATACTTTCTGGCGGTAGTCGATGCAGGCAGCGTCACGCGCGCGGCCGAAGTTCTCGACATCGCGCAACCCGCGCTGAGTCAGGCGCTTTCGCGCATGGAGCGCGATCTCGGCGTCAAGCTCTTCGAGCGCACGCGACGCGGCGCGCAACTGACGGCGGCGGGCGAGGCCATCGTCGAGGACATACGTCTGAGCGTCGCGCGCATCGACGCCGCATCGCATCGCGCTCGAGAGATCGGCGCGCAGCGAGGCGGGCGGCTGACCATCGGCTTCGCATCGGCGGCGCTCTTCAATCTTTTGCCGCGTGCGATCGCGGCATTGCGCGATGAAGTGCCTAATGTCGAACTCATGCTCAGGGAAATGAGCAATGCGGAGCAGGCGAGCGCGCTGGAGAAGGGTTCCATCGACATCGGGCTGCTGCATACGCCCGTCGCTGTCGGAGGACGCATGCGCGAGAAGCTGATCGTGCGCGAACGTTTGCTCGCGGTGCTGCCGCTGTCGTTTCCTCTCGGCGACGACGGCAAGGTCGGCTTGCGCGATCTCTCGGAGGCGGGTCTCGTGTGGTTTCCCGGCGATCAGTTGCCGGTGGTGCGCGCGGGCATTCTGAGCGCGTTTCGCAAGGCCGGTTGCGAGGCGAATGTCGTGCAGGACGCGAATCGTTCGTTGACGGTGCTTGCGTGCGTTGCCGCGGGATGTGGCGCGTCGTTGCTGCCGCAATCGGTCACCGCGCTGCAATTCGCGGGCGTGCGCTTCTGCGACGTGCGCGACGGCGACAACCTGCCGCCGTTCGAACTCAGCGCGATATGGCCGATGCGTTCGCGCCCGACACTCGCGGATCGCTTCGCGGCCTTGCTCGAAGCATGATCCCCCGCAAGATGAAGTCATCATCAATCAGGAGCAGCACATGAACGAACCGCTGCACGATCTGCCTTTGCCCGACGGCATTCGCGCGCGCATGATCGATAACGGCAATGGCTTGTCGATGCACGTGCTCGAAGCCGGATTCGATACGCCGGGACGGCCCTGCGTCGTGCTGCTGCACGGCTTCCCGGAACTGGCCTTCAGTTGGCGCAAGACCATGTTGCCGCTCGCGGACGCGGGCTTTCATGTCATCGCGCCGGACCAGCGCGGTTATGGCCGCACTATCGGCGGCGCTGCCGCGTTCGATGTCGACCTGCACGAATTCACGTTCCCGAATCTCGTGCGCGATGTGCTGGGTCTGGTGTCGGCTTTGGGCTATCGCAGCGTCGCGGCGGTGATCGGACACGACTTCGGTTCGACGGTCGCCGCGTGGTGCGCGTTGATCCGTCCCGACGTGTTCGCCTCCGTCGTCATGATGAGCGCGCCTTTCGCGGGACCGCCCTCGTTCCCGTTCAATACCGCAACCCACGATGCGAGTCTCGCGCGGGTCGAGACTGCTTCGTCGTTGATGAGCGAGGCCGTGAACGCGCTCGCGTCGCTCGATCCGCCGCGCAAGCACTATCAGTGGTATTACTCGGGCGCGCAGGCCAACGAGGACATGTGGTGCGCGCCGCAAGGGCTCGCGGCTTTCATGCGTGCGTATTACCACGTCAAGAGCGCGGACTGGGCGGGCAATCGCCCGCATCCGCTCACGTCCGTCACGGCAGAGCAACTCGCGCTGCTGCCGACCTATTACGTGATGAATCAGGACGCGACGATGGCGCAGACCGTCGCCGAACATATGCCGGGCGGCGATGAAATTGCGGCCTGCACGTGGCTGCCCGATCAGGCATTGAACGTCTATGTGAGCGAATACGGACGCACAGGTTTTCAGGGCGGCCTGAACTGGTATCGCTGCATGACGGACCCGGCATGTTCGGATGCGTTGCGAACGTGGTCCGGGCGCACGATCGATGTGCCTTCATGCTTCATCGCGGGCGCGAGCGACTGGGGCTATTACCAGCGTCCAGGCGATTTCGAAGCGATGCGCAGGCTGGCCTGCACGGACTTTCGCGCCGCGCACGTGATCGAAGGAGCAGGGCATTGGGTGCAACAGGAACAGCCGGTCACGGTGGTCAGCCGCATCCTTCGGTTCCTGAGACAGGATTCCTGAGACGGGACGCGCCCGCCCGCTGGCGGAACACCCCCTTGCGTAGTCACTTCGCTGTGGTGCGTCCCTTGATGAGACGTGCCACACGATGAGCGCCCAGACGCCATTCATACGGGTTCGTGTAATCGAACTCGCGCACCTTGCGATATAGATACGGCCAGAAATTGCGTTGCGCGCGGCGCGAATCATGCACGCGTTCATCGCGCGACAGATGCCGATTATCGTTCCACGGGAACGTGCGAACTTCGCGCGATGCGCGGCGCGGCAAGCCGAACACGAGCGAATACGCGTAACGTGGCGCGTCCGAGTTGTTCGGTCCCGCGAAATGCAGCGTGCGGCCCGCGTGAATGGTGCAATCGCCGAGTTCGAGCGGACACACCACCGCTTCCTTCAGGTCGAAGCCGTTCACGCATTCCAGACCGTGCGTCGTCGGGTCGCCGCCAATCGGTCCGTGTTGCAGAACCGGGCCCAGATGCGAGCCTGGAATGAACTGCATGCAGCCGTTGACGAGCGATACCGGTTGCAGCGGGAACCAGAAGTTGACTTCACGATGCTCGATGCGCGGATCGGTGAAAGCCTCGTCCTGATGCCAGGGCGTGACGGCGTCCGTATGTGCGGGCTTGTGGAAGAAGCTGTCGCTGACGAAGCGCGCTTTGGGGCCGAGCAGTTGCATGGCCACGCGCTGTACGCGATGAACGAGTTCCGATTCCAGCAAGCTGCGCTCGAAATGCGAAGGATGATGCAATTGCGCAAGCTTCGGCTTGTCCGGTCCCTCTCCCTCGGGGTAGAAATCGAACAGCAGGCCTTCGGTGAAACCGGCCTTCTCGCGCAGAAGGCGGTCACCCACACTGCGCAAGGTCTGTACTTCCGAATGCGTAGCGACATCCGGCAGACGGAGAAACCCATCTTTCCAGAAGCTTCCGCATTGCGATTGGGATATTGTTGTCATTTCCCCTGTCGCCCGTTTAAAAGGATTCCCGCTGGACCGGGAAATGATTAATCCGGCCAAGTGGAACAGCACACAAATCAACGCAATGTACGATTTCGCACATTACGCCGCCCCTTACTTCGAATACATCGGCAATTCCGCCAATTCGCTATTTAATCTGGTTCTTTAACGCAGCGAGGCTGGAAAAGCTGTGGTGCACAGCTTTCACGCGGTGTCGGTATATTGCGTGCAGCGCGGAAAGACGCCACGGAACGCGTGAATTCTGCGCAAATTTCCGGGAAAACCACTTGTTTTAAGCGTTATTTTGCCAACTTCAGCAACAGTCTAATGATCAAATCATACAGAAAGCTTTCATATTTGACCATGAAGAGCGCTGCACTGTTAGCTATTCCACCAACTTTTTTAGCTTGGCGGATATCAGCGAATTAGAAGGCTTTTTCAAGCTAGAAGAATAAAAAATCGCTTTCGATTCCGAGAATCGAATCAGCCATCGGCTCGACGGAATTCGCGCAAACGTTATTTGATCCCGATCTATTCGAGATGCGGCAAGCAAACACGAAAGTGTATCTTTACGTGTATGAAGTTTCTTCTTGTAATTGTTGGTTTGCACACGCTGCGTTCGCGGAACTTTGCCGGACCGCTTTTTGTCCACGGGCCTCGCGGCCTTTGATGGTCGGAATGAACCGCGAGGAGAGTATCGATGGAAAAAGGACGTGTTGCCGCGCTCGACGCAGGCCGGGCGCTCGCGATCGTCGGGGTCGTCGCTGTGCACCTGTCGTTTCAGTTCCCCAATCTGCCCGGCGCCGTGACGCTGCTTGCGCGCATGGGCCAGTACGGCGTCCAGCTGTTTTTCGTGATCAGCGCCATCACGATCTTCATGACGCTCGAAATGGATCACGCGCGCTGTGCGGATGCGCGGCACGTGACGTTGCGTTTCTATATCAAACGCTTCTTTCGCATCGCGCCCATGTATTACGCGGCGATCGCCGTGTACGGGCTGATCAGCTATGGCGCAATGCGCTCAGGCGTCGAGCGCGCGTGGGTCCTCGGCGCGCATGGCCCGATGGACGTGCTGCTCAACATCTTCTTTCTTCACGCGCTGTCGCCCACGGCGATCAATAACGTGGTGCCGGGAGGCTGGTCGATCGGCGTGGAAATGCTCTTCTACATGATCGCGCCGCTGCTTTTCTTCCTGGCCATGAATCGCGCGCGTCTGTTGCTGGCCACGATTCTGCTGCTCGGCCTGTCGCTCGCCGTCACGTCGATGAGCGATTGCAACGGCACGCTCGACTGCAATGTCGCGAATAACACCTTCAGCTACTTCTGGCCGCCGGTGCAAGGGCCGTGCTTCATCGTCGGCATGTGGGCGTGGTATGCGTTCCGTTCGCATCTGCTGGGCGCGTCCGATGTGACGAAGCGCGTGTCGTGGCTGTATCTGTCGCTCGCGCTGGGTTTTGCGTTGATGACGGGCGCGCTCGGCGTCTGGCTCGACAAGGCGCACGTGTTCGCGCCGATTTTCGCCGCATGCAGCGCGGTTTCGTTTCTGTTGTTCGTGTGCTCGTGTCATGCGCGCAAGCATCGGATCAGGCTGCCCGCCGCTTCGCGCAGCACCTTTATTCGACGTTGCGCCGCCGCGCTCGGCCGCGAAAGCTATGGAATTTATCTGTGGCACTTCATCTGCGTTTATATGACGTTCCATTTCTTCGACCATAGCTTTGGAGAAAAGAACGGCGAGACGTCGATTGCGCTGTTCGGCGCGACGCTGATCGCGGTGCTGTTCGTGTCTTATGGTCTTTCGCGCGTCTCTGACCGGCTGATACAAGGACGCGCCACGCGATTGTCGAGGCGTCTTCTGGCATCGGTCGATCGTCGCTTTCACCTGACGCGCGACGCGTAGTCGCGAGCATCGCCTACAAGAGCGGCTGTGCCGGGCTCGCCGTCGCGGATGCAGGCGGATAGAGGCGTCTGCCGCGCGTGCGATACAGCACGATGCTCGCGATGAGAGTCGCC
This sequence comes from Caballeronia hypogeia, assembly GCF_001544875.2. Classification (GTDB taxonomy): domain Bacteria; phylum Pseudomonadota; class Gammaproteobacteria; order Burkholderiales; family Burkholderiaceae; genus Caballeronia; species Caballeronia hypogeia. Next base: position 314,762 of record NZ_FCOA02000002.1, read on the forward strand.
AGTTCCGTCACCGCGACGGTCATCCAGATGCCGCGCGGCCCGAGCCATTCCGTCAGCAGCCAGAGCATTACCAGCAGCAGGAGCCAGCTACGCAGCAACGCGACGATCATCGAGGCGAGCGGCGCCTCGATCGCGGTCAGATATCCGCTGATCGCGAGGTTGAGCGCGGCGGGCATGAACGCGAGCGCGCACCACGGCAAGGCCTCGCGCAATAGTGCCTGCGCGGCGCCGCTGTCCGGGACGAAGAGCGCGCCGAGCGGTTGCGCGAGCGTGAGGATGGCGCCGGATGCCGCGAGCGCGAATCCCGCCGTAACGGCGATGCCGATCCTGAACGAGGAAGCAACCGCTTGCGCGTTGCCCGCGCCGCGCTCGAAACTCACGATCGGCTGCATGCTCTGCACGAGCGCGACCATCGTGACCGAGGCGATCATCGTCATGTATTCGACGACCGCGAACGCGACGAGACCCGTGTCGCCCAGCCAGCGTAAAACCGCATGATTGAACGCGAAAAGCGTGACGCTCGGGGCGATCTCGCCGAAGAATTCCGACACGCCGTTATACGCCATGCGCCACGCGTGGTCGGGTCGGGCGAACGCATGAGCAATGGGCCGCACTCGACGCGCCTTGACGAAGTGATAAGCCAGCATCGGCATGCACGCCAACGCCTGGCTGATGCCCGACGCGAGCGCCGCGCCACGCATGCCCCATTGCATGTGGCCGACCATCCACCATGTCAATGCAATATCGGCGATACCGCCCGCGATCAGGCAGGCGAGTCCGAACTTCGCCGCGCCTTCGATCCGCAGGAAGAGTTCGAGCGCGTAACACGCCGTTGGAAACAACACGAAAGGCGCATAGGCATGCAGGAATTCGCGGGCGAGAATCGCGAGCTCGCCGCGCGCGCCGGTCCATTGCACGAAGGTGTCGGCATAACAAAAAATGCCCAGCGCGAACGCGATTCCACAGGCCGCCAGCAGCCATAACGCCTGCGTGAAAGCGGCGGCGGCGTCGCGCTCGCGCCGTTCGCCGAGGAGCCGCGATACCAGCGTCGAACCGCCGACGCCGATCATCACGCTGAATGCATAAGGCAAATAGAGCAGAGGGACGAGCAGGTTCAGCGCGGCGAGCGCATCGGCGCCGACATGGCGGCCAATGAAAATGCCGCTGATGACCGAATGCATGCAATAAACCCATGCGGCGAGCACGGTCGGCACGGCATAGCCTGAGAACTGGCGGAAGAGGGAAGCATTATTATTCGAAAGCATGGACTACAAACCCCACGTTACTCGCTGAACACGCCAATACGGGCACGCAATGTTATAGGGCGTGCGAGTCGAACGCATGGCATGGCGCATGAGCGCTATAAGAAGCGACATGAGCGCAAAGATCGAAACGAGACTGCGTAGCGCGCGATCTGGCGGCGCGAGAATACGCCAGCGGGCTACGAGAAGAAATGCATGACGGGCTATCGGCGCATGATGCGCGAACGGCGCTTCAGGATTTCACGCTGCATCGATTGCGATGCGAGGGTTGGAGCGCGGAACGTGAAGGGAGGTTCCGTCGAATCGCTGTTAAGCGAATCATGATTCACGCACGCACCGCGCGCTTATGTACCCGATGCCTCCAGCGGCCGGTCCGCCTTGCGCAATCCATAAGCCGTCAACATGCGATACAGCGTGACGCGCGAGATGCCGAGTTCATCGGCCGCTTCACCCAGGCGTCCGCGATGGCGCAGCAAAGCCACTTCGATAGCCTGGCGCTCCGCCGCCTCACGCGCTTGCGCGAGCGTCATCGGCGCGGCTTCGGCGTATTCGCCGAGTTCGAGATCGCTGGCGAGAATCTGCCGGCCTTCCGACATGACGATTGCGCGCCGCACTCGATTGATCAGTTCGCGCACATTGCCGGGCCATCCATAGTTATGGATCGCGGCAATGGCGCACGGCGCGAAGCCGCGCAGGCGCCGGCTCGCATCCTTTCTGAAGCGCTCGAGCATGTGATTGGCCAGCAGCTCGATATCCTTGCCGCGCACGCGCAGCGGCGGCTCATCGATCTGCAATACGCACAGACGATGGTACAAGTCCGCGCGGAAACGTCCTTCGAGCATCGCGGTCTGCATGTCGACGTGGGTCGCGGAAATGATGCGCACATCGACCGATGTCGAGCCTTGTCCGCCCAGGCGCTCGATCTTGCGTTCCTGCAGGAAGCGCAGCAGGCTCGCCTGGCTTTCGAGCGGCAAATCGCCGATTTCATCGAGAAAAAGCGTGCCGCCATCGGCGGCTTCCACGCGGCCGATCTTGCGCTGGTTCGCGCCGGTGAATGCGCCGCGCTCATAGCCGAAGAGTTCGGATTGCAGCAGGTGCGGTGGAATCGCGCCGCAGTTGATCGCGACGAACGGTTGTTCACGCCGCACCGAACGCTCGTGAATGGCGACCGCGGTGAGTTCCTTGCCGGTGCCCGACTCGCCGGAGATGAACACGGGCGCATCGGTCATCGCGACCTTGCGGATCGACCGGTACAGGGCCTGCATCGCGTCGCAGGAACCCACCATGCTGCCTTCCTTGCAATCGTCCTTGCGCGGATCGTTGCAAGCCGTGTCGTGCAGGGACACCATGCCGTACGCATGCCCGACCGCATCGACGATGCGATCCGCCGTGGACGGCACCGTCACGAAGTCGAAGCAGAAATCGCGGATGAGACGGCAGATCTCGGGATTCTCGACATGCTCGGCATCGACCGTCGCAACCCAGCCGATCGGGTAGCTCGCGAGCAATTCGGTGAGCGTGGCCGCCACGTTCGCGAAGCCACGGCTCGTCAGATCGACGATCCCCGCGGCGGCGCGTCTTGCGTGCTTTGCGGACTTGCCGGGTTTGGCCGGATCGATGCGCTCGATGGACCAGCCGCGAGCGTGCAATCGCTCGGCCAGATCCTCGGACACCGCGCGCCCGACGAAGTAGAGTGTTCTGGTATCCCCGTACATGGCTTTTTCCCGGCTTTTTAAGTGTAGCGACAAGTATGCGCCCGGATATGTCGCCGCAAGAAGCCCCGCAAACGATAAGCCGATTTTGAATGTTTACATTGATCGGGTGATTCCGATTAAAAACGTCAGAGAATTTTTTGCGACACGTTCGTTCGAATCCTCGAGCGAACGCCCGTGCTTCAAGGGCTTGCCCGTTGCGGCGCAAGGAGCCCAGACCATTTGAGGATATCGGAATGAATTACTTATCCGCTTATGAATATGATTCGGCGCGGAACTATCTGTACATTCAAAATTGGCGGGCCGTGAAATATCAGATAATTAATACCTTCATGTACATTGTGCGATGCGGGCAGCGCGGGTGTAGAGTCCGCAGATACGTATCGTCAGATGAATAACAGTTCGAACATGGACCAGGCAGAAAACTCCACTTCAACTTATCAGCCGCGTTTGCTTCTCGTCGACGACGATCCTGCGATGATCCGCATCATCGGCGAGATGCTGGCCGAATTCCCCAATCAGCGCTTTGCCACCACCGGCGAGGCCGCGCTCGCACTGGCGCGTGAATCGACGCCGGACCTGATTCTGCTCGACGCGAATCTGCCGAACATGACGGGCTTCGATGTCTGCGAGCTCCTCAAGCGCGATGAACAACTCGCGCGCGTGCCGGTGATCTTCGTCACGAGTCACGACGCGCCCGCGCTCGAAGTCGACGCGTTCCGCATGGGCGCGGCCGATTACGTGATCAAGCCGCTCGTCGCGCCGCGACTGCAGGCGCGCGTGCGCGCGCAGTTGCGCGTGAAGAGCCGTTTGCTGGAAGCGCATGCGCGCCTGCAACAGCAGGGCGCTCAACCGGCGACGCCGAAGGCGACGGGCGTGCGGGTGCTCGGCATTCTCGCGAACGACACGGCCGATGCGCATCGTCACGCGCTCGAAGCCATTGGCGCGCTCGAACTCGTGACCGATTGCGAGGCGGCGCTGCGCGCGGCCGAACGCAATGAGCCCGCCGTCATCGTGCTGGATGCAGGCTGCTGCACGGAGTCTTGCGCTGTCGTGGGCGCATTGCTCGCGCGTCATCCGCTCGTACCTATCGTCGTGCTCGCCGATTCACGCGACATTCAGACCGAGCAGTCCACGCTCGATGCCGGCGCGGCGGATGTCATCGCGAAGCCGGCGCGGCCCGCTGTCCTGCAGGCGCGTGTGCGGGCGGCGCTGGATTCGGCGCGCCGTGCGCGGGAAGAGTTGCGCGCGTGGCTGGAGGCGCAACCCGGTGCGAGCGTGCATCAATTTCCGGTGTTCGCTCGCGACACGCGCAACGACTGAATCGCTTTCGGCCGCCTGCGCGCCACGCGCGCTTCAGGCTTGCTCCAGCATCTCGCGCGCGATCTCGGATGCGCGCGCGAAGTCGAGCGCACGCACGCGCGCGAGAAATTGCTCGAAGTCCTCGCGATGCCCGGCGGGCGCATGCGGCGACAAATTTTCAGATAGGGCGATCGCCTGCAGATTCGACGCATCGAGCAGCGTGACGATGTCGCTGAGGCGCACGCGCCAGTCCTCGTCGTCGAGCGGCGTTTCGTTCGACCGTGTCGCTGGTATCGACGGCCTCCGCGCGAATTCCTGCGTGAGTTGCGTGACGCTCGATGCAAGCAACTGCTGCATGCGCGGCACGTTCGCGCTGCTCGTGGCGAGGCCGCGCGCGTCGTGCTCGCCGCTCAGCAGGTCGCTTTCGAGTGCGCTTGCAAGCTTCGCGAGCGCCGCCGCGCCGACCGTGCCCGCGCTGCCCTTGATAGCGTGCAGCACCGACGCCGCGCCTTTCACGTCCTGCGCCGCGAGTTTCGCGGCGAGCCTGGTCAGCTGCTTTTCGGTCTGGGCGCCGAAGCCATCCACCACGTTGCGGATCAGTTCGAGATTGCCGCCAAAGCGCGCGACGATCGAATCCCGCGCCTCGGTCGTCGATGAAGCCGCCGCGTCATGCGCGCCTGCTTCCTGCGCGTGCGCGTCGGCTGGCATGCGCCCGGTACGCGCGCGCAGCACGGTAACCAGCCGTTCGACGTCGATCGGCTTGCCCACGTGATCGTTCATTCCTGCTTCGATGCACGCGTCGCGATCGGAGCCCGAAGCATTCGCGGTCATCGCGACGATCGGCAGCGCGGCGAAACGGCCGTCCGCGCGAATCATGCGCGTTGCTTCGAGTCCGTCGAGATCGGGCATCTGCACGTCCATGAGCACGGCGTCGAAGCGCGCGGCGCCTGCGAGCACCATATCGACGCCTTCGCGGCCGCCATCGGCCAAGGTCACGTGCGCGCCTTCCGCGAGCAGCACGCCTTCCGCGACCTGCCGGTTGAGCGCGTTGTCCTCGACGACGAGCAGGGAGAGTCCGGCGAGCCGCCGCGCTTTCCGTAGCGATGGCCGTGCGTCGGCGGGCAGCGCGCCTCCATGACCGGGAACCGCCGCGCGGATCGCGGCCGTGAGCTGCTTCGGCGTCACGGGCTTGGTCAGGAAGCCGGCAAAAGGCGCGTCGCCGGCTTCCTGCGAATCGTTCAGCACCTCGCGCCCGAACGCCGTGACGAGCAGCACGAGCGGTGGCGCTAAGAGGCTCTGCGAGCTGGTCATCGTGCCGATCAACCGCGCGGTGTCGAGACCGTCGAGAACTGGCATGCGCCAGTCGAGCAGCGCCACATCATAGGGCGCACCGCCGCGCGCCGCGGCGTCGATACGCTCGATCGCCGCGACGCCGTTGGTCACGACATCGGCCTGCCAGCCGAGCGAGCGCACCGTGCGCGACATGATCTCGCCGGCAATGGCATTGTCGTCCGCGATGAGAATGCGCGCGCCCTGTCCGGGAATCGCGCCTTCGTCATGCATACGCGGCTGGCTTGCGTCCACGCCGAGCGTGATGTCGAACCAGAAGCGGCTGCCTTCGCCCATGCGGCTTTGCACTTCGAGCTGTCCGCCCATCATCGCGACGAGGCGCTTCGAGATCACGAGCCCGAGGCCCGAGCCGCCGTAGCGCCGCGATGTCGACGCTTCCGCCTGCGTGAAGCCCTCGAAGATGCGTTCGAGCTGTTCTTCGCTGATGCCGATACCGCTGTCGCTCACGCAAATACGCACGCGCACCGCATCGTTCGACGTGTCCAGCCGCTGCACGCTCACGACGATCTGCCCGGTCGAAGTGAACTTGAGTGCATTGCCCGCGAGATTGATGAGCACCTGCTGCAGCCGGAAGCCGTCGCCGATAAGGACGGCGGGCAGGGAAGGATCGAGGTCGAACAGCACTTCAACGTCCTTCTCGCCCTGATTGCCCGAGAGCACGACGGCCAGCTCCTCCATCAGCTTTTCCGGCTCGAACGGATGACTGTCGAGCTGCAGCTTGCCCGCTTCGATTTTCGAATAATCGAGGATGTCGTTGAGCAGATTCAGGAGCGACTTCGCGGCCGTCTCGGCCTTGCTCACGTAGTCATGCTGACGGCCGTCGAGCGTCGTCAGTTGCACGAGATGCAGCATGCCGAGCACCGCGTTCATCGGCGTGCGGATTTCGTGGCTCATGTTCGCGAGGAACGACGACTTCGCCGCGCTGGCCTCGTCGGCCTGTTCCTTCGCGTTGCGCAGATGGAACTCGAGCTCGTATTGATCCGTGATGTCGTAATTCACGCCCGTCATGACGACGGCCGTGCCGTTGGCATCGCGCTGTGTGCGCATGCCGCTCTGGATGCGCCGCGTCGTGCCGTCCGGCAGGACGATGCGAAACGGAGGCAAGTCGCCGGTGCGTCCGGCGACCGCTTCGCGCAGACCCGTAAAAGTGGCGTCGCGATCTTCCGGGTGAACGCGCAGCCGCCAGTGCTCGATATGCAGGCCGTTGTCGAGCAGCTCGTGCGGGTACTGATAGATCTCGAACATGCGCGCGTTCCAGTGCAGCTTGCCCGTCGCGAGGTCCCACGACCAGATGCCCAGTTCGGCGATATCGGCCGCGAGCAGCAACTGGTCGCGCGCGTCGGCGAGCTCGCTGCGCTCCTTCTTCTGGCGCGAAATATCCGTAATTACCGATACAAAATGCAAAGCGCCATCCAGATACATCGCGCCGGTGGATACGTGCGCGGGAAACGACGTGCCGTCCTTGCGCAAGCCCGCCAGCTCGCATTCCGCAGTCGCCCGGTTGTCCCACTTGAATTGCATTATGTATTCGTTGTACGCATCCAGATGCGGCGGTGGCACGAGAATCCGGATGTTCTGTCCGATCACCTCGTTCGCCTTGTAGCCGAACACTTTCTCGCCGGCCGAATTGAACGAGCGGATCGCGCCGCGTTCGTCCACGGTGATGATCGGGCTGATCGCGGTGTCGAGCACGGTCTGGGTTGTAGCGAGACTGCGCGCGAGTTCCTGCTCGACGCGCGTGCGCGCGGTGACCTGGCGCACGAGCGACGCGCCGAACAGCGCCAGCACGAGCGCGAGCAATCCGGTCACGCACGCGTGCCAGAGGGTGTCGCGCCACCACGGCCCGAGGATTTCGTCCTCGGCGAGCGCGGCCGCGACGAACAGCGGATAGTCCTGCAACTCGCGCACGCTGTTCAGGCGCGTGATGTGGTCCTGCGAGGAGTTCGTCGTGAAGATGCCCGCGCGGCCCGGTTCGAGATGAGCGCGAAAGAGCGTGGTGTGGATCACGTTCTTGCCGACGAAGCGGTCCTCGAACGGCCGGCGCACCACCATCACGCCTGTGTTCAGCACCAGCACCGCCGCGCCGGATTGCCCGAGATCGAGGCTGTCGTAAAAGCGCGAGAAAAATTCGATGTCGATGGTCGCGAGCGCGACGCCCGCGAAGCTGCCATCGGGCGCGTCGATGCGTCGCGACACCGGCACGATCCATCTGCCGGTGGAGCGGCTCTGCACCGGCGGGCCGATATGCGTGCCCTGATCCGTGTGCGTGCGGTGATATTCGAAGTATTCGCGATCGGAGTTGTTGAAGCGCGATTCGAGCGCCGGCTGCGAGTTGACGACCCACGCGCCGTCCCTGTCGTAGACGAAGAGGCCGTTCAACTGCGGCAACTGCGCGACGCGCGTCGCGAGCGAGCGATGCAGCCGTACGAGCGCCTCCGGCGACGTGCCGTCCTCCTCGATGCGCTCGACCATGCCGATCAGCGTCGTATCGGCTTCCTTGAAGGTGTCGTTCGCGTGTTGCGCCATCGCGCGCGAGAGATTCGAGGTCGCCGTGGTCATCTCGTCGATCTGCACGCGGCGCGCGGCGACGCTGCGCCACACGTCCGTGCTGACCAGCAGCACGCAGACGACGACGATGAACACCGTCATCCTGAAGGTGAGCGATTGGCGATTGAGCACGCCGTTGGTCTCCGAATGAGCGATTGCGAGGCGCCCGGCGGGGCGCGGGAATCGAACGCTGCCGTATCTTATCGCGCCATCGGCAAGCCGCTGCGCGGCGCCTTGCGTGCCGGTCAGCCCTGTTTAACGGCGCAGCCGCGCGCGAGCTTGACCCCGCGCCGCGGAATATTTCCATGTTGCCGGCCGTATCGATGGCAGATGCCCGGCAGCGGACGCGGCGGCCGTGCTGTTCGCGTCGCACCGTCTTTCGTCATCGAAAGCGTTGGCTCGCGCCCGACATCCGTGTCGTACGGCACGCGGCTGAACTCGCGCCAAGCCTTGCCTGACAAGGCGCACGGGCAACTGGCACGGTCGCTGCGTTGCAAGCCGCTACCCGCCGCCTCAGCGAATTGCGCAAGTTGCCCGACACACTGGATCGCTCAGCCGGCATGTCATTGAACGATCGATGGTGCATGTGGAGCGAATCATGTTGGGATACCTGATCAATATGGCCAAGGACATCTTCTTGCCGCTGCTGGTCTGCTGGACCGAATTGATGCTGGATCGCGCGGAACATGGCCGGCGTGACGCCTATCTGGCTTCGAGCGCGGATATCGGCGAACTCGAGCGGCGCATGCGCGCGTGCGAGTTCGATTTCTGAGCGGTACGTGTTAACGAACAGCGAGAACGAACGATGACGACTCTCGATGATGAAAGCCGCGCCGCCCCGGTCATTGCGCTGCATTGCTCGGGCGCGGGCGCGAATCAATGGCGTCAACTCGGCGAAACGCTCGACTCGTTGAGCGGCCGCTACGCGCTCATCGCGCCCGAGCATTACGGCTGCGACAGCGTCGGGCCGTGGAGCGGCGAGCGCGCATTCACACTTGCGGACGAAGCGGCGCGGACCGTCGCGATCATCGACGAACAGCGCGGCAAGGTGCATCTCGTCGGCCATTCATATGGCGGTGGCGTCGCGCTGCGCGCGGCGCTGGAACGGCCGCACGGCGTCGCCAGCATCACGCTCTACGAGCCGTCGGCGTTTCATTTGCTGAAGGGCATGGGTGCGCGCGGCGCCGCGGAATTCGCGGAGATTCTCGCGATCGCTTCGCTGACGGCGGAAGGCGTGGTGGCGGGCGATCTGCGCGGCGCGGCGAGTTCGTTCGTCGACTATTGGGGCGGGCGGGGCGCTTGGTCGGCGCTGCGGCCTTCCGTGCAGGCCATGCTGACGCGCTGGGTGCCGAAAGCACCACTCGATTTTCGCGCGCTGATTCACGAGCCGACGCCTGCGAGCGCATATGCCGACCTGCGCATTCCGACGCTCGTGATGCGCGGCGAGCATGCGCCCGCGCCGACGCGCCTGATCGCCGAGACGCTGCCCGCTCTGTTGCCGTCGGCGCAGCTGATCGTCGTGCCGGATGCGGGACACATGGGGCCGCTCACGCACGCGCACGCGGTGAACGCGGCGATCGCGCGGCATATCGAAGCGTGCGATTCGCGCGCGGACGAGACCCTAACCGGGTAAGCCGTCGCGCGAGGGCGCGCGCTCGCCCGACCCGCCCTGACGTTCGATAAGCCGCGCGCGAAACCAGAACGTCCACGCAAGCAGCCCGCCGTAGATCACGTAGCTGACGACCGGCGAGAGCACCAGATAACGCTCGACCGGCCACGTCCACGCGAACCAGAAACGCAGCACGGTTTCGATCGTGAGGCCGACACCCCATACAAGCGTCATGAGCCGCAACGACGCTCTCAGCGACGCACTCTCGCTCCAGTACGCCTCGAAGCGTTCCGCGCCGCCTTCCTGCTCGCGCGTGACGGTCGCGCGCGCGAGATAGAAGACGAGCGGGCGCTCGAACAGCAGCGAGCATAGGAACACGATGCCCGTCGCGCCCGCCGCGAGCGACTCTCGCACGAGCAGGATGCGCGGGCTGCCGCCCATCGCGAGCATCACGATCGACAGCGCGATGCCGAACAGCACGAGTGCGGAAAGCGCATCGACGCGGCGCGAGCGCGCGAATTCGACGAGACTCCAGACGAGCGGCGGCGCCGCCGACGCGTACAGCGCGCCGACATCGCCCCAATACGGCAGCGCCAGCCGATACGCGAGCCACGGTAGCAGCAGATTGGCGACGAGTTCGAGCACGAGACCGGGCTTGATCTTTTTCATGGGCTCAGTTTTTTGGGCGCGTGATGCTGGGACTTGAGCCAGAGTATAAAAGATCGAAAGTGGTCGGACGTGGGTAGGTGCGTGGTGCGGTAAAAGCAATCGCGCCTGTGCCGGACGCATGCAGCACAGGCGCGATATCGAAGGTATTGGCTTGGGAAACTACTTTTTGGCGCCTGTGGCTCCGGCATTGGTGTTGGCGTCCGCGGCATTGGCCGCGTTCGGGTTATAGGTCGAATTGGCGTTGTAGCTCGGATTCGCGGTATTGGCGTTGTTCGAATTGGAGTACGCGTTGGACGACCGGGCGGGTTTCGACTGAAGCGTCTGATTGATGACGCCCATCTGCCCCATCTTCTTCGCGGCCTGACTGTCCGCGCTGGCCGCCGTGGCGAAGCACAAGCCGGCAATGCCTGTGACGAGCGCCGCGCATAGCGCGCGATTTCGATTCTTCTGCATGACGGCCTCCCTTTTTATGCAATGGATCACCTCATTGTGCGCAAGGATGGTGCCTGCGAGAAAGAGGGTTTGTCCGGACGTCCAGACATCCAGCGACCTGATTGTAATCTTTGGAACTTACCCAGAAATTTCTCGGGTTCGATCGGTAATATGTGCATCGCACCACTCATTTGATCTATTTGCGAGGACCGCAAGCATGTTTCCCGAATACCGCGATCTCATCTCCCGCCTCAAGTCCGAAGACGCGCACTTTGCACGACTCTTCGAGCGTCACAACGAACTCGATCACGAGGTACACAACATGGAGACGGGCGTGACGCCCGCCGATGCGTTCGCGATCGAATCGCTCAAGAAGGAAAAGTTGCTGTTGAAGGACAAGCTCTACGCCGTCTTGCGCAAGGCAGACACCGCCGTCTGAAGATCTGACGGCGCGCCGTAGCTACGAGAGAGAAGAATATCGGTTACAGGCGGCGAAGCGAAAAAAGCGAGGTTCGCCCACGCCAACAGCGCCGGGACGCCCTGGACCTTCGTGCGCTCAGATTGCAAGAAGCGCGCGCGGCTCAACGCGTTGCGCTACGTGCTGCACACGCTTCCTTACGCCAATCGCGATCCGAAAGCGATCGGCCCAGTCGAGCCGTTCATCGTCGGGCGGAACGTTCTAGTTCTCGCTTGTGCCGGCGGCCATCAGCGCCTGCGCGAGCAGGCGCGCGTGCGGTGTGAGGGTGTCGAAGTCGCGCGCACACAGATGCAGGCGGCGCGTCGCCCAAGGCTCGGACAGCGGCAGGATCGCAAGGCCGGGGCGCGCCAGCACGCGCGCCGAAGCCTCCGACAGAATCGCGAGCCCGATTCCCGCCTCCACGAGCATGCCCACGTTGTCGACGCTGCGCATGCGAATGCGGTAACTGATCTGCCTGCCGAGCCGCGACGCGCGTTCGGCCAGATGCATTTCGAGAGCGGCGTCGGAGAGTCCGACGAACGGCTCGCCGACCACTTCCGCGAACGCCACCGCGCTTTCCTCCGCCACGCGATGCGCGCAGCTCGCCACCACGACGAGTTGATCCTGCGCGAGCAGATGCGTTTTCAGCCGGCCGAGGTCGGCCGTGTCCGAGACGACGCCGAGATCGGCGCGGCCCTCCGCGATCGCCTGCACGATGTCCACGCTCGGGCGCTCGTCGAGATCGATCGACAAATCAGGGTGGGCCGCGAGAAAGCGCGCGAGACGGGGCGGCAGAAAGGCCGCGAGCGCCGCCGTATTCGACAGCAGCCGGATTCGCCCCTTGAGGCCGGTCGCGAAGGAGCGCAACTCGCCGCGCATCTGCTCGACCTGACCCAGGATCGCGCGCGCGTGGCGCACGAAGGCGTCGCCGGCGGCGGTGGCCTGCACGCCGCGCCGGTTGCGCTCGAGCAGCGGCGCGCCTAGCGCGGCTTCCATTCCGGCGATGCGCTCGCTTGCCGAGGCCAGCGCCAGATGCATCGCCTGCGCGCCCGCCGTGATGCTGCCGCGCTCGATCACCGTCAGAAAGAGCCGCATGTCGGTCAGATCGAATCGCATGCCGCATCCTTCGGCTGAGCCGAAGCCTCGCATTGGAAATGCCAGATTGTAAGCGGGCTGCGGCGTCGTTAGCATCTGTCGGATGCAACCCTTTCTTCTCGTCATTGGCGCGGGTTTTCTGGCAGGCGCGATGAATGCGCTGGCCGGCGGCGGCTCGTTCGTGAGCCTGCCCGCGATGATCGCCGCCGGCTTGCCACCGGTTCAGGCGAATGCTTCGAGCACCGTCGCGCTGTTTCCGGGCGGCGTCGTCAGTGCGTGGGCCTATCGCGACGGGCTCGGTCCGGTCGGCTCGGTGTCGATTCGCAAGATGCTCGTGACGACGCTCATCGGCGGATTCGTCGGCGCGGCGCTGTTGTTGTCCACGTCGTCTAAGACGTTTTCCTTCGTGCTGCCCTGGCTGCTGCTGTGCGCGAGTTTCACGCTCGCCTTCGGCCGCAAGCTGGGTGAGGCGCTGCGGCGGCGCTGGCATATCGGCGCGGCGGCCGTGCTGTCGATCCAGTTCGTGCTCGGTGTCTACGGCGGCTACTTCGGCGGCGCGGTCGGCATCATGATGATGGCCGTGTGGGGCCTGCTCGACGCGCGCGACCTGAAGAGCCTGAACGCGCCGCGCACGCTGCTCGTGAGCGCCGCCAATTCGGTGGCCGTGCTGACCTTCGCGGCGGCGCAGGCGGTGCGCTGGCCCGAGACGATCGTCATGCTGCTGGCGGCGATCGTGGGCGGATACAGCGGCGCGCAAATCGGCCGGCGCGCGCCGACGCACTGGATACGCACCGGCACCTTGCTCGTCAGTGCGGGCATCACGATTGCATTCTTTGTGAAGACCTACGGGCCCATGCTGGCGAATCGATGATGCGCGAAGCGCCACGGAGCGTTGCCCGGAGACACCACCATGATTCCCGCCTTGCTCGAAACGATCGGTGCGCTGTCGCTGCTGGTGAGCGTCGTGGCGAAGGTCGCGTTGTTGCGCGTTGCGCTCGATGAAGACAGCGAGGCCGATGCGCCGGTTCGGCATGCGTGCGCCGCGTGCTGCCGGCAAAAGCAGCGGTCAGGCGACGCCGGGCGCCTGCACGAAGTCCATCACCGGGAGCGCCGCGCGCGATGCGTTGCCGGACGGGTCGACCACGCGCTCCGGAAACCGCAATCCACGCGTACGCGCAGCCGGGCGTGAAGGGTCGTTTGCGCGCGGTTCAGTGTCCGCTCTCGTGCGCGTCGCGTTCGAGTGGCGGCAGGCCGAGCGGCTTCCGTGCGGACTCGTAGGCGCGCACGAAGCGGGGATCGTCGTTGAGTTCGCGCGCCATCCACTTCGAAAGATCGTCGCCGCAAGCAGGGTCGGCGATATCGCGGAAACACACGGAATTCGCGGACATCACGGTGGCGGCCCAGTAGAAGCCGAAGAGCGCCTGCTTTTCGGCCGGGTCCATCGAGATGGCTTGTGGATCGGCGCCGGAGAGCCAGCGGTCCAGCCTCGCCGAAAGCGAGGCTTCGGTCTCGTGGCTGTCGTACGAAAAGACGTAGCCGCCCCCCGCCTGCGCCGTATGAAAATCGTTCATGACGACGGCGGCGACGAAGCGCGCCGCTTTCGCATTCGGCGCAAACGATTGCGCATGTGCATCGCCGATCAGAAACCAGAATGAAACGAACAACGCATTTATTTTGCGCCGGACGCTCGCGCGGCACTTTTTACTATTGCAGACCGTGTTCACACGAATGGGGAGGAAATAATTTCGCGTCGTTTCGAATTCGTCTGGCATTTAAACCGGCATCGATTCTACTGTTTTAAGTGGCCGGTCGCGGTAAAGCCATGTTCGCATTCGAAAGAGAACCGGCGATTAAGCGGGCGAATAATACATGAACGCTTTTGGTGCATACAACGCAAAAACGGCCCGTGAGGGCCGTTTCCTGCCTGAAGGCTAGACGCTGGTCTTACAGCGGCTGGATCGTCGAAGCTTGCTTGCCCTTCGGGCCTTGCTTGACTTCGAAGCTCACCTTCTGGTTCTCCTGGAGCGACTTGAAACCCTTGGACTGGATTTCGGAGAAATGTGCAAACAGGTCCTCGCCGCCGTCATCCGGCGTGATGAAACCAAAACCCTTTGCATCGTTGAACCACTTGACCGTACCTGTTGCCATTTTTCCAAACCCTTTTGAGACGAATTTCGTTGAAGTTGCGCTTTGAAGTTCAAGCGACACAGAGTTTTACCATGCCAGAACGCAGAGTTCAAATAAGCGTTTTTGCTAAGAGACGCGACATACGCGCGTCATACTCGTGTCGCCGCTGCTGCGCCGGCCGAATTGTTTTTGACCGGGACATTTATCTTCTCACGCCTTCCATTATCCTCGACGTTGACACCCGCACACGACGGATAAAAAACATGGCACACACGCTCTCCAACACCGCCTCACGCGCTGCGCAGGGGGCTCGACTGCTGGATACGCCGGCCATCAGGCAGGCTCGCCGCGAACTGGCCGCCTGTTTTCGGCTCGCGGCATTGCATGGCTTCGAGGAAGGCGTCTGCAATCATTTCTCGGCGACGGTGCCGGGCCACGACGATCTGTTCTTCGTCAACCCGTATGGCTATGCGTTCAGCGAGATCACGGCGCCGCGTCTCCTGATCTGCGATTTCGACGGCAATGTGATCGATGGAGAAGGCGAGCCCGAAGCCACCGCCTTCTATATTCACGCGCGCCTGCACAAGCAGATGCCGCGCGTGAAGGCGGCTTTTCACACGCATATGCCGAACGCCACCGCGCTGTGCCTGCTCGAGGGGCCGCCGCTCGTCTGGGCCGGCCAGACGGCGCTCAAGTTCTACGGCCGTACTGCCGTCGACGAGGATTACAACGGACTCGCGCTCGATGCCGCCGAAGGCGATCGCATCGCCCGCACGATGGGCGACGCCGATATCCTCTTTCTCAAGAACCACGGCGTGATGGTGGCGGGCGCGAGCATCGCGGAAGCTTGGGACGATCTCTACTATCTGGAGCGCGCCGCCGAAGTGCAATTGCGCGCGATGAGCGCGAACCGGCCGCTCAGGGCCGTGCCGCACGAGATCGCGCAGCGCACTTACGAGCAGATGCGCGCGGGCGATGCAGAGAGCGCACGGGCGCATCTGGCGAGCGGCATGCGGCAGTTGAGCGCAAAGGGCATCCGGTTCGAGGCGTGACTACTTGCGCCCTCCGGGACGCCTGAACCAGCCGCGCTTGCCCATGTCGGTCTGCTGCAGAAACACGGCGATCACGATGATCAGCCCCTTGAGCACGAGCTGCGTGTTGCTGTCGATATCGTTGAGCAGCAGGATATTGCTCAGAAAGCCGAAGATCAGCACGCCCGCGACCGTGCCTGACACGCGCCCGACGCCGCCCGAAAGACTCGTGCCGCCGATCACCACGGCGGCGATAGCATCCAGCTCCCAGCCCATGCCGGCGTCGGCCTTGCCTTGCCGGTACTGCGCCGCATACAGCACGCCCACCAGCGCCGACAGCAGCCCCGAGATCGCATATGCGGCCATCTTGTGACGCGCGACATCGAGACCCGACACCACCGCGCACTTCTCGTTGCCGCCGATCGCATAGAGATACTTGCCGAACACGGTGCGGTTCATCACGAAGCCGACGACGATCGCGATCACCAGAAAGAAGAGGGCGGGCACCGGCACCACGTTGAACAGCAGCGCGCGCAGCGCTTCGATGTCGGTGGTGGCGTTGGTGCCGCTGTAGATCGAGTAGACGGCCGTGTCCTGGCCCGCGATCAGGCGCGCCGCGCCGAGCACGCCGACCATCGCGGCGAGCGTGACGATGAAGGGCTGCATGCGTCCGCGCGTGATGATCCAGCCGTTGAGCGCGCCGAGCGTGAAGCCCGCGAGCGGCACGATCCACAACACCGCGAGTAGCGGCATGCGATGCCCGCCATGCAACGCGACATACGCGCACGCGAGCGTCGCGATCACGACCGCGACGCCCGCCTGCAGCGCCACGGGTCCGCGATTCGCAACGCGCGCCGCTTGCGTTTCGCGCGCACGCATGATGCCGCGCACGACGCCGAGCGCGGCGAACACGATCGCGAACACGGCGATCGCATCGAGCACGAGCGATGCATATGTCGCGCGATTCCAGCCGTCGGTCGTGAGCAGCATCGCGGCCAGCACGCTGCCGAGCCCCATGATCGCGCCGACCGACAGATCGATGCCCGCCGTGATGATCACGAGCGTCATGCCGATGGAAATCACGCCGACGTTCGCGACCTGCCGGAACACGTCCGAGATGTTCGCGCTCGACAGAAAGATGTTGCCGCCGTCCGCTGCGTGCGGCGACGTGAGCGCGCCCACCACGAGCAGCACGATGAGCCCGAGGTAATACTTGAGATAGGTGAGAAACGTGCTCAGGTGTCGCTGGCGTGCGGTGGCCGCGTGCTCGGCGAGTTGGTCCTGCGCTTGCAGCATGATTCGAGTCTCCGTTTATCGCTTCAGGGCGACGCCATTCTGATCAGCACAGCGCCCGAAAACCGCTCGCGCGTCAGCACGCCGCGCGCGCGACCTTCGCACATCACGAGGATGCGGTCGGACAGCAGCATCAGTTCGTCGATCTCCGAACTCGCGACGATCACCGTCACGCCCTCGCGAGCCGCCGCGAGAATTTGCCGATAGATCTCGGCTTTCGCTGCGACATCGACGCCGCGCGTGGGTTCGTCGAGCAGCAGAATGCGCGGCTTCGTCATCAGCCATTTGCCGATGATGAGCTTCTGCTGGTTGCCGCCCGATAACGTGCTCGAATCCTGTGCGAGGCTGCGATGCTTCACGTTCGATGCGCGCGCCTGGCGATCCGCCCACGCACGCATGCGAGCGCGCCGATAAAAAGGAAAGCCCGGCGCGCGCGACAGCGAAGGCAAAACCAGATTCGCTTCGAGCGACTGATCGAGCACGAGCCCGTCCTTCTTGCGGTCTTCGGTGACGAACGCGAGTCCCGCGGCGGCCGCGCGATCGGGCGAATCGATGGTGCGCGAGTGTCCCGCGACATGAATCTCGCCCTCGCGCCGATACGGCGACACGCCGAAGATCGCTTCCAGAATCTCCGTCTTGCCCGCGCCGAGCAGCCCGGAAATGCCGAACACTTCGCCCTGCTGCACGGCGAACGATACGTCCCACACCAGCGGGCGCGCCGGTCCCCGCAACGTGAGGGCGCGCACGTCGACGGCGAGGGGACGTTCCTGCGGCGCGTCGGCTTCGGTGCGCTCGGGCGGCGCGAAGTCCTTTCCGATCATCATCGAGACGAGCGCCGACGATGACTCGACCTGCCGCATAGGCAACGTCGCAATGCGCCGTCCGTCGCGCAACACGGTCACGCGGTCCGCGACCGCGAACACTTCGCCCAGCCGGTGACTGATCAGCACGATGCCCATGCCGCGTTCGCGCAGGTCTTTCGTGAGCGTGAGCAGCGCCTGCGTTTCGGTGTCGGAAAGCGCGGAGGTCGGTTCGTCCATGATGAGCACGCGTGCGTCCGCGAGCAGCGCCTTGGCGATCTCGACGAGCTGTTTCTCGCCGACACGCAGGGCGCCCACGAGCACGTCCGGCGTGGCGCGAAAGCCGAGCTGCGCGAGCACTTTCGCCGCCGCCGCCCGCATCGCGCGGCGATCGGGAAAGCCCATGCGCGTGCGCACTTCCTTGCCGAGAAAGATGTTGTCGACGGCGGACAGCGTATCGACGAGATTCAGTTCCTGATGAATGGTCGCGATGCCCGCGCGCGCGGCGTCGTTCACGCTCGACATGCGCGTGGTCTCGCCGCGCACGCGGATGCTGCCCGCATCGGGCGAATAGAGGCCGCCGAGTATCTTCATCAGGCTCGACTTGCCCGCGCCGTTCTCGCCGACGAGCGCATGAACCTCGCCCGAGGCCACATCGAAGTCGACGCCCGACAGCGCGGCGCTGCCGTTGAACGAAATCGACAGGCCCGAGGCTTCGATGAGCGGCGCGATGACGGTTGCCATCTCGTGCCTGGCCCGTGGCTCAGTGACTCGCGATGTATTGCTTCGCGTTGTCCGCGAAGATGCCCTGCGTCGGCAGCGTCACTTTCTTCGGCACCTTGTCGCCGTGCAGCACCTTGAGCGACTGGCGGATGCCTTCGGCGCCCGGCGTCGGATACATGAACGTGCCCGCGAGCAGACCTTGCTCGACCCAGGTCGCGCCTTCCTGCGGCAGCCCGTCGATGCCGACGAATTTGATGCTCTTGTCGCGGCCCGCGTCCTTGGCGGCAAGATACGCGCCATAGGCCATCGGATCGTTGTGGCCGTAGACCACGTCGATCTTCGGCTGCACGCGCAGCACGGTCTTCATATAGTCGTAGGCCTTGTCCTGTTTCCAGTCGCAGTCCACGCGCTCGCCCACGCGCTTGATGCCTTTCTCCTTGCTGATGACCTTGTCAGCGCCGTCGTGACGGTCGTGCGCGGGCTGCGCGCCGAAGCCGCCCCAGATCTCGACCAGATTGCCCTGCGCCTTGCCCGGGCCACCCATCAGCTTGACGATGAAGTTGCCCGCTTCCTCGCCGATCTGCACGTTGTCGCCGCCGATGAACTGCGTGAACTGATCGCCGTTCACTTCGCGATCCAGCACGAACACCGGAATGCCCGCCTTGTAGGCCTTTTCGACGACACCCGTCAGACCCGCCGACTCCTTGGGCGAAATGAAGATCGCGTCCATCTTCTGCGTGATGAAGTTCTCCATGTCGGCGTTCTGCTTGTCGGTGCGATCTCCCGCATCCGCGATGATCAGTTCGACCTCGGGATGCTTCGCGGCCTCGGCCTTCATGTCCTTGTTGAACTGTACGCGCCACGGCTCGACCGTCGTGACCTGCGAGAACCCGAAGCGATATTTCTTCTGCTGCGCGAACGCCGGCTGGGCGATGAGCGCCGAGAAGGTGCCGACCGCACCCGCCAGCGGGGCGGCGATGAGACTCGCGGTGATGATGCGTCGTTTGCTGTCCATTGCGTCTCTCCTGTTTTGGTTGCCAGCTTCGGATTCGGCTTTCGGGTTTCGTGTTGCTCTCGCTGGTTCTGATCGTTTCTGATCGATGAAAAATAAAACGTTACAGTGCGCTTCGTCAGTCGTTCACTCGCGCTCCGCGAGCGCGGTCCGCTTGCGCGCGCGTCCGGCGTTCTGTTGCGCGGTGGCGGTGTCCTTGCTGCCTTTGCCCGTCGTCCTGCCTGGCGGCGCGGTGCTTTCGCGCACGCGCAAATCGGCTTTCATTCGCAGATGCACGGGCTCCGAGGCTTCACCCTCGAGCTGCTTGTGCAGCAGTTGCCAGATCGCGCGCCCCACCGCTTCCACCGGCTGATGAATCGAGCTGATGCGCGGATGCAGCACGGACATCCACGGCGCGTCGTCGAAGGACAGCAGCGAGACGTCGTCGGGCAGGCGCAGTTCGGCATCGCGTATCGCGCGCAATGCGCCGAGCGTCGCGACGTTCGCGCCGGTGAACAGCGCCGTCGGACGCTCGCGCTCGGACAGCAGCCCGAGCGTCGCGGCGTGACTTTCGGTATCGGTCATGCCGCACACGACGACGCGCGCGTGACGCTCGAGCCCCGCGCGTTTCATCGCGTCCATGTAGCCGTCCGCGCGCTCGCGGCTGTTGACGAGATCGAGCGCATTGACGATGAACGTGATGCGCTTGTGCCCCAGCGCGATCAGATGATCGGTGCCGTCGCGCGCGGCGCGGCGGCTGTCGGTCGTTACCGTGTTCGCGGGAAAGCTGTTATCGACGCGGTCGGCCATGACGAGCGGCACGTCGCATTCGCGCAGCTCGTCGATCGCATGCGCGTAGCCGTGACACGGAATGATGATCATGCCCGCCACCTGCCGCGACAGCACGAAGCGAATGCGTTCGGCCTCGCGCTCGGGGTCTTCCTGCGCGTGCGCGAGCAGCAGGCGATAGCCGCTCGCGAGCGCGTGATCCTCGACCACGCACAGCAGCTCGATGAAGAACGAGTTCGTCAGATCGGGCACGACGAAGCCGATGGAGGTCGAGCGGCTGCTGCGCAACTCTGCCGCGAGACTGTTGCGCCGGTAGCCGAGCTGGCGCGCCGCATCCCACACTTGTTGACGCCGCGCCGGACTCACGCCTTCCGCGCCCGCCATGACCTTCGATGCGGTTCCAAGCGACACGCCTGCCGCATTCGCGACATCCTTGAGCGTGGTGGTCGATTTTTTTCGTGAGTCCAAGGCGCGATATCGTCGATATTCTGAAACGTTTCAGAATATTAGAAAGCGCGGACCCGTCGGGCAAGTGAGTGTTTTTACCGAGCCCGTGCGCGTCTTACATCGAGGTGTCGTGGAGATCCTTGACGATGGGCGGGCCGATCCTGAAGTCCGAGAAGCGCACGGTCAGCCCGCCGCGTTCGGGCGTGCAGCACATCGGTCCGACGAGCAGGCGCGTGTTCGTGGAGAAGGGCGCGAGGCGCATCAGCGTCCAGTGGCGTTCATCGGCGCTGCATTGCGCTTTGAGCACGCCTTGTGCGACGGTCATGCGCAGGCGGAAGCGGTTCGTGTCAGCGCGCGCGCCGGGCGACCAGTCGGAGAGGTCGTTCGTCAGCACCGTGCTGAAGCTGAGCGCGCCGTCGCTGTATTCGGCGCCGGCCTTGATCCAGCGTTCGGCGCTCTCGCGCACCATCAGGCCGGCCTGATCATAGAGCGAGGCGAAATCGCCATCGACCGCCACTTCGGCGGTGAAGTCGCCGTCCACGCTGACCGCGAAGACATGGCCGTTGTCGCGCACGAAACCGTAGTGCGTCTTGCGCCAGAAATCCGTGTTCGTGTCGGTGGTGACGTGGAGCGTCTCGTTCTCGACGCGCCATTGCGCGGGCTCGTTGATCCATCGGCATTGCTCGAACATGGCGTCTCCGTCGCGTGGATGGTGCGCCAGTATGGCACGGCGCCATGCGTCGTCATGATGCGGCGCAGCGAGTTGAGTGCGCATACGAGATGGTTTTATGCGGCGGCTGCACTAACATGAACGAACACGTGTCGTCCTGTTTTTTGGAAAGGGAGAACGATGGTCAGGCTGATGATGATCCTGCTGGGCGTCGAGTATCTGCGCAATCGCTGGCGCAGCCTGATGGCGGTCGGCTGGCTGCTGCTCGTCGTCGGCATGGGCGTGTTCATCGATGCGCTCGACGGCGCACTCGGCTTTCCCATTACGCTGGTCGGCTGGCTGCTGCTGATCGAAAGCGCGCTCACGCTCGCGGTCGCGTGGGCGGGCGTGGGCGGGCAGCGCAGGCTGCGTCACGCGAAGGGCATCGCGTTCGCGCTCGCGGCGGCGCTGATTTTCGAGGGCAATCATCATGGCCACTTCATCTTGTCGATCCTGATCGGCATCGCTTTCGTGCTCGATGGTCTGCTGCAGGCGACCTCCGCTCTCGTGGTGCGTTACCGGCGTTATCAGGTCGCACTCGGCTTTGCGGTCTTCGAGATTCTTCTGGGCGTGTTCATGATTCAGCCGTACCCGACGCACTACAAGGGCACGGTGCCGTATTGCGTGGGCGCGTTCTTCATCTTCGCCGGATGGAACCTGATCGTGGTCGCCTCGCGCGTGCGCAAGCTGGCGAGCAACCCGGCCGTATGGGGCGACCCCAGCGCGGAAGCGGCGAGCGTAGCGGGCAATGCTGGCGACGAGCCACGTCACGCCCTGCAGACGCGCGAATGGGACGGGCCGCCCGCGGACGATGAACCCGCGCTCACCGTGCATGTATGGACGCCGGTGGGATCGTCGAAGGCACAGACGCAATGGCATCCGATCGTGGATCGCTACATCGCGGCGGTCGACCGCAACGGCGTGATCTCCACGGGTCATGCCGCGCTCGAAGCGCCCGATGGCACCTATGTGAGCCTGTATCCGGCGGTCGAGATCGACCGCTCGCCCGATGATTTCGCGCGCCTCTTGCGCGCCACGCGCGAGAACGACGTGCCGGGTCTGTTTCAGCCGAGCTATGCGATCGAATCGAAGGCGTGGTGTCCATCCACCGTGCGCGTGCGGATCCGCAATTACGATGCGCTTCGTCTCGCCCGATTCTGGAGCACCTATCGCGAGGACAAGACTTATAACCTCACGTATCGCAATTGTTCGAGCAGTGTGTCGCGCGCGCTCGAAGCGGCGCTCGAGGGCGCGGCGGGAAGGCTGTACGGCGCGCGCGCCGGCTGGGGCGCGCTGTTGCGGATGATCGTCACGCCCGAGCTCTGGGTCGCGGCGCAGATTCGCAAGCGTGCCGTGACGATGGCCTGGACGCCCGGCCTCACGCTCGACTATGCACGCGCGCTCAGCATGGTCGCCGATCCACGTCCTTATGGCTGGCTCAAGGTCGCGCGAATGGCGCTCATGAAGATGCGGGATTCGCGGCGGGAATGGCGCGCGGGGGGATCGAATGCCGATCCGCCCGCGCAGGTGTAGGCCGCCGACCTAAAGATCGAGATCATCGGCCGCCTTGCGCGCGCGACGTTCTTCATTGGCGCGACGCGCGCGCAGCCGCTGACGCGACAACTGGGCGATCACTTCGCCAGTCGAGGCGCCGGGCGGAATTTCGTTGCGGATGACCTTCGGCACCATGGGCAGGCCCATGCGCTGCCGGCGCAATGCGCGGGCGATGTTGGTGCGGCATTCCTGCCCGTGACAATCCCATTCGTCACGGATTCGCTCACAGTAGGGACATTTTTCCATCCATCAAGTCTACCGCGAAACCGTGGCGGCTCTCGCGTGCGTCAGACATCCCACACGCCGTCCGATGCGGTGCGCCGCGCATAATCCTCGAACGA
The DNA here is from genome assembly GCF_001544875.2 of Caballeronia hypogeia. Taxonomy (GTDB): domain Bacteria; phylum Pseudomonadota; class Gammaproteobacteria; order Burkholderiales; family Burkholderiaceae; genus Caballeronia; species Caballeronia hypogeia. The sequence goes on from NZ_FCOA02000002.1 coordinate 338,002, forward strand.
GCGCGCTTCGCGCTTCAACGCCAGGCGCACGCCGTTGGCGGGCTTCTCGTTGCGTCCGTCGAGTACGGTCGTGAAGAGATACATGATCAGATCAACCTCGGGGCTGGACACGCCGGCCTGGAGCAAGCCGGCACGAAACGCATCGGGCGGCACGGGCACGAGACGCAGATCGCGTCTCGTCTCGCGCGCGATGCAAGCGATCGCTTCGGCGAACGAGATCGCGCGAGGCCCGGTGAGTTCATAAAGCGCATTCTCATGACCCGCTTGCGTCAGTGCGGCGACGGCGGCATCGGCGATATCCTCGGCATCGACGAACGGTTCCTCGATATCGCCGACCGGCAGCGCGATCGTGCCGTCGCGAACCGGATCGAGCAGGAAGCTTTCGCTGAAGTTCTGCATGAACCAGCTGCACCGGAGGATCGTCCACGTTGCTCCCGAGCGTTGCAGCGCGTGTTCGGCTGCCTCGGCCTCTTCCTCGCCGCGTCCGGAAAGCAGCACGATGCGATTGGCGCCTTGCGTCGTCGCCGCGTCGAAGAATGCGCGGACCGTGTCGAGCGCGCCGGGTATCGCGAGATCCGGCTGGTAGGTGACATAGACACGCTTCACGCCGGCGAGCGCCGCAGGCCAGCTCGTTCGATCGTTCCAGTCGAAACGCGGCTGCGTCGAGCGCGCGCAAGCGCGTACGTCGAGACCTTGCGCGTGCAGCCGCTCCGCCACGCGACGTCCCGTCTTGCCATGCGCGCCCAGAACGAGGATGGGCGCGTCGTCGAAATCCAAATGAGCCATGACCGTCTCCTGAAGTTAAAACGTGAGAGTTGCTCACGTTTTAAACATGATAGATACTCACATTTGGCTGTCAAGGAAATTCGAAGGAGAGCGTGATGCAAGAGAAGCCGCCAAGACCGGGCACGGATAAAAGCGTCGCGCGCAGGCAACCCGCGCAGCAACGCAGCCGCGAGCGTCTGGATCGCATTCTGGAAGTCGCGCAGCAGCTGATCGCGGAGAAGGGCAGCGAGCACGTGAAGATGAGCGAGATCGCCGAACTGGCGGAAATCTCGATCGGTTCGCTATATCAATACTTCCCCGACAAGCGGGCGATCGTGCGCACGCTCGCGGAGTTGTATGCGGCCGAGAGCCGCCGCTGCGTGCGTGAGGCTTTCGAGGCCGTGCAGAGCAAGGCGCAACTACTCGACGCATTCGCCGCGCTGGTCGACCAGTACTATGAGATCGTGATTGACAAGCCCGTCATGCGCGACATCTCGTCGGCGCTGCGCTCGGACAAGGAGTTGATGAACATCGAGATTGCGGAGAGCCGCGCTTGCGGCGCGCTGCTCGCGGCGGCCATTCGCCGCGTGATGCCTCGGGTGGACAGCAAGCGCGTGAACGCGCTTGCGTTTCTGATCTGGCAGTTAGGCGAGGAGACGATGCGGCTCGCCGTCGCGCACAAGCGGGGCGAAGGTGCGTTGCTGGTCGACGCCTATAAGCGCATGAGCCTGCGAGCGATCGAAGAAGCGTGACCCTGCACCTGCACCCTCACCCGCTTAGTTGATTCGACGTACCGGGCCGTCGCGCGCGCTGATGATGATCGAGGCTACGCCTCAACATCTTCTTCACGAGCCCCTTCAGGAAGTGGATCGAGCGGTCCGCACGCACGTTCAGATCGAACGGCTTGAGTTCCACGACCTCACGTCCGCCGCCCTCGGCGAGACGCATGCGCGCCTTGCGGTGATCTGTCGCCATGGCCGAAAGCGTTTCCGACGCCTGCTTGAACGCGCCGCGATCAACCCGCGCGCAGACGAAGCAGGCGCGGTGAAACAGCTTGTCGAACACGGTGAGCCAGTAGTCGTCCATCTCGCCGCCATCGCAACGCGCGAGCGCTTCCGTGCCGTTGATGCGCAAGTCTTCCACATCCTGCAGCGACGCCATTTGCGTGATGCTGCCGAAGCGCCGCCGATAGCCGATCAATGGCGTCGGAATGTGATAGATGCTGTTTGCGCGAAGGTAGGTCGAGGGCACGACCGCCATATCCTCGTAGTGACGGCCCACGGGGAAAGGTGCCTCGTCGAACAGTTCGGTGCGATACACGCGCGCCCATGCGAAGGTGTGGAAACCATCCGCGAACTGCTGGAGCGCCGCGCGACTCATCGGCCGGCCACCGCTCGCGACCGAGTTCGCGACATCGATCTCGTCGAGTTCACGGCCATCGTCGTCGATGATCTTGACGTTGTATTCGACCAGATCCCACACGCCTTCCGCCAGCAGGGGAATCACGGCGTCGGTGAAGCCCTTGAGGTAAATGTCGTCGCCATCGAGAAAGCCGACATAGGGCGTGCGCACGGCAGCCATGCCGGTATTGCGCGCCGCGCTCAGGCCACCGTTTTCCTGACGCAGCAGTTCGATGTGCGCGCCATGGTCGCGTTCGGCGATCGCGCGCGCTGCGGCGTAAGTCTCGTCGCGCGAACCGTCGTCCACGACGATGATCTTGATCGCGTCGATATAAGGCTGGGACAGCAACGATTCGAGTGCTTCCTCGATGTATCCCTCGATGTTGTACGCCGCCACGACGATGCTGAGCAGCGGGCTCGTGTCTCGCAAGGAGTCACTCTCAAACGGCATATATGACGCTCTCCGTCGATGATTGGGCTCTGTCTCTTCGCATGCTGAATGCGAAGAGCCGTCGTGTATGTCCTGGCATGCCGCGAATGCGCGTGCCGCGCGCGAATGCGCCAAGGCTCGTGCGACACGCGGCACGGCGGGTCACGCTATGGTCTTTGGAATGCGGCTGGCTCGATCACCGAATAGGCGACGGGGAAGAGCCATTCGAATTGCCGTGCGATGCAAGCATTCACGCGAAACGGCCGCTCGGGCACTCCGCATGAAAGGTCTTGCCACGCTTATAGTTGGCGCATGTCACATCATCTGGCCGGCCCCGGATGCCCGGCCTGACGTGCATGTCGGTCGAAAAAGCAGAACAAACGCAAATAGAGTGGCTTCGTCGGAGCAGGTTCCCTGGCGTCACGCATTCATGCGAACGCCGGTCTCCCAGCTCGAATGATAGGCGAGGCAATGCGAAAACGCAGATTCGGCGCAATTAGTCGAAGAAGCCGTCTGCGTGGGTTGCATGTTAGCCATCCAAAAAAACGAAGCGTGACACCCGTGTATCCCGGCGATGCGATTCAAAACACGAAACTTGCTCACGACAGCCGCATTGCAGCGGTATTGCTGTGAACAATATGGTCCGGACGCGGTGTAGCGGGCTCCGTGCGCTCAGACACACGACAGGGATATCTTAGGCGCTGAATCGTGACAAACAGTTTCAAGATGCAAATATTTCCCTTGTGATGCAGCACATTTTTCATATCGAACGCGGTCTGACACGGGTGAGATGAAAAAAGTTCGCCTCCGTGAGGGAACAGAGTCCTTGCCGAAACTTTCTTGCGCGTGCTTGCTGCCCGAGTCCTTGAGCAATTGCGATGCCATCGATCGTTGTCCTCTTCCGAATCGCTATTTTCGCCGCGCGCTGTTCGGACAACGATCGAAGGCTTCATGCGAAATCTTCCATTAATGATGGACGAAGAGGGATTGCCCGAGCGCTTGCGGGGACGGTTGCGTGGCCCATCCGCTTTGCACGACGCTGTCCGTGCTCGCTCCGTAATCCCGATCCATATGATCCAGGTTCGTCTGGGGACGATAGGCGTCGGGCTGATGGGAAACGCCATCGTGGTTCGCTTGCGCGGCCGGCTGCGCCGATTCGGTGCGCGTCAGCGGTACGGCTTGTGCAAATGAAAGCATGGGGGCCATGAAAGCGAACGCGCACATCAATGCCAGGATCTTCTTCACGATCGTTCTCCTTGAACGGTTGGACTACGTTCACGAGACTAGACGCGAAAAATTAGAAGATCGTGAGGCTTGTTCAGACGTTCTCGGGTGTATAGAGCGGCGCGGGAAGCGGATACTGGCTCGCCAGTGCGGACTCGCCGGGCAGCGCCTGCAGTGCCCGCAGCATCGCCTGGATCGCGGTCTCCGCGATGCGCTGAAGCGGCGTGTCGATGACGAGATCGATCACGCCTTCGACGAGCGCTTCGTAGCGATCAGGCATGAGATCGCTGCATACGGTCACGATCCGCCGTCCCGCGCCTTCCTCGCGCAGCGCGCGGATTACCCCGCCCACGCCGCCGCCGGGAATGTAGAGCCCGGCGAGATCCGCATGACGCGCGAGCATGGCGAGCGTCGCTTCATACGCGAGTTGCTTGTCCTCGAGATTGATTTGCGTGTCGAGCACGCGCAATCCTGGTGCATGCTCGCGCAGATATGAACGAAAGCTGATCTCGCAACTTTCCTGGCCGAGATAGCGAGGCGTGCCGACGAACACGCCGACCGTGCCTTCGTCGCGATGGGTCAGTCTGCTCACGGCCCATGCCGCCGTGCGCCCGCTCTTGCGCGGATCGACGCCGATATAGCCCGCGCGCAAGGGCGCGCTGAGATCGGAGAGGAGCGTGACCGTGGGCTTGCCCTGACCGTGCAGCGTTTCGATCGCCGCGGTCACATGCGGATGATCGACCGCTACCACGCCGAGGGCATCGGCCTGTTCGCCGAGCATGAGCAGCGTGCGGGCGATGGAAGCGGGATCGAGCTCGTCCATGTATTCGATGACAGCGGTGCAATGCTCAGGCTCGTGACGCGCGGCCGCGTCCGTGAGGATGCGCGCAAAGGTCTGATAGAACGGGTCGGCGCGCTTTTGCAGACAGAAGCCCAGCGTGTGCCGCTCACGCCGCTCGCCACGCTGCGCGCGCAGGCGCTCGCGCATCAGTCCGGCCCCGTGATAACCGATGCGCTCGGCCGCCTCGATTACGCGCAACGCCGTGCCCTCGCGCACGCTGATGCGACCGTTGAACACGCGATCCACGGTGGCGGGACTGACGCCGGCCGCCTCGGCGACGGTTTGTAGGGTAGGGCGTTTGCTCATCGTTTGATGGAAATGATGGGTTTTGGAAACGCGCGATGATGCTTAAAGATAGCAAATGCGCGAGAATATTGCGCCGCCTTTGGGCTGCTCCTATCATCAATCCAACAATGACGAATGATGTTTTCCAATCATCGGATGAGGTGACATGATGGAATCTGAGCAGTTCCAGAGCGCCGATGCACGCAATCGGCATCGCGACTACCAGTTGATCGGCGGCGCGGGCGAACGCGCGAAAGCGGCGGGTCTCGTGAGCGCGGAGTGGTACAAGTGCGCGGTGCCTCGTCCCGTGATGAAGGGCCTTATGCAGCGCAGCGACGCGCGCGCGATTCGCGACACGCTGCTCTGGTACGCGGCGATCATTGCGAGCGGCGTGCTTGCATGGTTCGCCTGGCAGGGGCATTCGCTGTGGGCGATTCCTGCTTTCTTTCTTTACGGCACGCTCTATTGCAGCCCGGCGGATTCGCGCTGGCACGAGAGCGGGCACGGTACGGCGTTCAAGACGTCGTGGATGAACAAGGCGCTCTATCAGGTTGCGTCGTTCCAGGTCTTTCGCCGCCCGACCATCTGGCGCTGGAGTCACGCGCGCCATCACACCGACACGCTCGTCGTGGGTCGCGATCGCGAAATCGCCACGCCCTTGCCGACGGACTGGTTGAGCCTCGCACTGAACGTGTTCGCGCTGAAGCACGTCGCGGGCGAAGCGCCGAAGATGCTTTCGGCCGCGTTGCTCGGCGATATCGGCGCTGAAGAAAAGACCTACGTTCCCGAGTCCGAGTGGCCGAAGGTGATTCTCGAAGCGCGCATCCACGTCGCCATCTATGTCTTCGTCATCGGCGCATGCTTGGTCTTTCATTCGATCTTGCCGCTGCTGTATATCGGCTTGCCGAGCCTCTACGGCGCGTGGCTTTATCTCTACTTCGGCCTGACGCAGCACGCGGGCATGCCCGAGAACGTGCTCGATCATCGCAAGAACTGCCGCACTGTGAAGATGAATCCGGTGTTCCGCTTCCTGTATCTGAACATGAACTATCACGTGGAACATCACATGTTCCCGATGGTTCCATATCACGCTCTGCCGCGTCTGCACGACATGGTGAAGCACGACATGCCGCCGCCGTATGCGAGCAGCATCGCGGCCTACGCCGAGATCATCCCGACGCTCGTGCGGCAGTCGCGCGATCCGTCGTATCACGTCGAGCGGCCCGTGCCTGCCGCGACGCACGCATGAACGCACATAAACATCAGGGAGACGACTGGTCATGACGCAATGGATCGATGCAGCCGCGATGGACGATATCGACGACGAAGACGTGATGCGCTTCGATCACGATGGCCAAACCTTCGCGATCTACCGCGTGAACGACGCCGTGTACGCAAGCGATGGCCTGTGCACGCATGAACACGTTCATCTGAGCGACGGCCTCGTGATGGACTACGTGATCGAATGCCCGAAGCACAATGGCCGCTTCGACATCCGCGACGGCCGGCCGCTCTGCGCGCCGGTTTGCGAAAAGCTCAGGACGTACCCCGCGAAAGTCGCAGGCGGACGTATCTTCATCGAGGTATGACGCCATGACCGCTCACGAAGGCGAACGCGCGATGGTGATCGCGGGCGCGGGACATGTCGGCGGCCGCGCGGCGCTCGCGCTGCGCGAGTTCGGCTGGCAGGGCCGCATCGTGATGATCGGCGCGGAGTCGCATCTTCCTTATGAACGTCCGCCGTTGTCGAAGCAGTTGCTGACTGGCGAGCGCGAAGCGTTGCATTGTCAGCTGCGCCCGGCGGAGGCGTGGCAGACGGAACGCGTCGAGCATGTCATTGCGCAGGTCGAGGCGATCGAGCCGGATACGCGCGTGGTGCGTTTGAAAGATGGACGGCGTATCCAATACGAAGCGTTGCTGCTGGCCACGGGGGGGCATGCCCGGCGCCTGTCGATACCCGGTGCGGATCTCGATGGCGTATGCACATTGCGCACGCTCGACGACGCCGCGTGCATTGCGCGGCGGCTCGTTGCGGATGCGCGTGTGCTGATCGTGGGCGGCGGATTCATCGGACTCGAAGTGGCCGCGTCGGCGCGCAAGCGGGGCTGCGAGGTGTGCGTCGTGGAGGGCGCGGCGCGCTTGCTGGGGCGCGCGGTGCCCGCCGTGCTCGCGGAGCGCGTGCAGCAACTGCATGAACGTAACGGCGTCACCGTGCGCCTGGGCGTTGCACCGCTTGCGATCGAACGCGCGGCGGATCGATTGCTCGCGATATCGCTTTCCGATGGCAACACGATGACAGCCGACGTCGTGATCGTCGGCATCGGCATCGAGCCTGCGGACGAACTCGCACGCGATGCGGGTCTTGCCGTCAATCGCGGCATCGTCGTGCATGCGGGGCTGGAAACGTCCGCGCCATGCATCTTCGCGGCGGGCGATGTCGCGATCCATCCGAGCCGGTTCAGCGGCCTGCCGATTCGTCAGGAAACCTGGCAGAACGCCGAGAACCAGGCACGTGTGGCCGCGCGCAATATGCTGGGCGGCGATGCGGTATCCGACGAAGCGCCCTGGTTCTGGTCCGATCAGTACGATCATCAACTTCAGGTTGCCGGCGAACCGGCGCTCGGCGAGCGCAGCGTCAGGCGCCTGCTCGCGGACACGGGTTCCATCGACTTTCATTTCGATGCGGGCGGACGACTCGTCGGCGCAAGCGGCTTCGGGCCGGCCAGCGTGATCGCGAAGGACATGAAGCTCGCGCGCATGCTCGTCGAACGCGGACTGTCGCCGGCGGCCGAATTGCTGGGCGATGCAACGATCAAGCTCAAGGCTCTGCTCTGACGGCAGGCGCAAAGCAACGGGAGAAGCTCGATGAGTCTCGAAGGCAAGGTAACGGTGGTGACCGGCGGCGCGCAAGGTCTGGGCGCGGCGGTGGCGGCGCTCTTCGCGGAGCGTGGCGCGGCGGGCATCGTGATTTGCGCGCGCTCGAAGGAGAAGGGCGAACACAAGGCGCGCGAGCTGGCCGAGGCGAGCGGGGCGCAGGTGCGCTTCATCGCGGCGGATCTGTCGCGCGTGGAAGACTGCCGCGCGGTCATCGCGGCGACGGACGAGCAGTTCGGACGTATCGACGTGCTCGTCAATGCAGCCGCGACGACGGATCGCGGCACGATCCTCGACACCGACCCCGAGCTCTTCGACCGCATGTTCGCAACCAATGTGCGCGCGCCGTTCTTCCTGATGCAGGAGACGATCCGCGTCATGAAGCGCGAGCAGACCGAAGGCGCGATCGTCAACATCTGCTCGATGTCGGCGATGGCGGGCCAGCCGTTCATCGCCGCGTATTGCGCGTCGAAGGGCGCGCTCGCGACGCTTACTCAGAACACCGCGTATGCGCTGTTACGCAACCGCATCCGCGTGAATGGCCTCAATCTCGGCTGGATGGCGAGCGAAGGCGAGGACCGCATTCAGCGCACGCATCATGGCGCGGAAGATGGCTGGCTCGAACGCGCTGCTGCCGCGCAGCCGTTCGGGCGGCTCATCAACACCAACGAAGCCGCGCGCGCGGTGGCTTATCTCGCGAGCGCGGAGTCGGGCCTGATGACGGGTTCGATGATCAACTTCGATCAGTCCGTCTGGGGCGCGTACGATGACGCTCCACATCCGCTGGAACCGCTATGACGCCAAGCGTACTCAAACGCGGAACATGCTGACGGCCTGCGCGAGCCGCTCGGCCTGATCGCGCAGCTCGGCCGTGGAGTGCTCCGCTTCACCGACGAGCGCCGCGTTCTGCTGCGTCGCTTCGCCGATCAGCATGACCGCGCTGTTGACCTGATCGATGCCCGCAGCCTGCTCGCGCGACGCGACGCCGATCTCGTCGACGATCGCGTTCACGCGCGCAACACGCTCCACGATGCCGCTCATCGTGCTGCTCGCATCCTCGGCTATCTTGTAGCCGTGCGAGACCCTCTCGGCGGATTCGGCGATCAGCGCCTCGATCTCCTTCACCGCGCCCGCGCTGCGTTGCGCGAGCGCGCGCACTTCCGATGCCACGACCGCGAAGCCCTTTCCGTGCTCGCCCGCGCGCGCGGCCTCGACGGCGGCGTTCAACGCGAGGATGTTGGTCTGGAACGCAATGCCCTCGATGGTTGCGGTGATGTCCGCAATGCGACGCGCCGATGCGTCGATCTCGCTCATAGTCTCGACCACGCGCCCGACCGCATGGCCGCCCGCGCGCGCCGCTTCCGATGCCGATGCGACCAGCGTGCCCGCCTGCGCGGTATTGGCCGCATTCTGCTGCACGGTCGAGGTGATCTCTTCCATGCTGGCCGCCGTTTCCTCGACGCTCGCCGCCTGCGTAGCGATGCGCGTCGCGATATCGCTGCTGCCCGAGGCGATGCGCGCGGTGCCTTCGTTCATGTCGGCCGATGCCGTGCGCACTTGCGCGACGATGCCCGCAAGCCCGCGCGCAATGCCATCGATCGCGCGCATCAGGCGGCCGATGTCGTCCCCGCGCGTGCTGTCGATGCGCACGGTCAGATCGCCCGCCGCGATGCGTTCCGAGGCGCGCGTCACGTCGTCGATGGGGCGGCTGACGAGCCTCGACACGGCATAGAGCAGCGCCACGACCAGCAGCACGACGACAACCAGGCCGAGCGCGAGAAACGCATTGCGGCTTTGCTGCACGTCCGCGAGCAACTCGTCGCGGTAGGCGATGCCGCCGATCATCCATTGCCACTGCGGCACCGTCATATAGACGATTTCCTTCGTGCCGCCGTGCACGCGCGCGTCCGCGCCCGCGATGTCGGCGCCATCGAACACGAGCTTGCCTTCGTGCGATTCGAGCATCCGCTTGAAAGGCGCGACGCGTTCATCTGCCATCTCGCCCGCGGCTCCTGGATGCACCAGCAGTTTGCCGCGATTCGCACCCGTCGATGCATCGACGACGAAGTGATAACCGCTCTTGCCGATCGCGAGCTTCGCAATCGTGTCCTGCAACGCAGCGAATTCCGCACTCACGTCGACACCCACGAACAGCGCGCCGATCACGCGGCCCGATGCATCGGTGACCGGCTTGTACTCGGTGATGTACTGCTTGCCGAAGAGCGCCGCAATGCCGATGTACGACTTGCCCGACATCATCGGCGCATACGCGGGGCCTTTGCGGTCGAGCAGCGTGCCGATCGCGCGCGCGCCGTCCTGCTTCTTGAGCGAGGTGGTGACGCGCACGAAGTCGTCGCCGGTGCGGGCGAAGATCGTGGCGATCGCGCCGCTTTCCTCGAGAAAGGCGTCGGGGATCGAGAAGTCGTTGTTGAGCGGCCTGTCGCCCGCGAGAAAGGTCGGCGTGGCTTTGCCGCCGATATCCACGGTGCGCGTCTCATCGAGCGTGAACGTGGAGGGCAGACGATGCGCGAAGATCGTCATGAAGCGCGAGACCTCGCCGCTCACGGATTCGTCGAACAGGCCGATCATCGTCGTGATCGAACGATTCTCGCTCTCGACACGGGCGAGAGCATGGGCGTCGACCTGTTCTCCCGCCCGCTCGGTGACTGCAATGGTGAAGAAGGCAACGACAACGGCCGTGAGCGTGCAGGCGAGCACGGCGAATTTGGTCCCGACGTTCATTCGGGCCAGGGCATTACGAAGCATGGGGAATGACTGTGCGTTTAAGAGTTGAAGTGCCCCTTAACGGCATAGATTCGGTGCATCTTTAATTTTTCGCTTGCTGTTTGCTTACGTGCTGGCCCTTTTTGCGTATTGAATGCGCTATTTGCGCTGCCGCATGGCCAGCGCGACGCCCGTGAGCGTCAGCGCCATCGCGATGCCTTCACGCGCGCCGAGCGGCTCGCCGAGCGAGAGGGCCGCCGCGACGATGCCCATGATCGGCACGAGGAGCATGCCGATGGACGCGACATCGGCGGGCAGGCGCCGCAGCGTCGCGAACCACGCGAGATAGCAGACCGCCATCGGCACGAGGCTCATGTAGATGAGCACCGCCCAGCCGTCGGGGCCGAGCGCGGACCAGCGCGGATGTTCGAGGAGAAGACCCAGCACGATCATCGGCGCGCAGCCGATGCCGACTTGCCACGCGACCAGCGTGATCGGCGGAACAGGCATCGGGCCGTGAGTGATGACCGTGCCGAGCGCGAACAGCACCGCTGCCCCTAGCGCGAAGCCGATGCCGGCCATCTTGCCGCTATCGAACGAGAAACCATGCGCCGCGAGCAGCACGACGACGCCCGCGAGGCCGAGCGCGAGCGCGCTGAACCCGGCCAGCGAAGGCTTGCGTTTTGCGATGGGCCAGGCGAGCAGCATCGCCCAGATGGGCATGGTGTAGACGAGCAGCGCACCTTCGCTGACCGAGAGCCATTTCATCGACAGCGTCGAGAAGCCCATCCACGCGAACACATTGATCGCGGACGCGAGCAGCAGGCGGGGCACGAGCGCGCGGGGAACGCGAGTTTCCTCGCCGGCAATGCGCGCGATGACGCCGAGCAGCACGGCAGCCGCGATGCCGGCGACGCCGCGTGAGAAGAGCGGCGGCCACTCTCGCAGCAGGACTTTCATGGCGGGCCAGTTAAGCGCCCAGCCGGTGGCGGTGACGAGCAGATAGAGGAACCCCGTCAGGCGAGCTGGCATGGAAGGCGGTTTTGATTGTTGTTCGTTGGGGTTCGATCATACAGGCGCCGCCTCGCGGCTCGAAGGCGGGCGGCGTTTTTGCATTCGTAATGCGGAATTCAAAACGCCAGCTTGCATGCAGAACGCAAAACGCAGATGCGCCCTGGAACACAACGGAGAGCCAGGCGTTGCGCGCCTTTTCGGAAAATATCTAGAAAACGATTAACTCAGAGGTGCATGTCGCTATGGATGGGGCCGTGGCTTCGAAAGCCAACCAATGGCGTGATGTTTCAGCCAAACTAGGGCAAACACCAGGATGGTGAAAATCCATCAAACCCACTATTCTTCGAAAAACGTTTTCCATAAATCAGGCCGGCAAGCGGTTCGACCGATCCGTATCGCCCAAGCCCACGGCGCTCGTCGCCGTTCACGCAACAAGAACGCGGCACGACGAGCGCCGCCGCGTCCCGGAGACTTTCATGAACACTGTCGTTGCCGGCGTCGTGCGAACTGCCAGCCGTTATCGCTGGACCGTGTGCGCGCTGCTTTTCTTCGCCACGGTCATTAACTATATGGACCGGCAGATCCTCGGTCTGCTCGCTCCGATGCTGCAGCACGACATCGGCTGGACACAGGTGCAGTACGGCCGCATCGTGATCGCGTTCTCGGCGTTCTACGCCATCGGTCTGCTGTGTTTCGGGCGTATCGTCGACTGGCTCGGCTCGCGCATATCCTACGCGCTCGCGATGTTCATATGGAGCATCGCCGCGATGCTGCACGCGGCCGTCGGTTCCGTGATGGGCTTCGCGATGGTGCGCGCGCTGCTCGGCATCGGCGAGGGCGGCAACTTCCCGGCGGCGATCAAGACCACGGCTGAATGGTTCCCGCGCCGCGAGCGCGCACTCGCGACCGGCATTTTTAATTCCGGCGCGAACATCGGCGCGGTCTTCGCTCCTGCGATCATTCCGGCGCTTGCCGTGGCCTTCGGCTGGCGCTCGGCGTTCGTGCTGGTCGGTGCGATCGGCATCGTGTGGCTGGCCGTGTGGTTCGTGATGTATCGCGAACCGGACGGCAGGGCGCATGACGACGAACTCGCCGACGAAGGCGACGAAACCAAGGCCGTCGATGCAGCCAACGCGAAAGCAGGCGCGCCGGGCTTCAAGGTGCTCATCAAGAAGCGCGAGACCTGGGCGTTCATCGTCGGCAAGTTTCTGACGGACCCGGTGTGGTGGTTCTATCTGTTCTGGCTGCCGAAGTGGCTCAACGAATCGCGTGGCATGGACATGCAGCACATCGGTCTGCCGCTCGTCGTGATCTATGCGATCACCACCATTGGCAGCATCGGCGGCGGCTGGGTTTCCTCGGCGCTGCTGCGTGCGGGCTGGACGGTGAATGCTGCACGCAAGACCGCGATGCTGATCTGCGCATGCGCCGTGTTGCCGATCGCGTTCGTCTCGCAAGCGGAGAACCTGTGGGTCGCGGTGGCGATCGTCGGTCTTGCGGCCGCGGCGCATCAGGGCTGGTCGGCAAACCTGTTCACGACGGCCTCGGACCTGTTCCCGCGCCGTGCGGTGGGCGCGGTGGTCGGCATCGGCGGCATGGCGGGCTCGATCGGCGGCGTGCTGTTCTCGGAAGTGATCGGCCAGGTGCTGCAACGCACGGGTCACTACTGGGTGCTGTTCGCGATCGGCGCATCGGCGTACCTCATCGCCTTCGCGATCATGCACATGCTGACGCCGAAGATGGCGCCGGCGAAGCTCGAAGCGTAATTCGCTTCAACCTGAAAGAAGTCATATCGTCATGCGCCGCGCCGCCAGCACTCGCAACATGCAGGCGGTGCGGCGCGCGTCATGCAACCGAAGCAGTCGATTCGCGCACGATCAGGCGCGGCTCGAACATGGAGTTGCCGGGGTCGGGATGACCGGCGAGGGCGTCGATGAGCTTCTGCATCGCCAGTTCGCCCATGTGTTCGCTCTGGATGTCGACGGTGGTGAGGCCGGGCGCGGCGTACGCGCCATAAGGCACGTTGTCGATGCCGGTCACCGAGACATCCTGCGGCACGCGGATGCCGAGCGTCGCGGCCTCCTTCATGAAGCCGAGCGCGATCAGGTCGTTGTAGCAGATCACCGCCTGCGGCCGCTTCGGTCCGAGCATGACGCGCGAGCAGGCCTGTTCGCCCGCGAGCGAGGTGGGCGCGTGCGCCTCGTAGATGTCGAGTTCGAGGCCCGCTTCGGCGAGGCACTCGCGGGCGCCGCGAATCCGTTCGTCGTTGATGCGCGCGTGCTCGAAACCGAGGTAAGCGATGCGCCGATGCCCGAGGTCGAGCAGATGGCGCGCAAGCATGTAGGTGGCGAGGCGGCTGTTGATGCCGACGCTCGGAATGGGCAGTTCCGCATTGCGCAAGAGCACCACGGGCTTGTCGAGGTCGAGCATCCACTGCGCGTTTTCGTCGGGAAGGCGCGAGCTGACGAGCAAACCGTCGACGCGCTGCGCGAGGGCTTCGATGAGCGGCCGCTCGCGCGCCTGCTGCTCGTCGATGTCGACGAGCAGCAGCGTGTAGTCGTGCCGCAGCGCAATGCGGTTCGCGCCCTTCACGACATTGGTGAAGTGCGGGTTGCTGATGTCGAGGATCGTGAGTCCGATAGTGCGCGTCTTGCCGGTGATCATCGAGCGCGCGAGCGGATTGGAGCGATAGCCGAGCGTGTCGATCGCTTCCTTGAGCTTCGCTTCCACCGGCGCGGAGAAACGCTGCGCGCCGTTGATGTACTTGGACACGGTCGCGACCGATACGCCCGCAGCGGCGGCGACGTCGCGAATAGTCGGGGAAATTTTCTTCATCAGGAGGGTAACGTTTTCGCGGTGTTAACGGATTGTCGCAGAAATTCGGGAAACAATGACAATTCGTTATGCATTTTGCGTGCATTATTCTGCACGCAAAGTGCCAACTGACGGCCCGCAAGGCTGTTCGCCACGCACCCGAAAACGTTTTCTTCCTTTTTGCTTTCAACGCCTTACCACGAATTCGATAGGAGTCTCGATGAACCAGCCAACCGCAGCGGGCAAACCGTTCAAGCGCCTGCTTCTGACCGGCGCGGCCGGCAATCTGGGCCGCCAGTTGCGCGGCGCGCTCGCGCAATGGGCGGATGTCGTGCGTCTTTCCGACATCGCGCCGCTCGACGATGCGGCGAGCCACGAAGAAGTGCGCGCCGTCGACCTCGCGGATCGCGACAAGGTGATGCAGCTCGTCGAGGGCGTCGACGCGATCGTGCATCTGGGCGGCATCTCCATCGACGCGCCGTTCGACGATCTGATCGAAGCCAATATTCGCGGCACGTACAACCTCTATGAAGCGGCGCGCCGCTTTGGCGTGAAGCGCATCGTGTTCGCGAGCTCGAATCATGCGATCGGCTTTCATCCCGTCACCGAAATACTCGACGCGGATTCGCCGCAACGTCCGGACAGCCTGTACGGCGTGACCAAGTGCTTCGGCGAGTCGCTGTCGCGCTATTACTTCGACCGCTTCGGCATCGAGACCGTGTGCCTGCGGATCGGCTCGTCATTCGAGGAGCCGAAGAATCCGCGCATGCTCGTTACGTATCTGAGCTATCGCGATTTCATCGAACTCGTGCGCTGCTCGCTGTTCACCAACCGTGTCGGCCATGCCGTGGTGTATGGCGCGTCGGACAACCCGGTGAAGTGGTGGGACAACGCGAAGGCGGGCTTCCTGGGCTTCAACCCGCAGGACAGCTCCGCGCAGTTCAGCGGACTTTTTCCCGTCACCGCGCCTACCGCCGAACGCGACGACCCCGCGCAGCGCTTCCAGGGCGGCGCGTTCGTGCTCGGCGAGCCGATGGAGCGCAAGCAATGAGCCCAGCAGTGCGCGTGGAACGTATCGACGCGGCCGGCCGCGCGACGGTCGGCGAATGCCCTGTCTGGCGCGCGAAAGAAAACGCGCTGTACTGGGTCGATATTCCGGCGCGGCGCATCGTGCGCCTGGAGATCGACGGCGCGCGCCGTACGGAATGGGCGTTCGCCGAACAGGTCGCATGCTTCGCATTCGATGCGGCGGGACGCGTCTTGGCTGGCATGGAAACCGGCGTGTTCAGCGTGACGCTTGGCGATGCGAGCGAAGGGCAGGCTGAAAGGCTCGCCGCGCCCGCATTTCCCGCATCCGGCATGCGCTTCAACGACGGTCGTTGCGACCGGCAAGGGCGGTTCTGGGCGGGGACGATGGTGCAGGACATGTCGCTCGCGAGCGACGCCGGCGCGCTCTATCGCTTCGATGAAAAGGGCGTGCTGTCCGCGCCCGTGGTCGAGGGTTTGCTCACGCAGAACGGGCTTGCGTGGTCGCCCGATGGCAGGACGATGTATCTGTCGGACTCGCATCCGCAACGGCGCCTCGTCTGGGCCTTCGACTTCGACCCCGACACCGGTATGCCGCATTCAAAACGCATTTTCGCGGATCTGCATCATTACGCGGGACGTCCCGACGGCGCCGCGGTCGATGCGGACGGCTGCTACTGGACCTGCGCGAACGATGCGGCGCGCCTGTTGCGTTTCACGCCGCAAGGCAGGCTCGATCGCGAGATCCCGTTGCCCGCCAGCAAACCTTCGATGTGCGCGTTCGGCGGCAGCGATCTGTCCACGCTCTACGTGACGACGATCCGTCCGGCAACCAATGCCACTGAGTCCGACGGCTGCGTGTTCGCCCTGAACCCCGGTGTGCAAGGCTTACCGGAGCCGGACTACGCCGGCGTGTTACCGGTCGCATAATCTTCATCCGATGGGGCGATTCACTCGCCTCACCCGCAATTTTTTCGCAAAGTTTGGGATATGCGCGACGGCGTGCACCTCGCTGGCGCGCATCGAAAAATGCGATACGTGTCGCTTCGGAACCGATACCAAGGCTAAACACCAATGCTGTAGCTCCTCCTTAAAGAGTAGGCTCCGCAAGTACCTGAAATACTCGCGATCTACCGATTCTTCTATCCGGAGGAGACATAGATGGACCTTGAAGCTCGCACCATGAAGCGCGTGATGGTTCGCCTCGTGCCGTTTCTGATCCTGTGTTACTTCATTGCGTATCTGGACCGCGTCAACGTCGGCTTTGCGGCGTTGCAGATGAACAAGGCGCTTGGCTTCAGCGCCAGCATGTTCGGTTTCGGCGCCGGCATTTTCTTCATCGCCTATTTCTTCTTCGAGGTTCCGTCCAACCTGCTGCTCGAACGATTCGGCGCGCGCCGCTGGATCGCGCGCATCATGTTCACGTGGGGCATTCTCGCGGGACTGATGGCCTACATTCCGCACATCGCGCAGGCGACCGGACTGTCGAACGCATACGTGTTCTACGGCTTGCGCATTCTGCTGGGCGTCGCGGAAGCAGGCTTCTTCCCCGGCATCATCTTCCTGCTGACCTTGTGGTTCCCGGCAAAGTATCGCGGCCGTGTAGTCGGCTATTTCATGGCGGCGATTCCGCTTTCCACCGTGATCGGCGGCCCCATCTCCGGTGCGCTGCTGCAGATGGATGGCATCGGCGGCATGCAGGGCTGGCAATGGCTCTATCTGATCGAAGCTATTCCCGCATTGCTGCTCGCGTTCGTCGTGTACTTCTATCTGACGGACAGGCCTTCGGATGCGCACTGGCTCGCGAAGGAAGAGCGCGACTGGCTCGTCGATCGTCAGGCGCATGAGCGTGCGCATCGCGAAGCCGTGCATGCGTTCAGCGTGAAGGAAGCGATCTTCAATCCGCGCGTGCTGGCCATCGCGCTGATCTATTTCGGCGCCAATGCGACCAACTATGGCCTGAGCTTCTTCCTGCCGCAGATCGTCAAGTCGTTCGGCCTGACGAACCTGCAGACCGGCTTCGTCACCTCGTTGCCGTATGCGGTGGGTGTGGTGAGCATGGTGCTGTGGGGGCGGCACTCGGACAAGAAGCTCGAACGCCGCTGGCATGTCGCCATTGCGCTGATGGTGGCGGCGGGCGGCATTGCGGCATCGGCTGGCCTGGACAATCCGGTGCAGAAGATGATCGCGTTGTCGATCGCGGGCTTCGGTATCTTCGGCTGTCTGCCGGTGATCTGGACCTTGCCGGCTTCGTTCCTGTCGGGTGCGGCAGCGGCCGGTGGTATCGCCGCGATCAACTCGCTCGGCAATCTCGCGGGCTTCTTCGGTCCTTATGCGATGGGCTGGATCAAGGACAGCACCGGTGGCTTCGGCGCGGGTCTGCTGTGTCTCGCGGGGGCGGGCATGGTCGGGGTCGCGGCCGTGTTGCTGCTGCATCATGATTCCGCGCTGGAGACGATACCCGGAGCGCATGACATGGAGGAGGGTGAGCCGAATATGGCGGCTCGTTGACGCAGGCTCGTTATTTCGGTTCTTCACCGGCTGGCGCGAGGACTTCTTTCGATGAGGTTCTCGCGCTTTGCCAGGCACGTCTCACGTACCGTTTCCCTGAGCTCTGCGCAACCTCTCTCTGCTATTGATCAGATGCAGACGCATCGCGGTGCGTGCCGAATCGGCATCGCCGCGTTCGATGGCATCTGCGATCTGCTCATGCTCGCGATTCACGCGCATCAGATACTCCGCGTTCTGATCGCGCGGAATCGGCGTCGCGGTGATCCGCGTGCGCGGAATCATGCGCGTGCCGAGATGCTCCATGATCTCGACGAAATAACGATTGCCGGTTGCATGCGCGATCTCCATGTGAAAACGCAGATCGGGCGATACCGTGTCCGTCGATGTGCCGACGCTCTGCGTGAAATCGGCCAGCGCCGCGCGCATCGTCGCGAGACGGGACGCATCGCAGCGCATGGCCGCGAGTCCCGCGCTTTCCGTTTCGAGACTGATGCGCAGCTCGAGTATCGCCAGCGCATCGATGGAGCCGGCGACATCCGCGGGATCGAGTTGCAAGAGCGGCGACGCTCCCGCTTCGCACACGAACGTGCCTATGCCATGCCTTGTTTCCACGAGCCCCGCCGCCTGCAGTCGCGATAGCGCCTCACGCACTACGGTCCGGCTGACGCCGAAACGCTGCACCATCTCCGCCTCGGTCGCGAGGCGATGACCGGCGCGCAGTTCATTCGATTCGATCTGCATGCGCAGCGCCTCAACGAGCTGCGCCGTGAGACTTCGGCGCGCGGCGGGCAGGGCGATCGATGCATCGGCAAGCGGGGCTATGGGCGTGTCGGCCTGATGATCGGGTAATAGCGTCACGGCATTCTCGTCGATGTGGGTTTAACACGCGTTGACAAATCATTCGGTAAATGATGATATGCGTGATGTAGTGATATGACAACGTAC
This sequence comes from Caballeronia hypogeia, assembly GCF_001544875.2. GTDB lineage: Bacteria > Pseudomonadota > Gammaproteobacteria > Burkholderiales > Burkholderiaceae > Caballeronia > Caballeronia hypogeia. Next base: position 356,855 of record NZ_FCOA02000002.1, read on the forward strand.
AAGAAGATGCGTGCAGGGTAATCCCTAGCCGTCAGGAGACACAAGAGAATGGAACAACAAAACGGCGCGCCGACCGCAGGCGGCGCAGCGCAATTCGATCGCCTGCTGCTGACGGGTGCGGCGGGCGGAATCGGGCAGGCGATCCGGCATCGCGTCGCCGGATTCGCGCGGCACGTGCGCATCTCCGACTTGCCCGGCGTATTGGCGAGCGACGCGGCGCCTCATGAGGAAATCGTTCCCTGCGATCTCGCCGATCGCCAGGCCGTCGATGCGCTCGCCCGGAATTGCGACGCGATCATTCATCTCGGCGGCGTCTCGGTCGAGCGTCCGTTCGAGGAGATTCTCGAAGCCAACATCAAGGGCGTGTTCAACCTTTATGAAGCGGCGCGCCGACAAGGCGTGAAGCGCATCGTGTTCGCGAGCTCGAATCACGTCACAGGCTTCTATCGGCAGGACGAAATGATCGACGCCACCGCGCGCCGCCGTCCCGATGGTTACTACGGACTGTCGAAGTCGTTCGGCGAAGACATGGCGCAACTCTACTTCGACCGATACGGCATCGAGACCGTGAGCATCCGCATCGGCTCGGTTTTCCCGGAGCCGAAGGATCGCCGCATGATGGCGAGCTGGATGAGCTACGACGACTTTCACGACCTGTTGCGCCGCAGTCTCTTCACGGAGGACGTGGGTCACACCATCGTCTTCGGCATGTCGGCGAACGCGCACACGTGGTGGGACAACCGTTGCGCCGCGCATCTCGGTTTCGTCCCGCATGACTCGTCCGAGCAGTTCCGCGAAAAGATCGAAGCGACGCCGCCGCCCGCGCCCACCGACCCGGTGGCCGTGCTGCAAGGCGGCGCGTTCACGACGACAGGACCGTTCGACCCGGTTTAACGCATTCAGCATGCAATATCACGGCGTTCGTAGTATGTCGTCATACATCCAGCGCGGCCTTCGAGTGATCCTCGCAGGCCGCATCGGGTAAGCGCCCGACATCACAGGGACCTTTGCCGCCATGTTTTCTCTCGATTTCTCACCGCTGTTGCCGTACTGGCCGACGTTCCTGCTGGGCGCATGGCTGACGCTCAAGATGACCTGTGTGGCCGTGTTCTTCGGCCTGATCGTGGGCATGCTGGTCGCGTTCGCCAAGCGCGCGAAGGTGCCGGTGCTCACGCGCCTTTGCATCATCTATATCGAGGCCGTGCGCAATACGCCGTTCCTCGTGCAGATCTTCCTGCTTTATTTCGGGCTCGCGAGCATCGGCTTGCGCATGCCGACCTTCGCGGCCGCCGCGCTTGCAATGACGATCAACATCGGCGCCTATGCGGCCGAAATCATTCGCGCGGGACTGGAATCGGTGCCACGCGGGCAGATCGAAGCGGCCGAATGCCTCGGCCTGTCGAAGTGGCGCATCGGCTGGCATGTGATGCTGCAGCCGTCGATCGAAAAGGTGTATCCGGCGCTGACGAGCCAGTTCCTGCTGATGATGCAGGCCTCCGCGATCGCCTCGCAAATTTCGGCTGAAGAACTGACCGCGGTCGCCAACACCGTGCAGTCCGATACGTTCCGTTCGCTCGAAACCTACATCGTGGTCGCCGCGTTGTATCTCGCGTTGTCGCTGATCATCAAGCTCATTGCATGGGCGGTGGGAGAGCATCTCTTCAAGCGGCGTCGCGCGATCCGTCTCGCGGCAAAACGCGCGGGCAAGACGCCGCCCGATTCGCAGCGCATCGATACGGTCATTCCCGGAGGTGCGGCATGAGCGGCGGATTCACGGCTGCGCACCTTGCCTACCTGGTGCAATCGATCGGCTGGACGCTGGTGTTGTCCATGCTTGCGTTCATGCTCGGCGGCATCGGCGGCTTCGTCGTGATGCTCGCGCGCATCTCGCCGCGCGCCTGGCTCGCACGCGCGGCGCTCGTCTACATCGAGGCGATTCAAGGCATTCCACTGCTGATCCTGCTGTTCATCGTGTACTTCGGTCTGTCCGTGTATGGCTATCAGGTGCCTGCGCTCTTCGCGGCCGGCCTTGCGCTGATGGTCTATTCGAGCGCCTATCTCGGCGATATCTGGCGCGGCTGTATCGAAGCAATGCCCAAGCCACAGTGGGAAGCCTCGGAGTGTCTGTCTCTCACGCGCTGGCAGACATTGCGGCTCGTGATCATTCCGCAGGCGATGCGTCTTGCCTTGCCGCCCACGGTCGGCTTTCTCGTGCAGCTCATCAAGATGACATCGCTCGCTTCGGTGATTGGTTTCGTCGAGCTGACGCGCGCGGGGCAGATCATCAACAATTCGATCTTCCAGCCGTTCCTCATCTTCGGACTGGTCGGCGCATTCTATTTCGTCCTGTGCTATCCGCTTTCGCGCTGGAGCCAATCGATGGAGAACAAGCTCAATGTCAGCAATCGTTAAGGTCGGCGATATTCACAAGAGCTTCGGCTCGAATCATGTGCTCAAGGGCGTGTCCTTCGAGGTCAACAAGGGCGAGATGATCGCGGTCATCGGCGCGAGCGGTTCGGGCAAGAGCACGGCGTTGCGCTGCATCGACCGGCTGGAGACGATCGATCAAGGTCAGATCGAAGTGTGCGGCATTCGCGTCGACGATCCCAAGGTGGATCTGCATCTCTTGCGGCGTGAAGTGGGCATCGTGTTTCAAAGCTATAACCTCTTTCCGCATCTGACGGTGGAAGAGAACATCATGCTCGCGCTGCGTCATGTGAAGAAGATGCCGAGCGACGAAGCGAAGCGCATCGCGACGAACGTGCTGGAGCAGGTCGGACTCGGGCAAAAGGCCGATGCGTATCCCGAGCAACTGTCGGGCGGCCAGCAGCAGCGCGTCGCGATTGCGCGCTCGCTCGCGATGTCGCCCAAGGTGATGCTGTTCGACGAAGTGACATCCGCGCTCGATCCGCAACTCACGGGTGAAGTGCTGCGCGTGATGGAAGACCTCGCGGCGGACGGCATGACGATGCTGCTCGTCACGCACGAGATGGCGTTCGCCAAGCGCGTCGCGGACCGCATCATCTACATGCATCAGGGCAAGGTGTGGGAAGTGGGCGACGGCAGCATGCTCGACGCGCCGCGCACGCCGGAACTGCGCGCATTTCTCGATAACGGACTTTGATGGTCGCAACATCAATTCATGCAACATCCATAACGACGGAGACATAACTTGAAAGCCAGGACAATCTTTGCACGCGCGGCGCTCGCTACCTTGATGATGGCAGGCGCGGCACATAGCGCGATGGCCGATCAGCTCGACGACATCAAGAAGGCGGGCGTGGTGCGCGTCGCGGTCGCGATCGGCACGCCGCTGTTCAGCTATGCGGACCAGAACCTGAAGCCGGCGGGCTCCGATGTCGATACCGCCGCCGCGCTCGCGAAGGATCTCGGCGTGAAGCTCGAACTCGTGCAGATCACCAATGCCGCGCGCATTCCCACGCTGCAGGCCAAGCGCGCCGACCTCGTGATCTCGTCGCTCTCCGTGACGCCGGAGCGTGCCAAAGTGGTCGATTTCTCGCAGCCGTATGCGGTGATTTCGATCATCGTGGGCGGCGTGAAGAGTGTGAAGGTGAAGGACTACGCGGACCTCGACGGCAAGACCATCGGTCTCACGCGCGCAACGGTGAACGACACGCTCACGACGCAACAGGCGAAGGGCGCGCAGATCCAGCGCTATGAAGACGACGCGACGCTGATCACCTCGATGGTCACAGGTCAGGTCGATGTCTTCTCCAGCACGCCTTCGAACCTGAAGGAAATGCAGGACCGCGCACCGCAACGCAACATCGAGATGAAGTTCGAGCAGAAGACTTTCGATCTCGGCATCGCGATGAACAAGGATCAGCCGCGCCTGAAGGAATGGGTGAACAACTGGGTCAACACGAACATGAAGAACGGCAACCTCAACACGATCTACAAGAAGTATCACGGTCGCGATCTGCCGGACGCCACGCGCAAGGGCGCCTGAGCTTCATGACAGCCACGCGGGATCTTCGAGCGCCCGCGTGACATGCTTGACCGCCGTGGCGCATGCGGGATTGTCCGTCTGCGTGCGCCACGCGAGCAGTAAATCGGCGGTCACATCTTCCAGTCCCGTGAGCGGCTTGAACGCGACATCGGGAAATCTCACGCGCTGCGCCGATTGCGGCACCAGCGCGACACCCAGACCGGCACCCACGAGCGCGAGTATCGAATGCGTCTGCGTAACGTGCTGCGTCTTGGCCACCGTCACGCCCTTCGCGTGCAGCACGCTGGTGACGAGCCCGTGAAAATACACGCCCTCCACGGGCGGATACGTAATGAAGCTCTCGCCTTCGAGGTCATGCAGCACGATCGTGTCGCGCGATGCCAGGCGATGATCGAGCGGCACGATCGCGCATAACGGCTCGCGATACACGCGCATCGACGCGACGCCCGGCTGGATGATCGGCGGGCGCGACAGACCCATGTCGATCTGCTCGTCGCGCAACGCGGCGAGCTGTTGCGGCGAACTCATCTCACGCAAGGTCAGCGACACCTCCGGCATTTCCCTGCGCAACAAAGCGACGAAGCGCGGCAGAAACACATAATTCGATGCGGCCGTGAACGCAATGGTGAGCGAGCCGGTATCGCCGGCCGCGATGCGCCGCGCGTCGAGCACCGCATCGCTCGTCTGCGCGACGATGCGGCGTGCCGAGCGCGCGAACGCCGAGCCCGCGGGCGTCAGACGAATGGCGCGTGCACTGCGGTCGAATAGCGCGGCGCCGACCGCGTGTTCGAGCGCCTGAAACTGCCGCGTGAGCGGCGGCTGCGTCATGTTCAGGCGTTCGGCCGCACGCCTATAGGGTCTGGGGCGTATGCGTCGGCAAGCTGGCCGCGACGACGACGCTGTATTTCTTTCTGACGTGGTTCCCGACCTATCTGATGCAGGCGCGCGGCATCAGCATGCTGCACGCGGGCACGGCGGCCGTCGGGCCGTACCTGTCGGCGGCGGGGGGCGTGATGTTCGGCGGCGGGTGGGGGGACTGGATGATCCGCCGCGGCGTGAATGTCTCGACCGCCCGCAAGTTGCCGATGATCCTTGGGCTGCTGTTCACTGGCACCATCGTGCTGGCGAATTTCACGACATCGAATTCGATCGTGATCGGCATTCTGTGTAATGCATTCTTTGCGCAAAGCATGTCGTCGACGACGTGGGTGATCGTCTCCGAGATCGCGCCGCGTGAGCTCGTCGGCATGACGGGCAGCATCGCGAGTTTCGCGAGCAACCTCGCGGGCATCATCACGCCGATCACCATCGGCTTCATCGTGCAAAAGACCGGCTCGTTTGAATGGGCGCTCGGCTTCTGCGCGATCGTCGCGATGATCGGCGTGCTGTTCTATACCAGTGCTGCTGGGAAAGATCGAGCGCCTGACGATCGAGTAATACGCCGCGCGCCGCGATCAGCGGCGCGGCGGCGGACAGCGAAGCGGCGCCGGGTCGGATGACTCGACCCCGTTTCGCTTTTCGCGTTTCGTATGCAAAGAACCATTCGTAGGCAATGTAGACAAAATGCAGGCAACTGCGGCCAGAAGAACCAGGCGCAAGCACGCCGCATTGGCCGAACGGTGCGGCTCCGGCAGGGTTCAGGACGAGCCGCCGTGCTTCGTCGTACACTTCTTTTCGCACGTTCGGACCGCGTTTTTTGCATTCATTGAACGGCGCGCCATTCTGAGCGGGCGCGGCGACGAGATCGTCGAACTTGCCCGCACCAATCTGCGTTGAGGCCAGGGTGCGCGGCCCTGCACGGAGCCGCGCACCGCTCACGCGCCTCGCAGGAAGTCGGCCAGTTGCCCGAACGTGCCGCCGAAGCCCTGTTCGAGCGATGGCCGCAGTTCATCGAAATAGCGCTGTTCTTCCGCGCTCGCGCCGAACGGCGCCGCACGCAGCGCGATGGCGGTCTTTCCGTCTGCTTCACTGAACGTCACGACGTTTTCGATCTCCAGCGGACAGACCTCGCTGAAAGGCGCGCGCGCAATGCCGCAATTCTCGTTCGCGAACGAATTGAGCCACACGATGCGCTCGCGCTCCACGATCTCGCGATAGTTGAAGCGGCCCCACATCGCGGGCACGCCGCCGAACTTCATCGCGTAATGAAAGAAGCCGCCGGGGCGGAACTCGAAGCGATGCGTCTCCAGCGTACAGCCCGCCGGGCCCCACCAGCGGTTGATCTGGTCCGCTTCGCTCCATGCTTGCCACACGCGTTCGAGCGGCGCGTCGAACACGCGGTTCATTTCGAAGGCCACGCTTTTCGCGGCCGTATCGTTACTTTGCGACATGTTTTCTTCCTTTCGCAGTCGATGATTTCCGGGGCTTCGGTTTCTTCGACACCAGAGCGTCGAGTCTGTCGAAGCTGGTTTCCCATAATGACCGGTACGACTCGACCCAGCTCGCCACTTCACCGAGCGCTGCGGGTTCGAGCCGGCAAGGGCGCGTCTGCGCGGCGCGCGTGCGCGAAATCAGACCCGCGCGCTCCAGCACCTTGAGGTGCTTGGAGATCGAGGGCTGCGTCATGTCGAACGGCTCGGCCAGCTCGTTCACGGTGGCTTCGCCGCTCGCGAGACGCGCGACGATCGCGCGGCGCGTAGGATCGGCAAGCGCCGCAAACACCTGATTGAGGTCCTCTTCGAGCATGCGAGTCGATGGCCGTCTGGTTATATAGCTAATCGGCAATATAAAGACGGAGTTCGAAGCGGTCAAGTGCGGAGTCGGGCGAGCTGCCTTATCCTTTCGGATCGACATTCCGGGGACGGGTAATGAGCGAAACGAATCTGCCGCTGAAGGATGTATTGCCGCTCGATCAGGTTTTCGAATTCGAAGGACAATCCGTGCGCCATGGCGCGATCGGTGAAGGTGCGCCGCTCGTCATGGTGCATGGCACGCCGTTCTCGTCGCAGGTATGGCGGCGTATCGCACCGGTCGCGGCACGTTCGCGTCGCGTGCATTATTTCGATCTGCTCGGCTATGGCGCGTCCGACAAGCGCGCCGGGCAGGATGTCTCGCTCGGCGTGCAGAACCGCTTGCTCGCGGCGCTGCTGGCCCACTGGAGCCGCGACTGGCACGGCGCCATGCCCGACGTGCTCGCGCACGACTTCGGCGGCGCGACATCGCTCAGGGCTGCGTTGCTGAACGGCTGCGTCTATCGATCGCTGATGCTCGTCGATCCGGTCGCCGTGGCGCCGTGGGGTTCGCCGTTCGTGCGCCATGTACGCCAGCACGAAGCAGCGTTCGCGGGCGTGCCGCCTTACATGCATCAGGCGATGCTCGATGCTTATCTGCAAGGCGCGGCCCATCGTCGCCTGACGGAAGAGGCGCTGCGCGTCTATACGCAGCCGTGGACGGGCGAGCCGGGACAGGGCGCGTTCTATCGACAGATCGCGCAGATGGATCAGCGTTACACGGACGAGGTGCAGTCGCGCTATGGCGAGCTGAGTTGTCCCGTGTCGATATTGTGGGGTGAGGAAGACGCGTGGATACCGCTCGAACGCGGCGTCGAGCTGGCGTCGCTGATTCCGGACGCGCGCTTCACGCGCGTGCCCGGCTCAGGACATCTGATGCAGGAAGATGCGCCCGAGGTGATCGTCGGCGAATTGCTTGGCCTCCTGCAAATGTGCGACGCAAACGATCAGAAGCGATAGGTCACGCCGACCTTCACGATCGGATAGAAGCGCAGCTTGTCGGCCTTGTCCTGCAGGTCCTTCTGTTCGGCGTCGATGTTCTCCTGTCCTGCCTCGGCGACGATATCCGCCGGCACGTCCAGTTCGACGCGCGGACGGCCATAGGCGACACCGGCATCGAAGAAGGCGGAAAAGCCCTTCTGCGCCGTTGGCGTGTGGCCGAAGCCGATGCCGAGATACGGCCGTACGGTCGGGAAAGTGGCCTTGGCGTGAATGTTCTGGCCGAAGGTCGGGTAGGGCACGCCGTTGATCGTGTAGGTGCCGTTCTGGCTGGTGGCGGTGGCATCGATACGATCGCCGCCGATCAGCGCGCCGGCCGTGATGCGAAAGCCGACCGTGCCGGGCGCCGGGAAGAAGTCGAAGTAGAAACCGCCGTGATACAGGTTGACGGTGCCATCGTAGTGCAGGCCGCCCGCGTCGAAGCCATGCGAGAACTTGAGACCATTGAATTCGGCGCGCACGTTGTCGCGAATGCCGAACGGCTCCGCGTAGCCGATGCCGAGTCCCTCGGTGCCTAGTTGGCCATAGATTTCGCGAGCGTGCGAAAGCGGCGCGACAAGCACGCCGATAGCGACCGCGAGCGCGGCCAACGACTTCTTCATTGCAGTGATTCCGGGAAAGGATTGGACGAAAGGGCGTCCAGGCGAAAGCGGCAACGTTTGCCGGCTGGTGCGGGAGGGGCCGAAACGACGCGTGCGCGTCAGCGATAACCCGGATTACGGACGCGCGCGCGAAATTCTTTAGCGGATTCTTCTAATCAGAGAAACGGATGCCGACGCACGCCGGCATCTTTTACCCTTCAGCATTTGTGCCTGGCGCTTTCGGCGCGAAACGCCGCTTCGCCGGCGTCGGACACTTCGACCCATTTCTTGTCGGGCGGCGCATCCGTCACGTAGCTGTCGTGCCAGTTCCACCACTTGTACGTCTGCGTCTGCGGATAACCTTCGGGCGAATCTTCCCATAGCTCCTGTCGGCCGAGCGGTGTGATGTCGAGGTAATTCCAGGTGTTACCCATTTGTTCGTCGCCGCGATTATTGATGAAGTAGGTGCGGAACGCGCGCTCGCCATCGCGAAAGAATACATTCGTGCCGTGCCATTCGTCGACGCCGAAGTCTTTATCGAAGTTATCGGTTATGGTGAACCACGGAATGTCATTCCAGACCATGTGTTCCTTGAGCCTCGCGATATCCGCCTGCGGCGCGCGCGATACGAATACGAGCGTGGTGTCGCGTGCGTTCAGATGCGCGAGATGCGCGACCTGATCGGCGACCATCGAGCAGCCCCGGCACGCATGCTCGGGCCAGCCGAACACGCCCGGCTCATAGAACGCGCGATAGACGATCAGCTGACGTCGTCCGTCGAAGAGATCGAGAAAGCCGGTCTTGCCCGACGGGCCCTCGAACACGTAATCCGTCTTCACGGCAGTCCATGGCATGCGGCGCCGCTCGGCCGCGAGCGCGTCGCGGGCGCGCGTGTGAGCTTTTTCCTTTATCAGCAGTTGCTGGCGCGCGGCTTCCCATTCTTCCTGCGATACGACGGGCGGTGTACGCATAGCGCCCTGCGATGTTTTATCGTCAGATGTAGTCATGGCTTGTGCGACCTCCTGATTCGTTTGATTGCCATGACTAGTCTGGACCTGAATGCGGATCGACGGGAGTAACAATCGTGACGGCATTCATCGTCAGCGCGTCACGCGAGTCGGGCGCGGCACGCGTGCATCGTGCGGCAATACGTGAAGAAGCGCCCGGCGAACATGCCCGCGACGATGCCGGAGATGGCGGCATTGAGCATCACGTACATGGCGAGCGCCGATTCGTTCGCGACTGTCGCCATTTCGAAGCCGAGCCAGAACTTCGCGATGAAAGTCGCGGCGATCAGCGCCAAGGGCACATAGGAGCCCGGCAACATGACCGAGCGCGCCAGCGGATCGACGATAAAACGCGTGCGATTCGCGGTGAACACGCCACCCGCGATACCCGCGAACCCGCCGATCATCCACGCGCCCACGGCGGACCAGCCCGCGAGCGGACTCGACACCAGATGCGCGATGCCCATTCCCGCGAAGATCAGCGGCACGATGGCCAGTTTCGAAAGCGGCGTCGTGCCGCCCTGCGTCGCCTTGAAGCCGCGATACGCGAGATAAGCGAGGAGAATCCACACCCACGTTGGCGTGCCTTGAATGATGGCGATTGGCGACATGACGATCTCCTGAAAGGGTGTGCATCGACGGTTGACTGTGGGACGCATCATGCCGTCGAAGAATTAGCGGGAAATGAGTCTGCGATACCGTGTGAATTAAGCAGATCCCGAACTAAACGTCCGAGCCGGGTAAAATGCGGCGCCCGTCCGCCATTCGGCCGGAATGCGCGCGACCCGCGCGTTCCGGTATCACGCATGGGCGTCCGCCCCACGAAGGCAAGCTTTCGTCTCATTCGCGCCAGCCACTTGCGCGCGCCGGTTCGCTCAGAACACGACACGCCACGACATTCGAGGATTGCCTTTTCATGCTTGCCCGCATCACCCGTCTTTTCCCGCTCTGGGCCTTGCTGGTCTCCATTGCCGCCTATTGCTATCCGTCGTCCGTGACGGGCATCGCGCCCCACGTCACGACGCTTCTGACCATCATCATGTTGTCGATGGGCGTAACGCTCTCCATCGACGATTTCAGGCGCGTGTTCACGCGGCCCGCGCCCGTGATCGCGGGCATCGTGCTGCATTACCTCGTCATGCCGCTGGCCGCGTGGGTTATCGCGAAGGCGCTGCGCATGCCGCCCGATCTGATGGCGGGCATGGTGCTGGTCGGCAGCGTCGCTAGCGGCACGGCGTCGAACGTGATGATCTATCTCGCACGCGGCGACGTGGCGCTGTCTGTCTCGATCAGCGCACTGTCGACGCTCGTCGGCGTGTTCGCGACGCCGCTGCTCACGCGTCTTTATGTCGATGCGTCGATCGCCGTCGATGTGCATGGCATGCTGATGAGCATCGTGCAGATCGTCGCGTTGCCGATCGTGATCGGCCTCGTCGTCAATCATTTCTGCGGCAAGCTGGTGCGCAAGATCGAATGGATGCTGCCGCTCGTGTCGATGGTGTCGATTCTCCTGATCATCGCCGCGGTCGTGGGCGGGACGCAGAAGAGCATTGCGTCGGTCGGGCTGGTCGTGGCGATCGGCGTCGTGCTGCACAACGGCATCGGCCTGTTGGGCGGCTATTGGGGCGGGCGTCTGCTCGGCTTCGATGAAGCCGTGTGCCGCACGCTCGCGATCGAAGTCGGCATGCAGAACTCGGGGCTCGCCGCGACGCTCGGCAAGCTCTATTTCACGCCGATCGCGGCATTGCCGGGCGCGTTGTTCTCGGTGTGGCACAACCTGTCGGGATCGATGCTCGCCGGATACTGGGCAGGGCGTCCGGCGAAGGGCGCGACGCGCGACAACGATGCGCAAGGCGTTGCCGTCGGTCGCGGTTGATCGCGCGCAGCATGTGACTGAAACGAAAGGCGTGCCGATGCAGGGCACGCCTTTTTTATTCACGATGCTCAGCCTTGCTTCGCGTTCAAGCCCAGTAATCCGCGAATCGCATCCTCCGTCTGCGCATAGCGCCCCTCGCCAAACTGGCTGTACACGATCTTGCCGTTCTGATCGATGAGATAAAAAGCCGGCCAGTATTGATTGCGATAAGCGTTCCACGTCGCGTACCGGTTGTCCTGCGCGACCGGATATTCGATCCCGTATTGCTTGACGGCTTTCTTCAGATTGCCGAGATCGCGCTCGAACGAGTATTCGGGCGTATGCACGCCAACGACCACGAGACCCTTGTCGCGATAGCGCGCATTCCAGTCCTTCACATGCGGCAGGGTATGCGCGCAGTTGATGCAATCGAAGGTCCAGAAATCGACCAGCACCACTTTGCCGCGCAATTGCTTGAGATCGAGCGGGGCGCTGTTCAGCCAGTTATCGATGCCGGTGAAGTCAGGCGCTTGCGCACCGGTTTGCTGCGTCGACGCCGCAACGGACGGATTCGCGGTCGATGCAAAAGCGGCAAGCGCGACGACCGCGCCGGACGCGGCCACCATGGCGGCGGTAACGGCCGCGATCTTGATTCGTTCGAACATGACGGGTTCTCCTTTTGACCAGACGTTAAACCGTATTTGAACGCGCCGATGTATCGCGCACATGTCCCGCGCCGGTCCGTCTGCATCGTTCCGTATCGGCGCACAGCCCGGATACACGGCGATACAAAGCGGGGCGTTCGTATCGCCGTGTATCCGCTGTCTTCACCGATACACGCCGTTGCACGCGACGGCATTCGAGAAATTCCCGCGATACATGCGCGCGTTGAAATACGTCATCGCCTGACGTGCCGTTCAACGTTCATCCGGAGACCCTTCTCATGTCACTCATCGTCATCGCATTCCTCGGCGGCGTGTTCACCGTGCTGAGTCCCTGCATCCTCCCGGTCGCGCCATTCGTGTTCGCGCGCTCGGACAAGCCCTTCGTCACCGATCGTCTGCCGCTGCTCGCCGGACTCGGGGGCGCCTTCGCGATCGTGACCGGCATCGGCGCAGCAGGCCTTGCGGGCGCGGCGCAACTGAGCCAGTACGGGCGTTTCGTCGCGCTCGGCATGCTCGCGCTGTTCGGCGCGGCGTTGCTGTTTCCGTCGATCGCCGCGCGGCTCACGCAACCGATGTCCGCGCTCGCGGATCGCATGGTCGCGCGATCGCGGACGGACGGCGCGACGCGCCGCGTCTTTTCGGCGCTGCTGCTCGGCGCGGCGACGGGGCTCTTGTGGGCGCCATGCGCGGGCCCGATCCTCGGCGTGATCCTGACCGGCGCGGCCTTGCATGGTGCGAACTGGCACACGGCCGCTGCGCTCGTCGCGTATGCAACGGGCGCGGCGAGCGCGCTCGCGGTGGCGTCGAGCATCGGCAAGCGCGCAATGGATGCGCTCAAACGTTCGCTCGGTCTCGGCGAGCACCTGCGTCGCGCGATGGGCGCGCTCGTGCTGCTCACCGTGGCGGCCATCGCGACGGGCGTCGATACGCGCATCCTCGCGCACGTGCCCGGAGCGCCGACGAACGCGGTCGAGAGCCGGCTCGTCAGCCTGGTGAAATAGCAACCTGCTTTCAGCTCATTTTCGAGGGCTTCGCTTCTTCCGTTCACGCGTTTCGACGCCGGTTTCGACCGGAGTGAACGGCGCCTGAAACCTGCTGATCAAAAAGTCGATGAAAGCCCTCGCGCGCGCCGTCTGGTTCTTCTGTCGCGAGTAGTAAACGAACAGATCGGCGGAAGGAAGAACCGTGTTCGGCAGCACGAGATGAAGCCTTCCGCTCTGCACGTATTTCGCCAGATCCCACTCCGAGCGAATCAGGATCCCATGTCCTTCCAGTGCCCAGCGAAGCACGATGTCGCCGTCGTTGCTGGAGAGTGCGCCTTTTACCTTGATCGCCTCGATGTGGTCGTTGACGATGTAACGCCATACCCCATACGCGTCGTCGTTCTGGCGGTGGATGATGCAGCGGTGCTGCGCCAGGTCTTCGACACGCTCGGGCGTGCCGTACTTCTCGAGGTATTTCGGCGACGCGCAGAGAAAGCGCCGGTTGCTCATGATGCGGCGCGCGCTAAGACGGCTGTCGGGCAACTCACCGAAGCGGATCGCCATATCGAACGCGCCTTCGATCAGGTCGACAGGGCGGTCCGTCACCTCGAACTGCACCTCGACGCTCGGGTAACGCTTCGCAAACTCCGACACGAGCGGCGCGATCGACGTGCGGCCGAAGCCGAGCGTGGCGTTGATGCGCAAAAGACCCTGCGGATCACGCCGCGCTCCCGAGATCGCTTCTTCCATCTCGCGAACCTGACCGACGATCTGCGAGGCATAGCGCAGATAGGTTTCACCTTCGGGCGTGAGACTCACGCTCCGGGTGGTTCGATTGACGAGACGAACGCCCAGACGCTGTTCGATCACGCCGAGGCGCTTCGTCGCGGCCGGCGGCGACAGATCGAGGGCACGCGCGGCGCCGGACAGGCTCCGAAGCTTCGCCAGCAGAATGAAAAACTCGAAATCGCTCGCGGTCTGAGTTTCGGTATTCACTGGAGGTGAAAATTGAAGTGAATGAAAGTGCAGTTTAGCAGCGAATTTCACGGTTAAGCTTCGCCTCATATTGCAACCGACGTCACGCAGAACTCTGGAGAAAGTATCGTGAGAATCGTTGAAATCCGCGAAAAGACCGTTCCTATCAGCTCCCCGATCCGTAACGCCTATATCGACTTCAGCAAGATGACTCTGAGTCTGGTCGCCGTCATCACGGACGTGATCCGCAACGGCAAGCCGGTGGTCGGATACGGCTTCAACTCGAATGGTCGTTACGGTCAGGGCAAGCTGATGCGCGAGCGCTTCATCCCGCGCATCCTGGAAGCAGACCCGGCCTCGCTGATCAACGAAGCAGGCGACAACCTCGATCCCCACAAGATCTGGGCGACCATGTTCACGAACGAAAAGCCAGGCGGACATGGTGAGCGTTCCGTCGCGATCGGCACGATGGACATGGCGATCTGGGACGCGGTGGCGAAGATCGAAGGCAAGCCGCTGTTTCAACTGCTCGCCGAGCGCTACGGCAACGGCCAGCCGGATCGCAAGATTTTTGTGTATGCGGCGGGCGGTTATTACTATCCGGGCCAGGATCACGAGAAGCTGAAGGACGAAATGCGCGGCTATATCGATCGGGGTTATACGGTCGTGAAGAAGAAGATCGGCGGCGCATCGCTCGACGAAGATCTGCGTCGCATCGACTCGATCCTGAGCGTACTGCAGGATGGCCAGAAGCTCGCCGTCGATGCGAACGGCCGCTTCGATCTCGACACCGCGATTCAATACGCGAAGGCGCTCTCGCAATACGATCTGTTCTGGTATGAGGAACCGGGCGATCCGCTCGACTTCGAACTGCAGGCCACCTTGCGCAACTACTATCGCAATCCGATGGCGACCGGCGAGAACCTGTTCTCCATGCAGGATGCCCGCAACCTTATCCGCTACGGTGGCATGCGCGCCGACCGTGACTGGCTGCAATTCGACTGTGCGCTGAGCTATGGCCTCGTCGAATATTTGCGCACGCTCGACATGTTGCGCGAGCACGGCTGGTCGGCCGCACGCTGCATCCCGCACGGCGGCCATCAAATGTCACTCAATATCGCGGCCGGACTCGGACTTGGCGGCAACGAATCGTATCCGGACCTGTTCCAGCCATACGGCGGCTTCCCCGATGGCGTCAGGGTGGAAAACGGTTACATCACCATGCCCGACCTTCCGGGCATCGGTTTCGAAGGCAAGTCGGATCTCATCGTCGAGATGGAAAAGCTTTCCGCATAAGGCTCAGCGGGCGGCAAAGCGAGGACCTGCGGCCGCCCGAACAACCAGTTTTTCGCGTTGTTTTCGTCAACTCTTGTATAAGACATAAGACATAAGATATTTGACGGCACCGCGCATCACCGTTAAAATCGCGATCAAAGCAATGCCCGGAACAGCCTCGGCGTATCTGGAAAGCCTTCCTCTGAACGCATTTACAACGGTCCCCCATGCTTGAAAACTTTCGTGCTCACGTTGCCGCACGCGCCGCGCTCGGCATTCCTCCGCTCCCGCTGACGGCTCAGCAGACCGCCGAACTGGTGGAGCTTCTGACCAATCCGCCCGCGGGCGAAGAGCAGACCCTGCTCGACCTGATCACCAACCGCGTGCCCGCTGGCGTCGACGAAGCCGCGCGCGTGAAGGCCGGATTCCTGGCCGCCGTGGCCAAGGGCGAGACGGCCTGCGCGCTGATCTCGCGCACGCGCGCCACAGAACTGCTCGGCACGATGCTGGGCGGCTACAACATTCAGCCGCTGATCGAACTGCTGTCCGACGCCGAAGTGGGCGCCGTGGCCGCCGAGGCGCTGAAGAAGACCCTGCTGATGTTCGACCAGTTCCACGACGTCAAGGAACTGGCCGACAAGGGCAACGCCCACGCGCGCGCCGTGATGCAAAGCTGGGCGGACGCCGAATGGTTCACGAGCCGTCCGGAAGTGCCGCAAAGCCTGACCATCACGGTTTTCAAGGTGACGGGCGAAACCAACACCGACGACCTGTCGCCGGCTCCGGACGCCACCACGCGCCCGGACATCCCGCTGCACGCGCTCGCCATGCTGAAGAACGCCCGTCCCGGCATTACCCCGGAAGAGGACGGCAAGCGCGGCCCGGTCAAGTTCATCGAATCGCTGAAGGAGAAGGGCCATCTGGTCGCGTACGTGGGCGACGTGGTCGGCACGGGTTCCTCGCGCAAGTCGGCGACCAACTCGGTGCTGTGGTTCACCGGCGAAGACATCCCCTTCATTCCGAACAAGCGCTTCGGCGGCGTGTGTCTGGGCGGCAAGATCGCTCCGATCTTCTACAACACGATGGAAGACGCGGGCGCGCTGCCGATCGAACTCGACGTGTCGAAGATGGAAATGGGCGACGTGGTGGAACTGCGCCCGTACGAAGGCCGTGCGCTGAAGAATGGCGAAGTCATCGCCGAGTTTCAGGTCAAGTCGGACGTGCTCTTCGACGAAGTGCGCGCCGGCGGCCGCATTCCCCTGATCATCGGCCGTGGCCTCACCGCCAAGGCGCGTGAAGCGCTGGGTCTGCCCGCATCGACCCTGTTCCGCCTGCCGCAGCAGCCGGCCGACAACGGCCGTGGCTTCTCGCTGGCCCAGAAGATGGTCGGCCGCGCCTGCGGTCTGCCGGAAGGTCAGGGCGTTCGCCCGGGCACGTATTGCGAACCGAAGATGACCTCGGTCGGCTCGCAGGACACCACGGGCCCGATGACCCGCGACGAACTGAAGGACCTCGCGTGCCTCGGCTTCTCGGCGGACCTCGTCACGCAGTCGTTCTGTCACACGGCCGCCTATCCGAAGCCGGTGGACGTGAAGACGCATCAGACGCTGCCGAACTTCATCAGCACCCGTGGCGGCATCGCGCTGCGTCCGGGCGACGGCGTGATCCACTCGTGGCTGAACCGCATGCTCCTGCCGGACACCGTCGGCACCGGCGGCGACTCGCATACGCGCTTCCCGATCGGCATCAGCTTCCCGGCGGGTTCGGGCCTGGTCGCGTTCGCGGCCGCCACCGGCACGATGCCGCTGGACATGCCGGAATCGGTGCTGGTGCGCTTCAAGGGCAAGATGCAGCCTGGCGTGACCCTGCGTGACCTCGTCAACGCAATCCCGCTGTACGCGATCAAGCAAGGCACGCTGACGGTCGCCAAGCAAGGCAAGAAGAACATCTTCTCCGGCCGCATTCTCGAGATCGAAGGACTGCCCGACCTGAAGGTCGAGCAGGCGTTCGAACTGTCGGATGCGTCCGCCGAGCGCTCCGCCGCCGGTTGCACGGTGCATCTGAACAAAGAGCCGATCATCGAATATCTCAACAGCAACGTCACGCTGCTGAAGTGGATGATCGCACAGGGCTATCAGGACCCGCGCAGCCTGCAGCGCCGCATCAAGGCAATGGAAGCATGGCTCGCCGACCCGCAACTGCTGTCGCCGGACGCGGACGCCGAGTATGCAGCCGTCATCGAGATCGATCTGGCCGATATCCACGAGCCGATCGTGGCCTGCCCGAACGATCCGGACGACGTGAAGACGCTGTCGGACGTGGCCGGCGCCAAGATCGACGAAGTGTTCATCGGCTCGTGCATGACCAACATCGGTCACTTCCGTGCCGCGTCGAAGCTGCTTGAAGGCAAGCGGGACATTCCGGTCAAGCTGTGGGTGGCGCCGCCCACCAAGATGGATCAGAAGCAGTTGACCGAAGAGGGCCACTACGGCGTCTTCGGCACCGCCGGCGCGCGTACCGAAATGCCGGGCTGCTCGCTGTGCATGGGTAACCAGGCACAGGTGCGCGAAGGCGCGACGGTCATGTCGACCTCGACCCGCAACTTCCCCAACCGTCTGGGCAAGAACACGAACGTGTATCTCGGCTCGGCGGAACTGGCGGCGATCTGCTCGCGTCTGGGCAAGATCCCGAGCAAGGCCGAGTACATGGCCGACATGGGCGTGCTCAACGCCAACGGCGACAAGATCTACCAATACATGAACTTCGACCAGATCGAAGACTTCAGGGAAGTCGCCGACACCGTGAAGATGTAAGCTTGTTCGGCTACGGCACGTTGCTTTAGCCGTCGCACCATGCAAGGGCGCCGCAGGTTCAATACCTGCGGCGCCCTTTTTTTGCGCGGCGCCGGCCTGATCGAGTTTCGTGAGTTCACCGTCGGCGGTCCGTAAATCTCCACGGGCAATCTTCATACCGATACACAAGCGCGACAGCCAATTCAGACAAATGCTAGCCGCCAGCCGACGAAATCATGATCGTTCAGCCGGTGCAGACAATAATCGGAGGCACGAAACCGGACCCCTGAACGGAGCTTCGAAAATGAAAGGGCACTTGTCGGTTGGCGTGATCGCGGTCGCAGTCGCAGCAATAATCGGCGGTTGTAGCGGAGGCAGTTCGGATTCGGATTCGAGCGTGGCGAGCAAAGGCACCACACCCGGCTCGGGAGCGTCGTCCTCGGGCGGCGCGAGCGCGGCATCCGCTGCAAGCATGTCCGCGGTGGACGCGCGCCTGCGGCCGCGTCGCATGGACGTCACCACGTATCACAACGACGTGGGGCGCACCGGGCAGCAACTCGCGGAAACCGCGCTCAGTCCGGCCAACGTCAATCCGGACACCTTCGGCAAGCTGGGCTTCTATGGTGTGGACGGCGTCGTGGACGCCCAGCCGCTCTTTCTGGGCAACTTGCAGGTCGCTGGCGCAAGGCACAACGTGCTCTACGTCGCGACCGAGAATGCAAGCGTCTATGCCTTCGATGCCGACACCGGCGACGTGCTCTGGCAGGTGTCCACGGTGCTCCCGGGCGAGACGCCGAGCGACGACCATGGCTGCAACCAGACGACGCCGACCATCGGCATCACGTCGACGCCCGTGATCGATCGCTCGCGTGGCGCGATCTATCTCGTCGCGATGTCGAAGGACAGCGGCGGCGCCTATCACCAGCGCATTCACGCGCTCGATATCACCAGCGGGGCGGAGCTCTTCGGCGGTCCGACCGAAATCACCGCGTCGTATCCCGGCACCGGCTCAGGCAGCGTCAATGGCGTCGTGCCGTTCACGCCGGGCCAGTACATCGAGCGTGCGTCGTTGTTGCTGCTGAACGGCGTCGTGTACACGGCGTGGAGCTCGCACTGCGATACGCTGCCGTACACCGGCTGGGTGATCGGCTACAACGCGGATACGCTGCAGCAGACCGGCGTGCTCAATGTCACGCCGAACGGTGAAATGGGCGGCATCTGGATGAGCGGCGGGGGCCTTGCATCGGACGGGACGTCGATCTATTTCCTCGACGGCAACGGCACCTTCGATCCGACCACCAACGCGCAGAACATGCCCATCCACAACGACTTCGGCAACGGTTTCCTCAAGGTCACGCCGACGCCAACGCTCCAGGTCACCGACTACTTCCAGCCTTCGGACACGGTCGTGCAGTCGAGCCAGGATCTCGACCTGGGCTCCGGTGGCGTGGTGGTCCTGCCCGATGTCACCGACGTCAACGGCAACGTGAGGCATCTCGCGGTAGGCGGCGGCAAGACGCGCGCGCTCTACATCGTCGATCGCGACAACATGGGCACCTTCGATTCGGCCAGCGACCACATCTATCAGGAGCTCTTCTCGACAATCAGCGGCCCGATGTTCACCACGCCGGCGTTCTACAACAACACGGTGTATGTCGGCCCGGCGGGCGATCACCTGAAGGCGCTGCCGGTCGTGAACGGCCTGCTGGCGACGGCCGCGTCGTACACGAGCACCAGTCCGCCGTGGAACTGGAGTTTCCCGGGCTTCGCGCCCGTGATCTCGGCGAACGGCGACACGAACGGCATCGTGTGGGGCGTGGAGAACGTCACGCCCGCCGTGCTGCATGCCTACGACGCCAGCGATCTCTTCGAGCTCTACAGCAGCAATACGATGGGCTCGCGCGATCAGTTCGGCCCGGGCGCCAAGTTCATCTCGCCGACGATCGCGAACGGCAAGGTGTATGTGGGCACGAAGACCGGCGTCGCCGTGTTCGGTTTGCTCGGCAGTTGATGAAAGCTCGCAGCATGACGGTGAACGCCGCGCAAAACGCGCGGCGTTTTGCGTTCCTAGCATAAGAAAAGGGCATCCAGAACGCCTTGCCTAGGTGCAATCCCTAGCGTCCCTCGCGCATTTCAGCCAGTCGTCACGCTCCGTGCGGCCTCCACCGCGCGCGGCCATCGCCCGCTCAGGCCCGCCAGTGCTGGTTCGCAGCGTTTCGTGTTGCGTTCGCCCGTTTTTAAGCGTCGGCTGCGCCGCTTGCTTGCATTACCAGAAGTATCGAAAAGGGCTCAGAAAATGTCGGTGGGTGATCGGAATTGGACAGGTACGCTTCATTCCATCGCAGTGAACGCCGGAATGCCCCGGCAGCGCCGATGCAGAGCGTCACTGCCAACCACTCCCTTTCTGAACCTGCTAGGTGGAATGACCCGATGATTCCCAACCTAACTCTCGCACCGAACGACGTCACGAATCCGCTGTCCTCGCAGTCCGGAACAGATTCGCTGGCAAAATCGGTTGCGGCATCCAGGACCGAGATTCTTACGGTCAAGAACCTTTCGAAAATTTTCGGCGCGAAGCCCGAGCGTGCTCAGGAACTCCTGAGGCAAGGTCTCGGCCGCAACGAAATCTTCGCGCAGACCGGCAACATGGTCGCGGTCGACGACGTGAGCCTCTCGGTCAACGCGGGCGAAATCTTCGTGATCATGGGCCTGTCGGGCTCGGGCAAATCGACGCTCGTGCGCCTGCTCAATCGCCTGATCGAGCCGACCTCGGGCCAGGTGATTCTCGAAGGCCGCGACATCGCGCCGATGAGCACGCCCGAACTGCGCGCGGTGCGCCGCGAGAAGATGGCGATGGTGTTTCAGTCCTTCGCGCTTCTGCCGAACCGCAGCGTGATCGACAACATCGCGTATGGCCTCGAAGTCGCGGGGAAGAAGAAGTCGGATCGCTATGAAACTGCGCGCGCCGCACTGACGCGCGTCGGTCTGGCTTCATACGAGAAGCTCTTGCCGAGCGAGCTGTCCGGCGGCATGCAGCAGCGCGTGGGTCTTGCGCGCGCGCTGGCCGTGAATCCGTCCGTGCTGCTGATGGACGAGGCGTTCTCCGCGCTCGATCCGCTGATCCGCTTCGAGATGCAGAACGAACTGCTGCGCCTGCAGAAGGAAGAGCAGCGCACCATCGTGTTCATCTCGCACGATATCGAAGAGGCGGTGAAGATCGGCGGGCGCATCGGCATCATGAAAGATGGCCGTCTGATTCAGGTGGGCACACCCGCGGAACTGATTCAGTCTCCCGCCGACGACTATGTGCGCGACTTCTTCCGCAACGTCGACGTGTCGCGCTTCCTCGAAGCATCGAGCCTGATGACGAAGGTCGAGCGCGGTCTGATCGCGTGCAACACGAGCGCGCCGTCCGAGCGCTATCTCAACACGCTGATCGACAGCGGCGCCGAGTGCGGCTATGTCTGCGATGAAGCGGGCCGCTATCAGGGCTGCGTGACGCCAGCGTCGCTGCACAAGAGCGGCAGCCGTCCGATCAGCGACGCATTGCTCAGCGATGTCGCGGCGGTGCCGCTCAACGCGGACCTGCATCAACTCGCGAATATCGCGCTCAGCCAGGAGCACGACGTTCCGGTCATCGACGAACAAGGCAGACTCGCGGGCGCGGTGTCCTGCCGTACGATTCTCAAGCAGGTTATGGAGCGGAGGGCCGCATGAATTCCGGAATCTTTGGACAGTTCGCCGAGAACGCAGTCAACTTTCTTTTCTCTCATTTTCGCGGCGGTTTCGACGCATTTTCGGCGGCGCTCGGCGCGGTCATCAAGGTGCTCGAGGATGGCCTCGGTGCGGTGCCGTTCATCGCGATGCTCGTGATTCTGATGGCGCTCGCGCTGTGGCGCCGTGGCGTGGTGTTCTCCGCGTTCGTCGGCGTGGCGCTGTATGCGATTCACTACATGGGCTTGTGGGAACAGACCGTTTCGACGCTCGCGCTGGTCATCGCGGCGACCTTCTTCAGTCTCGTGATCGGCGTGCCGCTCGGCATCTGGGGCGCGCGCAAGAAGCGTGTGGAAGTCGTGCTGCGCTCGCTGCTCGACTTCATGCAGACCATGCCCGCGTTCGTGTACCTGATTCCAGCCGTGATCCTGTTCGGTCTGGGACGCGTACCGGCCGTCATCGCGACGATCGTGTTCGCCATGCCGCCCGTCGTGCGCCTGACGACGCTCGGCATCAAGCAAGTGCGCGAAGAACTGCTCGAAGCCGGCCGTTCGTTCGGCAGCACCGATGCGCAACTGCTCTGGAAGATCCAGTTGCCCAACGCGCTGCCTTCGATCATGGCGGGCGTGAACCAGACGATCATGATGGCGCTCTCGATGGTGGTCGTCGCGTCGATGATCGGCGCGGGCGGGCTGGGCGAGTACGTGCTGAGCGGCATCCAGCGTCTGGATATCGGCATCGGCTTCGAAGGCGGTCTGGGCGTCGTGCTGCTCGCGATCATTCTCGACCGGCTGACGGAAAGCTTCGGCGTGAAGGCCAAGAAGGCGAAGAAGAAGGTTATCTCGACGCCGACAAAACCCGCGACGCCCGGCAAGACCGCGCAAACCTGAAATACAGAACGTCATATTCGTCCATACGCTCAAGTAGCCAATCCGGAGTCCAAAATGAATAGCAGCTTCATTCGCTCGTTGATCGTCAAGATAGCAGCGCCCGCAGTCGTGGCGTTCGGGGTCGCAACCGGCACGGTCGCAGCCGCCGAGCCGCTGAAGATCGCGGTCACCAACTGGGCCGACGTGCTCGCGGTCGCGAACGTCGCCAAGTACGTGCTCGAAACCAAGCTCCAGCAGCCGGTGCAGTTCGTTCAGGCGGATATCGGCATTCAGTATCAGGGCGTGGCGCGCGGCGATCTGGACATCATGGTCGGCGGCTGGCTGCCGGTGACGCACGGTCAGTACGTCGCACGGTACAAGGACAGTCTGGACGACGTCGGCATCATCTACACGGGCGGCAAGAATGGCTGGGCAGTGCCGGCTTATGTGCCCGAGTCGCAACTCTCGTCGATCGAAGACCTGAAGAAGCCCGAAGTGCAGAAGCAACTGAACGGCGTGATCCAGGGCATCGAGCCGGGCGGCGGTCTGATGCAGGCATCGGAGAAGACCATCAAGGCGTATGACTTGTCGGGTTACAAGCTGCAGTCCGCGAGCGAGGCCGGCATGCTCGCGTCGATCCAGCGTGCCTACGGATCGAAGCAATGGATCGTCGCGACCGTATGGAGCCCGCACTGGCTGTTCCAGAAGTGGCAGATGCGCTATCTGAAGGACCCGAAGGGCACGCTCGGCGGCGAAGAGCAGGTTCATGCTTTCGCATCGAAGCAGTTCGCGAAGAAGTTCCCGCGCGCCGACGTCTTCTTCAAGCATTACAAGCTGACGCTGGCGGATGTCGAATCGATCGAGTTCGAAGGCAACTCGACCAACGACTACGCGACGGCCGCGAAGAAATTCGTCGACGCGCATCCGGACAAAGTGAAGGCGTGGCTGGAGCAGTAATGCCCGGATAGAGCCGCATCGCCCGACACCTTCGGAGTATTTCCGTGAACGAGTATTCGCGCTTTTTCGGCGAAAGCCTGCAGAGTCACGATCCCGTCATCGCTTCGGAGATCGCGCTGGAGTTGCGCCGCCAGCAGACGCAGATCGAACTGATTGCCTCCGAAAACATCGTGTCATCGGCGGTGATGGAGGCGCAGGGCACCGTTCTGACGAACAAGTACGCGGAAGGTTATCCGTCGAAACGGTACTACGGCGGCTGCGAGCACGTGGATCGCATCGAGGCGCTCGCGATGGATCGGGTGAAGGCGCTGTTCGACGCCGAGTTCGCCAACGTGCAGCCGCATTCGGGCGCGCAGGCCAACGGCGCGGTGATGCTCGCGCTTCTGAAGCCGGGCGACACCGTGATGGGCATGTCGCTGGACGCGGGCGGTCATCTCACGCATGGCGCGCGTCCCGCGCTGTCGGGCAAATGGTTCAACGCGGTGCAGTACGGCGTGAACCCGGACACGCTGTGTATCGACTACGACGAGGTACGGCGCCTCGCGCAGACGCATCGGCCGCGGCTCATCATCGCGGGATATTCGGCTTATCCGCGTGCGCTCGATTTCGCGGCGTTCCGCGACATCGCGGACAGCGTCGGCGCGATGCTGATGGTGGACATGGCGCATATCGCGGGCATCGTCGCGGCGGGACGGCATCAGAATCCGGTGCCGTTCGCGGACGTGGTGACGTCGACCACGCACAAGACGCTGCGCGGCCCGCGCGGCGGCTTCATTCTGACGAATGACGCCGCCATTGCGAAGAAGATCGATTCGGCCGTCTTTCCGGGCTTGCAGGGCGGCGCGCTCATGCACGTGATCGCCGGCAAGGCGGTCGCCTTCGGCGAAGCGCTGCGGCCGGACTTCACCGCGTATATCGACCGCGTATTGCGCAACGCTCAGGTGCTCGGCCGCGTACTGCAGGCGGGCGGCCTGAGTCTCGTGACGGGCGGCACGGACAATCATCTGCTGCTCGTCGATCTGCGCGGCAAGCGCCTGACCGGAACGCAGGCGGAGAAGGCGCTTGAACGCGCGGGCATCACCTGCAACAAGAACGGCATCCCTTTCGACACCGAGAATCCGACGGTCACCTCGGGCATCCGCCTGGGCACGCCCGCCGCGACGACGCGCGGCTTCGGCGCGGTGCAGTTCGAGCAGATCGGCCAGATGATTCTGGACGTGCTCTCGGCGCTGGAACGCGATCCCGCTGGCGACGCGCAGGTCGAACGTTCGGTGCGCGCGCGGGTGCGCGATCTGTGCGGACATTTCCCCATTTATTTGCATGCGGAAGCGCTCGTCTGACGCGCCGTGTGTTTTTCAAACATATACTCAGTGAGTCGGTCATGAGCTTCGAAGGCGTACATACCTCCCTTGCGAAGACCGTCCCACCCTTGTTGCGCAACGCTCGGTAACTCACGCGCATGGCCTCGAAACAGGATTTCGTGCGGCTACCCGCACCGGATGGCGTCAACGGCTGGTGGGAAAGCCTGCCGTCGCCCGCGCCCGCGAACACCGCGACGGGCGATCATCGCTTCGACTTCGTGGTGGTCGGCGGCGGCATCACCGGCCTGTGCGCGGCGCGGCGGCTGGCGGAACTCGCGCCGGAGATGTCGGTGGCGCTGGTCGACGCCGATCGCATCGGGCGCTCGACGGCGGGACGCAACTCGGGCTTCTTCGTCGATCTGCCGCACGACATCAGCAGCGAAAGCTATTCGCGCAGCGTCGAAGCCGACAAGGCCGACGTGCGCTTGCAACGGCACGGCATCGACTATGTGCGCGAAACGGTGAAGCGGCACGGCATCGAATGTGACTGGCGCGACGACGGCAAGTACCACGCGTCGGTCAACAAGAAAGGCCACACGGCATTGACGCATTTCGCCGATGGCCTCGCCCGCATCGACGAGCCGTGCGAGTGGCTCGACGAAGCCGCTATCGGCCGCGTTACGGGCACGAGCTTTTACAAGAGCGCGCTGTTCACGCCGGGATGCAGCACGGTTCAACCCGCGGCGCTGATGCGCGGCCTCGCGGCGACGCAGCCGTCGAATGTGACGATCTTCGAGCTGAGCGCGGTGAAAGCAATGGACGGTCGCGGCCAGACGAAGGTGCTGAGCTTCGCGGCCGGCAGGATCGAGGCGAAGCAGGTGGTGCTCTGCACCAACGCGTATGCAGCCACCTTCGGCGGTCACCCGAACGGACTGTTGCCGGTCTATACGTTCGCGTCGATGTCGCGCGTGATGAACGACGACGAGATCACGCGGCTCGGCGGCGCGCATTCATGGGCGCTGATTCCCGCCGACCCGATGGGCACCACCGTGCGGCGCCTTGCGACCAATCGTATTTGCGTGCGCAACCACTTCGCATTCCGGCCGAACGTTTCGGTGTCGGCCGCCGATCTCGCGAAGGCGAGGCATCTGCATCAACGTTCGTTCGACCGGCGTTTTCCGATGCTCAAGGACGTCGAGCTGCAATACACGTGGGGCGGCGCGCTGTGTCTGACGGCGAACAACGGTGCGCTGTTCGGCAAGCGCGCGGACGGTGCGTTCGAAGCCATTGGCTGCAACGGGCTGGGACTGAGCCGCGGCTCGGCGGCGGGCAAACTGATCGCCGAACATGCGCTCGGGCAATCGAACGCGCTGATCGATCAACTGCTGCATCAGCCGCATCCGCGTTCGTTGCCGATTCGGCCGATCGCGGACGTCGCGGTTTCCGCGGCGATCTGGGTCAAGGAATTCTCGGCGGGCGCCGAGCTTTGAATCTGTGAGGACATGACATGACGACGCATCAGGAATGGCAGCGCCAGGCAGAACAGCTTTCGCTCGATGGCCGGGCTTTCATCGCCGGGCAACGTTGCAATGCGGCTTCGAATGAAACCTTCGCCACGCTGAATCCGTCGACGGGCAAGGTGCTCGCGGATATCGCGAAGTGCGACGCGAAGGATGTGGATCGCGCGGTCGGGGCGGCGCGCGAGGCGTTTGAATCGGGGGTGTGGTCGAAGGCCGCGCCGTCGCATAGAAAGGCCGTGCTGCAGCGCCTCGCTCAACTCATCGACGAACATGCCGAAGAGCTCGCGCTGCTCGAAGCGCTCGAAGCAGGCAAGCCGATCAGCGAATGCATGGGCCTCGACATTCCCGAGTCGGCCGCGTGCATCCGCTGGCACGCCGAAGTCACGGACAAGCGTTACGACGCACTCTCGCCTTCGGGTTCGAGCGTGGTGAGCATGATTACGCGCGAGCCGATCGGCGTGGTCGGCGCGGTGCTGCCGTGGAACTTTCCGGCGCTGATGCTCGCGTGGAAGATCGGGCCGGCGTTGTCGGTGGGCAATAGCGTCATCGTGAAACCGGCGGAGCAGACTTCGCTGTCGACCTTGCGCATCGCCGATCTCGCGCTGGAAGCGGGCTTGCCCTCCGGCGTCTTCAGCGTCGTGACGGGGTTCGGCGAAGGCGCGGGTCAGGCGCTCGGCGTGCACGTGGATGTCGATCTGATCGCGTTCACGGGTTCGACCGAAACCGGCAAGCGCTTCCTGCGCTATTCCGCCGACACGAACATGAAGCGCGTCGTGCTCGAATGCGGCGGCAAGAATCCGCAAGTCGTGCTGCCCGATGTCGCCAATCTCGACGCCGTGGCCGAACAGGCGGTCGCCGCCGCGTTCTGGAACATGGGCGAGAACTGCAGCGCGGGCTCGCGCATTCTGGTTCACAAGAGCCAGAAGGCCGAGTTGCTGCAAAAGATGCAGGCGGTGCTCGAAGGCTGGAAGACCGGCGATCCGCTCGATCCGGATGTCAGGCTCGGTTCGCTGATCGAAGAGGCGCATTACCGCAAGGTGCTGTCGCATATCGAGAAGGCGAAGGCCGAAGGCGCGCACGTTGCCGCCGGCGGCAACGCCACGCTGACGGAAACCGGCGGGTGGTTCGTCGAGCCGACCATCTTCGACAGCGTGACGCCCGAGATGAGCATCGCGCGCGAAGAGGTCTTTGGGCCGGTGGTGTGCTTTATCGAATATGCTGATATCGACGAGGCCGTGCGCATCGCGAACGACACGTGCTACGGACTCGCTGCATCGCTGTGGACCGATAATGTCAACAACGCGCACAAGGTGGCGGCGCGCATTCGCGCGGGCACCGTGACCGTGAACTGCTTCGGCGAAGGCGATCTGTCCACGCCCTTCGGCGGCTTCAAGCAGTCGGGCTTCGGCGGACGCGACAAATCGGTCTACGCGCACGATCAATACTGCGAGCTGAAGACGACCTGGCTGAAGCTCGACTGACCATCTGACGAGGCAACATGCGGATTGGATTCATCGGCGCCGGCGCGATCACGCGGGCCATCGTGACCGGCATGATCGACTTCGACGTGCCTTTCACGCGCGTCGCGCTCTCGCCGCGCAACGCGGAGATCGCGGCGAAACTGGCGGAACTCGACTCGCGCGTGGAGGTGTGCGAGAGCAATCAGGCCGTGCTCGATACATCGGATGTCGTGTGTCTCGCGGTCATCCCACAGATCGCGTCCGAAGTGTTGGGCGAACTCGAGTTCGATGCGCGGCATCACGTCATCAGTTTCATCGCAGGAATGTCTCTCGAGAAGATTGGTCAGCTCGTGCGCCGGTCGTCCGGCGTGACGCGCGCGGTGCCGCTGCCCGCCGTGGCGACGGGCAAGGGCAGCACGGCGATCTGCCCGCCCGACGACATCGCCAAAGCCCTGTTCGCGCCGCTAGGCGAAGCGGTCGAAGTGGCGGGCGAACATCAGTTCGACGCGCTGTCCGCCGTCACGGCGACGATGGCCAGCTTCTTCGCGCTGCTGGAGGAACAGGCGCAATGGCTCGTCGGGCAAGGCGTGCCGTATGCATCGGCTCGCTCGTTTTTGTCGGGCTATCATGTGGGGCTCGCGCATGAAACGACACAAGGCACGCAGCCTTTCGCCGACATGATCGGACATGCGAGCACGCCCGGCGGCCTCAACGAGCAACTGCACCGCGAACTGTCGGAACGAGGCACGTTTGCGCATTACGCGGAAGCGCTCGACAGGATCATGCGCCGCGTGCAAGGGCGCGGATGAGCGCGCGCCGGATTCGAAGAACAATCGATAATAGAAGCATCCGGCTTGCGAGCCCTCTGGAAGGTGATTCACATGCAGAAGAAACAGCAATTCGCCGACAGGCTTCTCGCGCAGATGCCCTCGTTGCGCGCGCTCCGATGCTTTGTCACGGCGGCGCGCTATGAAAGTTTCACGCAAGCCGCCGAAGTGCTGTGCGTCACGCAGGCCGCGGTCAGCCGCCAGATAAAGGAACTGGAGGACGCGCTCGAAGTCGCGTTGTTCGAGCGCACCGGAAGGCATATCTCACTGACGGATGCGGGCCGCATTCTCTACAACGCGTCGTATCTGTCGATCATGAACATCGCGGAGGCGGCGCAGGCGGTGCGGCGCGTCGATCGACATGCGCTGACCATCTGTATCTCGCATACGTTCTCGGCGCTGTGGCTCTCGTTCCGGCTGCCCGAATTTCGCCGGCGCTTTCCTGATATCCGCCTGCACGTGATGGTGACCGAGCACTTCATGGAACTCGACGAGCTCATGGAGCCCGATGTCATCATCACGAAGAATCCGCCGCGCGAAGCGGAGTACGAAGTCGAGCCGCTGTTTCACGACATCGTTTATCCGGTGTGCAGCGCGGCGTTTCACGAGCGCTATTTTCATGGGCGCGCGTTGAAGCCGCTCGATCTGCTCGCGCATCCCACGCTGAGCCTTTCGCTGCTGGGGCGCGCGCAAGTGTGCGAACACGTCGACTGGCGCGTGTGGAAGAACTGGTTCCAGCAAGGCGACGGCTCCGACCGCCTCGATCAGCACGACAAGCTGGAGAGCAATGACTATCGACTGCTGGTGGCGCAGGCGGAGGCGGGCGAGGGCACCTTGCTCGGCTGGCACCATCTCGTGCATCGGCAGGTCGAGCAGAAGAAGCTCGTGCGCCCGGTCGACGATGCGCTCGTGTTCCACGACCGTCACCACTATCTGTGCGCGCATCGCAATGCGAAGGCGCGCGCGGAATATCTCCAGTTCCGCGAGTGGCTCGACGAGGAAATCGCAACGATGATGCAAGGCTGGCCCGCGCCTCAGGCAAAGGCCATTGCCTGAGGTTTCGAGCCGCTCAGTGGTCGCTCAGAAACGTGGGATGGCGTGTGCGAATCTGATCGACCTGGCTGAGCGTGCCTGACAGATGCTTGCGTAACGCGGCGTCGGCGGCTTCCACGTCGCTTTTCTCGATGGCGTCGACGATCTCGGTGTGATCGCGCACCACCGCGCTGGTCTTGCCCTCGACCGGCAGATGCAGACGGCGCAGCCGGTCGATGTGCCCGCTCAGGCGGCGCACCAGATCCCACAACTGCGGCACGCCCGCGGCTTCGTACATCTGCCGGTGAAACGCGTGGTCGAGCAATGCAAACTGCTCGACGTCCTGCGGTTCCATGCATTCCATCTGTTCCGCAATCGTCGCGCGCAGCCGCGCGACCAGCGAAGCCTTGCGCGTCTGCGCGAGCGTACGCACGACTTCCAGTTCGATCGAGCGGCGCAGGAAGTGCGCCTGCAACGCCTGCGGCACGCTGATCTGGCTCACGACGGTGGCGTGCTGCGGAAAGATATCGACCAGCCCTTCCTCGCCGAGCCTGATCAGCGCGTCGCGCACCGGCGTCTGGCTGAGGCCATAGCGCGTCGCCAGTTCGGTGCGCGACAGCACCGTGCCCGGCTCCAGTTCGAGCGACACGATCATCTCGCGCAGCCGCTCGAACACTTGCGGCGCGGCATGCCGGGACCGGTCGAGGCGATGGATCGTGGCAGTGGATTCGGCGTTCTTCATGTTGGATCGAAAGCGAAAGGCGACTGAAACATTAGCACTATAGCCGCGCTTTGCCACGGCGGGCATGGGTTCGTGACGAAGAAAACTCAGCGTTAACCCGACTGACGCACTAATATATTAGTGCTTTACCATTCGGCTACTCTCGCTCTTTCCGGAACAATCGACATGACGCGCGCCATCACCATCACTCAGGTTCGAATCACTCCGATCGCATTCCGCGACGGCCCGCTCCTCAACGCCGCGGGCATTCACGAGCCTTGGGCGCTGCGTTCCATCGTCGAACTGGAGACGAGCGACGGGCGCGTCGGCATTTCCGAGACCTATGGCGACGAGCCGATGCTGCGCGTGCTGGAACAGGCCAGGGACCTCGTGATCGGCCTTTCGCCGTTCGATCTGAACCAGATGGAAGAGCGCGTGCGCGGGACGATCAAGGCAACGCCCGGCGCGATTGAATTCGAGCTCGCGCCGGGTTCGCACGCCGCGAAGAACGCGCCGAAGGTGATCAGCACGCTGGAAGTGGCGATGCTCGATCTGCAAGGTCAGATCATCGGCGCGCCGGTGGTCGATCTGCTCGGCGGCAAGGTGCGCGACGCCGTGCCCTATAGCGCGTATCTGTTCTTCAAGTACGCGGAGCACGTTGAGAAACCTTATGCGCCGGACGCGTGGGGCGAGGGCATCAGTCCCGAGCAGATCGTGGCGCAGGCGCAGCGCATGATCGACCTGTACGGTTTTCAGAGCATCAAGCTGAAGGGCGGCGTGTTCGAGCCCGCGCATGAAATCGCCTGCATGCAGGCGCTCGCGAAGGCATTCCCCGGCATGCCGCTGCGTCTCGATCCGAACGCGAACTGGACGCTGGAGACGAGCATCAAGGCCGCGCCCGCGCTCGATGAAATCCTCGAATACTACGAAGATCCGTGCCCCGGCCTCGAAGGCATGGCCGAACTGCAGAAGCATACGAAGCTGCCGCTCGCGACCAACATGGTCATCACGACGATGGACGACTTCCGTCGCGGCTGCAACATGGGTTCGATCAAGGTGCTGCTCTCCGATCATCACTACTGGGGCGGCTTGCGCGCCACGCAGACGCTCGCGCGCATGGCCAAGCTGTGGGGCTTCGGCATGTCGATGCACTCGAACTCGCATCTGGGCATCAGCCTGATGGCGATGACGCATGTCGCCGCAAGCGTGCCCAATCTCACCTACGCGTGCGACACGCATTACCCGTGGCAGGAAGAGGAAGTCATCAAGGGCGGGCGCGTGAAGTTCGATAACGGCTCCGTGCGCGTGCCGACGACGCCGGGTCTGGGCGTCGAACTCGATCGCGAGAAGCTCGCGGAACTGCACGAACAATATCTGTCGTGCGGCGTGCGCAATCGCGACGATCTCGCGCAAATGCGCAAGTATCAGCCGGAATTCACCGGCAAGAATCCGCGCTTCTGAGACCCATAACAAAACCACGCGCCGTCAGGAGACACCTTCATGAGCAGTTCCAGCGCGCTTTCGAGCGCCGTTCGCAAGATCAAGTGGCACGTGCTGCCGCTGTTCGTCGTGATGTTCGTCGTCAATTACATCGACCGGGTGAACATCGGTTTCGTGCGTCAGCATCTGAGCGCGGATCTGGGCATCGGCGCCGCGGCCTATGGGCTGGGCGCGGGGCTTTTCTTCGTCAGCTACGCGGTGTTCGAAGTGCCGTCGAACATGCTGCTGCAGCGTTTCGGCGCGAAGGCCTGGCTCACGCGCATCATGATCACGTGGGGGCTGGCTGCGGTCGGCATGGCCTTCGTGCAGGGCGAAACCTCGTTTTATGCGATGCGTCTTCTGCTCGGTGCGGCGGAGGCGGGCTTCTTCCCGGGCGTCGTGTTCTATTTCACGCAATGGCTGCCGCGCGATCAACGCGGCAAGGCAATGGCCATCTTCCTGAGCGGCTCGGCGCTTGCGTCCGTGTTCTCCGGCCCGATCTCGGGCGGGCTGATGCTGATCGAAGGCGCGGGCCTGCATGGCTGGCAGTGGATGTTCCTTATCGAAGGCATGGCCTCGGTGGTGCTGGCGGGCTTCGTGTGGTTCTGGCTCGATTCGAAGCCGCGCGATGCGAAGTGGCTCACGCGTGAAGAGCAGGATGCGCTCGTCGCCGAAATCGACAACGAGCAGCGTCAGCGCGATGCGGCGCATACGGTCAAGCCTTCCGCGTGGAGCCTGCTGCGCGATCCGCAGATCGTGATCTTCTGCCTGATCTATTTCTCGGTATCGTTGACCATCTACGGGGCGACCTTCTGGCTGCCGAGCATCATCCGCAAGATGGGGCATCTGAACGACTTCCAGGTCGGGCTGTTCAACTCCGTTCCCTGGCTGATCTCCATCGTCGCGATGTATCTGTTCGCCGGGCTGGCCGCGCGCTTCAAGTTCCAGCAGGCGTGGGTCGCGTGCGTGCTGCTGATCGCGGCGGCCGGCATGTACGCGGCCGGTCAGGGCGGACCGGTCTATTCGTTCATCGCGATCTGCTTCGCGGCGATCGGCTTCAAGGCGGCTTCGTCGTTGTTCTGGCCGATTCCGCAAGGTTATCTCGATGCGCGCATCGCGGCGCCCGTGCTTGCGCTGATCAACTCCATCGGCAATCTCGGCGGCTTCGTCGCGCCGGCAACCTTCGGCTTTCTCGAACAGAAGAGCGGCTCGATCCAGGGCGGCCTCACCGGTCTCGCACTGATGTCGGTAGTGGCGGCGGGTGTCGTGTTCTTCGCACGCATGACGCCGCGCGACGGTCGCGGCTCGCCCACCTTGCAGACGAAGAATAAAGGTGCCTGAAAGGGAATAGCGATTGCTCGCGCGTCTTCCAAGAATCAATCGAAACGCGCGAGGCAATGGTCATGGCCGAATCAGACACACACGTTCGAAGGAACGTCGCATATCCGTATTCGTCGGGTGGATGGGGCTCGCTCAAGGCCGTGACGGGCGCGCTCGTTCATGAAAAGGTGCCGCTCAGGGAAACCACCGTTCTGCTGAAGCAGAACAAGCCCGACGGCTTCGCCTGCGTCAGTTGTTCATGGGCCAAGCCCGCCGATCCGCACACCTTCGAGTTCTGCGAAAGCGGCGCGAAGGCGACCGCGTGGGACTTGACGGCCAGACGCATGACGCCGCAGTTCTTCGAGCTGCATACGGTGACTGAACTGTGCGCCTGGCACGATCACGATCTCGAAGATGCGGGGCGTCTCACCGCGCCCCTGCGCTATGACGCAGCGACCGACAAATACGTGAGCGTGAGCTGGGACGAGGCATTCGAGGACATCGGCCGCGAGTTGCGGGCGCTCGATCCGAAGCGCGTGTCGTTCTATGCTTCGGGGCGCGCATCGCTGGAAACGTCGTACATGTACCAGCTGTTCGCGCGCATGTACGGCACGAACAATCTTCCCGACAGCTCGAACATGTGTCACGAAAGCACGAGCGTCGGGCTGAAGGCGGCGATCGGCGCGGGCGTCGGCACGATCATGCTCGACGACTTCGAGAAGACCGATCTCATGTTCTTCTTCGGCCAGAACGTCGGGACCAACAGCCCGCGCATGCTGCATCAGTTGCAGGATGCGAGAAAGCGCGGCGTGCCGATCATCACCTTCAATCCGCTGCGGGAACCGGGGCTCATCAAGTTCGCCAATCCGCAATCGCCGGTCGAAATGGTGACGCCGGCGCATACGGTCATCAGCACGCAATATCATCAGGTGAAGACCGGCGGCGACACCGCCGCGATACTCGGCATCTGCAAGGCCGTGATTCACGCCGACGATCGCGCACGGGAACGCGGCGAGCCGCGCGTGCTCGACGTCGGGTTCATCGAAGAACACACGGTGGGCTTCGAGGCGTTCGCGGACTACGTGCGCGTCGCCTCATGGGACGACATCGAAAACGTGGCCGGCCTGCCGCGCGCGGATCTCGAAGCCGCCGCCGACGAATACATGCGCGCGAACGCGGTCATCGCGCACTACGGCATGGGCGTCACGCAGCACAGGCAGGGCGTGCAGACGGTCCGCATGCTGTGCAATCTGCTGTTTCTGCGCGGCAACGTGGGCAAGCCGGGCGCAGGACCCTCGCCGGTGCGCGGACATTCGAACGTGCAAGGGCAACGCACGGTAGGGATCACGGAGAAGCCGGAACTGGCGCCGCTCGACAAGCTCGCGAGCCAGTTCCGTTTCGAGCCGCCGCGCGAGAAGGGCATGAACATCGTCGAGACATTCGAGGCGATGATCGAAGGCAAGGTCGATGCGGTCATCAATCTCGGCGGCAATCTCGTGCGCTCGGTGCCGGATCGCGCGCGTACCGAGCCGGCGTGGCGCAAGCTGAAGCTCACCGTGAACATCGCGACGAAGCTCAATCGCAGTCACCTCGTGCATGGCGAGAAGTCGTATCTGCTGCCGTGCCTGAGCCGCATCGAAATCGATATGCAGGCAGGCGGCGCGCAAGCCGTATCGATGGAAGACAGCACCGGATGCATTCACGGCTCGCGCGGCGTGGCCGAGCCCGCGTCGGCGGATGCGCGCTCGGAGCCGTTCATCGTCGCGGAACTGGCAAGGCATACGCTCGGCGCGCAATCGACGGTCGACTGGCAACGCTGGCGCGACGACTATGCGCTCGTTCGCGATGAAATCGCCAGGACCTATCCCGAGACCTTTCACGACTTCAACGCGAGAATGTGGACGCCGGGCGGCTTCCCGCGTCATCTCCCGGTGCGCGAACGCAAGTGGGAAACTAAGAGCGGCCGCGCGGAATTCTTCGTGCCCGAGTCGCTCGGTGAAGACCCCGACATGCCCATGCGCGATGCGCGCGCGTTATGCCTCATGACGTTGCGCAGCGACAGCCAGTTCAACACGACGATCTATAACCACGACGACCGTTTTCGCGGCATTCACGGCGATCGCATGGTGATCCTCATGTGCGAGGCCGACATCGACCGACATGGCTTGAAGAAGGACGATCGCGTGACCTTGCAGACCATTTCGGACGATGGCTTCGAGCGCCGCGTGGCGGGCCTGCGCATTCAGCCTTACGATATTCCGCGCGGCTGCATCGGCGGATATTATCCGGAGTGCAATCCGCTGCTGCCGTTATGGCATTACGCGAAGGAAAGCAAGGTGCCGGGGGCGAAGTCGATCCCGGTGCATATCGTCGAGGTGAATGGCGTGCCGCGAGAATCCTGAACGGTGGATCACCATTGACGTCGAGCGCGGCGCGCGGAGGCGGGCCGCAGACAATGCGCGATCGCCAGCGCGCCGAGCGATATCAGCGCGATGGACGCGAGTGGGAACGTGCCGACCGTGTTCGCCGCGATCGCAGCGGGCCGATGTTTTGCAACCAGTTGCAGGCGACGCTTCGTCATGCGCTGGCCAAGCTCGCTCAATCGCGCGGCGAGCGCGCGTTCGGCGGTGGGCAGCAAGACGGTTTCCTCATCCGCGACATGATGCATGACCTCGCGCATGAGCTGCATGAAACGCGCGTCGTACGCGGCGTCTTGCGGCCCCATCGCGCGTAGTTTCGCGATGTCTTCGCGCATCTTGTCATGCTCGGGCTTGCTTTTCCTGAGGCGTTCGTCGCCCGGCATTGCATCGCTCAACGCGGGATAGAAGATTTCCTCTTCGAGTTGCGCGTGAATCTCCAGCGCCGTGCACGCCAGTTCAACGATGGCGCGCTTTCTCCACCACGGGGTGTCGATGTGATAACGATGAAACGCCGCCATCACATGCGTGTGATCCATGCGGATCATCGTCGTGATGGAGGGCGAGCAGGATGACATGTCCACGATGACTCTCCGGGGCAGGCAGTGTTACTGTGTTTGCAGGGAAATCGCCCGATTGTTTTTCTTGAAGCTTCATGCCGATCTCAGCAAGCCTCGTTCCGGTGCCAGTACGACGCCGACGCCAGGCGTCCGGTCTTCGACGTGCAACGCGCCGGCCCCGCGAATCAGGCGGGCGAGGGCACGCCGCCGACGCCCTGAATCCGCATGGGCACTATGCCGAATCCCTCGCATCCGCGAGGATCACGTCGCTCGCCTTTTCGCTGATCATGTAGACCGGCGTAACGATGAAGAATCCCGGAATGCGCGGGAACACCGATGCATCGACCACTCTGAGACCGCGCACGCCGCGCACGCCGCGCACGCCGCGCACGCGAACATTCGAATCGACGACGGCGTCGTTGTCGTCTTCGCGGCCCATCCGGTTGGTGCACGAGGCGTGGTGGCCCATGCGTTTTGCAAGTCGCTTCGCTACGGCTCAGAAGAACGCGCGCAGGTAGTTGATCGGGGCGTGATCGGCGAACTCGCGCACATGCACGTTGCCGCGGTGCAGTGCATAGTGCGCGAGGTAGCTTGCGCGCCCCGCGCGTTCGTCGTCGCTTATGAATTCGGGCGCCGGA
This sequence comes from Caballeronia hypogeia, assembly GCF_001544875.2. Classification (GTDB taxonomy): domain Bacteria; phylum Pseudomonadota; class Gammaproteobacteria; order Burkholderiales; family Burkholderiaceae; genus Caballeronia; species Caballeronia hypogeia. Next base: position 393,501 of record NZ_FCOA02000002.1, read on the forward strand.
TCGACCACCAGTTCGCCTTCATGCGTGATGAAATGCGTTTCGCCGACATGGCGCCAGCCGGGAAAAGGCGGAAGCTTCGTTACGGCGTCACAGCAATCGACGATGCGCGTCGTTTTCACCGCGGACAGGCTGTCCACGAAAACCTGATCGCCCACGCGCGGCGAGCCGATGGTCACGAGCGTGACGTCCGGGAGCAGGCTCGCGAACAGCGTCGCGAGCGCGGCGCCCAGACTGTGACCGCACAGGATCAGCGTGCCGGACGTGGCTTGCCGCGCGCGCAGATAATCGTTGATTTGCGGCTGTAGCGAAAGGGTCGCGCGAGCGAAGCCGCGATGCACGCGGCCGTGCTGCCATGGCTCGAAGAAGAACGTGGCATCGATGAGCAGGTCTTCGGGCTTGTCGGGCTCCGTGCCGCGAAAGGCCAGCAGCGTGGTCCGGTCCGCCACGCGAAAGGCGCCGAAGGCCTGCGAGTCCGTTTCTGCCGAAGTGAACGGCGTGACGCCGGTGAAGCCCTGTGTCGCGAGCGCAGCCGTGAGCTTCGTCATCCCCTCGTCGTTCGCAATGTCGACGTAGGCGAGGCGGGCGGCCTCCGCCGCGAGCGGAACCGTCCCGACGACCTTAGACGCTTCGAACAGCGTGGGTCGCAGGCCCGGGTGCAGCAGAGCTTCCGAACTCGGATCGTAATCGATAGGCATGTCGGCTCGCTCCCGCCGGTCGCGCTGGTCGTATCGTGAGAACGTTTGCTAGATGAAAGTTAGAACAGGTTCATCACAAGTCAAGTAGCTTCGTACGCGCGGGCACGAGTTCTCGTATCGATTTGGATATCGAAATATATGCCCTTATTTAAGCAGCGAATGTATACAACGCGAGAGCACGACTAGTCCTTGCGCGTATAGCGCACCCATAGCACATCGTTGGCAAGCGTCTCGACCGATTCGAGTTTGAGATACGCAGGTTTCTTCCACTTGTCCATCGACACTTCGAACGACGACGTGTGCGCCTCGCGTCCGTCGACGAGCGGCACCAGCAGCACGCTCACTTCATCCGCGAGTCCTGCGTTGACGAACGCGCCCGACACATGACCGCCGCCTTCGACGATCAGCTTGCCGATCTTCAGTTCGCGTTCCAGCGTCTCGACGACGCGCGCCAGTTCAATATCGTCCTTGCCGCCGAACACATACGACGCGCCGATCGATTGCAGATACGCGAGGTAATCGTCCTCGACGCTTTCCGCGAGCACCTCGACGATATGCGATTCGAGCGCCGTCGCGCTCTTCCACGCGACACGTCCTTTCGGATCGATGGAAATGGCGTACTGGCTCGCATCGCGCCGCGCGAAATGATCGCTGCGCGGAATCGGGCTCTTCGCGAGCCCGCGCGGATAGCCGCGGTCCTTGCCGTGCGAGATTTCCTGCATCGTGACGCGGCCGCAGACCCACGCATCTGCCTTGAAGCGCGCGGCGGTGTCCTCATAGGTCGGCGACGCGAAGTCGAGGTTCCAGTTGTCGGTGAGACTGCGGCCATCGATCGACGACATCATGTGGCAAACGATATGCATGAGCGGCTCCGGGCGAAATGAACAGAATTCCTCCATCGTTGCAAGCTTCGTGCCGCCAGCGAGGCGCACGCAAATGCGCGAAAATACGAGGTTTTCCGCTTCTCCACTCGCAAAACGTCATGTCAGATTTCGCTACCTCCCTGCCGCGTCGCGCGGACATCAATCCCAGGCCGCTCGCCGTCGCCGCGCTCCTGATCGCGCTGGGGGCCGTTTATCTCGCGCAGAGCGTCGGCGCGCGTCAGGCCGCGCTCTATGTGGTCGGTGCGCTGCTCGGCGTCGCGCTCTATCACGCCGCGTTCGGCTTCACGTCGGCGTGGCGTGTGTTCATCGCCGATGGCCGCGGCGCCGGCCTGCGCGCGCAAATGCTAATGCTCGCGGTCGGCGTCGCGCTGTTCTTTCCCGCGCTCGCGGCGGGCTCCCTGTTCGGCATGCCCGTGACCGGGCTGGTTTCGCCCGCGGGCACCTCGGTGGTGGTGGGCGCATTCATCTTCGGCATCGGCATGCAACTGGGCGGCGGCTGCGCGTCCGGCACGCTGTACACGGTCGGCGGCGGCAGCACACGCATGATCGTGACGCTCGCCGCGTTCATCGCGGGTTCCGTCATCGCGACCGCGCACATGCCGTTCTGGACCGCGCTGCCGCAACTGCAGCCGATCTCGCTCGTCAAGACGCTCGGCGCGGGTCCCGCGCTCGCGCTCAACTGGATCGTGTTCGCGCTGATCGCGGCGCTCACGGTCGTCATCGAAAAGCGGCGTCACGGCAAGCTCGTCGCCGCGCACGTGCAGCCCGCGCACACCTCGCCGTGGCTGCACGGGCCGTGGCCGATGGTCGCCGGCGGCATCGCGCTCGCCGTGCTCAACTTCGCGACGCTCGCGCTTTCGGGCCGTCCGTGGGGCATCACGTCGGCGTTTGCGCTGTGGGGTGCGAAGGCGGCCGCCGTGCTCGGCGTGGATACCGCGAGCTGGCCGTACTGGATGACGAAAGCCAACGCCGCCGCGCTCGCCGCGCCGATCTCGCGGGACGTCACGTCCGTGATGGACATCGGCATCGTGCTCGGCGCGATGCTGGCCGCCGCGCTCGCGGGCCGCTACGCCCCCGCGTGGCGCGTTCCGCTGCGTTCGCTGATCGCGGCCGTCGTGGGCGGGCTGCTGCTGGGTTATGGCGCGCGTCTCGCGTATGGCTGCAACATCGGCGCGTACTTCAGCGGCATCGTGTCCGGCAGTCTGCACGGCTGGCTGTGGCTCGTCGCCGCGTTCTTCGGCAACGTGCTCGGCACGCGTTTGCGTCCGTTCTTCGGGCTCGAAGTAGAACGCGTGCGGCCGACGTCGTGCTGATGCGTCACATCGCGCCGTGTGCGGCTTCGCATAGCGCGAAGCCGCACGAGTCGAACCGGCTCGTCGATGCGCTTCGTCAGTCGCGCAGCCGCGCGAGGCGACCCTCGCGCATGGACGAAGCCATGCGTTCGAGCATCACATCGGAGCGGCCGCCGAACTTGATCGAGATGCGCAACACCGCGCCGATCAGTTCGAACTCCTGCACGCGCCAGGTGCGCGCGACCGTCGCGAACGCCTGATCGATGTCGGCGCCGCTGCGCACGCGCGGCACGAGTTCTTCGAGACAAGCGGCGAGCGGCGACGGCGAATTCGCGGACGCGACCTGAAACGCGGCCTGCACGCCGTTGCCGAGGGACACCAGCCGCACGATGTCCTCCAGAAACGCGGGCAACTGCCGTACGATCGTCCGGCGGCGTTTTTGCGCGCGCCACGCGAGAACGGCGTACGCGCACAGTGCCGACACGGCGAGCGCCCCCAGGGACAGCGCCGGTCCGACGCCCGCCGAGCAGGCGAGGGCGATCGCGGCTGTGGCGAGCGTCCACATCGAGAGCGCCGCGCGCGGATTGCGCACATCGGCGCGGCGCAGCAGATGGCCGAGTTCAGAGGCGGCGAACCCATCCATCGATTCGACACGAGCCCCGTTGTCCGCCGCGTTCGGCTGGCGCTCGAAGAACTGCTTCGCGAGCTGTGCGCCGCGCTTGTGAACGCCGCTGCTCCAGAGTTGCGCGCCGCAAGCCGCGCACAGCAACGCGAGCATGAAAACCCATGCGATTTGGCTAGACACCGAAACTCCCCCGAATTGGACGGTCCCTTATGTGCGCCTGGCGCGCATTTCTCGTATACGGCAGCGGCGATCGTTTTCCTGAATGTTGCGAGCTTCGGCGTGTGTGGACGCAGGTCCGGCGAGGCCCAGCGGTCTTTCGTTGCCACGCGCTTCGCTACGATGATCCGATTCGGGCGCGTCCGCCGTGTGTTGAGTAACAGATCGCGTATGGAGACGACGCTCGCGCATTCGGAGAATGGGGCCGGGTGTCCCGCCGCACCCAGCTGATGATCGCGCTGACGCGATGTGCGAGAATCGTCGCCATGAAAAAGACCACCTTGCTCATCGTTCCGGCCTTGTTGATCGCGCTCAGCCCGCTCGCGCATGCCAGCCTCGAATCGGGCGCGCATCAGTTCAAGGAAGACGCGAAGTCGGCCGGACGCCAGACCGGACACGCGGCGCGCGACGCTGCTCACGCCATTGGCGATGGCGCGAAGTCGGCTGGCCACGCAATTGCCGACACCTCGAAGTCGGCGGGACACGCCATCGCCGATACCTCGAAGCGCGGCTATCACGCCACCAAAAAATGGGTGACGGGCGAGGAATAGGGCGCGCGTCCGCCCCTCCGCCCGGCCACTCGAATCCTTCCTGACGCGGCATTCGCCGCGTTTTTCATCGCCCCGCTTTTAAGCGTCGCTTGACAAGTTTTGTTATCTTTTGTTATTAATAATCGTTCGCATTTGCATTTAACTCGCGGCTCGGCCGGCTTCATCTCATCTTCAGCTTCGATGGCGGGCGCAGTGCGCGGATGAGCGGCGCTGACGCGCAACGATTCGAGAAACTGAAGTGACGACATCAGGCATCGCGCCCCGGCCCACGCCGGTGAACATCATCGGCAAATACGCGCCGCTTGCATCGCGCATCGTCGCGGCGATTTTCGGCGGCTACGCGCTCGCCGCGCTTGCGAGCGTAGCGGCGCTCGCGCTGCCGATGAGCAAGCCGCAAGCCGTGCTGACCGGCATGCTCGCGAGTTTCCTCGTCTACGCGGGCGCCGTGATCTGGGTGTTCGCCGTGCGCAGCGCGCTCCGGGCGTGGGCGGGGCTCTTCATCGTCGCCGCGCCGCTGCTGCTCGCCGTGTGGAGTGTCTCGTGAATTCCGCACGCAACACCACACGAGGCAGCAGTTCAGGCCGCGGCCTTCGCCAGAGCATGTCCGATCTGCACACGTGGGCCGGCCTGCTCGCCGGCTGGATTCTCTATGCGATGTTCCTGACCGGCACCGTCAGCTATTTCAAGGACGAAACCTCGCAATGGATGCGGCCCGAGCAGCCGCATCAGCGCGAGATGGCCGATGCCGCGCTCGTCGCGCAACGCGTCACCGCGACGCTTGGAACCATCGCCGCCGGCAGTCCGCAATGGAGCTTCGAGCTGCCGGGCGAGCGCACGAGCGTCATCGGGGCGTTCTGGCGCACGCCGAACACCGCGGGCAAGCGTGCATTCGATCAGGCGAGTTTCGATCCGGTGACGGGCAAGCGTTCGGGGGCGCGCGAAACGCTGGGCGGCGAGTTCTTCTATCGCTTCCATTTCCAGTTCTATTACATGCCCGTGCTATGGGGACGCTGGCTTGCGGGCCTCTGCGCGATGTTCATGCTCGTCGCCATAGTGAGCGGCGTCATCACGCACAAGAAGATCTTCGTCGACTTCTTCACGTTCCGCTGGGGCAAGGGACAGCGTTCCTGGCTCGACGCGCACAACGCGCTCTCCGTGTTCGGGCTGCCGTTTCACGCGATGATCACCTACACCGGCCTCGTCACGCTGATGGCTATGTACATGCCATGGGGCGCGCAAACCGCATTCAGGACACCCGCCGAGCGTCAGACGATGATGGCGCAACTGAGCGCATTCATTCAGCCGGGCAAGCCAGCCGGACAGCACGCGAGCCTCGCTCCCGTCGATGCGATGGTCCGCGAAGCGCAGGCGCGCTGGGGCCGCGACAAGGTCGGCCGCGTGACGATCACCAATCCGGGCGATATCACGGCGCGTGTGGCGGTATCGCGCGGCGAGGCCTCGCGCGTGTCAATGAGCCCGCAATACATGCTCTTCGATGGCGTGACGGGCAAGCTCATCGAAGTGAAGGACCGCGTCGGCGGCGCGGCCGAGACGCGCGGCGTGCTGTACGCGCTGCATCTCGGCCGCTTCAGCGATCTGCAGTTGCGCTGGCTGTATTTCATCGTGAGTCTCGCGGGCACGGCGATGGTCGGCACCGGTCTTGTGATGTGGACCGTCAAGCGCCGTCAGAAGCTGCCCGATCCCGCGCGGCCGTACTTCGGCTTCCGGCTCGTCGAGCGTTTGAACATTGCGGGCATCGCAGGGCTGTCCGTCGCGATGACGAGCTATCTATGGGGCAATCGCCTGCTGCCTGTTGGGATCGCTGCGCGCGATCACGCCGAGATCAACGTCTTCTTTGCGGTGTGGGGCGCGACCTTGCTCTATGCGATCGCGCGTCCCGCGAAGCGCGCGTGGATCGAGTTGCTGTGGCTCGCGGCCGCCTTGCTCGCGCTGCTGCCCGTGCTGAACGCGTTGACCACGGACCGTCCCTTCTGGCGCAGCGTCGCGCAAGGCGACTGGATTTTCGCGGGCTACGATCTGATGATGTGGGCTTTCGCCGCGTTGCATGCCGCGCTGGCGCTGCGTGTGATGCGTCATCGTCCGCGCGTGAAGACGCAAGCGAAGCATACGGCGCCTGTCGCGACGCCTCAGCGTGAAAAGGAAAGCGTGTGACGGGCCTTCTGACTCTCGCTTTCTGCGTGATGGCGTTCGCGTTTCTGGCCTTCTCGATGGACCGGCATCAGCAGAACGTGTTCGGACGCGAGCTTCGCGCCGGGCAATCTCGCGGCTTTCGCATCGCCGGGTGGTGCGGGCTGGTTCTTGCGCTGCGCTTCATCGTCGGCAATCAGGGCTGGGCGCTCGGGCTCGTCGCATATAGCGGCTGCACGAGTCTTGCCGCTGGGCTCGTGTTCGGCGGGCTTATCGTCCATGAGCGATTCTCCGCGACCTGATGCTCCGGCGCCACTCAGGCGATCGGCCCTTCGGGTAGCTTGCGTTGCCACGCGACCGCGATCGCGCTGCCGACGATCAGCGCAATGCCTGCGAGCGACAGCGGCGCGATGGTCTCGCCCCACGCGATATAGGCAAACAAGGCCGCCCACACGATGCTCGTATAGTTGAAAGGCGCGAGCGTGCCCGCATCGGCGCGGCGAAAGGCGACGGTCATCAGGATCTGTCCGGCGGTCGCCAGCGCGCCGAGCAGCGCCATGAGCGCGAGGGCATCGAGTGTGGGCTCTTTCCAGCTGAACGGCAGCGTGAGCGAAGTGACGAGCGTGCCCACGATCGTAAAGAACAACACCGTGGTGCGTGAATCGTCCGTGACGCGAATGCGTTTGATCTGAATGATGGAGAATGCGCCGCACAACGCGCTCATCAGCAACAGCGCCGGTCCGAGCCAGTTCGATTCGCCTCCGCCCGGCCGCACGACCAGCAAGACGCCGATAAAACCGATCAGCGCGGCCACCGCGGCGCGCGACGTGAGCCTCTCCTTGAGCACGAAAGGCGCGAGCACCACTACCAGCAGCGTCTCCGAGTAAGCGATGGCCACCGCCTCGCCGAGCGGGATGTACGGCAATCCCGCGAAGAAGAATCCCGACGCGCCGAGCAGCGTGAGCGCGCGCCAAGTCTGTCCCTTGAGGTCGAGCCGCTTCACGCGATCGATCAACGAACGTTCGCCGATACAGCACGCCGCGAACGCCGGCACGAGACCGAAAAGCATGCGAAAGAAGGTCAGCTCGTTTGCCGGATAGTGCAGCGCGATAGCCTTCGCGAGCGTATCGACGATTGCGAAGCACAGCATCGAAGCAAGGATGAAGCCGATGCTCGCGAGAGGCAGATGGCTCGTGCGCGTGGCGGCGGTGGCGGGCATGGTGCGGCGAATTCGTGACGGAGCTTCGAATCATCGCATAGCCGCGCGCGCGACGCGTGGCGTTCCCGCGCTTCTTGCCCGACTCTCTACGGGAAAGCCACTATTTTTGTTCTGGTTGACTCGCCGAAAAGTCCTGCTAGCATACGCTCATAAGTTCATCAGCATACTGAGCAATTTTCAAGGAGCGACAGATGGCTCTCAGGTTCGCGGCGAAACTCGCCGAACTCGTGGAAGACGAGCCGCTCGGCGTGACGATCGGCGAGGAGCGCATCGCGCTCTATCTGCTCGATGGGGAAGTTCATGCGACGCACAACGTTTGCACGCATCAGTTCGCGCTGTTGAGCGACGGCTATATGGAAGACGGCTGCATCGAATGTCCGCTGCATCAGGGGCGCTTCGACATTCGTTCGGGCGCGGCGCAGTGCGCGCCGGTCACGCAGCCGATCCGCGTTTATGCCGTGCAGGTCGAGGGCGGCGAAATCTACGTCGATCTGTGATGCGAGCGGACACCATGACGCAGACCGTATTGATCGTCGGCGCGGGGCAGGCCGGCGCATGCGCGGCCGCGGAGCTGCGCACGCATGGCTTCGGCGGGCGTATCGTGCTCGCGGGCGACGAGCGTCATCCGCCGTATGAGCGCCCCCCGCTGTCGAAGGACGTGCTCATCGCAACGGACGATGCCGATTGCTTCAAGAGCTGGATGCACGGCGCGCAGCTTTATGAGGATGAGCGTATCGAGTGGATCAGTGATCGCGTGCTGGAACTCGATACGCAGCGGCATGTCGCGAGACTGGAGCGAGGCGGCGAACTGCGTTACGACCATTGCCTTCTGACGACCGGAGGGCGCGCTCGCCCGTTGCCCGCCGCGCCCGAAGGTCCGCACACGTTCTATCTGCGCACGCTCGATGACGCCATGCGTCTGCGTGCACGGCTCATGACTGCGCGCTCCGTGGCGGTGATCGGAGGCGGGTTTCTCGGTCTGGAATTCGCCGCGAGCGCACGCGCACGGGCTCTCGACGTGACCGTGTTCGAATCCGCATCGAGCTTGTTGAGCCGTGCGTTGCCGTCCGCGATGTCGGAGCGTCTGCGCTTCAAGCATGAAACCCACGGCGTGCGCTTCGTTTTCAACGCGAGAGCGTTGCAAATTGAAGAACACCCGACTGGCGTGCAGGTGGGCACGCAAGCGTTCGACCTGTGCGTGATCGCAATCGGCCAGCAGCCGAACGACGAACTCGCCGCAGCGGCAGGCATTGCAACGAACAACGGCATCGTTGTGGATCGGCATTGCCGCACCTCCGCCGCCGATGTCTATGCCGCGGGCGATTGCGCCAATTTTCCCTTCGGCGCAACGGCTCGGCCGACGCGTCTCGAATCCTGGCAGAACGCGCAGGAGCAGGCGATCGTCGCGGCGCGCAACATCACGGGCGACGCCGTGGCGTATGAACCGACGCCCTGGTTCTGGACCGATCAATACGACTGGAACATCCAGATGCTCGGCTTGCCCGATCCAACCATCGATCGATGGATTGAACGCGCGGGCGCGGCCGACAAGACCGTGCTGATGGGACTGCGCGACGGCGTCATCGTCCAAGTGCTCGCGATCAATCAGGGCGGCGAGTTGCGCGCACTCAGGGGGCTCGTGGAAGACGCGCTGCGAGTCGATGCAGCCATGCTCGCGGACCCCGCGATCAAGTTGCGTCAGCTAGACAAGCTGCTTCGCTCAACACACTCGGGAGATCAAGGTGTACTCGTCTGAAACGATCATCGGCGCACATACGCCACAAGCCAAGAATCCGCCGCTAGAAGGACTCGCGTGGCCCGAAGAGGGGCTGCATAGCATTCCGGACTGGGTGTACACGAGCGAAGCTGTCTACGCGCGCGAAGTCGAACGCATCTTTCATGGACGCACCTGGAACTTCGTCGCGCTCGAAGCGGAAGTGCCGAATCCCGGCGACTACAAGCGCTCGTACGTCGGCCCGACGCCGGTGGTCGTATCGCGCGCCGAGGACGGTTCGATCAACGTGTTCGAAAATCGCTGCGCGCATCGCGGCGCGGAGTTCTGCCGTCATAGCCGCGGCAACAATAAGGAATTCGTCTGTCCGTATCACCAATGGTCGTATGACCTGAAGGGCAATCTTCAGGGCGTGCCGTTCAGGCGCGGCGTGAACAAGCTCGGCGGCATGCCGAAGGACTTCCGCACCGACGAACACGGCCTGCGCAAGCTTGCGGTCGCGACACGCAACGGCGTGGTGTTCGCGTCGTTTTCGCACGACATGGAAGCGCTCGCGGACTACCTCACGCCCGAGATCCTCACGGACTTCGACGCCGTGTTCAACGGCAGGAAGCTGCGCGTGCTCGGCTTCTACAAGAACGAGTTGCCGTGCAACTGGAAGATGTATCACGAGAATCTGAAGGACCCGTATCACGCGACGCTGCTGCATTCGTTTCTCGTCGTGTTCGGCCTGCTGGTCGCGGGCAACCGCTCGGCGATGGTCGCGGACAGCAAGTACGGCATTCACGGCACGATGGCATCGGCGAAGAGCGATTCGCTGTATGCGACCGTCGATGAAGATAAGAAGAAGGAGATGCGCTCGTTTCACGACGGCATGATCCTGCGCGACGAACGCTTCCTCGAATTCATCAAGGAGTTCGATTCCGAATGGTCCGTCACGATGCAGACCATCTGGCCGAATCTCGTCGTGCAGCGCGAGATGAATACGCTTGGCGTACGTCATATCGTGCCGAACGGACCCAACAGCATGATCATGTTGTGGACCATGTTCGGCTACGAGGACGATACCGACGAGATGGTGCGTCACCGTCTGCGGCAAGGCAATCTGATGGGGCCGTCGGGCTTTCTCGGCCTTGAAGACAACGAAGCGATGAAGTTCGTCCAGGAAGGCGTGCGCCGCTCGGTGAGCGACCGCAGCATCGTCAGACTGGACGGCGACAAGATCGGCACGGCTGACAACCTGATCTCCGAGGCTGCCATTCGGGCCATGTACAAACACTATCGTGAAGTCATGGAGTTCTAGATGTTGCCAGGATTCGAGAAGCAGAACATCGCGCATGACAAGGCGCTGATTGCGCGCGCGGCGGTGGAGGATTTTCATGCCGAGTATTGCGCGGCGCTGGATGGCGGCGATATCGAACGCTGGCCGGAATTCTTCACCGAGAACTGTCTGTATCGCGTAACGGAATACGAGAACGCGGCGAATGGCTTTCCCGTCGGCCTTGTCTATGCGGAAGGCCGCGACATGCTGCGCGACCGCGCGGTGGCGATCGCGCGCACGCAGATGTTCGCGCCGCGGCAGATGCTGCATTTCGTTTCCAACGTGCGCATTCTGAACGCGACCGATGAAGAGATCGTCGCGCAGAGCAACTACATGCTGCTGCAGACGCTGGTCGAAGGCGCGACGACGCTGCATCAGGCGGGCAGGCTTTTTGACCGCTTCGCGCGCAATGGTAACGTTCTTCTGCTGAAGGAAAGACAGGCGGTGTACGACACGGCGATGATCGCCAACGATCTCGCCTACCCCGTCTGAACGTCGCTGGGAGAGAGCGCATGAGTCATACGGAACACACGGAAGCGCCGGCCGAAAGCGGCGGCGTCGGCGCGCGCGTGCGGCGTCGCGAAGATGAGCGGCATCTGCACGGCAAGGGCAAGTTCGTCGCCGACTATACGTTTCCCGACTTGCAGGAAGTCGCGTTTCTGCGCAGTCCCGTCGCGCACGCGCGCATCGTGCGTGTAGCGAAGCCCGAGCGTTGCGCGGATCAGGTCATCCTGCGCGACGACATGCGAAGCGCCACCGACATCGTCGCGGATTCGAGCCTGCCTTCGTACAAGCCGTCGTCGCATCCGCCGCTTGCATCGGGCAAGGTGCGTTTCGTCGGCGAGCCGCTGGCCATGTGCTTCGCGAAGACGCGCGCGCAGGCCGAGGATATCGCGGAAGAAATCGAGCTCGATCTCGCTGAACTGCCGGCCTTCGCGAATGCGTTCGTCGCACGCGAGCGCTCCGATGTCCGCGTGCACGATCACTGGACCGACAATCTCTTTCTCGACCTCAAGGCGGACATCAACTTCGATGAACGCTCGAAAGATGCGCCCGTCGTCGTGAAGCAGAAGGTCGATCTCGCGCGTCAATGCATGGTGCCGATGGAAGGCAAGGCCGTGCTCGCTTACTGGGACCACACGCATGAGCAACTCGTCGTCATCACGTCGACGCAGGTGCCGCACATGATTCGCACGGTGCTCTCGCAATGTCTCGGCATCGATCATGCGCAGGTGCGCGTGATCTCGCCCGATGTGGGCGGGGCGTTCGGCTACAAGTGCGTGCTGCAGCAGGAAGAGCTGTGCATCGCGTGGCTCGCGCTCACGTACAAGAAGCCGTTTCGCTTCATCGAAGACCGGCGTGAGCATCTGATCGCCGGTGCGAACTCGCGTCAGCATCATTACGAGCTCACCGCTTACGCAGACAAGAGCGGCCGCCTGCTCGCGCTCGACGCCGAACTGCTGATCGACGGCGGCGCGTATTCGGCGTGGCCGTTCACCATCGGTCTCGAAACCGGACAAGCGCTCGGCAATCTTCCCGGGCCCTACGATTTCTCGGGCTATCGCTGCCGTACGCAGTGCGCTGCGACGAACAAGCCCGGCTTTCTACCGTATCGCGGCGTCGCGCGCACCGGCGTGTGTTTTGCGATCGAACTGACGATGGATGCGATCGCGCGCGCGGTCGGACGCGAAGCGTGGGAAGTGCGTCACGACAATCTCGTGCGCGGCGCGGACATGCCTTATACCAACGTCGTGAAGAAGCACTACGATAGCGGCGACTTCCAGGAAAGCCTGCGTCGCGCGGTCGGGCAACTCGACGTGCCGAAGTGGCGCGCACGGCAGAAGGCCGGCGAGAAAGATGGCCGGCTGGTCGGCATCGGCTTTGCGACCTTCACCGAGCAATCGGCGCACGGCACGGCTGTGTTTGCTTCGTGGGGCTTGCCGGTCGTGCCGGGCTACGATCTCGCGACGGTGCGCATCACCGCCGACGGCGGTCTCGAAGTGCGAGCCGGGATTCATTCGCATGGGCAGGGCATGGAAACGACGCTCGCGCAGATTGCGAACGAAGTGCTCGGCGTGCCCTTGCAAAAGATCAAGGTCGTGCATGGCGACACGGCGCTTACGCCATATTCCACCGGCACGTATGCGTCGCGCAGCATCGTGATGGCGGGCGGCGCGGTGGCCACGACGTGCCGCGAACTGGTGCCGCGTCTCATGTTCATTGGTGCGCATCTGCTCGGTGAGGAGCAGGATGCCGTGCGTTTCGAGCACGGCCAGATCATGGGTTCGAAGGGAAGCGTCTCGATACAGGAGATCGCGACCGCCTGGTATCTGCGTCCCGAACGCTTGCCCGCCGGCGTGAATCTCGCCGGACTCGAAGCGACGCAAGGCTTCAAACCGAAAGTCGATACCGGTGCGTTCAGTTACGCGACGCACGCCGCAGCGGTCGCCGTCGATCCCAAGACCGGCGATGTCGAGATCCTCGACTACGTGATCGTCGAGGATTGCGGTCGCATGATCAATCCGATGGTGGTGGAAGGGCAGACGATCGGCGGCACGGCGCAGGGCATCGGCACGGCCTTTTATGAAGAGACGCTGTACGACGATAACGCGCAGCCGCTCACATCGACGCTCGCGGACTACATGTTGCCGGGTCCGACGGAATTGCCGTCGCTCAGGATCATTCACATGGAAACGCCGTCGCCCTACACCGAGTTCGGCGCGAAGGGCGTTGGCGAGGGCGGCGCGATCGCGCCTCCGGCCGCGCTCTTCAACGCCGTGAACGATGCGCTCACGCCGCTCGGCGCGCTCGTGTCGGAAACGCCCTTGACGCCGCGCCGTCTGCTCGCGGCGATTGCGGCGGCGAAGGCTGCGAAGACGGGCAAGAACGAAGAGTTGAGCCAGGAGGTGGCGGAATGAAGGCCGCTGCGTTCGAATATGTGAGAGCGGCGTCGCTGCCCGAAGCGCTGACGGAACTGAGCGGCGCGAAGCCTATCTCCGGCAGCCAGTCGATGGGCCCGATGCTCAATCTGCGGCTTGCGCGGCCTGGCCGCGTGGTCGATGTCTCGCGCATCGCCGATCTGCGCGCGGTCTCCGATGCAGGCGATTTCGTGCGTGTCGGCGCGGCGGTGACGCATGCGGAAATCGAGGACGGCAAGCACGCGCTGCTGCGTCATCCCTACATTCAGCATGTGGCGAGTGGAATCGCTTATCGTGCGATTCGCAATCGCGGCACGATAGGCGGCAGTCTCGCGCACGCCGATCCGGCTGCGGACTGGCCGCTTGCTTTGTCAGCACTGGACGCGCGTCTGGAACTGTCCCAATCGGGCGGCACGCGGCAGGTGCGCGTGAGCGAGTTCATGCTCGGCGCCTTTACGACGCTGCTCGACGATGGCGAGATCATCAGCGCCGTGCTCGTGCCCAAGCTCGGGCCGACGCTGCGCTGGGGGTATTACAAGCTGTGCCGCAAGACCGGCGAGTTCGCTCATGCGAGCGCGGCCGCTGCGTTCGATGCACGCACCGGGCTCGCCCGCGTGGTGCTCGGCGCACTCGACGGTCCGCCCGCCTCGCTCGACGAACTCGCGCGCCAGATTGCGCAGCGCGGCGCGGGCGCCGCCACGGAAGACGCGCTCGCCCAAGCAGTGAAGAGCGCGATGCCCAATGCTGACGACATCGACCGTTCGATGCACACGGCAGCGCTCGAGCGATGCCTCGCGCAGACGTTCGGCGTATCGAGCGAAAACCCCGCATGAAAGAGACCGCCATGTCCGTCATCGAACTCACCATCAACGACCGTGCCGTGCGCAGCGATGTGGAATCGCGCGTGCATCTCGGCGACTTCCTGCGCGAGACGCACAATCTGACCGGCACGCATCTGGGCTGCGAGCACGGCGTGTGCGGCGCGTGCACCGTGCTCGTCGACGGCGAACCGGTGCGCTCATGCATCACGTTCGCCGTCGCGTGCGACCAGCAGAAAGTCCGCACCATCGAAGGCTTCGACGACGACGAACTGATGGCGCGGCTGCGTCGCGCGTTCTCGGTTCATCACGGCTTGCAGTGCGGCTATTGCACGCCCGGCATGCTGATCACGGCGCGCGATATCGTACGGCGCTTTCCCGATGCCGATGAAGCGCGCATCCGGCTCGAGCTCTCGGGCAATCTGTGCCGATGTACGGGCTATATGGGCATAGTCGCGGCGATCAAGTCGGTGCTCGCGGACGTCAAGGAAAATCCGCTCGTCGATGCTCCCGCAACGCGCGCAATGACCAGCGAAGCAACGATTTCGGCGCCCGCGTTCGAGACCTTCGCAGCGGCGCCCGCGAGCGCACCGTCTGCACCCGTGGCCGCGAGCGCCGTCTCCACGGAGCAACCCGCTGCGCAACGCAAAGGCTGGACCGCGATCGACGACAGCTTCGTCGTGCCGTTCGCGCTCGATCGCGTGTGGGCGTTCATGGGCGATCTGCCATCGGTGACTTCGTGCCTGCCCGGCGCGGAACTGCTGGAGCACGACGGCGAAAGCGTGAAGGGCAAGATCGCGATCAAGTTCGGGCCAATGTCCGCGAACTTCGCGGGCGCGGCCCGTCTGGACCGCGATGACGCCGCGCATCGCGCCGTGATGCGCGGTGCGGGACAGGACAACATCAGCCGTTCGCGCGCCAATGGCGACGTGACCTACGCGTTGAGCCGCGAAGACGGCGGAAACAGCACGCGTGTCGCCGTTACGCTCGAGTACATGCTGCAAGGGCCGCTCGCACAGTTTTCGCGCTCAGGGCTCGTGAAGGATTTCGTGCGCCGCATGATCGCCGATTTCGGCGCGCGTATCACGGCGCAACTCGGCGGTGTCGCGGCCCCTGAATCGAACGCGGCGGCGGCGTCCGCGAAGTTCAACGCGGGCAGCCTCGTGTGGAGCGTCGTCTGGGGGCGCATCAAACGACTTTTCGGCAAACGCGACTGATCGCGCAATGTCGGGACGATCATCATCGGTCGTCGTTCGCGCATATCGTCAGTCCACTGATTAAATGAGGTGAAAATGAGCAAGCGGATTCGCAAGATCGCTCTGGAAGAGCACTTCGGCACACCGGGCTTCCAGGGATATTCGAAGAGCTTCACGCAGCACATCGCGCCCGAAGTCCTGCGCGATCTCGCCGCGCGCCTGAGCGATTTCGACGAACAACGCATAGTTGAGATGGACCGCGCGGGCATCGACTATACGATTCTTTCGCAGACCGGGCCGAGCGTGCAGGGCGAGCCCGATGCGGCGCTCGCGATCAGCCGGGCGCAGGAAAGCAATGACTTCCTCGCGCAACAGATCGCGCGCCATCCGTTGCGCTTCGGCGGCTTCGCCACCTTGCCGATGCACACCGCCAAAGCCGCTTCCGACGAACTCACGCGCACGATCCGCGAACTGGGCTTCAAGGGCGCGCTGGTCAACGGGCACACGCTGGGCGTCTACTACGACGATCGCGCGTACGATCCGTTCTGGGCGACGCTGCAGGAACTCGATGTGCCCTTGTACCTGCATCCGACCGACGCGTTCGTGAATCCGCGCGCGCTCGATGGTCATCCCGAACTCACCGGCGCAACCTGGGGATGGGGCGTCGAAACCGGCAGCCACGCATTGCGTCTTCTTTTCAGCGGCGTGTTCGATCGCTTCCCCGGCGTCAGGATCATTCTCGGCCACATGGGCGAGGGCTTGCCGTTCCTGCGCTGGCGCTTCGACAGCCGCTTCGCCGTCTACTCGCACGGCGTGAGCCTCGAACGCGCGCCGTCTGCTTACATCGGCACGAACGTCCTGATCACCACATCGGGCGTGTGCTCGGCGCCCGCGCTCATGGGCGCGATCGGCGAAATGGGCGCGGAGGCGGTGATGTTCTCGGTGGACTATCCGTATGAATCGACGGAGATCGCGGCCGACTTCATCGAACGTGCGCCGCTCGATGACGCCACGCGCGCGCTCGTTTGTCACGGCAATGCCGAACGCATCTTCCGGCTTTGATGAACCTACCCGACTCAAGAACATGGAGCAGCAAATGACGAAGCCTTATCGCATCGGCCAGATCGTGCCGAGCTCGAATACGACGATGGAAACCGAGATTCCAGCGATGCTGCTCGCCCGGCAGACGATCCGTCCGGAACGCTTCACCTTCCATTCGAGCCGCATGCGCATGAAGAAGGTGGTCAAGGAAGAACTCGCGGCAATGGATGCCGAGTCGGACCGTTGCGCGGTCGAGTTGTCGGATGCGCGTGTCGATGTGCTCGGCTATGCGTGTCTCGTCGCAATCATGGCGATGGGGCACGGCTACCATCGCGTGTCGCAGAAACGTCTGCACGAACGCACGGTCGAGAACGGCGGCGCCGCGCCCGTCATAACGAGCGCGGGCGCGCTGGTCGATGCGTTGAAGGTGATCGGCGCGAAACGCGTGGTCGTGGTCGCGCCGTATATGAAGCCGCTGACCGAGCTCGTCGTCGACTACATTCGCAGCGAAGATTACGAAGTGATCGACTATCGTGCGCTCGAGATTCCCGACAATCTCGAAGTGGGCCGTCACGATCCGGCGCGTCTGCCCGAGATCGTCATGTCGATGCGCTATCAGGAAGCCGACGCCATCGTGCTGTCCGCGTGCGTGCAGATGCCGTCGCTGCCCGCGATCGCCAAGGTCGAAGCGATGACCGGCAAGCCCGTCATCACCGCTGCCGTCGCCACGACCTACGCAATGCTCAGGCAACTCGGACTCGAACCGATCGTGCCGGGCGCGGGCGCGTTGCTGTCCGGCGCGTACTGACAGAGGCGAACATGTCGACCTATCTTTATGGCGCGAACGTTCAGGCCAACGGCATCCGTCAGCATTATTTGCGCTACGGCGGCGCGCGCGCGGAACTCGATCCGGTGATCATCGTGCCGGGCATTACGAGTCCGGCGGTGACCTGGGGATTCGTCGCGGAGCATCTCGGCGAGGTCTTCGACACCTACGTGCTCGATGTGCGCGGACGCGGACTGTCATCAGCATCCGATTCGCTCGACTACAGCCTCGATGCGCAAGCCGCCGACCTGATCGCCTTCGCAACGGCTCTGGGCATGGAGCGTTACAGCGTGCTCGGGCATTCGATGGGCGCGCGCATCGGCATTCGTGCTGCGCGTGCGAAACCGGTGGGCATGGCCCGTCTCGCGATGATCGATCCGCCGGTGTCGGGTCCGGGGCGCCGTCCGTATCCGTCGCAATTGCCCTGGTACATCGATTCGATTCGTCAGTCGCGCGAAGGCATGACCGCCGATGCAATGCGCGCGTTCTGCACGACATGGACCGACGAGCAACTCGCGTTGCGCGCCGAATGGCTGCATACATGCGATGAACGCGCGATTCGCGCGAGCTTCGAAGGCTTCCACGCGGATGACATTCACGCCGATCTCGCGCATCTGAAGATTCCCGCATTGCTGGTCACGGCAGGAAGAGGCGATGTCGTACGTGATGAAGACGTCGAGGAAATCCGCGCGCTCGTGCCTCAACTCGACCATACGCGCGTGAAAAACGCGGGCCACATGATTCCGTGGGATGACGAAGCCGGATTCCACGCCGCGCTCGGCGGTTTCCTCGGCGCATCCGTGCCGCCGCTCGCTCAAGGAGACAGGCATGCCAGTCAGTGATTACCAGATGGTCGATGCATGGACGAAGGTGCTCAAGCTCTCTCGTCTCGAGGCGGGGCAAACAGTCACGATTCTCACGAGCGCATCCACGCATCCTCAGACGCTCTCGACGGCGCTGATCGCCACGCAATCGATGAGTGCGATCGTCAATCGGCTGGACCTTCCTCCTGTGAACGGCGAAAAAGCCCTGAGCCGCGATTCGCTCGCCTATCTCGGCACGACGCCGCTCACGGGCAATCGCGCCGCCATCGCCGCGCTGAAGGAAAGCGATCTCGTGCTCGATCTGATGACGCTGCTGTTCTCGCCCGAGCAACTCGATATTCTCAAGACCGGCACGAAGATTCTTCTTGCCGTCGAACCGCCTGAAGTGCTCACACGTCTCGTGCCGACATCCGCCGATCGCGAGCGCGTGCTCGCCGCGCAAGCGCGCATAGCGCGCGCGAAAGAGATGCACATCGTGTCGGCGGCCGGCACGGATTTCCGTTGTCCGCTGGGCGAGTTCGAGCCGATCGCCGAATACGGTTTCGTCGATGAGCCTGGGCGCTGGGATCACTGGCCGAGCGGTTTTGCACTGACCTTTCCGAACGATAAAGAGGCGCACGGCCGCATCGTGATCGATCGCGGCGATATCCTGCTGCCGCAAAAGAGCTACGTGCAGGAGCGCATCGAACTGACGGTCGAGGGCGGTTATGCAACGCGCATCGACGGCGGCACCGACGCGCAACTGCTCAGCGAGTACATGTCGACCTTCAACGATCCCGAAGCCTATGCGATCTCGCATATCGGCTGGGGATTGCAGCCTCGCGCGCACTGGTCGACGCTCGGGCTCTACGATCGCGAGGCGACCATCGGCATGGATGCGCGCGCGTTCGAAGGCAACTTCCTGTTCTCGCTCGGACCGAACAACGAAGCAGGTGGTAGCCGCACGACGACGTGTCATATCGACATTCCCTTGCGTCATTGCGATGTCTTTCTCGATGGCGACGCCGTCGTGCGCGATGGCGTGGTGCTCGAGCGCTGATCCACGAAAACACGAAAAACACACACATGTCCCACGATATCGAAACCTACAAGCGTCAGAGCTTCGGCTCGATGCTGGAGCCGAAAGCGCCGGTCGGTCTGTTGATCGTCGACTTCGTGAACGGCTTCGCGAATCCCGAAGTGTTCGGCGGCGGCAATATTCCGCAGGCGATCGAGAACACGATTCCGCTGCTGGCGCATGCACGAGAGAAGGGCTGGCCGGTCGCGCATAGCCGCATCGTCTTCGCCGACGACGACGCCGATCACAACGTCTTCACCATGAAAGTGCCGGGCCTGCTCGCGTTGAAAGAGCAGTCGCACGACAGCGCGATCGTGTCGCAACTCACGCCGCGCGATGGCGAACTCGTCGTGCGCAAGACGGTTCCATCGGCGTTCTTCGGCACTTCGCTCGCGGCATGGCTCACGCAGCACGGAGCACGCACGCTGGTGATCGCGGGGGCGGTGACGAGTGGCTGCGTGCGCTCGTCCGTCGTCGATGCAATGCAATACGGCTTTCGTCCGTTCGTGCTGTCGGACTGTGTCGGCGATCGGGCGATTGCACCGCATGACGCCAATCTCTTCGACATGGCTCAGAAATACGCCGCCGTGATGCAGCGCGACGAAGCGCTGGAACTGCTCGGCAATCTTTGATCAGCTCGAAGTCCGCCACGCGCATGGGATCGTTATGGCCACGTCTCTATCGGAGCGCTCGCATCGCACAGTCACGCGTCACGAGTTCACGCTGATCGTCGCGTCGTCATTCGGCGCGCTGCTCGAATGGTACGACTTCTATATCTACGCGGCGCTCGCGGGCACGTTCAGCATGCTGTTCTTCCCGGGCGGCAACGATACCGTGGCGTTTCTGGCCAGCCTCGCCACCTTCGGCGCAGGCTTTCTCGTGCGGCCGCTCGGCGCACTGTTCTTCGGGCGACTCGGCGACAGGATCGGCCGGAAGTACACGTTCATGGCGACCATTGTGCTGATGGGCGTGGCGACGGTTGGCGTCGGCTTGCTGCCTTCGTTCGAACGAATCGGCATATGGGCGCCGATTCTGCTCGTGTCGCTGCGGCTCCTGCAGGGTTTCGCGCTCGGCGGCGAAACGGGCGGAGCGGCCACGTATCTCGCGGAACATTCGCCGGCGGAACGTCGCGGCTTCTATACAAGCTCGCTTCAGACCACGGCGACGCTCGGTCTGCTTGCGTCGATTGCGGCGGTCAGCATCAGCCGCGCCTTGATGGACGACGTCGCGTTCAAAAGCTGGGGCTGGCGTATGCCGTTTCTCGTCTCGGTGGTACTGCTCGCCATTTCCGTCTGGCTGCGCACGCGGCTCGCGGAATCGCCGACGTTTCGCGACATGAAGCAGGCCGGACGATTGTCTGCCTCACCGATCGGCGAGAGCTTCGGCAAATGGGATAACCTCAAATACGTGCTGATCATGTTGTTCAGCACGGCATCGGGCGTGGGCGTCATATTCGGCACCGGCCATTTCTATTCGATGTACTTCCTCCAAAACACGCTGAAGGTTGCGCCGAACACGGTGAATCTGTTTCTCGCCATCGCGCTGATCGCCGTGTTTCCGTTTTATCTCCTGTTCGGCTGGCTGTCCGACCGCATCGGCAGAAAATGGATCATGATGCTCGCGTGCCTGCTGCTCGCCGCGACCACGCAGCCGATCTTCCACGCGCTCACGCATTACGCCAATCCTCAGCTGGAGGCGTTTCAAAGGCGTGCCCCGGTGACAGTTCGCGCCGACGATTGCCGCTTCACGCTGTTCTCCGCTCCGGTGACCGAGTGCGATCGCATACGCGGGTTCTTGAGCGCGTCCGGTGTCTCATACGACCAGGCGCCGCAGCAGGCGGGCGAGGGCGCGACGACCACGATCGGTTCGACGATCGTGCGCGGCAGCGACCGGCATGCGCTAGAAGAAGCGCTCCTTGCATCGGGATGGTCGGCGCACGCGGACCCCGCGCGCATCGACGCACCGATGGTCGTCTTCCTGATGTGGCTGTTGCTGCTCTATCTCGCGATGGTCTACGGCCCCATGGCCGCGTTCATGGTCGAGCTGTTTCCGGCGCGCATCCGCTACACGTCGCTATCGTTGCCGTTCCATCTCGGCTCTGGATGGTTCGGCGGCATGCTGCCGTTCGTCGTGTCGGCCATGGCGGTCGCGCGCGGCGATGTGTACTTCGGGCTCTGGTATCCGGTCGTGATCGCGGTCGTTTCTTTCGCGGTCGGCGCGTGCTTCGTGCCCGAGACGTACCGCCGCGATATCTCACGCTAGTCAGTCGAAATGCTTGAGCGAAGTCCTGCCGTACTGGTTATTGCCCTCGACGAGCTGCATCATCATGCGCACGAAATGAACGCGATCTTCGGCACTCAGCGGGTCGAGAAATTTCACCTGGGCTTCGCGCATGCTGCCGTACATGTCCTTCATCACGCGGCGGCCTTTCGCGGTGATGTTGGCGAGCTTGAGCCGACCATCGTGCGGGCTCGGCTCGCGCTTGACGAGGCCGCGCTCCTCGAGGCGGCGCAGCACGTCGGCCATGGTCGTGCGGTCGACGCCGACTTCCGCGCACAGCGAGGTCTGATCGAGCCCGGGCCGCTCGCTCAGGGTCGTCAGCAAGCCGTATTGCACGGGCGTGATCGAGAAATCCTTGCAGCACTCGAAAAACAGCGCGATATGAATCTGATTGAGCCGCCGGACCAGAAAGCCCGGGCGCTGCCACAAATGCCCGGTCTCGATTCCGCCTTCGGAGACGGCAGTTTTTTTCGCGGCTACGGTGGCCATCTTTACCCTTTTTCGAAGAAGTTCTGTCAGTCGCAAGTGTAGCGTTCGCACGGCGCGTTTGTCATAACCGATGTCATTCGCGGTGCGTGACGCACCGTCACGAACCTAGGTGCGGTCAGAGTTGCGCAGTCATTTTTTTCCGGATACAAATCATATCCATCAGCGTACTGACGAAATGCTGATGGCAGTAGCGCAGGAAGTCAATGATGCTGGTCAACACATGAAGTCAACACAACGATGCGTCGCACGAACGATCAGCATGCTGATTACATGGCGAATGCGTTGAACGTCACCTCACTCAGAGTCTGGAGCCAAAGATGAGTTCTACCCCAGTACAGACGGACGACGTCGCCATCCACGGGCGGTCGATGTCTCGCAACGATATCAAGACGCTCATGCTCGCGTCGCTCGGCGGTGCGCTGGAATACTACGACTTCATCGTCGCGGTCTTCTTCACCAAGCTGCTCGCCACCGTGTTCTTTCCGCCTCAAACGCCGGAATGGCTCGCGCAGCTCGAAGTCTTCTGCATTTTCGCGGCGGGCTATCTCGTGCGTCCTATCGGCGGCATCTTCTTCGCCCACTTCGGCGATCGCATCGGCCGCAAGAAGATGTTCGCGCTGAGCCTGTTT
The DNA here is from genome assembly GCF_001544875.2 of Caballeronia hypogeia. Taxonomy (GTDB): domain Bacteria; phylum Pseudomonadota; class Gammaproteobacteria; order Burkholderiales; family Burkholderiaceae; genus Caballeronia; species Caballeronia hypogeia. The sequence goes on from NZ_FCOA02000002.1 coordinate 416,262, forward strand.
CTGATGGCAGCGCCTACGTTGCTCATCGGTCTGTTGCCGAGCTACGCGACGCTCGGCATGATTGCGCCGCTGCTCTTTTTGCTGTGCCGCGTGCTGCAAGGGCTTTCGGTCGGCGGGGAAGTGCCGGGCGCTTGGATCTTCTGCTCGGAGCACGTGAGGCGCGACCGCGTCGGTCTCGCGTGCGGTCTGCTGATGTCGGGTCTGTGCACGGGCATTTTGCTCGGCGCGTTGTCGGCGAAGTTCCTGATCGGCAACATGGATGCGGCCGACCTCAAGAGCTGGGGCTGGCGTCTGCCGTTCATCGCGGGCGGCCTGTTCGGGCTGATCTCGGTGTATCTGCGCCGCTATCTGCAGGAGACGCCGGTGTTCGAAGCGCTGCGCGCCAAGCGCGAAGCCGACGCGCGTCTGCCGCTCGCGGTCGTGCTGAAGGAGCATCGCGGCGCGGTAATCGTCTCGCTGCTCGCGACGTGGGTGTTCTCGGGCATCTTCGTGCTGTACTTCCTCTATACGCCGACCTTCCTGCAAGCGCAGTTTCACTTCGCGCCGAAGGATGTTTTCACCAACAACTCGTGGTCGATCTTCGGCCTGATTCTCGGCAGCACGTTCGCGGGCTGGGCGGCCGACAAGATCGGCGGCGGGCGCGCGTATGCGATTGGCAGCGTCGCGATGCTGCTGGTCTGCGGCGCGTTCTACATGAGCCTGAGCGCGGGCAGCCAGTCGGTGTGGGCGCTGTATATCGCCGGCGGCTTTCTCATCGGCACCATCACGCTCGGGCCGTACATCATCGTCAAGAGCTTTCCGCCTGAAGTGCGCTTCACGGGATTCGCGCTCTCGTATAACACCGCGTATGCGATTTTCGGCGGCACCGCGCCTGCGATCGCGTCGTTCCTGGTCGGACGGCAGGGCATCACGATGGCGCCCGCATGGTACATTTGCGCGCTTTGCGTGCTCGGCTTGATCATCGGTCTGATGTGGCGTGCGCCCGTGCATGCCGAAGCGTCGGCCGCGCATTGACGCCCGAGTTTTTCATCCGACGCGGTTCCGCGTTTCATTGTGCGCGGGATCGCATCCGACTGAGTGCTTTCCATGTCTGTTGATGGCGCATCCGATACCGGCATCGGCCGGTCGTGGCTTCTGTATCTCTCGCTCGCGTTCGCGAGCATGAGCTTCTCCGCGACGGGACCGGTCGCGATCATCATCGCGGCGTCGCGCGAAGGGGGCTTGAGCTTCGCGCAGACATCGTCGTGGCTGTTCGCGTCGATCGGTATAAACGGGCTCGCGAGCATCGCGATCAGTTGGAAAACGCGTCAGCCGTTGCTCTTCTTGTGGACCATTCCAGGGGCGGTGCTCGCCGCGCCGGTGATCGCGCAGTACGGTTTCGGAGCGGCGGTGGGCACGTATCTCGTGTGCGCGGCGGTGCTGCTCGTGCTCGGCGTGACCAACCTCGTCGCCGTGCTCGACCGGTGGGTGCCGATGCCCATCGTCATGGCGATGATCGCCGGGCTCTTCATCAAATACGTGCTGGCGGTCGTGCATTCGACCGTGGCCGCGCCGCTCATCGGCACGGGCATGCTGCTGGCGTTCTTCGGCTTGATGTGGCTTGAACGGCGTCGCGCGGCGCCCGTGCCGCCGCTTATCGGCGCGATGCTGACGGGCGCGGCCATGCTCTTCGCGACGGGCTTTCAGTTGCCAGGACACACGGGCGGCGCCTGGACCGCCACGCCCGCGCTCGTCGCGCCGCGCTTCGACATTCACGCGATCTCGCAACTGCTGCTGCCGATGCTCATCACCGTGCTCTTCGTGCAGAACGCGCAGGGCATCGCGGTGACACGCGCGTCGGGGTATCGGACGTCGCTGCGGCTGGTGACGATCTACAGCGGCGTGCTGACCGCGATCACGGCGCCGTTCGGCGGCTGCCCTTCGGTGCTGGCGGGGCCGAGCAACGCGATTCTCGTGTCGGGCGGCGAGCATGGGCGGCATTACATCGGCGCGTTGCTCGCGGGCGTGATTTGCGTCGCGATCGGCGTGTTCGCGACGGCTTATGTGTTTCTGCTGACGAGCCTGCCGGGCGCGTACATCGCGATCCTCGCCGGACTCGCGATGATGGGCGTGCTGGAAAAGGCCTTCGTCAGCGCGTTTCGGTCGGCGCTGCCGCTGAGCGCGATGATCGTGTTCGTGGTCACGCTGAGCGACGTGACCTTGCTCGGCGTGGGCGCGGCGTTCTGGGGCGTGGTGGCGGGTTGTGTTGTCTACTACGTGATCGAGCGGCCGCGCACAGGGAATGTGGCGGCCTGACGATCGAGTTCACCGCATCGCGCCCGCAATCCCCGCCGCATCCAGTCCGACGATCAGATCGACTTCGCCATTGGCGAGCAGTTGCGTCGCGGGCACGCCGGCTGCCTGCAATGCGTCCGCGTTCAGGCGCGCCACGTCACCCAACGCGACTCGTAACCGTGTCGCTGCCCGCGGCTCCAGCTTGAGGATGTTCGCCGCACCGCCGAGCGCCGCGCGAATCTTCTCCGCGCGCGCGGACTGCTGCGCACTATCCGCCACAGGCGCCGCAGGCGCAGCCGCCGGTTGCGTCTCGGTCGCAGGCGCCGCAGCCGCACCCGCCACCGGAAGATCCGCGTCGCTACCCGCCGTCTTCAGATAGTCCTGCATGTCGGTCTTCATGTTCTCCGACAGCGGTCCGAAGATCGCCTGCACGCCATTGCCGACGCGCACCACGCCCGCTGCGCCGAGCGCCTTCAACCTTGCATCATCGACGAGCGCCGGATCGTTCACCGTAATGCGCAAGCGCGTAATGCACGCATCGAGACTCTTGATGTTCGAGCGTCCGCCGAACGCGAGCACGAGATCGCGCGAACGTCCGCCGACGCCCGAGCTGATCACCGGCGCCGCCACCGTATCGTCCTCGCGTCCCGGCGTCTTCAGATTGAACCGGCTGATCACGAAGCGGAACACGCAATAGTAGATGCCCGCATAAATCGGCCCGAGGATGAACACATACCACGCGTGCGTCGCCTTGTTGCCGATCAGGTTGAACATCAGAAAGTCGATCGCGCCCTGCGAGAACGTGAAGCCCATGTGCATGTTCAGCGTATTCGCGACGAACTGCGCCGACGCCGCCAGACACGCGTGAATGAAATACAGCACGGGCGCGACGAACAGAAACGCGAACTCGATCGGCTCTGTGATGCCCGTGAGGAACGAGGTCAGCGCCGCCGACACCATCATGCCGCCGACCGCCACTTTCTTCTCCGGCTTCGCGCAATGCCAGATCGCGATGGCCGCGGCGGGCAGGCCGAACATCTTGAACAGGAACGCGCCCGACAGAATCCCCGCGGTCGGATCGCCCGCGAAGAAGCGGTTGATGTCGCCGTGCACGACCTTGCCGGTCGTCGGATCGAGGAAGCTGCCCGCCTCGAAGAAGAACGGCACGTTCCAGATGTGATGAAGGCCGAACGGAATCAGCAGACGTTCGACGAAGCCATAAACGGTCGCCGCCGTGCGCGGATCGGAAACCGCCGCCCATTGCGAGAACGCCTTGATGACGCCGCCGATCGGCGGCCACACCACGGAGAGAATCGCGCCGAGCACGATCGAGCCGATGGCCGTAACGATCGGCACGAAGCGCTTGCCCGCGAAGAAGCCGAGATAAGCCGGCAGCGTGATGCGGTAATAGCGATTGAACATCCACGCCGCGAGGCCGCCCGCGAGAATGCCACCGAACACCCCCGTCTGGATCGACGGAATGCCCATGATCATGTCAGGCTCGACGCCTTCGAGCTTCGCGATCACGCCGAGCGTCGCCGTCATCACGAGATAGCCGATGGTCGCGGCAATGCCCGAGACGCCGTCGTTCTCCGTGAAGCCGAGCGCGACGCCGATCGCGAAGATGAGCGGCAGATTGCCGAAGATCACGTCGCCCGCGTTTTTCATCAAGGCGAGCACGATAGCCGGCACGTAGCCGTGGAAATCGGTCGCGCCGAGGCCGAGCAGCAGGCCGGCAACAGGGAGCACCGCAACCGGCAGCATCAACGATTTGCCGACTTTCTGCACCACGCCGAAAGCGTTCTTGAACATGACGGGTTTTCCCCTTATTCCGCGTACGGGGCGAGCAGGGCGCGCACTTCCGCGGCCGTGCCGAGCGTGATTACCTTTGCCGCGAGCGCGCGCGCCTCGTCCATCGTGAGTCGCGCGAGCTGCGCCTTGATCGAACCGACGGCGGGCACGCTGACCGACAGTTCATCGATACCGAGCCCGACGAGCACCGGCACCGCCATCGCATCCGAGGCGATGCCGCCGCACACGCCCACCCACTTGCCGTGCTTGTGCGCGCCATCGACGGTCATGCCGATCAGCCGCAGCACCGCCGGATGCAACGCGTCCGCCTGCTTCGCGAGCTTCGGATGACCGCGATCCATCGCGACCGTGTATTGCGTCAGATCGTTCGTACCGATGGAAAAGAAATCGACCTCGCGCGCAAGCGGCTCCGCGATCAGCGCGGCGGAAGGCACTTCGATCATCACGCCCACTTTCACGCTCGCCATGCGCTCGCCTGCTTCTTCCTGCAACAGCTTCTTCGCCGCGCGCACTTCTTCGATGGAGGCGACCATCGGAAACATCACATGCAGATTGCCGATGGGCGCGGCCCGCAGGATCGCGCGCAACTGCGTGCGGAAAATGTCGGGACGATCGAGACTCACGCGCACGCCGCGCAGACCGAGGAACGGGTTGTCTTCCTTCGGCAGCGGCATGTAGGAGAGCGGCTTGTCGCCGCCGACATCGAGCGTGCGCACGACCAGCGGACGTTCGCGCCCCAGCGCTTCGGCCACGGCGCAATATTCGGCCGCCTGTTCGTCCTCGGAGGGCGCGGTGTCGCGGTTGTCGAACAGGAACTCGGAGCGCAACAGGCCCACGCCTTCGGCGCCCGCCGCGACCGCATCGCGCGCTTCCTGCGCATTGCGGATGTTCGCGACCACTTCGACACGATGACCGTCGGCGGTCACGGCTTGCTTGCTCGCGGCGGTCTTTTCTTCCGCGCGTTTGGCCGTCTGCCGCTCGATGCGCTCGCGCGCCTTCCGCAGCTCGTCCGCGTTCGGATTGCGCCGCAAGCTGCCGTGCGAGCCGTCGAGCACGACGAGCGTGCCGTCGGGCAACTGCAACGCGTCTTCGTCTATGCCGCAGATCGCAGGGATGCCGAGCGAGCGCGCGAGAATCGCGACGTGGCTCGTCGCGCCGCCGGTGGTCGTGCAGAAGCCGAGCACCTTGCTCCGGTCGAGCGATGCGGTATCCGAAGGCGACAGCTCCTCCGCGATCAGGATCGATTCGTCGGGCACCTCGATGCGCGCCTGCTTCACGCCCGCGAGCAAGGCCAGCACGCGGCGGCCGACATCGCGGATATCGCCGGCGCGCTCGCGCAAAAGCGCGTTGTCGACTTTTTCGAGCGTGCCCGCCTGCGTCTCGAAGGCGCCGCGCCACGCGAAGCCTGCGCTCTTGCCCTCGCTGATGCCGGCGATCGCGGCGTCGTTGAGATCGGGATCGTCGAGGAGTTCGAGATGCGCGTCGAGAATCTGCGCCTTTGACGGATCGGTGAGCTTCGCCTTGAGCGCCTCGATCTGCTGCCGCGCTTCATGGCGCGCTGTTTCGAGCCGCGCGCGCTCACGCTGAGGTGACTCGCCCAATTCGGCCACGTCGATGACTTCCTGGCGGAACTGTACGACCCGGCCGACCGCGAGCCCCGGGGAAGCGGAAACGCCGGTGAACTCGTTCGCATCGGCGGGCGTGCTGCGCTGCACGACGGCCGCTTCCGCTGTGGGCGCGGCGGGCGCGGGCGCATCGCCGGGCTTCTCGCCCGAGCCGGACGCGAGAAGGCGCGCGAGCGCCGCGGCGGCTTCGGCCGCATCGGGACCGGCGGCCTCGACGTGCACCCTGTCGCCGAACTTCGTCGCGAGCGCCATCAGCGCCACGACCGACTTCGCGTTCGCCGTGTCGCTGCCGCGTACGACGCGGATATCGGACTTGTACTTCTTCGCTTCGGCAGCGAACACCGCAGCGGGCCGCGCGTGCAGGCCCTGCGGATTCGGCAGCTCGACTTCGTCGGAGAGAACCGCGCCGGCCGCGCCGCCACTCGCTTCGTCGCGGGCCGCACCGACGAATTCCACCGTCAGCGCCACGTCGCGGCCCGCCGAGACGACGCCCGTCGCGGGCAGGTAGCGCGTCACGAGCTCGCCGTTCGCGATCACCATTTGGGTGAGCAGGCTGAGCGCGCGCTCGCCGACGAACAGCGAATCGAAGCAGATCAGCGGCTGACCCGCCTTGACCGTGTCGCCTTCGTTCACCAGCGGCGTGAAGCCTTCGCCGCGCAGCGTGACGGTGTCGAGCCCGATATGGATGAGCACCTGCAGCCCGTCCTCGCTCGTCACCGTGGCGGCGTGCGCCGCGCGATGCAGTTGCGTGACCTTGCCGGCGAGCGGGGAGAGCAGTTCCGAGGAAATCGGATCGATCGACACACCGTCACCGACCATTTTCTGTGCGAAAACCGGATCGGGCACGGTTTCGATCGGCACCATGACGCCGGAGAGCGGCGCCAGCAGTTCGATCCGTGCCAGACGCTGAGGAGCTTTCATCGGAACGACTCCTTGTCCGTTGACGGTTTGAGGTCGATACCCAGGACGTGCTGGACAGCGCGGGGCGCGAGCCATGGAAGAGGCCTGTGCTCAATCATAGGCAACGGCTCCGTGCTTCGCTCAACGAATAGAACATACGGGCGATTAAGTCTAGAAACGCGCGAGACATTACCATCGATTCGCGTTATGAAACGCTCCGTTACCAGATATGACTTTTGATTCGCGTCGATCAGTCGCATCGCTCCCGTTGAGCTCGCACTAAGCTTTTACCTATTGAAACGCAAGTCTTGGGAGCACAAATCATGACCTATCGCAACAACATGGACGCGCACCTGGAACCTCTGCTGACGATCGCTCACGACGAACTCGGCATTCACTCGTTCGATCCGGTCGGCAAACCCAGCGCGGATTTCCGCATGTGCCGCGTGGAAGATATCGGCCGCGCGCTCGAACGCGCCTACGATTTCGGTCTGATGGTAGGACACGCGGTGACGCGCGCCGAATGCGCGCAAGGCTAACGCGCCCGACGACTACTTGCCCAGCCGTTCCGCGAGCGCATAGCGCCGCATGCAGCGCTCCATGCTGTCGAGAAACGCGTGATCGGCGGCGTTCATCTTGCGGTCGCGATGCCACAGCAGATGCACGTCGACATCGACAAGCCCATCCTCCGGCGGCAGCCGCCACAGACGCTGCTGCGCGATGTCGTCGCGCACGATGTGCTCCGGCAGGCAGCCAATGCCATATCCCGCGAAAATCAGCCGGCGCACTTCGTCCAGACTCGGCGACGACGCCACGATGCGCCCCGTGAAACCTTTCTGATCGCGGAACACGGTGAGCGGCGAGAGGCTGTCGCCGATCTGATCGCTCGTGAACGAGACGAAGTTTTCTGCAAGCAGATCGTCCATGGTCAGCGACGATTTCCCGAACAGCCGATGATGCCGGCCGCAGAAAATCGCGTAGCGCTGCCGCAGGAAGCAGCGCATTTCGAGCTTGTCGTGCGGCGTGCGGCACAGCCCCAGGCCCGCCGTCGCGGTCTTCTGCAACAGCGACGAAATGATGTCCGACGAGCGCATCACCTCGATCTGCAAGTCGATGCGCGGATACGCGCGATGAAATTCCGCGAGGAATTCGTCATACACGGGTGACTCGATGCGGCTGATCGTAAGCAGACGAATCGAGCCGTTGATATCCTCTGTGCGGTCGTCGAGTTCGGTTTCGAGGCGCGAGATATTGCCGTAGATGTCGCTCGCGATCCGGTAGACCTCTTCGCCCGCCTGGGTCGGCGCGAAGTAGGGGCCGCGCCGCTCGATCAGCTTGCGCTCCAGCGTTTCCTCCAGCCGCCGCAGCGCCTGGCTCACCGCCGGCTGGGTCACGTACAGACGCGCGGCGGCGCGGCTCAGACTGCGCTCCTGCATGATCACCAGAAAGGTGCGCAGCAGATTCCAGTCGAGCCGGTCGTTCACAAAGCGGGCGATCTCGGGGCGCATCCGTTGGGTCGTGTCGGCAAGGTATTAGTTGAATTTATGCGCTGAATAATAACTCGAAATTTGACTAATGTTTTATGGCTGACGATAAAGACGCGTATCGACCGTCAACGCACTCGAAAGTGCATCGGAGCCAGCATGACTCAAGCCATCGTCAATACCCGTCAGCCAGGACGCGCCGCGACCGCGGCCTTCATCGGCACGATGATCGAGTGGTACGACTTCTATATCTACGCAACCGCCGCCGCGCTCGTCTTCGGCGAACTGTACTTTCCGTCGGGCGACAGGTTCGTCAGCACCATGGCTTCGTTCGCCACGTTCGCCGTGGGCTTTTTCGCGCGGCCGCTGGGCGGCATCGTGTTCGGCCATCTCGGCGACCGCGTCGGCCGGAAAAAAGCGCTGATGACCACGCTGATGATGATGGGCGCAGCCACCGTCGGCGTCGGCTTGCTGCCCGATTACTCGAAGGTCGGCATGCTCGCGCCCGTGCTGCTCGTGCTGCTGCGCGTGGTGCAGGGGATTGCGGTCGGCGGCGAGTGGGGCGGCGCGGTGCTGATGGCGGGCGAACACGCGCCCGAGGGACGCCGCACCTTTTTCGCGTCGTTCGCGCAGCTCGGCAGTCCCGCCGGGCTGATTCTTTCGCTGATCGCGTTCCGCGCGGTGACCGCGATGGACAAGGCCGACTTCATATCCTGGGGCTGGCGCGTGCCGTTTCTCGCGAGCTCCATGCTGCTGATCGTCGGTATCGTGATCCGGCTGGGCGTGAACGAATCGCCCGAATTCCAGCGCGTGAAGGAATCGAACCGCACGGCCAAGCTGCCGATCGCCGAAGTCTTCAGTTCCGCGTGGGGGCTCGTGCTGCTGTGCATCGGCGCGAACACCATCGGCATTGCGGGCGTGTATTTCACGAACACCTTCATGATCGCGTACACGACGCAGTATGTCGGCGTCACGCGCTCGCTGATTCTCGACTGCCTGTTCGCCGTCGCGATCATCCAGTTGCTCTCGCAGCCGGTCGCGGCGTGGCTCGCGGAACGCATGGGCGGCGCACGCTTCCTCAAGCTCACGGCCTTGCTCGCGATGATCTCGCCGTATCCGATGTTCGTGCTCGTGCAGAGCGGCTCCGCTGTGCCCATGGTGATCGGCATCGCGATCGCGGTGATCTGCATGGCGAGCTTCTATTCTGTGATCGCGGGCTTCGTCTCCGGCGTGTTCCCGACGCGCGTGCGCTACTCGGGCATCTCGCTCGCGTATCAGGTGTGCGGCGCGATCGCGGGCGGACTGACGCCGCTCGTCGGCACGTGGCTCGCGCATCGCTACACGGGGCAATGGTGGCCCCTCGCCGTGTTCTATACGTGCCTCGCGGGGGTATCGCTGGTTTGCATCGTGGCGCTCGATGCGCGCCGCGCGACCCATGTGGAACAGGCCGAATCCGTCGGCGCGATGTGAATTCGAACCTTATGGAAAAGCACATGAAAGACCTGCTGCAAATCGATGGCGCGCGTCTCTGGCGCAGCCTGATGGACATGGCCGCGATTGGCGCGACGGCGAAAGGCGGCGTGCGCCGTCTCGCGTTGACCGAAGACGACGCACGTGGCCGCGAGATTTTCGCGCAATGGTGCCGCGACGCGGACATGACGGTTTCCGTCGATGAAATCGGCAACCTGTTTGCGCGTCGCGAAGGTGCGGACAAGGACGCGCCGCCGGTTCTGATCGGCAGTCATCTCGACACGCAACCGGAAGGCGGTCGCTTCGACGGCGTCTATGGCGTGCTCGCCGCGCTGGAACTGGTGCGCGCGTTGAACGACGCGGGCATCGTCACGGAGAAGCCGATCGAGATCGTGTCATGGACGAACGAAGAGGGTGCGCGCTTCACGCCGGCGATGCTCGGCTCGGCGGTGTTCACCGGCGCGACCTCGCTCGATGAAGCATTGGCCAAGCGTGACGCGCAAGGCATCACGCTTGCGGATGCGCTCACGCAAAGCGGTTATCGCGGCACGCGCGCGGTGAGTGGCCAGCAGATCGATGCGTATTTCGAGGCGCATATCGAGCAGGGGCCGGTGCTGGAGGCGAACGGCACGACCATCGGCATCGTGACGGGCGGACAGGCGATCCGCTGGCTCGACGTCACCGTGACGGGCATCGCCGCGCATGCGGGCACCACGCCGATGCCGTATCGCAAGGACGCGTACTTCGCCGCCGCTTCGATGGCGCTGGAACTGGAGCGCATCGTCGAAAGCCATGCGCCGCGCGGGCTCGTGACCGTCGGGCAAGTGGACATTGCGAATGCATCGCGCAATACGATCGCGGGGCAGGTCGCGTTCACCGTCGATCTGCGCCATCACGACGACAGCGAAGTCGATGCGATGGAGCGCGACCTGCGCGCCGCATTCGCCGGCGTCGCGAAAGCGCGCGGCGTAACGGTATCGGTCGAGACTTACTGGCGCAGTCCCGCGACACCGTTCGATGCGGATTGCGTCGCGCTGGTCGCGCAAGCGGTCGATGCGTTGGGCTATTCGAACGAGCGGATCGTGAGCGGCGCCGGCCACGATGCGATTCATCTCGCGCGCCATTGTCCGACGGCGATGGTGTTCATACCGTGCGTCGATGGCCTCTCGCACAACGAAGCCGAAGACGCGCTGCCGGAGGACGTCACGCGCGGCGCGAACGTGCTGCTGAAAGCGGTGCTCGCGCGCGCGGGCGTCGCGGCCACCGTGGATGCGCAATAAAGGAATCCAGATGAAAACCTACTTTCACCCCGAACAACTGCTGCATCATCCGCGCAGTTATATGTCGCGCGGACAGATGCGCGCGCCGCAGGAAGTGCCCGAGCGCGCGGCGCGGCTGGTGGCCGCGGCGAAGTCGCTGGATTTCGACGTGATCGCACCCGGCGATCACGGCACGGCCGCGATCGCCGCCGTGCACGACATGAACTATCTGCGCTTTCTGGAGGAAGGTCATCGCGAGTGGAAGAAGATGCCCGATGACTGGGGCGACGAAATCATGTCGAACATTTTCGTGCGCGATCCCAATCCGCTTCGCGGAATTCTCGCGAAGGCGGCGCGCTATCTCGCCGATGGAAGTTGTCCCGTTGGCGCGAATACGTGGCGTTCGGCGTACTGGTCGGCGCAAAGTGCGCTGGCCGCGGCGTATGCGGTGAGCGGTGGCGCGCGCGAGACGTATGCGCTGTGCCGTCCGCCGGGCCATCATGCGCGTGCGGATGCAGCGGGCGGCTTCTGCTATCTCAACAACGCGGCGATCGCGGCGCAGGCGCTGCGCGGCAAGTTCAAGCGCGTCGCGATTCTCGACACCGACATGCATCACGGTCAGGGCGTGCAGGAAATCTTCTACGGACGCGACGACGTACTGTACATCTCGATTCACGGCGATCCGACGAACTTCTATCCGGTCGTCGCCGGTTACGAGGAGGAACGCGGCGCGGGCGCGGGCGATGGTTTCAACGTCAACCTGCCGATGCCGCATGGTTCATCGGAAGGCGTGTTCTTCGAGAAGCTCGATGACGCGTTGGGCGTGCTGAAGCGCTTCGAACCGGATGCACTGGTGCTGGCGCTGGGATTCGATATCTACAAGGACGATCCGCAGGCGCAGGTCGCCGTGACGACCGAAGGATTCGGACGGCTGGGCGAGACAGTCGGTGCGCTGCGCTTGCCTTCGGTGATCGTGCAGGAAGGCGGCTATCACCTGGAAAGTCTGGAGGCGAATGCGCGGGCGTTCTTTGGGGGATTTGTGGCTGAGCGCGGTTGAGCGTGGATGGTCGCGAGTTGCGGATGAGCGCGCTCGCGGCCTGCGTTTGCGGGTTTTGGTATCTTCATATCAATACCGAAACCGACGCTAATTTGTATTATGTCAATAATGATCCATCCCCCGAACACCGCGACACCAAAATCCCGTTCGCGGACCGCATCCCCGACACGGTCCGCGCCCGGCACAATCTCTACTTCTGATAACCCGCCTGTTTCACCGCCCGATCCGCGGCGGCGTTGCCCGACTTCAGCGCCGCATCGACACTGGTTTGCCCGGCGACGACGCCCGCGATCGCCTGTCCCACGACGGTGCCGAACGACTGGAACTCGGGGATGCCGACGAACTGCACCCCGCTATAAGGCACCTTTTTGATCGATGAATCGTTCGGGTCGGCAGATTCGATCGCTTTCAGCACGAAATCGCCAAACGGCGCAGCCTGCTTGTACTCGGGACGCGCATAAGTCGACTTGCGCGTTCCAGGCGGAACAGACGCCCAGCCCTCATCCTTTCCGACCATCTCGATGTACTGTTTCGACGTCGCCCAGGTCACGAACTTCTTCGCGGCATCCTGCGACTTCGACGTTTTCGGAATCGCGAGCGACCACGACCACAGCCAGTGCGAGCCTTTCGGCGTAACCGCGACCGGTGCCGCGGCAAAACCGATCTTGTCCGCCACCTGCGACTGCGACTTGTTGTAGAGCATGCCCGCGGCGACCGTCGCGTCGATCCACATCGCGCATTTGCCGGACGACATCAGTGTGAGATTCTCGTTGAAGCCGTTCGAGCTCGCTCCGGGCGGCCCGTCGTTCTTGAGCAGGTCCGCGTAGAAGCTGATCGCCTTGTGCCATTCCGGAGTGTCGATCTGGGCCTTCCAGTTCTCGTCGAACCATCGTCCGCCGTAGGTATTCACCACGGTCGACACGTACGCCATGTTTTCGCCCCACCCCGCCTTTCCACGCAGGCAGATGCCATATTGACCCTTGGACTTGTCGGTGAGCTTGTCGGCGAACTGTTTGATCTGATCGTAGGTCGGCTGATCGGGCATCTTGAGACCCGCCGCCTGAAACAGGTCCTTGCGATAAAACGTCATGGAGCTCTCGACGTAGAACGGCAATGCATAGAGCTGGCCGTTGTAGGACAGCCCATCGCGAGCGGTCTTCACGACGTCGTCGAGATCGTAATCGGCGGGGAGATTGTTCATCGGCACGAGCCAGCCGCGTTTGCCCCACTGCGGCGCCTCGTACGTGCCGATGGCGACCACGTCGAACTGGCCGCTGTTGGTCGTGATATCGGTCGTCGCTCGCTGACGCAGCACGTTTTCTTCGAGAATCACCCAGTTCAGCTTGATATCCGGATTCGCCTTCTCGAAGCTGGCCGAGAGCTTCTTGAGTTCCAGCATGTCAGGATTGTTGAGCGTGGCGATGGTCACGTTCGCCGCACTGGCGAGTTGCGCCGCGCAAACCGAGAAGCCCGCGAGCGCAACTTTGCAAAGCGACGCGCGACGCGTCGGGGATTTCATCTTCATGAGAGTCTCCATTCGTTTATTCACTTCGATTTGCGCGTCCGCGCGATGCCGGCCGATGCCGGCCCAAACTCAGCTCATCCAGTTACCGCCGTCCACATTGAGCGTCTGGGCGGTGATGTAGTCCGCATCTGCGGACGCCAGAAAGACCGCCGCTCCGGTCAGTTCGTCGGGCCGTCCCATGCGTCCGAGCGGCACCGCCTCGCCTACGAGCCGCTTCTTTTCGCCGATGGGGCGGTTCTCGTAGCGCGCGAAGAGCGCATCGACGTCCTTCCACATCGGCGTGTCGATGACGCCCGGCGCGATGCCATTAACATTGATGCGATGAGGCGCAAGGGCGAGCGCCGCGGACTGCGTATAGCTGATGACCGCAGCCTTGCTCGCACAGTAGTGCGACACCAGCGCTTCACCGCGCCGGCCGGCCTGAGACGCCATGTTGATGATCTTTCCGCCGCCGCCCTGCTCGACCATCTGTTGCGCCACGCGCTGCATCAGAAAGAACATGCCCTTCACGTTGACGGCGAAGACGCGGTCGAAAATTTCCCACGACTCTTCGAGCAACGGACGCATATCGAAGATTGCGGCGTTGTTGAACAGGATATCGATGCACCCGAACCGCTCGACCGTCGACCCGACGACTTCCTCGATGCTTTCGCGCTTCGTGACGTCCGCCTGAAGCAGCAGCAATCGGTCCGCGTCTGCGTCGCCATAGGTCGTCTCAAGTTCGGACTTCGGCCTCACATCAACGACGGTCACCTTTGCGCCTTCGCGGAGATATCTGCGCACCACCGCCTCACCGATGCCCGTTGCGCCGCCGCTGACGACGGCAATCTTGTCCTTCAGTTTCATCTTGAACCTCCTTGACTTGAATGTCTTTCGACATCCTTATCATTTATCCGATCGATATTTAAAAATTTCCAGCCATAACCAGATTACGCCCGGCAAGCCGCGGCGTATGCGCCGATCACTTCGCGAATCCTGCTCTGGATGAGGCTCATCGGCGATGCGTCGATCAGCCCGCGCCTGAATTGCCAGTACTGCTCGGGCATGTAACGGCTGAGCACATTTTCCGGAAGCGCAATGCTCGCGAGATTGTCGATGAGCTTTTGCACTGCCGAATCGATCTCCGCATCCTTCCAGTAGTAACGAACGCGGTCGCTGTAACTGTAGGTCCTGAGCAGTCGTTTCTGGCGGTCGTCGCCGTGGTAATACTTCTCCCAGTTGCCAGGCTTCGACAGCATCACCTTCTCCACCACCTCGCGGAGATTGGATCTGGCTCCGGACGCGACGAGTTCGGTTTCGATGTCCGCGAGCGCATAAAGCGCTTCGCGCAAGGCAAAGGAAACGCCGGGGCCGACCTTGAGAATCGCGAACCCGTCCCGCACGAGCGACGCGAGCGCTTCCGGCTTCTGGTAATCGGTGGAATGGGCTTCGAAGACCATGCCGGGCAACTCGTCGAGCACCGCGGAAAGCTTCGCAGCCAGCTCGGGGTCGTAGTCGAAGACCTTTGTGTGATCGAACTCCACGCCGGGCTGCACGACGAGAGCGATCACGCGTTCCCACGCTTCATCGAGTCCGCGCGCGCGCCACGCGTTGCGATGGACGGCGACCGTGTTCAGCGCCGCATCCGGACCGGTCACCTCGATGGCTTCCAGTTCCTCGGCCGCTCCGCCGGGAACGGGAACCTCGGTTCCGATGATATAGACGGGCCTTTGGGGCTTGCCTTCGCGTTCGGCCGCGGCCTCGGCGATCGCGCACAGATATGACGCACGTTCGGCGACAACATCGTCCGAGAGGCGCGCGGGATCGCCCGCGCAACTCATGCTGGTATCCAGATGAATCTTGGTGAATCCTGCCGACACGTAAGCGTCGATGAGCGCCGCCGCGCGTTGCATGGCTTCTTCTGCGGGCAGGTTGCGCCACGCGTTCGGCCCGAGGTGATCGCCGCCGAGAATCAGCCGCGCGCGCGGCAAGCCAGCGCGGTCCGCGATCAGATGGACGAAGCGCACGAAATCGGCGGGCTTCATGCCGGTGTAGCCGCCATACTGGTCGACCTGGTTGGACGTCGATTCGATCAGAAGCGGCGTATCGTCGTCGAGCGCCTGCTTCATCGCCGCTTCCAGTACCCACGGTTGCGCCGAGCAGATCGAATAGATACCTCTGAGTTTGCTTGCTGCGCCTTCGTCACCCGAGAGGCGGGATACCACGTTAGCCATCGAACTACTCCGAAAGGGTTGCGACGAATTCGTCGAGCTGAGCCAGGGTCGCGGTTCCTTCCATGGGTCCGCGAAACGTCACGGCGCGCGCGCCGGCCGCGATCGCATACTTCAAGGACTGCTCGATGCTCAGCCCCTGAGAACGACAGGCGATATACGCGCCGCCGAAACAATCTCCCGCGCCGGTCGGGTCGATTTCCTGCACTGGCAAGGCGGCAAGATGAAGTTCGGCCTTTCCGTTGAAGTGACTGCATCCGTCCTTGCCGCGTTTCACCACGATCTCGCGCACACCGCGTTCGAGCAGTTCATCGATGGCGCCTTTTTCGTCGGTCGCGCTCGTCAGCAGCATGACTTCATGACCGCTCGGCAGAAAGATATCGGTGTAGTCGAGAATGAAGTCGAGCGCGCCTTTCATTTCGGGTATGCGCAACATTTCCTTCCGGACGTTCGGATCGAAGCTCACCGTGCCGCCGTTCGCCTTCACGGTCTCGACAGCCTTCTTCATCGCGTCGATGATCGACGGGGAGAAAAGCGATGAGCCCATCACATGGAAATGCGCGGCCTGCTTCAGCAGGTCCTTGTTGAGTCGCTTCGCCGAAAGGAAAACGGAAGCGCTGTTCGTGATGTTGTAGACGAAGTCGCGATCGCCATCGTCGCGGTAGGTGACGAAGGCGCTCCCCGTGGTCGCGGCCTCGACAACCGAGATTCCCGATACTTCCACGCCGTCCGTGCGCAAACGCTCGACATTGAGCGCCCCGAAGTCGTCGTCGCCGACGCAGCCGATCATCGCGCATCGGCCACCCGATTTCGCGGCCTGGTCGATGAAAATGGCCGGAGCGCCGCTCGCGTACGGACCGAGGAGCGTTCCGGGCCTGCGAAACGACTGTCCGCGTTCGCTGGCCATGATCTCGACCAGGATTTCGCCCATCGTCAGGATGTAGCCGGATTTTCCGGCGAGGTTCAATTCGGTGTTGGTCATGGTACTTGTTTGGTGAGAGCGTCATTTCGCATGACGAATCAATCGAATCCGCCCGCCCGCGACGAATGCGTGAACTTCAGAACAGATTGCTATAGAGCGGCATGGTGGCTGCCCCCAGCGCGGCCGACACTTCACTGTCCGCGCGACCTCGATGAAGAGCGAGGCGTCCGGGACGTCCGTTCATCTCGTACTCCGCCGCCGATGAGCGCGCGCGCTCGATCAGTTGTCCGAGCAACGCCGGCGGCAACATTCCATTGATGACGATGTCGGTTACGTCGACGATGTTCGACACGCTCGCCAGCACCCTGCCGAGGTCCGCGCCCGCCTGTTCGATCCATTGCATGAGGGCTTTGTTCGGGCGTTCGCCGAGCGCGGACAGATCGAGTTCGCCGGCATGGTCGCGGCCCAGCGCATGCGCGAGCCCTCGCAGCGACACGACGGTCTCGAGGCACCCGCGCGCGCCGCAGAAACAAGGCTTTCCGTCCTTGTAGGCGTTCACGTGTCCGATCTCGCAGCCGTTGCCTGTCAGGCCGCGCACCGCGCGCCGGTTCATGAGCAACGCACCGCCGAGTCCGTTGCCGATGAAAACGTGGATGTAGCTGCCGAGTCGCTGACCGTCGCCGAACCAGTATTCGCCCAGGCCCGCCGCAGTGCCGTTGTTTTCGATGTGAATCTCGCTGTCGATGCGCTTCGCGAGCGCGTCACGGAACCCGAACTCGCGCCAGGCCGGATATTCGGCGGACTGGCAGACGAGCCCGCGCTGATTGTCGATCGGGCCCATCACCGAAACGCCGACGCCGAGCAGATTGCCGCCACGACGAGGATGTCGGGACAGCGAGTCATGGATCTTTGCCAGGACGCCGACCGCGCGCTCCGGGTCTTCGACCGACAACTGCTGACGGACCTGATGAATGACGTTCCCGGCTACATCGACCAGTACGCCTGTTGCGAACTCGTGATCGAAATGCAGGCCGATGGTGCTCGCGTAATCCGCGATGATGCGCAGGCTCCGTACGGGCTGCCCCGTGGTGCGCACTTCGCGATCCACCGACTCTTCGACCGCGCCCTCCCCAATAAGGGCCGCGACGATATTCGTGATGGTCGCGGCGGTGAGTCTCGTGGCTGCGGCGATGTCGGCGCGGGCGATGCCCGGCTCCTGCCGGATGGCCTCGAGCACGAGCGCGCGATTGAGGTCGCGCACGCGAGGGCCGTTGTATCCGTGTTGATGTCGGGATTGCTTGTTCGACATGTCAGAACGCTCCATTGCAACCGATGGCCGTTGATGCGGTGCCAATGGAACGCAGATTAAATCAATTGATTTAATTAAGTCAAAGGCTTTTCGGGAAGCACGGGAAAACACTGATTCCACCGAAGTTACGCGCTGCCTTCCTGCATGCGCGGCCATGTGACGCCGGCGAACAGGATCGCGTCGTCCATGTTGAGATAACCGGCGTCGGCGCCGTGGTACGACGCCAGGCGTCCGATAAGCCTGCCTTGCGAATTGACTACCTTGAGGAAACGCTTGCGGACCGGATCTGTCTGCTCAATGAGGAAAAGTTCGCAAAGCGATCAACTCAAGGTCATTGAATGGGACCGTACCATCTCGCGTCCAGCAGACGTTTTCCTCAGGTGACACGCGCATGCGCCCGGATGAACGCGCGCAACATGTCCTCCACGGTCGTTTCCAGATTCGCCATTTCGGGCCGCTCTCCCACTGCGGCAAGCGCGTCGCACAAGGTTCCTCGCAGTACTTCACGATGACCTTCCTTCAGTACAAGGAGCCCGTTGAGCGCCAGCGTCGCCGTGAAATCGCGGGACCCTACAGTTTCCGAAAGTTCCATCTCGTCCTCCGCTTCTCTCCCCTCCCGGTCATTCCCGTCGTCTGCGCGACTTCCCGGGGCGTGACCTGCCGATGACTTGCATGTCGCAATTCACGGGCCGCCTCGCTGCCCTACTGTCAAGCATAAGCAAAGAATCGACCGTCACAATGACAGCATCGACATCAGGTACAAAGACGTTCCCTTTCGGCCGACGGGCGAAGGCGGACCGCAACTTGTCGGTCAACTTCCATGCTCAAAGATACTCGACATTTCCGTCCACACTGATCGCCTGGCCCGTGACGTTGCCGGCTGCGGGAGAGGTCAGGAACAGCGTCATCGCGGCGATGTCCTCGACGGTCACCATGCGCCGCAGCGAGATTTTCTTCAGGTATTCCTCCTTCATCGCGTCGAACGTAATGCCCAGCGCTTGCGCACGCGCGGCGATCACGCGGTCCATGCGCTCTCCCTGCACGACGCCCGGCAGGATCGCGTTGACGCGAATGTTGCTCGGTCCCAGTTCGATCGCGAGCGACTTGGCGAGCCCGACGAGCGCCCACTTGGTCGCCGCGTACGGCGTGCGAAACGCATAGCCGAGACGGCCCGCCACCGACGACATCGCGATGATGCTGGCGCGCTCGGACGTCTCCTTCAGCAACGGCACGGCCCTGCGCAGGAAATAGAACTGGCTGTTCAGGTTGGTCGTGACGGTGCGCTCCCATTGAACCGGATCGAGTTCCTCGACCGGTCCCGTGGGACCCGAAATGCCAGCGTTGTTCACGAGCACGTCGAGACCGCCCAGCGCTTCGCGGGTTCGTTCGATGACCGCGTCCACCTGATGCGAATCTCCGACGTCGGCCACGCAGCCGTGCAGCGACGCATGCCTCGACGTGAACCGGTCGATGGCGGCGGCATCGACATCGCAGATGAAAACTTGCGCGCCCACTTGCAGGAAAGCTTCGGCAATGCCCGCGCCGATGCCCGACGCCGCGCCCGTCACCAGAACGCGCAGGCCCGGTTGCGGCGTCAATAGTTCGAATGCATTCATGTTCGTTCGTCGATCCAGATACACGTCAGAGCGTCATGCCGCCCGATACTTCGATCACCGCGCCGTTGATGTAGCTGGCTTCGTCGCTGGCGAGGAACGCGTAGACGTTGGCGATCTCTTCGGGTTTGCCCAGGCGGCCGATCGGCACCTGCGCGCGCATCTTGTCGAGCACCTCGCCGGGCACGGTCGACAGAATCGGCGTATCGATGAAGCCCGGCGCCACCGCATTGACGCGAATGCCCTTCGGCCCGAGTTCGCGGCTCCATGTCTTGGTGAAGCCGATCACGCCGAACTTCGCGGCGGCGTAGTTGGTCTGCCCATAGTTGCCGTAGATGCCCACCACAGAACTCGCGTTCAGAATCACGCCCGAGGCTTGCGCGATCATGCCGTCGAGGACGGCCTGGCTCGCGTGAAACACGGCGCGGAGATTCACGTCGATGACCGCGTCGAACTGTTCGAGCGTCATCTTTTGCAGGCGCGCATCGCGCGTGATGCCTGCGTTGTTGACCAGTACATCCACGCCGCCGTGACGCGCGAGCACCGCGGCCACCATCTCGTCGACACTGCGGCGATCGGACATGTCGATGCAGAACGCGCTCGCCTCGCCGCCTGCCTGCTGGCATTGCGAAACGACATCGTTCACCGACGCCTGATTCACGTCGCACGCGACGACCACCGCGCCCTCCCGCGCGAACTTCAACGCGGTCGCGGCGCCAATGCCCTGCCCCGCGCCTGTCACGACTGCCACTTTGTTCTTCAGTTTCATAGTCTCGTTCTCTTTCGTTGTGTGAGTCACGACTGCATGCCTGCTGCGTTGCCGTTGCCCATGGCGTTCGATGCGCCCGCTTCGCGTCTGATCGCTCTCGCGAACACCGGCACGAGCAGAAGTCCGAGCACCGATGCCGCGACGATCACGAGAAAGCCCGAGTCGCTGCGGCCGGTGAACGTCTCCGTCATGCCGAACAGATATGGTCCGACGAATCCGCCGATCAGCCCGATCGTATTGATGAACGCGAGTCCTGCAGCCGCCTGAATGCCCTGGAGCCGCTTCATCGCGATCGCCCAGTACGAGGGCAGCACACCGCCGCCGAAGAATGCCGTGACGGCCAGCAACACCATGCGGCCCGCGGGATTCGCGGTGGCGATGAACGCGCATGCGCCCGCCACGAGCCCCGCCGTCAGTATGCCGAGATACACGCAGTCATTGCCATAGCGACGATGAATGCGCGGCAGGATCAGCACGCCCAGCAGAAAGCCGACACCCACGCTCGCCGACAGCAGCCCGACGATGAACGGCGTCTTGACGTGCATCTGCTGAACGATCGCCGGCGTGAAGAAGTACAGGCCGACAAAGGCTACCTGATTCAGAAAATAGATGAGGCCGATGAGCACGGTCGTCGGCCGCTTGAGCGCCGCGAACCAGTCCGCCGACGTGAGTTCCGGATGACCGTGCGTATCGATCACCGCGCGCGCTTCGAGGGCCTCTGCTTCTTCAGAGGAAAGCCAGCGCGCATCGCGCGGGCGCTCGGGCAGCTTGAAGTACAGCACGATGCCTGCGATCACGCTCGGAATGCCTTCGATCATGAACATCCATTGCCAGCCGTGCAGGCCGCCGACGCCGCCCAGCTGCATCAGCGCGCCGCCGACCGGATTGCCGAGCACGAGCGCGAGCGCCGGCGCCGTGTAGATCCAGCCGACCGCGATCGGCCGGTCCTCCGGCGCGAACCAGAGCGTCACCATGTACATGAGCGCCGGGAACAGCCCCGCCTCGGCGATGCCCAGCAAAACGCGCAGCGCATAGAACGACCATTCGCCCTGCACGAACATCATCGCGGTGGAAAGAATGCCCCAGCTCACCGCGATGCGCGCGATCCAGCGGCGCGGTCCCACGCGATGCGCGGCGAGATTGCTCGGCACCTCCAGCAACGCATAGCCGATGAAGAAGATGCCCGAGCCGAGCCCGTATGCCGCCGCGCTGATGCCCACGTCGGCCGCGAGCTGCACTTTCGCCAGCGCGACATTCGTGCGGTCGAGGAACGACATGAAGTAGATCGCGCACATGAGCGGGATGAGACGCAGCATCGCCGTTTGCGTGGCGGCGCGATGCAGTGCGTCGATTCGTGATTTCGCAGTGTCCATGTTTGTCTCCGTTTGAATCGGCTGCCCTTGTGTTTTTTCGATCGCGGCGCAGGTCGAATGATCAGTAAGCGTCAGAGCGTGACCTTGTCGCGCCCTTTGAGGCCGAGCATGGCGCGCGCATCGGCGGGCGTGGCGATCTCGAACGAAAGCTCTTCGAGAATGCGGCGGATCTTGCGCACCTGCTGCGCGTTCGATTCCGCCTTCACGCCCCGGGCGATATACACGCTATCCTCCAGACCGACGCGCACATTGCCGCCGAGAATGGCGCTCATGGTGACGAGCGGCATCTGATGACGCCCCGCGCCCAGAACCGAGAAGTGATAGTTCTCGCGCCCGAACAGACGATCCGCAGTCGCGCGCATGAGGGTCATGTTCTCCGGGTCCGCGCCCACGCCGCCGAGAATCCCAAAGACGGACTGAATGAAGAACGGCGGCTTGACCAGTCCCTGATCGACGAAATGCGCGAGATTGTAGAGGTGCCCGAGGTCATAACATTCGAATTCGAAGCGCGTGCCCTTGTCTCCCAGCGTCAGCAGGATGTGCCGGATGTCCTTGAAGGTGTTGCGGAAGATCATGTCTTCCATGCCTTCCACGTAGTTCTTCTCCCAGTCGTAGCGCCACGACGAAACCTTCGCGGCGAGAGGATGAATCGAGAAGTTCATCGAGCCCATGTTGAGCGAGCACATCTCGGGCGCCGCCTGCAACGGATAGGCGAGCCGCTCTTCGAGCGTCATGCGCGTGCTGCCGCCCGTCGTGATGTTGATCACCGCATCCGTCGCTTCGGCGATCGCAGGGACGAACTGGCGGAACAGGTCGGGGCTTGGCGTCGGCCGGCCATCGACAGGATCGCGGGCATGCAGATGAATGATCGCCGCGCCCGCCTCGGCCGCTTCGATCGCCTGATCGCGGATTTGCGCCGGCGTGATCGGCAAATGTTCCGACATGGTCGGTACGTGTGTCGCGCCCGTCACGGCGCATGAAATGATGACCTTGCGGCCCGTATTGCTCATCTTTGCTGTCCTCGTCTCCATGCCTGCTTCGACCGGCCGTCGCTGACGGACGGCGGCTTGTGACAGTCATATTATTGGGATAGCATTCGGACCGAAAGGTCATTTTCGGACACGCGCAAGTCCTGCGAGGACATAGTGAATATGCTGCGAGGACAAGCATGACGGCGAACCGGCCACCGCTCAACGAGCGCATGTACGCGCCCTACAAGATCGCCGCGCTGGTGGAGGTGCTGGCGGAACAAGGCATTGCGCCGGAGGAGAGCTTGCGCGGAACCGACGTCAGCGCCGATGCGTTGCAGGACGCGTCCGTGCTCACCTCCATCGGTCAATATGCGACGGTGTGCAGGAACGCGGTGTCGTTGTCGTGCGATCCGGCGACGCCCTTCAAGGTCGGCGGGAAGCTGCATCTGTCCGCTTACGGCATGTACGGCTATGCGCTGATGTCATGCCTTTCGCTGCGTGACTATTTCAAGCTGGGCGTCAAGTATCACCGGCTCGCGACGCCGATGGTCGCGATCGAATGGACCGAATATCCCGACAGAATGGTCTGGACTTTCCCCGATGCCTTCGTGACGAGTCCGTCGCGCGAGTTGCGCGAGTTCGTCATCGAGCAGCAGTACACGCAGCATGTCACGCACCTTCAGGATGTCGCGGGCGGCGCGTGTCCGCCGATGATGGCGCGCTTCTCGTATCCGGCGCCCGCGCACGCGGACATCTATCCGGAATACCTCGGCTGTCCGTGCCATTTCGATCAGGAGCAGTGCGAGCTCATTTACGACAGCGAGATACTCGATCGCAAGCCGCAGCTCGCGCACCAGCTCACGGCCACGCTGCTTCAGGAAACCTGCGACCGTCTGATCGGGCAGGCGAAGATTTCCAGCGGCGTATCGGGCGAGGTGTATCAGATCCTGATGAGCACGCCCGGAGTCTTTCCGGGCATGGAGACGGTCGCGGAATCGATGCACATGACGACCCGCACCTTGCGTCGGCGTCTGGAGGCGGAGGACACGTCGTTTCTCGCGATCGTCGATGACGTGCGGCGCTCGCTCGCGCTCGAATATCTGAAGACGACGAAGATGAGCACCGATGACGTCGCGATGCTGCTCGGCTTCAGCGACACGGCCAATTTCAGACGTGCGCTGAAGCGTTGGACCGGCAAGGGACCGGGGGAGCTGCGGGGCTGAACGATCTCGAAGAGATATTCAGGACCTGACGCTCAGACGTGTTCCGCCATCATTTCGCGGCATCGGCGGTCCGCTGCTGCCGCCATGCGCCGCCCAGCATGCAGACCATCAATGACCCGATGACCGTCAACGCGACGATCGGCATGAGACCGAGCGCATAGCTTCCCGTCGCTCCTTTCACCACGCCGAAGAGCCACGAGCCGAGAAAGCTGCCGAGGCCGCCGACCGCATTGACTTGCGCGAGGACGATGGCGGCTTCACCCGGTGTGAAGTTTTCGTACACGAACGCCCAGAACGGTCCCTTGAACGAATAGATCGACAT
The DNA here is from genome assembly GCF_001544875.2 of Caballeronia hypogeia. Lineage (GTDB taxonomy): Bacteria > Pseudomonadota > Gammaproteobacteria > Burkholderiales > Burkholderiaceae > Caballeronia > Caballeronia hypogeia. The sequence goes on from NZ_FCOA02000002.1 coordinate 440,380, forward strand.
GAGCGCGATGCACAGCAATCCGATGGTCACCGCGAGGCTGCTCGTCGCGCCCACGCTCGCGAGTGCAATGCTGACGAGCAGCATCGGCGCGAGCGTATAGAAGCGCCGGTTGCCGCTGATATCGGAGCGCTTTCCCCAGACGAGCATCGCGATGACGGCCGCGCCGTAAGGCACGGCGTTCAGCATGCCGGCTTCGAGATTGGTCAGGCCGTGCGACTTGATGATCTGAGGCTGCCATACGGCGAGACCCACGGCGGCGGCGGAAATGCTCGCGTAGATGAACGAACACGCGAGGACTTTCGGGTCCGTCAGCAGTTTCAGCAGCGAGCGCGAGGGCGTATCGGGTTGCGTCGCGCGATCATCGGCGAGGCGGCGTTCGAGCCATTTGAGTTCATCCGCATCGAGCCAAGACGCCTTCGCGGGACGATCGCTCAATACCCAAAGACACGCGATGCCCAGCAACACCGAAGGAATGGCTTCGAGCAGGAACATCCAGCGCCATCCCGCCATGCCGAGAAAGCCGTGCATTTCCAGCAGCAATGTTGAAACCGGGGAACCCAGGAATAGCGACAAGGGCACGCCGGTCGTGAAGATCGCGACCACGCGTCCCCGGTAAGCAGCGGGAAAAAAGTAAGTGATGTAGAGAATCACGCCGGGATAAAAGCCCGCTTCCGCCGCGCCGAGCAAGAAGCGCAAGATGACGAACGATGTCGGCCCCGTCACGAATATCGATGCGGCGGCCAGTACGCCCCACGTAATCATGATTCGCGCAATCCAGCGTCTTGCTCCGAAACGTTCTAACAGGAGATTGCTCGGAACCTCGAACAGAAAATAGCCGAGAAAAAATATTCCGCTGCCAAAGCCGAACGCCTGTGCAGTGAGTCCGAGATCGTCGTTCATCTGAAACGACGCAATCCCGACATTCACCCGATCCAGGTACGCAAAAAAATAACAAGCAATCAGAAAAGGGACAATACGAAGCGTCGCCTTTCTGATCACGCGTTTTTCAATTGCCTCCACTTCGCTCCCCTGCTGCATCCTCATCTCCTCCAGCAATCAGTGTTCTCGACGCGCTCAAGGCGCAGTCGCATGAACGCGCGCTCATGCCTTCTTGCCGAGGCCGTGAGCGCGCGTGTTCAGGTCCTTGCCATCCCGCTTTAAAACTTGTGGCGCAAGCCTACGCGAATCAACGCCTGATGATCGTTGCTGGACGGCGAGCTCTGGTTATTGATCGACGCTACCGCCTCGCGATTGCGCGAATCCGTGCCCGACGCCTTCTGATAAACGCCGATGGCATATACGTCAGTACGCTTCGACAGAAAATAGTCGACGCCGATCTCGCCCTGATGATAAGTCGCGCCTTCGTTTCGACCGGTCGCAGTCGAGACACTGCCGCCGTCAGTGTAGCTATACGCCGCGCCGATCAGCAGTGCGGGCGTCAGCTGATACTTCAGGTTCAGTTCAGCGCTGTTGAATGTCGCATTGCCGCTATAGCCGGAGGGATTCGGGCCGCTCGTCGTATCGCCGAGTCCCTTGAACGCGATGTTCGAATAGATGCCGCCGATCGTCAGCGCGCCGATGTTATACGCCGCGCCCGCGCTGATCGTCTGATACGTGTGCGCCGACAGATAACCGCTGAACACGGGATACACCGAATTCGCGACGGCGGCCGAAGGCGTGCCCGAGGTCGAATTGCCGAAGAAGCTCACGTTCGGATTGCGCGCGTTGATATAGCCCACGCCCACTGTCAGCGGACCGCGCGCATATCCCGCGCCCAGCGACCAGATCTGATTGCGTGTCGCGTCGCCCGCCACGCCGCCGAGGCTATACATGCCGCCGAACGAGAAACCGCCGTACGAGATGCTCTTGAACTTGATCGCGTTGTTGGTGCGATACGCGTTGTTCAGGTTATCCAGATCGGCCGGATGCGCGCCGATATTGCCCGCCCACTGTGAAGCCGCTTCGAGCGGCCCGACAAAATCGACGTTCAGATCGTATTGACGTCCGAGCGTCACCGTGCCCCACTGGCTCGACAGGCCGACGAACGCCTGCCGCCCGAATTCGAGTCCGCCCTGCCCGAGCTTGCCGTTGCTCGGATCGAAGCCGTTCTCCAGCGTGAAGATCGCCTTCAGTCCGCCGCCCAGATCCTCGACGCCCTTCAGGCCCCAGCGGCTGCCGGACAACACGCCGCTCTGCATCGCATACGAATGGCTTCCGTTCATGTTGGTGTTGAACGTCAGACCTTCGTCGATCACGCCATACAAGGTCACGCTGCTCTGCGCATGCGTCAGGCCGGACAGGGTCATGCATGCTGCGCCGAGCACAAGCTTCTTGTTCATTTAAGTAATCCTTATTGCATTGATGAGGAATATTTTTGCTGAGAAAGCGCGCAGCCTTCACTGCGTCACTTCGAGACGACGAATCTTTCCGGTGATGAAGAGATACGCGATCGCACCGACCAGACCATGCGCCGCGACGAAGTACATGGCGCCGGTGAACGTGCCTGTTGCCTGCAGGGCATAGCCGATCACGATGGGCGTGACGATGCCCGAGATGCTGCCGAACAGATTGAACATCCCGCCCGCGAGCCCGACGAGATGCGGCGGCGACGTATCGGAGACGACGGCCCAGTTCACTGCAGCGAGACCCTTGCCGAAGATCGCGAGCGACATCAGCGCGACGACGGTATAAGGCGAAACGACGAAGTTGCACAGCACGAGGCACGACGCTAGCAGCATGCCGGCGACGAACGGCGTCTTGCGCGCGACGCTCACACCGAAGCCTTGACGCAACATACGGTCCGACAGATAGCCGCCCGAAATACCGCCGATGAAACCCGCGATCGCCGGCAAAGTCGCGAGCAAGCCCACTTCGACGATATTCATTCCGCGCCCCTTCACGAGATAGATCGGGAACCACGTAATGAAGAAGTACTGCAACGAAGTGAGGCAATACTGGCTCAGATACACACCGAGCATCAGGCGGCTGCGCAGGAAGAAGCGCACCGCACCGAAGTCGATGCGCTGCGCGCCCGCGGCCTTCTTTTCGTCGGCGGCGATATTCGCGCCGCCTTCGCGCAGATAGTCGATCTCCGCAGCATTGGCGCGCGGATGCGCGAGCGGCTGGCGCATCACCTGAAACCACACGATGGCGAGCAGCAGACCCAGCGCGCCCATGATCCAGAAGACGCTCGGCCAGCCCGCGCGATGCGTGAGGAAGCCCATCATCGGCACGAAGACGACGACCGCGATGTATTGCGCCGAGTTGTAGATGGACGTCGCGAGGCCGCGTTCACGCACCGGAAACCACGCCGCGACGATATAGCTGTTCGCGGGCGACACCGGCGATTCGACCAGTCCCAGCAGAAAGCGCAACACGAACAGTCCGGCGATCGCCGCCGCTGTCGAAAGCGAGCCGAGAAAGCCCTGCGCCATCGTGCACAAGGACCACAGCACCAGGCTGATGCCGTAGACCTTGATCGAATCGAAGCGATCCAGCAGCCAGCCCGCAGGCAACTGCGCGATCACGTAGGCCCACGCGAACGCCGAAAACACATAGCCCAGCGCGACCGGACCGATGCCGAGATCCGCCGACATCGCCGAACCGGTGATCGACAGATTCGCACGGTCGCCGAGATTGACGGCGCTCGCGATGACGAGCATCGCCAGCACCCAGTATCGGACCGATGTGCGCTGCGTAGCCGCGCTTCCGGCGGCCACGCTTCCGCTCTCCATTTGCATGTCTCCCCTTCCTCGTTATGGTTGGCTTCTTATCCGCGTCGGGCGGCGAGCCGCTTTTCGAGTCGTGCCGACAGCCGGTCCAGCTCCTGAATATCGGCGGCGGAGAGCTTCGGGCCCGGCGTGCGCATCGTGGCGGAGCGGATCGCGCCGCGACGTCGCATCATTTCCTTGCGCGCGCACACGCCCCAGAAACCCATCGCTTCATAGCGCAGCAGCGGCAGGTAGATATCGAAAACGTCATCGGCTTCATCGACCTTGCCCGCGGCGTGCAGTGCATACACCTCCGAGAGCATCTCGGGATACGAGAAGCCGGCCATCGGGCCATCCGCGCCGCGTCCGAGTTCGAGCGGCAGATACATCGCGTTGTTGCCCGTCAGAATCGCGACGCGACGTCCGCCGCCCGCGCGCAGACGCGAAATCTTGTTGAGATCGGGAAGATCCTCTTCCTTCACCAGTTCGATTTCCTTGTGCGTCTCGATGAGCTGCAGCATCGCCGGCACCGACATCGCCACCTTCGAGGCGAACGGGAAGTCCTGAAGCACCGTCGGCACGCCTTCGTTGCGTCGGAATACTTCGGCGAAGTAGCCGTGCAGTTCTTCGTCGGTCTGGATGCCCGTGGGCGGCGCGATCATCACGCCGGCCGCGCCGAGGTCCATCACGCGTGCAGAAAGGTCGGTCAGTTGCGCGAGGCTCGGATTGCTCACGCCGACCACGCACGGCAACGCGCCCGCGCGCTTGATGAAACGCTGCGCCACTTGCAGCGCTTCATCGGCGTTGAGCTTGCCCGATTCGCCGCTTACGCCGAGTACGGTGAAACCCTGCGCGCCATGCCTGATATAGAAATCGACGAGCGTGTCGATGCTTTCCAGATCGACCGCGCCGCTCTCGTCGAACGGCGTCTGCGTGACGATGAAAACCCCTTTTGAATCGCGCAACATGTGTGACTCCAGTGTCAGATGAATGATGATGTTCAGGCGATGCGCGCAACCGGCATCGTCAGTTCGAGTTTGTCGGCCCAGGCGATCATGCGGGCGAGCACGTCATCGGCGAGCGCAATGCCTTCGCTCGTCTGCTTGCGGCGCAACGCGAGCGCGCGTTCGCCGGGCAAGCGCACGGGCGGCGAACCCGGACGCACGCGGCTTGCGTGGCAGGCATCGGCGAGATGCGTGGTTTCGTCGAGAAAGGCGTCCAGACCGCCGAGCAGGCGCGGATTGAGCACCTGAAGGAACACGCCCTGCCCGAACTTGTCGGGGTTCGTGCGGCGGCCCGAGCCCGGCAACGCGAGCGTCAGCGCTTCCACGGCGAGCCCCAGGCCGAAGCCCTTGTAGCCGAATTCGAGTCCGCCGAGCGGCAGCACGGTGCCGGGTGGATTCTGCGCGAGCACTTTCGGATCGTCGGTGGGATTGCCGTTCGCATCGAGCAGCCATTGGTCGGGCAAGGACTCGCCGCGATCCGCGAACGCCGTGAAAAACGAGTTGCTGCCGAGCGACGTGCATTGGTCGATCAGGATCGGCTCGCCGCGCGTCGGAATGCCGTAGGCGATCGGGTTCGTCGTCAACACCGGGTCGATGCCGCCGAACGGCGCAACCGACGCAATGCCCGCGTTCGTCGCCGACAAGGTCACGAACAGGTTGCGCTCGACCAGCGGCAGCAGATAGCTTTGCAGGCAGCCGATATGCGAGCACTCCGCGATGGTCGCGACCACCACCGCGCGCGACGCCGCACGCTCGATGACCTCTTCGATCGCACGATGCATCACCCATGCTCCGGGCAGGCGGTTGGCGTGCCAGGAGAACGCGCTGTCGGTATCGGACAGCACGCGCACCTCGCCAACGGTTGCGATGTTGCCTGCCTTCAGACGTTCGAGATACGTCGCGAGCAGCCAGAGGCCGTGACTGCGATGCCCGAGCAGTTCGGCATCGACCATTCTTGCCGCGACCTGGTCGGCGTGTTTCGCGCGCATGCCGCAGCGCTGCAACGCGGTCGAGCCGAAGCTGACCAGATCGATGTGTGAATACAGCGCACCGTTCTTCCATGCGGTTTCCGAGCTTGCCATGGCGTTCGTGTCTAAGCGACTTTCCGAGGGATGAGCGGGTCGATGGCGGGACGGCCGTCGAGCACAGCGGCGATGTTGTCGAGCGCTCGGTATCCGAGGTCGTTTCTCGTCTGCACCGTGGCCGATCCGCTGTGCGGCGTGAGGAACACTTGCGGCAGTTCGAGAAAGCGTTCGTCGAAGCGCGGTTCGTTGTGGAACACGTCGAGACCGGCGGCGGCGATCTGCCCGCTTTGCAACGCGGCGATCAACGCGTCTTCGTCGATCAGCGAGCCGCGCGCCGTGTTCACGACAATCGCACCGCGCGGCAGCATCGCCAGTTGTGGCGCACCGATCAGCGGCGACGCGCCCGGACTCGCGGGCAAATGTAGCGAAAGAATCTGGGCATGCGGCAGCATCTCGTCGAGCGATGCGAAGTAACGCGCACCCTGTTCGAGTTCCGGGGCGAGACGCCGGCGGCTGTGATACAGGATCGTCATGCCGAACGCACGCGCACGCTGCGCCACCGCCTGCCCGATGCGCCCCATGCCGACGATGCCGAGCACGCTGCCGCTCACGCGATGTCCGAGCAGCTCGGTCAGGCCGAGCGAGCGGCCCCAGCCATCCTGCATCACCTGAAGGTGTTCCCGCGCGCGGCGGCACGCGGCGAGCATGTGCATCATGGTGGCGTCGGCCGTGCATTCGGTCACCACAGGCGCGTTCGTCACGACGATGTTCGCTGCAGCGGCTGCATCGACATCGATATGATCGAAGCCCACGCTCGTCGTCGACGCTACACGCAGGCTCTTCGGCAAGCGTTCGATCAGCGCCCGATCCAGACGCAACGCGCCCGAGAACAGCAATCCCTGCGCTTCGTGCGCGTGCGCGTGGCTCACGAGTTCATCGACTGAAAGCGCGTGTCGCGGAACGAACGCATCGAACATGAGCTTCGCGCGATCCTCGACGGCGGGCTGCATCGGCCGGGAAAAAATCATTCGATGCTTCATGCCGCGACCGCCTCCGGCAGTTTGAGCCGCTTCAGCTTGCCGACAATGAAGAGATAGCTCAGCGCGCCGACCAGCGCATGTCCGCCGACGAAGTACATCGCCCCGGTGAACGTGCCCGTGATCGCGAGGATATAGCCGATAACGATCGGCGTGACGATGCCCGCGATATTCCCCGCCACGCCGAACAGCCCGCCCGCGACGCCGACGATCTCGGGCGGCGCGGTATCGACGACAACCGCCAGCCCGATCTGCGCGAGGCCCTTGCCGAACAATGCGAGCGACATCAGCGCGACGATCACGGCGGTCGAATCGGTGAAGTTGCAGAAGACGAGCATGGTGGCGAGCAACATGCCGGTGACGAACGGAATCTTGCGCGCCGCCGTGATACTGCCGCCGCTCTTCAGCACGCGATCCGAGATCCAGCCGCCGAGCACGCTGCCGACGAAACCGCAGATCGCCGGCAAGGTCGCGACGAAGCCGACATGCAGCAGATCCATGCCGCGCCCTTTGACGAGATAGATCGGGAACCACGTAATAAAGAAGTATTGCAGCGACGTGATGCAGTACTGGCCGAGGTACACGCCCGCCATCATGCGGCTCTTGAGCAGCACCTTGATCGAACCGGCGGGCGCGTGTGTCTTCTTGCGCTTGTTCGCTTCGATATCGATCATCGCGCCGTTTTCGCGCAGATAGTCGAGCTCCTCGGCGGTGACTTTCGAATGCTTGTCCGGCGCGCGCATCGACGCGAACCAGAACACCGCGAGCAGCATGCCGAAGCCGCCCATGAACCAGAACACCCAATGCCAGCTCAACGCGTGGCTCAGCATGCCCATCAGCGGCACGAACAGCACCACGGCGACGTATTGCGCCGAGCTGAAGATGGATGTCGCGAGTCCGCGCTCGCGCAGCGGAAACCATGCCGCGACGATGTAGTTGTTGGCCGGATAGATCGGCGCTTCGACGAGACCGACCAGAAAGCGGCACACGAACAGCGCGCCGATGGCGAGCGTCGTCGGCAGAAAGCCGACATAGCCTTGCAGAAACGTGAAGAACGACCAGAGGAACAATGCCGCGCCGTAGACCTTGATCGAGTTGAAGCGGTCGAGCAGCCAGCCGCCGGGCAATTGCCCGATCACATAGGCCCACGCGAACGCCGAGAAGACGTAACCCATCACGACGCTGCTGAGGCCGAGTTCCTTGGCCATCGGCGCGCCGGCGATCGAGAGGTTCGCGCGGTCGCCCAGGTTCACCGCGGTGACGAGCAGAATGAGCGCGAGCACGTAATACCGCACGTAGCGGTGCCGCGCGCGAACAGCGCTGAGAACAGCCTGCGTTGACATCGAATGTCTCCTGAGTGTCGAGCAGCGAAGCCGCTCGTCGGTGAGGCGGCCTTCCTGGCGGCCGCCTCTGCTATGGCTGCTCGTGCAGCTCTCATGCTTTTTCAACGAATCAACGCTTGTTCAGCTCGAACACGTGATGCTGCTTCGTATGGCGCTTGATGTAGTCCCAGTCATACGTGACGCCAAGGCCCGGACCGGTCGGCACCGGCACCGTACCGTCGCGGTCGATACAGTCGATCTGGTCGCTGTAATCGCACGCATAGACTTGCGGAATGTTGTTCGCGCAGTCCGGACCGACGAGCGCGATCTCGTAGTAGTTCGAGTTGCGGATCGCGCCCATCACGTGACGATGCGCCGGGCCGACCGCGTGCACTTCCACGTCGAGGCCGAAGGCTTCCGCGAGACGCGCCGTCTTGATCGCGCCCGTGATGCCCATGTCGTATTCCGGATCGACGCGCAGAAAGTCCGTGCCGCCCGCGATGATGAAGTCCGCCTTCGGCTCGAGGCCGCGAATGTGCTCGGTGATGAGCAGCGGCGTCTTCAGCATCTCGCGCAGCTTCTTGTGCGAGAACGCGGACAGACCGGCATCGCGATACGGATCCTCGAACCAGAAGTAGTTGGCTTCGTCGCACGCGCGGCCGACGTAGAGCGCATCGGCGAAGGTCTTCAGGTCGCACGCGCCGTCGTACATCAGGTCCATCTCGTTGCCCACGGCCTTGCGCGTTGCCAGAATCGCGGCCGCTTCCTCGCGCGGATTGCCGTCGAACCAGCCGTGAATCTTGTAGCCGCGATAGCCCATTTCGCGGCATCGCACGGCGAATTCGCCATACGCTTCGGGGCTGTCCAGGCCGCCGTTGCGGTCGCCGTGAAACGTGCTCGCATACGCCTTCAGACGCTTGCGATAGCCGCCGAGCATGTTCGCGATCGAGGTGTTCAGCTGCTTGCCCGCGAGGTCCCACAACGCGATGTCGACCGGGCCGTGACCCATGTGATCGAAGTGATGCAGCTTGCGCTTGAATTCGTCGTAGAGCGCCTCGCGCATGGCCGGATCGCGGCCGAGCAGATCGGGCGCGAGCATGATCGATTGTGCGAGCGCCGGGCGCGTGCCGCCCCACATCGCGACGTATTCGCCACGCGCGCCGTCGTCCGTTTCGATCACGATGGCGTACTTCTTCAGCTTCATCCGGCCGCCCTTCTTGTAGGCGACGTGGTTGTGCGTGTGCTCGGACTCGGCGGCGAGGTTTTCGACCTCGTATTCAAAGTCGAAAATCTCGACGCGGGAAATTTGGGTCATTCCAGTCTCCGGGTGTTTAGCGCAAGATAGCGCTATCTGATGCGTAAGATAGCGCTATCTCAACAGAATGACAAGCGATGTTTTTGCGGAAAACCCGGAGGTGTTGCTTAGAGGACGGGAGGGTTTATGCCGATGCCCGGCGGACGATCGAGAAGCCGACGTCGACGACGCGCTCGGCCACATCCTTCGACGCGCGTTCGAAAATCAGGCGCGCGGCCTGCAGACCGATGACCTTGCCATCCGCGCGGATGGTGGTCAGCGGCGGGTCGGTGTCGGCGGCGAAGTTCATGTCGCCGTAGCCCATCACGGCGAGCTCTTGCGGCACCTTCATGCCGCGCGATTTCGCTTCCGTGAGCACGCCGAGCGCGACCATGTCGGAGGTGCAGAACACGGCGTCCGGCGGCGTGGCGCGGGACAGAAGATCGGCGAGCGCGCGCCGCCCTTCGCCGAGCGTACTCGGCGCCGCGATAGAAACCGACTCTACGCGCGCGGCGGAATCGCGTTCCTTGACGGCTTCGAGAAAGCCTTGCGCCCGCATGGCGGCGCGGTCGTCGTTCGCGCTGATGATCGCGACATGCCGGCGTCCTTCGCCCAGCAGATATTCCGCCGCGGCGCGGCCCACGGCGGGCTGCGAGAAGCCGACGACCATGTCGAGCGACTGCGCGGGCATGTCCCAGGTTTCGATGACCGGAATCGCCGACGCGAGCAGGCGCTTGCGGCCCTCTTTCGAGCGCACCGCGCCGACCGTGACGATGGCGTCGGGGCGGCGCGCGATCAGCGCATCGAGCAGCGCGGGCTCCAGTTGGTGCTCGTAATCGCTCTCGCCGAGAATCACCTGATAACCCTTGCTGGCGAGTGCGCCGCGCAGCGACTGGACGAACTCCAGATAAATCGTCGATGCAATGCTCGGCACGATGACGGCCACCAGCAGACTGCGCGCCGATGCGAGCGCGCCCGCGAGCAGATTCGGCACATAACCGGTTTCGATGACGGCCTGACGCACTCGCTCCACCATGTCGGGATTCACCGTTTCCGGCGAGTTGAGCGCGCGCGATGCGGTCATCTGCGCCACGCCCGCCGCGCGGGCGACATCGGCCAGCGTTACGCGCCCGCTGCCACGGCGCACGCGACGCTTGACGGCGGTGGTTGGATTGTCCTCTGGCAAAGCTCGTGTCCTCGAACTGACGCGGGAACGGTTGCGTCCGGTGCTGATGCATCGGACGCGCGTCAAGTTCGAGAGTATGCCTTAGCCGCACGAGCCTACGTAATCAGACCGCCTGGCTGATTCGCGGACGGCTCGCGAGACACGCGACGATCAGCGCACCGAGCGTCGTCAGCGCGACGATCGGAAGAAGCCCGAGCGCGTAGCTGCCCGTCGCGCCTTTCACCAGCCCGAACGACCACGACCCGAGAAAGCTGCCCAGTCCGCCGATGGCGTTCACATGAGCCAGCACGACCGCCGCTTCGCCCGGCGCGAAATTCTCGGAGACGAACGCCCAGAACGGACCTTTGAACGCATACGTGGACATCACCGCGACGGAGAGCGCGAGGATGATGACCGACAGCGCATCGATCGCGCCGACGCTCGCCAGCGCGATGCTGACCAGCACCAGCGGCACGAGCGTATAGAACAGGCGATTGCGGCTCAGATCCGACATGCGGCCCCACACGAGCATCGCGATCACGGCAGCGCCGTAAGGCACCGAATTCAAAAGGCCCGCTTCGAGATTCGTGAGCCCGTGCGACTTGATGATCTGCGGCTGCCACACCGCGAGCCCCACGCTCGCCGCCGCGATGCCCGCATAGACGAACGCGCAGCCGAGCACCTTCGGATCGATCAGCAGCGTGAGCAAGGAGCGCGACGCCCGTTCCGGCTGCGCGGCGCGGTCGTCGGCGAGACGCCGTTCGAGCCAGCGACGTTCGTCATCGTCGAGCCAGGCGGCGTCGGCGGGACGATCGCTCAGCACCCACAGGCACGCTATGCCCAGCAGCACGGAAGGAATTGCTTCGAGCAGGAACAGCCACTTCCAGCCGGCGAGGCCCAGCATGCCGTGCATTTCGAGCAGCATCGTCGAGACGGGCGAGCCGAGAAAGAGCGATAGCGGCACGCCGGTCGTGAAGATCGCGACGATGCGTCCGCGATACGCCGCCGGAAAGAAATACGTGATGTAGAGAATCACGCCCGGATAGAACCCCGCTTCGGCCGCGCCGAGCAGGAAGCGCAACGCGACGAACGACTTCGTGCCCTGCACGAACACCATCGCCGCCGCGATGAGTCCCCAAGTGATCATGATCCGCGCGATCCATCGTCTGGCGCCGAAACGTTGCAGCAGCAGATTGCTCGGAACTTCAAACAGGAAGTAGCCGAGAAAGAAAATGCCGCTGCCGAAGCCGAACGCCGCCGCGCTCAGGCCTATGTCATCGTTCATCTGAAGCGCCGCGATCCCTACGTTCACGCGATCCAGATAAGCGAAGAAATAACACGCGATGATGAAGGGCACGATACGCCACGTGACCTTGCGTATGACGCGCTTCTCGATGGGTTCGATACCGTGCATGTCGTCTCCTGTGTGTTCTTGTATAGGCTCAGTCGCTCAGGCCACGCTTTGCCCGCGATATCGTCTGCCACGGTTGCGACTGTCCCGGCTGCGTGACGCCGTATCGCGCGATGGCGTCGGCATCGAACTGAAATGCGAGGCCCGGCGCCTTGGGCAGCAGAATGTCGCCGCCCTGCGCTTCCAGTTGCCGATCGATCAGATGACGGAAGTTGACGATGTGATCGTCGGGCATCCATTCGACCATCGTCGCGTTCGGCGTCGATGCGACCAGATGCACGTGAAGGTCATGCCACGCGTGCGGCGAAACCGGAATGCCGAAGCTCGAAGCGGTGGCCGCGATGCGCCGCCATTCGGAGATGCCGCCGCACACGGTCGCATCGGTTTGCAAGAGCGTGGCCGCGCCGCGCTGCATCAGGTCCTTGAAGCGCCAGCGCCCCGCTTCGATCTCGCCGGTCGCCACGGTGATGCGCGTCGCCTGCGCGAGCCGCGCGTGGTTGTCGATATCGTCGGGAGAGAAAGGCTCTTCGATCCAGAACGGATCGTGCTTCTCGAAGCGCGTCACGTATTGCAGCGCGTGCGGCAGGTCGCGCCAGCCGTTGTTGATGTCGAGCGTGAGCAGCACGTCCGGACCGATCGCTTCGCGCACCGCCGCAAGGCGCGCTTCCTCTTCGCGCGGGCTCAGCAGGCCCGACTTCATCTTGACCGCCTTGAAGCCGTCGCGCACGTGATCGGCCATCTCTTGCGCGAGCATGTCGTGGCTCTTGCCTTCCATGTAATAGCCGCCGCTCGCGTAAGCGGGCACACGATCGTCGGCGACCGCGCCGAGGTATTGATAAAGCGGCAAGCCGGCGCTGCGCGCGTTGAGGTCCCACAACGCGGTGTCGACGGCGGATAGCGCACGCATCACGCCACCGGCGCGTCCTTGCAGCAGCGCTTCCTGATACATCTTCTGCCACAGCCATTCCACGCGCAGCGATTCCTGTCCGACGATAGCCGGCGCGAGCAATTCCGCGACGGCGCCCGCCAGCAGATGCCCCGACGTGTTTACCGCATAGCAATAGCCGAGCCCTTCGACGCCATCGGTCGAGCGCACGCGCACGAGACAATACTCGCGCGCCTTGACCGTGCGGGTGGAGAACGTCACCGGCTGGTTCAGCGGAACGCGTGCAACGCAAACGGATACGGATTCGATAGTCGACATGCTCAAGTGCTCTTTATTGAATGTATGAGGTAATCACGCCTGTTGAGGCGCAAGTTCGAAGCCGATGCGCGCGAGTTGCGCATCGAGATCGCGCGCGGCGCTTTCGTCGAACGACTGGAGCGGCGGGCGCACGATGTTCCAGCCACGCGCGTCTCGTGCACGCGCAAGCGTCGACTTCATCGCGGCGATCATCGGCAGGCGCTGGAAGATGCTTCGGACGGCATCGACATCGCGTTGCAGTGATTCGATTTCACTCGCATCGCCTTTGGCGTCGAGCAGATCGAACAACGCGCGCACGCGCGCCGGATTGACGTTGTTCGTCGCGCTGATGCAGCCCGCCGCGCCAAGCGGAATCGCCCGAGTCATGGTCGATTCGCTCGACGGAAACACTGAAAAGCCCTGCCCGTGCGATGCAAAACGCTCGATCATCGTGCGCGTGTTGTCCCAGTCGCCCGACGAATCCTTCAGCCCGGCGATCGTGTCCGGATAGCGCTTCAGCAAACGCTCTATCAAAGCAACCGTGATCGGCACCTGCGACATCTGGGGAAAGTGGTAGAGATAGAGCGCGAGCCGCGCATCGCCGACTTGCTCGACGAGCTCCGAGTAGTAAGCGAACAGGCCATCTTCAGAAGGCGTCTTGAAGTAATACGGTGGCAGCACGAGCACGCCGGGCGCACCGATCGAAAGCGCGTGACGCGTGAGGCGAACGGCTTCGGGAATCGCGCACAGGCCGGCGCCGGGCATCAGCTTCATCGGATCGACGCCGGCCGCGACGAGGGCCTCCGTCAGCTCGATGCGCTCATCAAGCGAGACGGACGCCGCTTCCGAGTTGGTGCCGAAAATGGCGAGGCCCATGCCCTGCGATTCGAGCCAGCGGCAGTGCTCGACGAAGCGTCCAGTATCAATGCAAAGATCGGCTTTGAAAGGCGTGAGGACAGGCGCGTACGGTCCGCGCAAGCGGATGAGGTTCGATGCTGGCATTGCGTCTCCGGTAATCGTGAATTCCCTGCAAAAAATGCAGTGTATGATTCTCGAACTGCCCGTCAAAACGGGTTTTTCACCGTCTATGCATGAGTTTTATGTATGAATCCAAGACGACTGACTCCATCGATGTCGATGCTTCTGGCATTCGAATCGGCCGCGCGGCACCAAAGCTTCACGCGCGCGGCCGAAGAACTCGCGCTCACGCAAAGCGCCGTGAGCCGCCATGTTCAGACGCTCGAAGAACAACTGGGCGTCGATCTGTTTCTGCGCAGCGGACGCAAGATCACGTTGACCGACGTCGGCGCGGCTTATCTGCACGAAGTCGCGATCGCGCTCGGCAAGATTCGCAACGCGACCTTGCAGGCGATCAGCTACCGGCATGGCGGCGGCTCGTTTCATCTTTCGATCCTGCCTTCGGTCGGATCGAAATGGCTGCTGCCGCGGATTCATCGCTTCTATGCGAGCAATCCGAACGTGCAGATTCACATCCATTCGCGGATCGGCCAGTTCGATCTCGAACTGGCGGGCATGGATGTGGCGATCAGCAATAGCGCCGATGGACGATGGCCCGGCGCGGTCTCGGAAAAATTGATCGATGAGGTGCTGGTGCCGGTCGTCAGCCCGAACGTCGCGAAGGCGTTGCGCGATGGAACCGTGCGCGATATCACGAAGCTGCAACTGCTTCAGGTGGCCGCGCGTCCGAACAACTGGCGCGACTGGTTCGTGCGCCATGGCCTGCCGCTATCGGACATGCGGCCAGGACCGGTTTTCGAACTGACGTCGCATTTGCTTCAGGCGGTGATGGCGGATATCGGCGTTGGGCTGGTCGCGACGTTTCTCGTCGAGGAAGAGTTGCGCGGCGGGCAACTGGAGATTGCGTGCAATGCGGAGCCGGTGCAAGGCATGGGGTATTACATCTTCACGCGGCCCCATCAGGTGGATTTTCCGCCGGTGAAGGCGTTTCGCGACTGGCTTGTGAAGGAAGCGGCGCGCGGTGATTGAACGCTAGTCGAGATACGCACTGGCGCACACGGTGCGCGCACCCTCCTCCAGAACGTATCGCGCGTGAAGACGCGCGAGCGCTTGATCCAGCGCCTCCAGCGTCAATGCATCTGCGACGACGCGCGCCGTATCGATCACTTCCGTCAGCTCGCGCATACCGCCGAATCCGATCGCGCAGGCGTGTTCGTGCAAAGAGATAAGCACGTCGTCGAACGAACACGAAGCGATGATCTCGTCGGACTCGTCATCGCCCAGTGAGTGCGCGATCGACATCACAAAGCGGCACACGTTCTCGTGCAAGCGCGTGCGCGCGACATCTTCCGCCTGGCCAAAAACAGTCCCTAGATCACCCATACGAATTGCCCCGCTCCACACGTTTCGCAATATACGCAAGAATATAGCGAACTATGAAGCAAGCGCAGGCGCGTGTCGAGCCGAAAATGAAGACGCGCGTTCGCGTTTCAGGCTTGTTCGGCCGACGTCTGCACCTGCATCTGCCTCCGGAACTTGCTGGGCGACTGCCCGAAGCGCTGCGTGAAGCGGCGCGTGAAATAGGCCTCGTCCGCGAATCCGACGCTCTTCGCGATCTCGCCGACGCGGTCCTCGCCATGTGCGAGCAGATACTTCGCGCGCTCCATGCGTTGCGCCGTCACCCATTCGACGAACGCCAGACCCGTGTGCTTCTTGAGAAGCTGGGAAAGATAATTCGGCGAGACGTGCGCGGCCTCCGCGACCGAATAGATCGACAGCGGAGCGGCCAGATTGCCTTCGATATGCCGCATCACGCGCTTGAAGGTATCCGAGCGGCGCTGCAGGAAGACGCGCTGTTCGGCCATCTCGCGCAGCGCGTCCTGATAAGTCTCGGTCACGAAGCCGATCAGCTCAAGCAACATGCCCCGCAGCCGCTCCAGCGTGCCGAGACCGCGCCGCTGGTTGAGCGTCATCATGTGGCGAATCACGCCTTGCACATAGGCGAATTCGGCTTCGCCGAAATCGAAGTCGACATGGCCTTCGTAGAGAAACGGCGCCAGCTCCGGATATTCGAAGATCGACGCCTCCTCCATTTCGAACGGCGAAAGGTCGAGTCCCGGCCGCAGAAATTGCGGCGCGAAATTGATGATGTGATAGCGCGCGTCCGGCGGGTTATACGCGCAATGCACGCGATACGGCATGACGAAAATGATCGAGCGCGACGGATGCTCGCGTCTTTGTCCGCCGATCACATGCGTATGGCCGACGCTCGTGTTCACCTGCATCTGGAAGAACTCGTGCCGGTGCGCGACGGCGATCGCGGGGCGCACGCTCTGGTCGCGTATGTCGAAGTCGAGCCGGTCGGAGCGGTCGCCCATTCGGTAAGTCTTGATGTCCTGCAACGAATCGTCGTTCATGGGAATCACTGAAAACGGCGCAGCGCGGCGCAAGAACGCCGCTGGTTCGGGAAGTGGTCGGCGACTTTCCTATGAGAGCGCAAC
Source organism: Caballeronia hypogeia (assembly GCF_001544875.2). Lineage (GTDB taxonomy): Bacteria > Pseudomonadota > Gammaproteobacteria > Burkholderiales > Burkholderiaceae > Caballeronia > Caballeronia hypogeia. The sequence goes on from NZ_FCOA02000002.1 coordinate 457,010, forward strand.
TTTCGTTAGCCTGACAATCCAGACGTACCCGGACGGTGCGGCGCATGCCGGGCAAACATGCCGATTCATGCGCCGCGTCCGTCCTGCCGGCCTGCCTCCATCAGAACTTCGCGCGCAGTCCCGCCGCGACGAGGATCTGGTCACGGCTCGACGATCCGGAGAGTCCGCCGGAATTGAAGATCGCCGCCTGCCGCGCATCGCCGCCCGCGCGCTGCCACACGGCGATGGTGTACAGCTCGGTGCGTTTCGACAGTGCATAGTCGAGTCCGAGGTTCACCTGCTTCCAGTTGGTGTCGTCGCCCGTCGCGAAACTGCCGCGGCTCTGGCCGCCGCCCATGTGGCCATCCGTATAGATGAAGGCCGCGCCGACCAGCAGCGCGCTGGTGATGTTGTACTTGGCGTTGATTTCGTAGTTGGACAGATGCGACGCGGTGCTGTCGTTGTAATCGAAGCCCACCCAGCTATAGACAAAACCCGCGCTCGCCGGGCCGAACGCATAGGTCGCTCCGCCCGCCGCCACGCGTTGCCGCGCGACGTTGCCGTAGAAGATGTTGCGGATGTTGGAGTAGTCGCCCGCGACCGCGCCGCCCGTATTGCTGCCGCCCGTGTTGCCCGCGACCGGATGGTTCAGTTGCAGATACGACGCCGCCACCGCGAACGGCCCCGCGCCGTAGCGAGCACCGAACGTGTACGCGCGGTTGTTGGCGAAGCCGCCGCCTGCGCCGTCGCTCGCCTGATTACTGAACGCGTAGCCCGCGCCCGCCTCCAAACCGTGCCACGCGGGCATGGCGTACTTCACCGAATTGTTGAGACGGAACGAATTGTAGAAGTTGTCCGAGTCGCCGACATGCGCGCCATAGCCGCCCGCCCATTGCTTCGACGACGCCATTGGCCCGACATACAGCACGCCGAAGTCGTATTGCCGCCCGAGCGTCAGCTGGCCGAAGCGCGTGCTGTCGAGACCGACGTAAGCCTGCCGGCCGAAGAGGCGCCCGCCCGAGCCCATCGTGCCGTTGTTGATGTTGAAGCCGTTCTCCAGGGTAAAGATCGCGCGCAGCCCGCCTCCGAGATCCTCGCGCCCGGTGAGACCCCAGCGCGATTCGTTCGCGCTGCCCATCTGGAATACCTTCTGGCCTTGCGCCGTCGCGCGCGGCGCCGAATGATTCACGTAGACGATGCCGTCGTCGACGATACCGTACAAGGTGACGCTGCTTTGCGCGAATGCCGGAGTCGCCGCGAGGCTCGCCCACGCGAGCATGATTGTGCGTTTCATCTCGCCGCTCCCCTTATGCGTTGACGCCGGAGCGCACGTTCATCGAATGCGCCGAGGCGAGCGCGCCTTCGGGCATCGTGCTGCGCGACGGACGGCCATCGTCCTCGTCGCCGTTGAGCACGCGGCGTGCGAGTTCCACATCCAGCGTGCCGGTCCAGCGCGCGATCACGATCGTGCCGATCACATTTCCGGTCAGGTTGGTGGCCGCGCGAATCTGCGCCATGAAGCGGTCTACGCCGATCAGGAGCGCGAGCCCGCCCACGGGCAGCACGCCGATCACCGGCAGCGTCGCCGCAAGCGCGATGAAGCCGCCGCCCGTCACGCCGGCCGCGCCCTTCGAGGTCAGCAGCATCACGAAGAGAATCGTCATCTGCTGCGTGAGCGACAGGTCGATGTTGCACGCCTGCGCGATGAACAGCACGCCGATGCTCATGTAGATCGCGGTGCCGTCCATGTTGAACGAGTAGCCCGTCGGAATCACGAGGCCGACGACATCCTTCGTGCAGCCGAGCCGTTCGAGCTTCACCATGATGCGCGGGATCATGGTTTCGGCGGAGGTCGAACCGAATACGACGAGGATTTCATCGCGGAAGAAGCGCAGCACCTTTCGCAGGCTGAGGCCGCATGCGGCGAGCAGCAGTCCGAGCACCACGACGACGAACGCGACGCTCACCACGAACACGGTGCCGAGCAGCAGACTGAACTTCGCGAGCGACGCGATGCCGTATGCACCGACGGTGAAGCCCATTGCGCCGAACGCGGCGAGCGGCGCGAAGTACATGACGATTTTCACCATCGCGAAGAACACTTTTGAGAAGCTGTCGAGCAGGTCGATGACCGGCTGTGCGCGCTCGTTGATGGCGGACAGCGCGATGCCGAACATGACCGAGACGAACAGCACCGGCAGCATTTCGCCTTTCGCGAACGCATCGAACATGCTGGAGGGGACGATCGACATGAGGAAGTCGGTGATGCTCATCTGATGCGCGGTCTTCACATAGCCCGCGACGAGCGCCGGATCGAAGCTCGCCGGATTCGCGTTGATGCCGTCGCCGGGGCGCACCATGTCGGCGCCGAACCAGCCGAGCAGCAGCGCGATCGTCGACACGACTTCGAAGTAGATCAGCGACTTCACGCCGATGTTCGCGACGCGCTTCAGATTGCCCATCTTCGCGATCCCGCACACGACGGTCGTGAAGATGATCGGCGCGACCACCATCTTGATGCCCTTGACGAACACGTCGCCGAGCGGCTTAAGAGAGGTGCCGAACTTCGGGTAGAGGTAGCCGACGAGCGCACCGGCGAAAATCGCGAAAATCACCTGCACATACAGCCGGCTGCAGAAATGCGGGCGCTTCCTTGCGCCCTTGCCTTCCGCGTCGCGGGCGTGAACCGCACCATCGCTTGCGTTACGCTCCATGAGTTGTCTCCTGATGAGGCGTTCGTCTTATGAGGTTGAAACGCGTGTCGTGCTGCGCGCTTCTCCGGGACTCCGCACCGTCTCTTCGCGGACGGCTGTCGTTGGATCTAGCTTATTGATGGCTGCTGCGAGTCTATCGGACAGAACTGTGCTTTTCCGGTAGTTTCCTGCTCTCCTTGCCTGCGAAACGCTCCGGGCGACACGCCGAAATGCTGCCTGAAACGCCGCGCGAAATAGCTCTCGTCGGTGAAGCCCGTGGCGTGCGCGATCTCGGTGAGCCTGAGCGACGAGCTCATCAACAGTTCGCGCGCGCGCTCCATGCGCCGTTCCGTCAGCAGCTCCGTGAACGTGCGGCCGGTCTCGCGCTTCAGTGCGTGCGCGAGATGTCCGGGCGAGAGATTCGCGGCATCGGCCGCGTCCTTCAGCGCGAGATCGCCGCCGAGACGCTCCTGCATCAGCCGTGTTACGCGAACCAGCCAGTCCTGCCTGTTCGACAACGCACGCCGTGCATCGAGCGCTTCGGCGAGCACGCGATCGTTGCGCCGGCATACGCCGCCTATCAGCTCCAGCAGGAAAGCGCGCAACATCATCGCGGAGAAGGCACGCCGTTCGCGGTTCTCGCGCAGCATCGCGTCGAGCGTCGCGTGAAGCCACGGCATGTCGCTTTCGCCGACCATGAAGTCCACCACTTCCTGCGCGAGAAACGGCGCGATCTCCGGCAGCGCGCTCGCGTTCGCGTTCGCGTATTCGAGCCCGAGCGGATCGAGCGTCGAGTCGGGCCTGAGAAAGCGCAGCGAAAAACTGATCACGACATACTCCGCGCCCGGCGGCATCACGCATACATGCGAGCGGTACGGCAGCACGAAGGTCACGGTGCCCGCGCGCACTTTTCGTACGCTTCCGCCGATCAAGTGCGTGGCCTCGCCGCGCAAGGTCACGAGCACCTGGAAGTATTCGTGCCGGTGTGGCTGCGTGAGCTGCTGCCGCACCGACTGGTCACGAATATCGAAGTCAAGATGACTCGCGCGCTCGGCCATTGCATAGGTGCGCATGCCGGGCGATCGTTTCATGTGTGCGATGCCACCGCTTCTTCAACCGGCCAGTCGCCGATATACGACTTGAGCATGCGGTTCTCGAAGCTCTGCTCTTCGTGCACCGCCTTCGCGACATCGTGAAACGACACGACCGCGTGCAGGCGCCCGTTCTCCATCACCGGCAGATAGCGTTGATGATGCGTGACCATCAGCGCGCGCAGCTCCGATACATCCATCTCTGGCGACGCAACGACAGGCTCCGGATTCATCACGTGAAGCACCTGCAACTCGGCGACAGGCGGCGTCGGTCCACGACGCAATTCACGCTGACGCTGCGCGAGCAGGTTGATGACCTCGCGAAACGTCAGCAGGCCGACGAGTTGTCCCTCGCTCATCACCGGCAGCGAGCCGATGTCGCGATCGGACATGAGGATCACGCAATCGGACAGACGCGTGCCTGGCTCGACGGTGAAGAGCGGGTTGCGCTTGTGTCTGAGGATGTCGCTGACGAGCATGATGTGTCTCCATCGAGAGAGCTTTCGGCCGTTGCGTCGTGTTGTTCCTCACGCTTCTTCTGTAGCAGCGGGATGCCGTTCTTCACCGCCACGATTTCCGCCACGATCGACACGGCGATCTCCGCAGGCGTCTGCCCGCCGATGTGCAGGCCCACCGGTCCATGCAGACGCGCGGTCTGCCGCGCCGATAAATCGAATTCCTGAAGGCGCTCGCGGCGCTTTTGCGAGTTGCGCCGCGAGCCGAGCGCGCCGACATAGAACGCGTCGGAGCGCAGCGCTTCCATGAGCGCCATGTCGTCGAGCTTCGGATCGTGCGTGAGCGCGACGATGGCCGTATGAGCATCGACTCCAATGTCCAGCACGACATCGTCGGGCATGCCGGGCAACCAGCGCGCGACGGACGCATCGAGCAGCGCGCGAAACTCCTCGCGCGGATCGCACACGAGCACCTCGAAATCGAGCGCGCGCGCGATGCCGGCCACGCACATCGACAGTTGTCCCGCGCCGATCAGGAGCAGACGCCAGCGCGGACCGAACGTGACCGCTAGCGTGTTGCCGTCGAAGTGCAGCGCGTCGTTGCGTTCGCCCGCGCGCAGCGACACCGCGCCATCGACCATGCGCAGTTCGCGGCGCACGAGTTCGCCGCGCGCCGTGCAGTCGAAGAGACGCGCGATCCAGCGCGCATCGGTCAACGGCTCTTCGACCAGTTCCAGCGTGCCGCCGCAGGGCAGCCCGAAACGCGCCGCTTCCTCGCGCGACACGCCGTAGCGGATCAATCGCGGCGCCATCGCACGCTCGCCGCGCCGGATGCGATCGATCAGATCGTCCTCGACGCATCCGCCCGACACCGAACCCGCCACGACGCCGTCGCCGCGAATCGCGAGCAACGCGCCCGGCGGACGCGGCGCGCTGCCCCACGTCCTGACCACCGTCACGAGCGTGACCGCGTGGGCGGCCGTGCGCCAGTCAAGCGCGTGTTTCAGCACGGAGATATCGGCGGATTCCATCGCGTGCTCCGGTTCAGTCCACAGCCTTGACCATGTCTTCGACGACCTTCTTCGCATCGCCGAAGACCATCATGGTCTTGTCGAGATAGAAAAGTTCGTTGTCGAGACCCGCATAGCCCGCCGCCATCGAACGCTTGTTCACGATCACGGTCTTGGCCTTGTACGCATCGAGAATCGGCATGCCGGCGATCGGCGATTTCGGATCGTTCTTCGCGGCGGGATTCACCACGTCGTTCGCGCCGAGCACGAGCGCCACATCGGCCTGGCCGAATTCGCCGTTGATGTCCTCCATTTCCGCCACCTGCTCGTACGGCACTTCGGCTTCGGCGAGCAACACGTTCATGTGGCCCGGCATGCGGCCCGCGACCGGATGAATCGCGTAACGCACCGTCACGCCCTTTTCGTGCAGCTTTTCGGCGAGTTCCTTGAGCGCGTGCTGCGCGCGAGCCACGGCGAGTCCGTAGCCCGGCACGATAACGACCGATTCGGCGTTGCTCATGAGGAACGCGGCGTCGTCCGCACTGCCGCTCTTCACCGGGCGCGCCGCCGCGTCGCCCGCCACATTCGACGACGAAGCCTCCGCGCCGAAGCCGCCGAGAATCACGCTGAAGAACGAGCGGTTCATCGCGCGGCACATGATGTACGAGAGAATCGCGCCGGACGAGCCGACCAGCGACCCCGCGATGATCAGCATCGGATTGCCGAGCGAGAAGCCAATCCCCGCCGCGGCCCAGCCCGAGTACGAATTCAGCATCGACACGACAACGGGCATGTCCGCCCCGCCGATCGGAATGATGATGAGCACGCCGAGCACGAACGCGATGGCGGTCATCGCGACGAACGGCGCCCATGCCTGCGTGAGGAAGAAGCCGACGCCGCAAGCAATCATTGCGAGCGCGAGCAGCGCATTCAATGCATGCTGGCCGCGAAACGTCACGGGAGCGCCCTGGAACAGACGGAACTTGTACTTGCCCGAGAGCTTGCCGAACGCAATGACCGAGCCCGAGAACGTGATCGCGCCGACCAGCGTGCCGATGAACAACTCGGCTCGATTGCCGCGCGGGATGATCTCGTCGGCCGCGCTCGCGATGCCGAACGCCGAAGGCTCGATCACCGCCGCCACCGCGATGCACACGGCGGCGAGCCCGATCAGCGAGTGCATCGCGGCGACCAGTTCGGGCATCTTCGTCATTTCGACCTTCTTCGCGAGCAGCGCGCCCACCGCGCCGCCGATCACCACACCGGCCGCGACGAGACCCACGCCCATGCCGGGCGCATCGCGCAACGCGGCGACCATCGCGAGCGTCGTGACCACGGCGATCGCCATGCCCGCGATGCCGAACACATTGCCGACGAGCGCGGTCTTCGGTGTCGAAAGACCTTTGAGCGATTGAATAAAGCACACGGAAGCCACGAGATAGCTCGCCGTAACGAGGTTCATGTTGACGGCGGCGTTCATTTCGAAGCTCCTTTTTTGCGGAACATGTCGAGCATGCGGCGCGTGACGAGGAAGCCGCCGAATACATTGACCGATGCCAGCGCGACACCGATCACGCCGAACGCCTGGCTCGATGCGTGATGCGTGAGACCGGCCGCGAGCATCGCGCCGACGATCACGATCGCGGAGATCGCGTTGGTCACCGCCATGAGCGGCGTATGCAGCGCTGGCGTCACGTTCCACACGACGTGATAGCCGACATAAATCGCGAGCACGAAGATGATGACGTGCACGAGGGTTGGATCGATGGAATGCATCTGTGCCTCATTTCAAAGTGACGAAATCATTCGGCGAGCGTGGCGACGCTCGCGGCTTCGGCCGGGTCTGCGGCAGGCGGCTGCAGCACGCAGGCCTTCACGATCTCGTCGTCGAGATCGAGCTTGTAAGCGCCGTCCTTGTCGAAGATGAGCTTCGTGAAATCGAGCACGTTGCGCGCGTAGAGCGCGGAGGCATCGGCTGCGACCATCGCGGGCAGGTTGGTGTGGCCAATGATCGTCACGCCGTGCTTCAGGACGACGCGGTCCGCTTCGGTCAGCGGACAATTGCCGCCTGCGGCCGCGGCGAGATCGACGATCACCGAGCCCGCCTTCATCGACTTCACCATGTCTTGCGTCACGAGCACCGGCGCGGCGCGGCCGGGAATGAGCGCCGTCGTCACGATGATGTCCGCGATCTTCGCGCGTTCGGCGACGAGCGCAGCCTGACGTTGCAGCCATGCAGCGGGCATCGGTCGCGCGTAGCCACCCGCGCCCTTCGCGATCTCTTCTTCCTCGGGTGTTTCGAACGGCACGTCGACGAATTTGCCGCCGAGCGATTCGATCTGCTCCTTCACCGCCGGCCGCACGTCCGATGCTTCCACCGTTGCGCCGAGACGCTTGGCGGTAGCGATGGCCTGCAGGCCCGCCACGCCCGCGCCGAGCACGAGCACGCGCGCGGCCTTCACGGTACCGGCTGCGGTCATGAGCATCGGGAAGAAGCGCGGATAGTGATTCGCCGCGATCATCACGGCCTTGTATCCGGCAATGTTCGCCTGCGACGAGAGCACGTCCATGCTTTGCGCGCGCGTCACGCGCGGCGCGGCTTCGAGCGCGAAGCCGATGACGCCCGCATTCGAAAGACGGGCGACGCATGCGTCGTTCTTCGGTTCGAGCATGCCGACGACGAGCGCGCCGCGCTTCAGATGCCTGGCTTCTTCATCGCACGGAGCGCGCACCTTGAGCACGAGTTCGGCGGCGAGCGCTTCCTCGTCGTCGCACAACGAAGCGCCTGCGGTTACGTAGGCTTCGTCCGTAAAGGCGGCGTGCTTGCCCGCGCCGCGCGCGATACGCACGCTGTGTCCCTGCGCGACGTATTTCTTCACAGTTTCGGGAGATGCGGCGACGCGCGTTTCGCCGTTCGCGGTTTCAGTCGGAATGCCGATCAGCATGGTCAGCTCTCTTGAGTCGATGAGGAATCTTGGGCGGCTTGCAGGAAGTCGAAATCGCAGCCGGCGTCAGCCTGCAGCACATGCTCCTGATAGAGCTTCTGATAGCCGCGCAGCACGCGCTTCGGCGGCTTCACGTCGCTTGCGCGGCGCTTCAGTTCGGCTTCGTCGACGAGCAGATCGACGCGCCGCTCGCGCACGGAGAGCCGGATGCGGTCGCCGTTGCGCACGAGTCCGATCGGTCCGCCGAGCGCCGCTTCGGGCGTCACGTGCAGCACGATGGTTCCGTAGGCGGTGCCGCTCATGCGGGCATCGGAGATCCGCAGCATGTCCTTGACGCCCTGTTGCGCGAGCTTCTTCGGAATCGGCAGATAGCCCGCTTCCGGCATGCCCGTGCCGCTCGCGGGGCCGGCATTCTGCAGCACGAGAATGTCGTTCGCGTCGACATCGAGCCCGGGATCGTCGATGCGCGCGGCCAGGTCTTCGAGCGATGTGAACACCACCGCGCGGCCTTCCTGCTCGAACAGCGCTTTGTCCGCCGCCGAACGCTTGAGAATCGCGCCGCGCGGCGCGAGCGAGCCGAACAGCGCGACGAGTCCGCCTTGCGGTTCGACCGGTTCTGAAGACTTCTTCACAATGCGATGATCGACCCACGCATCGCGCTCGCCCTCGATGCGTTCACCGAGCGTTTCGCCGGTCACGGTCATCGCGTCGAGATGCAGTTGCGGTTCGAGTTCGCGCAGCACGGCGGTCATGCCGCCCGCCGCGAAGAAGTCTTCCATGTAGTGCTCGCCGGTAGGCTTGAGATCGACGAGCACCGGCGTTTCATCGGAGATCGCGTTGAGACGCCTGAGCGATACCGGAATGCCGAGCCTTCCCGCGACGGCGGTCAGATGAATGATCGCGTTGGTCGATCCGCCGATGGCGAGCAGCACGCGCAAGGCGTTTTCGACCGACTTCGCCGTGATGATCTGACTCGGGCGCAGCGGCTCGCGAATGAGTTGCACGGCGCGCGCGCCACTCGCTTCGGCCGCGCGGATGCGGTCCGCATGCACGGCGGGAATGGCGGCGGTGCCCGGCAGCGACATGCCGAGCGTTTCGGCGATGCAGGCCATGGTGCTCGCGGTGCCCATGACGGCGCAGGTGCCGGCGGTGGTCGCGAGGCGGCCTTCGACCTGATCGATTTCCTGTTCGCTGATTTGGTTCGCGCGGAACTTTCCCCAGAAGCGGCGGCAGTCAGTGCATGCGCCCAGGCGCTCGCCCTGGTGACGTCCCGTCATCATCGGACCGACGACGAGCTGCACGGCGGGGATATCGGCGGCGGCGGCGCCCATCAGTTGCGCGGGCACGGTCTTGTCGCAACCGCCGATCAGCACGACGGAATCCATCGGCTGGGCGCGCAGCATTTCCTCGACGTCCATGCTCATCAGATTGCGGAACATCATGGAGGTGGGGTTCAGGAAGACTTCGCCCAGCGATATGGTCGGGAAGTCGATGGGCAGGCCGCCTGCTGCGAGAACGCCGCGCTTCACGGCTTCGACGAGTTCGGGCATCGCGCGGTGGCAGTTGTTGAATCCCGAGCCGCTGGAGGCGATGCCAACGATCGGCTTTTTCAGCATGTCGGTGGAATATCCCATCGACTTCGCGAACGAGCGACGCAGGTAGAGGGCGAAACCGCGATCACCGTAGTTCGTCAGGCCGCTGGACAGGCCGGTGCCCTTTTGGTCTTGCGACATGCTTGTCTCCTCAATGCTTTTGTTTACTTTGCTTTGCTTGCCTGCGCTTCAATTCAGCCCCCGATCCCCTCAGACGAGCCGCGTACGTATGTACTTGGCCTCGAGATAATCGCGAATCCCGAGCGAACCACCCTCCCGTCCCATGCCGCTTTCCTTCATCCCGCCGAATGGGGCTTCCGCACACGCAAGCAGCATCTCATTCACCCCGACCATCCCGCATTCCAGAGCTTCCGCCGCCAGCGTCGAGGTCCTCAGAGAAGAAGAGAACACATAACCCGCCAGCCCAAAAGGCACCGAATTAGCCGCCTCGATGGCTTCGTCGAACTCACTGAATCGTGTGATCGGCGCAATCGGCACAAAAGGTTCGTCCCGCATGATGCGTGCATCGGAAGGCACATCCGCGAGCACGGTCGGCTCGAAGAAGTACCCACGCCGATGCGCTTCCGGCCTCTTGCCGCCGGCAAGCAAGCGCGCTCCGCGCGAAAGCGCATCCGCGACCAAAGCTTCCGCATGCCTCAGTCCACGCGCGTTCGCAAGGGGACCGACTTCGCTCGACGCATCACTCCCGGGCCCGATCGCCAGCGCGGCAGCAAAACGAGCGAACGCCTCGCAAAACGGCTCGTAAATGCGCTCATGCACAAAGAACCGCGACGGCGAAATGCACACCTGCCCGCAATTACGGAATTTCGCCCGCGCCACGGTTTCCGCGGCCCACTGCGGATCGGCGTCATCGAACACGACGACGGGCGCATGCCCGCCCAGTTCCATCGACACTTTCTTGATCCCATCCGCCGCGAGCCGCAAAATGGATTTGCCCACTTCCGTCGATCCGGTCAGCGTGACCTTGCGCACAGCAGGCGACGCAATCAGATGCCGCGAGATCAGCGACGAATCGCCCGTAACGAGATTGAGCACGCCCCCGGGCAATCCCGCGTCATGGCATGCCTGCACGAGCGCCATGCACGAACCGGGCGCTTCGCTCGCGGGCTTCACGATCACGCTGCATCCCGCGCCGAGCGCCGCCGCGATCTTGCGCGCGGGAAGAAGCGCCGGAAAGTTCCATGCCGAGAACGCGGCCACCACGCCCACGGGTTCGTAGCGAACCTGCATGCGCACATCCGACGTGCGGCCTTCGATCGTCTGGCCGTAAATGCGCTTCGTCTCCTCCGCGTACCACTCGAACTGATCGGCCGCAGCCTGCGTCTCGCCCCGCGACTCCGCGAGCGGCTTGCCGGTTTCCGCTGTCATCAGCGTGGCGATGTCCTCGGCACGCTCGCGGATAACCGACGACACGCGGCGCAGAACCATGGCACGATCCCACGGCGAAGTCGCGCGCCAGGCGGCGAGTCCGTAGGTCGCGCTCTGCAAGGCATCGTCGAGATCGCTTTCGTCCGCGGCGGGGATCAGGCCGACGATTTCTTCCGTCGACGGATCGATCACTTCGCGCGTGGCGAGCGTGCGCGACTGCCGCCACTCGCCATCGATATAAAGACCGAAATTGCGGTACAGCCCGATTTGTTCGCGCTTCAAGATGTCTCTCCGATGATCGTTCAGATGGTGGCCGACAGATAGCGACGCTCGACATCGCCGCACCAGTTGCCGACGTTCCACGAGCCATACGCGCCGAGTCCGCCGCGCGGGTCCTCGCCCGCATAGACCGGAACGTGCACGACCGACAGGCCGCCTTGCGCATGCGCCGCTTCCAGCGCCCTGGTGAGCGATACGCAATCGAAGCCGCCCTCGAACGCCTTCACGCCCGCGATACTCGATGCGAGCCGCACATAGTCGACGGCGACGCCGTCGTTCGTTTTGAAATCGATGCCATATTGCGCGTGCTGAAGACTCGAGATCGCCGCCATGCGCCGATTGTCGAAGATGACGATCGTGCCGCGCGCTCCGTGCTCCATCGCGCTGATCAGCGCCTGTGGATTCATCATGAACGAGCCATCACCCGTGAACGCGATGCCGTGGCGCGGTGCGCGCGCAAGTCCGTTCGCGATCAGCGCGCAGGTCGCGAATCCCATGTACGACGCGCCGGTTTCGGTGAAGGTCTGATAAGGCGCATCGTCCTCGACCGTCTGAAAGCCGTTCGCCTGCACGTCGCCGGCATCGAAGAACTTGATCGCATCGATGCGCTTCGCGAAGTCGCAGACCGTCTTGATCGCGGCAGGCTGCGTCAGCACCGGACGATTCCATGCCGCATCGCGAAGCTGCTGCACGTCCTGGCGCGCGGCGAGAAACTCCTTCCATTCGCGCTTCTTCTCTTCGCATTCGCGCAGCCACGCGAGCTTCATGGTTCGATCCGTGCCGTTGCGGCGCGCGCGGATCGCCGCAAGCAATTGCTCGATGACGAGACCGATATCGCCCGGCAGCGCGACCGTCGCGTTGTAGTGCGAGACATCGGCCGTATCGCCGTTGATGTTGATGACCGCTTCCGCACGCGGATAACCGATACCCGAGCAGTCGGCCTGACATACCGCGCGCGAGCCGATCACGACCAGCAACTCGCCGCGCGACATCGCATGATTGCCGCTGATGGAGCCCTTCGAGCCGCCGACGTGCATGTTCTGTGGATGCGCATCCGGCAGCACGCCCGTCGATCCCGGCGAGAGCACGACAGCCGCGCCGGTCGCTTCCGCGAGCTCGCGCACCTCTTGCGAGAAGGCGCGCGCGCCGCCGCCCGCCTTGATGACGATCTTCTGATGCAGACCGACGAGGCGCGCGGCTTCTTCAAGCGCGGCAGCATCGCCCACGGTCTGGCGCGGCAGCTTCATGCGTTGCGGCAGCGCCAGCAGATTGAGCGATTCGATGATGCGCGGCTGCGCGTCGAGCGGCAGCAGCAGATAGAACGGCCCCGCCTTCACCGGGTGATGCACGCAGTGCGTGCCGCGCCTCAATGCATCGCGGATCGCCTCGGGCGTGTGCAACACGTAGGACTGCCCCATCAACGCGGTCATCTGTCCGTAGATGTGCTGTTGCGGCTTCGGCACCTGCTGCATGTTATAGCCTTCGCCATAGGTGGTTTCATCACCGTAGACGTGATAGAGGCCGACACCGTTGCTCGCCGCCGCGAGCGATCCGGCCATCGCCTGCAAGCCGCCCGGTCCGATCGAGGTCACGACCGCGCAGGTCTCGCGATACACCCATGCGAGCGCGGTACCCGCATGCGCCATTTCCACTTCGTTGCGGAAGTTGAAGACCTGCGTCGCGCCGGCGTCGGTATAAATGCGCAGCACTTCACCCAGATCGGTCGAACCATGCCCGAAGATTGCGAGAAACTTCGTCACGCCCTGACGCAGAAAGCCGAGCACGAGCGCTTCGGAAAGCGTCACGCTCACTTCACGCGGAATCGCGCCGCGCGCAATCGCGCCTTCGATGCTGCCCGCCGCGACGATCGCCGCCGCGCGATGCGCCGCGCCCGCGAGACCCGGCAAATGAGTTGGCGGCAGTTCGGTCGTCTGGTTCATGCGTAGCTCCTGTTGATCGCGACGTATTTCGAGGATGAGTTCGGCCGGGCCGCTCGCATGAGCGGCCATCGGCGCATCGGTTGGAATTTGAAACGCGGGACGCGCTATGCGACCTTGCGTTGCGGCGCGGACTCTTGCCTTTCGCGCTTTTCTCGCAGTGCTTCGAGCACGCGTTCGGGCGTGGCCGGCAGATGCGTCATGCGCACGCCGATTGCGTCGTAGATCGCATTGCAGATCGCGGGCGCGGTCGGCGTGAGACACGGCTCGCCGATGCCCTTCACGCCGAGCGGCGTATTCGGGTCCGGTTCGTCGATGAGAATGGAGGTCACGTGCGGCACGTCGAGCGCGGTCGGCAGGATGTACTTCGCGAACGCCGGGGTCGTGGTATGCCCATCGCGTTGCTCGTAGGCTTCCATCAGCGCATGTCCCACGCCCATCGCGACACCGCCTTCGATCTGCCCTTCCACTTGCTGCGGGTTCACCACGCGTCCCACGTCATGCGCGGCCCAGACGCCCAGCACCTGCACTTCGCCGGTGTCGTCGTCGACTTCGACTTCGGCGATCTGCGTGCCGAATACATAGCTGCGCCATGGCGTGGCTGCGCCGGTTTCGGGATGCAGCGTCGTATGCGCCGACGTGAACAGCCCGCTGCCGACGATCACGATGCCGCGTTCCTTCTTGAGCACGTGCACCGCATGGTCGAGCGTCATGCGCTTCGAGGGCGAGCCTTCGACCCATACGTTGCCCGCACGCGCGACGATCGCGCTCGATGCGACGCCCCAGTACGCGGCCATCGCATCGGCGAACTTGCCGAATGCTTCCTGGCACGCGACCACCACCGCGTTGCCGATCATGTAGGTCATGCGGGTGGCGCCTGCGTGCGCGGCTTCGGGCACGCGGGCGGTGTCGTTGTCGCCGAGCACCACGTCCTGCGGGCGCACGCCGGTCTGCGCGGCGGCGATCTGGCACAGGCCCGTCAAGACGCCTTCGCCGATCTCGGTCACGCCCGTGGCGATCTTCAACGTGCCGCCGTCGTCGTATTCGACCCACACCGCCGCGCGGTCCATCGCGGCGGTTCGCGCGATGCCGTACCAGCCGCATGCAATGCCTCTTCCTCTGCGTTTCATCGAGATATCTCCTTAACCTTGCGACGCGTCTTCCGCGAGCGCACCGATGAAGTTTTCCAGCCGCACGCCGGGTTCACACGAGGGCCGTGTGCCTTCACGCCCGAGGTCGTCGCGTTGCTTCTCGCCGCGTCCCGCGCGGTACGTGACGCCTTCGTGCCATCCCGCCGCCGCGATAGCGCCGTCAAGACATGCGCTCGCAAGCACCCGGTCGAGGGCCTGCCCGGTATGCGTGATCGCGCCGTCCTGCATGAGGTTCACGCGGCGCAACGCGATCGGGTCCATGCCGAGCCGCTCCGCGCAGAGATCGAGATGCGACTCGGTCGCGAACTCCGACTGGAACGCGCCGAACGCCCGGAACGCGCCGCTCGGCGTGTTGTTCGTGTAGACCGCGATGGCATCGACCCAGACGTTCGGTATCGCATACGGCCCGGGCCCGAGAATCGCGGACTTGTTCATCACGCCGGGCGAGGACATCGCATACGCGCCGCCATCGGCGATCATCTTCATCTCGGTCGCGACGATGCGCCCGTTGCGCTTCAGACCCATCCTGTAGCGGATGGTGAACGGATGCCGCTTCGCGCTCGCGATAAAGCTCTCCTCGCGGGTGAAGACATAACGCACCGGTCTTCTCGTCTTGATCGCGCCCAGAGCGAGCATGCCCTGATACAGCATGTCTTCCTTGCCGCCGAAGCCCCCGCCGACCGTGCTCATGATCATGCGCACCTTGTTGATCGGCCGGCCGAGAATCTTCGCGAGCATATGACGATGATGCGTGATGTTCTGGCTCGGCGAATGCACGGTGACGCAGCCATCGGCCTCGACATAAGCGAGCCCCGCTTCCGGCTCCAGATACGCATGCTCGACCGCCGACGTGCGATACGTCTCCTCGACGATAATGTCCGCTTCCCTGAAGCCCGCCTCGACATCGCCCTTGCGGATCTTCGTGTGCTTGCAGATGTTGTTCGGCGCGAAGTCATGCAATTGCGGCGCGTTGACGCGCAGCGCGAGCTCGGGATCGAACACGCCTTCGAGCAGCGAGTACGTCACGCGAATCAGCGACAGGGCCGCATGCGCGATCTCCGGCGTCTCCGCGACGACCGCGGCAATCGCCTCGCCCGTATGACGCACGACCCCACGCGCCATCACCGGCTGATCCTCGATGAACACGCCGAAGTTATCGATACCCGGAACGTCGTCGCAGGTGAGCACCGCTTCCACGCCCGGCAGCGCCTCCGCACGCGATGCATCGATACGCTCGATGCGGGCATAGGGATGCGGACTGCGCAACACCTGCATGTGCAGCATGTTGGGCATCCACATGTCCGCCGCGTACTTGATTGCGCCGGACACTTTCGCGGGCGCATCGAGCCTGCGCGTGCGCGCGCCGATGAAGTGCTCGGTCTCTTCTTCGTCAAGCGCGCTTTCGGGCTTCGTGCCGTTCATCACGTCGCGCGCAAGTTCCACTGCATCGACGATCTTCTGGTAGCCCGTGCAGCGGCACACGTTGCCGCCGAGACCTTCGCGAATCTCCGCGATGCTTGCGTTCGGGCGCTTTCTCAACGTGGATGTCGCGGCCATCACCATGCCGGGAATGCAGTAGCCGCACTGGCTCGAACCGCACTTGTGGAACGCACGCTGCACGGTGGTGAGACCGGCGTCGCGATCGAGATCGTCGACCGTTTCGAGCGAGCGGCCCGCGATTTTCTGCACCGGCATGAGACAGCTCTTGACGAGCGAGCCATCCACGAAAAGCGAGCACGTACCGCATTCGCCCGAACCGCAGCCTTCCTTGTTGCCCGTCAGCTTCAGTTCCTCGCGCACGAAATCGATCACGCGATAATGCACCGGCACCGAGCGCGCCACCTTGCGTCCGTTGACGGTCGCGGGGATCATCACGCGCGCTTCGTTGAGCGGATCGTAGTGGCAGGTCTCGCAGGGCTCCGCGCTCACGCACGTCTGCACAGGCGTGGCATCAGACATTCGACATCTCCTTTTCCAGGCGCTCGATGGACGCACCGGCGCGGCGCAGCGCATCGATCAATCCTCGTTCGACGAAGTTCACCAGCACCTCACGGCGATACGCCTGCCGGCTGCGCGAGCGCACGCGGTCCGCTGTTTGCTCGGCGATTTCGCGCACGTTCGCTGCATCGGGTTGCGTGCCTGCGAGCGCGCGCTCTGCATCGACCAGACGTTCCGGCACCGGCCCCACCGCGCCGATCGCAACGCGCACGTCATCGATCGCGCCGTTCGCGTCTAGTCTGGCAAGCGCGGCCATGCATACTGTCGAGATCGCGAGCGAACGGCGATGCCCGACCTTTTCGAAGCTCGCGCCATAACCCGGCGTCGGATCGAATTCCACGCGCAGAAGAATCTCGCGCGGCAGCAACTGCGTCTTGCCGGGACCGGTGATGAACTCGGCAAGCATCATGCGACGTTTGATCAGCGCGCCTTCCACACGACGCACGAGCACGAGCCCGGCATTCATCGCGAGCAACGCGGGCAGCGAATCACCGGCCGGCGACGCGTTGACGATGTTGCCGCCGAGCGTCGCCTGCTCGCGAATCTGATCGTCCGCGAACCAGACGGCGCAGCGTCCCAGCACCTGCGCCTTGGCAACGAGGCGCGCATCTTCTTCGAACGAGATCAGCGGCACGGCAGCGCCGACCTGGATGCGATCGCCCGCGTCGTTCACGATGCCGAGCTCGGCAATCGCGCTCACGTCGACGAGCGCGGGCAGATGCACGTCACCGGCGCGGCCTTCGCGGGCCCACGGCAACAGATCGGTCGCGCCCGCGACGATTCGCGCGCCGGGAATGCGGTCGAGCGCATCGAAAGCCTCGTCGAGGCTCGATGCGCTGACGTATTCGTCGTACGTCAGCATCGCTTTGTCCTCGCGTCCTTAGCAGCCTTCGGGATGATCGATCTTCACGACGACCTTGATCGCATCGTCGATACGCTCGCGTGCATAGCGCAGCGCCTCGGGCACATCCTTGAGCGGGAACGTATGCGTGTGAATCAGCTTCGCGTCGAAGCGCTTCTGCTTCATGAGCTCCGCCGCGCGATGTGTCGCGCTCTTGCCTTCGCCGCGAATGCCGTAGAGATAGATGTTGTTGCGCACGAGCGCCGCGACGTCGATGGGCACCGGCTCCGACGGAAATGCCGCGAGGCAGATGCGTCCGCCACGGCGCAGCATCAATGCGGCGTCGTTGACGGCGTTCGGCGCGCCCGAGCATTCGAGCACGTAATGCGCGCCACCGTGGGTGTACTCGCGCACTTTCGCGACGGCGTTCTCGTTGCGGACGTTGATGGTATGGTCCGCGCCTAGACGCTTGCCCATTTCGAGGCGATTGTCGCGCGTGCCGGTGAGGATGACTTCGCTCGCGCCCAGCGCCTTCGCGACGCCCACGCCCATCAGGCCGATCGGTCCCGGACCCATCACCACGACGGACTGACCTGCGATCAGACCCGCCGTGACATCGAGACCGTACATCGCCGTGCCGGCCGTAACGATCAGCGTCGCTTCTTCGTCGCTCATGTCGTCGGCCACATGCACGAGCGTGTTGACGTTGTTGATCGCGTATTGCGCGAATCCGCCGTCGGTCGTGAAGCCGTTGGCGCGATGGCCCTTGTTCATGTCGCCGTAGTTCTTGCCATAGTTCAGGCACGACGTGTACATGCCTTCGCGGCAGCGCTCGCAGCGTCCGCAGCCCGCGTGGACTTCCACGGCGACGCGATCGCCGATCTTGTATTCGTCGACACCCGGGCCGAGCTTCACCACGGTGCCCATGTATTCGTGGCCCGGCGTGAAGTTCTTGTTGAACGGCAGACCGCCTTGAATCTGCGCGGGCGGCCCGCGATGAATGATTTCGAGGTCGGTCGCGCACACGGCGATGGCGTCGATGCGCACGAGCACTTCGGCGGAGCCGGGCTGCGGCACGGGCTTCTCGGCGAGCGTGAGTTGATTCGGGTCGCCCAGCACCCAGGCCTGCATCGTGGAAGGAATATTGAACGAAGCCTCTTTGAAGGCGGGTTCGGTGACCATGTTCATCCGGCGTCTCCAGCGTGTTCAGGGGAGTGGCCGCGTATGCGGCCCGCTTGAATATCGCTTGCGCCGGCGGCTTTGTTTGCCTCGTGCGCATCGCGTTGAACCCACTTTGCGGGACCCGGAAATACCGGTCAAGCGAACGGCACGACGTTCATGGATGGCTGCAAGAAGTACGTCGAATTGTCCAAGTCCCGTGTTCGAAGCCGTACGCGGAATTGCATGTTTTACGGGAAAACCCGGAGACGGAAAGAGCGTCCGGCTTTGTCCGTTGCGCGCCGCGTGTCGCGCAACGACCGTTCCCCGCCTTGTGTCGCGGATACCAACTATTAACCGATCGCCCTTACCTATTGATTAATTCTATTTGTATGAGTATTGATCTGCGAAAAGCCGCCGCCTAGACTGTTATCGTTTAGTCGCTGCGGGGCATTCCTCTCCAGAATGAAAATGGATCAATCCATGAGCACTTCTGAAACGCAGGAAATCATTCGCGAGATCAATCTTTCTTATCTCATTCTGGCGCAGCGTCTTTTGCGTGAGGATCGTGCGATCGGCATGTTCCGACTCGCGTTGTCCGCTGAAGTCGCCGATCTGCTGGCTAATCTCTCGCTGCCTCAGGTCGCGAAACTGGCGTCATCGGATCAATTGCTGTGCGCGTTCCGCTTCAACGATCATCGGCTGCTGAGCGCGCTCACGCAGCCTCCCAGACACGCAGATATCGCCTCCACGCATGCGGCCATTCTGATGGCGGGCCAGCATATCGCGGAGTTCACCTGAGGCCCGACACATCATGAGCGCGATGAACAAAAAAACCGTGACCGAAGACGCGCAAGAAGTGTTTCGCGCGGTCGCGCTGATCGAACTCGGCGCGCGGATGCAAGTGCTCGAGAGCGAACTGGCGCTGTCCCGCGAACGTCTGATCAGGCTTTATCGCGAAGTGCGAGGCGTGTCACCGCCGAAGGGCATGTTGCCGTTTTCGGCCGACTGGTACATGCCGTGGCTGCCGAACATCCATGCATCGCTGTTCTTCAATACGTATCTCTTCATGAAGAAAGAAGCGAGTTGCTCGCATCTCGATGCGCTGACCAAGGGTTATCGGTTGTATCTCGAACATTGCGTCCGTAACGATGCCGAACCCGTGCTGGATCTCACGCGCGCT
This sequence comes from Caballeronia hypogeia, assembly GCF_001544875.2. Taxonomy (GTDB): domain Bacteria; phylum Pseudomonadota; class Gammaproteobacteria; order Burkholderiales; family Burkholderiaceae; genus Caballeronia; species Caballeronia hypogeia. Next base: position 476,711 of record NZ_FCOA02000002.1, read on the forward strand.
TGGACCCTAGTGCGCTTCTTCGAGGCCGAGATGCTGCAACTCACACCGTGCTGCCGATGCACCGGCAAGTTCGTCGCGCACAAGCACGACTTGCAGCGAGGCGTCGTGTGCGGCGCTTGTCAGCCGCCGTCACGCGCGGGCAGGACGAGAAAGGTCGCGGCGCGTGCGGCGGCGCAGGCCTTTACATCGGTCGCCGACGAGAATATCGGCGCAACACCCGACGATGTTCCTGCGCAGGCCGCCTGAGCCGCTCTAGGCGTCATCGCGCGGAAACAACGCTGCACTCACCGGTGCGTAATACGCGACGGCCTTGCGCAACAGGTCGTTCACTTCCCTGAGCGCCGTGTTCTCTTCTTCGAGTTCACTTATCCGCCGAAGCTGCGCCTGAAGTGTGCCTTCGTCATCATCATTCGCGACTTGCCCTGTCATGTTCTCTGGCCGATATCAAAGTGAAAGACGCCGACGCTAACGTCCACGCGCGCTATCGTTGCGACAGCGCCTTCGCCGATTGCAGAAGATCGTCGAGCATCGCCTGACGCCGTTCAGGGTCGGTATCGCGTCCCGTCATGAAGCACAGCGCCGCGATCGGCAGGCCGGCGCGATCGCGCACGGGCGCCGCCATGCACAGGCGAAATGCGTTCGACAGTCCTTCGGTGCAGCAATAACCCAGGTCCTTCGCGATCTGCACGTCGCGCATGAATTCATCGAAGTCGATACGCACGCCGTTGTCGAGCGTGAAATCCTCCTCGGGAATCAATGCGCGGATTTCGTCCGCGTTCATGTGGCCGAGCAAAAGGCGTCCGGTCGCGGTCCACGGAATAGCCACTCTCACGCCAATGTCCGAGCTGATATTGAACGGCCGCGCGCTGTTCTCGGACAGCACCACCGTGTACTTGTTACCTTCGAGCATGCACAACTGCGTGGTCTCGTCGTACTTGCGAACCAGCGCGAGAATCGACTGATGCGCGCGGCTGATGAGATCATTATGAGTCGCGTAGTCCGAGCCGTAGTAATGCATCTCCCGTCCGAAGAAGACGCTGCCATCGGCCGATGTCTCGAGCCAGCCCACTTCGGCGAGAATCGCGACCAGTTCATAGATGCTCGAGCGCGGCGCACCCGTGGCTTCGATCAGCTCGCGCATGGTCATGGGACGCTGCGCGAGATGCAATTGCCGGAACATGTCGATGACCCTGTCCACGCCTCGCGCGCGCGATGATTCTGTAACTGCCATGCATTCACTCCGTCAGTGCATTGGTTTCGAGTAACGCGAGTGTACGGTCTGGATATGCCAACGCGCCACGTTCATCCGCTGCATCAATGATCGAGCACGCGATGCAGGAACTGCCGGGTGCGTTCGTTCGCGGGATTGACGAAGATCTGCTCCGGCTCGCCCTGCTCCGCGATCACGCCACGGTCCATGAACACGACGCGGTCCGCGGTCTTGCGTGCGAAGCCCATCTCATGCGTGACGACGACCATCGTCATGCCGTCGCGCGCGAGTCCGCGCATCACTTCGGTCACTTCGCCGACGAGTTCGGGATCGAGCGCCGAGGTCGCTTCATCGAAGAACATGATGCCCGGCTCGACCGCGAGCGCCCGCGCGATCGCGACGCGCTGCTGCTGTCCGCCGGACAACTGGCTAGGGTAATGGTCCGCGCGTTCCGCGAGTCCGACGCGATCGAGCACTTCCATTGCGCGCTTGCGGGCATCGACGGGACTCATCTTGCGCGCCTTGATCAGCGCGAGCGTCACATTGCCGAGCGCGGTCTTGTGCGGAAACAGATTGAACTGCTGGAACACCATGCCGACGTGACCGCGAATCTCCCGCGCGCGCTTCGGATCGTGCAGCGGCACCTGGTTGACCCATACTTCGCCCGAGTCCGTGGTTTCGAGGCCCGCCATGATGCGCAGCACCGTGCTCTTGCCCGAACCCGATGCGCCAATGAGCACGAGCACTTCGCCCGCGCGCACCTCGAGATTGATCTCGTTGAGCACGCGCGTGGCTCCAAACGCCTTGCTGACGCCCGAAAGCGAGATGATGGACTTGGTCTGGCCTTGATCGTTCACGACAATCTCCTGCGGTCATGGTGGCGCACCCATTGCGAAAGCGGGAAGCACACGACGAAATAGATAACTGCGACGAGCCCGTAGATCTCCACCGGCTTGCCGATGCGATCGACGATCGCCTGGCCGCCGTGCATCAGCTCGGACATGCCGATCATGCTGACGATCGACGTGTCCTTGATGAGCGAGAGATACTGGCCGATCAGCGGCGGCAGTACGATCCTGCCGGTCTGCGGCAGCACGACGAACGCAAACGCCTGAGTGCGCGACAGACCTAGAATCTGCGAGACTTCCCACTGACCCTTCGGCACCGCCTCGATCCCGGCGCGGAACACCTCGGCGATATACGCGCCCTGGTACACCGAGAGGCCGATCACGCCTGCGGCGAACACATCGATCGCGTAACCGAAGTAAGAGACGCCGAAGTAGATGAACATCAGCGTGATCAAAACGGGCGTGCCGCGAAAGAGCTCTGTATAGAGTCTCGCGACGCGATCCGTGCCCCACGGTCCGAACGAGCGCAGCACGGCGGCCAGCAAGCCGATCAGCGTGCCGCCGACGATCGACGCGATGGACAGCAGCAACGTCGTCACGAGACCCTGAAGCAGGATCGACAGACTGGTTCTGAGCAATTCAATTGACATGTTCCGACTCCGTTGCGTGCATCAGGCGCGATTCGCGCGGCGCAAGCCAAGGCCGCCGAAGCGCGCGCGCGGCCGTACGACCAGCGGCGGATGAAACACCCGCGCGCCGAAGAGGCCCGCGAGCCACGACAGCACGTTGCTCAGCACCAGATACGCGACGAGCACCACCGCGAACGTCTGGATATAAAGCAGCGTGCGCGAGTTGATGACGGTCGCGGTGCCGGTCAGTTCCGGCAATGCGATGGCGGACAACAGCGACGTGCCGAGCAGCAGTTGAATCAGGTAATTGACGATCGCCGGATACACCGCGCGCGCCGCTTGCGGCAACACGATCTCGCTGAAGATCTGTCCGCGTTCGAGGCCGAGAATGCCCGCCGCTTCGATCTGCCCGCGCGGCACCGACTGTATGCCCGCGCGAAACACCTCCGACAGATACGCGCCGACGTTCAGCCCCAGCGCGATCACGCCCGCCCAGTACGCATCGAGCGCAATGCCCGCAGAAGGCAGGCCGAAGAACACGATGAAGATCTGCAGCAGCACCGGCGTATTGCGGATGATTTCGACGTAAGCCCGCGCGATGAAGCGGACGACGCCCATCGGCGACATGCTGGCCAGCGCCGTCACCAGCCCGAGCAACACCGCGAGCACGAACGCAAGCAGCGTCACCTGCAGCGTCAGCCAGCCGGCTTTCAGGAACTCGGGCACATAGCCCCACAAGGTTAGCCACTGATAACTCATCCGAGCCTCCGCATCGTTCCGGTCTCATGCGATATCGACATCACGTTTTCCCCGGCTCAGAACTGCGGATTGAGCGGATAACGGGGATCGGTGCCGAACCACTTCTTGTAGAGCTGCGCGTTCAGCTTCGACGCGTTGATGTTGAAGAGGAACAGGTTCAGGTAGTTGACCCACGCCTGATCGCCAGGCTTCACGCCGAACGCGTTGTATTCGAGCGGCACCAGTGCTTCATTCGTGACGGTCAGCTCGGGATCGAGCTTCGCCTGATACGCGAGGAAGTTGTTGTCCTCGATCATCGCGTCCGCCTGGCCCTGCTTCACGGCAAGAATCGCGGCCTGCGAGCTGTCGTACTCCTGGATCTTCACCGGAATGCCCAGCGCGCGGACTTCGTCGCCGTTGGTCGAACCCTTCACCGTCGCGATGGTGCGATTGCCCATGTCCTTGACCGACTGAATCCCGCTGCTCTTCTTGACCAGCAACGCTTCACTGGCGACCACGTACGGCGTCGTGAATTCGATGACCTTCGCGCGCTCCAGATTGCGCGTGAAGTTGCAGAACACGACATCGACCTTGCTGGTCTGCAGGTTCGGAATCCGGTTCGCGCTCGTCGTGTTCACCACTTCGAGCTTCACGCCCATCTGCTTGGCGAGCTCTTTGGCCAGATCGACGTCGTAGCCGTCCGGCTGGCCATCCTTGTCGTAGAAGCCGAACGGCGCGAACGTCAGGCAGTCGCCGACGCGCAGCGTGCCGCGCTGCAAGACCGTCTGAAGCGTAGAACCCGCCGCCGCGCCCGGCGCCCCGCCTTCGGCGGGCGTGGAAACCTTGGTGCACGCCGACAAGGCCAGCGCCCCGGCAATGACCAGCAGAGAGACAGTTCTGGCGCCGATGATCGAGAGTTTCATGTGCACGTCCTGATGGAAAAGTGGAATTAGGAACCGGTTCCAGAACTGTTTGACGCATACAGGGCGATCGCGTCTTACTCCGGTATCTGTCCGATATATCAGACAGACATCTGGCCAACCGGAATGAAATGAAGTGTTGGGTAAGAGAATTCCGAGCACAAGCCGCCCGAACCCCAATTGCATGCGTTATTTTGTTGATGTATCCGCGTGCATTACTCGACTGAAAGGACCAGGAAATGAAAATCTCGCCGATCCGCTGGCCGACGGTTCTCGCGCTGTCGATCCTGCTCACCGCATGCGTGAGCGGCGGCATGCCGCCCGGCGCGCCGCATCTGAGCGCAACGGAGTGCCGCGATCTCACGGCGCTCAAGAGCAACGCGCCGCCCACGCACGCGCGCAACATGAGCGAGTTGTCGGCGCTGCGCAAGGCGGGCTACGACCCGTCGCCGTTCTTCGATCCGTACTATCCGGACGATCTGCAACAGGCCCAGCGCCTGGTCGATCACTGGTACGCCTCGGAATGCCGGCCAACGTAGAAGCTGCGATTCGACGCACACTGCGCTGATCTTTGGCCGATGCCGCCGATACCTAACGCTCCGAACGATGCATTCCGCACGTACAGTCCTGCTCGTCGCCCGTTTAATACGACAGGAACATCACGAGCAGGGTTGAAGGCAATATGGCTGCAACGACGAGACGCAAATTCCTTTCGCTGTCACTGGTCGCATGTGCGGCTGGCGTAATCGCAGCGTTGGCGCGCGAGCATGACAATTCAGGCGGAATCGCTTATGGAACGGGGCCGCGTCAGCGGCTCGACGTGTATGCACCCGATACCGGCCCACGCACGAACCGGCCGGTGGTCGTGTATTTCTACGGCGGCGCGTGGCAAAGCGGGCAACGTTCGGATTCACGCGGCGTGGCGAGCGCGCTCGCCGCGCAGGGATTCGTCGCGATCGCGGCGGACTATCGCAGCTATCCGGACGCGGTCTTTCCGGCCTTTCTCGACGACCCCGCGGCCGCCGTGCGCTGGGCGCGCGATCACGCGCGCGAATTCGGCGGCGATCCGCAACGCATCTTCATCATGGGGCATTCGTCGGGCGCCCATATCGCGGCGATGCTGGCCACCGATCCGCGCTATCTGGCCGCGCACGGCGTCTCGAACGCGTCGCTTGCCGGGATGATCGGACTCGCGGGTCCGTATGCCGCTATCCCGACGACGGACCCGCACATGGACGTAATCTTTCCGCAGGCGCTACGTCAGCGCGCGTTGCCCGTGGAACTCGTCACCGGACACGAACCGCCGATGCTGCTCGGCGCCGGCACCGACGATGACGATGTCGATCCCCGCAACAGCGATCGTTTCGCGGCTGCGTTACGCGCGCATCACGACGCGGTCGAACTGAAAAAATATCCGGGTTACGGCCACACTACGGTCGTCGATTCTTTCTCGGAGAGACCTGGCGACTCGCCGGTGCTGGCCGACGTCACCGCGTTTATCAACGCGCACTGACCGCGGCGGTGGCCATCAGCCATTTCGATCCCGCGACGACGAACGCATCCGAGCGATTCGGCAACGTCAAGGCCGCAAGCAACTGATTGTTGCTGACGAACACGACACCCGAAAGCGTCGCGCCGGAATAGTAGCAAGGCGACGGGCCGAACGTGATCGTCGCATCGAGCACGTCGGTGTTGCCGTGCGGCGTCGCGGTTCCCGTGAAGGTGCAGCCGCTCGCGCCCGCGCCTTTGATCGAACCGTCGTCGCCTATCGTGAAGGTCGCGGTCTCGCCGCCTCGCGTCGATCCTGCCGAGCCCGAGTATTTTCCCGCGACGGCGGACAGCGCGACAGGACGCTCGTAGTTTGCGTCGTAGAGCACGTTGAATTTGGTGCTGCTCTGTTTCGCCGCGCTCGTGTAAATCGCGCCCTGAACGCTGTTCTTTTCGTTGTAGCCCGCGAGGATCGGCGTATCGCTGGCGCTTTTGCCGCTGATGTCGAACGTGCGCGCGTCGCTGGACTGGAATGTGCCGTGCGCGGCGGATGCCGTGCCCTGGACCAGGCCTAGCGAATCGGTGGACGAGTCCGCATACACGAAATAAAATGCGCCCGAATCGAGCACGACTCCGCCCACGGTGTTGTCGTTCGCATCGGTTCCGCCATAAAGACCCTGCGCGGCATTGATCGCGGATGCGGCCGACACGCTCGAGTTGTCATCCGATCCACCACCACCGCATCCGGCCGCAACGATTGTCAGTGCAGACAATGCAACTACGAGTTTCATGCTTGACCCGATATCGAATCTTGCGCAGGTCGCAAGATGATTAATGAGCTAATTCGGGCTTTTGAATCGGGATGGGAACTCACCGGATATGCAAAGCCCGAGGCCGCACCTGATTCCTTGGAATCAGGCTGTCGTCCGGGATAACGGCTTGAAGGGAGAGAAACTTGAGGATGTGCGTGGAATCGGTATGGTGACCGATTCCACGAGCGGCTCGCAAGCGAGCAGGTCGCAATAAAGCAGGTGTGGGGCCGAAACAATTATCGGCCGGGGAGGATTTGAAATCGGGATCTGAAACTAAGTCGAAATCATGCAGGCATATGGCCGCAATAATATCGGCCGTGGAGTATCGATCTCCGTCTCGCGCGCACCCTCTTCGTCGATCAGCAACGCTTCGAAAGATGCATCGACATTTCGAAATTCGAGCCGCAACTCGCGCGGCTTGCCGGTCAGATTGGCGATCACCACACGCATTTGCCCTTGTGCATTACGCGCAGCCACGCAAGCGATTCCGGCGCGATCATTCGACACCGCCGCGATCCTGTTCCATCCCGCCATCGCAGCGAGCGCGCGGGCCACTGCGAACATCGGATAGCGCTTCACGCCGTCCGCGACGTCGGCGAGACCGCGCTCGCCAGTCAGCGCACCGAGGGTAAAGGTCTCGACGCGCGCGCCCTCCAGCGCTGCGGCATAACCCGCCAGCCACGCAGCGCCGAACAACGCGGTCTGTCGCGGGTCGAAGCTCGCCATCGCGATGCGTTCGCCATTTGGATTCGGCATCACGCGCGAACCGTATGGATTCTGCCGCATGCCGATCGACACCGGACCGATCGCATATGCCTGCTCGCCGATCAGCGCGCGGCACGAACGCGCGATGTGCGGAATGGCTTCGAGCGTTTGCATGACGCTGCGATCGTCGGCTGCGTGGACGATGGGACAGGTCGCGTGCGTCGTCCAGTCGACGAGTTCCAGCGGCGGACGCTTGCGATTGAGCTCGGTGAAATAACTGAGCATGCCGCCGCCGATTCGCAGCGCCGGAAAGGCCCGGCGCGCGGCGCGATACACCTCGTCGAGCGGCGGGCACGGCGGGCTGATGCTTCCTGGCGGATTCGACTGTCGATGCACCGACGGACTGACGACGATACCCACGATTCGAAGCGTCGCCGCCTCGATCATGACGGATAGCGCATCGAGTTCGGCGCACGGTTCATCGACGCCGGGCAGCGCATATTCAAGCACAGCGTCGATACGCGAACGCCGCTGCAATTCGGCGAATCGTTCGAGTTCGCGCACGCCGTGACCCGACGTCGGATCGAATGAAAGCGTGAGTTGACGCGGCGCGAGCTCCTCGAGCAGATCGAGATGCGCGAGCGCGTCGTCTATCTCGCCTGCCGCGATTGCCACGCCGAGCGCAGGCATCGTTTCGAACGCGTCTTGTGCAGTATCCAGCGTGATCGTCACGCGCTCGTTCCGCGCCGCGGATGACGAATCCCGCGCGTCGTTCCCTGCATCCACCCTCAGCGTGACGCTCTGATTTTCCGTCACGCCCGCATCGAGCGTATAGGGCCACGGCAAGGCGAGCGGCCGCGAATAGGTCTTGAACGATGCATCCGACCAGTTGCGCTGGTCTTCCATCTCGAACACGTCGCCCGTGAATGCACATCGCACCGTGAACCCGCACGCGAGATCGTGTTCGATCGAGCGGATGTCCATGAACGGCTGCCACGGATCGATCAGTTGCGCAAACGCGGACGCCTCGCGCGTGCCGTCTCCATGTTCGACGCGAGCGGATGCGCCCGCCACGCCGTCGACAGGATGCAGCACGCAGAAGCCGCAACGCGCCGTGAGAAACGCGTCATGCGCGGTCACCGACGCATCGAAGCTCAGCGCGCCACCGGCGTCGCAGACGATGGAGAGGTCGTAGGAGAGCGCATGCCCATCGGGATTCGCACATCGCGCACGATAGCGAATGCGAAACTCGCGCTCATTCTCATCGATCGCGATACCGGTCGGCATCGGCCGGCAGGTACCCCAGTCCTTGTCGCGAACGACGAACGCGACCGAGCGGATCACTTCGACATCGCGATAACGAATGTCGCGCAGTGCGCCGTCGATCAGAAGCGCCGACCACGGTCCTGCCTGCATGCGCCGCTCTTCTTCCACCGCTTGCGTCGTGCCGTAGCGCGCCATCGCGACATTCACGCTCATCGCGCCTCCTTTCTGAACTCCGACATATCGACACTGCGCGCTTCCCGCGCCGACAGATAAGTCGCCTCGACGAGCGCGAGCGTCTCGAGATTGTCGCGGCCGCTCGTCGCGGGTTCGAGACCGCTGCGCAGACAGTCGATCCAGTGCGCCTGAATGCTCGCCACGCTGCCCTGAATCGCTTCCCAGGGCGTGCTCATCCACGACAGCGCACGCGGCGCGACGTCGCGGATTTCCGTGCCCTCGCCGGAATGGATCTGCAAGCGATAATCCGCGAACAGCCGCAGCGTCCCCGCCGAACCATCCACTTCGATGAGCGTCTGGGGAAACAACTCGCGCGGCAGCCGCGTCGCATAACTGCAGTCGACGATGCTGTTCACGCCCTGCTCGTGACTCAGCATGATGGTCGCGACGTCCTCACCCTTGATCGACGGATTCACGCTCGACGTGCTCGCGCAAAGCCGCTCTACATCGCCGAACAGATAGCGCGCGATATCGAGCACATGAATGCCCAGATCTTCCACGATGAATCGCTCCTGCTCCGCGAGATACGGCTGGCCGCTGAATACATCGAATCCCGATCGGAACGACACGCGTCCCCAGAAAGGCGTGCCGATCACGCCGCCATGCAAGGCTGCGCCAACCGCCTGAATCGCGCTCTGCCAGCGGAAGTTTTCATGCACCATCAACGGCACGCCGGCGTTGCGGCATGCACCGACCATGGCGCGGGCGTCGTCGAGCGAGCGCGCGAACGGCTTCTGACAGATCGCCGCGACCTTCGCGCTCGCGGCGAGTTCGACCAGCGCCCGGTGGCTCGAAACGGTCGTCGCGATATCGACGAAATCGAGCGCTTCGTCGCGCAGCATCGCGGCGGCGTCCGTGTACAGACGCGCGATGCCGAACTCGCGGCCGGCAGCCTGAAGCCGCGACTCATCGGCATCGCACAGCGCGACGATCCTCACATCCGACATCTCGCGCCACGCGTGCACATGATTGCGCGAGAAGAACCCGCAACCGATCAATGCGCCTTTGAATATCGTCATCGCTTCACGCCCCCGTCGCGGCCTGCTTTTGCAACGCGAAACGTTGCTGCACGCGCCGCTGAATCTGATCGACGACCACCGCCGCCACGATCACCACGCCCTTGATGACGGTCTGCCAGAACGCGCTCACGCCCATCATCACGAGACCGTCCGACAGAATGCCGATCACGAACGCGCCGATTATCGTGCCGCCGATCTTGCCGCGCCCGCCCGACATCGATGTGCCGCCGAGCACCGCCGCCGCGATCGCGTTGAGCTCGAAGGTTTCGCCGCTCATCGGATGCGAGGCGACGAGTTCCGACGAAATGATGAGCCCGACGATCGCCGCGCAAAAGCCCGAGAACATGTAGACGAACATCTTCACGCGGTTCACGCGCACGCCGGAGAGTTGCGCCGCGCGCTCGTTGCTGCCCACGGCATAGATCTGCCGTCCGAGCGGCGTGCGTCCCGCGATATACGCGGCAGCGAGGCCGACCAAGACCAGCAGCCAGATAGTCAACGGTATGCCCGCGATGCTCGCGCCGCCGATCACCGGAAAGCCGGTCGTGCCGTAGTCGGGATTGCCGGTGAGGTTCGGAAAGGTCTCGCCGTTCGACGACAGCAACGCCGCGCCCCGCGCGATATACAGCGTGCCGAGCGTCGCGATGAACGGCGCGACGTTCAGCCGCGTGATGAGCAGCCCGTTGATCGCGCCGACGGCCACGCCCGTCAGCAACGCGACCACGACCACTTCGGGCACGCTCAGATAGAGCGTGTATTCCTCGCCTATCGGAATGCCGTTGAGGATCAGCCCGCCCGCCACCATGCCCGACAGCCCGACGATCGACCCCACCGACAGATCGATGCCGCCCGCGACGATCACGAAGGTCATGCCGATCGCGAGGAACGCGTTGAGCGCGACGTGACGCGACATGATGAGCAGGTTCTCCCAGCTCAGGAAGTTATGAGCCGCGAACGAGAAGAAGATCGCCACCGCGAACAGCGCGATGAACGTGCGCAGCTTGAGCAGCAACAGCAGCGGTGCGGCGCTCAAGCCGGCGCCGGGTGCCTCGCCCTTCATGATGATCGCCATGCAGGTTTCCTCATGCGTTGATTGTGTCGATGGACGCATCCGCGCGAGCCGCGCGATGCCCGATAGCCGATGCGGCGACGAGCGCGTCCTGGGTCGCCTCGGCGGCTTCGAATTCCGCTGTCACGCGGCCGTTCGACATCACCAGGATGCGGTCGGACAGCGCCATCACTTCTTCCAGATCCGACGTGACGAACAGAATGCCGAGCCCTTTCACCGCGAGATCGCGCATGACCTTGAAGATGTCGGCCTTGGCGCCCACGTCGATGCCGCGGCTCGGTTCATCCATCAGCAGGACGGTGGGCGTGGTCATCAGCGCGCGCGCGATCACCACCTTCTGCTGATTGCCGCCCGATAGCGAACTGACCGGCAGGCGCCAGTCCGCGACCTTGATCGCGAGTTCACGAATGTGCTGGCCGATCGAACGCTGCTCGCGCTCCGTGCTGATGTGAAAGCCGCGCGCGAACTCGCCGAGACTCGCAATCGTCATGTTCTCGCCGATCGAAAGCACGGGCAGCAGCGCGTCGCTCTTGCGGTCCTCGGGAATCATCGCGATGCCCGCGGCCACGCGCCCCGCCACGCTTTTGCCTTGCAGCGGCTTGCCATTCAGCACGATCTCGCCTGTTGCGAGCGGATGACAGCCGAGAATGCATTCGAACAACTCCGAGCGCCCCGCGCCCATCAAACCGTAGATGCCGACGATCTCGCCCGCATGCAGCGCAAGCGAAACGTGATCGACGGTCAGGCCCTTCGCCTTGCCCGGCAGACACACGGCGCGCACGTTCAGCACTTCCTTGCCGCGCGTGTGGCCAATGGGACGCGAGAAATCCTTCGTATCGCGCCCGACCATCTGTCGCACGATCCACGGCACGTCGACGTTCACCATCGGCTGATGGCCGGTGATGCGGCCGTCGCGCAGCACCGTGATGAAGTCGCCGATGCGGATCAGCTCTTCGAGCCGATGCGAGATATAGACGATCGCCACGCCATGCGCCTTCAGCTCAGCGATCACCCTGAACAGCACGTCCACTTCCGCCGCGCTCAGCGCCGAAGTGGGTTCGTCGAGAATCAGCACGCGGGCGTCGTGCGCGAGCGCCTTCGCGATCTCGACCAGTTGCTGCTGACCGATGCGCAGATCCTCGACGAGCGTATCCGGGCTCAGATCGAGTTCGAGCCGCTTCAGCAATTCGCGCACGCGCCGACGCTGCGCGCCTGCATCGATATCCACGCCGGCACGCGTGATTTCGTGCGCCATGAACACGTTCTCGGCAATCGAAAGATTCGGGAACAGGTTGAGTTCCTGATACACGATGCCGATGCCGCGCCGCAACGCATCCGCGCTGCTTTGCAGCTCGACCGGTTCGCCATCGAGCACGAGTCGTCCCGACGTGGGCCTCTCTGCGCCCGCGATGATCTTCATCAGCGTGGACTTGCCCGCGCCGTTCTCGCCGACGAGCACGTTCACGGCCGCGCGCCGCACCGCGAAATCGACTTCCTTCAGCGCGATGGTGCCGGGATATACCTTCGTCACGCCCTCGACGTTAAGCACGACATCGTCGGCGCTCATGGCTTCTCTCCCAGCGCAACCGCAAGCGGCACGACTTCGGGCTGTTCCGCCGACGAGTCGTAGGAGAAGGCGCCCGTCACCGTGATTTCCTTGCCCTGAAGCGCGTCGCGCGGCAGCGGCTTCATCACGTGCGTGGCCGCATAGCCGTTGAGCGCGGTGCCGAATTGCGCATATTCAATTTGATTGCGAAAGCTCGCGAAGTCGATGAAGTCGAGCGTGTCGCGCAAGGTCGTGCCGAGCACGGTCGGTCCGATATCGACGATCACATCGGCCTTGCCGTCGCCATCGACATCCACGCCCACGGTGCCCTGGCTCGATTGCGTATCGACTTCCACGATCTTGCCGTGCAGCTTCGTCGGGAAATTCCACGGCGCGCTGTCGTCCTTGCCGCGATAGCCGTACTTGTGGCCGGCCGCGTCGGGGTCGGCCTTGATCGCGTCGCGCAAGGTCTTGTAGTCGGTGGCGCGCTTGTCGATATCGGGCACGATCTTCGTGCTCCACATCGAGGCGACCATCGCATTGGGATCGTAGCCCGCCGATGCGTACGCATCGCGCGAGCGCTTCGACGCCTGGGCGTCGTGCTTCACCAGCTTGCAGCCGTGCAATGCGCCGCTCATCACCATGACGACGAGCGCGCCGCAGATGCAACCTCTCATGTGTTCACCTCATGCCGCACCGCGAATGGAAGGCGCGCCGCGGAGCGCCGATGCGCCCCACAGCGCCGAGGTTCAGCGCAACGCGAACATGTCGAGCTTGCCCGCGTTCGCCTTCGTAATCAGCGAACAGTTGATGAGCTGCTTCTCGGGTTTGCCGGTCGCGCCGGTTTTCAGATACTTGTCGGCCTGCTCGACGGCTTCGTTCGCAGCCTGTGCGGCGGGCTGCAGCACGGTGGCGCGAATCTCGTCGCGCTTGATCGCATCGCGCACGTCGTTGCTGCCGTCGAAGCCGACCACGATCACGTCGGAACGCTTGGCGGCCTTCAGCGCGGCGGAAGCGCCCATCGCCATGGTGTCGTTGCCGGCGATCACGCCTTTGATATCCGGATGGCTCTGCAGGATGGTTTCCATCACGCGATACGCTTCTGTCTGGCTCCAGTTGGCGGATTGCCGCTCGACCATCTTCATGTTCGGGAACTGGTCGATCACGTCGTGATAGCCCTTCGAGCGAATCCCCGCGTTGATATCCGACTCACGCCCGACCAGCTCGACGTAGTTGCCCTTCTCGCCCAGCGCCTTGACGAACGCGCGGCCGCCCAGTTGCGCGCCCTGATAGTTGTTGGAGACGATCTGCGACACCGCGATGCCCGTCGCGTTGATTTCGCGGTCGATCAGAAACGATGGAATACCCGCGTCCTTCGCCTTCTTGACAGCGGAGATCGACGCTTCCGAACCGGCGTTGTCGAGCACGATGGCCTTCGCACCCCGCGCGATCGCCGTATCGACGAGTTGCGACTGCTTGTTGGCGTCGTCGTCGTGGACCAGCACGATGGTGCTGTAGCCGAGGGCCTTGGCGCGCGCATCGGCGGTATCGGCTTCGGCCTTGAAGAACGGATTGTCGTGCGACGGCGTGATGATGGCGATCAGGTTCGCCGCCTGCGCGCTCGTCGTGCCGACGACCGCGCAAGCAGCCAACGCGAGCGCGAGCAAGTGCTTCGATGCTTTCATGTCTGTCTCCTTTGTGTTTCGTTATAGGGACCAGCGTTCATCAAGCTCAACAGCTCACTTCCAGAATTCGAGCGCGCCCTTCAGCGCGCGACTGCCCTCGGCATGTCGTTCGAGCGGCACGCCTTCCATCGCCGCAACCCATGATTCGCGCAAGGCCTCGACGCCCGCCGCGACGCCGTGCGGATGACCGAAGATGCCGCCGCCCGCCGTATGGATCAAATCCGCGCAGCCGATTGCCGCATACGTATCGGCCGCTTGCAATCCGGTCTGGCCCGAACTGAACACGGGCATTGCGTGCATCGGCGCTTCGTTCATCACCGGCGCGAGCACCGCGCGCGCCGCCGCGATCACGCTTTCATCGGGTTCGCTGAACTTGTTGCGCAAGCCGTTCACGTGCATGTGATCCGCGCCCGCGAGACGCCAAAGCATCTGCCACGGCGCGTAGTCCCAGCCGAGCGCTTCGCTGCGCGTCAGATAGCCCCAGCCCGCGCGATGCGCGTGAATCGGCAACTGGCTATGGCGGCGCAGCTCGTGCAGGCCGACTACGCCGACCGAGTTCAGCACGGCCATCACGCATGTTCCGCCCTGTTCGAGCACGAGATCGTGACGGCGCTTCATCTGATCGAGATCGCCCGTCACGTTGAACGCGACCATCACCTTCTTGCCGGTCCGTTCCGCGTGCTCGTTCACGACGCGCATCACCGCGCGCACGCGTTCGTCGAACGGGCAGTGCGAACCGTCGGCCTGCAATTCATCGTCCTTGATGAAGTCGATGCCGCCCGCCACCAGCTCCTTTACCTGCTCGGCGGTTTCCTCCGGCGAGAGCCCGACGCTCGGCTTGATGATCGTGCCGATCAGCGGACCGCGCGCGACGCCAGACAGCCTGCGCGTGCCTTCGATGCCGAACGCCGGCCCCGGATAGGCCGCCGCGAAGGACGCCGGCAAGCGCAAGCCGGTGAGCCGCAAGCCCGACACCTGCCGCAACTCGAACAGATTGCCCGCGATGGTCGACATCAGATTCGGCAGCGACGGCCCGAAGTTTTCGATCGGCCACGACAGCTCCAGAACGCACTGCGTATGGCGCTTCGATTGAATGCCGCCGGTGAGGCTCGGCTTGTCGCTGTGGCCCAGCACTTCCAGACGCTCGACGCGCGCGCCCGATCGCGCCTTGAGCTCGGGCGTCTCGTTGGGCAGCGCGACGAAGGTGCCGCTCGACTGCTCGCCCGCAATTGTCTCGGCGGCAAGCTGCGGGTCGACGCCGGTTTCGAGCCAGTACGTCGCGTGGATGCGTGCGGTCACGGGTTGCTCCTTGTCGATTCGTTTTCGGATGGAGCGGCGGGCCTGCGTGCGCCGGTGACAGGCAGCCTCACCGCGTAAAGCGAGGTCGTCGCGCAAATGAAAAGCTGGTTGTTTTGCGGGCCGCCGAACGCGACATTGGCGACGGGTTCGGGCGTGAGGATCTTGCCCAGCAGCGTGCCGTCGGGGTGATGGCAATGCACGCCATCGGCCGCGCCGGCCCAGAGGCGGCCGGCGTCATCGAAACGGAATCCGTCGAACATGCCATTCGTGCAGGTCGCGAAGACTTCGCCGCCGCGCAACTCGCGTCCGTGCACCTCGAACACGCGGATATGGCGCGGGCCGTCCTTCAGGTGCGTGACGCCGCTGTCGGCGATATAAAGCCGCTTCTCGTCCGTGCTGAACGCGAGCCCGTTCGGGCGCACGAAGTCATCGGCGACGATCGTGCACTCGCCGGTTTGCGCATCGATGCGATAAACATGACACGCGCCGATTTCCGAGGACGCGGCGTGACCTTCGAAGTCGTCGTCGATGCCGTAGGCGGGATCGGTGAACCAGATCGAGCCATCGGATTTCACGACGACATCGTTCGGGCTGTTCAGCCGCTTGCCCTGATAGTGGGACGCGAGCGTCGTCACGCTGCCGTCGTGTTCGATGCGCGTGACGGAACGCGAACCGTGTTCGCAACTCAGCACGCGTCCTTCGCGGTCGAGCGTGTGGCCGTTCGCATAGTTCGACGACGGCACGAAAACGCTCACGCTGCCATCGGTTTCGTCCCAGCGCAGCACGCGATCGTTCGGGATATCGCTCCACAGAAGATAGCGGCCGGCGGGCACGTACACCGGACCTTCGGCCCAGCGGCATCCGGTGAAGAGTTGCTGCACTTTCTCGCTGCGGCGCACGCACCGGTTGAAGCGTTCGTCCAGTTCGAGGAAATCACGCTCTGACATGATTTGCTGGCTCCGTTGGCTTCTTCAGGCCGCGTTCGGCGCCACCGCGCGCGCCTTTTTGATGGTCCTGCGCACCGCGCCGCCGCCCGCCAGCGCGAGCACCGTGATGATGACGACGCCCTGCACCACGTCCTGCATGCCCGGCGGCAGACCGGCTATCTGCATCGTCGTGACGACGAGCACGAGCAGCATGCTGCCGATGAGCGTGCCGAGCGGCGTCGCCGAGCCGCCGAAGATCAGCGTGCCGCCGAGCACCACCGCGCCGAGCGATTGCAGCAGATATGGCTGGCCCATTTCGAGGAACGCGCCGCCCACGTAGCCGCCCAGCAGCAGGCCCGCCACTGAAGCCAGAACGGAGCTCGTGAAGAACGCGCTGGCCGTCACCCACGACGTACGCACGCCCGCGAGCCGCGCCGCCCGCACGTTCTGGCCGACGGCGGAGAGCATGCGGCCATAGGCGGTGTATTTCAGCGTCAGCGAGAACAGCGCGGTCACGACGATGGCAACCAGCACGATCACCGGCATCGCGCCGATGCGGCCCGTCGCGATGTAATGAATCGCCGGCGCGACCCTGAAGCCGGGGATCGCGCGATTGGCGAGCAGCGTCGCGGTCGCGAGGATGTAGCCGCTGGCAAGCGTCGCGATGATCGACGGAATGCGGCACAGCACGACGAGACCGGCATTCACCGCGCCGACCGCGAGACCGAGCCCGAGCGTCGCCGCGATGCCCGGAACGAGCCGCGCGTCGCTGCCGCCCATCACGATCAGCGCGAGATACGCGGACAAGGTCATCACGCTGGCGATCGACAAGTCGATGTTGCCGCGCCCGGTCGTGACGACAGCCATCTGCCCCAGCGCGCACAGCGCGAGAAACGAGCTCGACACAGCCACGCCCGAAAGCGAGCTGATGCTGAAGTTGCGCGTGACGAGCGACAAGGCGATCCACAGCAGCACGACGGCGAGCGCCGCCCATGCCCAGCGGTTCCGCGCGCACCAGTCCGCGAGTTTTCTGGAGATTTGCTGATTCATTCTTCACTCCCGTTGCGGGTGACGAGCGAGCGCAGCGCCAGGATGACGACGAGCAACGCACCCTGCACCGCCGCGTTGAAATCCGAACTGACATTGAGCGTGCCGAGCAGCGCGCCGATTAGCGCCAGCGCGACCGATCCAGCGACCACGCCCGCCGGCGAGATGCGCCCGCCCATCAGGCTGCATCCGCCGATGACCACGCCCGCGACGCCCAGCAGCGTGTAGCTCGAACCCGAGTTGACGTCGCTCGCCGTATTGATGGCGGTGAGCGCGAGCCCCGCCGTGACGATGAACGCCGCCGCCACCACGTAGCGCAACGCGGCGTAACGCGGCGCGGACCAGCCGGCGCGCGCCATCGCGACCGGATTGTTGCCGAACGCGCGCAGCGAGACGCCGAGCGGCGAGCGGTCGAGCACCCACGCGGCGAAGCCCGCGAGCACGATCAGCACGAGCGAAGTCGGCACGCCCGGCACGGACCACGTGAACAGCGCGGAGAGCCATTCCGGGCTCGCGCCGCCCGGAGTCGGCTGCAACGTATGTCCGACGCCCATCCAGATGAACGACGCGCCCAGCGTGATGACGATGGCCGGAATGCGCCGCGCCTGAATCAGCCAGCCGAGCGCGCTGTAGGTCGCCATCGCGGCGATGAGGCTCGCGATCCCGAGCATCGGCTGATTGAAGAGGATCGTCGCGCTCAGTACGTTGACGAGTCCGGCGAACGCGCCCGCGCCGAGATCGATCTCGCTGCCGCCGACGACGAACATCTGCCCGAGCGCGACCAGCACCAGCGGCAGCGCCGGACCGAGCAGCAGATCGAGGCCGAAGACGCTGCCAGTGGCCGGATTCGCCAGCATCATCGCGGCGAAGACGATCGCGAGACTCAGGAACGGCGCCATCTGCACCACCCGCCGGCCGACGACGCCGGCGCCCCTGCGCGCCGCCTGAGACGTGGCGGCGCCGCCCGAAGGCTGCACGAAAGAAGCATCGACGATCGCCTGCTCGCTGATTTCCGCGCCGTTCAGTTCGCGCACCACATGGCCGCCCGCGAACACGAGCACGTGATCGCATTCGAGGAATTCGAGGTCTTCCGTCGAATGCCAGAGCACGAGCCGGCCCGAGCGCGCGACTTCCGCGACGAGCTTGTAGAAGTCGCGCTTGGCCGCGATATCGACGCCGCGCGTGGGATCGTCGAGCAGGATGATGGATGCTTCGGAGACCAGTGCGCGCGCCATCAGCGCCTTTTGCTGATTGCCGCCGCTCAGATCGAGAATGCCCGACGCGAGACGGCTCGAATCGAGACGCAGCCGTTCGGCCGCGTGGGATGCGATCTCGCGCTCGCCCGCATTCGTCACCAGCCGGAACGGCGAGCCCGACGCGAGACTGCCGATCGAAATGTTGGACAGCACCGTCCACAACGGAAACACGCCTTCGCGCTGCCGGTCGCCCGAAACGAAACTCGCCGCGCCGATGCGCTCGACCTTCGTCGCACTCCTGCGCGCCGCCGCGAAAATCTGATGCAGGACTTCCTTCTGGCCGCTGCCTTCGAGACCCGCGAGCCCGACAATCTGCCCGCGCCGCAACTCGATCGTGCCGCTGCGGGCCGCGCCGCCGGAGAGGCGCAGGCAGACCTCGCCGGTTGGGGCGTGGTGTTCGTCGCTTGCCTCGCGCAGCGCGGCGGCGGCTTCCCCGCCCATGAGACGCACGAGCACGGGCACCGACGCATCCGCGGCAGGCCCCGCCCATTCGAGCCTGCCATTGCGCAGCAGCACGACGCGCGTCGCCACATCGACGATCTCGTGCAGCTTGTGGCTGATGAAGATGAACGCGAGCCCTTCCACCGCCTTCGCGTGAATGTAGGCGCGCAACTGCCGGCTGCGTTCCAGCCCGAGCGACGAGGTCGGCTCGTCGAGAATCACGAGCTTGACGCCGGGCGCGGCCACCGTGCGCGCGATTTCGACCATCTGCCGCTCGCCGATGGGCAAGTGCCCCGCTTCGGCGTCCACGTCGATGCCGTGACCGGGAAACACCGCATCGAGCGCGCCACGCGCACGCTCGCGATACACGCCGCGCCAGCCGGGCCGCGCTTTCGCGTCTTCAGGCGCCTCCAGATAGAAGTTCTCCGCGACCGAGAGGTTCGAGCACAGCGACAACTCCTGATGCACGATGCGAATGCCGCGCTGCTGCGCGACGCCCGCATCGTAGGCGCTGGCGGCCTGCGCTTCGTCGCCGAAGTCGATCGTGCCCGAGTCGGGCGGGGTCGTGCCGCAGAGCATGCGCATCAGCGTGCTCTTGCCCGCGCCGTTGCCGCCGACCAGCCCGATCACGTCGCCGCAGGAAACGGTGAGCGAGATGTCGTCATTGGCGCGGGTCGGCCCGTAAATCTTGGTCAGATTGCTGGCGCGGACAATGAGCCGCGCGCGATTCTGCAGTTGCACCGTGTTGTCGCGGTTCATCACGCCTCCGCCTCGTGTAAGCCGTTACTTGCTGGCCAGAAGATTCTTGTCGACCCAGACCTGCGTATAGGTCGGGCTGACGATCATCCCCGACGGGCTGCCCACGTAATCCTTCAGGTTGTCCTGCGTGACGGTCGCCACCGGCATGATCATCTTCTTGGGCGGCTGCGCGCCCTTCACGAGCGACAGGCTCAGATAGAAGGCCGCCGCGCCGATGCCGGGCGTGGTGTTCATCGAAATGGTCGTGTAGCCGTTTTTCTTGTTCTGCGCGTCCCACCACTTGATGAAGTCGGTGCTGCCGCCGCCTTCGATCACCGGCATCTTGTCCTTGTACTGGCCGCCGTACTGCTCGAACGCCTGCGCGATGCCGAAGTCGTCGCTGCCGCCCTGACCGAGCACGGCATCGACGTGCGGCAGGCTCGGCAGCACGTTGGCGATCGCCGATTGCGCCACCGACGCCGTCGCCTGACCATAGACGGTCGCGACCACCTTGACGTCCGGATAGTGCTTGAGCACTTCGACCTGCGCGTTGTACATGTCGTTATCCGGCGCGGAGCCCTTGACGCCACGCACCTGGATGACATTGCCCTTGCCGCCGATCTTCTTCATGACCCACTCGGCTTCCTGCTTCTTGTAGCCCGTGAAGTCGAAGTTGAGCTGATAGTTGCACGGCGCGCTCGCGACGGAGTCGAACGAGACCACCTTGATGCCCGCCTGACACGCCTTCTGGATGATGCCGTTCACGGCGGTTTCCGATGCGGCGTCGACGGCGATCGCGTCGACCTTCTTCAGGATCAGCTCGGCGATCTGGCTGTTCTGCTGCGCCACCGAGCCATCGCCGTTCACGACGATGTAGTCGGCGATCTTGCCTTCCTGCTTCGCCTGTTTCGCTGCGGCGTCGAACGAATCGACCATCTGATGCCGCCAGGTGTTGCCGTAGTAGGCGTTGGCGAGCGCGATGACGGGTTTGTCCGGCGAGGCGGCGGCATTCTGCACGAGCGCCGGCGCGAGCGAGAGCGCGCCGATAGCGGCGACGAGCGTCTTCATCTTCATGTCTGTCTCCTGACATTTGCTGCCTCTTCACCGGTCGTGGCTTAAGGCATGCGGATGTGTGTTCTGCTTCTGTTCTGATGTTCACTGTAGTTAGGCAGGAGGGCCGGGACAATCGATTTGTTCTCGGCGAGCCGTGAGAAAAACTCAACCGCATATCCGGCGAAAGGCCCGCGTGGCCGTGGGCCAAGGCGATTCGGAGGGAGAAAGGGGAGAGATTTATGCAGGTCTGGGGGCCGCTGTCGGAACGGCCTGCGGCAAACGCGAGCCCGGCGCCGGATAACGCCCCAGATGACGCACCCGATGCCGGACCGCCCATCTCGAAAAAACCGCGCAATCCCGCCGCTATACTTGCGCGTTTTCCCGCACCAAAGGACCGCCGATGAGCACCTTGCCGCCCTGCCCTCAATGCCATTCCGAGTTCACCTACGAGGATGGCGCCATGCTGATCTGCCCGGAATGCGCGCACGAGTGGCCCGCGAACGCAGCCGAAACCGCCGAGCCGGCCGCGAAAATCTTCCGCGATGCGGCGGGCAACATCCTTCAGGACGGCGACACCGTCACCGTCATCAAGGATCTGAAGCTCAAGGGTTCGGGCGGCGTCATCAAGATGGGCACGAAGGTGAAGAACATCCGTCTCGTCGATGCCGATCACGACATCGACTGCAAGATCGACGGCTTCGGGGCGATGAGCCTCAAGTCGGAATTCGTCCGCAAGGCATGAACCCCAGCCTCCGCTGAAACCGGCCGCGCGGAACGATCATTCGTGCGACCCGGCCCCGTTTCGTATCCGCACAACGCTCCCGTTCATTTCGATTGATCTAACGAACGATTCAGACGATGATCGCGAAACATCTTATGAGATGCTCACGGCCAGGGAGAGACCGATTGAACACGAAACGGATTCTGTGCACATGCGCGGCACTTGCTTCGATCTGCTCCACCGCACACGCGCAAAGCGCCGGCAGTATCTACGTCACGGGCGGCTGGTTTCATCTGTCGCCGCAGGACAGCAGCGAACCGTTCAGGATCAACGAGGTCGGGGGCAATCCGGTCAACATCACGGCGCCGGGCACGGGCGCCAGCATCTCCGACGCCGACACGGCCGGCTTCACTGTCGGCTACTTCGTGACGGATCACATCGCGGCCGAATTCGAATTCGGCATTCCTCCCAAGTTCGATCTGAGCGGCACCGGCTCGCTCGCATCCTACGGCAAACTCGGCACGGTGAAGCAGTGGAGTCCCACGCTGCTCTTCAAGTACTTCTTCCTCGGCCCGCAAACCAAGTTTCGCCCCTATGTGGGGATCGGCGTGACGCGCACCTGGTTCACCGACGGCACGATCACCAATCAGGCTTTCCAGGCCAGCGTGCTCGGCGGGCCGACCAGCACCAGCGCAAGCAGCGTATGGGCGCCGGTGTTCAACGTCGGCTTCACCTATGCCTTCACCGAGCACTGGTTCGCGGGCTTCTCGGTCTCCTACATTCCGATGAGCACGACCGGCACGTTCAACACGCAATCGCAGACGCCGGTGGGTACGCTCTCGCGCCAGAGTTCGGCCAAGCTCACGCTCGATCCGATCGTGACTTATCTGCGCGTCGGCTATAAGTTCTGACCCGCGCGGCCGCACAGGCCACGCATTTCATTGCGCGGCCCGCGCGGCCTCGACTCGCGAGTGCGTCTTCTTAGTCGTGACGGGCGGCGCCGTTTCCGCACGCAGATGCGGACGCGCCGGAAACACGGTCGTCACGAGCCGGTCAATGAAGGCGAAGAACTTGTCGGACGCGTAGCCCGCGACGAACGCGACCGCGAGCGGCGAGAACTCCACGCCCTCGTGCAGCACCTTGCTGAACAGGCCGATCGAGATACCGACGATCACCGCCGCCGTGATATGCGCGCGATTGGCCACCTTCGAATGCTCCGGATCGAACAGGCTCGCCGAAGTATCCGCGTTGAGCTGCCGCAGGATCGCCGCGCACGCGCCGAGCCATGCGTACAGCACCGGCAACAGAAAGCTCGTGACCGCGCCGACGAAGCCCAGCATCACATCGCGATCGTTGACCGCCATCGCGCGGATGTCCTGATACACGGCCATCTTCTGGAAGCCCTGATCGACGGCTTCCTCCGGACGCCAGACCTGCACCTTCCTGCCCCCTATGGTCTCCGTCTTCGGCCCGGTTTCGAGCAGCGGCAGGTCGACCTCCAGCGCGTGCCGGCGCGTATCGGCGTCGCAGGCCCAGTCGACGGTCGCCGGTCTGTCGTCGGCCATGCTGTCGGTCTCCTGCGTCGCGTCTATCGGCAGCAGCGGCATCGCGAGATCCGCGCGCAGTTCGCCGCGCTTGCCCGCATGCCTGCCGCTGGTCGCGCAGCGCGGCTTGTACGGGCTCTCCTTCCCGCCCATGAAGAGCAGCCAGCGAATCTTCTCGGTGCGCTTGACGTCGGCGTAAAGCTGCCGGTTGTTGGTCGCGAACTGCTGCAGCAATTGCTTGATTTCCAGCGCGGGCTGCGAGTTCTGCAACTGCGCCACCGCGCCTTCGCCTTTGTCCTTCGCCTCGAGGATGTCCTGGCGATACGCCTGCAGCAGGTTGTGCATGTTCAGCGCGGCGGCGTCGTTCTGCGCGACGACCTTGGTCACATCGCCTGAAATCTGATCGACCATGAACAGCAGGCACGACAGCGACACGACCACGAAGGCCAGCAGATACGACGCCCTCGCATAGACCTTGATCGCCTTGCGCGCACCGATGCGCGCCTCCTCGCCGGCCGTCTCCGCGGTGATCGGCGACACCGCCCGCGCGATGCGCCCCATGCCGCCATAGAAGAGCGCCTCGGTCATCGCGTTCCACGCGAGCTCGAACTGCGCCGCCCGCGCGACCGAAAGACACGCGATATCGCTTTCCGGCAAGGTCTTGCCCGCGTGCGCCGCGTAGGACACCAGATCGCCGCAGCGGTCCACATCCGCCGCGATGCGCGGGTTCGGATACCGCGCGTCGCACGCGATGCGATTCATCGCGGCATGCAGCGCGCGGCGGGTGCGCGCATGCACGGCGCCCGCCTCGTGCGCGCGACGCGCGGCGCTCACGGCGGCGATATCGGCATCGCGCAGCGGCACGCCCGTGCGCACCGCGTGCGCGATCAGCTTGTCGCAACGCGCGAGATCGACGGCGATCGAGCGTGTTTCGTCCGGGTCGCCGGCATCGCTGGAATCAGGTGTCTCGGTCATGATCGCCTCCTCGTGGCTGACAGGACTCGTCAATCGGCATGGCGGATTCATCGATTCGTTTGAAATCCTGATCGATGTGGATTTTTCAGCCTGCTCCAAAAAGGACGAAGACGCATCCCCTCTTTTGAATCCCTCCTTCTGGGTGCCGCGCGCCGTGCAATTCTTGCCGTTCGAGCGCGTTCTATATGCAGCGGGCCTGCGCGGCCTCACGCCCTCATCTCTTGCCCTGAATCCGGGCGCTTTACCCCCCTCTACGACTTTCGACGTAGCCACTTCGGTTGATTCTTGCCTGCCCGCGCCTCTCCTAATTTTCGACGCAGAAACGAGCGCGCCCCAAGGCACGCGACGCTTCCGCCGCACCGGCTGCGTGTCATGGCCATCGCGGCGCCACTTCTCCCGCTTGACTGGTTCAACCGAAACAGGAGGCGTCATGTCACCTTTGCCAAACACGTTTCATGCGTCGCGGAGTGCATCATGGAAGCGTTGACGCATGCAGGTCCGAGCCTAGTGCTCGATGCCACGACGCTGCTCGATCTCTGGCAGCGCCGTTCGAGTCTCACCCAAACCGAAATGGGGCAGATCTATCAGCTCGTGCGCGTCGGCTTGCGCGGCTACCATCCGTCGGAGTTGCGCGCGCTGCCGGAAGACAAGGAGGAACTCATCGCGCAGTTCATCTTCTCGCGCGTCCTGCGGCTCGATGCCGATCGCGCCGCGTCGCACGCCTGCGCCGAAAGCGCGCCTTCCACCGTCTATGCGTTGTGCGCGTATTTCCGGCGCTATCTGATCGATTGCCTGCGCAGCGCAAGCCTGCAGCGCAACGTCTCGCTGGAAGTCGACGACATGGCCGCGCGCGTCGACGCGCACGCGCGCTCGCTCGACGATCCGGTGGACACGGCGCTCGCGGAACATGGACTGAGCGAGGCAAGCGTGCGCGCCGCCGCGCGCCTTTTCGTGAATTCGCTCTGCGCCGCCGACCGCGTGATCCTGCGCGCCGCGCTCGGCGCGGGCCAGGAATGCAAGGGCGGATTGAAGGGCGTCGCGATCGAGTACGAAGTGCCGTCGTATCACTATCGCGCGCGCAAGCTCGGCGTCACGCGCAAGAAAACCGCGACGATCGCGGATTTCAGCGACACGAAAATCGGCACCTGGCTCACGACGAAACTGCGCCTCGCGCTCACGCCCGAGAACCGCGACGTGATCCTGATCGTGCTCAATCTGCTCGCGCTCGAAGCAGGCGCGTGAGCCTTGCGTGAGCTTTATGCGCGACGGGCGTTGTCGGCCTGCAGGCGGCTCGTGAGCAGGCGGATCAGGTACATCGCGAATTCGGGGTCCTGATAGGAGAGACGGATCGCATCGGCGGAACCTACGATACGCATCTCGCAGTCGGTCTTGCATATCGCGGTCGCGGTGCGCCGCCGCTCGGGCGAAAACACGCCGATCTCACCAAGCACTTCGCCCGCTTCCAGTTCGATGCCGAGCTCGCTCAACAGCACCCTGCCGCGCGCGAGATAGAACAGCTCGCCGCCCGCATCGCCGCGCCGGAACAGGACATCGCCCGCGCGAAAGCGATGTCCGGGCGTATCCGCGAGCAGATGGGCGATCGAGATGCGCCCGAGCGAGGCATTGCCGGCCTGCGCATCGCGGATGCTTTCCAGGCGCGCCGCCGCCGCGCTCGCCTCGCCTCGGCTCGTGACGTTGAGCAGCTTGAAGATCGCTGACAGATGCGTCTTGACGGTGGCTTCGGCCATGTCCAGTTCGCGCGCGATGACCTTGTTGGAGCGTCCGCGCGCCACCAGCGCCAGCACCTCGACCTGGCGCGGCGTCAGATGCAGGTTAGGCGCGGCTTCGGCATCCGCTTCGGCGCGCGGCGCATCCGCTTCGCCGCCGCGTTCCGCGCGCAACGAACGGGGCAGAAACACGCCACCGGAGAGGGCGAGCCGCAAGGCGTCGAACAGCATGTCGGACGATGCGGACTTGTCGAGGCATCCCGACACGCCGGCCGCGATCAGCGCACCGACCTGCGCCTGGCTCGCGTGGCTCAACAGCACGACGACCGGCGCCGTGCGCGCACGGACGCGGACCGCTTCGAGCTGGTCCGGCGTGCGGCCGGCGCTGTCGCCGTCCATGACGACGCAGTCGGGCGCCGGATCATCCGCTAGCTGCGCGTCGAGGCTTTCTTGCACGCGCACCCGCGCGTCTTCGGCGAAGCGGCCGAGCAGCGCCGCCACGCCTTCGCGAAACAGTCCGGGCACTCCGGTGATCAATATGTCCATGCGCGTCCTCGCGATCGTTGCGGCGTGCCCGAAAACGCGGAAATGCAACGCGCTTCGCGCCGCCTTGACGGAACGCGCGCGGCATGCGGCGGCGCTCCGCTCATCGACATCAATCCTATACCGGCGGACTGCATTTCACTGCAGAGCGCGCAACGTCACGCCGCATCGACGACAATCCGCACGCGCGTCCGGCACCCGACACGGAGTCCTACTCATCGCCCTTCGTGCATGAACTAGACTTATTTCACGAAGCCGGAGCGCGGCGGCGGCCACGCGCCAAGCGTCGCTCTCCGGCGATCGGCGGCAATGCGCGCCCATTCCCACGGAGGAGTCGCGTGATGGATTCGCTTTCGGCCTGGCTCGCGAAACTCGGACTCGAACGCTATGACGAAGTGTTCCGCGCCAACGGCGTCGATCTGGAATCGCTTCCGCTTCTGACCGAACAGGATCTCATCGAACTCGGCGTACTGCTCGGTCACCGGCGGCGTCTGTTCGACGCGCTGTCCGCCGCGCCCGCCCCCAAACCCGTTCCCGCCGTCGCTCCCGCGCCGCCCGATATCCCCGAGCCCGCCCGGGCGCGCCGCCCGCCCGGCGAGCGCCGCCAGCTCACCGTGCTGTTCTGCGACCTGTCCGGCTCCACCGAGCTCGCTCAGGCGCTCGACGCCGAGGAGTTGCGCGAGCTCATGCGGATGTATCAGGAAACCGCCGGGCGCGTGGTCGCGCGCTACGACGGCCACGTCGCGCAATATCTCGGCGACGGCCTCGTCATCTATTTCGGCTTTCCGCAGGCGCACGAGGACGCCGCCGAACGCGCGTTGCGCGCAGCGCTTGAGATCGCCGCGGAGGTCGGCCGGCTCGCGGCCGCCGCGCCGCTGCGCGTACATATCGGCGTGGCGACCGGCGCCGTGGTGGTCGGCGAACGCGAAGGCGACGACTCGTCCGCGTGCGATACGGCCGTGGGCGCGACGCCGAACCTCGCGGCGCGGCTCTGCGCCCTGGCCGCCCCCGATCAGATCGTGGTCGCGCCCGCCACGCGCCGCCTGCTCGGCCATACCTTCGAGTTCGAAGACCTGGGCGAGCACACGCTCAAGGGCTTCAGCGCGCCGGTGCAACTTACGCGCGTGGTGGGCCTCGCGCAGCGCGAAAGCCGCTTCAGCGCGATCCGCCCGGATCGCACCACGCCCTTCGTCGGCCGCGAGCACGAAGTCGAACTGCTGGTGTCGCGCTGGCGCACCGCACGCGACGGCGAAGGCCAGGCCGTGCTGCTCGCGGGGGAACCGGGCATCGGCAAGAGCCGCATCGCCCATGTGCTGCGCGAGCGGCTGATCGACGGCCAGCACGTGACGCTGCTCTACCAGTGCTCGCCGTTTCTGACCAGTTCGTCGTTTCATCCGATCATTGGACATCTTGCCGAAACCTGCGATTTTCAGCGTCACGACACGCCCGACGCGAAGCTCGACAAGCTCGAAGCGCGCCTCCAGCTCACACCCGCCGAGCGCGAGGAAATCGGACCGCTGTTCGCTGCCCTGCTCTCGCTGCCGACGGGACGCTACCCGCCGCGCATGGATTCGCCGCAGCGGCTGCGCGAAGTGACCATCGAGGCGCTGGTGGAGCAGCCGCTCAGGCTCTCGCGCGGCCAGCCGGTCCTGATGATCTTCGAGGACGCGCAGTGGGCCGACGCCGACACGCTCGAGACGATGGCGCGCTTCATCGAGCGGATTCGCCACTGGCCGATCCTGTTGCTGATCACCTGCCGGCCCGAGTTCACGCCGGCCTGGACCGCGCACGGCAACGTCACGCTGCTGCATCTGAACCGTCTCGCGCGGCGTCAGGGCGCGCGTATCGCCAGGGAGCTGACCGCCGTCAAGCCGCTGCCGCCGGACGTGCTGGAGCAGATTCTGGAGCGCGCCGACGGCGTGCCGCTGTTCGTCGAAGAGCTGACGCATACGGTGCTCGAAGCCGGCTTTCTGCGCGACGCCGGCGATCACTGGGAAACCAGCGGGCCGGTCGCGCCGCTCGCGATTCCCTTCACGCTGCACGATTCGCTGATGGCGCGGCTCGATCACCTCGCGCCGGTCAAGGCGGTGGCGCAGATCGGCGCGTGCATCGGCCGCGAATTCGATCATGCGCTGCTCGCCGCGATCGCCGCGATCGATCCGCCACGCCTCGAAGAAGCGTGCGCCGCGCTCGAAGCGAGCGGCCTCGTGTTCCGGCGCGGTTCCGGCGACGATGCCGTCTATCGTTTCAAGCACGCGCTGGTCGGCGACGTCGCCTACGACAGTCTGCTGAAGAGCCAGCGCGTGAGGATTCACGCGCGCATCGCGCGGGCGCTCACCGAAGAGTTCTGCGATCGCGCCAAGGCGAGCCCCGAACTGCTCGCGCAGCATCTGACGCGCGCCGGCATGGTCGATCGCGCGCTGCAACAGTGGATCGCGGCGGCGCGCGCCGCGATCGCGCGCAACCGGCACCGCGAAGCGCTCGCGCATGTCGACTCGGGGCTCGCGCTCGTCGCCCAGGCGGATCCGGCGCAGCGCGCGGACTGCGAAGTCGCGTTGCTCGTGACGGGCGCCGCGTGTCACTGGGCGCTCAAGGGCTATGCGTGCAGCGAGGTTTCCGTGCTGTGGGCGCGCGCGGAAGCGCTGCTGGATAGCGTCACGTACGAACGCCTGCTCGTGCTCGCGCTCGTCGGCATCAACACCTGCGCGTACGCGGCCGCCGACTCGCGCAAGTCGTTCGCGACGACCGAGCGGCTGATCGGCCTGGCCGAACACACGGAGGACACCGACAGCAAGATCGTCGCCTATGCGGCGGTCGGCCCGATCCTCTATCAACGCGCGGACTTCGCGCGCTGCACGGCGCTGCTGCAATACGTGATCGATACCTACGAAGTCGAGCGCTATCGCGGCTACGGGCGCTTCAACGACGCCAAGGTGACCGCCTGCTGCTGGCTCAGCTATTGCCATCTCGCGGCGGGACGCTTCGATCAGGCGCGCGCGCTGGCGCGCATGGCGGTCGAGCACGCCGATGCGCTCGCGCAGCCGTTCGTGCTGTCGCAGGCGATCAGCGTCGGCGCACGGCCGTTCGTCGAAGCGGGCGACATCGGCACGGCGCGCGAGTTGTGCCGCCGCTGCATCGACTTGTGCGACACGCAGCGCCTGCCCTTCTGGAAAGGCTGGGCGATGGTCTACGAAGGCGTCGCGTTCGCGCGCGAGGGACAGCACGCAAACGCGCTGAGGCGTCTGGACGAGGCCATCGCGCACCTAGCGGACAACGGCGGGCGCAACGATCTCGGCTATATCCACGCGTGGCGCGCGCAATCGCTCGCGCATCTCGGACGCTTCGACGTCGCACGCAACAGCATCGCGGCCGCGCACGACAACTGCCTGCGCACCGGCGAGCAGATCGGCATCGTCGACCTCGCCTATGCCGCCGGCGTGATCGAGCGGCTCGATCCCGACGCCGCGCCGGGCGCGGCCATCGAATCGATGCGCGCCGCCGCCGCCGAGGCGCGCATGCAGAATCTGCGTCTGCTCGAACTGCGCGCGTCGATGGAACTCGCGGCTTTGCTGCACGCGCAGGGACGCAGCGAAGAGGCGCGCGCGTGTCTCGAACCGGTGGTCGACGGCATCGACGAAGGGCAGGACTGCGCGCAGATGATCGAAGCGCGCCAGTTGCTTGCGAGTTGCGTGACGCTCGCGTGACGTGACGTTCAGCGCTGCCCGGTCACGGCCACCGATTCGGGCCGCGCTGCATCGCTCGTCGTGGTGAACGCCCAGCTCAGGTCGAAGCGCGCGCGCTTCGAAAGCTGCCTGAGCGTGCCCTGCGCGCGCACGGTGTAGCGCGTCGCGTGCCGCAACGGTTCATAGGGCGTGCAGATGGCGGTGTTGCGCGCCGCGTCGGCGAGCGCAAGCGGGGCGATCCTGCAGGGGATGGTCGAGCCGCGCGCGTCGCGCAATTCGAAGCTCTTCAGTTCGATATGCGCGTTCGGCCCGCCCGACAGCGTGATCGGATAACCCAGCACCTGCCCGCGATAACGGCTCTCCGGCCCCATCGGATCGGGCTGCTCGTTGTCGATCCACGCGGCCGGAACCTGCGTCTGGCCGTCGTACGGCCACGCGATCAGTTCGTGGTCGGCGAGCGCCGGCGCGATATCCGCGAAGTCGACGACGGTCACCGCGCCCGCGCTCGCGCTTGATACCAACGCCGATGCCTCGCCGCCCCGCGCCCAGTCGAACAGCAGCGCGCCGCGATGATACGGCGACGCGAAAATATGCTCGATGGGTGGGCTCTGCATCTGCGAAGCGCCGATCAGCGCGACGACCTCGCTCGCGCTGTGGGCGCGCGTATGCAGGCGCACGCGCGTGAGCACGTCGGCGCCGGTGAAGCCCGGCTTGCCTTCGATTTCCTCGTGCGTGCCGGCGCGGTTCATCGCCAGATAGCGCGCATGCGCCGATGCCGCCGCCTCGATGCCGTGATCCGCGGCGATCGCCGGAAGCCCGACTTCCTCGCGGCGGGCGTTTACGTAATCGAGCGCGGTCTGGCCGGCTTGCGCGCGGGCGGCGCCGGGAGCCGGACGCAGCTCGACGACGACGGTGCTGTAAGCGAATTCCTCCTGCCCGGTTTTCCCGGCCTTCGACGCGCATCCCGCGATGGCGAGCGCAAAGACCGGCACGCAGAGGCAAAAGCTGATACGCATGGCGCGTTCGCGGAGTTTGTGAGTCGTGCAGGTTGCCACGTCCTCGCGCGCTTAAAATGGCGGGACGCTCACGCTTTCAAATCCGCACATCATGCGCTCATGGCGACTCGACCGCGCGACTTCCCCCGGGCAGCTCGATCTGAGCCGCGCGACGGGGCTCGTGTCGTCCATCGGCGCCGACGACTCCAACGCGCTCGCCGCCGAAGTGCTGAAGCTGCTCGGCGACATCGGCGCGATCTCGCAATGCACGATCTTCGCGTATGAATTCGGCAACCGGCCGCGCACGGTATCGGTGGCGGATCATCGCGGCGGGCGTTTTCTGCGCGATGTCGCCGACACCTACGCGCGCCATTTCTACGCGCTCGACGGCAATCAGAAGATCGTCTCATCCGCCCGAAGTAACAAATCCGGCGATAAACCCGGCGCGATGCTCGTGCTGCATCAGCAGACCAGCGAGGACATCGCCAACGAAGCGTACCGCGCCGCCTGCTATCGCCAGCCGAACGTATCGGATCGCGTGTCGCTGCTGGTGCAGCCCTCGGCGGATCTGTGGCTCTCGGTGAATCTCTATCGCGACCAGCGCTTCGGCAATTACCATCCGCGCGAGATCGCGCTGATCGAAGCGATGGCCCCGCTCATCGCGCACGCGGCGCGGCATCACTACGCCATCTGCGGGCAGCGCGACATGCCCATCTCGCACCTGATGCTCGCGCGCCTGCGCGGCCTGTGCCCCGACCTCTCGAAGCGCGAACTCGACGTCCTGACCGGCGTGCTCGAAGGACGCAGCGCGCAGGAAATCGGCGACGCGATGGGCATCAAGGCGACCAGCGTCGTCACCTATCAGAAGCGCGCGTATCGCAGGCTCGGCATTTCGAGCCAGCGGCAACTGTTCGCGCTGTGCATCGGGGCGGGCAAGGTCTGACGGCCCCGGCGCATTGGTGTTTTCCCCAAGCCTTTCCAGGTCCCGCGCTGTACCCAATTTGAGGACAGGCGGCGTGATCGCGCGCTCCATACTGCGACGCATCGCCACGCGCCGATGACCGGCCCGTAGAAGCGATGTGCAAACCGGAGACGACGACATGGAATCGACCAGCCCACACGGCGCGCTGCACGCGAGCCCCGACCCCGCCGCATCGCGGACGCACGAACAGGCGGTGATCGCGAAAGTTTCGCGGCATTTGCTGGGGTTCCTGTTCGTGTTGTTCTTTTTCTCCTTTCTGGACCGCATCAACATCGGCTTCGCGGGGCTGACGATGATGAAGGACCTCGGCCTCTCCAGCACGCAATTCGGCCTCGCGACCACGCTGTTCTATGTCGCCTACATCGCGTTCGGCATTCCGGGCAACGTGGTGCTGGCGCGCATCGGCGCGCGCCGCTGGATCGGCACGATCATGATCGCGTGGGGACTCGCGTCGACGGCCACGATGTTCGCGACCAGCCCGACCTCGCTCTATATCTTGCGCGTGCTCGTCGGCGTGACCGAAGCGGGCTTTCTGCCCGGCATCCTGCTCTATCTCACGTACTGGTTTCCCGGCGCGTATCGTGCGCGCGCCAATGCGCTCTTCATGATCGCGATGCCGGTGACGGCGGCGGTCGGCTCGGCGCTCTCGGGCTTCGTTCTCGGGCTGGACGGAACGCTCGGGCTCAAGGGCTGGCAGTGGCTGTTCCTGCTCGAAGGCTTGCCGTCCGCGCTGCTCGGCCTCGTCGTCTATCGCTATCTCGACGACAAACCGGACGACGCCCGCTGGCTCGACGCCGATGAAAAGCGCGTGCTCGCCGTCACGCTCGCGGCGGAGCATCGCGGCGACACGACCGCGCAGACGCACGGCACGAACCTCGTTTCCGAGCTGCTGTCGCCGGCCGTGGTGAAGTTCGCGATCGCGTATTTCTGCCTCGTCAACACGCTGGCGATGGTCGCGGTGTGGACGCCGCTCATCGTCAAGAGCTTCAGCGCCGATGCGAGCAATCGCACGATCGGTCTGCTCGCGGCGATCCCGCAAATCTGCACCATCGTCGCGATGATCGCGTGGGGCCGACGCTCGGATCGCAAGCAGGAGCGCAAGTGGCATCTGATGCTGCCGATGCTCTTCTCCGCGCTCGGCTGGCTGTGCACCGCGTACTCCGCGAATCCGGCGATGCGCATGCTCGGTGTATGCCTCGCGTCGGCGGGCTCGTACACGGCGATGTCGATCTTCTGGACCACGCCCGATCACGCGTTGAGCTTCAAGGCTCGCGCAATCGGCATCGCGGTCATCAACGCGACGGGCAATATCAGTTCGGCGCTCAATCCGCTGATCGTCGGATGGCTCAGGGACGCGACGCACAGCTTCACGTCCGGGCTGATCTATTCGGCGGTGCTGCTCCTGATCGGCACGGTCGTCGTGATGATGCTGCCGATCAAGCGAACCCCGACGCACGCCGTTTGAAGCATCAAGCAAGGAGCATTCGATGAACAAGTCTTTCAAACCCTATCCGTTCAGCGCGAAGAAATACGCGGCGCGCATTCCCGAGCTGCAGCAAGGCGTCGATGAGACCCGCCATGCGGTGACGATCGTCGGCGGCGGACCGGTGGGTCTCGCGGTCGCGCTCGGGCTCGCGAATCATGGCGTGCGCTCGGTGCTGATCGAAGCGGACGACTCGGTCTGCCACGGCAGCCGCGCGATCTGCATCTCGCGGCGCAGCCTGGAGATCATCGAGCGGCTCGGCGCGCTCGACGGCTTCCTCAAAACCGGCCTGCCGTGGACCGGCGGACGCAGCTTCTATCGCGACACCGAAGTGCTGCACTTCACGATGCCGCAGGACGAGAACCAGAAGCTGCCGCCCATGGTCAATCTCGCGCAATATCACATCGAGCAGTATTTACTCGACGCCGCGCAAAAGCGCGCCGACCTGATCGACATCCGCTGGCAGACGCGCGTGAAGTCGATCGACTCGCGCGACGACGGCGCAACGCTGCAACTCACGACGCCCGATGGCGACTACGCGCTCGACACCGGCTGGGTCGTGGCCTGCGACGGCGGCCGCAGCACGATACGCGAGGCGCTCGGCCTGCAACTGCAGGGCACGAGCTACGAAGGGCGCTACGTGATCGTCGATATCGAACTCGACAGCGAGCGGCCGACGGAGCGCCTCGCCTACTTCGATCCGTCGTCGAATCCGGGCTCGACCGTGCTCGTGCACAAGCAGCCCGACAACGTGTGGCGCATCGACTATCAGTTGCGCGACGGCGAGGACGCCGACGAAGCCGTGAAGCCCGAAAACGTGATGCCGCGCGTGCAAAGCCTGCTCGACATGATGGGCGAAACCGGCGCATGGTCGCCGATCTGGATCACCATCTACAAGGCCAATGCGCTGACGCTCGAACGCTATCGCCACAGTCGTGTGATGTTCGCGGGCGACGCCGCGCATCTCGTGCCGATCTTCGGCGTGCGCGGCGCGAACTCGGGCATCGACGACGCCGACAACATCGCATGGAAGCTCGCGTTCGTCGTGAAGGGGCTCGCTTCCGACACGCTGCTCGACAGCTATTCCGACGAGCGCGTCGCGGCGACGCACGAGAATCTGAGTTACGGCACGAAGAGCACGGAATTCATGGCGCCGCCCTCCTTCGCGTTCGAGCTGATGCGCACCGCCGTGCTGAGTCTCGCCGCGAAGCATCCGCAAGTGCGTTCGTTGATCAATCCGCGGCAGACCTCCGCGATTACTTATACGAATTCGCCGCTGAACGTACCCGATCGCGATGCATTCGCATCCGGTCCCGCACCCGGCTCGGTGCTGGCGGAATGTCCGGTGACGATCGTCGAAGGCGGGCATGGTCGCGAAGCGCATCTGACCGATCTCGCCGGCGCATGCTTCACCGCGCTGTGCTTCACGGAAGATGGCAATGCGCCCGCCACATTCGCCGTGCTCGCGAATGCGCTGCGCGCGGGCGGCGTGCAACTCAAAACCGTGCCGCTCTGCGCGCGGCTCAATCCTCAGACGCCCGGCGTGCACGCATGGGATCACACGGGACGCATCTTCGAACGCTACGACGCGTACCCCGGCACCGTGTATCTGCTGCGCCCCGACGGCCATGTGCTCGGACGCTGGCGCGACGCCCAGCCGCGCGATCTCGAAGCGGCCATTACACGCGCGCTGTCCGCCTCAATCTGATCGAAGGAGAACATGATGACCGATGCACAACTCGACGCCGTCTACACGCGGCTGTGCAAGACGATGACGCAACTCGGCGAAGCAAACGCGCCGCTGTTCCTCGCGCGCTTCGCGTTGCTCTCGATCAATCAGATGAACGATGCGGATGCGTCGCTGCGACTGATCGACGAAGCGAGCGATGGGATGAATCATCAGGCGTAGTGAAAACGGCGTCGTGCCGCCCATGCGGACACGACGCCGTAAGCAGAAATTTCAATGACGTCATCGCCTCATGAGGCCCATGACGAGCGTGACCAGAAAGATCACGAGGAAGATGAAGAACAGGATCTTCGCAATACCCGCGGCGCCCGCCGCGATGCCGCCGAAGCCGAGCGCCGCGGCGATGATCGCGATGATGAAAAACACCAACGCATAGTAGAGCATGACGGTATCTCCTTGGGGTTTTAAAGGGTCGGTGCGAAGGCATTCGCACGGACCGTGCCCACACTGAAGCAAGCAGTATTCCTTACCGGATGGAGCGGACAGTTTTGCCGTGATATCCTTGGCTCCGCCCCTGCGTACGCCATCGAACCTGCATCGAACCTGGATCGAATTACGAGCGCGGATTGCCTCGCCTAAACGAACGGCCGTTAAAAAAGCGCGCCGTTTGCCGTTAATAAAAACCAAGACGTCAAATCGACACGGCGCGGCTGACTTCCGTTCGTGCACCGTTCCGCGTTGTTGAATGGTCATGCAATACGGGCACCATTCAGCGGAGCTATCCCCAGTAATAAGGGCCATGCTCGCATGATTGACGATCTGCGGTTCAAGGTCGATCGCTTCGCCCTCTTGAGCGTCTCATCGCGCGCGGCAAGCATCCCACCACCGAATGCATGGAATACACGACTCCGGCATGCCCGGACGCCCGTTGTCCCGACGACCAGATTTTGAATGCGGCGCCATTGCGGCCCCATTAGGAAAGAATTGATGAAACCGGCAAGGAATTCGTTGCGGTCGCGTATTGGCCGCTATGTCGCGTGCGGCGCGATCGCCGTCGCGGTCGTGGCCACCGTAGGCTTTCTTCATTGGCGTAATGAACTGCATTTTGCGAAACCCGAACCCACCGCGCTGAGCGGCGTGGCGAACCAGATGCGGCATGACGCGTCGGCATGGGCGCATCAGGAGAAGGACGCGTCGCAAATGCTGCGCGACATTCGCGGCGGCCAGGTCGCGGCGATCGGCGTGAGCCGCGAGGCGATCCTCGTGTCGACCCTCAAGGGCGACCGATACTACGTGGCCGATCACAACGGCGCGTTTTCCAATTCACTGCTGCTGGGCGACCTGAAGCCAGGCAGCACTTCGCCCTATCAGCTCGTCTGGCTGCCGGACGCCGATGTGCGCACCGGCGCCGCGCGCTGGGCCGAGATGTTCGACCGCTCGCGCGACGCGCTGAGCCTGTTGCTACCACTGCTGATGGTCGGCGGTCTGCTGTGGTTCATGCGCCGCGAGATGCGCGGCGGCGCGCAGTTGCTCGGCACTTCGCCGACGCTGCGTTTCGACGATGTCATCGGCGCGGGCGAAGCGAAAGCCGCCCTCGCCGATGTGCAAGCCTGGCTCACGGAGCCGGCACAATTTACCGGCATGGGCGTGCGCGCGCCTTGCGGCATCCTGATGACGGGCGGCCCCGGCGTCGGCAAGACGCGGCTCGCGCAAGCGCTCGCGGGCGAATGCGGCGCGAACTTCATCGCGATCACGGGCAGCTATTTCAGCGCGAAGTACTACGGCGTCGGCATTCAGAAGGTCAAGCATCTGTTCGAGCTCGCGCGCAAGAACGCGCCGACGGTGATCTTCATCGACGAAGCCGATGGTCTCGGCAAGCGCACCGATACCGGCGGCGGCCCGGTCGAGGCGGAGAGCAACCGCATCATCAATCAGTTGCTCGCGGAGATGGACGGCTTCGAATCGAACGAAGGCGTGATCATCGTCGCGGCGACCAATCATCCGGACAATCTCGACGAAGCGCTGCGCCGTCCCGGACGCTTCGACCGCACGGTGGCCGTGCGTCTGCCGAGCCTGGACGATCGCGCGGAGATCCTGCGCTTCTACGCCGCGAATCTGACGACCAAATCCGCCGATATCGATTTCGATCAGCTCGCGCGTCTGACCACGGGCCTCTCGCCCGCGACGCTCTCGATGATCGTCAACCAGGCGGGACTCGTCGCGCGCAAGAAGGGCGAACGCGAAGTGGGCGCGGCGCATTTCATGGAAGCGATCAAGATCGCGCGCATCGGCGACATCAACGGCGCGGAGCGCGCCCTGTCCGACGACGAGCGCACGCGCATCGCGGTACATGAAGCGGGGCACGGACTCGTCGCCGCGTTGCTCAATACCGGCGTGCTCGAAGAAGTGACGATCCTGCCGCGTGGCGGCGCGCTCGGCGTCGCGCTGATCACGAAAACGC
This sequence comes from Caballeronia hypogeia, assembly GCF_001544875.2. Classification (GTDB taxonomy): domain Bacteria; phylum Pseudomonadota; class Gammaproteobacteria; order Burkholderiales; family Burkholderiaceae; genus Caballeronia; species Caballeronia hypogeia. The sequence goes on from NZ_FCOA02000002.1 coordinate 514,441, forward strand.
AGGACAAGCATCTGTATCGCGAAACGGAGATGCGCAACGAGATTCAGGTCCTGCTCGGCGGCCGCAACGCGGAACTGCTGGTGTTCGACGAAGCGTCGAGCGGCGCGGCGTCGGATCTTCAGGAAGCGTCGCGGATCGGCCTCGACATGGTGTCGAAGTTCGGCTTCAACGAGGACGGCAATCTGTTCAGCCTCTCGTGCCTGCCGCAGCAGTACGCGGGCCTGCAACTGAAGAACTCGATCGAGCACGCCAATGCGTTGCTGCACGATCTGAGCGCCGCGTGCTACGCGTTGCTGCGCGCGAACGAGCCGGTGTTGCGCGCGATCGCGGATCAGTTGCTCGAAGCGGAGACGGTGCCGGGCGCGACGGTTTACCGGCTGATCGAGGAGCATGCGGCGGCCGTGGCGCAGGTCGAAGCCGTCGACGAGGTGCTGGCGGCGTAATTCCTCTCGCGACGCCGGGGCGATGGCAATATAGGCGGCATCACGCCACTGCCGCCTGCCCATGCCTCTGCGTCTTCCTCCTCTCAATGCGCTGCGCCTCTTCGAAGCCGCCGCGCGTCATCGCAGTTTCAAGCTCGCCGCTGCCGAACTCAACGTCACGCCGGGCGCCGTGAGCCACGGCATCGGTGCGCTGGAGGAGATGCTCGGCGTCGAACTGTTCGTGCGCGAGCCGCGCGGCCTGTCGCTGAGCACGGCCGGCGCGCAGTATCTCCCGTACATCGCCGAGGCCTTTTCGCTGATCGCCGTCGGCACCCAGTCGCTGCCCGACCGGCGCACGCGCCGCTCCATCGCCGTCACGTGCGCGCCGACGCTCGCCGCGCGCTGGCTCGTGCCGCGCCTGGCCGATTTCCGCGAACGCTGGCCCAACATCGATGTGACCGTCGACACTTCACGTCAGCAGGCGGGCTTTCCCGTCGACGGTTTCGACTTCGGCCTGCGGCTGAGCCGGGGGCCGGTGGACGGCGCGGCGTGGCGGCGGCTCTTCGGCGAGCAGCTCGTGCCCGTTTGCAGCCCGGCGTATCGCGCGATGCTGACGGACGCGAGCGGCGCGCCGGACCTTGCGCGCGCGACGCTGATCCATGTCGATACCGCGAGCCAGGACTGGCAGGCGTGGATGGACGGCGCGGGCATCGATGGCCTCGATCTGCACGGGGGCCTGCGCTTCGATATCGTCCAGCTCGCGTTCGACGCCGCCGCGGCGGGACTGGGCGTGGCGGTCGGCAGGCGGCCGCTGGTCGATCGCGAGCTCGATGCGGGCACGCTCGTCGAAGCATCCGCTGTGCGTATCGAGACGCAGACCGCCTACTGGCTGTGCGAGACGCCGCGCGCCGGCGCGCGCCCGGATCTCGCGGCTTTCCGCGACTGGGTGATCGCACAGGCGGCAGTGTTCCTCGCGAGCGCCGAAGTCGGTCCGCGCGATTGAACTGCGTTCATCCGTCGGCGAAATCTTTTCGTTTGTCAGCACGGACGTTCGCCTGCGACGATCCTTCGCAAGGAGGAAGCGAGCCATGTCGTCACTATCCGTTTCGAAGAACCCGGGCCGCGCCGCGAGCTGGGCGCTCATCGGCGCCGCCGCGCTGATCCTGAGCGCCGCCATGGGCGTGCGCCAGACCTTCGGGCTGTTCATCGGCCCGTTCTCGTTCGATCGCGGCCTGCCCGTCACGCTGATCGCCTTCGCCATCGCGCTGCACAACCTCGTGTGGGGATTCGCGCAGCCGTTCGCGGGCGCCGCCGCCGACCGTCACGGCGCCGCACCCGTGGTGGCCGTGGGCGCGGCCACCTTCGCCGCCGGACTCGCGCTCGCGGGCGCGGCGACCTCGGGATGGATGCTCGTGCTAGGCCTCGGCGTGCTGGTGGGCATCGGCATCAGTTGCACGAGCTTCGGCGTGGTGCTCGCGACCGTCGGACGCACGGCATCGCCGGAAACGCGCAGCGTCGCGATGGGTCTCGCGAGCGCGGGCGGCTCGCTCGGGCAAGTGCTGATGGTGCCGTTCGCGCAGGAAGTGCGCGTGCACGCGGGCGTGTCCATGTCGCTCTATGCGCTCGCCTTCGTGCTGCTGCTCGCCGCGCCGCTCGGCATCGTGCTCGATCGAGCGAGCCGCGAGCGCAGGCTTGCCGGCGTCGACGACACGCGCACCCAGCCGGCATCGATGCCGCTGCGGGTAACGCTGGCCTATGCGTCGCGCCATCGCGGCTATCGGTTGCTGACGCTCGGCTTCTTCACCTGCGGCTTCCAGCTCGCGTTCATCGCGACGCATCTGCCGGGTTATCTGCTGCTGTGTCACATGCCGGTGGGACTCGGCGCAACGGCGCTCGCGCTGATCGGCCTGTTCAACATGATCGGCAGCTGGGGATGCGGCTGGCTCGGCGGACGATGGAGGCAGCATCGCGTGCTCGCGTGGCTCTATCTGATTCGCGGCGCGACCATCGCGCTGTTCGTGCTGCTGCCGACGACGAGCGTCTCCGTCGTGATCTTCGCCGCCGTGATGGGCCTGACCTGGCTCGGCACCGTGCCGCTCACCAACGGACTCATCGCGAAGGTGTTCGGCACGCGCCATCTCGGCACGCTCTTCGGCGTGGTGTTTCTGAGCCACCAGCTCGGCTCGTTTCTCGGCGCGTGGCTGGGCGGCTATGTGTTCGATACGACCGGTTCGTACTCGCTGATCTGGGGCGCGACGGCCATCGCGGGTCTGGTGGCGGCGTTGCTGCACTTTCCGATCGACGACCGGCCGCTCAACGAGGCAACGCTCGCGTCGGCGTGATGCATCGACGATCGTCGACGATCAGTCAGGCTTCAGGCAGCCGCGCACCATCGACGCGTACAACGGGTCCGCGATGCGCCGCTCGAAGTATTCGACGAGCGTCGTGCCCGAAACCGTCCGCAGCCGAACGCCGATGGTCACGCCGGTGAAGAACGTCTCGGCGCGCAGACGTGTCGAGCCGTCCTTCGTGTCGCGGCTGAGTTCGCGCGTGCCGCTCTTCCAGCGCGACGCGATGCATTCCGCAACCGACGACTCGGGCGCCGCCGTGCGCGCCTTGAACATCGGCGAAAGCGCGAACACGCTGTCGCTGCGCGAACACGCCGCGAGTACGACGCACAGGGCGATCAACGTGGCGGCGTGACGTGTCTTCATTGCAGGCGTTCTCAGTGGTGGCGATGCTTGATCAGCCAGCTACGCAGGTTCACCGCGTCCTGGAAATGCGCCTGAGCATTCGGCGCGCCGAGAATGACGAACAGAACCGGACGGCCACGCACCTGCGTCACGATGACGAGGCAATGTCCCGCTTCATTGGTGAAGCCGGTCTTCTGCAACGCAACGCGCCATGACGCGCGATACACGAGCGGATCGGTGTTGCGATACTCGAGCGGTCCCGCGCCGCCGAGCACGAGCTTGTGATGCGAGGTCGCGTATTCGCGGATCGTCGGATAGCGATACGCCGCGCGCGCGAGCTTCGCGAGATCGCGAGCCGTCGAAACGTTGTGCGGCGAGAGGCCGGTCGGATCGACGAAATGGCTGCGGTTCATGTGCAGGCGCTTTGCGGTGCGGTTCATCGCGTGCACGAAACCCGCGCGCCCTCCGGGGTAATCGCGGCTCAACGCGAACGCTGCGCGATTCTCCGACGACATCAGCGCGATATGCAGCATGGTCTTGCGCAGCAGCAGCGACCCGACCGGCAGACGCGAGCGCGAATATTTGAGGCGATCGACATCGGCGTCGGTGATGCGCGCGGGCTTGAGCAGCGAGCGCTTCGAGTCGAGCACCACCATCGCGGTGAGCAGCTTGGTGAGCGATGCGATCGGCACGCGCTCGTCGGCGTGCCTGGCATAGAGCGTGCGTCCGGAAGTCAGATCGACGGCAAGCGCGGCGCGCGCCTGCACCACGGGTTGCGCGATGACGCGCTTCGCGTGCTTGGCCTGCCTGACATGCTTCGCGTGCGCGATGAGCGGCACGAGACTCGCAAGAAGAACGACGATGAAGAAGAGATGAAGTCTGAGCATGACGCGGTCAAAGGCGCGTCATCGAAGCATGTGGCGACATGGGCGGCGAACGGGCGAAGGAGTCCGCTACCGTAAGTTGCAAGGCTTAAGCGAAACTTAAACGGCGCAACGGGATTGCGCCGCCCGTCTCACGCGATGCGTTCTGCATCGCGCGTTCATTTCGACCTCAGCGCGGCGAAGAGATCGACGGCGAGCGCAACCGCCAGCGCGCCCGCGCCGATCGCGAACAGCATTTCATAGTTGCCGCCGCTCTCAGAAAACAGGAACGACAGTCCATACGCCGCGAGCGCCTGCAAGACGGCGAAGCCGGTGGTCGCGGTCCTCCACGCGCCCTTCTGCGCCGCCGGATGATGCGCGAGCAGTTCGTTCACGCGGCCCAGCACGAGCGGCACGATGCCCGGGGTGAACGCTCCGACCAGCACGCTCGACACCGACAGCCACGCCACATTCGACGACACCGCCGGCAACGCGACCGCGATCAGTTGCAGCAAAAAGGCGACGCGCAGCGCCGCACCGAAGCCCGCGCGATCCGCGAGATGCCCGGTGAGCAGCGGCCCCGCGATCGCGCCGAGCCCATACAACACCCAGTACTGGGCGCCCGCATCGACGCCTTTGCCAAGACCGCGCGCGACGAAATCGACGAGAAAGATCATGTGCGGCACGAGACCGACCGCGTTGAGCGCATATTCGACGAACAGCGCGCGCAACGCGGGCGGCGGCGGCGCTTTCGCGTGCCTGTGTTGCTCGGCGGATGCAGCGGCCGGCGCGTCCTGCGACGGCCATCCGTTCCACGCGACGATGCTCAGCACCAGCGACACCGCCGCGAGCCCGAGCCAGGTTTGCGTGAGCCCTTGCCGGAGCAGCAGCGGCACGATCGTCCCCGACGCCGCGATGCCCAGCCCGATGCCCGTGAAAATCGCGCCGCTCGCGAATCCGCGACGCGACGGCGCGACGTGCGCGATGATCGTCGGCGCGGCGAGGACCATCAGCGCGCCGCCGGAAATGCCCGACAGGAAGCGCCACGCGAAGAACCACAGAAACGAAACCGGAAACGCACATGCAACGAACGCGACGGTGGCCATCAGCATCATCGCGCGCAGGATGGTTGCGGCGCGCGCGCGTTTTGCCATCGGCCCGGCGGAGAGCGCGCCCACCAGATAACCGCCGAGATTGGCCGCGCCGAGATAAGCCGCCGTCGACGCCGGAAACCAGTGCGCGCCGATGATCGCCGGCAACAGCGGCGTGTAGGCAAAGCGCGCGAGCCCGATACCGATGAGACTCGCGCTCGCGCCGGCCAGCACGCCGCGCCACACCTGGAACGTCCCGCGTTCCGTTTGATTGAAGACTGCGTCTCGCATACTGCCTCCACGACTGCATCGGGCGCGGTCTACGCGCCCTTCGATGGAGGCCAGTCTATATTCCATCGCCTGTCGAGAGAATCCATGCGCGGAGGAAGATAATCTTCCGCTACGCGGTCGAATCGAGCTGAAGCTGCGTGAACTGGCGGCGCAGCCGCGGCGCCGCGAAATCCACGAACGCACGCACTTTCGGCACCGAGAGACGGCCGTGCGGCGTCAGCAGATGCACCGGCAGCGGCGCATGCTCGCTGTCCGCCAGCACGATCTGCAAACGCTTCTGCTTCACTTCGCTGGCGACGTGATAGGAAAAGAGCCGCGTGAGCCCGTGACCCTCGACGGCGGAGGCGACCGCCGCCCGCACCGTGTTGACGATTACGCGCGGCGTGAACTGCACGACCTGTGGAATTGTCGAACCGCTCGACGTCGGGAAGCTCCACGAATCGAGGCCGAAGTGTGTCATCGAGATGATCTGGTGCTGCGCGAGATCGGCGGGCTTTCTGATGCGCGGATGCTTCGCGAGATAGCGCGGCGACGCGGCCACCACGCGCCGTACTTCGCCGACGGGAATCGCGACCAGCGTCGAATCCGACAGATGCGCGATGCGCAGCGCGATATCGATGCCTTCGTCGACCAGGCTCACGGGCCGGTCGAGCAATTGCAGGCGCACGGAAACGGCCGGAAAGCGCGCGATGAAGTCTTCGAGCATCGGTCGCAGCAGGTCTTCGCCGGCGGCGACGGGCGCGGTGATCGTCAAGAGCCCGCGCGGCGCGGCGCGTTCGTGCGCGATCAGCAGATCGGCTTCCTCCAGATCGGTCAGAATGCGGCGGCAGGCGGCCGCATAACGCTCGCCCGCATCGGACAGCCTGATGGTGCGCGTCGTGCGATGCAAAAGCGCCGTGCCGGTGTGTTCTTCGAGAAAGGCGATCGCGCGGCTCACGGCGGCGGGCGAGCGGCCGAGCCGCCTTCCCGCGCCCGCGAGACTGCCCTCGTCCAGCGTGGCGATGAACACCTTCATCGCGTCGATTCGGTCCATGTCGGTGGCGCTTCGGTCGGAAGCGCCAAGTCTACCGCCTGCTTCAGACCACCGTGATGGTCACGTCGATGTTGCTCTTGAGCGCCTTCGAGTACGGGCAGGTCTGATGCGCCATCTGCGCGATCTCCTGCGCCAGCGCCTGCTCTATGCCCGGCAGGCTCACGTTCAGGCGCGCGCGCAGCAGATATGCGTCGCCGTTCATGCCGAGGTCCACTTCCGCATCGACGGCGGTGTCGGCCGGCAGGCGGGTCTTCAGCCTTGCGGCCGCCTTGCTCATCGCGCCGATGAAACACGCGGACCAGCCGGCGGCGAGCATCTGCTCGGGATTGGTGCCCGCGCCCGCCGATCCGGGCGGCGAGAGCTTGATGTCGAGACGGCCGTCGGTGCTTTTCGCATGGCCCTCGCGGCCTCCGGTGACGCGGGTTTTGCCGGTGTACAGGACGGTGTCGATCTGGTTGCTCATGATGTGATCCTTGTGTGGGTTCGGAAATCGGGTTGCTTCGATCCGTGATATCAGTGATGCGCGAAGAGCCGCACAGTGTCGTTGGCCGATCCGCCGCGCGCGCCGGATTGCGCGACCGTGTCGCCCATGCCGCCGTACGCTTGCGTTTGCACGCCGCCGCTTTCGCTGGCCAGGGTCTGCGCGCTCACGCCACGCTGCGAGGCGGGCGCGCCCGCCAGCGGATCGTAGTGCGGCGCGGGGCCGTAGCCGCTGCTCGCGAAGGCGGAGCCGGCGGCGGCGGCGCTCACGGCGATGACAGCGGCGGTGACGAATTGCTTGATCATGATCGGGTCTCTCTGTTCAGTGATATCGATGGAGGTTCGAAACTCGCTGGCACGCGAATCAGCCGCCCTGATACAAGCTGCGCAGCGCGGCGATCTGGCCATCGCGTTGTGCCTGCACGAGTTCCTGCTTCACTTCGGCGCGGGTCTTGCCGGCATAGGCGTGAGTCGCGACGGCCTGTTGCGCCGGCACGTTCACCGGCTGGTTCGTGACTGCGGCGTGAGCGACTCCGGTCATGGCGCCTGCGACGAGTGCGAAGGCAACGATCGTGGATTTCATGGTGTTTCTCCTTGATGATTGAATGAATCGAAGTACTCGGGCTTGCCCGGTGGCGCTTTTCGCGTTTCACTCGTCAGCCGTCGGTGTGTGTATTTGAAGCCCGGCGTTTATCCGGCATGTGTCGGAAAACCGGGTGCTGTGCAATGTTTTGTATCGCGTGCAATCCAGATACATTGCGATACGAAAGCCCGATCAACGCTCGGCCAGCAGCTTCTCGATCGCCGCCTCGGTTTGCGCGTAATCGCCCTCGCCGACGTGCGTGTACGCCACGCGCCCGTGCTTGTCGATCAGATAGAACGCCGGCCAGTACTGGTTGCCGTAGGCGGCCCAGGTCGCGTAGCCGTTATCCAGCGCAACCGGATAAGTAATGCCGAAGCGCTCGATGGCGCGCCGCACGTTGCCGGCATCGCGCTCGAACGGAAATTCGGGCGTATGCACGCCGACCACTACGAGCCCTTTGTCCCTGTACTTCGCGTGCCACGACCTCACGGCCGGCAGCGTGCTGACGCAATTGCCGCACGCGAAGGTCCAGAAGTCGACCAGCACGACCTTGCCGCGCAACTGCGCGAGCGTGAGCGGCTCGCTGTTGAGCCATGTGTCGATGCCGGCGAATTCAGGGGCAACGACAGGGGCGGCAGGCGTGACGGCGTGCGCGGGCGCGATCGCCGCGCACGCGGCGAGACCCGCGCAGGCGGCGGCGTTTCTGATTGCGGAGAACATGGGAAAGTCCTTTGGATGCGATCGAAAATGGGGCAATGCAATGCACACGAATCGCCCCGCCAGGCCGAAGCTGAAATCGGCATGACCGCATTGGAATGCGCGCGCGTATCCCGCTTGTGTCGCGGGAAGGCGGCTTCGGCAATGTTATGTATCGCGCGACATGCGGGATACACTGCGATACAAACGCACGGGCAGGACGCGCTATAACGCAGTCATCGCGTTATCAGCGGAGCCCGAAAATGAAACGCATGCTGGCGATGCTCGCCTTTCTCGTGGGCGGAATCGCAACGGAAATGGCCCATCCGGTTCAGTGTCTGCTGCTCACCCCGAGCCGGGTGCAACTCAAGCGTCAACGACAACGTTCCATCGATGGAAACCACTGACCACGTACTGATCGTCGACGACGATCGCGGCATTCGCGAACTGCTCGCCACCTACCTCGAAAAGAACGGCATGCGCGTGTCGCTGGCGGCGAACGGCCGGCAGATGCGCGCCGTGCTGGAGCAATCCGGCGCGCCGGATCTGATCGTGCTCGATCTGATGCTGCCCGGCGAAGACGGCCTCGTGCTGTGCCGCGAGCTGCGCGCCGGCAAGTTCCGCGACGTGCCGGTGCTGATGCTCACCGCGCGCAACGAGGAAGCCGACCGCATTCTCGGACTCGAAATGGGCGCCGACGATTACCTGCCGAAACCCTTCGCCGTACGCGAGCTGCTCGCGCGCATCAGGTCGGTGTTGCGCCGCACGCGCATGCTGCCGCCGGGGATGGAAGTGACGGAATCGTCGCAGATGCTGGGTTTCGGCGACTGGCGGCTCGACACGACCGCGCGCCATCTGCTCGATGCGGAAGGCACGATGGTGTCGCTCTCGGGCGCGGAATATCGTCTGCTGCGCGTGTTCCTCGATCATCCGCAACGCGTGCTCACGCGCGATCAGTTGCTCAATCTGACGCAGGGCCGACAGGCCGACGCGTTCGACCGCTCCATCGATCTGCTCGTCTCGCGCCTGCGTCAGCGCCTGCGCGACACGGCGCGCGAGCCGCGCTACATCAAGACGCTGCGCAGCGAAGGCTATGTATTCTCGTCCGACGTCAAGCCGGTCGAGTCGCCGCAATGAGCACGCTGTCGACGCCTTCTGTACTGCACTGGCCGCGCACGCTGTTCGCTCGGCTCGCGCTGATACTCGTCGTCGGGCTGGCGCTGGCTCAGACCTTCTCGTTCCTTCTGACGATGAGAGAGCGCGACGACTCGATGACCCACGTCATGATGGGCTACGTCGAGCGCGAGGTCGCGAGCTCGGTCGCGCTGCTCGATCATCTGCCGGCGAACGAGCGCGCCGCGTGGCTGCCGCGTCTCGCGCGGCGCAGCTATGAATTCATTCTCGGGCCGGGCGAGAGCGGCGCGCCGCCGGACGCCCGGCTGTCGGAGCGCTTCGCGCGTTCGATCGACGAAGGCATCGGCAAGCAGTATCCGCTGACCGTCAACATGGTGCCCGGCGACAAGGAACGCTTTCAGGTCCATCTGAAGCTGTCGGATGGCTCGCCGCTCACCATCGACATGCGGCCGATGGTCGGCGCGCCCATGTCCGGCTGGCTGCCCTTGGTGCTCGCGCTGCAACTGCTGGTGCTCGGCGCGTGCTGCTGGCTCGCGGTGCGGCTCGCCACGCGCCCGCTCAAGCAACTCGCGAAGGCCGCCGACGCGCTCGGCCCCGATCTCAAGGCGCAGCGGCTGCCCGAATCCGGCCCGGACGAAGTGGCGCGCGCGGCGAAGGCGTTCAACGCAATGCAGGACCGCGTCTCGATGTACATGACCCAGCGCATGCAGATTCTCGCGGCCATCACGCACGACTTGCAGACGCCGATCACGCGCATGCGTCTGCGCGTCGACGTGATGGACGACGACGCCACCGGCGCGAAGCTGCAGCAGGACCTGAAGGAGATGGAATCGCTCGTGAAGGAAGGCGTGACTTACGCGCGCACGCTGCACGGCACTAACGAGCCGGCGCGCCGCATCGATCCGGACGCGCTGTTCGAAAGCATCGTCGACGATTACCTCGATGCGGGGCAGGACGTGAGTCTGCGCGGCAGCATCGGCGGCGCGCTGATGGCGCCTCCGCAGGCGCTCAAGCGCGTGCTGGGCAATCTCGTCGACAACGCGATCAAGTACGCCGGCGCGGCGGAGATCGAAGTCGCCACACGCGACGATGGCCGCGCGGTGATCTCCGTGCTCGATCGCGGGCCCGGCATCCCGGCGGAATCGCTCGACGCCGTGTTCGAGCCGTTCGTGCGACTGGAAAGCTCGCGCAACCGGCAGACCGGCGGGACCGGGCTCGGCCTTGCCATCGCGCGCCAGCTCACGCTCGCGATGGACGCGACCCTCACGCTGCATCAACGCGACGGCGGCGGGCTCGAAGCACGGCTCGTGCTCAGACAGGCGTCGTGAAGAAGGGAAACCGTTTTCCCTAAAAAGGCGGAAATAAATACGACGTCCTATCTTGAAAGACTGCTGGCAATCCCTTTTTGACCTACACGTAAGCCCCGCTTGACGGCGATCCGGCAACTCGGATAACGTTTTCCAAACTATCGACGCAGCGAAGTCTCAGTGGACTTTCAGCTTCTTGGTTGTACGACATCGTTTAAGACGATGAAAACGCAGAGTCCGCCCACCCCTTCGCAAAGTCGCGCCCGTCAAGACTTCATACGACAACCGGCCAGGCCGGATAAGGAGACATCATGAGGGAACCGAAGCGCTCATTGGCTGTGCGATCCCCCGCGCGCCGCTCGTTCGTGAAGTTCGCGGGCATCTCCGCGAGCGCCCCGCTGCTCGGCGCGATGACCACGCTCGGCACGCTTGCCGGCTGCGGCGGCCACGACGACAACAACGGCTCGACCCCGCCCGTCGCACAGGACCCGATCTGGGGCCCGTCCGGCTCGGCGACGCAGATCGTGAACGCGCTGCAGAGCGTATCGACGTCGATGTTCCCGAGCCGCCAGTTCCTCGTCACCGACTACGGTGCGAAGCCCTGCGCGGTCGTCGCCTCGCCGAATCCGTACACGGACGCGACCAAATCGCCGCTCTCCACCGGCGCTGACCAGACGAACGCGCCCGGCTCCTTCGACTCGCGCCCGGCCTTTCTCGCGGCGATCACGGCGTGCAACGCGGCGGGCGGCGGCCATGTCGTCGTGCCGGCGGGAACGTGGTATTGCGCCGGCCCCATCGTGCTGCTCTCCAACGTGGACTTCCATCTGAGCGCGAACTGCACGATCTACTTCAGCCCGAATCCCGCCGACTACGCGAAGGACGGCCCGATCGACTGCGGCCCGAACGGCAAGCTGTACTACAGCCGCTGGCAGGCGAACGATTGCCTCAACTACGGCCCGCCGGTCTATGCGCGCAACCAGAAGAACATCGCGGTCACGGGCGAAGGCGACTCCTCCGTGCTCAACGGCCAGGCGATGACGGCCTTCGCCGGCAGCGGCAACACCGCCACTTGCTGGTGGACATGGAAAGGCAACAACGGCGTCTACGGCTGCGTGAGTTCATCGACGCCGTCGCAGGCATCGAGCAATTCGAACAACGTCGACCTGAAAAGCGCCGTGCCCGGCATCTCCGCCGACCTCTACGCGAAACTCACCGATCCCGCCACGCCCTGGCAGCAGGATCAGAACTATCTGCCGGCGCTGTCCGAAGCGGGCGTCGCGATCGAGAAGCGCATCTTCGGCATCGGCCATTACCTGCGGCCCTGCATGGTGGAATTCATCGGCTGCACGAACGTGCTGATGGAAAGCTATCGCACGAACAACACACCGTTCTGGCAGCATCATCCGACCGATTGCCAGAACGTCGTGATGCGCGGCGTGACGGTGGACAGCATCGGCCCGAACAACGACGGCTTCGATCCCGACGCGTGCGACACGGTCCTGTGCGAGAACGTCACGTTCAACACGGGCGACGACTGCATCGCGATCAAGTCGGGCAAGGACCTCGACACGCAATACGGCCCGGCGCAAAACCACGTCATCCAGAACTGCGTGATGAACAGCGGCCACGGCGGCATCACGCTCGGCAGCGAAATGGGCGGCGGCGTGCAGAAAATCTACGCGCGCAACCTGCAGATGCTCAACAAGTTCTGGGCGACGAATTCGCTGAACATCGCGATCCGCATCAAGACGAACATGAATCGCGGCGGCTTCGTGAAGGACTTCTACGTCGATAACGTCACGCTGCCGAACGGCGTGAGCCTGACGCCTTCCGGCTACGGCAGCAGCATGCTCGCGGGCAGCCCGATCAACTCGACGGTGCCGCTCGGCGTGGTCACGGCGACGGCCGCGAATCCGTCGGCGTCGCAGGGCGGCATCATCACGTTCGATTGCGACTACCAGCCGTCGAAGGACGCGATCCGCACGCGGCCCGCGCTCGTGCAGAACGTGAATATCTCGAACGTGAAGGCGAGCAACGTGACGTTGAAGGGCGTGACCGGATCGTGCTTTCAGGCGATCGTCGCGCAAGGCCCGGTCGCGTTCGACTACAACGGCCCGGCGCCCACGCCGGCGATTCCCGCGATCACCGGCGTCATGATCACGGATTGCGATTTCGGCACGCCGTCCGCCGCCGGTCCCGCCACCGCGACGACGCCCGGTCCGATCTACGCGTACAACGTGCACGACATCGTGTTGAAGAACACGATGATCGCCGGGGTGACGATGAACTCGACGGTCAGCGATCCGCGTTAATCAACGACCGGTCATCGGCCTGCCAGGCGTCTCGCAATGAGCAGCGGCAAACGCACCACGAAGCCCAGGAGAAGCCGTGTGTGCATCCACGTCAGCAGCACGTTGTCGCGGCCATAGTGGAAATGCGAGACGCCGCCCTCTTCCGGCGTGAAGTAGCGCACGGGGGCGTCGAGATTGATCGGGCGCACGCCGCGCCAGCATAGCCGCACGACCGCCTCGGGATCGAAGTCGAAGCGGCGCATGAAGGTCTGCGAGCGCATGACGGCGGCGAGCGGCGCGATCGGATAGACGCGAAAGCCGTACAGCGAATCGCCGATGCCCATCCACAGCGTTTCGAGATTCGCCCAGCCGTTGGAAATGCGCCGTCCCTGCACGCGCAGTTGCGGCGCGCTCGCGTCGAACTTCGGGCGGCCGAGGATCATCGCGGCGGGCGTTTTCATCGACGCTTGCATGAATTCGCCGATGAGCGCGGCGGGATGCTGGCCGTCCGAATCCATCGTCAGCGCGTGGCTGAAACCCTGCCTCGCGGCTTCATCGATGCCCGCGAGAATCGCCGCGCCCTTGCCGCGATTCTCCGGCAGCACGATCACGCGCAGGCCGGAATCGGCTTCGGCCATTCGACATAGACGTTCGGCGCTGCCGTCCGTGCTGCCGTCGACCACGACCCACACCGGATTCCACTGCTCGCGCGCGCTGCGCACGGTTTCATCGACTTTCTCGCCGGGGTTGTAGCTCGGAATCAGGACGAGATGCGTGGACGAAGCGCGTGTCGAAGGCATTGGGGAAAACGGAAGCGGAAGAATGAGATGCGACGAATTTTAACGTCTGCCGACGCCGCCGCTTTCCGTCACGCTTTCAGTCGCGCGGACGAGGCGAGTCGAGCTCGCCCGCATAGAAGCGCTGCAATTCGGCGATGAACGCCTGCAGCGCGGCGTGATCGCGCGCCGGCGGCGCGAAGCGTCGGCCAAGCGTCACGCGATAGGTGATCGGCAGCGCGGGCTTTCTGAAAATCTGCCAGCCCTTGCCGAGAAAGCCTGAATCCGTCTCGATGATGAGCGTCTGCACCGGCGCCTGCGCGCGCGCCGCGATCAGCGCGATACCGCCCTTCAGCGGATTCACCGACAGATTTTCGGTGCGCGTGCCTTCGGGAAACAGCAGGAGCGGCGAACCGCGCTGCAGCTCGGCGACGGCCGCGCGGATCAGCCCGACCGGCGTGTCGTTGACGATATAACCCGCGAGCAGCGCGCCCGGCCCGAGAAACACGTTGCCGGCGACATCGCCTTTCATCACGCAGCAGGTGTCGGGCACGCGCGAGGCGATCAGCAGCGCATCGAGCAGACACGGATGATTCGGCGCGAGGATCATCGCCGGCTGGCCCGCGAGCGCGTCGAGCCCGGAAAGGTCGAAGCGGCACGCGCCGAGCGTGCGCAGCAGCACGAAGTAGCCATGCCACACGCGCTGCACGGCGGTGCGCCCGACGCGCCGTCCCGCATCGACGCTCAACATCCGCCGCAGCAGCCACGCGAACGGAAACCACGCGAGACATACGAGCGCGAGCACGACGAGGGCGAAGTAGAACGCCACGCACTGCCACGCGGCTTCGAGCGCGCCGCCAAGCGTCGCCTTCTCGCCCGCGTCGTCGAGCTTGCGATGCGCGTCACTCATCGCTCGCCACCATTTTCGACGACTGCCCGAACACCCACGCCACCGCGACGCCGCCCGAAAGCGCGCTCTTCGTGCGCACGAGCGGGCTGTCGGCGAAGCTCGCGCCGGCCAGATTGGCGTAACGCACGAACGCGCCGACCCAGTACCGGCTGAAGCGGCGCGACATCGACACGAGCGCCTGCGTGCCCGCGTAGCCGCCGTTCGCCTCGTACGCCGGACGACCGGGCGCCGCGTATTGCGGCGCGACGGTGTAGTAGTGCTCGGCGTAGCGGCCGTTGGCGAACATCGGCCCGGCCAGCATGCCCACGCGCAGGCCCGGCACGCCCGCGACATCGACCAGATCGAGATTCACGTTCGGCTCGAACTGCCAGCCGACCGTCTTCGGCGAGGACTCCAGCGTGATGCCCATGCGCACCGGCAGGCGCAGATCGAGCAGCATGTCGCGCGCAGGCGTGCGCCACAGATGCACTTCCACCGAAGGCCCGATCTCGATGGTCGGCTTCAGATCCGGCATGCCCGCGCGCGCGTTGTCGTCGCGGCTGGACACGGGGAGCGAACCGAGCAGGCTGATATTGAAGTTGACGCGATCGGTGTCGAGCAACTGGCCGCGCACGCCGTCGCGGTCGGCGCGCAGGAATTTGCCGCGATAGATTACGTACGGAAACGGAAAAACCCACGCGCGCGTCTGGTCCGAGCCCGGATAGTGCGGAAACGCCGCCACGCCCGCGCCGATGCCGATTTCCCACAGCGGCTTGGCGGGCGGCGGGGCTTCGTCGGCGGCGCGCGCCGTCCCGCTCGCGATGAGCAGCATCGGGAGCAGGAGGAGCGTCGGACGGAAGGACGGCATCGTCATCAATTGGCAGGCAACTCCGCGCGCTCGGCTTCGCTCAGGTTGCGCCGCCGCTGACGGTACGCGCGCAGCGAATTGCGCCAGTCGAGCGCCGCCGAGACGTAGTAGATGCCCTTGAATGCGCGCAGCGAACGCCAGATCGGCGTCGTGCCGAAGATATCGCCCGCGAGCAGCGACAACAGCGCTTCCTTCATGCGCAGCGGATTGCGCGGGCCCATGAAGAGATCGCGCATGGTAGGCGAGGTCATGCGGTAGATGAACCACGAGAACTCGCGCGGGCCGTGACGCACATCGCGATCGAACTTCGCGAGCGCGGCCCGAGCATTCGACGGATTCGACAGCGCGCGATCGATGGCGCCGGCGCCCGCGAAGGCGCTTTGCATCGCGAGCATCACGCCGGAGGAAAACACCGGATCGATGAACGCGAAGGCGTCGCCCAGCAGCAGGAAGTTGCCGCCGTGCGTCATGTCGCCGGTGTACGAGTAGTTGCCGGTCGCGTGGACTTCGCTGATCAGTTCGGCGTCCTTCAGGCGCGCGGCGAGCGGCGCGCACAGCGCGATGGTTTCGCGGAAGAAAGCTTCCACCGGGGTGCCCTTGGGACGCCGCTTCAGATACGCGGGCCACACGACCGCGCCGACGCTCGTCGCGCCGTCCGCGAGCGGAATGAACCAGAACCAGCCGTGCTCGAACCAGAACACGGTGATGTTGCCTTCGTTCTGACCTTCGTTGCGCTGCGCATTCTTGAAATGCCCGTAAAGCGCCGATGAGTTATGCCGCTCGTTGCGCCGCTTGGTCTTGAAGTGATTGGCGAGCAGCGTGTCGCGCCCGGAAGCATCGACGACGAAGCGGGCGCGCACTTCCTCGACGCGGCCATCGTCGTGCACGGCTGCGATCGTCGCGCTGGAATGGTCGGGCGCGAACGCGACATCGCGCGCGCGGCAGCCTTCGCTCACCTGCGCGCCGTGTTTCGCGGCGTTGCGCAGCAGGATTTCGTCGAGTTCGGAGCGGCGCACCTGATACGCGCTCGGCATCGACTTGTCCCATGCGTCGGCGAACATGAAGCGCTGCAGGCGGTTGTCGTGTTGAGGCGAGACGAATTCTGCGGCGAGCTTGACCATGCCGATCGCGCGCACCTCGTCGGCGACGCCGAGCTGCTCGAAGAGCCGCAAGTTCGCCGGCAACAGCGATTCGCCGATATGAAAGCGCGGATGCCGCGCCTTCTCCAGCACGCGCACGCGATATCCACGGTCCGCGAGCAGCGTGGCCGCGGTCGATCCGGCGGGACCGCCGCCGATCACGACGACATCCAAGGTTTGCGCCGCTTCAGTCATCCAGGCTCCTTAGGCTTGCTTGCTGGTTCAGGCGATTCCGCCGTTGATCGACAGGACCTGTCCGGTAACGTAGGCCGCCGCATCCGACACCAGATACGCGACCATGCCCGCCACTTCCTCCGCCGTGCCCGCGCGCTGCGCCGGCACCAGTTGTTTGATGCGCTCGGGCGGAAAGGCAACCCCAAGCATCGGCGAATCGATCACGCCGGGCGCCACGGCGTTCACCGTGATGCCGCGCGGCGCGAGCTCCTGCGCGAGCGCGCGCGTCGCGCCGATCAATCCGGCCTTCGCGGCGGCGTAATTCACCTGCCCGCGATTGCCCATCAGTCCCGACAGCGACGACATGTTGACGATACGCCCCCGGCGCGTGCGGATCATCGGCATCAGAAGCGGCTGGGTGACGTTGAAAAAGCCGTCGAGCGTCACGTCGAGCACGCGCTTCCATTGCTGGCGGCTCATGCCGGCCATCGGCGCGTCGTCGTGGACGCCCGCGTTGTTCACCAGAATCTGCACCGGGCCGTCCGCCAGAATGCGCGCAAGCGCCGCTTCGGTGGCGTCGGGGTCGGTCACATCGAAGGCGATGGCGTGCGCCGTGCCGCCCGCCGCGCGAATGGCTTGCACACAGCTTTCAGCGCGTTCGATGCCGCCGTTCGCGTGCACCCAGACTTCGTGTCCCGCTGCCGCCAGCGTGCGGCTCACGGCCTGTCCGATCGCGCCGCTGCCGCCTGTCACGAGCGCGCGCATGAGGCTGCTTCCGTCATCGATTGCACTCCGCTTGATGGTTTTGTCCCGCGCTGCGGGGCCGCGCCGCGAGCGCACGAGCGTGCGCGTCGTCCAGTCTCGATGCGGCGGATTTCACTTGCGTGACAGCGGCGTTGCATGAGGCCGCGCCCGCCTGGTCGCGTGCATGAGCGCTCGTCTCAGCGCGTGCGATGGGCGGCGACGTGCGCCGCGAGCGCGCCCAGGCTCGCGAAGATCTTCTGATTGTCCGGATTGTCGGAGCGCAGCTCGAAGCCGTATTTCTTCGAGATCA
Source organism: Caballeronia hypogeia (assembly GCF_001544875.2). Lineage (GTDB taxonomy): Bacteria > Pseudomonadota > Gammaproteobacteria > Burkholderiales > Burkholderiaceae > Caballeronia > Caballeronia hypogeia. Next base: position 532,225 of record NZ_FCOA02000002.1, read on the forward strand.
GGAGCGCGATCTCCAGGATGTCGATGGAATCGAGCCCGAAGCCTTCTTCATACAAACGCGTGTCGGCCGACACAGCCTCGGGATCGACGTCTTCCAGGTTCAGTTCCGCGACGATCAGTTCCGCGAGCTCTCTTTCCAGTTCGTTCATCGTGTCTACAGACCAGCGCGAAAACGCGCGGCAAGGGCCGCTCGCGAGCGTGCGCCCCGCGTCTCCGCACGCTGCCGGCTGCCTGTTATCGAGATAATTTCAGTGGCGAAATTCTAGACGAACCCCTTTGGGACGCCTAGTAGGAAAGGTAACCGGCCGTGCAATCCGCCTCACGGGGATATTTTCGAGAAAAATCAGCAAGTTCGCCGCGCGGCGGGGCGGCGGCGGCCGTGGGGTAAAATCCGCCCGTCTGACGAATGTAAGAGCGTGGAACAATCGGTTACAGACCGGGCGGGCGTGCGCGCGAGAAAATATTCGTCAGGCAGGCGACTGCCGATTTTTTGTTCAACAACCGAGCGTTCCTCAAAACGCCGCAGCCGCATTCTCATGTCGCGTAAATTTTTCCTTCGACGAGTCGTTTCGAGCCGGACCGGGCGCGCATCGCGGAGCACGGGAGGTTTCGAATGAACGCCGCCCGCGTCCTGCGCGCGGCGGGCGTCGTGGCCGCAATCGTCGCCTATCAGCTTGCCGCGCATCACGCCGCGTCCACGCCGGGCGCGCAAGGGCTCGGCCTCGCGCTCGTGCTCGGGCCGCTGTTGCTGATCGGGCTGAACGCCGCCGCGCGCTCGAACGCGCGCGCGTGGCTGCTGCCCCTCTGGGCGCTCGTCTGCGCCGCGCTGTGGTTCGCGCGCGCACCGCTCACCGCGCATTTCGGCTGGGGCTTGTGGCTGGAGCATGCGAGCTTCAATCTCGCCCTCGCATGGATGTTCGGGCGCACGCTCGGACACGGCCGCGAACCGCTCTGCACGCAGTTCGCGACGATGGTCCACGGCAGGATCGAGCCGCGCGTCGTGCGTTATACGCGGCACGTCACGCTGGCGTGGACGCTGTTTTTCGTCGCCACCGCGCTGGCATCGACCGTGCTGTTCGCTTGTGCATCGATCGTCGCGTGGTCCACGTTCGCCAATTACCTCGCGTTGCCGCTCGTCGGACTGATGTTCGTCGCCGAGTACGCCTGCCGCCGCGTCGCGCTGCCGGACATGGAGCCGTCGAGCATCATGGACGCCGTACGCGCGTATATCCGTTCCACGCAAATGCGCCGCAGCGGCGCGCAGTGACCTCGCCGGACCAACCACACATGCAGACGTTTCCGCTGGTGTTCCACTCGTCGCCGGATCAGATCATCGCCTGGCGCGACGGCGCGGCCGTCACCGTGCGCGAGTTTCTCGCCGATGTCCGGCGTCTCGCCGCGTCGCTGCCGCCGGGCGGGCACGTGTTCAACGTGTGCGCGGATCGCTACCGCTTCACGGTGAGCCTGTGCGCGACGCTCGTCGCGGGCAAGACGAGCCTCCTGCCGTCCACGCACACGCCGGAAATGGTGCGCGCGCTCTCCTCCTTCGCGCCCGATGCGCTCTGCCTGCACGACAGCGACGACTGCGCGATCGACCTGCCGCGCTTCCGCTATCCGGAGACCGCCGCGGCGGATGTCCCCGCTGACGCCGATGTCCCGCAGATCGACGGCGCGCGCGTCGTGGCCTACGTGTTCACGTCGGGCTCGACGGGCGTGCCGGTGCCGCATCGCAAGACCTGGGGCTTTCTGGTGAAGAACGTGCGCGCGGCGGCCGACCGGCTGGGTCTGCTGACGGAAGAACGCGCGACGCTCGTCGGCACCGTGCCGCCGCAACACATGTACGGCTTCGAATCGACGGTGCTCCTGGCGCTGCTCGGCGGCCTCGCGTTCAGCAATCGCCAGCCGTTCTATCCGGTCGATATCCGCGCGGAACTGGCCGCCGTCCCCGAGCCTCGCGTGCTGGTGAGTTCGCCGATCCATCTGCGCGCGCTGTTCGCGAACGATGAAGCGCTGCCGCGCGCGTCGCTGGTTTTGTCGGCGACCGCGCCGCTCTCGGAAAAACTCGCGCTCGACGCGGAAGCACGCCTCGAAGCGCCGCTGATGGAAATCTACGGCAGCACCGAAACCGGCCAGATCGCGACGCGCCGCACCGCGCGCACCGCCGCGTGGGAACTGTTTCCCGACATCACGCTGACGCCGCGCGCCGACGATTCCGGCGAACAGACGATGTGGGCGTCCGGCGGACACGTCGAAATGCCGGTGCCGATGGGCGACGCGCTCGAACTCATCGACGGCGCGCATTTCCTGCTGCATGGACGCAAGGCGGACCTCATCAACATCGCGGGCAAGCGCACCTCGCTCGCGTATCTTAATCATCAGCTGAACGCGGTGCCGGGCATCGTTGATGGCGTGTTCTACATGCCCGACGAAACCCACGCCGACAGCGAGCCGGTGCGCCGCCTGATGGCGCTCGTCGTCGCGCCCGAACTCACGGCGGCGGATGTGCAGCGCGCGTTGCGCGAGCGCATCGATGCGGCGTTCATGCCGCGCCCGCTCCTGTTCGTCGATTCGCTGCCGCGCAACGCCACCGGCAAGCTGCCGCGCGAAGTGCTCACGCAACTGATCGAGCAGGAGCGCAAACGCGCGACGCCTTTGACATTCACCGTTTCGCCCGATCATCCCGCGCTCGCCGGCCATTTCCCCGGCCGCCCGATCGTGCCGGGCGTCGTGCTGCTCGATCACGCGCTCGATGCGATCGGCGGCGCGCTCGGGCGCAGCTTCGACGCCTGCCGGATCGAATCCGCCAAGTTCCTTAGCCCGGCCGTTCCGGGCGAAGCGCTCGACATCGCCTGGGAAACGGCTGCGAGCGGCGCGATCCGCTTCACGATTCGCGCGGGTGAACGCGCCGTGGCGAGCGGAACGCTCGCGGCGCCGCCGGCATAATCGATCGATCACCCCACGGACAAGCACGCATCGTGAACGAGCCGCGCAACCGCGACGACTGGGCCGACCGGCAGGAACGCAGCAATCTCGCGTTGCTGCGCTTCATGACGTGGATTTCGCTGCGCTTCGGGCGGCGCGCCGGACGCGTGCTGCTGCGCATCATCACCGCGTATTTCGTCGCGTTCTCGCCGCGCGCGCGGCGGGCGTCGCGCGGCTATCTGAATCGCGCGCTCGGGCGGCATGCCGGCTGGCGCGACGGTTACCGGCACGTGTTCTCGTTCGCGTCGACGATCCACGACCGCATCTATCTGCTCAACGAGCGCTTCGATCTGTTCGATATCCGCACGCACGGCGTCGAGGACGTGGAAGCCGCGCTCGCCGACGGACACGGCGCGTTCCTGATGGGCGCGCATCTCGGCAGCTTCGAGGTGGTGCGCGCGATCGGCCGGGCGCAACCGCATATCCGCATCGCGATCACGATGTATGAAGAGAATGCGCGCAAGATCAACGCGATTCTCGCCGCCGTGAATCCGGCCGCGCATCACGACGTGATCGGCCTCGGCAAGGTCGATGCGATGCTCAAGGTGCGCGAGCGGCTCGACTCCGGCAGCCTCGTCGGCATACTCGCGGATCGCACGCTGCGGCAGGCGGGCGACGCGCTCAAGGAACGCGACTTTCTCGGCACGCCGGCCGCGTTTCCGCTCGGGCCGCTGCACATGGCGGCGGTGCTGCGCCGTCCGGTCGTCTTCATGACGGGGCTGTATCTGGGCGGCAACCGCTACGACATCCACTTCGAAACGCTCGCCGATTTCTCGAAGATCGAGCGCGGCGAACGCGCCGCCGCCGTCGACGCCGCGCTCACGCGTTATGTCGCGCTGCTGGAAAAATACTGCCGCGCGGCGCCGTACAACTGGTTCAACTATTTCGACTTCTGGCAGGCGAATGCCGCGCAGGACGCGGCGCGCGCAACCGGCGCCCCGCTACGCGAAGCAACAAAGGATTTCTGAATTCATGCGAGTTTTTTCCGCCGCGCTGGCTGCCGCCGTTCTCTGCGCCGCTTCCACCTTCGCCACGGCGGCGGATGCGCCCTCGTCGAACTGGACGCTCGACCGCCTGATGAACACGCTCGGCGCGAAGAAATCCGGCCGCGCGCACTTCACCGAGACGCGCTATCTGAAGATCGCGCAGGAGCCGCTCGAATCGTCGGGTGAACTCGTGTTCGTCGCGCCGGATCATCTGGAAAAGCACACGGTCAGTCCGAAGCCGGAGAACCTCGTCGTCGATGGCGACATGCTCACCGTCGATCGCAATGGCCGCAAGGTGACCATTCCGCTGCGCAATTATCCGGAGCTGGGCGCGTTCATCGAAAGCATTCGCGCGACGCTGGCGGGCAACCGCTTCGCGCTGGAGCAGGCGTACAAGGTGTCGGTCACCGGCCAGGGCGACGACTGGACCATGACGCTCGTGCCCATCGATTCGCGCATGAAGCAGAAAGTCAGCTCGATCACGCTCGCGGGCTCGGGCGCCGCGCTCGCACGGGTCGAGATCAGACAGGCCGATGGCGACCGCTCGCTGATGCGCCTGCAAGACACGTCGGCGCACTGAAGCGGCATGCGCGCGTTATCGCGTTCCTTGCGCTCCTTGCGTCAGCCTGCGGTCCTCGTCTGGCTGTGCCTGCTTGTCGTGTGCGCGACGATCATCGCGCGTACGAGCTTTTCCGCCGATCTGTCCGCTTTCCTGCCGCGCTCCCCGAGCGAGCAGCAGCGCGTGCTCGTCGAACAGTTGCGCGACGGGCTGGTCTCGCGTCTGATCCTCGCCGGCATCGAGGGCGGCGATGCGCGCGGGCGCGCCGAGGTTTCGCGCAAGCTCGCGGCGAAGCTGCGCGACGACAGGCGCTTTTCCGCCATCAACAACGGCGAGCCGGTCGGACAGCAGCGGGATGAGCGCTTCGTGTTCGAGCATCGGTATCAGCTGAGTCCGGCGGTCACGCCGGGGCATTTCAGCGAAGCGGGCCTGAAAGACGCACTCGCCGATAGTCTCGACCTGCTCGCCTCGTCCGCCGGGATGATGGCGAAGGATCTGCTGCCGCACGATCCGACCGGCGAAGTCACCGCGCTCGTCAGTCAACTCGACAGCGGCGCGCAACCCGCGATGCAGGACGGCGTGTGGGTCTCGCGCGACGGCAATCGTTCCGTGCTGCTCGCGCAGACCGCGAGCGCCGGTTCCGACACCGACGCGCAAGCCAGCGCAATCGCCGCGATCCGCGAGGCGTTCGCTCAGGTGGCTCAAGCCGCGCCGTACCGGCTCGTGATGACCGGACCGGGCGTGTTCGCCGTCGAAACCCGCGACACGATCATGCGCGACGTGCGCTGGCTGTCGGCGGCGAGCATCGTGCTGATCGTCGCGTTGCTGCTCGCGGTGTATCGCTCGGTGCCGACGTTGCTGCTCGGGCTGATGCCGGTGCTCTCCGGCGTGGCGGCGGGCGTCGCGGCCGTGAGCCTCGCGTTCGGCACGGTGCACGGACTCACGCTCGGCTTCGGCACGACGCTGATCGGCGAGGCCGTCGATTATTCGATTTATCTGTTCGTGCAGTCGGCCGGCGTGCGCTTCGACGGACGGCGCGAATCGCTCAAGGAATGGGTCGCCGGCTTCTGGCCGACGATCCGCCTCGGCGTGCTGACCTCCATCTGCGGCTTCGCGTCGATGCTCTTCTCCGGCTTTCCGGGCCTCGTGCAGCTCGGCCTGTATTCGATCGTCGGCTTGTCGACGGCGGGCATCGTCACGCGCTTCGTGCTGCCGCATCTGTTGCCGCAAGGCTTCGCGATCCGCGATGTCTCGCGCCTCGGCAATCTGCTTGCGCGCGTCGCGGCGCGTGCGGCGCGCATGCGGGTGGCGCTCGCGGTGCTGCTGCTCGCGGCGCTCGCCGTTTTGCTGATGCAGCGGCACGGCTTGTGGAGCCAGGAATTGTCGTCGCTGAGTCCGGTGCCGCAGGCGAGCCAGGATCTCGATGAACGCCTGCGCGCGGATGTCGGCGCGCCGGACGTGCGCTATCTCGTCGTGGTGCAGGCGGCGACGGAACAGACGGCGCTCGAACGCGCGGAAGCGGTGGCGCGGCAGTTGCAGCCTCTGGTCGATGCGCGCGTGATCGCCGGTTACGAAAGCCCGGCGCGTTATCTGCCGAGCGATGCGGCGCAGCGGGCGCGCATCGCGAGCCTGCCCGCCGCCGCCGATCTGCGAGCGCGTCTCGCCGTCGCGCTGCGCGATCAGACGATCCGGGTGAAGCCCGAGGTGTTCGAGCCTTTCATCGCCGACGTCGAGGCCGCGCGCAAGCAACCTCTGCTGCGTCGCGCGGATTTGCAGGGCACGTCGATGGCGCTCGCCGTCGATTCGCTGCTCACCGACCGCGACGGCCGCTGGACCGCGATGCTGCCCTTGCGCGCGGCGGCGGGATCGGACGTGCAGGCGCAGAAGATCCGCGCGGCGGTGGCGGCGTCGCATGTGCCGGACGCGCTGTTCGTCGACATGAAGTCCGAGGCCGACAAGCTCTATCAGAACTATGTGCACGAGGACATTCGCCTGTCGCTCGGCGGCTTCGCCGCGATCGTCGTGTTGCTCGTGCTCGCGCTGCGCTCGCCGGTGCGCGCGGCGCGCACGCTCGCGCCGCTGGTCGCGGCGGTGATCGTCGTGATCGCGGGCCTCGCGCTCGCGAGCAAGTCGCTCACCATCCTGCATCTGATCGGCATGCTGCTGATCGTCGCGGTGGGGTCGAACTATGCGCTGTTCTTCAACTATCGCAAGCACGCGGCGGACAACGCCGTGTCGCCGCAGACGCTGGTGTCGCTCGTGATCGCGAATCTCGCGACCGTGCTCGGCTTCGGCCTGCTCGCGCTGTCCAATGTGCCGATGCTCAAAACGTTCGGCCTGACGGTCGGCCCCGGCGCGATTCTCGCGCTGCTGTTCTCGGCGATTCTCGCGCCGCGTTCCGGAGTCGAGCGATGAATTCCGCGATGCGCGCCGTCGTGCCCGCGCCCGGCGACCCGCGCCGCTGGCGTCCGACGCCACTGATCGGCGGCGCGGCGGCGGTGCATGCGGGCGCGCTGGTGGCGCTGGCCGCCTCGCCCGCGACGTGGCCGTGGGCGGCGGGCGGCGTGATCGCGTCGCATCTCGCGCTGACAGCGGCCGGACTCTGGCCACGCAGCGCCCTGCTCGGCCACAACTGGACGACGCTGCCCGAGAGCGCGGGCGCATGCATCGCGATCACCATCGACGATGGCCCCGATCCCGAAGTCACGCCGCGCGTGCTCGATCTTCTCGACGCGCATCGCGCCCGCGCGACGTTCTTCTGCATCGGCGAGCGGGCGCGCGCGCATCCGCGCATCGTCGAGGAAATCGTCGCGCGCGGGCATGCGGTCGAGAATCACAGCCAGCGGCATCGGCATGATTTTTCGTTGACGGGACCGCGTGGATTGCGGCGGGAAATCGAGGCCGCGCAGACCACGCTCGGCGAAATCGCGGGCGCGCGGCCGCTGTTTTTTCGTGCGCCGGCAGGGTTGCGCAATCCGTTTCTCGAACCGGTGTTGTGCGCACTCGGCCTGCATCTGGCGAGCTGGACGCGGCGCGGCTTCGACACCCGAACGGGCGATGCGGCGCTGGTCGCGCGCCGGCTGCTGAATGGCTTCGCCGCCCGCGACATTCTTCTGCTCCACGATGGCCACGCCGCGCAGGACGCGCATGGCGAGCCGGTCGTGCTGGCGGCGCTCGGTGCGGTTCTGCGCGCCGCCGCCGAACGCGGATTCGAAACCGTGACGCTGCGCGAGGCGATCGCGCCGAAGCTGGGATAGACTGCCCGGGCCTTCCGCCTACCTGTCATCCGCATGGTGCCGACAGCGCTCATCGAAACCGCCAGCCGTCCCTACCGCGCCGCGGGCCGTTTCGCGTGGCACTTCGCGCTGGGCAAACTGCGCCACGATCCGTTCTTCGCTCACGTTCTCGCGCACGGCCTGATTCCCGATGGCGCGCGCATTCTCGATCTCGGCAGCGGTCAGGGCCTGCTGGCCGCGTGGCTGGTCGCCGCGCACGCGTGGCACCGGGAGAACGCGGCGCGCGCGTGGCCCGCGCACTGGCCCGCACCACCCATGCCGCATTCGATTCACGGCATCGATCTGACGCCGCGCGATATCGAGCGCGCGCGCATCGCATTGAAGGCGCACGAGGCGCGCATCCGCTTCGTCTGCGGCGACATTCGCGCCGCCGCGTTTCCGCAGGCGGACGTGGTCATCGCGTGCGACGTGCTGCATTACGTCGACGCCGACGCTCAGGAAGCGATCCTGCGCCGCGTGCGCGCGAGTCTCGCGCCGGACGGCGCGCTCCTGCTGCGCGTCAGCGACGCCGCCGCGGGCTGGCGCGCGCGCGTCGATCGCGCAGTCGATTTCGGCGTACAGGTCGCGCGCTCGGGACGCACCGGCGGGCTCACCTGCCGCAGCGAAGCGCAATGGCTCGCGCTGCTGGAAGAACTGCGCTTTCGCGCCAACATCCGGCCGATGGGCCACGGCGCGCATCACGCCAATCGTCTGATCGTCGCGCAACCCATCGCCTGATCGGCCACCCGAGCCGCGCCCCGGCCTGAAAGTCCCGTTTGTTACAATTCATCGCATACCGAACGCCATCGGCGCCGACTGCATTTCAGGAACCGAGCCCGTAGTGAATCCTCTTCTGTTTACGCATTTCACCGCCACGAGTTGCGCGGGACGCGGCCTCGACGCAACGCTCGCCGCGCTCGCCGAAGGACGCAGCGGACTCGCGCCATGCGACTTCGAAGGCGCCGCGCTCGGCACGTACACGGGCCGCGTCGCGGGCGTCGAGCAAGCGCCGGTGCGCGCGGACCTCGCCGCATTCGACTGCCGCAACAACCGGCTCGCCCAACTGGCGATGACGCAGGACGCTTTCGACGCACGCGTGCGCGACGCGATCGCCCGGCACGGCGCGGACCGCGTCGGCGTGTTCATGGGCACGAGCACGGCGGGCATTCTGGAAACCGAACTCGCCTATCAGCGCCGCGACGCGCAGACCGGCGCGCTGCCCGCCGACTTCAACTACGCGGCCACGCACAATCCCTATTCGCTTGCCGCGTTCGTGCGCGCGTATTTCGGGCTGCGCGGGCCGGCGGCTTCGGTGTCGTCCGCGTGCTCGTCGGGCGCGAAGGTGTTCGGCTCCGCGCGCCGCATGCTGGAAACCGGTCTGATCGACGCAGCCGTGATCGGCGGCGTCGATACCCTGTGTCTCACCACGCTCTACGGCTTCAATTCGCTCGAGCTGCTCGCGCCGGGTCCGTGCAAGCCATTCGACGTGAAGCGCGACGGCATTTCCATCGGCGAGGCGGCGGCGTTCGGGCTGCTCGAACGCGATGGCCCCGATCATGCCGATGACGCCGACGCGATCCGCCTGCTCGGCATCGGCGAATCGAGCGATGCGTATCACATGTCGTCGCCGCATCCCGAGGGACTCGGCGCGCGCATGGCGATGGAGCAGGCGCTCGCGAGCGCCGGGCTCGATGCGCGCGAGATCGGCTATGTGAATCTGCACGGCACCGCGACGCCCAGCAACGACGCCGCCGAAAGCCGCGCGCTCACGAGCCTGTTCGAGCGCGTGCCGTGCAGCTCGACCAAGGGCGCGACCGGCCATACGCTTGGCGCGGCGGGCGCGCTGGAAGCGGTGATCGCCGCGCTCACGCTCCGGCACCAGATGATTCCGGCCGGCGCCAACACGACCGAGCCGGACCCCGCCCTCGGGCTCGATTACGTGCTCACGACGCGCGCGACGCCGCTGCGCGCGGTGTTGTCGAACTCGTTCGGCTTCGGCGGGACGAATTGCAGTCTGGTGTTCGGACGCAAGGGAGCGGCATCGGCATGACTCCATTGCGCGCTTATATCGAAGGAATCGGCGTGATCGGGCCGGGACTCGCGAACTGGCAGCAAACCGCCGACGTGCTCGCGCGCCGCGCCGCGCGCGAAGACGCGAAAACCGTGCTGCCGGCGCCCGCGAGCCTGCCGTCCGCCGAGCGCCGCCGCACGGGGCCGGTCGTGCGCGCCGCGCTCGCGGCCGCGCATGAAGCGGTCGCGCACAGCGGGCGCGACGCGGCGTCGCTCGCCGCCGTGTTCGCGGCATCGGGCGGCGACGGCGGCAACTTCCACGCGATCTGCGAAACGCTCGCGAGCGACGAGCCTCAACTCTCGCCGACGCGCTTCCACAACTCGGTCCACAACGCGCCCGCGGGCTACTGGAGCATCGCGACGCGCGCGATGGCCGCATCGAACGTGCTGTGCGCCTATGACGGCAGCTTCGCGGCGGGCTTGCTGGAGAGCCTTGCGCAAGTGAGCGTCGATGGCGTGGCGACATTGCTGGTCGCGTATGACACGGACTATCCCGAGCCGCTTCATCGCGTGCGGCCGATCGGGGACGCCTTCGGCGTCGCGCTCGTGCTCGCGCCTGAGCGAAGCGAGCGCTCGCTTGCACGCATCGAGGCGCGCCTTTCGGATGCCAGCGCGTCCGCGTTCGCCGATGCCGGTCTCGAAGCGCTGCGTCTGTCGAATCCCGCGGCGCGCGCCTTGCCATTGCTCGACGCGATCGCGAACGGACGCGCGGCGCATGTCGTTCTGGACTATCTCGACGGCACGCGGCTCACCGTGGATGTCGAGCCGTCATGATGCTCGACCGCGACTGGATCGCCGCGCGCATTCCGCACGACGGCGCGATGTGCCTGCTCGACGCCGTCGCCGCGTGGGATGCGCAGCGCATCCGCTGCACGGCGACGAGCCATCTTTCCTCAGATAATCCGCTGCGCTCGAAAGGCCGGCTCGCGTCGGTATGCGGGATCGAATACGCGGCTCAGGCGATGGCGACTCATGGCGCGCTCGTCTGCGCCGATGACGGCAAGCGCCCGCGCGTGGGCATGCTGACGAGCGTGCGCGGGGTGGAAACGCGCGTCGCACGGCTCGACACGCTCGACGGCCCGCTCGATATCGAAGCCGAACGCATGGGCGGCGACGACAACACGGTGCTCTACCGTTTCACCATTCACTGCGCGGGTCGGCTGGTTCTGAGCGGCCGCGCCGCCGTGATCCTCGACGCCGCTCAAGCCGCCGGCTTCGTCGCGCAATAAGCCGAGAAAATGCCGAGTTCGACCTCGCGGCGCACGTTCGCGAAACCCGCGCGCCTGATCGCGGCGATCACGGTGTCGGGCGGCACGCAGGCTTCGATCGTGTCCCAGTAGTAGCGCATCAGCTCGACGCTTTCTTCCTTTTTCCCGACGACGCGCGCGATCAGCGGCACCACTCCGCGCATGTAGAACCTGAGCGCCGCGACGCCCAAGCCGTGCGCCGGCCGCGTGATTTCGAGCACGCAAAGCCGGCCGCCCGGCGCGAGCACGCGGAAATATTCATCGAAGACCTTCGCCAGATCGCTGACGTGGCGCAGCGCGAATCCCATGCTCAGGAAATCGTAGGACGCGCTCTCGCACGGCAAATCCTCCGCCGTGCCGATGCGCGTTTCCACGCCGGGCGGCAGATGCGCCTGGCCGACCATGCCCGGGCTCGGATCGATGCCGGTGACGAGCGCGGCATCGCCCGTGATCGCGACCGCCTCCTTCGTGACGAGGCCCGTTCCCATGCCGACATCCAGCACGCGCATGCCGCGCGCGAGTCCCGCCGAACGCAGCGCGCGATGGCGATACCAGGGGCCGGAGCCGAACGCCATCGCGCGCTCTATGGCGTCGTAGTCGGAGGCGGTGCGGTCGAAGATGCCGCGCAGCCAGACGCGGCGGCGCGCTTCGTCGGGGTAGTAAGACACGAGCGGTTCGTGCGGGGCTTTTTCGTCGTGCCTGGGGGAAGTCATCGGGTCTCCTTTTTTGTACCGATGTTCTTTAGCACATCGCTCAGTGCAAGGTGGTCCACGCGAGCGCGACGGAAAACGTCGCCAGAACGAGCGACGCGCCGCGCTGCACGCGCTCCGGGCTCAGCCACGCGAGCCGTCCGATGCCGAGCGCCGCGCCGAACACGATCCACAGGAAGCCGATCGGCACCAGCGCGGCGGCGAAGATCGACATCGTCTGGAGATAGTCGGCGGGAACGGCGAAGGCGCTCGCCGGGAAGATCGCGCTGGCGAACAGCATCGCCTTCGGATTGAGCAGCGTGGTGACGAAGAGCGCGCGCATGCCGACGGCTTTTTGCGCCGAACTCGGCAGCGCGACGGCGGTGCGCCACATCGTCACCGCGAGATACGCGATATACACGCTGCACGCGATGCGCATGAACGTCGGCAGCCAGGTGACGAAGTTCGTGGCGTGCGTGCGAGATAGCCCCACGCGGAAATCGCGATGAAATAGCCGCCCAGCTCGGCGCCGACGAGCGGCATGGCGCGCTTCACGCCGCGCCGGAGGCCGGCGGCGGCAAGCAGTGTGTTCGTGGGTCCGGGTGTGACCAGAATGACGACGATGCCGAGGAGCAGCAGCGTCGCCTGCGAATATGAATGCATGGAACGGTTTCGAATTTTGAATGCAGAGTGCTTAATACCACAATTCGATGTCGCTCCCTGCGTAAGCGCGGTCATTCCGCCATCAGCGCTTCGACCTTCGGTGCGCTGGCGACCGCCCGCGTCGCGGAGGTTTCCGGCGCGGGCAGCGAAAGCGTCAGCGCGCGCCGGGCGCGCGCCAGTGAATTACGGACGCGCCGTTCCGGACGGCTGAACATGCCGCCGCCGACCAGCGCGACGAACGAGGTGATGAGCGGCACCGCGAGGAGCATCGTCGCGAATTTGAAGAGGCCGAGCCGAAGCGGACTGCGCGCGGCCCACGCCGACCACGCGAGGGCGAAGCTCAAATAAGCGATGCCCGCCGGCGCGCCCGCGAGTTCGGGCATGCCGATGCGTTGCGCGAACGGCATCGGGAATATCAGCACGAAGAGCGCGATGCTCGACAACGCATGCACGAGCAGCGCGCGCCGCCGCTTCACGAGTCCCGTGATCGACCAGAACGCGAGCACGAGCACGAACGGCGGACACGCGGCCACCACGGCGGCGAGCGCCAGATAGACGACGACGCCGCTCATCAGATTGCGCAGATAGCCCGCCGACGACGCGTACCAGATCATGTAGCCGGCCGCCAGCGCCATCACGCACGCGACATAGGCGGTCATGCCGTTGTGTCCGTCCGGCGCGACGACGAGCCTGAGCGACAGCAGGCTCGTGAAACCGACGAGATACACCAGGAACCGCAGGACCGAAAAACGCTGTTTCATACCGCACCCCTTTCCCCGATGGTGCGAGCGATCGTCTTTGCGATCTGCTGCGCCGCGCACAATCGCGCTGCAGCAGACCTTATGAGACCTGTCCTCGCCCATCTATCGCCCGCGTCCGAATTCGTGTGTTACGGATCGCGGGAACAAAAGCGCCGCCACGAAGAGCCTTGCGGTCTTTCGCGGTCGACGTCTCTTTATCGACGGGGAAACGGAGAATCTTTAGCCCTCCGGTCGAGGGCTGGAACGAGCGCTCTACAGGCCCGTTCGAGGCTCAGCGCATGAGCGGCTTCGCCTCTTCCATCGACGAGGCGCGCACGAACTTGCCCGCGCCCAGATGGTGAATCGTGTGCAGCGGCTGGTTGGAATCGTCGACGCTCCAGTGGCCGTCGAGGAACACGCGCGAATCCGCGGCGGCCGCGACGACTTCGGCGAAACAGGTGTCGTAGGCGTCCTCGGTGTGCTTTTCGTCAATCAGGCGGCATTCGAGCCACGCCGCGCAATTCTTCTCGATGAGCGGCAAGCCGAGCACCGGCCCCGCCACCGTTTCGATGCCGTAGGCCTCGAACTTGTCGAGATCGCGCCCGCTCGACGAACCGACCGCGTAAGTCAGATCCATCGCCGCCGCGCCCGGCACCACGATGCCGAACGTGCCGCTGGCGGCGGCGAGTTCGCGCGTGTACGTGCGCTTGTCGATCACGACGGCGATGCGCGGCGGCGTGAACTCGACCGGCATCGACCAGGCGGCGGCCATGACGTTGCGGCGTCCGCCGTGCGAGCTCGTGACGAGCACCGTCGGACCATGATTGATGAGGCGGCTGGCGTGTTCCAGTTTGACGGGAAGAAAGTGGCTCATGGTTTTATGGATGCAAAAGACAATGCGCGAGATTGTATGCGGCATGCAAAAAGCGCGTAGCGATGCGATCCGCCCCTCGAATATCGCCTTGACAGACACTCTTACGATATATATCTTTAGATATGTTTTACGACATATCTGGAGTGCTCATATGAAATCCCGTTGCTTTCAACGCGCGCGTGAAGCCGGTTTCCGCGCATTCGGTTCTGACTTTCCGCTCGGCGCGCCTGAATGGGCCGAACGTTTCGCTTTCGAACGCTGGGGCATGATTGGGCGTCATCGTCATGGTGGCGGTGGCCGCTTCGGCGACGGCCCCGGTGGAATGGGCGGCATGGGCGGTTTCGGCGGCGAAGACGGCATGCCGCGCGGCCGCAAGTTCTCGTCCGACGATCTGCAACTGCTGCTGCTCGCCATGCTGGCCGAAGCGCCGCGTCACGGCTACGAGCTCATCAAGGCGCTGGAGGACCGCTCGAACGGCTTCTATACGCCGAGCCCGGGCATGGTTTATCCGGCCCTGACGTATCTCGAAGAGCTGGGATATACGACCGTCGAACTCGAAGGCAATCGCAAGCGCTATGCGCTGTCCGACGCGGGCCGCGAATACCTCGCGGCGAATCGCGAGCGCGTGGACATCATGCTCGCGAAGCTCACGCATTTCGCGCGCAAGATGGATCTGGTGCGCCGCGCGTACATGGGCGAGGAAGTCGACGAAGTCGCCGCCGACAACGGCTGGGCGCCCGAACTGATCGCCGCGCGCCGCGCGCTGAAGAAGGCGCTGCTGTTGCGCACCAATGCGTCGCAGGAAGAACAACGCCGCATCGCCGCGATTCTCGCGCGCGCGACCGCGGAGATCGAACAGAATCCCGCGCCGAAGCAGGCGTGAGAAGGAGCCATACACGATGACCGAATCCATCCTGCAAGAACGGCCCGAACTCGAAGTGACGCGCGTGCGTCACGCCCTCAAATTCCGTCTGCTGCAAGTAAAGCGCGTGCAGGCGCTCAATCCGTCGCTCGTGCGCGTGACGTTCACGGGCGAAGCGCTCGACGATTTCACGAGCGCCTCATTCGACGATCACATCAAGGTCTTCTTCCCGGAGCCGGGCGATGCGATGCCCGCGATTCCGCAAGCCGGCCCCGATGGCCCCGTGTTCGATCCGTCGAAGCCGCGGCCGATCGCGCGCGATTTCACGCCGCGTCGATTCGACCGCGCGGCGCGCGAACTGGATATCGAATTCGCGCTGCACGAAGCCGGTCCCGCGACCGCCTGGGCGGCGCAGGCCGCGCCGGGGCAATACCTCGGCATCGGCGGGCCGCGCGGCTCGTTCGTGATCCCGACGCAGTTCGACTGGCACCTTCTGATCGGCGATGAAACCGCGTTGCCCGCCATCGCGCGGCGGCTCGAGGAATTGCCCGAAGGCACGCGCGTCGCGACGCTGATCGAAGTGGCCGATGCGTCCGCGCGTATCGAATTCGACACGCGCGCCGATCTGTACGCGCAATGGCGCTATCGCAACGAGAGCGAACACCCGGGCGGCGCGCTCCTGCTCGCGTTACGAGAAACCTATCTTCCAGATGGCGAAGGTTATGTCTGGGCCGCAGGTGAAGCCACGCTCATGCGCGCGGTGCGCAAGCTGTTGTGCGAGGAGCGCGGCATCGACAAGAAACGCATTCGCGCCTCCGCGTACTGGAAGCGCGGCGAGCAAGGCGTGCATGAAACCATCGACGGCTGATTCGACATCGATCAGCTCATGATGCCGATCTGCCACGGCACGAACTCGTGATCGCCGAGACCCAGCAGTTCGCTCTTCGTGCGCTGCCCTGAAGCCGCGCCGAGCAGCGCGTCGAAAATCGCGCGGCCGGTGCTCTCGACGGACGCCACGCCATCGAGAATGCCGCCGCAATTCAGGTCCATGTCTTCGACCAGCCGCTGGTACATCGGCGTGTTGGTCGCGAGCTTCAGCGATGGCACGGGCTTCGCGCCGAACATCGAGCCGCGTCCCGTCGTGAAGGCGATGAGATTCGCGCCGCCTGCGATCTGTCCGGTCGCGGAAACCGGATCGAAGCCCGGCGTGTCCATGAACACGAGTCCGCGCTGCCGCACAGGTTCAGCGTAGCGATACACCTCCATCAAAGGCCCGGTGCCGCCTTTCATCGACGAACCGATCGACTTCTCGAAGATGTTCGCGAGCCCGCCTACCTGATTGCCCGGACTGACCTTCCCGTTGATCTGCACATCGCGTCCGACCGAATACTCTTCCTTCCACCAGCGAATCCGTTCGAGCAGTTTCTCGCCGACCTCACGGCTCGCGGCACGGCGCGTGAGTGTGTGTTCGACGCCGTAGATCTCGGGCGTTTCGGAGAGAATCGCAGTGCCGCCATGACGCACCAGCAGGTCGACGGCGGCGCCAAGCGCGGGATTCGCCGTGATCGATGAAAAGCCATCCGAGCCGCCGCATTGCAAGCCGACCTTCAGATGACTCGCGCTGACGGTCGTGCGCTGCACGCGATTCGCATCGGCCAGTAACGCGCGCACGGCTTCGATGCCTGCCTCGATCGTTCTTCGCGTGCCGCCGCTCTCCTGCATGATGAACGTATGCAGGCGCGCGCCCGCATTCAAGCCTTCCTGCTCCATCAATCCAGCGAGTTGATTGCGTTCGCAACCGAGTCCGATGACGAGCGCCGCCGCGAGATTCGGATGCCGCGCATAACCGGCCATCGTGCGGCGTAACAGCGCCATCGGTTCGCCGCTCATCTCCATGCCGCAGCCAATTCCATGCGTGAACGCGACGACGCCATCCACGTTCGGATAGTCAGCGAGACGCTCCGGCGTGAACCATTCGGCGATCTTGTGCGCGACGGTCGCCGAGCAATTCACCGTCGACAGAATGCCGATGTAATTGCGCGTCGCGACTTCACCGTTCTCGCGCACGATGCCCTGGAACGTCGCGCGATCCTTCTCCGCGATCATCTCGACGTCGCGATAATCCGCACAGAACGCGTAGTCCCGATCGAACTCGCGGAACTCGACGTTATGGCTGTGGACCATCGTGCCCGGTGCGATATCCGTGTTCGCGAATCCGATGGTCACGTTGTACTTGCGCACGGCGTCGCCTTGCTTGATTGCGCGCGCGGCGATCTTGTAGCCCGCCGTGACCTGGCTTCTGCACACGAAGTCCTCGGACGGCACGGGCGTGCCGATCGCGACGTCGGTGCGCGCGATGACGACGTTGTCGTCGGGATGCAGGCGAATCACCGGACCCGCGATGGTTTTCTTGACTGTGTCCAGCATGGTTCGACCTCAGACGATGCGCTTCCATTGACCGTACTTCGCGACTTCCTTCTCGTCGAACGAGAAGCCCAGGCCCGGTGCATCGTGCAGTTGCACGCGGCCATCGCGATGCGAGAGTTGTTTATCGATCAGCCGGCGGAAGTTGAGCACCTGATCGTCCCAGAAGAACTCGACGTATCGCGCATTCGGCGTCGCGGCGACGAGCGGCGCATGCAGATCGTGGAACCAGTGCGGGCACATCACGACGCCATGACTCGCCGCCGTCGCCGCGATCTTGCGCCATTCCGTGATGCCGCCGCACACGGCCGCGTCCGTTTGCAGAATCGCGGCCGCGCCACGGTCGAGCAGCTCCTTGTGATACCAGCGGCCATAACCGATCTCGCCGGTGGCAATCGGAATGCGCGTGGCCTTCGCGAGACGCGCGTGATTGTCGACATCGTCGGGAGAGAATGGCTCTTCGATGAAATACGGATCGTATTGCTCGATGCGGCGCACGTGTTGCAGCGCCTGCGTGAGATCGGTCCAGCCGTTGTTCATGTCGATCATCAGTTCGACGTCCGGCCCCACCGCTTCGCGCGCGGCTTTTACGCGACGCTCCTCTTCCTGCGGCGAGAGCCTGCCGCCTTTCATCTTCACCGCGCGAAAGCCCTTCTCCACATAGCTCGCCATTTCCTCGCCGAGCTTTTCGGGCGTCTTGCCATCGAGGTAATAACCGCCGCTCGCATAAGCCGGCACGGATTCGAGCTCGTTGGCGCCGAGATATTTATGCAATGGCAGCTTGTGCGTGCGCGCGTTCAGGTCCCAGAGCGCGACATCGAGAATGCTCAGCGCGCGCATGACCGTTCCCGCGCGGCCTTGCAGCAGCGCTTCGTTATACATGGCCTGCCATAGCCCTTCGACCGCATACGAATCCCGGCCGATCAGAACCGGCGCGAGCAACTGCTCGACCGCCACGGTCAGCAACTCGCCCGCCGCGCTGCCGATATAACAAAAGCCGATGCCTTCGACGCCATCGGTCGAGCGCACCTTGACGAGGCCGTAATGGCGCGTCGATACAGTGCGCGTGGAAAAGGACGTGACGCGATCGAGCGGCACGGCGGCCGCGCAAACCGAGATCGATTCGATGATGGGCATGGCTTCGTCTCCGTATGTCTCGTGTGCATTGCTTCGTTACGAATGCAATCAGTTTGATGGCGTGGCCGCACAAGAGGAAGTATTCTTTGGCTTCTTCACACCCAAAAATTTTTATCGATGGACTCGCGCTATCTGCAGAGCTTCGTCTTCGTCGTCGAGCTCGGCTCCATTGCCGAAGCCGCGCGCAGACTCGATCTCACGCCCGCCGCCGTGGCGCAACGCGTGAAGATGCTGGAGGCCGAACTGGGCGCGACGCTCGTGCGCCGCTCGGGCCGCACGGTCGGCGCAACCGAGGCCGGCGAGCGCATTCTGGCGCGCGCCCGCTCCGTGCTGCACGACATTCGCGACCTGCGCGCGGACATCGACGACACCGATCAACTGGGCGGCCAGTTACGCCTGGGCGGCATGGCCACGATGATGGCAAGCCTCATACCCGACGCGCTCGCGGTGTTGCTGCATCGTCATCCGCAGATGGATTTCTATCTCGAGCCAGGCACGTCGCTCGACCTTTATCGCAAGGTGACGAGCGGCGATCTCGACGCCGCCGTGATCGCACAGCCCTTGTTCAACCTGCCGAAGAGTTGCGACTGGCACACCTTCAGAAAGGAATCGCTCGTTCTGTTGACTCCCGCGTCAATGCATGTCGCCGACGTGCACGCCACGCTGCAAACCGAGCCGTTCGTGCGCTATGACCGCAATGTCGTCGGCGGTCAGCTCGCGGATGCGTATTTGCGTCAGCACGGAATCAAGCCGCATCAGCGTTGCGAACTCGACGGCCTGGCCGCGATTGCGACGCTGGTCGATCGCGGGCTCGGCGTGTCGCTCGTGCCCGACTGGGCGTCGACGGAATTCATTGGTCTGACAGTTAGGAAATGGGCATTGCCGCATGCGGCGCCGAAGCGGCTCGTCGGTATGTTGTGGGGACGTTCGTCCGCGCGCCTGCGACTCGTGCAGGCGTTTCTGGCCGCGGCCGATGTGGCGGCGGCGGGTCTCAATCGCTAACTCAATCGCTAGTTTTGGCTGTTTCCGGAAGCAATTATTTTTTTCGTTTGAAGCAAGCGCCACGCACGGCGAGAAGCACGCAAAGCCGCGATAATCAAGGCACGGAGACACTCAACGCTCACCCAACGGTAGTGCAACCATGACCGATACATTCAAGAAGAAGCCCAGCGATGATCCCGCCCAACCGAGCGGCCTGCGCAAGTCGCTGACGAGCTATGGAGACAACGGCTTCTCGCTCTTCCTGCGCAAAGCCTTCATCAAGGGCGCGGGCTATACCGACAGCGCGCTCGACCGGCCGGTGATTGGCATCGTCAATACGGGCAGCGCGTATAACCCGTGTCACGGCAACGCGCCGCAACTGATCGAAGCCGTGAAGCGCGGCGTGATGCTCGCGGGCGGCCTGCCGATGGACTTCCCGACCATCTCCATTGCCGAGTCGTTCTCGCAACCGACGAGCATGTATCTGCGCAATCTCATGTCCATCGACACCGAGGAGATGATTCGCGCGCAGCCCATGGACGCGGTCGTCCTGATCGGCGGTTGCGACAAGACCGTGCCCGCGCAACTGATGGGCGCGGCATCCGCCGGCATTCCCGCGATTCAGCTCATCACAGGCTCGATGTTGACGGGCGCGCATCGCGGCGAGCGCGTGGGCGCGTGCACCGATTGCCGCCGTTACTGGGGCCGTTTTCGCGCCGAGGAAATCGACGAAGCCGAAATCACCGCGGTGAACAATCAACTCGTGGCGAGCGTGGGCACATGTTCGGTCATGGGCACCGCGAGCACGATGGCATGCATCGCGGAAGCGCTCGGCATGACGGTGCCCGGCGGCGCATCGCCGCCCGCGGTGACATCGGATCGCATGCGCGTTGCCGAACTGAGCGGCACGCAAGCCGTGCAGATGGCGCGCGACAATCTCACCATCGACAAGATACTCACGGCGGAAGCGTTCGAGAACGCCATGCGCGTGCTGCTCGCCATCGGCGGTTCGACGAATGGCATCGTGCATCTCACGGCTATCGCGGGACGCATGGGCTATGAGGTCGATCTGAAGGCGCTCGATCGCATGGGACGTGAGACGCCCGTGCTCGTCGATCTGAAGCCTTCGGGCTCGCATTACATGGAGGACTTTCACAAGGCCGGCGGCATGGCCACGCTGTTGCGCGAACTGAAGCCGCTCCTGAACCTCGATACGCTGACGGTCACCGGACGCACGCTCGGCGAAGAGATCGAAGCGGCGGGCCCGGCTTTCGCGCAGGACGTCGTGCGTTCCTTCGACAAACCGATCTATCCGCAAGGCGGCATCGCCGTGCTCGAAGGCAATCTCGCACCGGGCGGCGCGATCATCAAGCAGTCGGCGGCGAACGCGGAACTCATGGAGCACGAAGGTCGGGCGGTCGTGTTCGAGAACGGCGCGGACCTCGCGGCGCGCATCGATTCAGACGATCTCGATGTCACGCCCGACGATATCCTCGTGCTGAAGAACATCGGGCCCAAGGGCGCGCCGGGCATGCCTGAGGCCGGCTATATCCCGATTCCGCGCAAGCTCGCGATCAAGGGCGTGAAGGATATCGTGCGCATCTCGGATGGCCGCATGAGCGGCACCGCGTTCGGAACCATCGTGCTGCATGTGACGCCGGAGGCGGCTGTGGGCGGACCGCTCGCGCATGTTCGTACGGGCGACCGCATTCGTTTGAGCGTGTCGAAGCGCGAGGTCAGCCTGCTCGTCAGCGATGAAGAGCTCGCGGCGCGCGCGAAGGCATCGCCGGTCACGACGCCGAGCGCCGAGCGTGGTTATCGCAAGTTGTTTTTCGACACCGTCACGCAAGCGGACAAGGGCGTCGACTTCGATTTCCTGCGCGCCGCGAAGATGCGCGGCGTGACACCGCGCCGTTGACGCAAGCACTCTTCGAACGCATCAAGGCCGCTTTTACAGCGGCCTTTTTTTCGCGCGGCGAAATCTCATCGCATCGCAAGACATCAAAAATTTTTGAGTTTGAAGCAAGCGCCCGTCTGTACTTCGATGTTTTACGCACGGCGATACTGGCCTCCATCGCAAAGAACCTGAAAGGAGACGCTGTGCACATGAACTCGCCACATACCTTGAAAGGCGCGCTGTCGCCGGTACTTACGCCATTCAACGAAGACGGCACACCATCCACGGAACGTCTGCTCCGGCATTGCCGCGCGCTCATCGACGACGATGTCGGACTCGCGGTCTTCGGCACGAACTCGGAAGCGAACTCGCTGACCGTCGCGGAGAAGCGCAGCCTGCTCGATGCATTGCTCGACGCGGGCCTGCCCGCCGCGCGCATGATGCCGGGCACAGGCGCATGCGCGCTGCCGGACACCATCGAACTGACGCGTCATGCAGTGACGAACGGATGCGCGGGCGTTCTCATGTTGCCGCCCTTCTACTACAAAGGCGTGAGCGATGAAGGACTGTTTCGCGCGTATGCGAGCGTGATCGAAGCCGTAGGCGATGCGCGTCTGAAGATCTACCTCTATCACATTCCGCAAGTCGCGCAGGTGGGCCTGAGCCTGCCGCTGATCGGGCGCTTGCTCGAAGCGTATCCGGGCGCGATCGCGGGCATCAAGGACAGCTCGGGCGACTGGAGCAACACGGCAGCGCTGATCGATGCGTTCGCGGCCTCCGGCTTCGACGTCTTCGCGGGCAGCGAAACCTTCCTGCTGCGCACCTTGCAGGCAGGCGGCGCGGGCTGCATCACCGCGACGGGCAACGTGAACGCCGCGACCATCGCCGGTCTCGCGCGCAACTGGCAAGCCGTCGATGCGCCGGCGCGGCAACGCCGACTCGACGAAACACGCGAAGTGTTCCAGCGCTTTCCGATGATCGCCGCGATGAAGGCCGCCATCGCGTGGCAATCGGGCGACGAAGGCTGGGCCAGGTTGCGGGCGCCGCTCGTCGAACTGGATGCATCGCAACGCATGCAACTGGAAAGCGCGCTCACGGCGATCGGCTTTCGCATTCCGCATGCGGCGGAACTGGCGCTATCGACCGAAGCTGCGCACTGAGCGCCCGCCTTGCGAGCACATAACTAATCGAACGCTCTGCAAACATCAGGAGACAACCTTGTATAACAGCACCTCCCTGTCCGCGTCGATCGAGACGGGCGACGCCGACTCGATCTTCAGGCGCGTCGCATTGCGCTTCATGCCCTTGTTGTTCGTCGGCTACGTGGTCGCGTATCTCGATCGCGTGAATGTCGGCTTCGCCAAGCTGCAGATGCTCAACAGCCTGCATCTGAGCGAAGCGGTCTATGGTCTCGGCGCCGGTCTTTTCTTCGTCGGCTATTTCTTCTTCGAGGTGCCGAGCAATCTGCTGCTGCATCGCATCGGCGCGCGGCGCTGGATCGCGCGCATCATGGTCACGTGGGCCTTGCTTTCGATGGCCACCGCATGGGTCACGACGCCGTGGCAGTTCTATGCGGTGCGCTTCATGCTCGGCGTCGCGGAAGCGGGTTTCTTTCCCGGCATGGTGCTGTATCTGACGTACTGGTTTCCGTCGCACCGGCGCGGCAAGATGGTCGCGCTGCTGATGGCCGGCAATCCGGTGTCGGGGCTGGTCGGCGGCCCGATGTCCGGCTACATCATGCATGCGATGCAGGGCACGTGGGGCATGGCGGGCTGGCAATGGCTCTTCATCATCGAAGCGCTGCCTTCCATCGTGCTCGGCTTCGTGGTGCTGCGCCATCTCGACGATCGCGTCGCCGATGCGAACTGGCTCTCTGAGCGCGAAAAGAGCGTGATTCTCGATGAGATCGCCGCCGACACCGCCACGCACACGCACGGTTCGGTGCGCGCCGTGTTCACATCCGCACGCGTGTACCTGATGTGCCTGATCCTCTTCGGCATCGTGATGGGCTCGTACGCAATCGGCTTCTGGCAGCCGACCATTCTGCGCTCCACCGGCATCGAAGACGCGTTCATCATCGGCCTGTTGACCATGATCCCCTACTCCGTCGCACTCGTTTCGATGATCGTCACCGGCAGGCACGCCGATCACACACGCGAGCGGCGCTGGCATGTGGCGATTCCCGCGCTTATAGCAGGTTCGGGCTTCGTGCTGTGCGCGCTGTTCGGTTCGTCCTCCGCGATGTCGGTGCTGGGGCTCACACTGGCAACGGCGGGCGTCATCACCGCATTGCCGATGTTCTGGGCGCTGCCCACCGCGTTTCTCGGCGGCACGGGCGCGGCGGCGGGCATCGCGCTCATCAATTGCACGGGCAATCTCGCGGGCTTCATCAGCCCGGCTGTGATCGGCTGGCTCAAGACGGTGACGCATTCGCTGTCGTCAGGGCTGTTCGTCGTCGCGGCTTCGCTCGCCGTGTCGGCTTTGCTGATCCTGGTATGCGTGCCCGCGCGACTCGTCAACAAATGAGGCATCGATGTCCGACTGCAACGACTCTGACGTGAAGTTACCGCCGGTGCTGCGCATCGGCGAATTCCCGGCGAACGCGCATGCGTTGCTGCAGGCGCGGTTCGCGCCGGTCTCGCTCGCGGACATCGATCACGACGACGCGCTGCGCGAGCGAGTCGGCGCGATCGTCACGCGTTCGAATTACGACATCGATACGGCATTGATCGAGCGCCTTCCAGCGCTGAAGATCATCTCGACGAGCGGCGTCGGTTTCGATCGCATTCCGGTCGGCTTCGCACGCGAGCGCGGCATCGTCGTCGCGAACACGCCCGATCTGCTGAATGCGGCAGTCGCGGAGTTGACCGTGGGGCTGTTGCTCGCGCTGCTGCGGCAACTGCCGCGAGCGGATCGTTTCGTGCGTTCCGGCGCTTGGTCCGGCGGCGCGTTCGCGCTCGGCTCGAGTCTCGCGGGCAAGCGGGTTGGCATCGTCGGCATGGGACGCATCGGCAAGGAGATCGCCTGTCGGCTCGCTCCTTTCGACGTGGAGGTCGCTTATTACGGGCGCACGAAACAAGCCTTGCCGTATGAATGGTTCGCGCATGCAACCGACCTGGCGCGCTGGTCCGACATATTGATCGCGGCGTGCCCCGGCGGCAGCGAAACACGTCATCTCGTGAATGCGGCCGTGCTCGATGCGCTCGGCGCGCGAGGCCTGCTCGTGAATATCGCGCGAGGCTCGGTCGTCGACGAAGGCGCGCTCATCGAGGCACTCGAGCGAAATGCCATCGCCGGCGCTGCGCTCGACGTATTCGAAGATGAGCCGCTCGAAGCGTCGCCGCTTTGCGCGTTGGACAACGTCGTGCTGAGCCCCCACATCGGCAGCGCAACGCACGAAACACGCATGGCGATGGCTCAGCTCACCGTCGACAACATCGTGTCCTTCTTTTCGACGGGCAAGGCGATTACGCCTGTACTCGCGACTGCCCCCTAGCGAAGGAGGCGCTGATAACCGGCGCCTCTTCCGCAACCGACGCTGAAGCGATGAGCACTTCGCATCGGCTTCGACGGCAGACCGTATTGCGCACGTGACTCCAGCCGATGCCGAAGAAGCGGTGTCGCTTCGCGCCGAGCACGACGAGATCGGCATCGAGCAGTTCCGCTTCGGCGGCGATCAAGCGCCCGATACTGCGGCCATCGCGCGGAAGTGTGCGCGTGCGCCATTGCGCTTCGATACCCGCGCGCCGAAGCATCTTTTCGCTATTGCGTCGAATCGCGAGCGCGAGTTGATTGACGAGCGCCGGCGTATCGCAAAGCATGTCCGCCTGCCAGCCGGCCCACCACGGCGCGGAATCGATCACATGCAGGATAGTGAGGCGCGCGCGGCTATCACGCGCCCGCGCGATGGCGGTCGACAACGCGGCCTCGCTGAAGCCCGGTCCTACGGCGACGAGAATATGCTGGTACATGGCGCAACCCTCCGATCATTGAACGACGTCTCTGGCGAAACATCCTTGTGCATGACGTGATGATCGGCGCTGAAAATTAGCGGAAAGTGAGAGCCCGTTTCGCGACGCGTTACCATGCGATAAATCAAACTGATGACGACCATGGATAACCGCGAACTGCTCAATCTCGCGTACTTGCGCGCATTTCGTCTCGTCGCGGAGACGGGCAGCGCCACGCGCGCCGCCGCCGCGCTGTTTCGCGCGCAATCGGCGGTCACGCGGTCATTGCAGGAGCTGGAAGCCGCTGTCGGCGAAGCGTTGCTGGAACGCCGGCCTTCCGGCATGCTCACCACGCCCGCCGGGCGCGCGGTGCTCTTGCGGTGCCAACGCATCTTTGCGGAACTGGAAGAGCTGGCGCAATGGTGCGCGACGCGCCAGTCGCGCCGCAGGACAACGACCGGCGGCACGCTGCCCGCCTTCCTGCTCAACACGCGCAGGCTGCAACTGTTTTCCGCGCTCGCGCGGCACCGGCACATGCCGAGCGCGGCGCAGACACTGGGGTTGAGTCAACCGGCGGTCAGCAGCGCGATTCGCATCATGGAGACGGGCGCGGGCATGCAGTTGTTTCATCGCAGCCCGCGCGGCCTGCTGCTCACGAGCGAAGGCGAAACCTTCGTGCTGCACGTACGTCGCGCGCTGAACGAACTGCGCCACATCCCCGACGATCTCGCCGCCTTGCGCGGCACCATTCAGGGTTACGTGATCGTCGGCGCGCTGCCGCTCGGCAGAACGCTGATTCTGCCCGGCGCGATCGCGCGGGTCGCGGCGCAGTATCCGGGCGTGCGCATCGTCACGGACGAAAGCTCGTATGAAACGCTGGTCGCGGGACTGCGCGCGGGCGACATCGACTTCGTGCTGGGCGCGCTGCGTCAGAACGATGCATCGAGCGGACTCGTCAACGAGCGTCTCATGTCCGAGGACATCGTGGTGATCGCGCGGCGTGCTCATCCGCTCGCGGGCACGAGCGGTCTTTCTCTCAAGGACATGATCGCCGCGCAATGGATCCTGCCGCGCAGTCAGGCGCCCGCGCGCGGCATGTTCGAGGCGCAGTTCAAGCGCTGGAAGCTGAAGCCGCCGATGCCGACGGTCGAAACCGCCGACCTCGCCGTCATCCGCGGCCTGCTGATGGATACCGACATGCTCGCCGCCGTGTCGGCGCAACAGTTGCATTACGAATGCGAGTCGGGCGAGCTCGTGGTGCTGGACATTCCTCTGCAGAACACGCGGCGCGAGATCGGTCTGACGATGCGCGCCGGCGGCACGCCATCACCCGCTGCCCGCGCAATGGTCGATGCGATCCGTCTCACGGTCGATCAGGTCGGCCACGCGATGCGGCGTGATGCCGCCGGCAACCCGAAGGTCATCGCCTGATGACTCGAATCGATCATTCCAAGGTTGCGCACATGTCACGACGATTGCAACGCGTGCGCCGGGGCATCTGAAACATTTATCGCACTGCTGCGCTTTGCACGGATCTCTTCGCGTGCTGTATGGTGTCGTAATCGCGGCCCGGGGCCCCAAGGAGATCCAATGAACGAACAGCAATGGATTGCGATGGACGAGTATCTGTGCGAGCGTACGCAAGCGCCCGACGCGGTGCTCGACGCGGCGCTGAGAGCGAGCTCCGAGGCGGGACTGCCCTCGATCAACGTCGCACCGAATCAGGGCAAGCTCCTGCAGATGCTGGCGAGCCTGCGCGGCGCGCGGCGCATTCTGGAGCTCGGCACGCTCGGCGGCTACAGCACCATCTGGCTCGCGCGCGCCCTGCCCGCCGACGGCACCCTGCTGACCTTGGAGGCGCTCGAACATCACGCGGACGTCGCGCGCCGCAATATCGCGCGTGCGGGACTGGCGGGCGTGGTGTCGGTAATTGTCGGCGACGCCGTGCAGACGCTCGAAGGCTTCGTGCGCGACGGTATTCCGCCCTTCGATTTCGTGTTCCTCGATGCCGACAAGAAAGGCTATCCCGAGTATCTGCGTCTCGTGCTGCGTCTGAGCCGGCCAGGCACGGTGATCGTCGCGGACAACGTGATACGCCGCGGTCAGGTCGCGGATACCGCGAGCGTCGATCCCGACGTAATTGGCGTGCGCAAATTCTTCGACCTGCTCGCGGAAAACCCACGCCTTTCGTCCACCGCGATGCAGACGGTGGGAAGCAAGGGATGGGACGGTTTTTCCATTTCGATCGTGTCCGAATGAAGGTCCGCGCGAGCCCGCGTCTCTCGTCTGCAAAATAATAAAAAAAACCGGAATAAAACGCGCGTCGCGCATGTTAGCCCATCGAGAGTTCACGAAATCGATGCACCGACATGGACGACCCGCTCATCAAACGGAACCTGCGCGCCTTCGCGAACGGCGGCCTGCCGCCTGCCCGTGCGGAGCGGGCCGGCATTCGTCTGTGTGCGCGGCCGGATGAGAGCGGGGGCGTCGAGTTTCACTTGCCCGTGCGGGCCGGAAGCGTCTGGCGCAACGCGCTCTTCGGCGCATGCGTTGTCATCGGGATCGCCGGCTGGTGCGCCGCGTCGCACGTGTCCGCTGACATGCTCGATGCCGCCGCCGTCATGGCCCTGATGGAAACGTCAGGCGGGCGCGGCCCGAACGCTGCGCCGCTCGTCTCGCATGATCCCCACTTCATCGAACTGACGCCGGTCGGATTCGAACTGGTCGCGAGCAGGACACGCAATGCCGGCAAGCTCACGCATATCGACGAGTTCGATTATCGGAACGCGGATGGCGACGCGGTGATCCTGCTCACCGCGCGCGCGCCTCTCGCAAGCGAAGAGCCACACTGGAGCGCGCGGAGAGTGGGCGATCTTCGTCTGCTGGCCTGGACCATCGGCGGCAAGCGCTATGTCCTCGCGGGGCATGCCGGCACGCGGGGGCTCATGCACGCCGCCGACGCGTTGACCATCGCGGCCCGGAAGGCGGAATAAAATGCGAGCCGGATCGTTCAGGAAATCACGCGGCCCACATCGCCAGTCGAACGACGGATAGCGCCATGAACATCCGCGACGACCTGATGGAGCACATCCCGCGACTGCGCCGCTATGCGCGTGCGCTGCTCAACAACCGCGAGCTCGCCGACGATCTGGTGCAGGACACGATCGAACGCGCGTTGTCGCGCACCGACCGGTTCGAAGCAGGTACAGACTTGCGTGCGTGGCTTTTCACCATCATGCACAACGTATTCGTGAATCAGGTGAGCCGCGCGTCGGCGCGTGCGGTGCATGTGTCCGTCGACGATAACAGCATCGACGAACGCGAATTCGCGGTGTCGGGCGATCCGGTCCGTTCGCTCGAAGTGCGCGATCTGGACTTCGCACTTCAGCGCTTGCCCGACGAGCAACGCGAAGTCGTGCTGCTCATCGGACTTGAAGAGATGAGCTACGCAGAAGTGGCGATCGCGCTAGACATTCCCATGGGCACCGTGATGTCGCGGCTGTCTCGCGCGCGCGAGCGGCTGCGCGTTTTGATGGCGGGCGCACAGCCCGGTGCGAAACTGAAGGTGGTGCGATGAGCGACCAGCAGGCTCCGATCAGCGAAGAAGAGCTGCACGCCTATGTCGATGGCGCGCTCAGCGCCGAACGCCGCGAACAGGTCGAGCGCGCGATCGAACTCAACCCCGCGCTGGCCGCGCGCGTGAGCGATTATTTCTCTCTCAACAACATGTTCCATGAGCGTTACGACCGCGTGCTCAACGAACCCATTCCCGCGCGCCTGCGCACGCTGAAAAAGCGCCGCTGGCCGGGCGCGGCGAACTGGCCGCGCTTCGCGGGCATGGCGGCGGCGCTGGTGCTGGGTATCGGCATCGGTGTGGGCACGAATATCGGACGCGATGTCTCGAAGATGTCCAATACCCGCGCCGTCAGTACCGATGGCATGGAAGGCATGGCGCGTCAGGCCGCGATCGCGCATGTGGTGTACATGCCGGCAGTCGATCGCCCGCTCGATATCGGCCGGGATCGCGAGCAGGACTTCGTGCAATACCTGTCGAACAAGCTCGGCACCGACGTGCATCCGCCCATGCTCACGAAGAGCGGTTTCGAGCTGATGGGCGGGCGCATCCTGCCCGGCGAAAACGGCGACGTCGCGCAGTTCATGTATCGCGATGCGAAGGGCGAGCGCGTGACGCTGTGCATCTCGCATCGCAGGACGAGCGCGAACACCACCGCATTCAAGCTGTATCAGGATGGCCCCGTCAACGTGTTCTACTGGATCGATGGCGACTTCGGTTACGCGGTGTCCGGAGGCATCGACCGCAAGGTGATGCTCGAACTCGCGCACGATATCTATGCGCAACTGACGCCATCGACACCAGGTTGAATCACGCTCACTCCGATGTCATGCCCTGTCGCGTGAGACCCGGCCATCGCCCGCGCAACACACGCACCCTTGCTTGCGCCTGCGCGCGCGGCAGCTTCCTGCATTCGACATGCATGCCGCGCGACTCCGCCCCCGCCACGAACTTCTCGATCTCCTCGCGCACGTCCGGGTCGATATAGTCGGCACGCGATGCGTCGAGAATCACGGTCGCGCCATCGGGAATCGCGCGCAGATGATGCTTCAGCGTGACCTTTGCGAGAAACGACACGTCCTTGCGGAAGGTCAGAAGGTAGTGGTCGTCGTGCTGCGTCATCGTGATCGGCCGCCGGAGATTCGCGCGCAAGGCCAGCGCGAGACTGCACGCGATGCCGAGCAGAATGCCGATCAGGAGATCGGTCAGCAGCACGCCGGCGATCGTGACGACGAACGGCGCGAAGCGTTCGATGCCTTGTTTCGCGACAGCCGCGAACAACGATGGTTTGGCGAGCTTGAGACCGGTGAAGATGAGGATCGAGGCGAGACACGCGAGCGGAATCAGGTTGATCACGCTGGTCAGCGCGAACACGCTCACGAGCAGCAGCATGCCATGCACGAACGACGACCAGCGGCTCTGCGCCCCCGCATGCACGTTCGCCGAACTGCGCACGATGACCGACGTGATCGGCAGCGCGCCAATCGCACCGGCCATCATGTTGCCGATGCCTTGCGCCTTCAGTTCGCGATCGGGATGCGCCGCGCGCTTCTTCGGATCGAGTTGTTCGACGGCTTCGAGGCTCAGCAATGTTTCGAGACTCGCGACGATCGCGAGCGTCAACGCGAGACGCCATACGTCGGGATTCACGAACTGCGAGAAGTTCGGCAATGCGAGCGCGTTGGTGAAAGCCGAGAACGATTCGAGCGACGGCAACGCCACGCGATGCTGCGCGGGCGGCGCGAAGCCGGGCGCGAACAGGTCGAGCAACAGCGTCATGCCGATGCCTAAACCCACCACCGCAAGCGGCGCCGGCACGGCGCGCACGAACGCGAAGCGGCGCATCGCGCGCGTCTCCCAGGCCGCCAGTATCGCGAGCGATACGACGGCCACCGCGCACGCCGCCATCGATACTGGACCGAAGGGCGTGCCGAGCATGCCGGGACCGCTCGCGGCCGGCGCGCCATGATTGGCAAAGCCTGCAGCGAGCGGCATCTGCTTGATGACGAGCAAAAGACCGATGGCCGCGAGCATGCCCTTGATGACCGACGAAGGCACATAAGCCGCGAAGCGCCCTGCCTTCAGCATGCCGAAGCCGAACTGGATCGCGCCCGAGAGCAACACGGCGAGCAGGAACGCGGAGAAGCTGCCGAGTCCCGCAATGCCGTCGACGACGATCACGATCAGCCCCGCCGCCGGGCCGCTGACACTCAATTGCGAGCCGCTCAGCAACGCGACGACGAGCCCGCCGATGATGCCCGACAGCAAGCCTGCGAACGGCTCGACTCCGGACGCATTGGCAATGCCCAGACACAGCGGCATCGCTACGAGAAACACCACGGTGCCCGCGAACAGATCACGCGGGAATGTGGCCAGACGGTGACTTGAATTCATGAATTTCCTTGGCGCGAGTGGGAGCCTGCGAAGCTCGCCTGAGCGACTTCACATTCGAAAAGCAAACGTTTGCGTAAAGTCGGCTAGGCGGCGCGAAGCGATGCGGCCTGCATGCGCCCGATGTCCTGCGCTTCGCTCTCTTCCGGATAGCCGGAAGCAAGCACCTTGATGAGGCCGTCGTTGAGGCCGAAGATCCATCCATGCACCAGCGGCGGCTCGTCACGTCCACGCACGATCGCGTGCTGGCGCAACAGACGCACTTGCTCCAGCACGTTCAGTTCGGCGAGCCGGTTCGCGCGTGCATCGAGTTCGGAGAGTGCATCGAGCTCATCGCGGTGCCGCTCGCCCAGCGCGCACAGCGGCGCGATTCGGCGATTCACGTGCGGCAAGTCGCTCGACAGCGGCAGAAGCGAGGCGCGCACGCCGCCGCATCCGTAATGGCCGCACACGATCACGTGATCGACTTTCAGCACGCGCACCGCGTATTCCAGCACGCTCATGGTGTTGTCATCGGATGGTGAGAACAGGTTCGCGATGTTGCGGTGAACGAACAGGTCGCCGGGATTCGCGTTGGTGACCGTTTCGGCCGGCACGCGGCTGTCCGAGCAACCGATCCATAGAACCTTGGGGCTCTGCCCTTGCGCGAGACGCGGGAAGAATTGCGCATCGGCATGCGCTGTTTCGCGCGACCAGGCAATGTTTTCCAATAGCATTCGTTTCGGTCGATTCATGCAGTTCTCTCCGGAAGCAGACGAAACTTCTGACGGGCCGACACTGCGTTGCAGCGCAGCGAGTTTCTTACGAATAACTTTCGCAGAAAAAGTTCAGCGGCGTCCAGAGAAAAAAATCGGCGTGGCGAAATAGCTTTTGATGCACCAGAAAAGGGCTTTTCGATAACCTTCGACCGCGTAAATGATGCACTTGGCGGTCCGGTTTGTTGCAATGGATAGCTTCGGCGTCTGTTAATCTTTGCGCTTCATTTATTGCTTCGCGTCCAGTTCGCCAACACCATGACCGATCAGGCAGCAGCCACCGAAGCCGTGCATTTCGCCGAGTTGAATGGCGGCGAGTATCCGGTACGCATCGAATATCGATGGTTGAATCCCGAACGCGTCGATGCGCCCGTCGCCGTGTTCCTGCATGAAGGTCTGGGGTCGATCGCATTATGGAAGAGCTGGCCGCAGGCGCTCTGCGACCATTTGAACTGCCGTGGCCTGGTCTATTCGCGTCCTGGCTATGGGCGCTCGACGCGGCGCAGGACCGGTGAAACGTGGCCGGTCGAATTCCTGCACACCCAGGCACGGCAAGTGTTGCCCGCCTTTCTCGATGCGCTCGATATCGGCGCGCGCGAACGCTCGCGCATGTGGCTCATCGGCCATAGCGACGGCGGCACGATCGCCCTGCTCTATGCAAACGCATTCCCCGAAGCGCTCGCCGGTCTCGCGATCATGGCGCCGCATGTATTCGTCGAGCCGATGACGGTCGAAGCGATCGTCGCGACGCGGACCACCTACGAGACGACGAAGTTCAGGGAAAAGCTGAGCGCCTATCACGACGACGTCGATTCGGCCTTCTACGGATGGAACGAGGCGTGGCTCAATCCAGCGTTCCTGCATTGGGACATCACGAACGAGATCGCGACGATCCGTCGTCCGCTACTCGCGATTCAGGGCCATGATGACGAATACGCATCGATGCTGCAGATCGAAAAGATCAAGGCGGCCGTCGATCATACGCAACTGCTGAAGCTGCCGAAGTGCGGACATTCACCGCATCGCGACGCGGCCGATGCGGTGAACGATGCGATCGCGGCGTTCGTTCACGCGCACCGCGACTGATGGCAAGCAGGATGGCAAGCGCGCTCAGCGCTTGATGCTGAGATACGCGCGGCTGATTGCGGGCCGCGTATGCACCCACAGCCGCGACGCCAGCCACGAGGCCGGCCGATCGCGCACTTCGAGACGGTTGATCGAGCGCTCGGCGTCGGCGGATGCATTGCGATCGAGCGGATTCGCGCCGACATTCGTGCCTGCATCGCACGTGTAGAAATGCCGGAAGCCCGCGCCCAGCGCGATCTCGCGATAGTCGTCGTCGTAATAGCCTTGCGGCCAGCACAGATGATCGGACACCTCGCCCAGACGGGTCCGTAATGCCAGACGCGCCGCGCTCAAGTCTTCTTGCAGACGCTCGCGCTTTTCACCGGACGACCCCGCGACGCGATCCCAGCGCACATGACTGTGCGTATGGCTATGAAATTCGAATGTGCCGGCCTCGCGCATCGCCTCGATCTCGGACCAGCGCAGAATCACATCGTCCGTGCGGCCGTTCTCTATCGCGCGTTCGCCAGCATGATGATCGAGCAAGGGCGGCAGCGTCGCGCCCGCGTGCGACGCGTTCGGACGCACGAGGCCTTCGCCCGGCCAGCTGCTCACGAGAAAACACAGCGCTGTGAAGTCATGTTTCGCCAGCGCAGGATGCGCGTGCACCCAGTTGTCGAGATAGCCATCGTCGAAGGTGATGACGATAGACTTGGCCGGCACATCCTCGCCGCGCAGAAACGCAGCGAGTTGCGCCGATCCGATCGTGCGATATCCCGCCTCCGCGAGATAGTCCATCTGCGCCGTGAAATGTTCGGGATTCACCGTGATCATGCCGGGCGATGTGCTGATGTGGTGGTACATCAGCACCGGCACGGCGCGAGCGTTACTCCGGCTCATCTGCGATGACCTCGCTCGCTGAGTGCGCGTCGATAGAACATCGCCGTTTCGTTGGCCATGTCGCCAACCGTGAAGCCGCGCTCGGTGATGCGCAGGCTCTCGCGGCGCAGACGTTGCCGCAGATCCGGTTCATCGATCATGCGCGCGAGCGCCGCGCGCAATGCGACCGGATCGCGCGGCGGCACCAGCAGGCCGTTCACGTTATCGTCGATGAGTTCGGGCACGCCATCGACGCTCGTGCCGATCACCGGCAGACCCGCCGCCATCGCCTCGATGAACGCCTGACCAAGCGCTTCCTGATGCGTGGGCAGCACGAACAGGTCGCTGCCGCGGAAAATGTTGGGGACGTCCGTGCGAAAGCCCAGCAGATGAATGCGATGCGCGAGACCGAGGCCATCGACGATGCCCTTGATGCGATCGAACCAGGGACCATCGCCCGCCATCACGACATGCAGGTTCGGATGCGTCTCCAGCAGCGGGCCCACCGCCGCGATCAGGTCCTCATGGCCCTTCTTGTCTCGCATGATCGCGACCATGCAGGCGATGAACGCGTCCGGTCCGAGATCGAGCTCCGAGCGCAGAGTCGAATGCGCGACGGACTGCGGCTGGTTGATGCCGTCGTAGATCGTGTGCACGCGCTTCTCCGCGACGCCCGCGGAGATCAGATAGCGGCGCACGTAATTGCTCACCGCAATCACGCGATGCGGGATCCACGTATAAGTCGCCAGTGAGCTGATGGGCAACGCGAGATGTCTCGTTCGCACGATGAGCGGCGTGCGCGCGAGTCGCCCCGCCGTGCCCGCGACGAGGCTGTCATGACCGCTGTGCGTGTTGAGAACATCGAACGCACGACGGCGCAGAAGCCCCTTGATGCGCAGCATCGACTGCATGTCGCCGCCGCCACGCATGCGCGCGTGATGCACGGTGAACCCCAGTTCGGAGCAACGCTGACCAAGCCGCGCTTCGCCGGGACAAATCAGTTCGACCGTATGGCCGCTCTCGCGCAACGCCACCATTTCCTTCAACGTACGGATTTCCTGACCACCCCATCCCGTCGAGGACTCACTATGCAAGATCTTCAAATGCCTGGTCTCCGCAGCCTTGCCGGCGCTGGCTTGAAATAATTGGTAATAATTCAATTGCCTTTCTGCCCTGCGAAATTTGTAATCAAATAGAAGGCGTGAGTATAAGAGCCTCGATTGAGGCACTTGTGAAGGAACTTGCTGAATTTACAAGCATTGAAAACGCGTGCTGCTTGTGCAGTCCGACCTCCGCTCTGACGAATCGATGCTCTGCTCGAAGGGCGCAGGTCGATTGGCGTGGTTCGGCTGAGCGACCGGATGACCTATTGAGCTAACGGACCGGAGAGGATTTGGTTGACTTGTAGCTGGCATTTTTGCCAGTTTTAGTCATTTTGATGTTATCGCGAAATCCCCATGATTCGAGCTAAACCATTATTAGTGCGGGCTCTTAAGCCAGTCATAAGAAAACGGTCGCTGCGCCTTATATTTTTATTATGTTATGAACTTACTTAAAATAGATAACCGGCGAACGCTTCCCATGCGTGATAACTTGGATTCGATCTCCGAGGAGTCCGGCCATGCTACTTTCCGATGAAGAACTTGCCCGCCTGCAATCCGTCGCGCCGTTTTTGCAAAGCGAAGCGCGACAGGCGCTGGAGGCCGAAGCCGACTATGAAGTGACGATGGAGCTGCAAGCGCATTTGCAACCGGGTCTGCGCGTACGCGCATCGGAGCCGTCGCACTTCATCGCGGATCGCGATGCACCACCCTATCCGGTCGACCTCTTCGTCGGACTGCCGCTGAACGAGCTGCGCGCCCTGTCTCACGCCGATGACGCGACGCGCGAAGCGGAAATCGCCCGCTTCGGTGCACGCTTCTCGCCTCGTTTACTGCGTGCCATCGCGAAGATGACGCCGCATGAGATCGATCTCGATGCGGGCGTACAGAGCGAAGCGGGCACGATGTCGGTCATGCTCGACGAAAACTAGATAGTGCGTTGTGCGCTGGTTTTCGGCATGAAGAATGCAAAAAGCACGAGCAACATCGTGACGAGGGCGCTCGCGATCGTGAAGCCGCACTCGAGCGAGAACAGCCAGATGGAGCCGGCATACCGCCCGAGCGCTCCGGCAAGCACGGTGGCGGCAAATTTGCCCGCATGATTGAAGCCTTAGTTATGGCGGGGGTGCGCGGGCAACATGCGATGTCCGACGAGCCTGAGAGTCAATTCCGCGAGTCACGGCGGTGTGATCCCCAAGGCCGCGCCGAGCCCGCGCGGCATGCACGACACCCAGACCCGGATCGAACTCGATGACGGGACATGCGAGCCTCACCAGCAAGCCTGATATCGCGACGAGAAGACGCTTCGCGTGAAACACATCGACGAGCAACACGGGACAGATGCTGGCCGCATCCCGTTGCCGGTTGCCTTTGAGAAATACCGTGAGAAACGGCCCGAGGCCATCGCGCGCGTCGGCCGTCAGGAAGTCGAGTACGTCAAGACTGCGCGCGGATGGCGCGCACGCCGCTTATGGCGTCGAGTTTCGCCCCGCGTCGGCCGGATCGTCGAGTGCCGCGCTCACGGTGAATCCTGTCCACCGATCAGCCGCGAAGGCGCACCGTGAACCGCGATAGCAAATCGCCCGTCTGAAACGAGCGGACCAGCGCGCGAGTCGAATCTGACCGCCTTGCCTCAAACCGCGTCCTGCGGCTTCGCCGAAGCTTCATGCGCGCGCCTCAGGCGCTCGCGACTGTTCGACAAATGCATGCGCATCGCCGCGCGCGCCGCCTCGGGATCGCGACGCTCGATCGCATCGTAGATATCTTCGTGCTCGCGGTTCACGCGATCGAGATAGCTGCCCGGATCGTTATGTGCGAGCGCAGCCGAGTTGACACGCGTGCGCGGAATGATCGTGTTGCCGAGCTGGCTCAGAATGCTGTGGAAGTAGCGATTACCCGTGGCCTTCGCGAGCTCGAGATGGAACGCGACGTCGGCGGCGACGGCGTTACCTTCGCCCGCCTCCACCAGCCGTTCGAACTCGTCCAGCGCGCGGCGCATCTGCGCGAGATTCTCGTCGGTGCGACGCATCGCAGCGAGACCGGCAGCTTCCGCTTCGAGACTGATACGCAGCTCCAGTATGGCCATGACGTCGCGCACGGTAAGATCGCCCGCGGCTTCGATCTGGAAGCGCTCCTGATCACCTCCTTCGAGCACGAAGGTGCCGATGCCGTGACGCGTCTGCACGAGGCGCGCGGCCTGCAGGCGCGAAATCGACTCGCGCACGACCGTGCGGCTCACGCCGAGCTGCGCCATGATTTCGGATTCCGTCGGCAGCTTGTCGCCCGGCTGCAGCGCGCCGCTGCGGATCCGCTCGGACAACTCGGCGACGACTTCCTCGGTGAGATTGCGAGAGCGGCGTAATGCGCCGGACGACAGTGCTTGGGACATGGCGAAGGCCGATCATGAGAGTGCTGATCGCCCATTATAGGGCGCGAGACAGCTTGTACGATGACTATTGACTCGATGCGTCTGCCTGCATGTGTGCATTCGCCCGATTTAGAAGCAGTGTTCGCTTTAATTCGGCGGCTGGTTGGCGACCGGCACCATATTCCCGGAGCGCTCGAAATCAACCGTAAAAAGATTCGCAAAATCATTCGTTTAGGGACAAAGCAACCCGTTGATAAACCGAGTGTTGCGGCGTAAAGTTCAAGTACCGCATGAAGTAAATCAAGTTAGCCACGCAGCGTATGCCTGCAATCTGGCGGTTCCCGTTCGTCTTTAGCCGGGGAATTCGCTTTATCGTCTGGCTCGCGAATTCCATGTCCGCATCGGTTGGATTCGCCTTCTTCTCGCGCACTCGCGGGCCAGAGCAAACCGGTTCACCGGCCTGTCGCCGCGGGTGTCGGCGCGCTTCGCCACACGACTCATCAAGCGCATCGCGCCTCCCGCGCACCACATTCGCATTCGCGCGGCAGCCAGTGCACATCCGTATTCACAATCGCCGGAATCACGGCGATACTGACGCGCAGCATCGTGGTGGGCAGGCAAGGAGACAAGCAAATGATGCGTGAAGTGACCGGAGCGATATTTGGCTCCCGTAAGCTCGACGAAGCATTGGAAGATTTACGCGCGGAAGGCATCGCGGGCGACCGGGTGCGCCTCGCGACCCTGAGTGGTTTCGCCGATTTCCGCACTCAACAGGTGCAGAGCGCCGCCTCGCAGACGCAGTGGATCTCGGCGGAGTACGCCGGCCACGGCGAGCACCTCGGCGTGGTCGATACCCACGACTACCCGTTCGGGCTCGATGTTTCCGGCGACGATATCCTCCCTTCGTTCGGCGCCGACGGCGGCGATGCGGACACGTCCTGCGGTATTACACGCGTGATCGTCAGCATTCGCGACGAAGCCGAGATGCGTGCCGTGTGCGATATTTTTTCCCGCCTCGGCACCGACGATATCGACGTGGAAAACGCGCCGGCCTGATCCGCATCACGCACAGCGCGCGCGGTTAGCGCGCTTCATCGCGCGTCACTCCGTCATCACGCTGGCGCGTTGGCGCATCATTGCACAGGCTGTGTCGTTTCCGTCGACGCTGGCTTTGCCTTCTTCTTGTGCTTGGAATGAAACCCGCCGTGGCGTGTGCTGCCGGGCGCGGACGTGTTGTCACCTCCCACCGTCGGCCCGGCGGTCGCCGCGCCGTGCGCGTTGCCCCCTCCCGACCCGCCGTTGCCATTGCCGCCCGACTGGGCCATTGCCGCGCCCGACACGCCTATCGCCAGGCTCGCCGTGAGCGCCAATAAAATCCTCGATCCGACCGTACTCATGTTCGCCCTCCTTGGGCTGAGGTCCGCTCTGGTTTTTCGCAGGCAAAGTGCATAACGCAAAGTGCATAACGCAAAGTGCCACCCGGCATATGGCATGCTGCATGCAAACCTCTTCACTTCCAGCGCCGCGTCGGCCTTCAGACACCTTCCAGCCATGGATGTCCGCAAAGCTTTTTCAAAATCCACCGCAAGCGACGATGCCGCGCCTGCATCGAGAGCAGGTTTCGTGCGCGTTCGCGGCGCACGCGAGCACAACCTGAAGAACGTCGATGTCGACGTGCCGCGCGATGCGCTCGTGGTTTTTACAGGCGTTTCGGGATCGGGAAAATCGTCACTCGCGTTCGGCACGCTGTACGCGGAGGCACAGCGCCGTTACTTCGAGTCGGTCGCGCCTTATGCGCGGCGGCTGATCGAACAGGTAGGCGTGCCGCAAGTCGATTCGATCGAGGGCCTGCCGCCCGCCGTCGCGCTCCAGCAGCAGCGTGGCGCGCCGAACGCGCGTTCTTCGGTCGGAAGCGTGACGACGCTGTCGAGCCTCGTGCGCATGCTGTATTCGCGTACCGGCAGCTATCCGCCAAAGCAGCCGATGCTCTACGCCGAGGACTTTTCGCCGAACACGGTTCAGGGCGCATGCCCCGTGTGTCACGGCCTGGGGCGCGTGTACGAAGTCACAGAGAAGTCGATGGTGCCGGACGATTCGCTGACGATCCGCGAGCGCGCGATCGCCGCATGGCCGCCGGCGTGGCACGGGCAGAATCTGCGCGACATCCTCGTGACGCTGGGCTACGACGTCGACAAACCGTGGCGTGATCTGCCGAAGAAGGACCGCGACTGGATTCTTTTCACCGAGGAACAACCGACCGCACCCGTCTATGCCGGCCTCACGCCGAAGGAGACGCAGGCGGCTCTGAAGCGCGGCGCGGAGCCGAGCTATCAGGGCACGTTCACCGGAGCGCGCCGCTATGTGCTGCACACCTTCGCGCACACGCAAAGCGCGCTGATGAAGAAGCGCGTGTCTCGCTTCATGATCGGCAGCGATTGCCCCGCATGTTCGGGCAAACGGCTCAAGAAGGAAGCGCTATCGGTAAAGTTCGCCGGGCTCGATATCGCCGAGTTCGCGCGGCTGCCGCTGAATCGTCTCGCGGAATTGCTCGCACCGATCGCGCGTGGCGAATGGGCCGCGCAAGATCCGGCGCCCGGACGGACACTCGCGAAGGAAGACCGGCGCGCGGCCACGGCGAAACGCGTCGCCGCGGGCGGCTCGGCCCACCAGGCCGCGCCCGATGTACGCCGCACGCCGAATCTCTCGAATGAGAAACGCGCCGCCGCCGCGCGCATCGCCGCGGAGCTGCTGGAACGGCTCGGTACGCTGACCGATCTCGGTCTCGGCTACCTCTCGCTCGATCGCGCGACGCCCACGCTTTCGTCCGGCGAACTGCAGCGCCTGAGGCTCGCGACGCAACTCGCGTCGCAACTCTTTGGCGTCGTGTATGTGCTCGACGAACCCTCCGCCGGACTGCATCCCGCTGACAGCGAAGCGCTTTTCGCCGCATTGCAGCGCCTGAAGGCCGCGGGCAATTCGCTCTTTGTCATCGAGCACGATCTCAACACGATGCGCCGGGCCGACTGGCTCGTCGACGTGGGCCCGGCCGCGGGCGAAGCAGGCGGACATGTGCTCTACAGCGGTCCACCGGAAGGTCTCGCATCGGTCGAGGCATCGCAGACCCGCAGGCATCTGTTCGCGGCGGATCGAATCATCGAACGCGCCGTGCACGAACCACGCGGCTGGCTGCGACTCGCGGGCATCACGCGCAACAACCTGCATGGCGTGGATGCCGCGTTTCCGCTCGGCGCCTTCACGGCGGTCACCGGCATCTCGGGCTCGGGCAAGTCGAGTCTCGTGAGCCAGGCACTGCCGGAGCTCATCGCGGAGCGGCTCGGCCGCGCGCTCGACGACGCTCAGGACGACGAGCAGGACCCGCTCTTCGCGACCCGCGATGCACCGGCAGACGGGCGCATCGTCGCGGGCATGGAGACGATCAGGCGTCTCGTGCGCGTCGATCAAAAGCCGATAGGCCGCACGCCGCGCTCGAATCTCGCGACCTACACCGGTCTCTTCGATCACGTCCGCAAGCTGTACGCGGACACGCCCGCCGCACGAAAACGCCGCTATGGCGCGGGGCGTTTCTCGTTCAACGTCGCGCAGGGACGTTGCCCGACTTGCGAGGGCGAAGGCTTCGTGAGTGTCGAGCTTCTGTTCCTGCCGAGTGTTTACACCTCGTGCGCGACCTGTCACGGCTCACGCTACAACGCGCAGACGCTGGAAATCGAGTGGCGCGGCAAGAACATCGCGGATGTGCTCGGCATGAGCGTCGACAGCGCATGCGAGTTCTTCGCCGATGAACCGAACGTGATGCGCCCGCTCGCCGTGCTGCGCGATATCGGCCTCGGTTATCTGCGGCTCGGGCAACCCGCGACAGAGCTTTCCGGCGGCGAGGCGCAACGCATCAAGCTCGCGACCGAACTGCAGCGCGCACATCGCGGCGACACGCTCTATATCCTCGATGAACCGACGACCGGTCTGCATCCCGCCGACGTAGACCGCCTCATGACGCAACTGCAAGGTCTCGTCGATGCTGGCAATACCGTGGTCGTCGTCGAACACGACATGCGCGTGGCGTCGGTGAGCGACTGGGTCATCGACATCGGCCCGGGTGCGGGAGAGGACGGCGGCGGAATCGTGGTCGCAGGCACGCCGCAACAGGTCGCAGCGCACCCGGCGAGCCGCACAGCGCATTACCTGCAGGAAGCGCTGGGCTCCGGTCGCACGTTGTGAGCGCATGCCCTGACGGTATTCAATACAAGCCAAGCAAGCGCCACACGTAGAAACGTGCGATACCGACCAGCTCGTGGAGCGCGCTATTCGAATCGAACCATCCTCGCGGATGCGGCACCCACCACGACATCGGACGGCGCACGATGGCCACCGCCGGTTGCGGATCGAGGTCGAATGCAGCGAACGCGAGCAGCGCGCGGCGCATGTGTAGCGACGACGTGACAAGCACCGACGTGTCGTATTGCCGCGACCGTAGGATCTTTTCCGTATTGCGGGCGTTCTCGTATGTGTCGAGACTCTTGTTTTCGAGGATCAGATCCGCCCGGTTCACTCCGGCATCGAGCAAGAGGCTGCCGTAAAGATCCGCTTCGCTTTGTTCGTGTCGCTGAGGATTGCCCCCGCTCATGACGACCAGGCACTCCTTCTCCATTTCCATGCAGCGTCTGTAGAGCGAACTCGCGAGAACGATGCGCGTCATCGAATCGCCCTTCGGCACCAGCAGGCCATGACGATCGTGCTTGGTCCCGCCGCCAAGCACGATGATCACCGTGCGCGTGCCGAAGCGTGGCTCGTGCATGGTGTCGTAGCCGGAGTTCGCAAGGCGCACAAGCGGGCCCGGCAGCCAGCTTCCGAGCAGCCAGAACACCGCGCACGCCAGAAGAAAAATCGCGACGCGCCGTTTCTTCCACACAACGAACAGCACGACGAATACGAGCAACAGAGAGATCAGTACCAATTACCTCACCCGTGACATAAATTTCAATTAGCTTTCAATCGCGCATGGTTTTTGCGAGAGATTCGTCGCGAGATATGCAGGAATTACTGGCATGGCCGCTACGCCACGGCAGGCGTGAGTTTGAATGATTTCGAAGAAGCCCTGCGTGCTTGATAACGCACAAAACACCGCTTCGCTCATAGAAGCTCTCCGTGCGCCATCGCACGGACGCACAGGCCTCGTAATTCGTTAAATACGATCAAACAAAATAAGAAGCAGTGTGTGCGAGGACTTTCGTGAAAACGTCTTCACGGGATAGACAACACCGCTGCCGTTTCGCCCCGGAGCGAACGCGACATTCGAAAAGACAACATCGTCGCAGTCCGGATCGTTTGCACCGTTGGCCGGGTACAAGGGAAAACACAGACAATGAAAACTGAATTGCGCCGTATCCTCGCCGAGTCCGCTCGGCTCGACGTTCCCATCGACACGCTTTCCGACAGCGATGATCTCTACGCCGCGGGTCTTTCCTCTCTCGCGACCGTGCATGTGATGCTCGCGATCGAAGACGAGTTCGACGTCGAGATTCCCGATCACATGCTCACGCGCCGGCTGTTCTCGAGCGTCGATTCGCTCGCGTCCGCCGTCGAAGAGCTGCGTCGCTCGCAGGCGGCCGCATGAACGCGCCCGCTCAGGAGCTGGAAGCGGCCGAGCTCGCGAACGCCGTGAACGCCCGGAGCGAAAGCGAGCTGATCGAGGCTGCGAAGCGTGTCGCCGTGATCGCGGCGAAGCACGCCGACGCGGTGGATCGCGAAGCACGCTTTCCCGCCGAAGCCGTTGCGGCAATGCGCGAGGAGCGGCTCTTCTCGGCGATGATCCCGACAACCTGCGGCGGCGACGGTTTGTCGCTCACCGGCGTCGCGCGCCTGTGCGAAGCGATGGCGCACGGCTGCGCCTCGTCGGCGATGATCTATGCGATGCATCAGAGCCAGGTCGTGTGCATCGTCGAGCATGGCGCGAACGTGCCGTGGCAGCGCGCGTTTCTCGCGCGCATGGTGAACGAGCAATTGTTGCTGGCGTCGGCGACTTCGGAAGAGAACATCGGCGGCAACATGCGCACGAGCGCCTGTGCGGTGGATCTCGTCGATAACGCTTTCCGCATCGAGAAGCTCGCACCGACCATTTCGTATGGCACCTACGCGGACTGCATTCTCGTGACGGCGCGCCGTCATCCGGATGCACCGCCCTCCGATCAGGTGCTGATCGTGGCGCCGCGCGAGACGCTCACGCTCGAGCCGCGCGGCACGTGGGACACGCTCGGCATGCGCGGCACGTGCAGCGAAGGGCACCGGCTCGTTGCGAGCGGCATCGCGGAACAGATTCTGCCGACGCCGTTCTCGAAGATCGCCGACGAAAGCATGCTGCCCGTATCGCATACCTTGTGGTCGTCGGTATGGTGCGGCATTGCCGCCGACGCGGCCAACCGCGCGCATCAGTTCTTCCGCAATCAGGCGCGTGGCAAGCCCGCGTTGCCTCCGTCGGCCGCGCGCCTTTCACAGGTGCTGACGCTCATCAAGATGATGCAGGCGCGTCTGCGCGAATCGCTCGCCAATGTCGAAGCCGCGAGCGCAGCGCGCAAGTCGGTTCAGCGCGATGACGACGACGCGCCGCTCACGGCGTCGATCGGCATCAACGCGGACCTCAACATGCTCAAGCTCGCGATCTCGCAATCGGCTGTGCATGTCGTGCAGGAAACGCTGATGATCTGCGGCATGGCGGGCTACAAAAACGACACGCCGTTCAGCGTGGGGCGTCATCTGCGCGATCTGCATTCGGCGCCGCTCATGATCAGTAACGACCGTATCGAATTGAACACGGCAAATCTGCTGCTCGCGCAGCGCACCGCAACGGGGACCCTTTGACGATATGAACATGCCGACAGAACAGGCCGCAATGATGCAGGCCGAAGCAG
Organism: Caballeronia hypogeia; assembly: GCF_001544875.2. Classification (GTDB taxonomy): domain Bacteria; phylum Pseudomonadota; class Gammaproteobacteria; order Burkholderiales; family Burkholderiaceae; genus Caballeronia; species Caballeronia hypogeia. The sequence goes on from NZ_FCOA02000002.1 coordinate 576,612, forward strand.
AAGCACAAGCAAAAGAGACTCAGGCGCCGTATGACAAATCGGATCTGACCTTGCGCGATCGCCTGATCGAGGCAGGCATCCTGCTCGACACCGGCGAAGACGGCCTGTACGGCCGCAGCGAAGTGTTCGAGGACATCGTCGAGCGCCTCAATCAGGCCATCACGCTGCTGGGCGCCGATCAGCACGCGGAAGTGCTGCGCTTTCCGCCGGCGATGCGCCGCCGCGACTTCGAGGACAGCGAGTACCTGAAGAGCTTCCCGAACCTCGCGGGCACGATCCACTCGTTCCAGGGCAACGACCGCGGACATCATCGTCTGCTGGAAGCGCTCGACAAGATCGTGCATATCGGCGAGGAAGAAGAGCGTTCCGATGAATGGATGGATCAGCAGAAGCCGACGCGCCTCGTGCTCACGCCGGCCGCGTGCTATCCGATCTATCCGCTCGTGGCCAAGCGCGGCGCGCTCGCGCAAGACGGCGCGATCTTCGATGCATTCTCGTACTGCTTCCGTCACGAGCCGTCCATCGATCCGGGCCGCATGCAGATGTTCCGCATGCGCGAATACATTCGCGTCGGCAGCCCCGAACAGGTAATGGAGTTCCGCCAGAAGTGGATTCAGCGCGGCTCGCTGCTGATCGAACTGCTGCAACTGCCGTACGAGATCGACCTCGCCAACGATCCGTTCTTCGGCCGTGGCGGCAAGATCGTCGCGGACAGCCAGCGCGAGCAGCAACTGAAGTTCGAGCTGCTCGTGCCGGTCGCGACGCCGGATCGCCCGACCGCGTGCCTGTCGTTCAACTACCACCAGGATCACTTCGGCGAGCTGTGGCATATCAAGCAGGCCGACGATCAGGTCGCGCACACGGCATGCGTCGGCTTCGGCATGGAGCGCACGACGCTGGCGCTGTTCCGTCATCACGGTCTCGATGTCAAGGCATGGCCCGAGACGGTGCGTACCTTGCTGTGGGGCGACAAGGCGCCGCTCATCGAGCAGGGACTCGCGAACCTGGGAAGCAAGGCATGAACGCACGCTCGCCGGCCGAAGCCGTGACCGCCACGTCCACGCCTGTCGCCGACGAATCCCGCCAGCACGCGCTGCATCGCGAAGAGCGCGTGTGGCTGGAGACGAACTGCTACGTCGATTTGTGGATCGAGCTGTTGCATCATTACGGCTGCGATCCGCATGCGGCGCTGAGCTTCACGGTGACGCAGGCCTTCGAGGGCGATCAATTCACCTTTCCGAAGTTCTCGCTCGACGATATATCGCGGCTCTATGGCCTGCAGGCGCAGGAGCTCGCGATCTACGACACACTCGAAGCACACGTGCGCGAGCAGACGAAGCGCGGGCAGATTGTCGTGGCCGAGGTCGATTCGTTCTGGTTGCCGGATACCCGCGTGACGGCGTATCGGCAGAATCATACGAAGACGACCATTGCCATCGACGCGATCGACACGCAGGCGAAGCGCATCACGTACTTCCATAACGCGGGCTATTTCGCGTTGTCGGGAGAAGACTACAACGGCGTGTTCCGTCTGCTGCCCGATCTCGCCGGCGACGTGCAGGCGCTGTTTCCGTATGTCGAGTTCGTGAAGCGTGCGCGTGATCCTCTCGAGGGCGAAGCGCTCGTGAAGCGCTCGGTGGAACTGCTCAAGCTACGGCTTGCGGATCGTCCGGTGACGAATCCGGTAGCACAGTGGCGCGCCGAGTTTCCCGAGCACTTGCGGGCGATGCTCGAACGCGATCCTGCGTACTATCACCTGTACACGTTCAATGTGATGCGCCAGCTCGGATCGAACTTCGAGTTGCTGTCGAAGTATCTGGGCTGGCTCAACCGCAACGGCGTGGAAGTATCGGGCGAGATCCAGTCGAGCGCGCAGGCCATCGCAAGCGAAGCGATGGTCATGCAGTTCCGTCTCGCGCGCGCCCGCATGCGCTCGCGTTCGGACGCTTGCGAAGACTGCCTCGAATCGATGCAGACTTCGTACGATAAAGTCATCGAGCCGCTCGCCGCGCGCTTTCTCTGACCGCCAAAGCCGCGCTGTCCACGCGCGGCTTTGGCTTCATTCTGCGAATCCCATCATCGAGGAAGGTCCATGCACGTCCTGTCCGCGCACGCGCCGCGACGTCTTTCGGAAGACTGGCAATGCGTGAGCACGCCGGCGGGCGCATGCGCGACACCCGCATCGCTCGATGCATTCACGCAATGGATCGACGCCCCCGTACCCGGCACGATCGCATCGGCGCTGCGTGCGTCGGGTGTCAGCGAAGACGCCCTCGCGCAGCCGTTCGCGCATGCGGATCACTGGTATCGCGTGAAGCTGAGGGGACAAGGCAAACGGCGCCTGCGCTTCAACGGACTCGCGACAATAGCCGAAGTATGGCTGGACGATCGCAAGCTGCTCGAATCGGATTCGATGTTCGTCGCGCATGATCTCGATGTAGACCTGAACGGCGAGCACGCGCTTCATCTGTGCTTTCGTTCGATCGCGCCTGCGCTGGCCGCCAAACGCGGCCGCGCGCGCTGGCGCCCGAAGCTCGCGCAACCAGCCACATTGCGCAACGTGCGCACGACGCTGCTCGGACACATGAACGGATGGTGTCCGACGATTCAGCCTGCGGGACCGTGGCGCTCCATCGAATTGATCGGGGAATCGAAGACGTGCATCGATGGCATCGACATGCGCACGCGTGTGGATGGCAGCGATGGCGTGCTGGATATCACCATTCGCTACTTTCACGCGCAAGAGCAAACGCCGGTTCAACTCGAATGCGGTGAAGCGAAAGCCACGCTCGAGTGGCAAGACGCGCATACGCTCGCAGGAAGCGCGCGCGTGCCGAACGTGCGCGTCTGGTATCCGCACACGCACGGCGAGCCATCGCGTTACGCGGTGAAAATAAGCGATATCGATCTCGGCGAAGTCGGCTTTCGCACGATCGAAGTCGATCGAGGCGCGGATGGCAAGGGCTTTCAGGTCGTCGTGAACGGCGTACCCGTGTTTGCGCGCGGCGCGTGCTGGACTTCGGCGGATATCGTCGCGCTCGATGCGCCGCGCGACAAGCTCGACCACCTCTTTCAACTGATTCGCGATGCGGGCCTCAACATCGTTCGCGTCAGCGGAATCACGCTGTACGAGTCCGACACGTTCTACGAACTCGCCGACAAACACGGCGTGCTCGTGTGGCAGGACTTCGCGTTCGCCAATTTCGACTATCCCGATGACGAAGCTTTCCGCAACAGCGTGCAGCGCGAAGCGGAGCAGTTTCTCACGCGCACGCGCCGCTTCGCCTCGCTCGCGGTACTGTGCGGCGGAAGCGAAGTGCATCAGCAGGCGGCCATGCTCGGCCTGCCCTTCGACGCCTATCAGCAACGCCTTTTCACCGAGTGGTTGCCTGGCGCGATCGCGGCGCAACGGCCCGATGTCGCGTACGTCGTGAACTCGCCGAGCGCCGCGCCCGGCGACACGGTATCGATGCCCTTCGGCACACGCGGCGGCATCACGCATTACTACGGCGTGCCCGCATATCAACGTTCCTTCGACGACGTGCGTCGCGCGCAAGTGCGCTTCGCCTCCGAATGTCTCGCGTTCGCCAACGTCCCGGACGATGTCGCATTGCGCGCGCTGCCGAACCCGCGCTTTCACGAACCGCGCTGGAAAGCGGGCGTCGCGCGCGATCCCGGTTCCGCGTGGGACTTCGACGACGTGCGTGAGTACTACATGCAGTCGCTCTATCGTCAGGACGTGCCGCGGCTGCGTTATGAAGATCCCGCGCGCTATCTGGAGTTGTCGCGCGCCGTAGTCGCCGACGTGATCGGCGCCGTGTTCTCCGAATGGCGTCGCGAAGGATCAAGCTGCTCGGGCGGCATCGTATGGAACCTGCTCGATGTGCGCCCCGGCGCGGGCTGGGGCGTGATCGACGTGCTCGGTGCGCCAAAGAGCGCCTTGCATGGTCTTGCGCGGGTGCTTCAGCCCGTGCAGGCGCTGATCCTCGATGAAGGGCTCGAAGGCCTGGACGTCCATCTCGTCAACGAGACAGCGCGTGAAATTCGCGCGCGTGTCGAACTTGCGTGTTTGCGTGAAGGTTCGGTCAAGGTCGCGGGCGGCGCATGCGATATCGTGCTGCAACCGCGCAGCGTGCAGCGTGTTTCAGCGAATGCGTTGATTGGCGCGTTCTTCGACAGCGCGTATGCATACCGCTTCGGCCCGCGCGCGCACGATGCGACGCATGTCGTTTTACGTGACGCCGAGACCGGCGAGGTGCTGTCGGAAGCCTTCCATTTTCCCGATCCTTCGATTGGCGAACGCCGCGACGTAGGCCTGAGCGTGAGCGTCGAGCAAGACGATCAAGGCTGGAGTCTGATCGTCCAGACCGCGCAGCTCGCGCGCTGGGTGCATGTAGTCGATCCGAACTATCACGCGCGCATCGACTGGTTTCATCTCGCGCCCGGCAGCACGAAACGCATACCGCTCGTCGCGCGGCACGCGAACGTGCGCGCCGCACCCGAAGGCGATGTATGCGCGGTCAACGCCTCGCGAAGCGCGGCGTATCGCGCTGCATGATTCAGGCGCGCGTGCCGATCTCCGCTTCCTGAGCCGTCCATCCGGCAACGCGCTCGCTCAACGTGAGCCCGAGGCCCGGGCGCGTCGGCACGATCATGCGGCCGTCGCGCGTTTCGAGCCGCTCGTTGAACAGCGGTTCGAGCCACTCGAAATGCTCGACCCACGGCTCGCGCGGATAGCATGCTGCCAGATGCACGTGCAGTTCCATCGCGAAGTGCGGCGCAAGCATCAGGCCGGCATGGTCCGCGAGCGTGGCTACCTTGAGGAAGGGCGTGATGCCGCCGACGCGTGGCGCATCCGGCATCAGGTAATCCGCGCCGCGCTGGCGGATGAAGTCCCAATGCTCGGACACGCTCGTCAGCATTTCACCCGTTGCGATCGGCGTGTCGAACTGCGCGGCGAGCGCGGCATGACCTTCCGCGTCGTAGCAATCGAGCGGCTCCTCAATCCAGATCAGGTTGAACTGTTCGAACGTGCGGCACATGCGTTGCGCGGTCGGCCGGTCCCATTGCTGGTTCGCATCGACCATCAGCGGGAAGCTGTCGCCGAGATGCTTTCGCACGGTCGCGACGCGATGAATGTCGAGCGCGCAATCCGGCTGCCCGACCTTCAGCTTGATGCCGCCGATGCCCTTCTCGCGCGAAGCGTCCGTGTTCACGAGCAGTTGATCGAGCGGCGTATGCAGAAAGCCGCCCGACGTGTTGTAGCAGCGCACCGAATCGCGATGCGCGCCGAGCAGTTTCGCGAGCGACAGATTCGCGCGCTTCGCTTTCAGGTCCCACAGCGCCACGTCGAACGCGCCGATGGCCTGCGCGGCCATGCCGCTGCGCCCCACCGATGCGCCCGCCCATGCCAGCTTGTCCCACAGGCGCGCGATATCGCTCGGGTCCTCGCCGATCAGCACCGGCGCGATTTCCTTCGCATGCGCGAACTGGCCGGGACCGCCCGCGCGCTTCGAATAGCTGAAGCCGAGGCCGCGATGACCATCGGCGGTTTCGATCTCTACGAACAGAATCGCGATCTCCGTCATCGGTTTCTGACGGCCGGTGAGGACCTTGGCGTCGCTGATCGGATTGGCGAGCGGCAGAAATGTGGATGCGACGCGAATCCATTTGATCTGGTCGTTTGACGATGTCGTGTTCATGATGCGAGTCCTTTGCTGAAGGTAATGTCGTGCGCTCAATTGCCGTGGCGCGGTTCGAGTGGTGCGGGCGCGCTGCGCTCGCCGGATGCGCCGTCGCGCTCGTCCGGATCGAGACGCTGCAGTTTGCCGACGATGACGAGATACGCGAACGCGCCGAGCAATGAAAGCGTCGCCACATAGGTAAGCGCCACTTCGAACGAGCCCGTCCGCTTGATCATCCAGCCGATCGCGAGCGGCGTGACGATGCTCGCGAGATTGCCGCAGAAGTTGAAGATGCCGCCGCTGATGCCCATCGCGTGTCGTGGCGACACATCGCCGACGATGCACCAGCCGAGATTGCCCACGCCCTTCGCGAAGAACGCGATCGACATCACGAGAATCACGATGGACGTCGACTGCACATAGTTCGCCACGACGATCGAACTGGAGAGCACGAGGCCGAAGATGATCGGCGTCTTGCGCGCGGCGGTGAGCGAGAAGCCGCGCTTGAGCATCCAGTCCGACCATACGCCGCCGATCAGTCCGCCGACGCATCCCGCAATCGCAGGCAGCGCGGCCACGAGACCGACCTTCAGGATCGACATGCCCTTTGCTTCGATCAGGTAGGTGGGAAACCAGGTAAGAAAGAACCATGTGATCGACGTAAGGCAGAACTGTCCGATGTAGATGCCGATCATCATGCGGTTGGCCGCGATGGCGCTGACCTGCTTCCATCGGAACGGCTGTGGGCGGTCGCCCATCTTCGGCAATCCCCCGCCCGCCGCGATGTAGTCGAGTTCCGCCGCATTCACGCGATGATCGCGCTGCGGTTCGCGCACCGCCTTGAGCCACCACAGGCCAATGAGAATGCCCACCGCGCCGGTCGTAAAGAACACGTAATGCCAGCCCCATGCGCTCACGGTGTAGGTCATGACCGGCGTGAACACGGCGAGCGCGAAGTACTGCGCGAGTTGAAACACGGAAGTCGCGAGGCCGCGTTCCGCGCTCGGAAACCACATCACCGTCAGGCGGCTATTACAGGGAAACGCGGGCGATTCGGCGATGCCCATGAGAAAACGCAGCACGAACAGTGCGCCGAACGCCGATGCGAACATGTGCACGTAGCCCTGCATGAACGTGAGCGCCGACCACACGATCAGACTCGCGCCGAGCACGATGCGCGCACCGAAGCGGTCGAGAATCAGGCCGCCCGGAATCTGCATGCCGGTGTACGCCCAGCCGAACGCCGAAAACGCGATGCCCATGGTCAGCGCGTCGAAGCCGAGTTCGTGACGCATGCTCGGCGCCGCGATCGACAGCGTCGCGCGATCGACATAGTTGAACACCGTGACGATGAAGATCATCGCGAGGATGAACCAGCGCACGTTGGTGCGTTTCGTTGCGGAAATAGCGGTTTCCAAGGGGTCTCCTGAGTTTGCCTTATCGCTTCATGGACTGGATGATACAATGATTGCGCAATCATTCAAGCATCGATGGTTGCGCAATCACTATCGTTTACACTGATGTCATCGCGCAGAAGGCGCCCATGCAGGACGAGTGCAGATGGTGAAGAAATACGAACGAAAGGCAGTCGCTACGGGCTCGGGCGAAAGCGTGACGCTGATCGATGTCGCACGCGTTGCAGGCGTCGCGCCGATGACAGTCTCGCGTGCGCTCAACCGCCCCGAACTCGTGCGCAGCGAAACGCAGCGCAAGGTTCTGGACGCGGTGCGCAAGACCGGATATGTGCCGAACATGCTGGCTGGCGGACTCGCGAGCAGCAAGAGCCGGCTCGTCGCGATTCTCGTGCCGACCATCGCGAACTCGATCTTCTCCGATACCGTTCAGGCATTGATGGACGGCCTGAGCTCATCGAACTATCAGACGCTTATGGGCTTGACGGCGTATTCGCAGGAGCGCGAGGAAGCGCTCGTCGAGGCGATCATGGGCCGTCGTCCGGACGGCATCGTGCTCGCGGGCACGAGCCATAGCAAGGCCACCATTGAGCGGCTCACGAAGTCACGCATTCCGGTGGTCGAGATATGGGACCTTGCGGACAAACCGATCGACATGATGATCGGCTTCTCGCATGAGGACGTCGGCAAGCAGGTGGCGCGCCATCTGCTTGCAAAGGGTTATCGAAAGTTCGGCATCGTCTCGGTCGACGATCCGCGCGGCTTGCGGCGATGCGAGAGCCTCAAGCGCGAGCTGGCCAAGCATCGCGTCGCGAAGCCGCCATTCGAAGTGCTGCCCGCGCCCGCGACCTTGCAGGCGGGACGCGAAGGATTGAACCGTCTGCTCGAAGCGAATGCGCCGGAAATCGTCGTGTGCAGCTCGGACACGCTCGCGCAAGGCGTGCTCGCCGAAGCCGCGAGCCGCGCCATGAAGGTGCCGCGCGATATCGCCGTGATGGGCTTCGGCGACCTCAGCACGGCGGCGCATGTTTATCCCGCGCTGTCGACCGTGCGGATCGACGGCGCGATCATCGGCATGCGCGCGGCACAGGCGCTGCTCGCGCGCTTCGATGGCGAGACCGAGCCGGCCGATGTACGCATCGATACGGGATTCGCGATCATCGACCGGCAGAGCGCATGACGCTCAGACCGCGCGCTTGCTGCGGCGGAACTGATCGAAGAGCACGGCGAGCAGCAGGATGCCGCCGCGAATCAGATACTGATAGAACGTCGGCACGTTGAGCAGACTCATGGCGTCCTGCACCCCGCCCATGATGAGCACGCCGACGAGCACGCCGGAGATCGTCGCGACACCGCCCGTCAGCGACACGCCGCCGAGCACGCACGCGGAGATCACGCCGAGTTCGAGCCCCACCGATGTCTTCGGGTCGCCGAGACTCATTCGCGAGGCGAGCATCACGCCCGCGAAGCCGGTGACGAGCCCTTGCAGCACGAACACCGTGATCTTGATGCGAGTGACCGGCAGACCCGCGAGCGTGGCCGCTTCGCTGTTTCCTCCCACCGCGAGCACGTTCTTGCCGAACACGGTTTTCTTCAACAGGAAGCCGAACACCACGAAGCCGATGATATTGCTCCAGATCGGAAACGAGATGCCGAGAAAGGAGCCGCCGCCGAGATCGAAGAAGCTTTCTTCGGAGATCATCACCGCGTCGCCGTTCGATGTGAGGAACGCGAGGCCGCGCACCGCTTCCATCATCGCCAGCGTGGCGATCAGCGAGTTGATCCTGAAGCGCGCGATCAGCACGCCGTTGACCAGCCCGACCGCTCCACCCGCGAGCACGCCCGCGACGATGCCGAGCATGACGCTGTGCGTCGCTGTAATGACAGTGGACGCCATCACGCCAGCGAACGCGACGATCGACGCGACAGACAGATCCACTTCGCCCAATGCGAGCACGAACATCATGGTGACCGCAATGGAGCCGATCAGCGTCACGGAGAGCAAGAGCCCTTGAATGTTGCGCGGCGTGAGAAAGCCGGGCACCGTCACGGACAGCGCCGCGAACAGCACGAGGAACACCACCACGATGCCCGACTTGTTGATGAGGTCCCACATGCGCGCCTGCGAAGACGTGATCGGGGCGGCGGTATCGCTTGCGGAGGTGCCTGGAGTTTGCATGAGTTGACTCATAACGTGTTCGTCCTTCAGTGCGGTGCCGTCAACGCGGCAGCGCGAGCTTGATGAGTTCGTCGGGCGTAGCGTCGGCCTTGGACAACGAACCCGCTATGCGCCCTTCCTTCATCACGATGATGCGATCCGCGACACCGATGACTTCGGCCAGATCGCTCGACACCATGATGACGGTGCGCCCTGCTTCGGCGAGTTCGTACAACAGGTTGTAGATTTCAGCGCGCGCGCCGACGTCGATGCCGCGCGTGGGCTCGTCCATCAGAAACACGTCGATCTGTTCAGCGAGCCAGCGTGACAGGATCACTTTCTGCTGATTGCCGCCCGAAAGCGTGCCGATGGCCGTTTCGCCGCTGCGCGTCTTGATCGAGAGCTTCGCGATGTATTCCTGCGCCAGCGCCCGTTCGCGGCGCGCATCGAGCAGGAAGCGCGCGGGACTGAAATGACGGCGCGCACTGATGTTGAGGTTGTCCGCCACCGATGCAATCGCGACGATGCCCTCCTGCTTGCGATCCTCGGGACACAGCGCGATGCCCGCGCGCACCGCATCGCGCGGACTCGCGAACGCGACGCGCTTGCCCTTCAGCTCGACATGACCCGCGCTCGGTTTCGCCGCGCCGTAGAGCAGCTTCATCAACTCCGATCGGCCCGCACCGACCAGTCCAAAGAATCCGAGAATCTCGCCGCGTCTTGCCGCGAACGACACCGGCTCTTTCAGCCCCGGCCCCAGCAGCGATTTCGCTTCGATCATCACGTCACCGGCTTCGCGCGGACGATAGCCGTACACGTCGCTGATCGAGCGGCCGACCATGCAGCCGATGAGCCTGTCGCGTTCGAGATCCGCGACCGACTCGAAGGTCTCGATGCGCTTGCCGTCGCGAAACACCGTCACGCGATCGCACAGCTCGTACACCTCGTCCATGCGATGCGTCACGTAGATGATCGCGCGGCCATCGGCACGCAACGCATCGATGATGCGAAAGAGCTGCGCGGTCTCGCGCGCCGAGAGCGAACTGGTCGGTTCGTCGAAGGCGATCACGCGGGCATCGCGCATCAGCGCCTTGCCGATCTCGATCATCTGACGCTGGCCGATGGAGAGATTCTTCACCGGCGTGCGCGGATCGATGCGCTCACCCAGACGCTCCAGCTCTTTCATCGCCCGTGCGACGAGCGCGCGTTCATCGAGCACGCCGATGCGATTGGGCATTGCTCCGAGCATCAGGTTCTCCGCGACCGTCAGTTCGGGCACGAGATGCAGTTCCTGATAGATGATCGCAATGCCCGCCGCGATCGCCTCGCGCGTCGACGTGAAACGATGCTCCACGCCGTCGAGCGCAAGCGTACCCGCCATCGGCTTGTTCACGCCGGACAGCACCTTGAGCAGCGTCGACTTGCCCGCGCCGTTCTCGCCCATCAGCCCGTGCACCTCGCCCGCGCGCACCGACAGCGAGACGCCGTCGAGCGCGCGCACGCCCGGGAAGCTCACGGTGATGCCTTCGAGCTCCAGATAGCCGGCGGAGGCCGCCGTGCGCGTTTCATCAAGCGTCGTCGTGTCCATGTCGCCTCAGATGCCGAGATCCGTGCGCACCGACTTCCAGTTTTCGCGCGTCATCAGCTTGCCGGTGGTTTGCGTGTCGGCGGGCGGCTGCTTGCCGTTGCGAATCCAGTTGACGAGGTTCTGCGCGCTGTCCTTGCCGTGATTCGTCGAACTGACGGCGATGGTGCCGAAGAAGCCCGTCTGCTCCTTCTTCTGGAACTCCGCGAACGCCTCGCCCGCACCGTTGATGCCGACGCCGATCACATCCGACGAAGGAATATGCAGTTGCTCCGTCGCGCGCACGCCGCCCAGCACGCTCTCTTCGTTGAGCGCGAAGATCACCCACTTCTTGATGTTAGGATGCTGCGCGAGCACGGGCGAAGACGCATTGAACCCGCCTTCGTCATCGGTGGTCTTTTGCGGCGCATCGAAGATGTTTTCCTTCTTGAAGCCACCCGCGATCAGCGCTTGCGTCGCGCCCTCGGTGCGCAGCTTCGCGGTCGGAAGCTCGTAATCGGTGATGCGCAACGCGCCCACTTCTTCGGGCTTCCAGCCGCGCCGCTTCATTTCGCCCGCGATCGCGTCGCCCACCTGATTGCCGATCTTGAATGCGGACATGCCCAGATGCGGTACGTTCGAAAGCGGCTTGCCGGACGAATCGACGAGCTGGTCATCGACCGACACGAACTTCATGTTGTAGCGTTTCGCGCGCGCGGCAATCGCCGGTCCGAGACGCACGTCGGGCGCACAGATCACGAAGCCCTGGGCGCCTTGCGCGCCGAGATTGTCGATGGCGGCCAGCACCTTCTCGCCGTCCGGCGTGCCGATGTTCACCGACGTGAAGTTCTCCTTCTGCCCGAGCGAAGTTGCGGCCTTCTGCTCGTTGATGAACCATGCCTGCTCGGGCATCTTCACGAGAAAGCCGATCTTGAGCGGCTCGTCGGCAAACGCTGCGCCGTGCATCGCGAAGGGCGCGGCGATCATCGCGGCGATCATGGCGCGCAAGGTCAGGCGGCGAAAAGTGCTGGTCATGCGGTGTCTCCTTTGTGTTTGCTTGTGTGTTGAATCTGCTTGCGTCACTAACGACCGAACGCCTCGGTTTCGACATGCCGTCCGTTCAGATACGCATCGGCGACGAGACGTAAGGGACGTACATCGACATCGCCCTGCTTCGTCGCGATGAGTTCGTGGAAATGCTCGTACAACGCCGGATATTCGCGCTCGGCGCCGACATCGATCTCCTTGCCCGCGATGGACAGACGCTTGCCGCCCTCTCGCATCGAGAGACGTCCCGCATCGGTGTCGATATCGATGTCCCATTCCTCAACGGGACCATGACGCCAGTCGAACACCGCGCGCACCGGCGCGCCGTTGGTCGCGATGCAATCGAGTTCGGCGGCTATCGGCGTGGAGGTATCCGAGGGAATGGTGAGCGTGGCGCCGCGCAGCGCGATCTCATGCGGCAGAATGCGCGTGACGATCGACAATGCGTTGATGCCCGGATCGAACACGCCAAGACCGCCCGGCTCCCATATCCATTGCTGTCCCGGGTGCCAGCGGCGCACATCTTCCTTCCAGCGCACTTCGACCGTGCGAATCGCGCCCGCGTCCTTCGACGCGAGCCATGCGCGCGCCGGTTCCACCGCGCTCGCCGCGCGCGAATGCCACGAAGCGAACAGCGTGCAGCCGCGTGCGCGTGCGATTTCATGCAGGGCTTCGACTTCGCTCACGCTCGCGCCGGGCGGTTTTTCGAGCATCACATGCTTGCCCGCTTCGAGCGCGGCGAGCGCCTGCGCATAGCGCACTTGCGGCGGCGCGCACAACGACACCGCTTCGATGGAAGGCTCGGCCGCGAGCAGCGCGTCGATATCCTGATAGTTGGACACGCCTTCGACGCTCGCATTGCGGCTCGCACACGCGACGAGCTCGAAGCCCGGTTGCGCCGCAATGGCGGGCAAGTGCTGATCCCGCGCGATCTTGCCGATGCCGATCACACCGAGCTTATAAACAGGTTTCATGCGTTCGTCTCCTTCCGATGGATTGTCAGAGCGCTAACGATAACGCTATCGCGCCCAGCGCAACACGAGCGGATCGAGACGTCTTGCAATCGCGATCAATTCTTCGCGTGTTTCACGCGCCATCGCAGGCAGCGGATGACGCGGCGCTTCGCACGCGATCACGCCGCCCGCCTTCATCAATGACTTCGCCGCGAGCAGGCCCGCTTGCCGGTTCTCGTGATTGATGAGCGGCAGCCAGCGCTGATAGAGGTCGAACGCTTCATCGGCGCGGCCATTGCGATGCGCGTCGATGATCGGACGAATGCCGTCGGGAAAGCCGCCGCCGGTCATCGAACCGGTCGCGCCCGCGTTGAGATCCGCGAGCAAGGTGATCGCTTCTTCGCCGTCCCACGGACCTTCTATCGCTTCGCCTCCGAGCCGGATCAATTCGCGCAGCTTGTTCGCCGCGCCCGGCGTTTCGATCTTGAAGTACGACACCTGCTCGATCTCGCGCGCCATGCGTGCGAGAAACGGCGCGGACAGCGGCGTGCCCGCAGCGGGCGCGTCCTGGATCATGACGGGAATCGTCAACGCATCCGAGAGACGCGCATAGAAGTCGTAGATCGACACTTCGGGCACGCGAAAGGTCGCGCCGTGATACGGCGGCATTGCCATGACCATCGCCGCGCCGAGTTCCTGCGCGCGCCGGCTGCGCTCAATGCACACGCGCGTGCCGTAATGAGATGTCGTGACGATCACCGGCACGCGGCCCGCGACGTGTTCGAGAATCGTGCGCGTGAGCGTGTCGCGTTCGTCGTCGGCGAGCGAGAACTGCTCGGAGAAGTTGGCGAGAATCGCGAGGCCGTCCGATCCTGCATCGATCATGAAATCGACCGCGCGCTTCTGGCTTTCGAGATCGAGTTCGCCGGATTCGCTGAAGGTCGTCGGCACGACCGGAAAGATGCCGCGATAGCGCGGATTCGAGAAGCTGCTCATGCTTTCGTTCTCAGGTTCTTGTGTGAGGTTCAATGCGAATGTCGCGGCACGGCCGCGCCGCGCTTGCCCACGAGGAAGTCGAGATCGCAACCTTCGTCGGCCTGCAATACGTGTTCGACATAGAGCCGCTGATAGCCGCCATCGCCGTGCTTGCGCAGCGGCTCGCGATCGCTCATGCGGGCCGCGAGTTCTTCATCGCTGATGTCGAGATGCAGCGTGCCCGCGTCGCAATCGAGTTCGATCCAGTCGCCGTCGCGCACCGCCGCGAGCGGTCCGCCCGCCGCTGCTTCCGGCGCGACGTGCAGCACCACCGTGCCGTATGCGGTGCCGCTCATGCGTGCGTCGGAGATGCGTACCATGTCTTTCACGCCTTGACGCAAGAGCTTCGGCGGCAAGCCCATGTTGCCAACCTCGGCCATGCCCGGATAACCTTTCGGTCCGCAGTTCTTCAAGACGAGCACGCAGTCTTTATCGACGTCAAGCGACTCATCGACGATGCGTTCCTTGTAATGCTCCAGGTTCTCGAACACGACCGCGCGACCGCGATGCTTCAGCAATTCAGGCGTCGCGGCGGATGGCTTCAGCACCGCGCCGCGCGGCGCGAGATTGCCGCGCAGCACGCGAATGCCGCCGTCGTCGATCAAGGGATTGTCGAGCTTGCGGATCACTTCATCGTTGGTGATGGGCGCGCCCTTCACGTTCTCCCAAAGCGACCTGCCGTTCACGGTCAGCGCATCGGGATGCGGGATCAGATTGGCTTCGCCGAGACGCCGCAGCACCGCAGGCAAACCGCCCGCGTAATAGAACTCTTCCATCAGGAAGCGTCCCGAGGGCATCAGATCGACGATGGTCGGCGTATCGCGGCCGATGCGCGTCCAGTCTTCCAGTTCGAGCGGCACGCCGATGCGCCCCGCGATCGCCTTCAGATGGATGACCGCGTTGGTCGAGCCGCCGATCGCCGCATTCGTTCGGATCGCGTTCTCGAAGGCTTCGCGTGTGAGGATCTTCGAGAGCGTCAGCCCTTCGAGCGCCATCTCCACGATGCGAATGCCCGACATGTGCGCGAGCACGTAGCGGCGTGCATCGACGGCGGGAATCGCGGCGTTGTGAGGCAAGGACGTGCCGAGCGCTTCGGCCATGCACGCCATCGTCGATGCGGTGCCCATCGTGTTGCAGGTGCCCGCCGAGCGCGACATGCCCGCTTCCGCCGACAGGAACTGATGCAGATCGATCTCGCCCGCTTTCAACGACTCATGCAGTTGCCACACCGCCGTGCCCGAGCCGATGTTCTTGCCGTCGAGCTTGCCGTTCAGCATCGGGCCGCCCGTGACGACGATCGCGGGAACGTCGCAGCTTGCCGCGCCCATCAGGAGTGCGGGCGTGGTCTTGTCGCAACCGGTGAGCAGGACGACCGCATCGATGGGATTGCCGCGAATGGCTTCTTCGACGTCCATCGCGGCGAGATTGCGCGTGAGCATCGCCGTGGGACGCAGGTTCGATTCGCCGTTGGAGAACACCGGAAACTCGACCGGAAAGCCGCCCGCCTCGAACACGCCGCGCTTCACGTGCTCCGCGATCTTGCGAAAGTGCGCATTGCACGGCGTGAGTTCCGACCACGTATTGCAGATGCCGATGATCGGCCTGCCGTCGAACTCGTGATCGGGAATGCCCTGGTTCTTCATCCAGCTTCGATACATGAAGCCGTTCTTGTCATTGGTGCCGAACCACTGCGCGGAGCGCAGCTTGGGCTTCGATGCCGACATCGGTGTCTTCCCCGTCAAATTCGATATGTGGCGAAGTCTAAGAGGCCGCGCGATAATCGACCAATGAAAAGTTGGACGTGTTCGATATCCAAATCAGCATTCGTATAAACCCTTAAATGCTGCTCAATCCCAATCCCTGGTATGTGCGTAACCGCCTGAAAACACGGCAGCTCTTGCTCGTGGTGGCGCTTGCGGAAGAAGGCAATGTGCATCGCGCGGCGGCGGTGCTGAACATGACTCAGCCTGCCGCGTCGAAGTTGTTGCGCGAGCTCGAAGAGACGCTCGGCGTCACGCTGTTCGAGCGCGGGCCGCGTGGCGTTCATCCCACGTTGTATGGCGACGCGATCATCCGCCATGCGCGCGCGGTGCTCGGCAGTCTCGATCAGGCTCAGGAAGAACTGGTCGCGCTCGCGTCGGGACGGCTCGGGCATGTGGCCATCGGCGCGATCACGTCGCCAGGCGTGCGGCTGTTGCCCGCGGCCGTCGCAGCCGTCAAGCGCGTGCATGCGGATATCCGCATCTCGGTGGAGATCGATACCAGCAACGTGTTACTGGAACGGCTGGCGCAGGAGAAGCTGGATATCGTGATCGGCCGTTTATCGGTCGAGCATGACAAGGTGCAGTTGCGTTATGAGCCCCTTGCCGGCGAGCCGGTGCGCGCGGTCGTGCGCGCGGGTCATCCGTTGCTGAAGAAGAAGTCGCTTACGTTACGCGACGTGCGCGATGCCGCGTGGCTCGTTCCGCCTGCGGGCAGCGTGTTGCGACATCGCTTCGATCTGGCGTTTCAGCGCGCGAGCCTCGCGCCGCCATCGAATGTGGTCGAGACGGCGGCGATTCTCTTCATCACGCAATTGCTGGAGCAAAGCGACATGATCGCCGTGCTCGCGGAAGATGTCGCACTGTACTACGCGCGACATGGCGTCGTTGCGATGCTGCCTTTGCCGATGGACTGCCAGATGGATGACTTCGGCATCGTGACGCGGGCGGACCGCTTGTTCACGCCAGCGACCGAAGTCATGGTCGAAGCGTTGCGCGATGCCGCCCGCGATGTGTATGGCGATCAGGCCGTCGCCGCCATCGGCACCGGCGTGCGATAGCTTTCGAGCAAACGCTCGCGCTTCTGCGCCGCAGCCGCCATGTTGCGCTCCTTCACGTGGCCGAAGCCGCGAATCGCATCGGGCAGCTTCGCGAGTTGCAGCGCGGTGTCGAAGCGGTCCACGTCGAGCGTCGCGCAGAACTCATCGACTAGCGCGAGGTAATCCGCGATCAGCCTGCGTTCGGTGCGGCGTTCTTCCGTCTTGCCGAACACATCCAGCGACGTGCCGCGCAAGCCCTTCAACTTCGCGAGCACGCGAAACGCGGGCAGCATCCACGCACCGAAGCGCTGCTTGACGAGATGGCCATGCTCGTCGCGTTTGGCGAACAGCGGCGGCGCGAGATGGAACATCAGCTTGTAATCGCGGCCCGGCTCGCCTTCGAACTGCTCGCGCAGCTTGTCGAGATACGCGGGGTCGGCATAGAGGCGCGCGACTTCGTATTCGTCCTTGTAGGCCATGAGCTTCGCGAGATTCACGGCGATCGCGCGCGTCAGCGGCAGCTTCGCGTTCAACGCATTTTCCTTGTCGCGGATGCGCTCGATCACGCTGCGATACGAACGCGCATACGCTTCGTTCTGATACGCCGTCAACAAGGCTTCGCGCGTCGCGATCACGTTTTCCAGCGACTCCGGCATCTTCATGACGATCGCCTGCTGCGTGGACTTGATCAGATCGCCCACGCCATGCTGCGCGACATGACGTCCCCAGTTGAACGCGAGCACGTTCTTCTCGACCGCCACGCCATTCAGTTCGATCGCGCGCTTCAGGCTTTCGAGTTCTAGCGGCAGCCAGCCCTTTTGCCACGCAAAGCCGAGCAATAGCGGATTCGAATAGATCGTATCGCCGAGCAGCTTCAACGCGAGCGCATTGGCGTCAATGAACGCACAGCCCGCGCCGATGCTCTGCGTCAATGCCTGCTCCGTCTGCGCGGCGGGGAACGTCCACTGCGCGTTGGTGACGAATTCGGCGGTCGGCGTCGCGCCGCTATTGATGGCGGCTTGCGTCATGCCATGACGCGTGCGCGAGAGCACATCGTTCGATGCCGACACGATCACATCGCAACCGATCACGAGCCGCGCTTCGCCCGTCGCGATGCGCGTCGCATGTAGCGCCTGCGGCTCCGGCGCGATCTGCACGTGGCTCAGCACCGCGCCGCCCTTTTGCGCGAGACCGGCCATGTCGAGCACGGTCACGCCCTTGCGTTCTATATGCGCCGCCATGCCGATCAGACCACCGATCGTCACCACGCCCGTGCCTCCTACGCCCGTCACGAGAATGCCGTAAGGCTTCGACAAAGCGGGGAGCGTGGGTAACGGCAGCTTGTCGAAATCAGGCTTGCTTTCCTTCGAGGCACGGGGCTTGCGAACCTGCGCGCCTTCAGCCGTGACAAAGCTCGGGCAGAAGCCCTTCACGCACGAAAAGTCCTTGTTGCACGACGATTGATTGATCTTGCGCTTGGTGCCGAGCGGCGTGTCCATCGGCTCGACGGAAAGGCAGTTCGATTGCACCGAGCAATCGCCGCAGCCTTCGCAGACGGCCTCATTGATGAACGCACGGCGCGCCGGATCGGGATACGTGCCGCGCTTGCGGCGACGGCGCTTTTCGGTCGCGCAGGTCTGATCGTAGATCAGGATGGTCGTGCCCTGCGTATCGCGCAGCTCGCGCTGAATGCGATCCAGCTCGTCGCGATGATGCACGTTCACGCCTTCGGGGAGCGCAATCTTCGCATCGTATTTCTGCGGCTCGTCCGTCACGATGACAATGCGTTTCGCCCCTTCCGCAGACACCTGATGCGCGATTTGCGGCACGGTTAGCACGCCGTCGACGGGTTGACCGCCGGTCATCGCCACGGCGTCGTTATACAGAATCTTGTACGTGATGTTCGCGTTCGCCGCGATGGCCGCGCGCACCGCGAGCAGGCCCGAATGGAAATACGTGCCGTCGCCGAGATTGACGAACACGTGCTTGTCGCTGTGAAAATGCATCTGGCCGATCCACGCGACGCCCTCGCCGCCCATCTGGCTGAATGTCTCGGTCTTGCGGTCCATCCACATCGACATGTAATGACAGCCGATGCCCGCGAGCGCGCGCGAACCTTCGGGCACGCGCGTCGATGTGTTGTGCGGACAACCCGAGCAGAACCACGGCTTGCGCTCGACATCCACGCGCGGCTTGATCGCCTCGCGCTCTTTCGCTTCGATGGTTTCAACGCGCGCGAGCATGCGTGCGCGCACGTCCTCGGGCAGATCGGCGCGTGCGAGACGGCGGGCGATCGCCTTCGCGATCAACGCGGGCGACAGCTCATAATGCGCGGGCAACAGCCAGTCGCCGCGCGGCACCGACCATTCGCCGCCTTCGTTGTCGCGCTCGTCGAACTTGCCGTAGATGCGTGGCCGCACGTCCTCGCGCCAGTTGTAAAGCTCTTCCTTCAATGCATATTCGAGAATCTGCCGCTTCTCTTCGACGACGAGAATCTCTTCGAGACCCGTTGCGAACGCGCGTGCGTCCTGCGCATCGAGCGGCCAGACGCAGCCCACTTTCAACACGCGCAAACCGATCTGCGCGCAGGTCGCGTCGTCGAGACCGAGATCGACGAGCGCCTGGCGCACATCGAGATAGGCCTTGCCCGCAGTGATGATGCCGAAGCGCGGCTTGTCAGAATCGATCACCACGCGATTGAGCTTGTTCGCTCGCACATACGCCAGCGCCGCGTACCACTTTTCATCGAGCAGACGCGCTTCCTGCGCGAGCGGCGAGTCGGGCCAGCGAATGTTGAGGCCGCCTTCGGGCATCGCGTAATCGGCAGGCGTGACGATCTCGACGCGATCCGGATCCAGATCGATCGATGCGGTGGATTCGACTACGTCTGTCACGCATTTCATCGCGACCCATAGACCCGAGTAACGGCTCATCGCCCAGCCGTGCAGGCCGTAGTCGAGATACTCCTGAACATTCGACGGATACAGCACCGGAATGCCCGCCGCGATGAACGCATGATCCGACTGATGCGCAACCGACGACGACTTCGCCGCGTGATCGTCGCCCGCTAGCACGAGCACGCCGCCGTGCTTGTCGGTGCCGGCGGAATTCGCGTGCTTGAACACGTCGCCGGTGCGGTCCACGCCCGGGCCTTTGCCGTACCACATGCCGAACACGCCATCGCGCTCGGCGCCGGGCCACAGGTTGACCTGCTGCGTGCCCCAGATGGACGTGGCCGCGAGATCCTCGTTCACGCCCGGCTGAAAGACGATGTCGTTATCCTTCAGATGCTTCTTCGCCTTCCACAACGACTGATCGAGCGCGCCGAGCGGCGAGCCGCGATAGCCCGAGATGAAGCCCGCGGTGTTCAGTCCGGCGCGGCGGTCGCGCGCCTTTTGCAGCATCGGCAAGCGCACCAGCGCCTGCGTGCCGCTGATATAGACACGGCCTTTCTCCAGCGTGTATTTGTCGTCCAGCGAAACAGTGGCGGCGGCTAGCGCGGCGCGATCGGGTGCGTTCATGTGGGCTCGTCTCCGGAAATTGTTTTTCCGACCGAGTATAGGAAGCCGATTCGCTATCGTAAAATCACGAATAAACAACTCTGGTATCTGAAAATCAGATGGCGTTCGATCTCACGCTCCGGCAATTGCGCTACTTCGTGGCCGCCGCGCAAACCGGCCAGTTCTCCATGGCGGCGGCCAACGAACACGTGTCGCAATCGGCGATCACGAATGCGGTGCTCGCGCTCGAAAGCGCGCTCGGCACGAAGCTGTTCGAGCGCCTGCCCCAGGGCGTCGCGCTCACACCCGACGGTCAGGACTTTCATAACCACGCGCGCCGCGTGCTCGACGCCGCGCGCGACGCCATGCACAAGCCGCCGTTTCGTTCGCACGACATGCGTGGCGTCGCGCGCATCGCGGCGTCCTATACGGTGCTCGGGTATTTTTTGCCGGAGTTGCTCGCGCGGTTTCGTGCGACGTATCCGTTCATCGACTTCGATCTGCGCGACATGGAGCGGCCCGAGATCGAAGAAGCAGTGGCGAATGGCGATGTCGATTTCGGCGTCACGCTGCTTTCCAACGTGCAGCGCGTGAATCGCTTCGACAGTCAGGTATTGATGCGTTCGCGGCGGCAGCTATGGGTGGCGCCCACGCATCCGCTCGCGCAGCAGCAGACGGTGTCGCTGAAAGATATCGCGGCGCATCCGTATATCCTCATCACGATCGATGAAGGCGAGCAGTCGACCATGCGCTACTGGCACAAGAAGCGCATCGAGCCGAACATCGCGTTTCGCACGAGTTCGATGGAAGCGTTACGCGGCTTGGTGGCGTACGGCTTCGGCATCACCGTGCTGTCGGATATGGTGTTCCGGCCGTGGTCACTGGAAGGCAAGCGCATCGAGGCGCGGCCTGTGAACGACGCCATTCCTCATATGGAAGCGGGCATGATCTGGCGCAAAGGCGCTGCACTGAGCGATCCCGCGACCGCCGTGCAGCAATTCCTGATTCACGCGTGCGGCGGCTGAAGCAACGCGCCGCGCGCACGCGTGAGGACCGCTCAGTGCGAGATGCTTTCGAGCGATCGGCCGAGCGTGCGCGGACCCATCAAGCCGATTGAAAGCATGACGAGCAGCATCGCGCCCGCGATGAAGCCGAACACGCCGGTCACGCCCGCCTCTTTCAGCACGAACGCGATCACGAACGAACTGAACACCGCCGACAAGCGGCTCCACGAATACACGAAGCCCACGGCGCGAGCACGGATGGCCGTCGGATAAAGCTCCTGCTGGTAGGTGTGATACGTGAAGGAGATGATGTTGCCCGCAAGCGTGAGCATGACGCCGAGCGTGACGATCATCACGGCAGCCGACGCCTGACTGAACAACAGGCCCGCGACGATGTTCACGCCCGCCATGAACACGATCACATGCTTGCGCTCGAAACGGTCCGCGATCCAGTAGCCAAGCAACGGGCCGATGGGCGCGGCAAGTCCGATCACCGTCGTATAGAGCAGGCTCGACGTGACCGTCACGCCCTGCTTGACGAGTAGCGTCGGCACCCAGTTCGCGAAGCCATAGAAGCCGACCGTCTGGAAGATGTGGAAGATGATCAGCATCAGCGTGCGCTTGCGATACGGAGGCTTCCACATGTCCGCGAAGCCGGCTTTCTGCGCGATCGGATCGGACGGGCCCGGCGCGGGGAGCGGCTTGCCGGTTTGCTGCGCAACCTTTTCCTCGATCTGACGCAGAACGGCGTCGGCTTCTTCGATACGGCCTTTGCTCGCGAGCCAGCGCGGGCTTTCCGGCAGATTGCGCCGGAAGTACCAGACAAACAGCGCGCTCACGCCGCCCACGAGTGCGACCCAGCGCCAGCCATCGAAACCGAACGGCGCGCGCGGCACGAGCAGGTACGAGAGAAACGCGACCACGGGCACGGCGGAAAAGCCGATCGCCTGACATACCGCGAAGGCCCTGCCGCGCAGATGCTTCGGCGCGAGCTCCGACATATACGTGCCGATGGTCACGAGCTCCACGCCGATGCCCAGCCCCGACACGAAGCGCCAGAAGTTGAGCCAGCCCGCCGTGTCCTGAAAGGCCATCACCGTGTTCGCCGCGACATACCAGAGCAGCGAATACGTGAAGATCGCGCGGCGGCCATAGCGGTCCGCGAGAAAGCCGCACGCGATCGTGCCGATGAACAGCCCGCAGAACAGCGCCGCGATGAAGCTCGCGACACCCGTCGTGCCGAATAAACCCGCCGTGGTCGATGTGAGAATGCCGCTCTTCACGAGCCCCGGCGCGATATAGCCCGTAAAAAGCAGGTCGTATAGCTCGAAGAAGAAGCCGAGGCTCAACAGAAAGATGAGCTTCCACACGGCGCGCGTCGCGGGAAGCCGGTCGAGGCGCGCCGAGATGCCCGCCGTGTCCACGACTGCGGGGGCGTCCGCGAGCGCGTGGCCGGCGGCGTCGGGCATATCGGAAGTGCCCTGCAAGATGGCCATTACTGTCTCCTGTTTGTAGTGTGATGCCGCATCGATGGCGGCTTTCATGCCGCTTACTTCGTGAAGCGCTGCTGCAACTCCGCGAACGATGCGATGCTGCCCGCGAGCGCGCTCGCCGCAACCGTCGGCGGGCTCGCGAGCCATACCTTGCCCGGACCCGAACGGCCCGGAAAATTGCGATTGATCGCGCTGATCGTGATCTGGTTCGTGTCGGTCGATGAACCCGGCCCGCAGTTCGCGCACGCGCCGCACGAAGGCTGAAGCAGAATCGCGCCGACGCGCTCGAACGCATCGACATAACCTTGTGCGATGCAATAGTCGCGCACGTCCTGTGTGCCGAACTGCAAATACAGCTTCACGTGATCGGGCACGCGCAGGCCGCGCTCCGCCGCCCACGACAGCACGTCATGATAGTGGTCGAAGTCCTCGCGCTTGCCGGCCGTGCACGAACCGCCATAAGCGATATCGATGCGCGGACGCTCATCGAGCGCGTCGAGCGTGATGCCGTTGCCCGGATCGCCGGGCGCGGCGAGCATCGGCGCAAGACGCGCGCAATCGATCTCGATGACATCGGCGTAGCGCGCGCCTTCGTCGCTGTGCATCCACGGCTCGATCGTGAAGTCTATACCGCGGCGCTCCTTCAGGAAGCGCACGGTTTCATCGTCCGGTGCGACGATGCCGGTGAAGCCGCCCAGCTCCGCCGTCATGTTGGTGAGCGTCGTGCGCTCGTCGGTGGAAAGCGTGGCGATGCCCGGTCCCGCGAACTCGAACACCTTGCCCACGCCCGCGCCCGCGCGAATGCGCGCATCGGCGAGCAGATGCAGCACGATGTCCTTCGCCGTCACGCCCGCCCGATTCGCACCCGACAATTCGATGCGCAACGATTGCGGCACCGTCATGCGTACGGCGCCAGTGACGAACGCGTTCGCCATGTCCGTCGTGCCGACGCCGAACGCGACGCAGCCCAACGCGCCGCTATGCGGCGTATGCGAATCCGTGCCCGCGACGATCTGCCCCGGCAACGCATAACGTTCGGCCATCATCGCGTGCGAGATTCCTTCGGAGCCTTCTTCGAGTTCGCTGTTCGTTTCGTTCAGATAGCCGTGATTGCGCACGCCGTAGTCGCGCGCGAACGCGCGATGCGCCTGCGACATCTCACGCACGTTCGGCAGCAGGCCATTCCTGATATGCAGTTCGCTGCGATGCGAGTACGACAGATGATCCTCGAACGCGAGCATGCTCTGCGGCTCGCGCAAGTTGAGCGGTCGTCCGAAGGTTGCGTGCAGCATGTGCGCGGCCATGCCGGTGTAGTACTCGTGGACGAAGCGCCAGTCAGCGCGCACGAAAATGCCGTTGCCCGGTTCGAGCGATGCGTTGGTCGCGTCGGTGGTCAACACATGGCGCGCGAGAATCTTTTCGACGAGCGTGCGTGGCGTATCGTCGTTCGCTTCAGCGCCGACGCTCACGCGCTGCATATGCAACTGGCCGAAGCGCAGCAAGCCGCCGCTCTTGAGAATCGCGGCGGCGAGCGGATCGCGACCCGCGACGAGTTCATTTATATCGATCGCCTCGCCGCGCCGGATGCGCTCGATCAAACCGAAATCGGTCGATGTGAAGAGACCGAGATTGTCCGCATTCTGCCGATAGATGCGCTCGAAGCTGCGCGCGATCACGAGACGAATGCCCGCCGAATATTCCGCGAGCGGGCTATGTTCCCGTGACGAGCCCTTGCCGTAGCGATTCCCGCCGACGGTCACCTGAAAGCCGCCCGCGCGCACCGCGTCATGACCGATGGGGTTGCGCCCGCCGACATGAAAGCCCACATACGGACACTGCCCGAGCCGTTCGTCGAAGCGCGTGAGCACGCTGATCGGCGTGATCTCGTCGGTGGAAATATCGTCGCGCAAGGCGCCGGCTTCATCGAGCGTGAAGTCCTCGCCCGCGAGCTGACGCTCCACTTGCGCCGCGTCCGCGCACAGAAACAGGATTCGCCCGCTTACTTCAAGATTGGCCATCGCATTCTCCTTGGATGCCAATCTAGTCGCGCGAGCGCGCGGGCACGAAGTGTTCGTTGGGCACTGGGGGCATCGCGAGATGCGATGTCCGCGTTAACCCTTGTCGTCGACGAGGATGTCGATAAGCGCCTGCACCGCCTTCAGACGCGTCGATTTACGCGGCGCATGTACATACAGGCGACGGCCGCTGCCCCAGCTTTCGCGCAAGGGCACACGCACGAAATTGCGCGAGCCCGCGAACGCCGACGCCGCGCTCGTCGGCACGATGCCGATTCCAAGGCCTGCTTCCACCATGCGGCATTGCGCATCGAAGCTGTTGACGGTGACGCTCACTTCGAGCGGCACGCGCGCGGCTTCGGCATGTTCTTTCATGGTCTGATCGAGCGAGCCGCCCGCCTGCAGCGCGACGAGCGGAAAGCGCACCACTTCAGCGAAGCTCAATCCCTCGGCTTGCGCGAGTTCGTGCGCGGGCGGCATGACGACCATCAGCGGGTCGTCGGCGAAGCGCCATGAGTCGAGGCCCGCGGGCGTCTTCGTGCTAGCGGAGATGCCGACATCCGCGCGATCGTCGAGACAGGCGCGCATGACTTCATCGCTGATCTGTTCGGTCAGCGCGATCCGCACGAGCGGATAACGCGCCTTGAAAAGCGTCAGACGCTCCGGCAAAAAGCCCACGATCGCCGATGCATTCGCATGCAGCCGCACGACGCCCGCGATCTGCCCGCTCAGCGACTGCACTTCGCGCGCCATGCTTTCGAGCTGGCCGTGAATGGAGCGGGCGCTCGCGTAGGCATGCTGACCCGCTTCGGTGAGTTGCACGCCCGACGGCGAGCGGATCAGCAGCGCGACGCCGATGGCCGCCTCCAGATCCGCGATGCGTCTGCTCAATGCGGAAGGCGCGATATGACTACGGCTCGCCGCGCGCGCGATCGATCCCTCCTCGACCACCGAGATGAAGAGTTCGAGACTATAGGGATCGATACGCATCGTTCGTCGTGGGTGGTCATTGTCCGCCGGTGAGCGACGTGATGATCGCATACGCGGCCTTCACCCGCTCCTCGTTCGGGATGTTGCGATTCGCCAGCATGACGATGCCCGTGCGCGCTTTCGGCACGAACGCGATATACGCGCCGAAGCCGTTGGTCGATCCAGTCTTGTTGATCCATACATCGTCGCGCGGCGCTTGCGGCGGCTCGATCTTCGTGACGGCCGTCGCGTTCAGGATCATGGACTGCGAGTTGCCTTCGACCAGCGACTGCAACGCGACGGGATACGGATACTGTTCCCAGATGAGATCCTGCGTCATCGGACCGGCCTGGAAATAGGCGGTGTGCGTGGCATCGACTGCGCGCTGGAACGGCGCATCGACGCGCACCAGGTTCATGTTGATCTGCATGTAACGCGTCATGTCCGCCGCCGTCGATCGCACGCCGTAAGCCTCGGAAGACAGCACGCCGCCTTTCATGCGAATCGGCGCATCGTTCTTCGCATAGCCTTGCGCATAGTCGCGCTGCTTCGCGGCGGGCACGTCGATATAGGTGTGCGCGAGGCCGAGCGCGGGGAACAGGCGCTTCTGCATCAACGAATCGAAGTCCTGTCTCATGCTCTTCGCGGTAATGAGGCCGAGCGTGCCAATACCGGGATTCGCATACGTGCGGATCGTGCCTGGCGGCTGCGTCGGACGCCACGTCTTGAAGTACTGCATCAGCTCGTCGTTGTTGCGGACCTCATCGGGCACTTGCAGCGGGAGTCCGCCGGGCGTGTGCGTGCCAAGATTCAACAGCGTTACCTTGCCGAATTCGCTACCGTCGAGCGTCGGCAGATATTTGCTCACCGGATCGTTCAGCGAGAGATCGCCTTGCCCTTGCGCATGGGTGGTCAACGTCGCGGTGAAGGTCTTGCTGACCGAGCCGAGTTCGAAGAGCGTGTCGCGCGTGACCGGCTGCTTCGTCTCCTTCGAGGCCACGCCGTAATCGAACACATAGGGCTTGCCATTCACGACGACACCCACCGCCATGCCCGCGATGCCGTGCAATGCCATCAAGGGCTTGATCGTCTTGTCGACGGTCGCCTTGATGTTCGCCGTATCGTCCGCATGCGCGGCAGTGGACAGTGCGCCAAAAGAAAAAATAGTTGTCGCCAAAAGACCCAGCGCCCGGAACTTCATCGTCATGATCCTTGCTCGTTCTATGTGTTAAGGGAACGAAGCGAAATATCCGCTCTTTCGACCACTTC
Organism: Caballeronia hypogeia; assembly: GCF_001544875.2. Taxonomy (GTDB): domain Bacteria; phylum Pseudomonadota; class Gammaproteobacteria; order Burkholderiales; family Burkholderiaceae; genus Caballeronia; species Caballeronia hypogeia. The sequence goes on from NZ_FCOA02000002.1 coordinate 603,515, forward strand.
CACAAACGAGGATAATTTACCGCACGCAATAGAAATTCTTATGCCAGTCATGCGACCCCATCTTCCGCTGAATGCGCTGCGAGCGTTCGAAGCGTCCGCGCGGCATTTGAGCTTCACGCGCGCCGCGCAGGAACTGAACGTCACGCAGGCTGCCGTGAGCCAGCAAGTGCGCGCGCTGGAGGAAAGGCTCGGCACGCCGCTGTTCAGACGCCTGCCGCGCGGGCTCGGCGTCACCGACGAAGGCCGCGCGCTATTGCCCGTGCTGAGCGATGCGTTCGGCCGCATCGAAGCCGTGCTCAAGCAGTTCGACGGCGGTCATTTCCATGAGGTGCTTACAGTGGGCGTCGTCGGCACGTTCGCCGTGGGCTGGCTCATGCCGCGCCTGAAGGCGTTTCGCGAAACGCATCCGTTCGTCGAATTACGGCTGCTCACGCATAACAATCTCGTCGATCCGGCCTCGGAGGGACTCGACTTCGCGATCCGCTTCGGCAGCGGCATCTGGCCCGCGACGCATAACGCGCCGCTGCTCGATGCGCCGCTCGCCGTGCTGTGCCCGCCCGATACCGCGCGACGTCTCGCGAGGCCATCCGACCTCGCGAGCGAAGTGCTGTTGCGTTCGTATCGCGCCGACGACTGGATCGAATGGTTCGAGGCGGCCGGCATCGAGCCCTGGACCATGAACGGCCCGGTGTTCGATTCGTCGCGCCTGATGGTGGAAGCCGCCGTGCAGGGCGCGGGCGTCGCGCTCGCGCCGTCGCGCATGTTCGTGCGCGAATTGCAGGCGGGCCTGCTCGTACGCCCGTTCGATATCGAAGTGAAGACCGGAAGCTACTGGCTCACGTGGCTCAGGTCGCGGCGCTTGTCGCCAGGCATGCGATTGTTTCGCGACTGGATCATCGCGCAAGCCGCGGACGCGTCCTGACCGTACGGAAACTGAAAGAAAAATTCATCGTTAGATAGGATGCTAACGAATAAGCTTGTCGCTATAATCCCGCCGCATGACCCATCTCGATATTCTGCGCCGCTCCGTGAGCAGCACGCTCGTGCTTGCCGCGCGACGCTGGCGGCGCACGAGCCACGGCGTGCTCGCCTCTTATGGTGTGTCGGAAGCCTGCGCCGTGCCGCTGCTCACGGCGAACCGGCTCGGCGAAGCGGTGCGGCAGGTGACGCTCGCGGAGCATGTCGGCATCGAAGGGCCGTCGCTGGTGCGCCTGCTCGATCAGCTTTGCGCGGCGGGCCTCGTGCGTCGCGACGAAGACCCCGAGGACAAGCGCGCCAAGACCATCACATTGACCGATGAAGGCCGCGCCGTCACGGCGCGCATGGAAGAGCGCCTCGTCACGCTGCGCGCGCGTCTGTTGAAGGGCGTGACCCGCGAAGACCTGGAAACGACGCTGCGCGTGCTCAATGCGTTCAGCGCTTCGCCCGACGCGAAGCTGCTGGCCGCGCTCGAAGCGATCGACGTGCCCGCCGACAAGCCGGCGCTCGCTCCGTCCAGGCGCGGAGCGTAGCATCATGCCCTTTCCTTCCGCGCGCGAGTGGCTCTTTTCCGCCAAGACCTTCGCGGCAGCGATGATCGCGCTTTATATCGGCTTGAGACTCGAGTTGCCGCGTCCTTACTGGGCGATGGCGACGGTCTATATCGTGTCGAATCCCTTTGTTGGTGCAACGCGTTCGAAGGCGCTCTATCGCGCGCTCGGCACCATGATCGGCGCGGCGGGCGCGGTGGTGATCGTGCCGCCCTTCGTCGAGTCGCCGTTTCTGTTCAGCGTGATCGTCGCGTTGTGGACGGGCACGCTGCTCTATCTGTCGATGTTCGATCGCAGCGCGCGCAGCTACGTGTTCCTGCTCGCGGGCTACACGCTGCCGCTGATCGCGCTGCCCACCGTGACCAATCCCGCCAGTGTGTTCGAACTCGCCATCACGCGCACCGAAGAGATTCTGCTGGGGATCATCGTGGCGAGCATCGTCGGCAGCGCGGTGTTTCCGAGCCGTCTCGCGCCCACGCTCATCGCACGAACGGACGCATGGTTTCGCGATGCCGCGTATTACGCGTGCGAAACCCTCTCGGGTCATATCGCGGGCGCGAAGATCTCGGCGGCCCGACAACGGCTTGCCGCCACTGTGAACGGGCTGGAGTTGCTGTTGAGCCAGTTGACCTACGATCACACGCGCCCCGACATCATCCGCCGCGCGCGCGCGCTGCAGGGCCGCATGCAGATTTTTCTGCCGCTGATCTCGTCGATGGCGGACCCGTTGATCGAACTCGTCGCCAAGCGCGGCCATCACCCCGAAGGGCTCGAAGCGCTGCTCAAGGACGTGGCCGCGTGGGTCGGTTCGCCCACGCCGCAATCGGAGAAGGATATCGAGAACGAACGCGAGCCCGATGCGTTGCGCGAACGCATCAACGCGATGCGCCCTTCCGTCGAAGCGCTCGCGAACGCCGATGGCTTGCTGCTCTCGAATGCGCTCTGGCGTCTCGGACAGGTCATCGACGTGTGGCAGGACATCCGCGCGCTGCGCGCGGCCATTCTCAACGAGACGAGCGAGTGGCGTCCGCATTTCCGCCACTGGCGTCTCGGCGGCGCCGAACGCTTCTTCGACCGCGGCATGATGATGTTTTCGACGGCCGTCGCGGTAGGCGCGATCATCGTCGCGTCCGCGCTGTGGATCGAATCGGGCTGGAACGATGGCGCCTCCGCCGTGGCGCTCGCCGCTGTGTCGTGCTGCTTCTTCGCCGCGCTCGACGAACCGGCGCCGCAGCTCTTCAAGTTCTTCGTGGCGACGAGCATGAGCGTGGTGCTTGCTGGTCTCTATGTGTTCGTCGTGCTGCCGAACGTGCATGATTTCGCAATGCTCGTCGTGATCTTCGCCGTGCCGTTTCTTCTCATCGGCACGTTGACGACGAACCCGCGCTTCAGTCTCGTCACGATGCTCGTCGCGGTGAACACGGCCACGTTCATCAGCATTCAGAGCGCGTACGAAGCGAATTTCTTCGTGTTTCTCAATAGCAATCTCGCGGGCGTCGCGGGACTTTTGTTCGCGTTCATCTGGACGCTCGTCACGCGTCCGTTCGGCGCGGAGCTGGCGGCGTCGCGTCTCACGCGCTCGGCATGGGCCGATATCGTTTTGAGCGCGTCGCAGGCTGAAGTGATCGAAGATCAGCGCAATCTCTATGCACGCATGCTCGACCGCCTGATGCAACTCCTGCCGCGTCATGCCGCGACCGACTCGCACCGTCATCCGTCGATCGAAAGCTTTCGCGATTTTCGCGTCGCGCTGAATGCGCTCGATCTGCGCCGCACGCGCCGCAAGCTGCCTGCGGAATTGCAGTCTTCGGTCGACGATGTGCTCGATGCGTTGCGCCGTTACTTCGAGCTCTGCATCGCGAGAAGAACGCGTCAGCCGGTGCCGGCCGAACTCATCCGCGACATCGATGCGACGAGCGCACGGGTCAGCTCGCGCGCCATCGCGCAGTCGCAGGACGCGATCGCGGAGAAGTGGCTGCGCGACACGCTGCATGCTCTCGTCGGCATGCGCCTGTCGCTGCATCCGCCCGAAACGCAAGCGCAGGCGGACACTGCAAACGGCGCGCCGCCGCGCGCGGAGCCGGCATGATGCTGCTCAATCACCTTTCATCGGAACGCCACACATGATCGGCGAAATCGACATTCTCGGCGTGTTCGTGCCTTCGGTGCTCGTGCTGATGTTCATCGCCTACCTCGTGAATCTGGCGATCCGCACGGTGCTCGCGCGAGTCGGCTTCTATCGTTTCGTCTGGCATCGCTCCATTTTCGATCTCGGCATCTATGTGCTGGTGCTGGGAGTTGTCGTCATCGTTTCGCATCGGCTCATCACGTGAAAAAAACCTGGCTTTCTCTCGGGCAGATTCTGCTTACGCTCATCGTCGTCGCAATCGCGGCGGTCGTGTTGTGGAAGCTCGTCGACTACTACATGTTCGCGCCATGGACGCGCGACGGCCACGTGCGCGCCGACGTGATCCAGGTCGCACCCGATGTGTCCGGCCTCATCACCGACGTGAAGGTCGCCGACAACCAGCAGGTCAAGAAAGGCGACGTGCTCTTCGTGATCGATCAGGCGCGTTATGCGCTTGCCTTGCGCAACGCGCAGGCCACGGCGCAGCAGCGTCGCGCGACGCTCGATCAGGCGCGTCGCGAAGATGCGCGCAATCGCACGCTGGGCAATCTCGTGGCGCGTGAAGTGGTCGAGGAAACGCATTCGCGCGTCGAGCAGGCGCAAGCGGCGCTCGCCGATGCCGAAGTCGCCATCGATACCGCGCGTCTCAATCTGCAACGCACGGAGATCGTCAGTCCGGTCGATGGTTATCTGAACGACCGCGCGCCGCGCGTCGGCGAATTCGTCGCGTCGGGGCGCGCGGTGCTTTCCGTCGTCGACATGCATTCGTTCCGCGTCGATGGCTACTTCGAGGAAACGAAGCTGCATGGCATCGACATTGGCCAGCCCGTCGATATCAAGGTGATGGGCGAGCCGAATATCCTGCGCGGACATGTGCAGAGCATCGTCGCGGCAATCGAGGACCGTGACCGTCAGCAGAGCCCGAGTCTGTTGCCGAACGTGAACCCCGCGTTCAGTTGGGTGCGTCTCGCGCAGCGCATTCCGGTGCGCGTGACGCTCGATGAAATTCCCGCCGACTTCCGCATGATCGCGGGCCGCACGGCGACGGTGTCGGTGCGCGGCATCGGACCGAGTATCGGCAAGCGCGCGGCGTCGGAGACTTCGCCCGCATCGGCGCCCGCGCCTACGTCGAGCGTGGCCGCGCCGGCTTCGGGTGCCTCGAAATGAAGGACGTGCGCAACATGAAGGCGCTGAGCGTGGCGATTGCATCGACAGTCGCGCTGTTCGGCTGCACGACCGTCGGACCCGATTACAAGCTGCCCGCGAACGCGGCCGTCAACGCGCCTTATGTGAACGCGCCTATCGACGGCGCGGATCAGGCGCCCGTCACGCAGGGCGAAGTACCGGCGAAATGGTGGCGTCTCTATGACGATCCCGTGGTCGATCAGCTCGTCACGCAGGCGCTCGCATCGAACACCGATCTGCGCGTGGCCGCCGCGAATCTCGCGCGCTCGCGCGCCGAAGTCGAGTTCGCGAATCAGCAAGGCGGGTTCTCGGGCAAGACATCGGCGGCGTTTCAGCGTGCGCAGGAATCAGCGGAACAATATCTGCTGACGGAAAAGCTTCCGGTCGTCAACGAAGGCGCGCTCGATCTGTCCATCTCCTACGAGGTCGATCTGTTCGGCAAGATCAAACGCGGCATAGAAGCCGCGAACGCCGACGACGAAGCCGTCGAAGCCGCGCAGGATCTCGCTCGTATCACCGTGGTCGCGGATGTCGTGCGCGCGTATGTCGAATCGTGCTCGGCGGCGGAAGAGCTGGATATCGCCCGTCAATCGCTCGATTTGCAGAAGCAGCGCGTGAAGCTCACGCAACGTCTGCGCGATGCGGGCCGCGGCAATCAGTCGGAAGTGACGCGCGGACAAACGCAGGCCGATACGCTCGCCGCCGACATTCCGCGCTTCGTCGCGCGCCGCAAGGTCGCGCAATATCGCCTTGCGATGCTGCTCGCGCGCGCGCCCTCGGACTTGCCCAAGGCCGCGCTCGAATGCAAGAAGCTGCCGAAGCTGCGCGCGCCGATTCCCGTCGGTGACGGCGCCGCGCTGCTCAAGCGCCGCCCCGATGTGCGCCAGGCCGAACGGCAGCTTGCATCGTCCACCGCGCGCATCGGCGTGGCGACGGCGGCGCTGTATCCGTCGGTGGTGCTGGGGGCGTCGGTGGGTTCCGTCGGCATAGCGGAAGACCTGTTCGGCTCGAACACGAATCGCTGGGCGTTCGGTCCGCTCATCAGCTGGAGCTTTCCGATCAACGGCCAGCGCGCGCGCGTGCATCAGGCCGAAGCGGCAACCGGCGGCGCGCTCGCGCACTTCGACGGCGTCGTGCTGAAGGCGTTGCAGGAAACGCAGAGCAGCCTCGCGACGTATGCATCCGACACCACGCGCGCCGATGCATTGCGCACCGCGTACAAATCCGCGATCCAGTCGGCCGATGAAACGAACCGGCTGTATCGCTCGGGCCGCGAGTCCTTCCTCAACGATCTCGACGCCACGCGCACGCTCACCGGCGTCGCCGCTCAGGTCGCCGCCGCGAACGGACAGGTCGCGATCGATCAGGTGAATCTGTTCCGCGCGCTCGGCGGCGGCTGGGAAACCGACCAAGCCATCGCGCAGAATTCGAAGGGCAAATAAGCGCTCCGGAGGCGATGGTGCGCACGAGCGAATACCGGTTCGTCACCGTCTGGAAGATCGCGGCGCCGCTTCAGGCGGTATGGGACGCCATCCACGATCCGGCTGCGTGGCCGCAATGGTGGACCTGCGTCGAACATGTGACCGAAGTGCAAAGCGGCGCGGCCGATGGCGTCGGCGCCTTGCATCGCTATACGTGGAAAGGACGTCTGCCGTATCGCGTGCGCTTCGACATGCGCGTCACGCGGGTCGAGCCGCTCGCCTTGCTCGAGGGCGTTGCGAGCGGCGATGTGGAGGGCATCGGACGCTGGACCTTTTCATCGAGCGATGACGTCACCGTCGTGCGATACGACTGGCGCGTGCGCACCGGTCGTGGATGGATGAACCTGCTCGCGCCCGTGGCGCGCCCGCTCTTCGAATGGAATCACGATTACGTCATGCAGCAAGGCGGCGAAGCGCTCGCACGACGTCTCGGCGCGGCGCTGGTGAGCATAAGTCATCGCGAACCGGATGGCTGAGACACGACGCCGCCCGGAAACCGCCCACGCGCCGCCGTGGCGGAGGGCTAAGTCTCGCATAAGGTTCGCGCGCTACGATGACCTGACTTCTCGTAGCCCGTGAATCAGCCGCATGAATACACTCGAAGCGTTGAACCGCGCACTGTTCCTTTCGATCAACGCGACGCCCGCCACGCCACAATGGCAAGTCGAAGTCGCGATTGCCATAGCGAATGACCTCGTTTATCTGATTCCCCTTCTGCTTGCCCTGTTGTGGCTGCTCGGCGATCGCCGCCAGCGCGACGCAGCCGTGCGCGCATGTTGCGTCGCGCTGCTCGCGCTCGGCTTCAATCAGTTGATCGGCCTGGTCTGGATGCATCCAAGGCCGTTCATGATCGGGCTCGGGCACACGTTCATCGAGCACGCGCCGGACTCGTCGTTTCCCAGCGATCACGCGACCGTCTGCGCGAGCGTCGCGTTGACGTTTTTGCTCGCGAGGCTCTGGCGTAACGGGATGCTGGTTGCGCTGGCCGGCCTGATGATCGCGTGGGCGCGCGTGCGCGTCGGCGTGCACTTTCCGCTCGATATGGCAGGCGCGGCGGGCGTCGCATGCGTGGCGTATATGCTCGTCGCCCCGCTGTGGGCCCGCGCGGGCGCCACGCTGATGCGCGTGCTGATCGCCCTGTATCGCAAGGTGCTTGCGTGGCCGATCAACCGGGGTTGGCTCGCGCCATGAGCGCCATGAGCGCCTGCCCCTCAACTCCATCCTTCCAGCCGTAAAGTCGAGCGCACGAGCCGCTCTTCCTCGCGCTCGATCTCGGCCAGGCTGTCGCGCACGCTCCTGACATGCTGACCCGCCGCGCGCCGCGCCTGCTCGGGCAGCATGCCGGTCACGGCGTTATAGAGCCGCGCGTGCTGCCTGTCGATCAGGCGCTTCTGCGGCTCGCGGTGATAGAGGTTGTTCACGGACGCATACACCGCGCTCAGCATCAGGTCGTTCAACATGCCCAGCGTGTGAACGAGCACGGGATTGTGCGACGCCTCGCAAATCGCCAGATGAAACGCGTGATCGAGCCGCGCATGAGTCGATGCATCGGTTTCGTGCATGTCGGCGGCGACGAGTTCATCGTAGCGCCGCCGGATCATGATGTGATCGGCCGCCGTGCCACGCAGCGCCGCGAGACGCGCCGCCTCCGCTTCGAGCATTTCGCGCACTTCCAGCAGATCGTAAAGCGTGCGCGGTTGCGAGCCGAGCAGATGCATCATTGGCGTCTGAACGGGCTCGGCGGTCAGCTTCGCGACGACCGAACCTTTGCCCTGCGACGTCTCGATCAATCCCCGCGCCCGCAAAATCTTCAAGCCCTCGCGCAGCGCGGTCCGTGACACGCCGAGCTTCTCCGTCAGCCGCCGCTCGGACGGCAGCGTCTGCCCGACCTTCAACACGCCATCGACGATCAGCGCCTCGATGCGTTCGACGACCACATCCGCCAGTTTCCGTTTGCTTCCGTCTGCTTCGTTCATCGCGCTCACCGCTGGTATTACCAGTGAAAAATGGTAGCACGCCGTTCGCTTATCGGCCTTCGCTTCGCCTTTTACCTGCGCTATCCAAGCTGACATTCGGCACACGAGCAAGTTCACAAACTGGTATTACCAGCCGAAAAGGAATCGACATTGCGGCGCGGACCCGCAAGAATCGCCCCAAAGCATACGTGGGCACGCACCCGCGTCCCACCGGAGACACCGCATGTCCTACGCATACGACGAAAAGCTCGACGGCCCGCTGCGCGATCACGACAAGGCCGCGATCGTGCGCGACCTCGAGGCGCTGCTTCCCGATCTTCAGCTTCTCCATTCCAGAGAGGATTTGCGCCCTTTCGAATGCGATGGCCTTTCCGCCTATCGCATCACGCCAATGCTCGTCGCCCTGCCCGGCACCGTCGACGAGGTGCAGACGCTGCTCGAATACGCACACGCCCATGGCGTGCCGGTGGTCGCGCGCGGCGCGGGCACGGGTCTGTCGGGCGGTGCGTTGCCGCTGGAAAAGGGCATCCTGCTCGTGATGTCGCGCTTCAACCGCATCATCGGGATCGACGCGCAAGCGTGCATCGCGCGCGTGCAGCCCGGCGTGCGCAATCTCGCCATCTCGCAGGCGGCCGCGCCCCATGGTCTGTATTACGCGCCCGATCCTTCCTCGCAAATCGCATGCTCCATCGGCGGCAATGTGGCGGAGAACGCGGGCGGCGTGCATTGCCTCAAGTACGGTCTCACGGTGCATAACATCCTGCGCGTCGAGATCGTGACGATCGATGGCGTTCGCCTGACGCTCGGCTCCGAAGCACTGGATTCACCCGGCTTCGATTTGCTCGCGCTCATCACCGGTTCGGAAGGCATGCTCGGCGTGGTCGTCGAAGTGACCGTCAAATTGCTGACGAAGCCGCAGAGCGCCAAGGTCCTCCTCGCCAGTTTCGAGGACGTCGAGAAGGCCGGCGATGCAGTCGCGCAGATCATCGCGGCGGGCGTGATCCCCGGCGGCCTGGAGATGATGGACAACCTCGCGATTCGCGCCGCCGAGGACTTCATCCATGCGGGCTATCCCGTCGATGCCCAGGCGCTCCTGCTCTGCGAAGTCGATGGCGCGGAATCGGACGTCGATGAAGACTGCGCGCGCGTGGAAGCGCTTCTGCGCACGGCGGGCGCGACCGAGATCCGCCTCGCTGCGAACGAAGCCGAGCGCCAGCGCTTCTGGGCGGGCCGCAAGAACGCGTTCCCGGCGGTGGGCCGCATCTCGCCCGACTATTACTGCATGGACGGCACGATTCCACGCCGCGAGTTGTCGCGCGTGCTGCGCGGCATCGCGGAACTGTCGGAACGATATGGGCTGCGCGTTGCAAACGTGTTCCATGCAGGAGATGGCAACATGCACCCGCTCATTCTCTTCGACGCCAACGCACCTGGCGAAACGGAACGCGCCGAGATCATCGGCGCGCGCATCCTCGAACTGTGCGTCGAAGTGGGCGGCAGCATCACGGGCGAGCATGGCGTGGGCCGCGAAAAGATCAACCAGATGTGCGCCCAATTCAATAGCGACGAACTCACGTTCTTTCATGCCGTGAAGGCCGCGTTCGATCCCGACGGGCTGCTGAACCCCGGCAAGAACGTGCCGACACTGCATCGCTGCGCCGAATTCGGCTCGATGCACGTGCACCACGGCGCATTGCCTCATCCCGAACTGGAGCGCTTCTGATGCGACGCGACCTCATCTCAATCGACGACAGCGCGCGCCTCGTCGATCAAGTGCAGCGCGCGATCGCGCGCAAGCAGCCGTTGCGCATTCATGGCGGCGACAGCAAGGCGTTTCTCGGCAGACCGGTCCAGGCGGAAGCGCTCGACACGCGCTCGCATCGCGGCATCGTCAGCTATGACCCGAGCGAACTCGTGATTACCGCGCGCGCCGGCACGCCGCTTGCCGAAGTGAACGCGATCCTCGATGAAGCTGGCCAGATGCTGCCATGCGAGCCGTCCACACATGGCGAAGCGGCGACCATCGGCGGTGTGGTGGCGACGGGACTGGCGGGACCGCGTCGTCCGTGGGCGGGCTCGGTGCGCGACTTCGTGCTCGGCTGCCGTGTCGTGACCGGCGAAGGCAAGCATCTGCGCTTCGGCGGCCAGGTCATGAAAAACGTCGCGGGCTACGATGTATCGCGCCTGATGAGCGGCAGCTTCGGCTGTCTCGGTCTTCTCACCGAGGTCTCGCTGAAAGTTCTGCCGAAGCCACGCGAAACGAGGTGCCTCACTCTGGCGCTGGAACCCGGCGAGGCCATGCGCGAGCTTTCCGCCTGGCGCGAGGCGGCGTTGCCCGTCAGCGGCGCGTGTCATGTCGATGGCCGTCTGCATGTACGCCTCGAAGGCGGCACGGGTTCGGTGCGTGCGGCCGTCGAACGCATCGGCGGAGAGCATCTCGATGCGTGTTTCTGGGCCGATCTGCGCGAACGTCGCCTGCCGTTCTTCGACGATGCTCGCCCGCTCTGGCGTTTATCCCTGCCCAACGATACGCCGCTCATCGACCTGCCCGGCGCGGTCATGCTCGACTGGGGCGGCGCTCAACGCTGGCTCAGGAGCGATGCCTCCGCCGATGTGATCCGCGGCATCGCCAGCGCTGCGGGCGGTCATGCGACCTGCTTCTCGCCCGGCGCGGCAAGCGAGCCATTTCATCCGCTCGCTGCGCCGCTCATGCGCGTTCACCGGCAACTGAAGCAACGCCTCGATCCACACGGCGTATTCAATCCCGGCCGCATGTACGCGGACTATTGACGTCACCGACTCGCACAAGCCATGCAAACGAATCTCAGCGACGAAGCCAAAACGCTCGCGCGCGCAAAGGAAGCCGAAGACATTCTGCGCTCATGCGTGCATTGCGGGTTCTGCAACGCCACGTGCCCGACTTATCAATTGCTGGGCAGCGAACTCGATGGTCCGCGCGGGCGCATCTATCTCATCAAGCAGATGCTCGAAGGCGAGCCGGTCAGCGACAAGACGCAGTTGCATCTGGACCGCTGTCTCACGTGCCGCAATTGCGAAACGACCTGTCCCTCGGGCGTCACGTATCACGCGCTGCTCGATATCGGCCGCGCCGAACTGGAGCGCCGTGTGCCGCGTCCCGCGCGCGAGCGCATGTTGCGCGGCGGCTTGCGTCAGGTGATTCCGCGCCCAGCCGTCTTCGATGCGCTCCTGAAGGCCGGGCGTATCGCGCGTCCGTTGCTGCCCGCATCGCTGCGGCACAAGATTCCGGCGGGCACGGTGACCGCGAAGCCTCGGCCGCCCGCACGGCATGCGCGACGCGTGCTGATGCTCGAAGGCTGCGTGCAGCCTTCGCTGTCGCCGAACACTAACGCGGCAGCGGCCCGCGTGCTGGACCGGCTCGGCATCAGCGTGATCGATGCATCGAAGGCCGGATGTTGCGGGGCCACCGACTATCACCTGAACGCGCAGGAAAAGGGGCTGATGCGCGCGCGGCGCAACATCGACGCATGGTGGCCCGCGATCGAAGCCGGCGCGGAAGCGATCGTGCAGACCGCAAGCGGTTGTGGCGCGTTCGTCAAGGAATACGGGCACCTCCTGCGCGACGATCCGCATTACGCGGCCAAAGCGGCGCGCGTAAGCGAACTGGCGCGCGATTTCGTCGAAGTACTCGGTGCGGAGCCGCTCGAGTCACTCGAAGCGCCCGACTCCGAACAACGCCGGCGCATCGCCTTTCATTGTCCCTGCACATTGCAGCATGCGCAGAAGCTCGGGGGCGCGGTCGAAGCGATTCTCACGCGTCTCGGTTACGACCTCACCGCCGTGCCCGATGCGCATCTGTGCTGCGGTTCCGCGGGCACGTATTCGATCACGCAGCCGGAGCTGTCGAAGCAACTGCGCGACCGCAAGATGGATGCGCTCGAAAGCGGCGCGCCCGATGAGATCGTCACGGCGAATATCGGCTGTCAAACGCATCTGGCGGGAGCGCAACGCACAGGCGTGCGTCACTGGATCGAGCTGGTGGAAGACGCGCTGCGCTGAGTCAGCACCAAGTCACGCGCGCTGTGGCGCCGTATACCACTTCGGATGAAATGCTTTCACGAGCGGGCCGTCGGTGCGCAGCGCGTGGCAACCGTCGAGCTGAAACGGCCGCGTGGCGCCACTCGCGTTGACTTCCTCGCTCATGGTCTGGAATGCAGCGGTCGCCACGGCGCCTATGAGTTCGGTCAGATGCGTGCAACCCTGAACGCCGCCGAACAGGCTCCTGATCTCGCGCATGAAGCCCGGCGCGAGCTTCATGCCCTTTAGCTTGCGATACTCGGGCGTGATCGTTTCGCAATGTCCGACATAAGGCACGGTGATCGATTCGGCATGCGCGTCACGTATCACGAAGTCGATGCCTGTCGTGATGCGCAGCATCATCTCGTGCACCGGTTCGCCCGCCTTGACGATCACGCCATGTGACGCTCGATCGTACGACTTCGTATCGCGCAGACGGCCTTCAATGTCGTAGAGGCCGTCCGCGCGTTTGAAGCCTTGCAGCGTGATCTGCCGCGTATGTAAGGGCGCACGTTCCATCGTCACAGGATGCTCGCGAGTTCGGGCACGACGGTAAAGAGATCGCCGACGAGACCGTAATCGGCTACGCTGAAGATCGGCGCTTCCGGGTCCTTGTTGATCGCGACGATGACCTTCGAGTCCTTCATGCCCGCGAGATGCTGGATCGCGCCCGAGATGCCGACGGCCACGTACAGTTGCGGCGCGACGATCTTGCCGGT